>NZ_SACP01000100.1 GCF_004004555.2 Methylobacterium oryzihabitans
GTCGACTACCTGTTCGGCCAGGTCAGCATCGACAAGGCGTTCGTCGACTGGAGCGGCAACTGCGGCAACCTGTCTGCTGCGGTCGGTTCGTTCGCCATCAGCAGTGGCCTGGTCGACCCGGCGCGCATTCCGCGCAACGGCATCGCCACGGTGCGCATCTGGCAGGCCAATATCGGCAAGACCATCATCGCCCATGTCCCGATCACTGAAGGTGAAGTGCAGGAAACCGGCGACTTCGAGCTGGACGGGGTGACCTTCCCGGCGGCCGAGGTGCAACTGGAGTTCCTCGACCCGGCGGCCGACGACGGTGACGACGGCGGTGCGATGTTCCCCACTGGCAGCCTGGTCGATGACCTGGAGGTGCCGGGTGTCGGCACCTTCAAGGCGACCCTGATCAACGCTGGCATTCCGACCATCTTCGTAAACGCGGCGGATATCGGCTACACCGGTACCGATCTGCAGGACGCTATCACCGGCGACCCGCAGGCGCTGCTGCGTTTCGAGACCATTCGTGCTTATGGCGCCGTGCGCATGGGCTTGATCGACAATGTCGACCAGGCTGCCGGGCGT
>NZ_SACP01000101.1 GCF_004004555.2 Methylobacterium oryzihabitans
AGGCCTATCAGGCGCCGCGCAATGAGCTGGAGGAAGTGTTGGCCTGTATCTGGGCCGATGTGCTGAAGGCCGAGCGAGTGGGGGTGCACGACAACTTCTTCGAGCTGGGCGGGCATTCGCTGCTGGCCACGCAGATCGCCTCGCGGGTGCAGAAGCAGCTGCAGCTGAACGTGCCGCTGCGGGCGATGTTCGAGTGCAGCACGGTGGAGGAGCTGGCCGAGTATGTGCTGGGGTTGCAGGGCAGTGCGCTGGATGACGACAAGGTCGACCGGCTCAGTGACCTGATGGCCGAGCTCGAGGGGCTTTGAAGTGATTGGCTAGCCTGCACCGGCCTCTTCGCGGGCATGCCCGCTCCCACAGGTACTGCACTGCTTTGAGCACCTGTGATGACCCTGTGGGAGCGGGTCTACCCGCGAAGTGGCCGGGACAGGCTTACCCGGCAGTAGGCTTTTTCACCGCCCGAGGCTTTTTCGCCGCAGCGGGTTTGCCCCCCGGCAGGGCAGCTACCTTGGGCTCGGCAGGCGCCTTGGGCTCAGCGGCTGCCTTGGGCTTGGCCG
>NZ_SACP01000102.1 GCF_004004555.2 Methylobacterium oryzihabitans
GGTCGATACCCTGGACAAGCCGGGCGTGAAAGGCCGGGTGATCGCGATCAACCTGCTGTTTACCACCCTGCTGGAAATGCCCGAAGCGGGCGGGGCGCTGGTGCAGGTGCCCAATAGCCAGTTCTTCCAGAAGTCGGTCCGGCGCTGGCGCGGGGCCGAGGTACAGGCCCTGCACAAAGAAACAGCTGCCGAAGCTGACTGAAGCTGTATTGGCCCCTTCGCGGGCATGCCCGCTCCCACAGGTACACCAACAGTTTCAAAAGGGGTGGATGCCTTGTGGGAGCGGGCGAGCCAGCGAAGAGGCCAGTACAGGCTAGCGGGGTTGCAGCCACACCAGTGATGCAAACCGCCCACCCTGCGGGGTACGGCGATAGGAGAAGAACCGAGCATCACTTACCGTGCACAAGCCGCCGCCATACACGGCAGTTACGCCACGGGCAGCCAGACGAATGCGCGCCAGCTCGTAGATATCCGCCATCAGCTTGCCTGGCCGTTCGCCCTCGACGAATGCCCGAGCGGCTTGCGGGTGCACGGCGGTAAAGGCATCACGCC
>NZ_SACP01000103.1 GCF_004004555.2 Methylobacterium oryzihabitans
TAGACGCTGTTTTGCGCGTCGTCACCGATCAGCCACTGGAAGCCCTGCGGCTGGCAATCCTGCTCGTGCAGCGCCGGCTCTTCGCGGTACAGGCGGTTGAGGTCGCCCACCAGGCGCTGCACGCCTTGGTGCTCGGGGTAGTGCAGCAGGTTGGCGAATTTCTGCCAGCGGTCGCCGGGCATCTTGTCGATCAGCGAGTGCTTGCCGTGCACCACTTCGTCGTGGGAGATGGGCAGGATGAAGTGTTCGGAATAGGCGTAGATCAGCCCGAAGCTCATCTCGTTATGGTGGTGGTTGCGATGCACCGGGTCATTCTGGATGTAATGCAGGGTGTCGTGCATCCAGCCCATGTTCCACTTGTAGGCAAAGCCCAGGCCGCCCTGCTGGGTCGGCTGGCTGACGCCGGGCCAGGCGGTGGACTCCTCGGCGATGATCAATGCACCGGGGGCCTCGTGGGCAGCCACGCCGTTGAGGTGGCGGATGAAGTCGATGGCCTCCAGGTTCTCGCGCCCGCCGTGGCGGTTGGGCACCCATTCGCCGGCCTTGC
>NZ_SACP01000104.1 GCF_004004555.2 Methylobacterium oryzihabitans
CTTCGCCGAGGCGACACTGACCCAGGCCATCGAAAACCAGATTGAAAGCGGCGAACCGCCTGCGGCCAAGGCCACCTTCAACAAGCTGACCCTGGTCGGTTACGAGCGCGAGGACATCCTCAACCTGATGGCCCATGTGCTGGCCTTTGAAATCGACAACATGCTGGTGGAAGACCGCGCGTTCAACGGCGAGTGGTACGAGAACGCGTTGCGGGCGCTGCCGGAGCTGCCGCCTGAGATGGATCAAGGCGAGGACGAATACCCCGACTACACTCGAAGGTCAGGCACCGTAAGCGGTGCCGCCATCCTTGTCTGGAAGTCAGGAGTCGCCATGTCTTTTACCCCCGATCTGATCGCTGAACTGGAAGTACTCGCGCTGTTCAAACACGACAGCAGCCAGGAAGGCATCAAGATAAACAGCAACGCCGCCCCTGCCCTGGTCGCCGCAGCGCAACGCCTTCATGAAAAGGGCTGACCGATCAACCCGATGGCGGCTACCTGACCAGCCTGGGTCACGACGCCGTTGACAGTGTCCAGCTGCT
>NZ_SACP01000105.1 GCF_004004555.2 Methylobacterium oryzihabitans
ACGCCATCGGCGACGCCCTTGATCAGTTGGAGCCGGTAGCCCAGCAACCGACCCCGGCACGCACGGCCCAGGCCCTCTACGCCTGGCCCCTGGCCCTGGCCCTGCTGCTCAGCGTGCTGCTGGTGGTGGCCGTGCAATGGCCCGACAACCTGCTACAACGGCTGCTGCGCAAGCCGCGGTTCCTGCAGCCGCACCCGGAATGGCGCCAGCGCCTGAAGCGCCTGCGCCTGAGGAGGCGGCGATGATCGATCTGTGGCCCCAATGGCTGCGCCCACTGTGGTTGCTGGCCGTGCCCCTGCTCGGCTGGCTGCTGTACAAGCTGTGGCACAGGCGCAAGCGCGCCGGGCGCTGGCAGATGATCTTGCCGCCCGCCTTCCATGGCGTATTGCTGGGCGGTGGCAGCGGCAGCACCAGCAAGCTGCCGTGGATAGCACTGGGCCTGGCCTGGGCGCTGGTGGTCCTGGCCCTGCTCGGGCCCAGCTGGCAACGCGTGGAAGAAAGCCGCCAACGCCCGGCCGACCCGCTGGTGATCTT
>NZ_SACP01000106.1 GCF_004004555.2 Methylobacterium oryzihabitans
TGAGCGCCTGCACCAAGGCGGTATCCGCAACCTGGAAATGAGCTTCCGGCGCAGCAATGGCCAACTGTTCACCGGCCTCACCTCGGCCGAAACCTTCGAACTCGACGGCACCCCGGCACTGGTGGTGGCGGTGCGCGACATCAGCCAGCTCAAGGAACCCCAGGGGCAGTTGCAAACCTCGGAAGAGAAATTCGCCAAGGCCTTCCACGCTTCGCCCGACGGCCTGCTGCTGTCGCGCCAGAGCGACGGTTTGCTGCTCGAGGTGAACGAAGGCTTCTGCCGCCTCACAGGCTACGACCTCAACCCGACCATCGACCAGACCTCGCTTGACCTGGGTATCTGGGTCGACCTCAACGAACGCAAACGCATGGTCGACCAGCTCAACCGCGACGGCTTCGTGCGCGATTTCACCTGCCACATCCGCCGCAGCGACGGGCAGATCCGCCTGTGCGAGCTGTCCGCCAGGCCCCTGCCGATTGGCGGCGTCGATTGCATGCTGACCATCGCCCGCGACATCACCGCGCGCCACC
>NZ_SACP01000107.1 GCF_004004555.2 Methylobacterium oryzihabitans
GGGTGGCGGCCAGTTGAATCTGCTTGCCCTCACGGTCCAGGCCGCTCATGCGCCCCAGCTGGAAGTTGAAGTGGTTCCACTTGGCCTGGGCCACGTAGTTCAGTTCGTCTTCCGAGGAGTTCAGCGAGCCGGCGGCCACTTCGTGCAGCAGTGGCTTCCAGATGTGCGTGAGGTTGGCGTCGACCAGGGTGATGTCGGCCTGCTTGCGCTTGCCCAGGCTTTTACCCAGGCGGGTCGCCAGTTCCAGGCCGCCGGCGCCGCCGCCGACAATCACGATGCGATGAGTCATGGGGATATCTCATAAGGTTTACGGAATTCGTGGCCCTTTGGGCCGGCCGCAAACTGCACGAGGGGAGGGCGAGCGCGAAGCAGCTCATAGCACCAGTCCACTCAGCAGGCGGCTGATGAGACCCAACCCGATGGTCACGGCCACCACCAGCACAAGGAGCAGCCACGGCCGGAATGGCCTGCGCTCGACTTGGTGCTGGGGGGCTCGCAGATACTCATCGACACGACGCTGATCTTCC
>NZ_SACP01000108.1 GCF_004004555.2 Methylobacterium oryzihabitans
CGCAGGATATAGGCCAGCATGTTAGTTGGCCTCGTCCGCAGGGGCGTCGTTCACCGCCGGGGTTACCCCGGGCTTGATCCACCAGGTGTCGATGCCGATGTCGTACTTGGGCGACACTTTCGGGTGGCCGATGTGGTTCCAGTAGGCCACGCGCCAGGTCTTGATGTGCCAGTTGGGGATCACGTAGTAGCCCCATAGCAACACGCGGTCGAGGGCGCGGCAGTGGTCGATCAGGCTCTGGCGAGAGTCGGCGTTGATCAGCTCTTCCACCAACTGGTCGATGGCCGGGTCGCGCAGGCCGATGAAGTTGCGGCTGCCGGGGTTGTCGGCGGCGGCACTGGACCAGAATTCGCGCTGCTCGTTGCCCGGCGAGTTGGACTGCGGGTAGCCGCCGACGATCATGTCGTAGTCCCGTGAACGCAGGCGGGTGATGTACTGGGAAACGTCGACCCGGCGGATGCTCAGGTCGATGCCCAGGTCGGCGAGGTTGCGCTTGAACGGCAGCAGAATGCGTTCGAACT
>NZ_SACP01000109.1 GCF_004004555.2 Methylobacterium oryzihabitans
AGGCGCACTGCATGCTTTTCACCTGTGGCACCGGTCACCGACGGCAGGTAGTCGCCAGCCACGCTGGCCCGCAAGTGAGGCACGCCCAGATGCCCGCCGTGCACGGCCAGGTGATCGAGCAGCGCGGTTTGAAACTCGCTTTCTACCCTGGGCTCGCTGGCATTGACGATTTTGAGTATCCAGCCCGCATCCAGGCCCGTCTGCAGCCGGTAATTGCGATCACGCTCCCCGTCCAGGGGCGTGGCAGTGCCAGAGACATTGAAGAAATCTTTTGCGAGGCCCTCTGCATCGCTTGCCGAAAACCGAGGTGCCGGGTGGGAAAGGTCTGTCATATCATCACGTTCCGAGCGAGCAAATTGTTTTTTCAATAGCTTGTCATGCACCAGCGAAACCGACACCCTGCATACGGTCGGGATCAACAGGCATTATGCCGGTTCTGACCGGCATAAAGACGGCGAGCTAATCGGGTGCTGCAATGCGTGAGCTGGATGCAAAAGATCGTGAGATTCTTGAAGTACTTT
>NZ_SACP01000010.1 GCF_004004555.2 Methylobacterium oryzihabitans
GGCGGCGCGTCGGCGCGAGGGAGCGCCGGCTGGGCCGGCTCCTCGGCGGGCTTGGCGGGCGCCGGGGCATCCTGCCCCTTGGGAGCGGCATCCGCCGGCGGCTGGCCGGCCGGTGCCTGGGCCAGGGCCGCCGGGACCGAGGCGGTCAGCGCCGCCGCCGCGAGGGCGATTCGCAACCTGGACAGGACCGTGCTCTCCGCTTGCTCCGCCACGCGCTTCCACCGCCCAACCGCCCCGCGGGCGGGCGGTTCCGCAACGCCATCCGAGCCGCCAGGCTGCGCCGGGAAGGCGGCGAAGTTGTGGGGCGCCGGCAGGGGCGGCCGGGCGGGCGCGTCGCCGCCGCGGGGGAGCCGTCGAACAGACATCGTGAGCCTCTCCGGGGCGGTCACCGGCCGCCCAAGCGATCGTCGGGTTGCGCGCGGCGGCCCCGCCGCGGCGGCCGGACAGTGGGGTGCCGTCGCCGGAGTGTCCAGGCGAGAGGCGCCCGCGACGGCGATTTCCCGGCCGTTCCCGGTGGATGGGCGGCATCCGGACCGGGATTCGGTGCCCGGATGGAAGAACGTCCGGCTGGTCCGCCGGACCTCCGCGCGCTACACCGCGCGGGCCTCACAGAGTGCTTCCGATGTCCGCGTCCTCCCTGCGCCTCGGCGTCAACGTCGATCACGTCGCCACCCTCCGCAACGCCCGCGGCGGCTCCTACCCGGATCCGGTGCGCGCCGCGCACGAGGCGGTGCGGGCCGGCGCCGACGGGATCACTGCCCATCTGCGCGAGGACCGGCGCCACATCCGGGACGCCGACATGGAGCGGCTGCGCCGCGAGGTCGACCGCCCGCTCAACTTCGAGATGGCGGCGACCGGCGAGATGGTGGCGCTCGCCTGCGCTCTGCGCCCCCACGCCGCCTGCCTCGTCCCGGAGAAGCGCGAGGAGCGCACCACCGAGGGCGGGCTCGACATCGTGACCGGGCGCGAGCACCTGCGCCCGGCGATCGCGCGGCTGGCCGGGGCGGGGATCCGGGTGTCGCTGTTCGTCGAGCCGGAGGTCCACGTCATGGAGGCGGCCCGCGCGCTCGGCGCGCCGGTGGTCGAGCTGCACACGGGGACGTATTGCGAGGCGTACCTCGCCGGGGACGAGGCGGCGACGGCCCGCGAACTCGCCCGGCTCGCCCGCGCGGCGGCGCACGGGGCCGCCCTCGGGCTCGAGATCCATGCCGGGCACGGCCTCACCCTCGAGAGCGTCGGGCCGGTGGCGGCGCTGCCGCAGGTGCGCGAGCTGAACATCGGCCACGCCCTCGTCGCCGAGGCGGTCTTCGTCGGCCTCGGGCCGGCGGTGGCGGCGATGCGGGCGGCGATGGACGCGGCCCGCGCGGAGGCGGCGGCGTGATCGTCGGCATCGGCTCCGACCTGTGCGACATCCGCCGGATCGAGCGCTCCCTGGCGCGGTTCGGCGACCGCTTCACCCACCGGGTCTTCACCGAGGGCGAGCGCGCCCGCAGCGACCGGCGCGCGGCCCGCGCGCCGTCCTACGCCCGCCGCTTCGCCGCCAAGGAGGCCTGCGCCAAGGCGCTCGGCACCGGCATGAGCGGGGGGGTGTTCTGGCGCGACATGGAGGTGGTCAACCTGCCGGGCGGGCGCCCGACCCTGCGCCTGACCGGAGGCGCGGCGGCGCGCCTCGCCGCCCTGGTCCCGGATGGGCACCGCGGGGTGGTCCACGTGACGCTCACCGACGACCCGCCGCTGGCCCAGGCCTTCGTGATCATCGAGGCGCTGCCGGCGTGAGTCGGCGCACGCCGCGTCACCGCGCCTGCCGGGTGCCGCGTTGCGAGGCCGCGGAGGTTGGTCTAGACCGCCCGCTTGCGGCAGGCCGGGCGGCGTGCCACCGGCGGCAGCCAAGGCGGGAGGACCGCCGGAGACGAAGACGATGGACCGTGCGCGCAGCAACCAGGACGTGAAGGCCGGTCGGGAGGCCGGCCTGTGGGACTCGATCAAGGAAACCCTCAAGGTCGGCATCCAGGCGCTGCTCATCGCGGTCGTGGTCCGGACCCTGCTGTTCCAGCCGTTCAACATCCCGTCCGGGTCGCTGGTGCCGACGCTGCTGATCGGCGACTACCTGTTCGTATCGAAATATTCCTACGGCTATTCCAAGTATTCGCTGCCGCTGTCGGAGTATCTGCCGTTCCAGGCCCACGGCCGGATCTGGGGCGCCGAGCCCAAGCGCGGCGACATCGCGGTGTTCAAGCTGCCGAAGGACAATTCCACCGACTACATCAAGCGGGTGATCGGTCTGCCCGGCGACCGCATCCAGATGATCAACGGCCTCCTCAACATCAACGGCCGGCCGGTGAAGCGCGAGCAGATCGCCGACTACTCGACCACCGACGCCTTCGGCCAGCCGACCCAGGTCGCCCAGTACACCGAGACGCTGCCGAACGGCGTCTCGCACACGATCATCGAGCGCGACGGCGACCGCGGCCTGTGGGACAACACCAGCGTCTACACCGTGCCGGCCAACCACTTCTTCATGATGGGCGACAACCGCGACAACTCCACCGACTCGCGCGATCTCGGCAGCGTCGGCTACGTGCCGTTCGAGAACTTCGTCGGCCGGGCGGAGGTCATCTTCTTCTCGGTCGACGAGGGCGCGGCCGCGTGGCAGGTGTGGAACTGGCCCTGGACCGTGCGCTGGAGCCGGCTGTTCAAGCCGATCCACTGACGGGGGCCGAATTGGACACCGACGTGGACGCCGACGACGGCCCCGCCGAGATCCGGATCGCGACCGGGGCCGCCCCGCCGGCCCGGGCCCGCAAGGGCACGCGCCCGCGCCCGGACCTGGCGGTCCTCGAGGAGCAGGTCGGCCACCGGTTCCGCGACCGGTCGCTGCTGATCCGGGCGCTCACCCATGTCAGCGCCGCATCTGGCAGCGGCGGCAGCTACCAGCGGCTCGAATTCCTCGGCGACCGGGTGCTGGGCCTCGCGGTCGCCGACGGGCTGTTCGCGGCCCTGCCCGACGCCGACGAGGGCGACCTGTCGCGGCGGCTGTCGGGGCTGGTGCGCCGCGAGAGCTGCGCCGCCGTCGCCACCGCCTGGAACGTCGGCCCGCACCTGAAGCTCGGCCTCGGCGAGGTCCATGGCGGCGGGCGCCGCAACGCCGCGATCCTGGCCGACGCCTGCGAGGCGATCCTCGGGGCGGTGTTCCTCGATGCCGGCTACGACGCCGCCAAGGCGGTGATCGACCGCGCCTTCGCGGCCGGGGAGGAGACCGGCGGCACCCGCAGCCGCGACCCGAAATCGGCCCTCCAGGAATGGGCCCAGGCGCGGGGGCTGGCGCCGCCGACCTACGTCGTGGCGGAGCGCTCCGGCCCCGATCACGCGCCGCGCTTCTATATCGAGGCCCGGCTCGCCGGCCTCGCCCCCGGGCTCGGCGTCGGCGGGTCGAAGCGGCTCGCCGAACAGGAGGCCGCCCGGCTGCTGCTGGTCCGCGAGGGCGTGTGGGAGAACGAGCCCGAGGCCGGGCAGGACTGAGCGAGATGGCACAAGACACTCCCCCCGACGAGGCCGCCGGCCCGTCCGAGGCCCAGACCCGCGCGGGCTTCGTCGCGCTCATCGGCGTGCCGAATGCCGGCAAGTCGACCCTGCTCAACAGCCTCGTCGGGACCAAGGTCTCGATCGTGTCGCGCAAGGTCCAGACCACCCGGGCGCTGATCCGCGGCATCGCGATGGACGGGCCAGCGCAGATCGTCCTCGTCGACACGCCCGGCATCTTCGCCCCCAAGCGCCGGCTCGACCGGGCGATGGTCACCTCGGCCTGGAGCGGCGCGGCGGACGCCGACGCGGTCTGCCTCCTCGTCGACGCGCGCAAGGGGGTCGACGAGGAGGTCGCGGCGATCCTCGGGCGGCTGCCCGACCTGCGCCGGCCCAAGATCCTGATCCTGAACAAGATCGACCTGATCCCCCGCGAGCGCCTGCTGGCGCTCGCCGCCGACCTCAACGGGCGGGTGCCGTTCGACCACACCTTCATGGTCTCGGCGCTGAACGGCGACGGCGTCGACGACCTGCGCCGGGCGCTCGCCGCGCAGATGCCGCCGGGCCCCTGGCTCTACCCCGAGGATCAGGTCTCGGACGCGCCCCTGCGCGTGCTCGCCGCCGAGATCACCCGCGAGAAGATCTACGACCGGCTGCACGAGGAACTGCCCTATTCCTCCACGGTCGAGACCGACCAGTGGCAGGTGCGCAAGGACGGTTCGGTCCGCATCGAGCAGACGATCTTCGTCGAGCGCGAGAGCCAACGGAAGATCGTGCTCGGCAAGGGCGGCCAGACGATCAAGGCGATCGGGCAGGCGGCCCGGGTCGAGATCGCCGAGGCGGCCGAGGCCGAGGTCCACCTGTTCCTGTTCGTGAAGGTGCGCGAGAACTGGGCCGACGACCCCGAGCGCTACCGCGAGATGGGGCTGGAGTTCCCCCGCGGGTGAGTGCCGGTCCCGATTCCGCTGTCTACGGCCGGCCGCCGCCCGAGCTCGCCGACCCGCCCGAGGGCGCCGTCCAGCTCTCGCCGCTGATCCCGGGCTCCGAGGCCCTGGAGGCCATCGCGCCCGGCACCCTGTCGGACCTCGCCGTGCTGGCCCCGCCCGGCACCGTCGAGCGGCGCTTCACCCTCGCCCTCGCCCTGCGGGCGCTGGCGGCGGACGGCGCGCTGACGGTGCTGGCGCCCAAGGAGAAGGGCGGATCCCGCCTCGCCCGCGAACTCGCCGGGTTCGGCTGCGCTGTCGAGGAGACCGCAAAGCGCCATCACCGCGTCTGCCGCACCCGACGGCCGGCACGGCCCGACGGGCTCGACGCGGCGCTGGCCGAGGGCGCCCCCCGGCGCCTCGACGATCTTGGCCTGTGGAGCCAGCCCGGGGTGTTCAGTTGGAACCGGATCGATCCCGGCACCGCGCTGCTGCTGGAGAACCTCCCGGCGCTCGCGGGCCGCGGCGCCGATCTCGGCTGCGGCATCGGCGTGCTGGCGAAGGCGGTGCTCGCCGCCCCGAAGGTGACCGCGCTGGCCCTCGTCGATATCGACCGCCGGGCGGTCGAGGCCGCCCGGCGCAACGTCGAGGATCCGCGGGCGAGCTTCGCCTGGGCCGACCTGCGCGAGGCCGGCGCGGTGCCCGAACGCCTCGATTTCGTGGTGATGAATCCGCCGTTCCACGACGGCGGCGCCGAGGACCGGGCGCTCGGCCAGGGCTTCGTGCGCCGCGCCGCGGCGAGCCTGCGCCCCGGCGGCACCCTGTGGCTCACCGCCAACGCCCATCTGCCCTACGAGGCCGTGCTGGACGAGTCGTTCCGGCAGGTCACGCCCCGGGCGTCGGAGCGCGGCTACAAGGTGTTCGAGGCGAAGAAGTGAGAACAAGGCGATGAGCGCGTCGGTCCGGCTCGACCGGCTGCTCGCCAATCTCGGCTACGGTTCCCGGCGGGAGATCCAGGCGCTGGCCCACGGGGGTGCGATCCGCCTCAATGGGGCGGTGCTCGGCGAGGCCGACCGGCGCATCGCGGTGACGCCCGACCTGCCGGAGCGGATGACCGTGCGCGGCGAGCCCGTGGACCCGCCGCCCGGGCTGGTGCTGATGCTCCACAAGCCCCTCGGCGCCACCTGCTCGCACAAGGAGGCCGGCCCGCTCGTCTACGGCCTGCTGCCGGAGCGCTGGCGCCGGCGCGACCCGGCGCTCTCGACGGTCGGCCGGCTCGACAAGGACACGTCGGGCCTTCTGCTGCTGACCGACGACGGCGCCCTGCTGCACCGGATCATCGCCCCGAAGGCGAAGGTGACCAAGCGCTACCGGGTCGTGCTGGCGCGCCCGCTGCGCGGCGACGAGGCCGAGGTGTTCGCCTCCGGCACGCTGATGCTCGACGGTGAGGACAAGCCGCTGCTGCCGGCCGCGCTCACCGTCGAGGATTCGCGCCGGGCCAGCCTCGTGCTGGGCGAAGGCCGCTACCATCAGGTCCGGCGGATGTTCGCGGCGCTCGGCAACCACGTCGAGGCGCTGCACCGCGACCGCGTCGGCGGCCTCGACCTCCCCGGCGACCTCGGACCGGGTCAGTTCCGGCGGCTCGGGCCGGACGAGGTCGCGCGGATCTTCTCGGAACCTGTTTGATACGATGTCCGGACGATTCGTTCCGGAAATCGTATCGCCAGCCCGCGCGGTGCAGAGCAAGGCTCTGCGCGCACCTGAGCGAAGCCGATTTCCTCATCGCGAAGCGATTGCGCAGCAATCGCCGAGCGATCAATCGAAAATCGCATGACTCGTCGTCTAAAGGATAACCGCCGCTTTCCCGGACGACTGAAACGCAGTGGAAGGAGATCCGGGATCCAGCACGACAAGTCGCGAAGCGTCTGATTCTCGGCAACGTTGCCGGTATCGAGCCGCTTCGCGGCACTTCCTGTGCTGGATCCCGGATCTCCTTCCGCTTTCGCTCCAGTCGTCCGGGAAAGGGGTTCTCCCGGCGGTCCATGCCGTAGAAAAAACCCTCGGATAGGCTCCGGCGCCGGTCAGTAGGCGTTGCGGAAGGCGCTGCGGGCCAGCACCGTCATCACCAGGATCTGGATGTCGAACCACAGCGACCAGTTGTCGATGTAGTGCAGGTCGTGCTCGACGCGCCGGCGCATGTCGGCATCTGTCAGGGTCTCGCCGCGCAGCCCGTTGACCTGGGCCCAGCCGGTGATGCCCGGCCGCACGTTGTGGCGGCGGGCGTAGCGGGCGATCCGGCGCTCGAAGCTGCGGTCGTGGGCGAGGGCGTGCGGCCGCGGCCCGACCAGCGACATGTCGCCCCGGATCACGTTCAGGAGTTGCGGCAGCTCGTCGAGGTTGGTGCGGCGCAGGACCCGTCCGACCCGGGTGATGCGGTCGTCGTTGCGGGTGGCCTGCCGAAAAACCGCGTCCTTGGCCGTGCGCATGCTGCGGAACTTGAAGACCGAGAACGCCTCCTGGTTGAAGCCGTGCCGGCGCTGCCGGAACAGGCACGGACCGGGCGTGTCGAGGCGGATCACGACGGCGATCAGAAGAAGCAGCGGAGACAGCAGGGCAAGCGCCGTGGCCGCCACCAGGAGGTCGAAACTGCGCTTGACCGCGATCTCGAGCGGACCCAGCGGCGGCCGGCCGATCCGGAGCCCGGTCAGGCGGCCGACGCGGTCGACCCGGACCTCGCCGAAGCGGTCCATGACCCGTCCCGGGCGCAGGTGGAGGCCGACCGGCACGCGCAGGAAGGCGTCGATGCAGGATTCCAGCGGCGCCACCTCGCCCCACGGGATCAGGATGAAGACGTCGTCGGGCTTGAGGAAGCGCACCACCGAGACGGCGAGGTCGAGATCCTCGGCCAGCCGCGCCCGCACCTCCTCGGGATCGACGGTCGTGTCGGGTGAGCGCAGGACCGTCTCGCCGATCACCCGCAGGCCGAGGTCGTACGCGTCGTGCCGGGCATGGAAGCTCGCGACGTCGGCCTCGTAGCCGACGAGATGGACGCGCCGGGCCGAGACCGAACGCGGCGTGCTGTGGCGCCGTACCAGCGACACGGTGAGGCGCCGGGCGACGACGACCGCCGGGAGGCCGGCGGCGAAGCAGACCAGCACGCCGATCCGCGACACCTCGCCGGTGGTCTTGGTAAGGAAGCCGACGATCAGGGCACCGGTCCAGGCCGCGAGCCACAGGGTGGCGGTGCGCCGCAGCAGCGGCACGCCCGAGAGGGCCGCCTCGACGCTGTATTCGCCGCGGGCGAGGGTCGGCACGATCAGGAAGGCCGTCACCAGGACGAGCACGTGCCAGACCGCCTCGATCCCGGATCCGGCCTCTCCCGGCAGCGAGCGGTGGACGAGTTCGGCGAGGAACCCGACGCACGCGATCGCTAGGCAGTCGGCCAGGGCCAGGGCGGCGCCGATCGCGAGCCGCAACAGGCCGCGGCCGCGCCGCGGCATCAGCGAGGTCCAGCGCGTCGAGGGGCGTTCGTCCGGCACGGCACGGGCGGAGGACCGCACGGCGGGCTGTCGCGCGCGTGGCATCGGCGTCGTTGCTCCCTCTGCGGCCCCCCGGCTTATCGGTGCCGGGTGGAACCATAATTCGTTGCCGTCCGTGCCGTTCCGGGACGGCGGGCGGACGGGACGATCCGTCAGGCAAGAAGAGGACCGGGGAACTGCACGCGAGGTGCCCGCGAGCGCGACAGGGCTGGGTTGTCGCGAACAGGAGAGCGGCCCTGGACGAGACCTTGTATGACGAGGCACGCACGCGATCAATCGCGGGCGCCGACGGGCCGGGAGGCCTCCGCGGCGAAGCGGGCCAGGGAGGGACGGGGATGGATGCGCGCGCGCGCGAACGGGGCCTGACGCGGGAAGCCCCCGTCACCGGTCCGCCTCAGGTCGGGCAGAGCGCCGTACCCGCCGCGGCCGGCGGCCCGGCCGCCGTCGTGCTCGCGGGCCTGAGCCTGTCGCACCTCCTCAACGACCTGATCCAGTCCCTGCTGCCGGCGATCTACCCGCTGCTCAAGCAGTCCTACCGGCTCGATTTCGGCCAGATCGGCCTCATCACCCTCGCGTTCCAGCTCACCGCCTCGCTGCTCCAGCCGGTGGTCGGGCTGTTCACCGACAGGCACCCGCAGCCGTTCTCGCTCGCGGCCGGCATGATGATCTCGCTGGCGGGCCTGCTGCTGCTCTCGACCGCCGGGAGCTTCCCGATCCTGCTCCTGGCCGCCTGCCTCGTCGGGATGGGCTCGGCGATCTTCCACCCGGAAGCCTCGCGGGTGGCGCGCCTCGCCTCGGGCGGGCGCTTCGGCCTCGCCCAGTCGGTGTTCCAGGTCGGCGGCAATGCCGGCTCGGCGATCGGGCCGCTGCTCGCCGCCTTCATCGTGGTGCCGAACGGCCAGGGCAGCGTCGCGGTCTTCGCGGTGGCGGCGCTCGCCGGCTTTGCGATCCTCAGCCTCGTCGGGCGGTGGTACCGCGGCCGTCTCGCCGCCGGCGCCGGCCGTCGCAGGGCCGGCGGACCGGCCGCCGGCACGCTGCCGCGCTCGCGGGTGGTCGCCACCATCGCGATCCTGCTGGTGCTGATCTTCTCGAAGTTCTTCTACATGGCGAGCTTCAGCTCGTACTTCACCTTCTACCTGATCCACCATTTCGGCGTCTCGGTGCAGGAATCGCAGCTTTATCTGTTCGTGTTCCTCGGCGCGGTCGCGGTCGGCACCGTGGTCGGCGGGCCGATCGGCGACCGGTTCGGGCGCAAGGTCGTGATCTGGGGCTCGATCCTCGGCGTGCTGCCGTTCACGGTGGCGCTGCCGCACGTCAACCTCGCCTGGACCGTGGTGCTGACGGTGCCGATCGGGATGATCCTCGCCTCGGCGATGCCGGCGATCCTCGTCTACGCGCAGGAACTGCTGCCCGGCCGGGTCGGGCTGGTCGGCGGCCTGTTCTTCGGCTTCGCCTTCGGCATGGGCGGGCTCGGCGCCGCGATCCTCGGCGAGATCGCCGACCTCACCAGCATCGAGACCGTGTACCGCGCCTGCGCCTACCTGCCGGCGATCGGCCTGCTCGCCGCCTTCTTGCCCCGGCTCCAGCCGGCGCCCAAGACCTGATTCCGACGCGGCTGAAGCCATCGCCGCGCCCGGAGCCGGTCCTCCGCGGATCCGGCCCCGGCCCGTCGCCGCCTACTCGGCGGCGGCGCTCGCCGGCCGCGCGAGGGTCTGGATCGTCTCGAACCCCTCGAAGTTCGGGTGCCCGAGGTAGAGCGGGCGCGAACCCGGCGCCTTGCTGTGCGCCTTGCGGAACTGCTCCGAGCGGGTCCACGCCTCGAAGGCGTCCCGCGACTCCCACACCGTGTGCGAGGCGTAGAGGACGTGATCCTCGTTCTCCGGCCCGCGCAGCATGTGGAACTCGACGAAGCCCGGCATCTCGCCGAGATGGCTGTCGCGGCCGAGCCAGAGCTGCTCGAACTCCTGCGTGGCGTCCTTGTAGACCTTGAACCGGTTCATCGCGATGAACATGGGAACCTCGTCGTGGCCGTGCGGCGCCCGGCGCCGGGTGGCGCGACTCAAGGCGATTTGCCGGTTCAGATCAAGCCGACCGTGCCCGTCGGCGGGATCGCGACCCGGCATGTCGACCGGGGCGGAGGCCGTGATATGTCAGTTTTGGCCGAGACATCTCGCGGCCTAGGCCGGATGGCCGAGGGATTCTGTCGCGGCGATACTCGGCCGCCCGCCTTCGGTATTTTTCAACACGCTTCTTCCCTTGGGGAATACGCCCTGAGCGTGTAGGGTGAGTCGGAGTTGCATATCGGCTCTCCTCGATCGGGCGGCATCCGTGCCCCCTCTCGGACGAATCGGCCTATGCCAGCTGCCGTCACCCGACGTGAGGGAGGGAGGGACGCCGTGCGCGCCCGCTCCGCCTTCTCGCCGTGACGGTCGCGCGAGACCGGTTCGCGGAGTGTCCGCGCACGGTGTCGTTGGTTGAAGCGCCGGACAGGCTCCGCGTCCTCCCGCGGAGCCGGTTCGGGATCCGCCGGCGGAGCGCGCCGCACCGGCCTCGCCGGCGGCAGGCCGCCGGTCACGACGTAGAGGATGTATGCCCAAGCAGACCACAGAGGTCGATCGTCTCGTCGGCGTCCGCATCACCGCCCTGCGCAAGGCCAAGGGACTCAGCCAGACCGCGCTCGGCAACGCGGTCGGCGTGACCTTCCAGCAGGTCCAGAAATACGAGAAGGGGCAGAACCGCGTCGGCGCCGGCCGGCTGCGCGAGATCGCGCGGCTGCTCGAGGTCCCGGTCTCGGCCTTCTTCGAGGATCGGGCCGAGGAGACCGGTGGCGACGACAACGTCTTCGGCTTCCTCAACGTGCCGGGCGCGATCGATCTCCTGCGCGCCTACGTTCAGGTCGAGGACGACCAGATGCGGCGCGAGGTGCTCTCGATCACCCGCTCGGCCGCCCGCCTGAGCCGGACCCCCGCCGTGCCGGACGACGCAGAGGAGTGATACGGTTTTTGGACCTTTCGTTCCGGAAACCGTATCACCAGCCCGCGCGGTGGAGCCGAAGGCTCCACACACCTGAGCGAAGCCGAAATCCGCATCGCGAAGCGATCGGAAACCGTACGAGGCCCGCTCAGCCCGCCGCGATGAGGTGGAAGAAGCTGCCGGTGACCTCGCCGCGACGGTGGCCGGCGAAGCCGAGATCGCGGCCCTCCGCATCCGAGACCCGCGCCAGGGCGGACGATTCGTCGGGGGCGTCGGTCAGTTCGCTGGCGTAGTGGAACTCGTGCCCGACGAGGCGCCCGCCCGCCGGGCCGAGGCGACCGGCGGCGACGAGATGCGCGACCCGGTAACCGAGATGGAGCCGGCGCCGGGCGTAGGAGGTCGCGACCGGCAGCAGCCCCGCCATGGCGTGGGTCGCGCCCTCGGCATCCACCAGACCGTCGCCGAGCACCATGTAGCCGCCGCACTCGCCATGGACCGGCCGGGTCGTCGCGAAGCGGCGCAGGCCGCCGAGGAAGCGGTCCGACGCGGCGAGGCGCCCGGCCTGCAGTTCCGGATAGCCGCCCGGCAGCCAGCAGGCGTCGCAATCCTCCGGCGGCGGCTCGTCGGCGAGCGGCGAGAACGGCACCAGTTCGGCCCCGGCGGCGCGCCAGCCGGCGGTCATGTGCGGATAGACGAACGAGAACGCGGCGTCGCAGGCCAGCGCGATCCGCTGCCCCGGCGGCCGCGGCAGCGTGGCGGCGGAGGGCGGCGGCACCGCGCCGGCGGCGGCGGCCACGACCGCGTCGAGGTCGATCCCGGATTCCGCCAGGTCGGCGAGGCGGTCGAGCCGCGCGTCGAGGCCCGCGGTCTCGCGGGCCTGGACCAGACCGAGATGGCGCTCCGGCAGGGTCAGGGCGTCGTCGCGGGCGAGGGCGCCCAGCACCCGCAGGCCGACCCGCTCCAGCCCGGCTTCGACCAGCCGGCGGTGCCGCGGGCTCGCCACCTTGTTGAGGATCACGCCGGCGAGGCGCAGCCGCGGATCGTAGGCGGTGACGCCGAGCGCCGTCGCGGCGGCCGATTGCGCCGCCCCGGACACGTCGAGGACCAGGATCACCGGCCAGCCGTAGCGCGCCGCGACCTCGGCATTGGCGCCGCTGCGGCCTTCCGCCGCCACGACGCCGTCGAACAGCCCCATCGAGCCTTCCGCCACCACGAGGTCGGCGCCGTCGCCGACCGCCCCGGCCACCGCGTCGAGCAGGGGCGGGTCCATCGCGAAGCTGTCGAGGTTGTAGCTCGGCCGTCCGGTCGCGGCGGCGTGGAAGGCCGGGTCGATGTAGTCCGGGCCGCACTTCGCGCCGGCCACCGAGAGGCCGCGGCGGGCCAGCGCCCGCAGCAGCGCCAGGGTCACGGTGGTCTTGCCCGATCCCGAGCGGATCGCGGCGACGAGGAGCCCGCGGGGGAGGCTTGCGGTCACGAAGGGGTCTCCGGTGCGGCCGGGGGCGGCGTTTGCCCGGACGGGCACCGTATCACGAGCCCGCGCGGCGCATGAGCGAGGCCGAAATCCGCATCGCGATAGCGACTGCAACGCAGTCGCCGAGCGATCAATCGGATTTCGTATGATACCACGCGCCATGGACGAGACGCGACCGAGCGGCCCCCTGCGCCGCGGCTGGACCACCGGCGCCTGCGCGGCGGCGGCGGCCAAGGCCGCCTATCACGGCGCGCGCGGCGCAGCCTTCCCGGATCCGGTCGAGATCCCGCTGCCGGGCGGCAGCCGCCCGGCCTTCGCGCTGGCGGTGTCGGAACGGCTCCCCGACGGCGCCCGGGCCGGCATCGTCAAGGATGCCGGCGACGATCCCGACGTGACCCACGGCGCCCTCGTGATCGCGACGGTGTGGCCGCGCCCCCCGGGATCGGGTCTGCATTTCCGCGCCGGGCCGGGGGTCGGCACCGTGACCCGGGCCGGCCTGCCGCTGCCGGTCGGCGAGCCGGCGATCAACCCGGTGCCGCGCCGGATGATCGCCGAGGCCCTGAGCGAGGCGGCGGCCGAGGCCGGCGGCACCCCGGACGCGGTGGTCGAGATCGCGGTTCCAGGCGGCGAGGAACTGGCGGCGCGCACCCTCAACCCCCGGCTCGGCATCCTCGGCGGCCTGTCGATCCTCGGCACCACCGGGATCGTGGTGCCGTATTCCTGCGCCGCCTGGATCGACACGATCCATCGCGGCATCGACGTCGCCCGGGCGGCGGCGCTGACCCACGTCGCCGGAGCGACCGGCTCGACCTCGGAGGCGGCGGTGCAGCGCCTGCACGGCCTGTCCGAGCCGGCGCTGATCGACATGGGCGACTTCGCCGGCGGCATGCTGAAGTACCTGCGCCGCCACCCGGTGCCGCGGGTCACCGTCGCGGGCGGCATCGCCAAGATGACCAAGCTCGGCCACGGCCTGCTCGACCTGCATTCCCGGGCCGGGCCGGTCGATCTCGCGTGGCTCGCCGGGCGGCTGCGCGAGGTCGGCGGCGGCGACCTCGCCGAACGGGCGGCTGGCGCCAACACCGCCCTCGAAGTCCTCGGCCTCGCCGAGGCGCGCGGCCTGCCCCTCGCCGACGACGTGGCGCGGCACGCCTGGGAGACCGCCGCCCGGGTGCTCGCAGGCTCCGGCAGCGAACTCGAAGTCGTGGTGTTCGACCGCACCGGCGGCCTCGCCGGGCGGGCGCCGTTCCGGCGCGTCGGATAGCAGAGGCGCCGTTCCGGCGCGTCGGATAGCGGAGCAGGCGGAACGGAACCGCGGAGCTTGGCGTTGGGGCCTCGTTCCCCGTTCCGGACCGGAGCCGGCATGCGTCTGCGTCATCTCCTCCTCGCCTTCTGCCTCCTCGTCGGCTTCGGCGGCCTCGCCGGCGCCTCGCCGCTGATGCCGCGCGCCGCGGTGACGGTCGCGCTCGACCAGCCCAGCACGGTCGAGACGGTGCGCTGGCGCCGCCACCGGCACTGGCGCGGGCATCGCGGCTGGCGCCGGCACCACTGGCACCACCGGCATTGGCATCACCGCCGCTACCATCACCGGCGGCACTGGCACCGGCGACACCACGTCCGCTCCCTGCGCTTCAGCCGCCCGGCGGCCGTGCGCGGGCAAGCCCATCGCTGGATCGAGCCCCGCGCGGCGGGACGCTGACGCGCGATGGCCGGAACGCCCCCGGAACCGCCGCGACGCGACTGGCTCGAACTCGGCGCCGCCGGTTCCGCGGGCCCCGGGTCCGAGGTCCCGCCGGATGAACCGGACGCCGCTGCGAAGCCGACCGGCCGCGCCCGGGCCGCGCGTGCCGCAGCCGCCTTCGGGCCGGCGCTGCGCGCCGCCGCCGGTCGGGCCGCTGCCGGAGCGGGCGCCGCCCGTCGGGCGCTCGGCCGCGCCGCCGGGCATCCGGCGGTCGGTCGGGCCGCCGCCGGTGCCGGACGGGCCTGGGCGCCGGTCGGCCGGGTTCTCCGGCGGGTGCCGTGGCGGCGCAGTGCCGCCATCGCGGCCGTCCTCGCCGTCGCGGCGGCGCTCGGCACGTTCGTCTACGCCCTGGCGACGCTGCCGGTGAATGGCGGCCTCGTCGTCGAGCCGACGAGTTCGGCCCTGGTGGTGCGCTCCGAGGCCGGGCAGGCCTTCGCCACCCGCGGCATCATCAAGGGCGCGAAGCTGTCGCCCCGCGACGTGCCGCCGGTCCTGGCGCAGGCGATCGTCGCGATCGAGGACCGGCGCTTCTACGACCACCCCGGCATCGATCTGCGCGGCCTCGCCCGCGCCGCCCTGCGCAACGCCGCCGCCGGCGGCACCCGCGAGGGCGGCAGCACCCTGACCCAGCAGCTCGTGCGGATGATGTACCTGTCCCAGGACCGCACGCTCAAGCGCAAGGTCCAGGAGGCGGTGCTGGCGCTGTGGCTGGAATCGCAGCTCGACAAGCAGGAGATCCTGACCCGCTACCTCAACACCGCGTATTTCGGCGCCGGGGTCTACGGCGCCGACGCGGCGGCGCAGCGCTACTTCGGCAAGCCGGCCCGCGACCTGACCCTGCCGGAGGCCGCGATGCTGGCCGGGCTGGTGCGGGCGCCGTCCCAGCTCGCGCCGCACCGCAACCTCGACGGCGCCCGCGGCCGGGCCGCCCAGGTGCTCGATGCGATGACCGAGACCGGGGCGATCACCCGCGAGCAGGCCGAAGCCGCCAAGCGCAGCCCGGCGACGGTGCAGGTGCCGACCGAGACGCCGGTGGGCACGAACTACTTCGTCGACGCGGTCGCCGACGCCGCCAAGGGCCTGATCGGCACCGGCCCGGCCGACGCCACCGTGCGCAGCACCCTCGACCTCACCCTCCAGAACATCGCCGAGAGCGTGCTGGCGCGACGCCTCGACGGGGATGGCGAGCGCCGAAAGGTCGGCCAGGGCGCGATCGTCGCGATGGCGCCGGACGGCGCGATCCTGGCGATGGTCGGCGGGCGCGACTACGCCGACAGCCAGTTCAACCGGGCGACGCAGGCGAGGCGCCAGCCCGGCTCGCTGTTCAAGCTGTTCGTCTACCTGACCGCCCTGCGCAACGGCTACCGTCCCGACTCGGTGATGGTCGACCGCCCGACCCAGATCGGCGAGTGGGAGCCGGAGAATTACGGCGGCCGCTACCGCGGCTCCGTCACCCTGCGCACCGCCTTCGCCCAATCGGTGAACACCGTGGCGGTGCAGCTCGCCGAGGCGGTGGGGCTGCCGGCGGTGATCGCCACCGCTCGCGGCCTCGGCGTGCAGTCCGAGCTGCCCTCCGTCCCGAGCCTTGCCCTCGGCTCGGCCGAGACGACCCTGATGGAGATGACCCGGGCCTACGCCGCCGTCGCCGCCGGAACCGAGACGGTCGAGCCCTACACGATCCGCCAGATCACCAGCCGCGACCAGACCCTGTACAACCGCCCGCCGGTCGCCCCGGCACCGATGCGCGACGCCACGGCCCGCGCCGGGATGGTCGACCTTCTCGCCGCGGTCGTGCGGGAGGGGACCGGCAAGGCGGCGCGGGTGGCGGTGCCGTCCGGCGGCAAGACCGGCACGACCCAGGACTACCGCGACGCATGGTTCGTCGGCTTCGCCGCCGACCTCGTCGTCGGCGTCTGGGTCGGCAACGACGACAACTCGCCGATGGAGGGGGTCACCGGCGGCGACATGCCGGCCCAGATCTGGCGCGACGTCGTCACCCAGGCCCTCGCCGCGCGCGCCAAGTCGGCCAAGGCGGCGCGGCCGACCACCGCGGTGTCGCTTCCGCCGCCGGAGGCCCGTCCGGCCCCCGAAGCCCGGCCTGCCCGCGGCGGGGCCGTGAACGGCACCCCAGCGGTGGTCGACACCGGCACCCTCGACTTCGACGGCACGACGGTGCGCCTTCTCGGCGTCGACGGGCTCGGCGGCCGCAACGCCCGCGAACTCGGCCGCTACCTGCGCCGGCGCGACGTCGCGTGCCTGCCGGCGGGCGAGGGCGACGGGTTCCGCTGCACCCTCGACGGACAGGACCTGTCGGAGCTGATCCTCTTCAACGGCGGCGGCCGCGCCTCGGCGGATGCGACGCCGGAACTGCTGGCGGCCGAGGAGCAGGCGCGCTCGAACCGCATCGGGATCTGGCGGCGGTAAGTCGCGGCGTGGCGGTGGGGCGCCGGAGTCAGGTCCGGTTCTGCCCCGGCACCCACAGCACGTCGGCGGCGCCGTCGTCGTTGACGACCCGGGCGGCGACGAACAGGAAATCCGACAACCGGTTGAGGTACTGGATCACCTCCGGCGACACGGTCTCGCCGGGCGACGCCGCGAGCGCGACGGCGAGGCGCTCGGCGCGGCGGCACACCGTGCGGGCGAGGTGCAAGGCCGCCGCCGCCGCCGAGCCGCCGGGCAGCACGAAGGAGCGCAGCGGCGTGAGGCGGGCGTTGAGGGCGTCGATGTCGCCCTCGATCCGGGTCACCTGGGCCGCGACGATGCGCAGGGGCTCGTAGGACAGCGGCTCGCCGGTCTCGGGCGTGGCGAGGTCGGCGCCGAGATCGAACAGGTCGTTCTGGATCCGCGCCAGCATCCCGTCGAGGTCGCCGGACGTGTGCTGGCGGACGAGGCCGAGGCAGGCATTGGTCTCGTCGACCGTGCCGTAGGTCTCGACCCGAAGATCGGCCTTGGAGCGCCGCTCGCCGCTCGCCAGCGCCGTCGTGCCCTTGTCGCCGGTGCGGGTGTAGATGCGGTTCAGCACCACCATGGGCGGTCTCCCCCTCGATGCCCTGGCCGGATCGCGGCCCCGGCTCAGAACGTATAGGAGATCTTGCCGCCGTAATTGGTCAGGCCGCGGTTCTCGATGCACAGGCCGGCATTCGACATGTGCTCGATCGTCGCCATCACGCTCCAGCGCTCGGTGAGGCGGAAGCCGACCGCCGCGGCCTCGCGGAACATCGGCGAGCAGCCGAGCGAGTTGAAGGTCTTGGGCACGTCGATCTTCGGGCCGGTATAGCCGTTATGGGCGGCGGCGCCGAAGAAGCCCTCGACGAAGATCCGGTCGGTGATGTCGACGGTCCAGGTCGCGCCAATATAGGCGTAGCTGGTGCGACCATCGACGTTGTAGCTGCCGCCGACCGTCGGCCGCGGCACGAAGTAGCTCCAGAACCGGTCGAGGCCGAGATTCGGCTTGGCGAAGACCAGTTCGGCGTTGATGTTGGAGGTGTTCTTCTCGTTGCTGCCCGGATCCTGGGCCGAGCCGCCGATGCGGAACTCGGAGACGATGCTGAGCGGCTGGACCGGTGGACGATACTCCGGCACGGGCGCCGCGTAATCGGCGGCGAGGGCGGCCGGAGCGGCCAGGAGGGCCGCAGCGAGACTCAGGGTCGGTACGCGCATCGGGGAGTGTCCGGCGGATCGGTCGGGCCGATCGGAATCGCCGCACCCTAGCCGGGCGCCGCCGCGGCGTCTCGCGCCGCAATCCCGGTGCGGTCGTGTTTTCGCCGACCTGAGGCGGCCGGGTGACACCCGGGGCCGCTCAGGCGCCGCGCCACCACAGCACGCCCATGATGACGAGGATCGCCACGAATTGCAGCACGACCCGCAGCCGCATCATCCGCTGTGAGAAATTGGCGCTGCCGCCGCGCAGCATGTTGGCGAGGCCGAACAGCAGCACGACCGCCACGGCGAGGCAGGCGACGAGGACGAGGGTGTTACCCGACATGGCGTTCAGGGGTCCGGGCTACGGGGGAGGGCCCCATATGCCCCCTCGCGGCCGGGCTGCGAAGTGGGACCGTTCGGCGCGAGGCCGCCGGTCCCGCCGGCGCCCGCCTACTTGTCGGCGCACAGCCCGGCGGCGGACAGGCGGCGGTAGTGGCGCGGGTCGCAGTCGGTGGCCATGAACGAGGCCCACTCGGCCTGCGTGCCGTAGAAGGCGTTGCGGTCGACGTCGCCGCGCACCCCCGGCACCCGGCCGGTCGAGGTGAACTGCCACAGCATCCAGCGCCGGTTGACGTAGCGGTTCTCCGGCTCGGCCGCGGTCGAGCGCAGCCAGTGCGGATAATCCTCCAGCTCGCCTTCCAGCACGTCCTTGTGGAACGTGATGTCGGTGTAGATGATCGGCCGCTTGCCCGTGTACGCCTCCATCTCCTGGAGCATGTACTGGGTCATCGCCAGGGCCTCGGCCTTCGGCAGCTTCTTCGGGCACTTCTGCGAGTGGCCGTTCCACTCGACGTCGAGGACCGGCGGAAGGGCATTGGGGTCGTTCGGCACGTTGGCCTTGAACCAGTCCATCTGCTCCTTGGCCGAGCGGCACCAGAACACGAAGTGGTAGGCCCCGCGCGGCACGCCGGCCCGGGCGGCGCCGACCCAGTTCTCGCGGAAGCGGTCGTCGACGTGGTCGCCGCCCTCGGTCGCCTTGATGAAGGCGAACTGGGTTCCGGCCGAGCGCACCGAGGCCCAGTCGATCGGACCCTGCCACTTCGAGACGTCGATGCCCTGGATCGGGTGCGCCTTCGCCCGTGCGACGCCGGGATGGGGCTTCACGTCGCCCTTGGTCGGGTAGAAGTCGGCGGTGCCGGCGCAGGCGCCGACCAGCGCCAGGGCGGTCCCGGCGGCGAGGCGCCGGATCCAGGTCATCGTCCGAGGGGCGGGCGTGAGGGGAAGCGACTCCAGCGGCATCGACACGCGACCTGAATTTACGCCGAACACGAGGGCTAATCGATGCGCAGGAGCCGGTTAATAGAGGCTTGACGGGATCGAGAATGATTCCCGGAAGGCGTGACATCAGAGCCACATGCGCCGCACGATCGCGGTGCCGGCGAGGAGGGGGCGTGTCGCCGACGATCTACACCATCGGGTACGAGGGCAGCGACCCGGAGCGGTTCGCGGCCGCCCTGCGCAGCGCCGGGGTGGCGACCCTGGCCGACGTGCGGGCGGTCGCCCTGTCGCGCAAGCGCGGCTTCTCGAAGAGCGCCCTGCGCGACGGCCTCGCCGCGGCCGGGATCGGCTACGCCCACCTGCGGGCGCTCGGCACGCCGAAGGCCGGCCGCGAGGCGGCGCGGGCCGACGACGCCGCGCTGATGCGGAGGATCTACTGCGACGAGGTGCTCAACACCGCCGCCGGAGCGACCGCCCTCGGCGAACTCGCGGCCCTCGCCGCCGGCGAACCGGTGTGCCTGCTGTGCTTCGAGCGCGACCCGGCGCGCTGCCACCGCCGGGTGCTCGCCGAGCGGCTGGCCGGGCGCGGCTTCGCGGTGGTCGACCTGTTCGCCTGAAGAGGGATCAGGGCAGGGCGACGCTGCCGGTCGGGGCCTGGGGCGTGCGCCGGGGCACGACGCCGGCGCGGGCGAGCGACGTCTCGATGTTGCCGTAGAACTGACGCGCGCTCTCGGCCCAGGTCCAGCGCAGGGCGTGCTCGCGGCAGCGCGCCCGCGGGATCGCCAGGGCGGCGCGGGCGGCGGCGGCGAGGTCGTGGTCGAGCACCCCGATGCCCGCCCCGCCGACCACGTCCTGCGGCCCTGCCACCGGAAAGGCGGCGATCGGCAGTCCGCAGGCCAGGGCTTCGAGCAGGACGATGCCGAAGGTGTCGGTGAGGCTCGGGAACACGAACACGTCGGCGGCGGCGTAGACCCGTGCCAGCGTCTCGCCGGTCAGCGCGCCGAGGAAGCGGGCGTCGGGGGCGATCGCCGCGAGCCGCGCCCGGTCGGGACCGTCGCCGACCACCACCTTCGAGCCGGGCAGGGACAGGCGCAGGAAGGCCGCGACGTTCTTCTCGACCGCGAGGCGGCCGACGAACAGGAACAGCGGGCGCGGCAGGTCGGCGAGCGCCTCGGGCACCGGCTCGTCGCGGGGGCGGTAGAGGGTGGTGTCGACCCCGCGGGTCCAGTGCATCAGGTTGCGGAAGCCGCGCCCGGCGAGTTCCCGCTCCAGCGTCGCGGTGCTCACCATCGTGCCGTTGGCGGCACCGTGGAAGCGGCGCAGCCAGGCGTAGCTCCAGCTCTCGGGGACCGGCGCGCGGGCGGCGAGGTATTCCGGGAACCGGGTGTGGTAGCTCGTCGTGAACGGCTGGGCCCGCGACAGGCAGACCCGCCGCACCGCGAGGCCGATCGGCCCCTCGGTGGCGATGTGGACGTGAGCCGGGGAGGGCCAGCGCGCCGCGACCCCGCGGGCGGTGGCGAGCGACAGCCGGATCTCCGGGTAGCCCGGCATCGGCACCGAGCGGAAATCCTGCGGCGTCAGCAGCACGGGATCGAAGCCGTGGCGCGGCCCGGCCTTGACCACCTGTTCCAGCGAGCGGACGACGCCGTTGATCTGCGGATGCCAGGCATCCGTGGCGACGAGGAGCCTCACGCCACCGCCCGCGCGTCGGAGGCCCCGGCCGCGGGCAGGAGCTCGCGCCCGGCCGGGGACGAGGTGCCGGCCCTGATCCGGTCGGCGAAGCGGATGAGTTCGAGCCGGCCGTCGTAATGCTCGACCACCGCGGTGCAGGACTCGACCCAGTCGCCGGTGTTGACGTAGCGCAGGCCCTCGATCTCGCGGTCGGCGGCGTGGTGGATGTGACCGCAGATCACCCCGTCGGCCCCGACCCGGCGCGCCTCGGCGGCGAGCACCTCCTCGAACCGGCCGATGAAGTTGACCGCGTTCTTCACCTTCAGCTTGGCCCAGGCCGAGAGCGACCAGTAGGTCAGGCCGAGCCGGCGGCGGACCCAGTTGAGATGGGTGTTGACGAACAGGGCCGCCGTGTAGGCGCCGTCGCCGAGCAGCGCCAGCCAGCGGGCGTGGCGGACCACGAGGTCGAACTGGTCGCCGTGCAGCACGAGGTAGCGCCGTCCGTCCGCCGCCTCGTGGACGAGCCGGTCGTGGATCTCGATCCCGCCGAAATGCATGTCGAGGAAGTCGCGCAGGAACTCGTCGTGGTTGCCCGGCACGTAGACGAGGCGGGCGCCCTTGCGGACCTTGCGCAGCAGCTTCTGCACCACGTCGTTGTGGGATTGCGGCCAGTACCAGCCCGAGCGCAGCTTCCAGCCGTCGACGATGTCGCCGACGAGGTAGATCTCGTCGGCGTCGACCTCGCGCAGGAAGTCGAGAAGCATCTCCGCCTGGCAACCGCGGGTGCCGAGGTGGGTATCGGACAAGAACAGGGTCCGCACGCGAAGCGCGTCGGGATCGTCGGCCATGGTCGTTTCCCCGGCTGCTGCCCATCAGCCAAAGCCGAGTCCCGTCTCACTTTGATGACGGCACCCGAGGTTTCCACCGGCGGGCACGGGGCGATTGCCGCTTCGTTAAGCGGCGCATGCGCGTTCCGCAGACCAGAAGCCCGCGGACGCGGCTGGTCCGGCCGTTCCGGTTGTGGTCTGTCATGCTCCCGTCCCGGTTGTCGCGGCGTACCGATCCGACCCGGGCGCCCCTCCCATCGAGCGCGAGTGCCATGGCAGCCCCCCTCGTCGTCCCCGGCCGTCCCGTCCCGCAGGGGGGCACGTCGGAGCGAGGCGCCACCGGAGGCCGGCCGTATCTCGGCATCAGCCTCAAGGTCCTGTCGGCGCTGGCCTTCACGGTGATGTCGGCGGGGGTGAAGAGCCTCGCCGACCGCTACCCGACCGGCGAGATCGTGTTCTTCCGCTCGTTCTTCGCGATCCTGCCGCTGCTGGTCTGGCTCGGCTGGCAGGGTCCGATCCTGGCGGCGGTGCGCACCCGCAACCTGCGCGGGCATCTCCTGCGCAGCATCATCGGCGCCTGCGGCATGTTCGCGGGCTTCGCCGCCCTGTCGTTCCTGCCGCTCTCGGATGCGGTGGCGATCGGCTACGCCTCGCCGCTCCTCGTCGTGGTGCTGGCGGCCATCGTGCTGCGCGAGCGGGTCCAGGGGTATCGCTGGGCCGGGGTCATCGTCGGCTTCCTCGGCGTGCTCATCATGCTGGCGCCCCACCTCCAGTTCGGCGGCGCCGGCTTCGCCAGCTCGACCGGCGCGCTGTTCTCGTGCCTCGGCGCGGTCTGCGCCGCGGCGGCCACGATCCAGGTCCGCAAGCTCACCGGCACCGAGCGCACCGGCGCCATCGTGCTGTACTTCTTCCTGTTCACCTCGCTGCTCGGCCTCGCCACCCTCGCGCTCGGCTGGCGCATGCCCGACCTCGGCGACTTCTCCCTGTTCGTGCTCGTCGGCATCCTCGGCGGCATCGGCCAGATCCTCCTGACCGAGAGCTACCGCTACGGCGACGCGTCCCTCGTCGCGCCGTTCGAGTACACCACGATGCTGTGGTCGCTGCTGCTCGGCTGGTTCGTGTTCGGCCAGTTGCCGCAGCCGGCGGTGGCGGTCGGCGGCTGCATCGTCGCGGCGGCGGGCGTGTTCGTGGTCTGGCGCGAGCGCCGGCTGGTGCTGGAGCGCGCCCGCGAGGCCGCCGCCGGCGGGGCCCGCGCCGGCTGAGCCGCGGGCGTCCCGAATCTGATCCGGCTTGACTGTGGCGCGCCTGCGCCGCGCCAGGGTTGCCATCGCGGGCGGGCTGCGCCACAGACGCCCTGACAACGCCGCCGCGCGCGGCCCAACCCAACCGGGAGACACCCGCATGAGCGCCACCCTGGAGCGCCTGAAGGAACTCGGCCACGTCCTGCCGCCGGCCGCAGCCCCGGTCGCGAACTACGTGCCGTTCAAGCGGGCCGGCAACCTGGTGGTGATCTCGGGCCAGATCTGCTTCGGCCCGGACGGCAAGCTCGACCCGCGCCATACCGGCAAGGTCGGCGGCGGCATCAGCCAGGAGGTCGCGGCCGAGGCGGCGCGGTTCTGCGCCCTCAACGTGCTGGCCCAGCTCCAGGCGGCGGCGGGCAACCTCGACGACGCGGTGGTGAGCTGCATCCGGCTGGGCGGCTTCATCAACGCCGCGCCCGGCTTCTCGGCGGTCGCCGCCGTGATGAACGGCGCCTCCGACCTGATGGTGGAGGTGCTCGGCGAGCGCGGCCGTCACGCCCGCTCGACCGTCGGCGTCGCCGAACTGCCCCTCGACGCGGTGGTCGAGGTCGAGGGCATGTTCGAGGTCCGCTGAGCGATGAGCGAGCGCCTCGCCCCCGACTGGCTCACCGCCCGGCCGATCGCCCATCGCGGCCTGCACGACCGCGCGGCGGGCGTGCCGGAGAACACGATCGCGGCGGCCGAGGCGGCGATCGCCCGCGGCTACGCCATCGAGTGCGACGTGCAGCTCAGCGCCGACGGCGAGGCGATGGTCTTCCACGATTTCGGCCTCGGCCGGCTGACGGCTGAGTCCGGCGAGGTCGCCGGCCGCGCGGCGGCGGATCTCGGCCGCCTCGCCGTCGCCGGCAGCGGCGAGCGCATCCCGACCCTGCCGGACTTCCTCGCGGCCATCGCCGGCCGCACCCCGCTGGTGATCGAGGTCAAGTCGCGCCACGACGGCGACCTCGCGCTCGCCCGCCGGGTCGCCGCGATCCTCGCCGGTCATCCCGGGCCGGTGGCGCTGAAATCCTTCGATCCCGCGGTCGTCGGCGCCCTGGCCGAGCTGTGCCCGGGCATCCCCCGCGGAATCGTCGCCGAGAGCCGCCACGACGATCCGTCCTATGCCGGGCTGACCGCCGAGGCCCGCCACGGCCTCGCCCACCTGCTCCACGTCGAGCAGAGCCGCCCCGACTTCCTGTCGTGGCGGGTCGACGACCTGCCGAACGCCGCCACCCACCTCTGCCGCCTGCTGGGCCGGATGCCGGTGATGACCTGGACGGTGCGCAACGAGGATCAGGTCCGCCGCGCCGGCCGCTACGCCGACCAGATGGTGTTCGAGGGTTTCCAGCCCTGAACTCGGGCGACCTTACGGGATCCGAAGATTTTTCATCCCGTGGCGGATGAACTTTCGGTCGCTTCGCCGGTTCGTGGACGGATTTGCTCCAGCCGGGACGAACGACCATGGCGACCACGGAAACCGGGCCGCAGGCCGCGCCGCCGACGCGGGCCCTGCGCGGGCTCGACGCGCTGAACTTCACCCTCGCGGACGTCCGCGACGGTCTCGGGCCCTACCTCGCGATCTACCTCATCGCGGTGCGCGGCCCGGACCAGGGCTGGAACGAGGCGACGACCGGCCTCGTCATGACCATCGCGGGCGTCGCCGGCCTCGTGGCGCAGACGCCCGCCGGGGCGCTGATCGACCGCACCCGGCAGAAGCGGGCGATCGTGATCGCGGCGGCCCTCGCCGTGACCCTGAGCTGCCTCGCGCTGCCGTTCATCTCCAACTTCTATGCCGTGGCGGCGACCCAGTCGCTCGCCGGCATCGCCGGGGCGATCTTCCCGCCGGCGCTCGCCGCCATCACCCTCGGGGTGGTCGGGCCGCGGCTGTTCGCCCGCCGGATCGGCCGCAACGAGGGCTTCAACCACGCCGGCAACGCGGTTTCGGCGGCGCTCGCGGCGGGGCTCGCCACGCTGTTCGGGCCGGTGGTGGTGTTCTGGATCATGGGCGCCCTCGCGGTGCTGTCGATCGGCGCGATGCTGATGGTGCCGGCCGACGCCATCGACGACGACGTCGCCCGCGGCCTCGACTGCCCGCCCGGCGAGGAGAGCTGCGAGCAGCCCTCCGGCGTCGCGGCCCTGCTCCAGAACCGTCTGCTGCTGCTCTTCGCCGTGCTGGCCGCCCTGTTCCACCTCGCCAACGCGGCGATGCTGACCTCGGTCGGGCAGCTTCTCACTCACCTGTCGGGGAAGGACCACGCGACCTCGCTGATCGCGATCTGCATCGTGGCGGCGCAATGCGTGATGGTGCCGGTGGCGATGTTCGTCGGCGCCAAGGCCGACACGATCGGCCGCAAGCCGATCTTTCTCGCGGCCTTCGGGGTGCTGGCCCTGCGCGGCGTGCTCTACACTCTGTCCGACAACCCGTTCTGGCTCGTCGGCGTGCAGTTGCTCGACGGCGTCGGGGCCGGGGTCTACGGCGCCCTGTTCCCGATCGTGGTCGCCGACCTCACCCGCGGCACCGGGCGCTTCAACGTCAGCCAGGGCGCGGTCGCGACCGCCCAGGGCCTCGGCGCGGCGCTGAGCGCGACGCTCGCCGGCCTCATCATCGTGTCGGCCGGCTACTCGGCGGCCTTCCTGACCCTCGCGGCGATCGCGGCATGCGGGTTCGCGCTCTACCTGTTCGCGATGCCCGAGACCCGCGAGGGCGCCGCGCGCTCCGACGATCCCGCGATGCCGGGCGCCGCCGCGGCGGTGCCGGCGGCGTGAAAACCTACAGCGGCGGCCGGCGCTGATGCCAGTCGGTCGCCTGCTGGTAGGCCTGCCCGATGCGGAGCGCCGTCGCCTCGTCGTAGCCGCGGCAGCAGATCTGGAGCGACAGCGGCAGGCCGCCGGCGGTGAAGCCGTTCGGCAGCGCCAGCGCGCACATCTCCAGCAGGTTGACGAAGCGGGTGAAGCGCGACGGCACGACGTCCTGGTCGAGGCCGGCGAGGGGCAGGGCGGCCGTCTCGGTGGTCGGGGTGAGCAGGGCGTCGATGTCGGCCAGCGCCTTGTCGAGGCCGCGCTTCATGTCCTGCTGCATCCGGCGGGTGCGCAGGTAGTCCTGCGCCGACACGCCGGCCCCGGCGAGGATGCGGGCGCGCACGTCGGGGTCGAGTTGCGCGGTCCGGTCCTCGGCGAGGTGGCCGTCGAACAGGTACGCCTCGGCCTGGAGGATCGCCGAGGACCGCACGAAGTCGACGAATCGGAACGGCAGGCTCACGTCGACGATCTCGGCCCCGAGGCGGGCCAGCACCTCCAGCGAGCGGTCGTAGGCGGCGAGCGCCTCGGCGGCGACGCCCTCGCGCTCCGCCCGCGGCATCCGGGCGAGGCGCAGGCCGCGCACGCCGCGGTCGAGATGCGGCATCGGATCGGCCGGCACGACTCCGCGGGTGTTCGGGTCGAGGGGGTCGGGCCCCTGGATCACGGCGTAGAGCAGGGCGCAATCCTCGACGCAGCGGGCCATCGGCCCCGGGGTGTCGAGGGTGGTGCTCAGCGGCAGGATCCCGGCGGTGCTGACCCGGCCGATCGTGGTCTTGAGGCCGGTGATGCCGCAGAACGACGCCGGCAACCGCACCGAGCCGCCGGTATCGGTGCCGATCGCCCACGGCGTCAGCCCGGCCGCGACCGCGACGCCCGAGCCGCTGCTCGACCCGCCGGGGGTGCGCGGCTGCGCCGGGTCCCACGGGTTGAGCGGCGTGCCCATGTGGCGGTTGGTGCCCCAGCCGCCGAAGGCGAACTCGACCGTGTGGGTCTTGCCGAGCACGATCATCCCCTGGGCGATCATGCGCCGGGCGATGGACGCGGTCGCCGTCGCCGGCCGCCCGCGCAGGGCCGCCGACCCGCCGGTGGTCACCCGCCCCTCGAGGTCGATGAGGTCCTTGAGCGCCACCGGCACCCCGTGCAGCGGCCCGACGGCGTGCCCCGAGCGGATCGCCCGGTCGGCGCCCTCGGCGGCGAGGCGGGCGTCCTCGCCGTAGACCTCCACGAAGGCGTTCAGCCGCGGCTCCAGCGCGGCGATCCGGGCCAGCAGCGCCTCGACCGCGTCGACCGGCGACAGCCGGCGGGCGGCGATCGCCCGGGCGAGGGCGTGGGCCGGCAGCAGCGCCGGGTCGGTGGCGGCGGGCAGGGCGTCGGTCATCGCGTCGCGCCCTCCTGAAGGCTGACCAGGGTGAGGTCGACGAACCACGATTGCGGCGACACGAATCCCTTCACCCGCGGCGACATCGCCCGCGGGTTGAGGTCGTGGACGATGAACAGCCAGGGCGGGTCGTCGACGAGGCGCTCGTGCGCGGCCCGGGTCGCGGCGGCGATCTCGGCCGGATCGGTCGATTCGGCCAGCATCGCCATCGCCCTGTCGAAGGCGTCGTCCTTGAATTGCGCGAAGTTGAAGCCCTTCGGCGAGACGTTGGCCGACGAGAAGTAGCGCGCCATCACCGAGGGGTCGGAGGAGGGCGAGCTGACGTTGAGGGTGTTGGCGCCCTGCAGTTGCGGCGCGTCCGGCGCCGCCCGGGCGGCGTTCAGCAGCACCTGCCACTCGACGACGTTGAAGCTGACGTCGACGTTGCAGTTCTGCTTCAGGCTCTCCTGCAGGAACTCGTTCATCGGCAGCGGCTGCATCTGGCCCGAGCCGGAGGTCGAGATCATCGCCTTGAGGGCGAGCGGCGCCTTGGCGGTGTAGCCGGCGGCCTCCAGCAGCGCCTTGCCCTTCTGCGGATCGAGCTTGTAGCGGTTCTGCGGGTTGCCGAAATTCGGGTCGCTCGCCTTGAGCCAGCCGACCGAGGGCTCCGCGGTCCCGTTGAGGAAGGCGACGAGGCCGTCGCGGTCGATGCAGTAGTTCAGCGCCTGCCGGACCCGCACGTCCTTGAGCGGGCTGTTCGTCGCCCCGCTGTTGTAGAACCACGGCCAGACATGCGGGTAGGACCCGGTGGTGATCGCGAAGCCGGCCTGCTTCAGAGACGGGATCGCGTCCGGGGCCGGGGCCTCGATCCAGTCGACCTGCCCGGCGCGCAGGGCCGCGATGCGGGCATTGGCCTCGGGGATCGGCAGCAGCCGCACTCGGTCGACCTTCGCCCTGCGCTCCGCATCCCAGTAGCCGTCGTTGCGGGCGAGATCGACCGCCTCGCGCGGGGTGACCCGGGTGATGCGGAACGGCCCGGTCCCGGCCGCCGGCAGGGTGCCGACCTTGGCCCAGTCGCGCCCGGCCTTCTCGAACGAGGCCGGCGAGGTGAACAGCACGTACACCGCCATGTACGGGAAGTACGAGGCCGCAACCGTGGTGGTGATGGCGACGGTGGCATCGTCGATCTTGCGGTAGCCGGCGACGATCGGCGCCCGGGCCCGGGTGATGCCGGCCGCCGCCGGCTCGTGCTGCGGGCTGTCGGGCTTGAAGTAGCGGTCGAGGTTCCAGATCACCGCGTCGGCGTCGAACGGCGTGCCGTCGTGGAAGGTGACGCCCCGGCGCAGGTGGAAGATCCAGGTCTTCGTGTCGCCCGGCGCCTGCTCCCAGCTTTCGGCGAGGCCCGGGCGCAGACCGGCGAGCCGGTCGGTGCGGGTGAGGTCCCACAGCACCAGCCCCTCGAAGACCGGGTAGCCGAGGAAGCGCATGCCCTCGAAGCCGTTGTTCGGCAGCCCGGTCGTCGTCGGCGTGTCGGCGGCGGTCATGGCGATGCGCAGGACCGCCTCCGCCGACGCGGGCGCGGCTGCCGTCAGGGCGCCCGCGAGGGCGGCGAGGCGAAGGGCGTGGCGGAGCATGCGGCGGGACCTCGGGCGGGATCGACGGTGCCGCTCCGGGCGCAAGACTCGGGCCACGGCCCCGCCGGGATCAGCGCGGCGGGAGCCCGAAGATCTGCCGCGCTTCGTCCGGCGTCGCCGGGGCGCAGTCGAGATGGGCGAGCAGGCTCACGGCCTTCTCGACCAGCGCGGCGTTGCTCGGCGCGAGCCGGCCCGGCGCGAGGTAGAGGTTGTCCTCGAGACCGACCCGGACGTTGCCGCCGGCTGCGGCGGCGACGGCCAGCATCGGGTACTCCGCCCGCGAGATGCCGAAGGCCGACCAGGCGGCGCCGGCCGGCAGGCGGTCGCGCATCTGGAGCAGCGTCTCGGGCGTCGCCGGCGCCCCCCACGGGATGCCGAGGCAGATCTGGAACAGCGGCGGGGTCGCGAGGTGGCCCTCCGCGACGAGGTGGCGGGCAAGCTCGATCTGGCCGAGGTCGAACACCTCGATCTCCGGCTTGGCGCCGGCCTCGCGGATCATCCCGGCCATCGCCCGGAGGTGGCCGGGGGTGTTAAGGAAGGCGTGCTCGCCGAAATTCATCGTCGCGACGTCGAGGGTGCAGATCTCGGGGCGCAGCTCGGTGACGTGGCGGGTGCGGGCCTCGGGCGAGGCCAGGGTGGTGCCGGGGCCCGCCACCGCTGGGTCGGGCTCGCCGGCGACGTAGCGCCCGCCCGCCCCGGTGGTGAGGTTCAGGATCACGTCGGCGTTGCGCCCGCGGATGCGCTCCACCGTCTCGCGGTAGAGTTCGAGGTCCATGCTGGGTGCGCCGGTGGCGGGGTCGCGGACGTGGATGTGCACCACCGCGGCGCCGGCCTCGGCCGCCTCCAGGGCCGAGCGGGCGATCGCCTCCGGGCTCACCGGCACCGCCGGGTTCTTCTTCGGCGTGTCGAACGAGCCGGTCAGGGCACAGGTGATGACGGTCTTGCGGGCCATGCGGGGCTTCCTCCGCGGCGGCCTCGTGGAGCGGACCGCCGGTCGGGCTCAGGCTCGCACAGCCGTCGCCGGGCGCACAGCCCGCGACCCCTGCGCGACGGGCATGGCTTGGCCGAAACGGAGTCGGCGACGAAGACTGCATCCGCTCGCCGCACACGGGCAGGTTGCTCCGAGCCCCGCCGCGGGAGTACCAGATCCAGGCTGGAACTCTTCTCGTTCGAGCTGGGAGGGCCGCGCCGCGACCGGAATCATGTCCGCGGGGCGCGGAACGTCAGACAGCCGGAGGGCGACGATGATCAACCTGAGCGTGAACGGCGAGGAACGCCGCTACGAGGGCGACCCCGAGATGCCGCTGCTGTGGTATCTGCGCGACGAGCTCGGCCTGACGGGCACCAAGTTCGGCTGCGGCATCGCGGCCTGCGGCGCCTGCACCATCCATGTCGGCGGCACCGCGGTGCGGGCCTGCCAGACCCCGGTCTCGGCGGCGGACGGCCAGCCGGTCGTCACCATCGAGGGTCTGTCGGCGGACGGCAACCATCCGGTCCAGGCCGCGTGGCGCGACCTCAACGTGGCGCAGTGCGGCTACTGCCAGACCGGGCAGATCATGCAGGCGGCGGCCCTGCTCAAGGACACCCCGAAGCCGAGCGACGACGACATCGACTCGGCGATGAGCGGCAACCTGTGCCGCTGCGGCACCTATCCGCGCATCCGCGCCGCGATCAAGCAGGCGGCCGGCGTGACCCCGAAGACCGAGCAGGGAGGCCGGCTGTGATCCACGATCTCACCCGCATCGCCGACGCCGCCGCGGCTCCCGAGCCGGAATCCGCGCTCACCAACGTCAGCCGCCGGGCGCTGCTCGGCGGGGCCGGCGCCCTCGTTCTGGCGCTCGCGGTCCGCGCCCCGGCCGCCCGCGCCGCCGACGAGAAGAAGTTCGGCGCCGACGGCATGCCGCGCGGCTGGCGCGACGACCCGACCGTGTTCGTCGCCGTCGCGCCCGACGGCACGGTGACGATCACCTGCCACCGGCAGGAGATGGGGCAGGGGGTCCGCACCTCGGTCGCCCTCGTGGTCGCCGACGAGCTCGACGCCGACTGGGCGAAGGTCAAGGTGGTCCAGGCCCACGGCGACGAGGACCGCTTCGGCAACCAGGACACCGACGGCTCGCGCTCGCTGCGCCACTTCTTCATGCCCCTGCGCCGGGCCGGCGCCGCCGCCAGGGCGATGCTGGTCGAGGCCGCGGCCCAGCGGTGGAAGGTGCCGGCCGCCGAGGTGACGGCGGAGAACGGCACGCTCACCCACGCCAAGTCCGGCCGCACGCTCGGCTACGGCGACGTGGCCGAGGCCGCGGCCAAGCTGACGCCGCCCGACCGCGCCGGCATCGCGCTCAAGGACCCGTCGGCCTTCCGCTACATCGGCAAGGGCCAGATCGGACTCATCGACAACCGCGACATCACCACCGGCAAGGCGATCTACGGCCTCGACACCCGTGTCGAGGGGATGCTGTACGCCGTCGTCGCCCGGCCGCCGGTCTTCGGCGGCAAGCTCAAGACCTACGACGCCGCCGAGGCGATGAAGGTCCCGGGCGTGGTCAAGGTCATCACCATCGATCCGCCGGCCCCGCCGGTCGAGTTCCAGCCCCTCGGCGGCGTGGCGGTGATCGCGAAGAACACCTGGGCGGCGATCAAGGGCCGCGAGGCGCTGAAGCTCACCTGGGACGACGGCCCGAACGCCTCCTACGATTCGGACACCTACCGCGCCACCCTGGAAGAGGCCGTGCGCAAGCCCGGCAAGGTGGTGCGCCAGGAGGGCGACGTCGACGCGGCGCTCAAGGGCGCGGCCAAGCGCCTGGAGGCCGAGTACTACGTGCCCCACCTCGTCCAGGCCCCGATGGAGCCGCCCGCGGCCACCGTGCGGATCGCCAAGGACGGCAAGGTCGAGGCCTGGGGCTGCGTACAGGCTCCCCAGGCCGCCCGCGACCGCATCGCCAAGCGCCTCGGCATCGACCCGAAGACCGTGACGGTGAACGTGACCCTGCTCGGCGGCGGCTTCGGCCGCAAGTCGAAGCCGGACTACTTCGTCGAGGCGGCGCTCTGCTCCAAGGCGATGGACGGCGCTCCGGTCAAGATGACCTGGACCCGCGAGGACGACCTCCACAACGGCTACTACCACACCGTCTCGGTCGAGCGGATCGAAGCCGGGCTCGACGCCAAGGGCATGCCGGTGGCTTGGCTGCACCGCAGCGCCGCCCCGACCATCGGCTCGATCTTCGTCGACGGCGCCGACCACGAGATCCCGATCGAGCTCGGGATGGGCCTCGTCAACGTGCCGTTCGCGATCCCGAACGTCCGGATGGAGAACCCGGCGGCGCCGGCGCATGTCCGCATCGGCTGGTTCCGCTCGGTCTCGAACATCCCGCACGCCTTCGCGGCGCAGTCCTTCATCGCCGAGATGGCCCACGCGGCCGGGCGCGACCCGAAGGACTACCTGCTCGAGGTGATCGGGCCGGCGCGGGTGATCGACCCGGTCAAGATCGGCGACGTGTGGAACTACGGCGAGGATCCGTCGCGCTATCCCTACGACACCGGGCGCCTGCGCAAGGTGATCGAGGCGGCGTCGAAGGGCATCGGCTGGGGCCGCGAGCTGCCGAAGGGGCGGGGGCTCGGCATCGCCGGGCATTACAGCTTCGTCAGCTACACGGCGGCCGCCGCCGAGGTCGAGGTCGGCCCGAAGGGCGAGATCACGGTACACCGGGTCGACATCGCGATCGATTGCGGCACCCAGATCAACCCCGAGCGGGTGCGCTCGCAGCTCGAGGGCGCGGTGGTGATGGGCATGGGCCTCGCGCTCACCGCCCAGATCACCTTCAAGAACGGCCGCACGGTGCAGGACAACCTCGACACCTACGAGCTGACCCGCATCGATGCGGCGCCGAAGGTGATCGAGGTCCACCTCGTGCCGGGCGGCGACTATGCCAAGCCGCTGGGCGGCGTCGGCGAACCCGGCGTGCCGCCGGTGGCGCCGGCCATCGTCAACGCGGTGTTCGCGGCGAGCGGGCGGCGCATCCGCCAGCTCCCGATCCGCGACAAGCTGAGCGCCTGATGCTCACCTGGGCGGCGCGACGGCGCCGCCCGGGTTGGTTGCGGCCGGGGCTCAGATCCAGGGCGGCACCGTGAACTCGCCGAGCGGCCGCCACCCGAGCCGCCGATGCGCGAGGTGGTAAAGCAGCGCCATGGCGATCATGCTCGGCACCGCGACGAGCGCGAACAGGCCGGCGTTGTGGGTCGGCACCGCCGCGAGGGTCCCGAGGGCGACCGCGATCAGGACAATCACGCCGGTCGGGTGCCGCGGTCCGGGTTGGTTCGCGTCGGTGTGGTCGTGCTGCGCCATCGGGTCGTCTCCGTGAACGGGAATGGCATGTCGGGTCGACATCGTTCGGTGCGGGATCAGCGGGCGCGGCAGTTCGGGCCGTACCAGGAGCCGCTGCGGGCATCGAAGCCGGAATTGTTGAAGCTCGACGCCGAGCAGACCGGGTAGCTCCGGTCGCCGCTGCGCTGCAGGCTCGCCAGCCTGTTGAGATCGCGCCGGCGCTCGTCCTCGCGGTTCTGCGCGGCGATCTGGGTCTGCATCGCGATCCGGCGGTCCTGCGCCAGCATCTCGCGGTGCTGGGTCACGCCCATCATGCACTGGGCGAAGGCATCGGTGCCGGGCTCGAAGCCGTATTCGGCGCACGAGCCGCGGTCCATCGCCCGCTGCTCGCGGGCGGTGACGCAGGCCGAGACGGCGAGGGCGCAGGCGCCGGTGAGCGCCAGGCGCGCCAGGGTTGCGGCCGGACGGCGGGCCGGCGGATCGCGATGGGGAAGACGCGGGAACTCACGCATGGAACGCAACCTGACTGTCGAGCGAAGACCGGCCGTGCTCCTCGCGCGGTGCGGGTCGGGTGCTGCGGATCCTCCGGCACCCGCCTGAAGATCCGCTGCCGGATTTCCCTCCAATTGACGCCGTCGCGTTTCGGCCCGATGCCGTGGTTCGTTGCGTGGCGGTCACGAAGGCGCCCTCGATCGGCGATCCTCTCCGGCGGGCTTCGATCCGGCGACCGCCGTCGGCGACGCGCCCGCGGTCAAGGGCTCACGGCCGACACGTTTAGACGCAAGCTCGGCGCTTGCCCGGCTCACCCAGTCTGCTACACGGGCCGTCCTTGCCGTCTGTGCGCCTGGAGGCTTCCGGAACCCTTCCGGGCTGCGCGACGGAGAGGCCGGCGACGACGGGTTCGGGCGGACCAGTTCTCTGCATCCGATCCAGTGAGGCTCAGTGGGCCGAGTAGTCGCAGGAGCGTCACGGGTTCGGGGAACAGGAACCGCGACCCTGGCGCATGGCCCACCTGAAATCCTCCCCGATCCCGCCCGGCCCGCCGCGAGACGGCGCGCGCCCTGCCGGTGCCCCGGATCGCTGACGGCGGCAGCCGAGATGGCGCCGTGGTCGTCGGCCGCGACGGTCAGGCCGGGACCGCCTCGGCACCTCGCTCCAGCACCACGATCCGGCCCGGCACCCCGGCGCCGTTCTGGCGCCGGATCGCCGCCTCCGTCATCGCCGCCATCGCCAGACCGGCGGCCTCCCGGGCGGCGTGCAGCGCGTCCTCGCCATGGGCGTAGCGCCCGTCCGGCCCGAGCACGGCGCCCGCACCCGGATGCGTTTGCAGCGTGACCGCGAACAGGCCGCCGGGCGCGAGCGCCCGCGCCGCCGCCGCGAAGGCCGGGGCGAGGTCGCGCAGGTAGATGAACACGTCGGCCGCCACGATCAGGTCGGCCGCGCCGGCGGGCTCGGCCTCGAGGAAGCCGACGAGGTCGCCGACGGCGAGGCGGTCGTAGGCGCCGCCGGCCCGCGCCCGCGCCAGCATCGCGGGCGACAGGTCGACGCCCGCGAGCGTGTCGACCAGCCCGGCGAACGCCGCGCCGACGAGGCCGGTGCCGCAACCGAGGTCGAGCGCCCGCCCGAAGCGCGGCGGCCGGCCGCGCCTTGCCGCGAGATCGTGCAGGACCTCGCGAATCATCTCGGGGCCGCGATAGCCCAGGCCCTCGACGAGATGGCGCTCGAACCGCGGCGCGTAGCCGTCGAACAGCGCCCGCACATAGGCCGGCGACAGCGCCTCGCCCGACGCCTCCCCGAGTTCGGCGAGGTGCAGGCCCGCCCCGAGGGCGTCGCCGGGGTCCAGCGCCAGGGCGCGCGCGAAGGCGTCCCGGGCGGCCTCCCGCCGTGCCGGGTCGTCGCCGGCGAGCCGCGCCCGGGCCCGGCCGAGGAGGATCCAGGCCGGGCCGTAGGCGGGCGCCCGCTCCAAGACCTGCTCGGCGAGGTCGGCCGCGGCGGAAAAGTCGTCCTCGGCGAGGGCCGCCTCGGCCCAGGCGTAGCGGCGGTCGGCGAGGAGGTCGCCGGAGGAGCGTAGCGTCATGGCGGCAGGGTCGTGGCGGCAGGATCGTCGCGAGTGAGGACCGCATCGGCGGGACTTGTCGAAGGGGCGGCCTATATCCCTTTCCCCGCTGCCGACGAGTGCCATGGCGACACGCCCGACCGAGATCCTGTCTCTCACCCGCGAGGGCCTGTACTGCCCGGCCGGCGACTTCCACGTCGATCCGGTGCGGCCGGTGGCCCGCGCCCTCATCACCCACGGCCACGCCGACCACGCCCGCTCCGGCCACGGCGCGGTCTGGGCGACGCCCGAGACGCTGCGGATCATGGCGGTCCGCTACGGCGAGGACTTCTGCGAGACCCGCCAGGAGGCGCGGCTCGGCGAGGCGGTGCGGCTCGGTGAGGTGACCGTCTCGTTCCACCCCGCCGGCCACGTCCTCGGCTCGGCCCAGATCGCCATCACCCAGGGCGGCTGCCGCATCGTGGTGTCGGGCGACTACAAGCGCGCGCCCGACCCGACCTGCCTCGGTTTCGAGGTCGTGCCCTGCGACGTGTTCATCACCGAGGCGACCTTCGGCCTGCCGGTCTTCCGCCACCCCGACGCCCGCGACGAGGTCCGCCGCCTGCTCGACTCGGTGCGGCTCTTTCCCGAACGCACCCACATCGTCGGCGCCTATGCGCTGGGCAAGGCGCAGCGGGTGATGGCGCTGCTGCGCGAGGAAGGCTTTTGCGAGCCGATCTACCTCCACGGCGCGATGGAGAAGCTGACCGAGCTGTACAAGCGCGAGGGCATCCCGCTCGGCGAGACGATCAAGGTCGTGGCCGCCGAGCGGCCGAAGCTCGGCGGCCGGATCGTGCTGTGCCCGCCCTCGGCGATCCAGGACCTGTGGTCGCGCAAGTTCCCCGACCCGGTCACCGCCTTCGCGTCGGGCTGGATGCGGGTGCGGGCGCGGGCGCGCCAGAAGGGCGTCGAACTGCCCCTCGTCATCTCCGACCATTCCGACTGGGACGACCTCTGCCGCACCATCCGCGACACCGGTGCCGGCGAGGTCTGGGTCACCCACGGCCAAGAGGACGCTCTGGTCCACTGGTGCGGCACCCACGGCATCCGCGCCAAGCCCCTGCACATGCTCGGCTACGGCGACGAGGGCGAGGCCGAGCCGGACCCGGCGCCCGCGACCGCCGCGGATGCGCCTGCCGCGGATGCGGCCGGGGAGGCGGCGTGAACGACTTCGCCCATCTCCTCGACCGGCTCGGCTACGAGCCGCGGCGCAACGCCAAGCTGCGCCTGCTCCAGGACTTCTTCCGCCACGCGCCGGACCCGGAGCGCGGCTACGCGCTGGCGGCGATGACCGGGCACCTGAGCTTCCGCGAGGCCAAGCCCGGGCTGATCCGCGGCCTCGTCGAGGCCCGGGTCGATCCCGAACTCTTCCGCATGTCCTACCACTATGTCGGCGACCTCGCCGAGGCGACGGCGCTGATCTGGCCGGCCGCGCCCGAGCCCGAGCCGGGCGCGCCCGGGCACAACCGGCCGCCGCCGCAGGTCCCGAGCCTCGCCGAGGTGGTCGAGACCCTCGGCAACGTCGGCAAGGCCGAGCTGCCGGCCCGGATCGCCCTGTGGCTCGACGCCCTCGACGAGACCGGGCGCTGGGCCCTGCTCAAGCTCATCACCGGCGAGTTGCGGGTCGGCGTCTCGGCGCGGCTCGCCAAGACCGCGGTGGCGAGCCTCGGCGGGTTCGAGGCCGATGCCGTCGAGGAGGTCTGGCACGGGCTGAAAGCCCCCTACGAGCCGCTCTTCGCCTGGGTCGAGGGAAAGGGCGAGCGGCCCGAGAGCCTGAACCCGGCCCCGTTTCGCCCGCCGATGCTGTCGCATCCGATCGAGGACGAGGACTTTCCCAAGCTCGACCCCGGGGCGTTCGGCGCCGAGTGGAAGTGGGACGGCATCCGGGTCCAGCTCGCCGGCGGCCTTGACCGCGCCGGGCAGCGGGTCGCCCGGATCTACTCCCGCACCGGCGAGGACATCTCCGGCGCCTTCCCGGACCTCACCGACGCGATCACCTTCGCGGGCGCCCTCGACGGCGAGCTGCTGATCCTGCGCGAGGAGCGGGTGCAAAGCTTCAACGTGCTCCAGCAGCGCCTGAACCGGAAGGCGGTGACCCCCAAGCTCCTGCGCGACTTCCCGGCCCATGTCCGCGCCTACGACCTTCTCGCGGCGGACGGCGAGGACCTGCGCGGCCTGCCCTTCGCCGAGCGGCGCACCCGGCTCGAAGCCTTCGTGGCCGGTCTCGACCACGCCCGCATCGACGTCTCGCCGCTGGTGCCGTTCGCCGATTGGGAGGCGCTCGCCGCCGCCCGCCGCGACCCGGCCGCCGCCGGCGGCGGTCCCGACGCCGACGCGATCGAGGGCGTGATGCTCAAGCGCCTCACCAGCCCCTACATGCCGGGCCGGCCGAAGGGGCCGTGGTGGAAGTGGAAGCGCGAGCCGTACCGGGTCGACGCCGTGATGATGTACGCCCAGCGCGGGCACGGCAAACGCTCGTCGTTCTATTCCGACTACACGTTCGGGGTCTGGCGCGACGCACCGGACGGGAGCGAGGAGCTGGTGCCGGTCGGCAAGGCCTATCACGGCTTCACCGACGAGGAACTGGCGAGGCTCGACCGCTACGTCCGCAACCACACCGTCAAGCGGTTCGGGCCCGTCCGCGAGGTCGAGTACGGCTTGCGGACGGGGCTGGTGCTGGAGATTGCCTTCGAGGGCGTGCAGCGCTCGACCCGGCACAAGTCCGGCGTCGCGATGCGGTTTCCCCGGGTCGGCCGCATCCGCTGGGACAAGCCGACCGCCGAGGCCGACCGGATCGAGGCGCTGGAACGGATCCTGGAGCGCGGCGAGCGCGAGATCCGGCCCGGGGAGGCGATTGACGGCGGCTGAGGCGGCCGATTATACCAACTGCCTGAAATCGTTACGGATCTTATGGTCGAGAGGGCAGGGCGGGGGCCACCCGCAGCGCGCGACTGAACCCTCCCCCCTGTGCGGGGGAGGGTGCCCGGCGGAGGCCGGGCGGGAGAGGGGAGCGCGACGCTGTTCCAGGTGGCGCACTGCACGGCTGCCGAGCCAGATCCGGAAGCGTGGTTCCCCTCTCGGCGGGACTTCGTCCCGCTTCACTCGCCACCCTCCCCCGCAGAGGGGGGAGGGTTGAGTGGCCCGCACCACCGACACACCCGCCGGACCGATCCGGCTCCAGGAGTTCCCACGGATGCGCGACACCCCCCGCCCCGGCGACCTCGTGCCGGTCGACCTGCGGCTCTACGGCATCCTCGACGTCGGCTTCAGCGGCGGCGATCCCGACACGCTCGCCCGCCTCGCCCGCGATGCCGCCGCCAGCGGCTGCACCCTGCTGCAATATCGCGAGAAGGACATCGGCAACGCCCGGCTCAGCCTCGCGCGCATCCGCGCGATTCACGCGGCGCTCTCCGGCACCGGGGTGCCGCTCCTCGTCAACGACCGGGTCGACCTCGCGCTGGCCGCCGGCGTCGAGGGCGTGCATCTCGGCCAGGAGGACCTGCACCCGGCCGACGCGCGCCGGCTGCTCGGGCGCGGCGCGATCATCGGGCTCACCCTCAAGTCCTCGGCCCAGGCCGACGAGCTCTACCGGCTGCCGGTCGATTACGGCTGCGTCGGCGGGGTGTTCGCCACCACGAGCAAGAACAACCCCGACCCGCCGGTCGGCCTCGACGGGCTCAACCGGATCATCTTTCGCGGCCGCCTCGCCCGCGGCCCGGGCCTGCCGCTGGGCGCCATCGCGGGCATCGACCGCAGCAACGCCGCCGCGACCATCGGCGCTGGAGCCGACGGGCTCGCGGTGATTTCGGCGCTGTTCGGAGCGCCGGGCGAGGTCGAGGCGCGGGCGCGCGACCTTCGCGCCCTCATCGACACCGCACTCGCCAGCCGGGGCGCCGCATGACCGCCATCGCCGTCACGGTCGCGGGCTCCGATTCCGGCGGGGGCGCCGGCATCCAGGCCGACCTCAAGACCTTCTCGGCACTCGGCGTCTACGGCGCCAGCGTCGTCACGGCGCTGACCGCCCAGAACACGCGCGGCGTCCAGGGCATCCACAACGTGCCGGCGGACTTCGTCGGCCAGCAGATCGGCAGCGTGTTCGGCGACCTCGCCGTCGCGGCGGTGAAGATCGGCATGCTGTCGCAGGCGCCGGTCATCGCGGCGGTGGCCGAGGGGCTGGCGCGCCACGCACCGGACTGCCCGGTGGTGCTCGACCCCGTGATGGTGGCGACGAGCGGCGACCGCCTGCTCGGCGACGGCGCCATCGACGCGCTGCAACGCCTCCTGCTGCCCCGCGCCCTCGTCATCACGCCGAACCTGCCCGAGGCCGCGGCGCTGCTCGGCGAGGCGGTGGCCACGGACGAGGCGGCGATGCTCGACCAGGGCCGGCGACTGCTCGCCCGCGGGTCGAAGGCAGTGCTGATGAAGGGCGGCCATGCCGGCGGCGCCGAGAGCGTCGACCTGCTGGTCGGCGCCGACGGCGGCGTGTTGCGCCTCACCGGCCCGCGGGTCGCGACCCGCAACACCCACGGCACCGGCTGCACCCTGTCGGCCGCCATCGCCGCCGGGCTCGCCCGCGGCCTTCCCCTGGCCGAGGCGGCGCGGGCGGCGAAGGACTACGTCTCGGCCGCCATTGCGGCGGCCGACCGCCTGACCATCGGCCACGGCCACGGCCCGGTCCACCACTTCCACGCCCTGTGGACCTGAGCGCCGGGGCTCCGGGTTGAGGTGGCGGTCCCGCCTCCCGCCCCCGTCCCCGCATGACCCTGTACTTCACCGCCGACACCCATTTCGGCGACCGTCACATCCTGCGCCTGCGTGGCGCCGCCTTCGGGTCGATCGAGGCGCACGACGAGGCGCTGGTCGCCCGCTGGAACGCGGTCGTCGGCCCCGACGACGCCGTCTGGCACCTCGGCGACTTCGCCGCGCATGCGAGCCGCGAGCATTGCGCGGCGGTCTTCGCCCGGCTCAACGGCAGCAAGCGGCTGGTGCGCGGCAACCACGACAGCAACCGCGTCCTCGACCTGCCCTGGGCCGAGCCGCCGGTCGAGTCGATCCGCCTCACCGCCGAGGATGCCGCCGGCACGCCCTGGCGGCTGTTCCTCGCCCACTACGCCCACCGCGCCTGGCCGGGCCTGTGGCGCGGCACCCGCCACCTCTACGGACACACCCACGGCACCATCCCGGACACGATCCGCTCCTGCGATGCCGGCGCCGATGCCTGGGACTACCGCCCGGTTTCTCTCGACGCGCTGCTGGCCCGGCAGGACGCCGCCACGCTGGTGCCGGACGAGCTCGCCCGCGACGGTGCGGAGTGATGCGGTTTTCGGACGATTCGTTCCGAAATCCGGATCACCAGCCCGCGCGGCGCTTGAGCGAAGCAGAAATCCGCATCGCGGATGCGATCCCGCAGGGATTGCCGAGCGATCAATCGGATTTCGTATGACGCTGTGCCGGCTCAAACAACCGCTTGCATCCGTCGCCGGGATGGTGTTTATCCCCCGTCACCGGCGCCGCCGAGGCGGCCGCGGAACGCGAGAGCGGGTGTAGCTCAGGGGTAGAGCACAACCTTGCCAAGGTTGGGGTCGAGGGTTCGAATCCCTTCGCCCGCTCCAGTTCCTCCGGTACGATTCAATCAGAGCGAAGTGGAGGGGTCCCTGAACGATGTCGGGACCGTCTCCGCTATTGCGTGACGACCACCTGGGTGCCGACCGCGACCCGGCCGAACAGGTCGACCACGTCCTGATTGTACATCCGGATGCAGCCATAGGACGCGAAGGTTCCGATCGAGCCCGGGCGGTTGGTGCCGTGGATCGCGTATTCGCCGCGATCGAGGGTCAGCGCCGCCGCGCCCATCGGATTGCGGGGCGAGCCGCCGGCGATCACGTCGGGCAGGCGCGGGTTGTCGCGCTTGACCTCGGCCGGCGGCGACCACGCCGGCTGCACGTACTTGCCGTCGATGCGGGCGTAGCCGGTCCACTGCTTGCCGGCCTTGCCGACCGCCACCGGGTACCGGATCGCCGTGCCGTCGCCGTTGACGAAGTAGAGCCGGCGCTCGCCGGTCCGCACCACGATCGTTCCGGGCGCGGCATCGGCCCCGAACGACACCACCTCGCGCGCCTGCGCCGGGGCACAGGTCAGCGCCGCCGCGGCGAGTGCCGCGGCCCATCCACTCTGCTTGAACATCCCTGCGGTCCTCGACCGTGACCTTGAGCGGGACGATAATCCGCCGTCGATCCTGTCGTTCCGGTTGGCGAACACGCTTCACGAAGCGTGAAGGCCGGGACGCCGCGCGACAGCGTTGAGGAAGTCTGACCGGCCGCTCAGGCCGTCAGCACATCGAGGGTCTGGAGCGCCCCGTCGATCGCGCGCCGCATCGCCGCCTCGTCCCAATGCACCCGGGCCAGCACGTAGCCGCCCTCCACCACCGACAGCAGCGTCGCCGCCAGCAGGGCGGGGTCGATCGCGGCCGGCAGGTGCCCGGCGCGCTGCGCCTCCTCCAGGCTCGCCCTCAGGCAGGCCTCGATATGGCCGACATAGCCGGCGACCGGCGCCCGCAGGGCCGGCTCCTCGATCGCCGCCTCGTTGGCGAGGCGGGCGAGCCGACAGCCGCGCAGGGCCTGCCGCTCGCGGGTCAGGTAGTCCCGGACCCGGGCGAGGGGAGGCCGGGCGGGATCGAAAAGTCCGTCGACCACCGCCCGCTCCTCGTCCGCCATCTCGCCGAGCGCCGCCGCCGCCACCTCGCGCTTGCCGGGGAAGTGGTGGTAGAGGCTGCCCTGGCCGGCGCCGCTGCGGTCGAGCACGTCGCGCGGGCTCGTCGCCTCGTAGCCGCGCTCCCACAGCAGGTCCTTGGCCGCCGCGACGATCGCCTCGCGCTTCGATGGTCCCTGCCGCGCCACGCCCCGGTCCTCCGTTCCGGCGCCGGTATGGCGCGGATCGCGGGAAGGGACCAGGGGGGCGACCGACGAGGTCCGGGCCGCGCGTCCCGACAGGCTCCGCCTTTTCCCGGACGACTGGAACGCAGTGGAAGAAGATCCGGGATCCAGCCGTAAGACTCGCCGCGAAGCGGCTCCGTGCGTCGGCACCGCCGCTGAGGACGGACGCTTCGCGACTCGTTGTGCTGGATCCCGGATCTCCTTCCGCTTTCGCTTCAGTCGTCCGGGAAAGGGGAAGCTCGCGATCGATGCGAACCCTTTGACGAGGCGGGTTGTGACGGAGTTCAGCCCGCCGCCGCGAGGTGCGGCGGCACCGTCTCGGCGTAGTGCGCGATCCCGTCGCCGAACGACCAGTTCTCCCGCGCGATCTCGACCAGCGTCACGAACAGGTTGCGCGGGTCGAGGCCGGTCTTCGCGGTCTCGGCGGCGAGCGCGCGGAACAGCGCCTGCTTCTGCGCGACGCCGCGGCCGGTCGAGAGCTGGACCTGCACCACCACGAGGTCGTCGTCGCGGGAGACGCCGAGATAGCCCGGGTCGTAGATCAGGTCGTCTTGCGCGCTCGACACGATCTGGAAGCGGTCGTCGGCCGGAACCCCGAGGGCCGAGACCAGGGCGGCATGGACCGCATCGGCGAGGGCGCGACGCTCGGCATCCGGGCGGGGCTTCTTGAGCGTGATGTGGACGAGGGGCATCGGAGCAGGCCTCCAGCGCGGGATCCGCGCTCGACCCACCTACTGTACCTACTAGTATGTATCAAGCTGAAATCAGCGGTCGAGCATCAGATCCCCCGGCGCCCGCCGCGCCTGCCAGCCGTGGCGGACGAGTTCGGGATCGTCGTGCTCCTCGGCCGGGTAGCCGAGGCAGAGATAGGCGACGAGGCGCCAGGAGCCCGGCACGTCGAGCCGCGCGACGACCGCGTCCGGGTCGAGGATCGACACCCAGCCGACCCCGATGCCGCGGCAGCGGGCGGCGAGCCACAGGGTGTGGATGGCGGTGACCACCGAGTAGCGCAGCATCTCCGGCATGGTGGCGCGGCCGAGGCCGTGGCCGTCGCCGGTGGCCTCGTCGCAGAAAACCGCGAGATGGACCGGCGCCTCGCGCAGTCCCGCGAGCTTCAACCGGCGATAGGCGTCGGCGCGGGCGTCGGAGTAGGACGCCGCCGCGGCCGCGTTGCAGAGGGCGAAGCTGTCGACGACCGCCTCGCGCCGCGCCGGATCGGCGACGCGGACGAAGCGCCAGGGCTGGCTGTTGCCGACCGACGGGCTGAGGCAGGCCAGCGCGAGGCAGTCGCGCAGGTCCGCCTCCGGCACCGGATCGGGGCGGAAGCGGCGCACGTCGCGGCGCCACGCGACGAGGGTCGCGAAGGTCTCGCGAAAACCGGCGTCGAAATCCGGCGGCGCGGTCACGGGCCGGCGGGCGGGGCCGCCGCGGGTCCACCCTGGTCACGACGGGCGAGGTCGCCCAGCAGGCTCGCCGCCACCGAGACCTTCGACACGGTCAGGCCCGAGGCCGAGATCGCCGCGACGGCGGTGCGGATGCGGGCGAGGGCGGCGCCGCGGGCCCGGCTCCACGCCTCGACGGCGTCGGCCCCGGCGCCGTCGCTCGCCGCCGCCTCGGCGGTGAGGGCGCGGTGGGCGGCGCCGATCCCCGCGACGGCGCGTTCGAGGGCGATGCGGTCGAAGGTGTCGGCGACCGCCACCGAGCGGGCGGCGCGGGTGAGCGGGCCGAGGCGGAACAGGTCCTCGATCGCGAAATGGGTCGCGGCGATCGCCGCCGGGTCGCGGCCGGTCGCGTGGGCGACCTCGACGATGTCTGGGGCTGCGCCGAGTTCGCCGAGGGCGGCGAGCCGGGTGGCGAGCGCCTCCGGCACGCCGTGGTCGGCGAGGAGGCGGACGCGCTTGGCCAGGGCCTCACGGGCGTTCGGCGCCAGGACGGCCGGGAGGGCGGCGGCCACCGCCGCCACGCCGTCGCGGTAGCGCCCGACCACCGCCGCGACGCCGCCGGACAGGTCCGCATTGCGGATGAACCACACCATCTGGTGGCGCAGCAGGTCCTGGAGGTCGGCGTAGAGGGCGAGCTGCTGGTCGCCGGAGATCGCGCCGTCGAGCCCGTCGACGGCGCGGTTGAGGTCGATCAGCCCGAAGGCGTCGCGGGCGGCGACGTAGGCGGCGGCGAGCGTCGCCGCGTCGGCGCCGGTCTCGTCGGAGAGGCGGCTGACGATGGTCGGACCGCCGCGGTTGACGATGACGTTGGCGAGCGTCGTCGCGATGATCTCGCGCCGCAGGCGGTGGTTCGCCACCGCGTCGGGGAAGCGGGCGACGAGGACCGGCGGGAAGTAGCGCTCGAGTTCCGTCGCCATCGCCGGGTCGTCCGGCACCGCGCTGTCGAGGAGCGCGTCCTTCAGCGCCAGCTTGGCGTAGGCGAGCAGCACCGCGAGCTCCGGCCGCGTTAGCCCCTCGTTCTCCTGCGCCCGCTCGGCCAGCGCAGCGTCGGAGGGCAGGAACTCGACGCCGCGGTCGAGGCGGCCGTCGGCTTCGAGGCTCTGCATCAGCCGGGTGGCGAAGCCGGTCTCGGCGGCGCCGCCGCGCTGGGCGAGCGACAGGGCGAGGGTCTGGAGCTGGTTGTTGCGCAGCACGAGGTCGGCCACCGCCTCGGTCATGCCGGCGAGCAGCGCGTTGCGCGCCTCCGGCCCGAGACGGCCGTCGCGCTCCGGCCCGGTGAGCGCCACCTTGATGTTGACCTCGACGTCCGAGGTGTTGACCCCGGCGGAGTTGTCGATCGCGTCGGTGTTGAGCCGGACGCCCCGGCGCGCCGCCTCGATGCGCCCGCGCTGGGTCAGCCCGAGATTGGCGCCCTCGCCGACGACCCGCGCGCGCAACTCGGCGCCGGTGATCCGGATGGCGTCGTTGGCGCGGTCGCCCGCCTCGTCGTCGCCCTCGGACGAGGCGCGGATATAGGTGCCGATGCCGCCGAACCACAGCAGGTCGACGGGCGCGCGCAGGATCGCCTGCATCACCTCGGCGGGCGTCGCCTCGTCGCGGTCGAGGCCGAGGCGGGCGCGCACCGGGCCCGAGAGCGGGATCGTCTTGGCGGAGCGCGAAAAGATGCCGCCGCCGGCCGAGATCGCCGCCCGGTCGTAATCGGCCCAGGACGAGCGCGGCAGTCCGAACAGGCGCTTGCGCTCGGCGAACGACGCCGCCGGGTCGGGATCGGGGTCGAGGAAGATGTCGCGGTGGTCGAAGGCCGCGACGAGCTTGAGGCAGCGCGACAGCAGCATGCCGTTGCCGAACACGTCGCCCGACATGTCGCCGACGCCCGCCACCGTCACCGGCTCGCTCTGGATGTCGATGTCGACCTCGCGGAAGTGGCGCTTGACCGCCTCCCAGGCGCCGCGGGCGGTGATGCCCATCGCCTTGTGGTCGTAGCCCTGGCTGCCGCCCGACGCGAAGGCGTCGCCGAGCCAGTGCCCGGTCTCCAGCGAGATCGCGTTGGCGATGTCCGAGAAGGTCGCGGTGCCCTTGTCGGCGGCGACGACGAGGTAGGCGTCGTCGCCGTCGTGCCGCACGGTGTCGGGCGGCGGCACGATGGCGCCGTCGACGATGTTGTCGGTGAGGTCGAGCAGGGTGCGGATGAAGATCCGGTAGCTCTCGGTGCCCTCGGCGAGCCACGCCGCCCGGTCGGAGGCCGGCGGCAGCCGTTTGGGGAAGAACCCGCCCTTGGCGCCGACCGGCACGATGACGGCGTTCTTGACCTGCTGCGCCTTGACGAGGCCGAGGATCTCGGTGCGGAAGTCCTCCGGCCGGTCGGACCAGCGCAGGCCGCCGCGGGCGATGTAGCCGAAGCGCAGATGCACGCCCTCGACCCGCGGCGAGTAGACGAAGATCTCGAACAGCGGCCGCGGCAGGGCCATGCCGTCGACCCGGGCGCAGCGGAACTTGAACGCGATCGTCTCCGGCGGCAGGCCGCCCTGGCCGATCTGGAAGAAGTTCGTGCGCTGGGCCGCCTCCACGAGGTTGACGAAGCGGCGCAGGATGCGGTCCTCGTCGAGGCTCGTCACCGCCGACAGCCCGGTCTCGATCCGGGCCCGGATCTCGCCTTGGGCCGCGTCGCGTTCCGTGCCGGGGCGCGGGTCGAACCGGGCGTAGAACAACGCCACCACGTCGCGGGCGAGGCCGGCATGGCGGGTCAGCGTCGTGGCGAGGTAGTCCTGGCCGTAGCGGATGCGGAGCTGGCGCAGGTAGCGGCCGAGCGCCCGCAGCAGCGCCACGTCGCGCCAGCCGAGCCCGGCTTCGAGGACGAGGCGGTTGTAGGGATCGGACTCGGCGAGGTCGCGCGCGATGGCGAGCATCGCCGCCTCGACCGGGCCTTCGACGGAGGTGAGGTCGATCGGCCCGCCGGCGGCTCGCTCCAGCAGCATGTCGTGCAGCCAGATCTCGGCGCCATCGGGCAGGGCCGGGTGGAGCCGGTAGCTGCGCTCGTCGATCACCCGGAAGCCGAGATTCTCCAGCCCCGGCACCCGCTCGGACAGCGGCAGCGCCTCGCCGCGGGAGAACACTTTCAGGCCGATGCGGGTGTCGGGGTCGCCGGGCCGGCGGTGGAGGTCGACCGCCCGGGGCCGGTCGGCGGAGAGGCGTTCGAGGATCGCGAGGTCGGACAGCACCTGCGGCCCGGCATAGGTCTCGCGGTAGCCGGCCGGGAACGCCTCGGCATAGGTCGCCGCGAGGCCGCGGGCGCGCTCGCCGTGCATCGTGTCGGTGAGGGCGGCGCGCAGGTCGTCGGCCCAGTTGCGGGCGAGCGCGGCGACACCTTCCTCCATCCGGGCGGTGTCGGGCTCGGGCCCGGCCTCCTCGCCCAGGCGCACGATGAGGTGGAGTCGCGCCAGCGAGCCCTCCGGGAAGTCGGCATAGGCCGCCGCGACCTCGCCGCCGAGCTGCCCGGCGAGGTGCGAGGCGATGCGGGCCTGCAGGGTCGAGTCGAACCGGTTCTTCGGCACGTAGACCAGCAGCGAGACGAAGCGGCCGAACTCGTCGGGCCGCGCCAGCACCCGGATGCGCGGGCGCTCGGCGAGGCCCGCGATGGCGAGCGCCGCGGGCAGCAGCCGCTCGGGGGTGATCTGGAACAGGTCGTCGCGGGGATAGGTCTCGAGGACGTTGAGCAGGGTGCGCCCGGCATGGCTGGTCGGGTCGAGGCCGGCCCGCTCCAGCACCGCCGCCACCTTGCCGCGCAGATACGGCACCTCCTCGGCCCGGCTCGCATAGGCGCTGCCGGCGAACAGGCCGACCAGCCGCAGCTCGCCCGCGAGCTTGCCGGCGGGGGAGAAGAGCTTGATCCCGATCATGTCGAGATGCGAGCGGCGGTGGACCCGCGAGCGCAGGTTCGCCTTGGTGATGATGAGCGCCTCGGGCCGTTCGAGGAAGGCGCGGACCTCCGGCGTGATCGCCACCATCGCCCGGCCGCGACGCAGAACCTCGACCTCCGGGTCGCGCAGCAGCCCGAGGCCGCTCTCCGCCAGTCCCTCGTGATCGGACCCCTCGCCGAGGCGGTACTCGCGCAGGCCCAGCAGGATGAAGTGGCCGTCGCGCAGCCAGTCGAGGAAGGCCCGCGCCTCGGCGACCTCGCCCTCCGGCAGCGGCATCGGCCCCGCATAGGCCGCGGCGGCGGCGTCGAGCCGGGCCAGCATCGCGGTGCCGTCGTCGGTGGCGACCGCCACGTCGGCGTAGACCCGCGCGAGGCCCTCGGCGACGGCGGCGCGCTCGTCCTCGCCGAGCCGGTCGAGATGGATGTGGATGAAGCTCTCGCGCCCGAGCGTCGCGGCGCCGTTGGCGGTGGTCTCGCCGACGACCCGGACCAGGGTGCCGTCGGGCCCGCGCTCGACGCCGAGGATCGGGTGGGCGACGAGGCGCGGGGTCAGCCCGCGCTCGGCGAGTTCCGCCAGGGTCGAATCGAGCAGGTAGAGCCGGTTGGCGTTCACCGCCTCCAGGATCGTGAGCTCGCGGCGCCGGCCCTCGCGTTCCAGACTCGCGTCGGCGAGGCGCAGGCTCGTCGCCTGCGACGGCCGCGCATCCGCGAGGTAGCGGCGGGCGGCGCCCGCGAGGTCGGCGAGACTGTCCGGCGCGTAGGCGGTCAGGTCCTCCGGCGAGACCCGGCCGAACAGGTCGCGCACGAAGCCGCCCGGCTCCCCGCGCCCGTTCGCGATGGCGGCCGCGGCCGCGATGAGGTCGGTCCGGGTCGCCCGGGCTTCCGGCGTCGCGGTCGAGAGTTCCACGGCTCGCTCCTGGCTTCGGGACCGCCCGGGGCGGGTCCGGCGAACCGGAGCGGTGGCATAGCTGCCGCCGGGCCGCAAGCCTCGCCTGCGGCGGGTCGCCGCCCTATAGCTGCGGTCGAACCACGGGGAGGATCGCCATGGCGGGCGCCGGGAAGAAGAACAGGGAGACGAAGCCGGTGGGGGAGACCCCGCGGGTCCAGGAGGCGGACGGGCCGGTGATGGCGCTGGACCTGCCGCCCACCGCCGACCTGCCGCCGGACATGCAGGCGTATTTCGACAAGTGCCGCGAGAAGATCGGCTTCGTGCCGAACGTGCTCCTCGCCTACGCCCACGACGGCGCCAAGCTCGCGGCCTTCGCGGCGTTCTACAACGACCTGATGCTGGCGCCGTCGGGTCTGTCGAAGCTGGAGCGCGAGATGATCGCGGTGGCGGTGTCGAGCGTGAACCGCTGCTACTATTGCCTCACCGCGCACGGCGCGGCGGTCCGGAGCCTGTCGGGCGACCCGGTTCTCGGCGAGCTGATGGCGATGAACTACCGCGCCGCCGATCTGTCGCCGAGGCACCGGGCGATGCTCGATTTCGCGGTCGCGCTGAGCGAGGCGCCGTGGACGATCGAGGAGGAGGACCGTGCGACCCTGCGCGACGTCGGCTTCACCGACCGCGACATCTGGGACATCTCGGCGGTGGCGAGCTTCTTCAACATGTCGAACCGCATGGCCTCCGCCGTCGACATGCGCCCCAACCGCTCCTACCACGGCGACGTCCGAACCCTGCCGGACCTGCCGAAACCCTGATCGGGGTCAGGCGACGCCGCGCTGGCGGTCGGGCGCAGCCGACTCGTCGGTCGCGGGGGCGACCTCCGGGATGCGCCGGCCCTCGGCCGCGAGGCCGCGCAGGATCGCCACCATCTCGTCGGTGCTGCGGTCGTGGTCGCCCTCCGCCCGCCCGGCCTCGCCGCGCCGGTGGTACAGGGCGAACGCCGCCGCCGCCGCACAGGCGCTGCCGCCGAGCGGCGCGCCGACCACCGCGAGCAGCGGTCCCTGCGAGAACAACAGGGCTCCCGTGGCCAGTCCGCCGCCGATGGCCGTTGCCAGGATCGAGAACATCCGCACCTCCATCTGTGCGCCGCACAATGCCACAACTCGGATCCTTGTAATCCTCATTGCGATGCAAGGGTGAGCGACCGGTGAACGGGAACACTCAAATCAACGCGAGCTTTTCCGCGATGTTCCGCCGACGGGTCACCACACGTCCGACGACGACCGCGACCTTGGCCAGGATACCGTGACATCTTGGACCGGTGGTGAAGACATGCTTTCTTTTTAGGCGAGCGGTCGTCCGGGCGGATGACCATGTGGGGTCCAACGTGCTGCGCCGGCGCCGTCCTGACGATCGCGAGGGGATCGCGGTCATCCTTCGGTAACCCTGTCGGGAAAAGGCGGGGGACAAGCGCGTCCGCCGACACCGGATCCTACGCGCGACGCGGAATCCTGGCCCGGTCGCGGCCCCGTCGGGCCGCCCGGCGCCACGGAGGACCGCATGGTCGGGCTGAGAGCCGAGTTCGACGACGGGGCGCTGACCCGGGCGGGGCGACGCCTCGCCGGGGATCTCGGCCCGGCCGAGCCGCTGCTGCCGCGGGAACTGCCGCGGCGGCGGCCCGCGTCGCGCGCGCGGCCCGTCGCCCGCACTCTCGGCGCCACCGCGATGATCGCGCTCCTGAGCCTGCTCGCCCGGGAGCAGCGCGGGGCGGTCGCCGAAGGTCCGGCCGCGGCCGCGGATCCCGCACTCGCCGAGCGGGTCGCCGCGACCCCGGCCTGGCTGCCCGCGGCGGCCGACCGCTACCGGCTCGCCGAGGCGCCGGCCGCCCGCGCCGCCTCCCGCTCGCGGGGCGACGGCGGGCGCGAGGACCGGCTCGCCGCGGGCGATTTCGCGTCGATCGACACCCCGTATCTCGACCTCGGCGTGAGCGAAGGCGGCGAGGAGCCGGTCACCACCCTGTACGTGTCGCTGGTGCGCCGGGCGGCGGAGACCGAGGGGCTCGCCGTCACCCGCTCGGGCGAGCGCGGGCAGGTCGCCACCCGGTTCGGCATGGCCGAAACCCTCGACGCGACGCTCGCCGACGCGGGCACGCGCCGGGCCTGCACCGCGTTCCGGCTCGGCGGGCCGTTCCGGGTCGAGGGCTGGCTGTGCGCGCCACTCGGCCTGCTGCCGGAGGCGCAGGCGGTCGCTTGCGCCATCGACCGGCTGCAGGCGGCGCCGGGGGTGATCCTGCCGGCCGCCGCCGCGGCGGCGCTGGCGCAGCCGCGCCTGCCGGCCTGCGCGCCGCCGGAGCCCGCCACCACCGCCAGCACAGCCCCGGGCAAGCGTCGCGCCCGACACAATGCGGCAGGTTTGCGGCAATCCGCACAAGCGTCGCCTTAAACCGGGAACTCTAGCTTCGCTGGTACGTCTTATCCACACAGGGCGCCGAAAGTTTTAACGAATGCGGCGCTAGCGTGTCCTCACTGCAACAAAGGTGCGTCATGCGCTTCAGCCACTTCGCCCTGCTCGGGCTTCTCTCCGTCACGACGCTCGGCGCCGGCACCACCGCGTCGGAAGCGCAGGACAGCTACCTGATCCGCCAGTCCCGCGGCGGCCAGTCCCTCGCCATCCGGGTCCGTCCGCGGAGCTGGCTCGATGCGGGCAACGTGGTCGAGGCCAATTCGGGTGCGACCGGCAACCCGGCCACCAACCCGCACTTCATCACCGCCTCGTACCTCAACTCGCCGCCCTACATCAGCAACCGCGAGCGCTGGGGCGGCGCCGGCATCCTGCCCGATCCGATCACCAACGGCCCGTTCATCGGCGCCCGCCGCACCGCCGTCACCGTCGACCTGTCGGGCATCGACTGCATCGACCCGACCTCGGTCATGGCCCGTCGCGGCGCCTGCGCCTACTGAGCACGAGCCGCACAAACCGGAAGGGGCCCCTCGTGGGGCCCTTTTTCGTTGCGGGGCCGACCTACAGCGCCCGCGCCATCGCGACGAAGCCGGCGACCGGCACCTCCTCGGCGCGGGCGGTCTCGGGAATCCCCGCCGCGTCGAGCAGGCGGGCCGGCTCGGGCGTGACGCCCTTGAGGCTCTGGCGCAGCATCTTGCGGCGCTGGCCGAAGGCGGCGCCGGTGACCGCCTCCAGGGCACGCACCGGGCAGGCCAGCGGCTCGCGCCGCGGCACCAGCCGCACGACGCTGGACGTCACCTTCGGGGGCGGCACGAAGGCCGAGGGCGGCACGTCGAACAGGATGTCGGCCTGCGTGCGCCAGCCGCACAGCACGCCGAGGCGGCCGTAATTGGCGCGGTCGCCCTCGTCGGCGACGATGCGCTCGGCGACCTCGCGCTGGAACATCAGCGTCAGCGAGTCCCACCACGGCGGCCAGACCTCGCTGGCGAGCCAGCCGGTGAGGAGCGCGGTGCCGACGTTGTAGGGCAGGTTGGCGACGATCCGCGCCGGCCCGTCGCCGATCAGCGGCCGGGGATCGAACGCGAGGGCGTCGGCCTCCACCACCTCCAGCCGCCCGGGATAATGCGCGGCGATCTCGGCGAGCGCCGGCAGCGCCCGCGGGTCGCGCTCGACCGCGACGACGCGGGCGGCGCCGTGCATCAGCAGCGCGCGGGTGAGGCCGCCGGGGCCCGGCCCGACCTCGACCACCGTCACGCCGTCGAGGGGGCCGGCCGCCCGGGCGATCCGCCCGGTGAGGTTGAGGTCGAACAGGAAGTTCTGGCCGAGCGCCTTGCGCGGCATCAGGTCGTGGGCGCGCACGACCTCGCGCAGGGGCGGCAAGCCGTCGGCGCTCATCGGGCGGAGAGCCGGCCGGCGAGCCGCAGGGCGGCGACGAGGCTGTCGGGCTTGGCGACGCCCTGCGCAGCGATGTCGAAGGCGGTGCCGTGGTCGGGCGAGGTGCGCAGGAACGGCAGCCCGAGGGTGACGTTGACGCCGTCGTCGAAGGCCAGCGTCTTGATCGGGATCAGCGCCTGATCGTGGGTCGGCGCCAGGGCGACGTCGTAGGTCGCGCGCGCCCGGGCATGGAATAGCGTGTCGGCGGAGAGCGGGCCGCGGATGTCGATGCCCTCGCGCCGCAGGCTCTCGACGGCCGGCGCCAGCACGTCGCGGTCCTCGGTGCCGATGCTGCCCGCCTCGCCGGCATGGGGGTTGAGGCCGGCGAGCACCAGCCGCGGCGCGGCGATTCCGAACCGCACCCGCATGTCCCGGTCGACGATGCGGGCCGTCTCGATCACGAGGTCGGCGGTGAGCAGGTCCGGCACCGCGCGCAGCGGCACGTGGATCGTCACCGGCACCACCGCCAGGGTCTGCGACCACAGCAGCATCACCGGCCGCGGCGGCGCCTCGCCCGGTGCGGCAGCGAGGGCCGCCAGAAACTCGGTGTGGCCCGGATGGGCGAAGCCCGCGTCGTAGAGGACGTGCTTGGCGATCGGGCAGGTGACGAGCGCGGCGCAGCGCCCGGCCCGGACGAGGGCGACCGCCTCCTCGATCGAGGCGAGGATGGCCGGCGCGTTGGCGGGATCGGGCCGGCCGGCCTGCGCCCGCAGCGGCAGGCCGCGGGCAAGCGGCCTCACCAGTAGCGCGCGGTCGAACCCGGCCGCCGCCTCCTCCGGTTCGCCGACGACCACCGGCACGTCGAGGCCGAGCCGCCGCGCCGTCGCGGCGAGGAAATCCGGGTCGCCGAGGATCAGGAACGGCGTCAGCCCGGCCTCGCGCCGGGCGATCCAGGCCCGGAGCGCGATTTCCGGGCCGATCCCGGCCGGGTCGCCGAGGGTGAGTGCGAGCACGGCCGTCATGTCCCGCCTTTCGTCACCGCGCGGTGGCGATGCCGTCCGCCGTGGTGGTGCTGCTGATGTTCTGGCGCAGGTTGGCCTCGCCGAGGGTGCGCAGTTCCAACCGCAGCAGCAGGGTCTGGTTGCGCTCGCGCAGGCCCGACGCGGTCTCGATCGGCGACGAGATGTAGTTGATCGAGACGGTGGTGCACTCGTCGCGGTAGCCGAAGCCGACGCCGGTCGAGGACGGATACCACTTGGTCGGGTGGCTGTAGACCGGGGCGCTGCCGACCGGGTTGAGGAAGTAGGCGTCGGCCGCCGCCGCGTAGGTCTCGCGCACCTGGAGATAGTGCGACAGGTCGAACAGCACCGAGCCCGACACGAACCAGTTCGGGGTGATGTTGTAGGTCGCCGCCGCCTGGATGCCCTCGCGGCGGCGGTCGAAGCCGAGTTCGGGCTGGGACTCGTAGCGGGCGTAGAGCACCGAGGCCTCGAGCGGCAGGAACGGCGCGAACTTGGCGTTGATGCCGCTCTCGAACCGCTTCAGCCCGAAGGTGCCCTGGTCGAAGCGGGCGCGGGTGATGAAGCTGATGTTGCGGTTGGGCGAGATCTGGAAGCGGCCGACATAGTCGGACTCGTCGGTCTCCAAGCCCGAGTTGCGGCCGGTGTTGGAGATGTCGCCGCGGCGGAACGAGTTGACGCCGGCGATGGCGAAGGACTGGCCCGCCATGGCGTTCATGTAGAAGCCGCTGGCGGTGGTGACCGAGTACTCGGCGCCGATATTGGCGCGCACGCCGCCCTCGACCCGGTCCCAGCCGGAGAACTTGTCCCAGGCGAACAGCGAGGTGTCGTCGAAGACGAGGCTCTGAGCGTCCTCGTTCGGCAGCCGGCCGACCCGCGTCTCGCTCGGCCGGGCGATGACCTGGATCACCGGCGACACCGTGTGGACGCCGAGCGGGCCGAAATCGGCCACCAGGGGATAGCGGTATTCGAGCCCGACCGCCGGCATCACCCGGCCCGAGAAGTCGGTGTCGGGCGAGAACAGGCTGTTGATCTCGCGGTTCTGGAACTCCGACCGGTTCGGGTCGACGTAGAACATGTCGCCGCGCAGGTAGGCGAAGGGCTGCCAGACCTGTCCGAACTCGTCGATGAAGTCGCGTCGCCACGACACCTGGGCGCTGGCGCGGGTGTTGACGCCGGCCAGCCCCCGCACGATGCACCGGTCGCGCTCGAACACCGTGCAGGTGCCGTAGAGCGGATAGTTGACCCCGTTGAGGCTCGGGCTGAGCAGGTAGGTGCGGGTGCTCGGGATCTCCTGGAACTGCGTCGCCTCGCGGGTCAGGCTGGTGATGTTGGCCTGGAACCGCACCTCGCCGCCGAGCGGCGCCGGCCCGTTGATGCGCTTGTCGTAGTCGATGACCGGCGCGACGATCGGCTGCTGCTTCTGCCAGTCGTAGGTCGACAGGCCCTTGAAGTAGTAACCCCGCGCCTCGAACCACGAGCGGTCGCCCTGGCCGATCAGGTAGGCGGTCGAGACCGCCTCGCGGAAGTAGTCGACCGTGATCGCCTGGTTGCGGATCCGGTAGTTGTCGAGGAACCACTTGTCGGTGACGCCGACGACGTCCCAGCCGGCGCGCCAGTTCGGGCTGAGGAAGAACTGGCCCGAGGATTCGACCGAACCGCGGAAGTCGCGGTTGCCGGGTCCGAGCGGGCTGGTGAGGAAGGCGCTCGGCGTGGTCTGGAAGATGCCGCTCAGGCGCAGGTTGTAGAAGCCGTTGGCCAGCCGCTGGCGCCACTCGGCCTGCCCGAGCACGCCCTGCTTCGACAGGAAGGTCGGCTCGACGGTGAGGTCGTAGTCGGGCGCGATGTTCCAGAAGAACGGCGTGCCGATGCCCTGCCCGAGCACGCCGGACGACACGAAGTGCGGCGCCAGGAAGCCGGTCTCGCGGCGGATCGACGGATCCGCCGTGTAGAAATACGGCATGTAGGCGACCGGGACGCCGGCGATCTCGAGGGTCGAATCCTCGTAGTAGATCCGGTGTTCCTCGTTGTTGTGGATGATCCGCGCCGACTTCACCTGCCACAGGGGCGGGCGCTCGGGGTCGGTCTTGCACGGCTCGCAGGCGGTGTAGGTGCCGTACTCGAAGGTCGTGGTCTCGCCGGCGACGCGCTCGGCCCGCGGGGCCGAGAACCGCACCTTGGCGACCCGGCCGCGCTGCTCGATCGTCTGCTGGACGCGCAGGGAATCGATGAAGCCGCTCTTGAAGTCGTCGGTCAGCTCCATCCGGTCGCCGGTGACGACCGAGCCGGTCTCGTCGGTGAGGCGCACGTTGCCCTCGGCGAAGACCCGCCCGGTGTTGCGGTCGTAGCGGACGCGGTCGGCGAGCAGGGTGCGGGGGCCGTAATGCAGCTCGGCATTGCCGACCGCCGAGACCGTGTTGCGGTCGTTGTCGTAGACGAGTTCCTTGGCCTCGACGATCAGGCGCTCGCTCTCGCCGGGCTTCGCCTTCGCGGCGGCCAGGGCAGGAACGTTCTGCGCCAGCGCCGTGCCGGACCCGACCACGCCGGTCAGCCCCGCCGCGGTCGCGGCGGTCATCAGCATCGTCAGGGACCTTCTGGCCGCGGAATCCGCCGCCCTACGCACGACTCGACTCATCCCTGCACCCGTTGCCGCCACGCCGGCCCGGAGACGCGGCATCAGCCGTCCTCCAGGTAGAGAAGCGTGAGCGTACCGAGCAGACTCCCTACCACGGCGGGGAACCATGCCGCCACCGGAGTCGCGACGAGTCCGGCGGCGCCGAGCCCTTCCATGACCTGGCGTGCCACATAAAGCACGAACCCGGCGGTGACTCCGCCGAGCACCATCTTGCCGACACCACCAAAGCGGAAGAACCTTAACGAAACCGACGCCGCCACCAGCACCATGGCGAGGAACAGCAGCGGGCGGGCCATCAGCACGTCGTATTGCAGGCGGTAGCGCGTCGAATCGAGCCCGGCCCGCTCGGTGCGGGCGATGATGTCGTCGAGCTGCCAGAACGGCACCGAATCCGGCGGGGTGAAACGGCGGCGGATCTGGGCCGGCTCCAGGGTCGAGGCGACGAGGTAGGTGTCGTAGGTCTCGGGCTGGGCGTCCTTGGCAAGCACCCGGACGTTCTGCAACTCCCAGTAGCCGTCGTGCAGCACCGCCCGGTCGGCCTCCAGCCGCTCGGTGAAGGCGCCGGCCTCGTCGAAGGCGAAGACCGTGACGCCCGAGAGGGTGGTGGTGCCCTCGATCGCGGTGTCGGCCCGGATGATCGCCTGCCCGTCGAGGCTGCGCTGGCGCAGCCACAATTCCTTGTCGGTTGCCGACTTGCCGGTGCGGGCGAAGATCTTGGCCTCGATCTCGGTCGAGAGCTGCTTCAGGTGGGCCGAGACCGGGTTGTAGACCCCGACCGTGAACAGGCCGATGCCGAGGGCCACGAAGGCGCCGGGCTGGAGGAACTGCCAGGCCGAGATGCCGGCGGCGCGGGCGACCACCAGTTCGAGCTTGCGGCTGAGCTGGAGCAGGGCGGCCATCGCCCCGAACAGGATCGCGAAGGGCAGCACCTGCTCGGCCACCGCCGGGGTGCGGAACAGCGCGAGCCGCGCCATCGCGGCGGCCGAGGCGCCGGGCGCGTCGCCGGCCCGGCGCATCAGCTCGACGAAGTCGAGGGTGTAGACCAGGGCGAAGACGGTGAGGAACACGCCGAGGATCATGCGCAGGAAGCGCAGGGCGAGGTAGCGCCCGAGGGTCGCGCCGATCAGCATCGTCAGTTCGCCCGCACCGCGCGCCGCGGCAGCGCGGCGGCGAGCGCCCGGCCGCGCGCCGCGACCCGGGCGTTGAACGCCCGCACCCGGCCGCCCTGGAACGCCACGAGGAGCGACAGGCCGATCGCCAGCAGCGGCGCGCCGTAGACCGCCGCGACCGCTCCGGGGCTGCGCACCGCGGCGCTCGACGCCGCGAAGCCGGCGATGCGCAGGCCGACCACCGCCAGGATCGCGCCGGCCATCGCGAGGCCGCGGCCCTGGCGCGTGGTGCGCGGGTCGCCGAGCGCCGCGAAGGCGATCAGCCCGAGGGCGACCGGATAGAGCCACGACGACAGCCGGTCGTGCAGCTCGGCGCGGAAACGGCCCTTGGTCAGCTTGTAGTAGGCGTCGTTGGGGTTGGGGAACAGCAGTTGCAGCGTCGAGCGCTCCCGCGGCTTGTAGACCACCTCGGCGTCCGGCGGCGTGAAGGCGGCGAGGTCGACGGCGTAGCGCTCGAAGGTGATGATCGAGGCGTCGCGGGTGCCGGGCTGCTGGCGGTGGACGCTTCCCTTCTCCAGCACGAGGTAGGTCTGGCCGTCGAGGTCGACCGCCTGCCCGCGCTCGGCGAGGTAGGTCACGGTGCGCCCCGCCTCGCGCCGGTCCTGCATGAAGATGCCGAGCAGGGCGCCGTTGGGCGCGCGCTCGCGGAAATGGAACGTGATGCCGTTGTCGAGGCTGGTGAACTGCCCCTCCTTGACCACGTTGGCGATGAAGTCGCCCCGCACCCGGGTCAGCAGGTCGCGCAGTTCCTGGAAGCTCGACGGCATCACCTGGATGGTGAGGAAGCCGACCGCGGCGCTGACCACGAGGGCGAGGGTGAGGAACGGCCGCATCAGGTGGCGCGGCGACATGCCGGCGGCGCTCATCACGATCAGCTCGGAATCGCCGTTGAGCTTGTTGAGCGCGTAGACCACCGCGATGAACAGCGCGATCGGGGCGATCACCGTGACGAGGGTGGGCAGCGACAGGCCGGTGATCAGCAGGAAGATCAGCAGCGTCTGGCCCTTGGCGGTGATGAGGTCGAGCTCGCGCAGGGCCTGGGTGACCCAGATCACGCCGGTGAGGCCGATCAGGCAGGACAGGAACGCTCCCAGGGCGATCCTGAAGATGTAACGCTCGATCTGCTTCATCGGCCGCCGCGGTCGGGCCCCCTTCCGCTGCGCCTCCTTACGGCCTCGGTCGGCGTCGGCACAAGCGCAGCGGATCCTCAGGCACCCGGAAACCGGCGTTTTGCGGGCATTGTCCCCACGGCGCTGGAGGCCGGCTGGGCGCGCGCGCTCCGTTTACACCCGGCGGCGGCGGGGCTATCAAGCCGGCCACCCTCTGAACGAGCGAACCACACCAGATGCGCGCCGAGATCGAGCAACTCTCGGATGCCGCCAAGCAGTCGATCGGACTGCTGAGGAGGCATCTTTGACTGGGATACCGTCGACAAGCGTCTCGCGGAGCTGAACGCCGCGTCCGAGAACCCCGACCTCTGGAACGACCCGGAGGCGGCCCAGAAGGTCATGCGCGACCGCACCCAGCTCGAGGAGGCGGTCACATCGATCCGCCGCCTGGAGCAGGAGCTGGACGACGCCGCGACCCTGATCGAACTCGGCGAACTCGAAGGCGACGCCGCCACGATCCAGGAGGGCGAGGCGGCGATCCGCACCGTCCAGGCCGAGGCCGCGCGCCGGCAGATCGAGACCCTGCTATCGGGCGAGGCCGACGGCAACGACACCTATATCGAGGTCCATGCCGGCGCCGGCGGCACCGAGAGCCAGGACTGGGCCAACATGCTCCAGCGCATGTATGCCCGCTGGGCCGAGCGCCGGAAGTACAAGGTCGACATCGTCGAGTGGTCGGACGGCGAGGAGGCGGGCATCAAGGGCGCCACGCTCCTCATCAAGGGCCACAACGCCTATGGCTGGCTGAAGACCGAGTCGGGCGTGCATCGCCTCGTGCGGATCTCGCCCTACGATTCCAACGCGCGCCGGCACACCAGCTTCGCGAGCGTCTGGGTCTACCCGGTGATCGACGACCGGATCACGATCGAGATCAAGGAATCGGACTGCCGGATCGACACCTACCGGTCCTCGGGCGCCGGCGGCCAGCACGTCAACACCACCGACTCGGCGGTGCGCATCACCCACAACCCGACCGGGATCGTGGTGGCGTGCCAGCAGGAGCGGTCGCAGCACAAGAATCGGGCCACCGCCTGGAACATGCTGCGGGCGCGGCTCTACGAGCTGGAGCTGAAGAAGCGCGAGGAGAAGGCCAACGCCGAGGCCGCGTCGAAGACCGACATCGGCTGGGGGCACCAGATCCGCTCCTACGTGCTGCAGCCCTACCAACTGGTGAAGGACCTGCGCACCGGCGCGCAATCGACCAGCCCCGACGACGTGCTCGACGGCGAACTCGATCCGTTCATGGAGGCGTCGCTGGCGCAACGGGTCTATGGCGGCAGCGAGGCGGTCGAGGACATCGACTGACCGGCTGGCTTCGGACGCCGGAGTGATGCCACCGCTTTCCTGACGCTCTCCCCTCTGCGGGGGAGGGTGCCCGGCGGAGGCCGGGCGGGTCGGGACGAAGTCCCGCACGGGACGAAGTCCCGCAAGAGGGGAGCGCGACGGTGATCCAGGGTGCGCCCGTCGCCGCTGTCGCGACCTTTCCGGAAGCGTGGCTCCCCTCTCGGCGGGACTTCGTCCCGCTTCGCTCGCCATCCTCCCCCGCAGAGGGAAGGTGGTTTGAGCGCGCCTTTTAAGCCGCGCGCACCCGCACGGTATCCCCGCCGTTGCCGATCGTGCGGGTGTACAGGCTGGCGTAGTTCAGCGCCGCCTGATCCCAGCCGAAGGCGCGCGACATCGCGGTGCGGCGCATCGCGTTGAGGCGGCGCTTGGAGCCGAAGGCGTCGAGGGCGCGGCGGACCGCGCCGGTGAGGCCGCGCAGGCTCGCCTCGCCAAACAGGAAGCCGGTGACGCCGTCCTCGACCGTGTCGGCGAGGCCGCCGGTGCGGTGGGCGATCGGCAGCGAGCCGAAGCGCTGGGCGTACATCTGCGACAGGCCGCAGGGCTCGAAGCGCGACGGCATCAGCAGGAAGTCGCTGCCGGCGAACATCCGGTGGGCGTCGGTCTCGTCGAAGCCGATGCGCACGCCGACCGAGCCGGCATGGCGCCGGGCGAGGTCCGTGAAGGCCGATTCGAACCGCCCCTCGCCCTGGCCGGTGACGACGATCTGCCCGCCCTCGGCGACGATCGATTCCGCCGCCGCGAGGGTGAGGTCGACGCCCTTCTGGTGGACGAGGCGCGACACGATGGCGAAGAGCGGGCCGCGGGAGATGCCGAGGCCGAAGCGCTGGCGCACCGCGTCGGCGTTGGCACGCTTGCCCTTCCAGTCGTCGGGCTCGAACGGGGTGGCGAGGTGCGGGTCGGTGCGCGGGTCCCAGATCTCGTCGATGCCGTTGAGGATGCCGGCGAGCCGGCCCTGATGCGCGCGGGTGCGCAGCAAGCCGTCGAGGCCGCAGCCGAATTCCGGCGTGGTGATCTCGTGGGCGTAGGTCTGGCTCACCGTGGTGACGTGCGAGGCGTAGAACAGGCCGGCCTTGAGGAAGGACAGCTTGCCGTAGAACTCCACGCCGTCGATCTGGAACGCGCTTTCCGGCACGCCGAGGCGGCCGAGATTCTCCCACGGGAACAATCCCTGGTAGGCGAGGTTGTGCACCGTGAGGATGCTCGGCACGCGCAGGTTGCGCCACGCCAGGAAGGCCGGCGCCAGGGCGGTCTGCCAGTCGTTGAGATGCAGCAGGTCGGCGCGCCAGTCGGGATCGACCCCGAGGGCGAGTTCGGCGGCGGCGAGGCTGAGACGGCCGAAACGGATGTCGTTGTCGGCGAAGTCGCCCGATTGGTCGCCGTAGGGCGAGCCGCCGCGGTCGTAGAGATCCGGGTTCAGGAGGATGTAGACCGGCAGGCCGTCGGCGGTCTCGACGAGGCCGATGTCGCAGGGCGGGATGCCGTCCTGGCCGGGCGCCTGCGCGACCACCGGTATGTCGTCGAACTGCTCGGTGACCTGTCGGTAGCCGGGGATCAGGATGCGGACGTCGAAGTGCTGGCGCAGCGCCCGCGGCAAGGACGCCGACACCTCGCCGAGGCCGCCGGTCTTGAGAAAATCCGCCATCTCGGGCGTCGCGAACAGCACCTTCGGCTTCAGCGAGCGCCGCACCGCCTCGGCGGGCTGGAATCGTCGGGGGCTTTCGGTAACGGCGGTCGGTTCATGGGGCAGCGATCGGACCGACGCCGGAACATTCATGGTCAAGCCCCTCGTCCGCGCGCTCGCGATCGGCAGGACCGACGGCGCTGCGGTTTGCATCTGAGCCGTCAACGCGTGATCCCCCGATCGGTTCCGGTGCGGTGCACAATAACCGGGCGTTTTCAAATAACAAGTAAAATTCGCAGCTTAAGCTTCAGGGATATTCAAGAATGCTGCAACGCCGCGCTTAATCCAAGTTGTTGCGGGCGACCGCCGGAATCGCCGGCGTCCGTGCCGACGCGGTGCAGCGCCGGGCGACCGCGACGGATCACGGCCCGAGGATCAGCGCCTCCGATCCGGCGAGCGCGAAGCCGCCCTCCGTCGGCGCCTCGCCGGCCCGTCCCCCGGAGGTCGAAAGCAGGATGCGCCAGGGCTCGTCGGACACCAGCGCCGTGCAAGCTTCGTGCCCGAAGTTGAGGACGACCCGCAGGCGCTCGGTCCCGTGGATGCGTTCGTAGGTCAGCACGTCGCCGTCGGTCCCGACGGCACGGTAGCTGCCCACGCTCAGGGCCGGGTGCTCGCGGCGCAGGGTCAGGAGGCGCCGATAGAGCGTCAGGATCGAGCCCGGATCGTCGCGCAGGCGCTCGACGGTGCGGCGCCCGGCCTCCGGCGCCAGCGGCAGCCACGGTTCGACGGAGGAGAAGCCGGCATGCTCGCCCGCATCCCACTGCATCGGCGTCCGCTCCGGGTCGCGGCCGCGGCCCGGCTCATTGTGCTCCCACGGGTCGCGGACCCGGTCCGGCGGGATCGGCACCGCGCCGAGGCCGATCTCGTCGCCGTAATACAGCGTCGGGGTGCCGCGCAGGGTCAGCAGCAGCATCGCGGCGACCCGCGCCTGCGCGTCGCCGACCCGCGCGGCGATGCGCGGCTGGTCGTGGTTGCCGAGCACCCAGTTCGGCCATCCGCCGGGCGGCACAAGCCCCTCGTACCCCGCCACCAGCGCCGCCACGGCGTCGGCCCGCCACGGCGTCGAGATGAGCTGGAAGTTGAACGGCAGATGCGCCCCCGACAGGTCGGCGCCGTAATAGGCGACGAGGCGTTCGAGAGGCAGGTAGATCTCGCCGATCAGCACCCGCTCGTCGTATTCCTCCAGCACCCGCCGCATGCCGGCGATGACCTCCATCACCTCGGGCTGGTCGGCGGAGTATTGCTGCAGCAGACGGTTGATGTCGGCCTGCCCGGGTTGGTAGTCCGGATTCGGCGGGTTGTCCCGCAGGGTCTCGTCCTTGATGAGATGCCAGATCACGTCGACCCGGAACCCGTCGACGCCGCGGTCGAGCCAGAACCGCAGCACGTCGTGCATCGCCGCCCGCACCGCCGGGTTGCGCCAGTTCAGGTCCGGCTGCTCGCGCAGGAAGGCGTGATAGTAGAACTGGCCCGTGGCCGGATCGAGGGTCCAGGCCGGGCCGCCGAAATTGCTGATCCAGTTGTTCGGCGGCCCGCCGTCGGGGCCGGGATCGCGCCAGATGTACCAGTCGCGCTTCGGATCCTCGCGCGAGGACCGGCTCGCCCGGAACCACGGATGCTGCTCGGAGGTGTGGTTGGGCACGAAATCGAGGATCACCTTGAGCCTGTGGCGGTGCGCCTCGGCGACGAGCCGGTCGAAATCCTCCAGCGTGCCGAACAACGGGTCGATGTCGCAGTAATCGGCCACGTCGTAGCCGTAATCGGCCATCGGCGAGCGGAACACCGGCGACAGCCAGACCGCGTCGACGCCGAGCCACGCCAGGTAGCCGAGCCGTGCGGTGATCCCCGCGAGGTCGCCGACGCCGTCGCCGTTGGTGTCCTGGAACGAGCGGGGATAGACCTGGTAGACGGTCCCCGCCCGCCACCACAGGTCGTCCGCTTGGCTCCCTTCGGACATGGGTTCCGCTCCTGTTGGCCGACATGCCGCAAGGCAAGCCGCTCGGGCGTCGGCGGTTCCCGCATGTCCGCGTGTCGGCTTCGTGTCCCTGCGGAACGTCGTGCAATCCGGCAAGGAAGCGGAAGCCAAGACGGACGATTGCTGCGTCGCAACAAGGTGATGCACGAAGGGCACGCCGTTTCGTTCACCATCGCTTCAGATCCCGCGGACAAAATCAGGTCGTGTTTGCGTGCGAGCCCTGGTGGCGGAACCGCAAGCGCAGCCAGGGATTTGGAAGACGTTCCCCGAACCTTGCGGCGAGGACGGACTGATCCGAGACGACCGGCCATGCGCCGTCAGCAACGCGACGACGAGAGCGCGGGACGGCAGGGGAACAGGCCGGTTCAGAGAAGGGGGTTACCCAAGTGTTGAACGAGTCTCTGCTTGCCGGATACCGGCGCGACGACACCCCGAACGACGACGGCGCGCCGGCGTGGAAGCCGCCGCTGCCGCCGGCTCCCGCCGTCTCTGCGGGAACCGACGTCGAGGCGATGCGCGACGCGATCCTGGCCAAGCTCGCCTACGCGCTGGGCAAGTCGCCCGCCACCGCCCGCGGCCGCGACTGGTACGCCGCCACCGCGCTCGCCCTGCGCGACCGGGTGGTCGATGCCTGTCTCGCCAGCGGGGCCGAGGCGGTGCCGCCCAAGCGCGTCTACTATCTCTCGCTCGAATTCCTGATCGGCCGCCTGCTGTCCGACATGATGGGCAATCTCGGCCTCGCCGCGACCGTGAAGGCGGCACTCGGCCAACTCGGGGTCGACCTCGACGCCGTTGCCGAGGCCGAGCCCGACGCGGCTCTGGGCAATGGCGGCCTCGGCCGCCTCGCCGCGTGCTTCATGGAGAGCATGGCGAGCCTCGCGATCCCGGCCTACGGCTACGGCATCCGCTACGACCACGGCCTCTTTCGCCAGGAGCTCCATGACGGCGTCCAGCGCGAGGTGCCGGAGAGCTGGCTCGCCGAGGGCAACCCGTGGGAGTTCGAGCGCCCGGACGTGGCCTACGCGATCAGCTTCGGCGGCGACGTCGGCATGACGATGGGGCCGGACGGCGCGATCCGCCGCGTCTGGCGCCCGGCCGAGACCGTGCGGGCGGTCGCCTACGACACGCCGGTGATCGGCTGGCGGGCCAAGCACGTCAATGCGCTCCGCCTGTGGCAGGCCCGCGCCGCCGAGCCGGTCGACCTCGCGCTGTTCAACGGCGGCGACCATGTCGGCGCCGTGGCGGCCCGCGCCCGGGCCGAGGCCATCTCGCGGGTGCTCTACCCCAGCGACGGCACGCCGGCCGGGCAGGAACTGCGCCTGCGCCAGGAATACTTCTTCACCGCCGCCTCGCTCCAGGACCTCGTGGCGCGCCACGTCGCCGAGCGCGGCGACCTGCGCTCGCTGCCCGACCACGCCGCGATCCAGCTCAACGACACCCACCCGGCGATCGCGGTGCCGGAGCTGATGCGGCTCCTCGTCGACGAGCACGGCCTGTCGTGGGAGGACGCCTGGCACGTCACCACCCACACTCTGTCCTACACCAACCACACCCTGATGCCGGAGGCGCTCGAGACCTGGCCGGTGGAGCTGATGGAGCGGCTGCTGCCGCGCCACATGCAGATCATCTACCTGATCAACTGGATGCACCTGGAGCAGATCACCAAGCACCGGAAGATCGGTGCCGAGGAACTCGCCACCCTGTCGCTGATCGACGAGGAGCACGGCAAGCGGGTGCGGATGGGCCACCTCGCCTTCCTCGGCGCGCGCCGGGTCAACGGCGTCTCGGCGCTGCACACCGAGCTGATGCGCACGACGGTGTTCAAGCCGCTGCACCTCCTCGACACCGACCGCATCGTCAACAAGACCAACGGCATCACCTTCCGGCGCTGGCTCCACAACGCCAATCCGGGCCTCACCGCGCTCGCGGTCGAGGCGGTGGGGGAGGGCGTGCTCGACGACCCGACCCGGCTCGCCGGCCTCGCCGCCTTCGCCGACGATGCCGGCTTCCAGGCCCGCTTCGCCGCGGTGCGGCGCGAGCGCAAGGAGGCCCTGACCCGGGTGGTGCGCGAGCGGACCGGCATCGCGGTCGATCCGGCCGCCCTGTTCGACGTCCAGATCAAGCGCATCCACGAATACAAGCGCCAGCTCCTCAACATCCTGGAGACGGTGGCGCTGTATCAGGCGATCAAGGCCGAGCCCGGCCGCGACTGGCCGGCGCGGGTGAAGCTGTTCGCCGGCAAGGCGGCGCCGAGCTACCATCAGGCCAAGCTGATCATCCGGCTGGCCAGCGACGTCGCCAAGCGCGTCAACGCCGACCCGGACGTCGCCGGCCGGCTCACCGTGGCGTTCCTGCCGAACTACTCGGTCAGCCTCGCCGAGGCGATGATCCCGGCCGCCGACCTGTCGGAGCAGATCTCGACCGCCGGCCTCGAAGCCTCCGGCACCGGCAACATGAAGCTGGCGCTGAACGGCGCGCTGACGATCGGCACGCTCGACGGCGCCAACATCGAGATCCGCGACCATGTCGGGGCCGACAACATCTTCATCTTCGGGCTCGACGCCGCCGGGGTCGAGCGCACCAAGGCCGAGCCGGGCTACGCCGCCCGCGCCATCGCGGCCTCGCCGCGGCTGAAGGCCGCCCTCGACCTGATCGCCTCGGGCGGGTTCTCGCCGGCCGAGCCGGGCCGGTTCCTGCCCCTCGTCGACGAGCTGCGGCACGGCGACCGCTTCCTGCTCACCGCCGACTTCGACGATTACTGGCGCGCCCAGCGCGAGGTCGACGCGGCGTGGTGCCGGCCGCGGACGTGGTGGCGCTCGGCGATCCTCAACACGGCGCGCACCGCGTGGTTCTCGTCCGACCGCACCATGCGCGAATACGCCGACGACATCTGGCGCGTGCGCGTGGCCTGATCCCCGGGCCGGGCGCCCGCCGCCCGGCCCGCGTCCCCCGCGCGAATGCCTGACCCGCCCCGGTCGCTCTTCCGGGGCGGGCGCATTTCGTGCATGGATCGGACAAGGGGAGGTTGCACTCGGCAGGGAGCGGATGGCGGCGCGCCGTCCGGGCATCCGCGTTGTCGGCCGACCCGCCCGGCAGCCCGCGAGACGAAGAGCCCGATGTCCTCGATCAAGTCGCCCACCGCCCGTCCCCCGTCCCCGGCGTGGCGCGAGTTCAGCCACTCGCCCGTCACCTGCATCGAGGACCTGCGCAAGCTCGCCGAGCGGCGCGTGCCCAGGATGTTCTACGACTACGCCGATTCGGGCTCCTACACCGAGGGCACCTACCGGGCGAACGAGTCCGACTTCGGCAAGATCCGCCTACGCCAGCGCGTCGCCGTCGACATGACCAACCGGACCCTGGCCTCGACCATGGTCGGCCAGCCGGTCGCGATGCCGGTGGCGATCGCCCCGACCGGGCTCACCGGCATGCAGCACGCCGACGGCGAGATCCACGCCGCCCGCGCCGCCGCCCGGGCCGGGGTGCCGTTCACCCTCTCGACCATGAGCATCTGCTCGATCGAGGACGTCGCCGAGCACAGCGACCGGCCGTTCTGGTTCCAGCTCTACGTGATGCGCGACCGCGGCTTCATCGACCGCCTGATCGACCGCGCCAAGGCGGCGCAATGCTCGGCGCTGGTGCTCACCCTCGACCTCCAGATCCTCGGCCAGCGCCACAAGGACGTCCGCAACGGCCTCTCGACGCCGCCCCGGATGACGATCCCGAACCTCGTCAACCTCGCGACCAAGCCGCGCTGGTGCCTCAACATGCTGCGGACGCAGCGCCGCACCTTCCGCAACATCGTCGGCCACGCCCAGGGCGTCGGCGACATGCGCTCGCTGTCGTCCTGGACCGCCGAGCAGTTCGACCCGGCCCTGAACTGGGACGACGTCAAGCGCATCCAGGACCGCTGGGGCGGCAAGCTCATCATCAAGGGCATCCTCGACGAGGAGGATGCCGAGATGGCGGCGAACTCGGGCGCCGACGCGCTCATCGTGTCGAACCACGGCGGGCGCCAGCTCGACGGCGCGATGTCGTCGATCGCCGCCCTCCCGGGCATCGCCGCGGCGGTCGGCGACCGCATCGAGGTGCTGATGGACGGCGGCATCCGCTCGGGCCAGGACGTCATCAAGGCGCTGGCGCTCGGCGCCCACGGCGTCTTCATCGGCCGCGCCTTCCTGTACGGCCTCGGGGCCGGCGGCGAGGCGGGGGTGACCGAGTGCCTCGACATCATCCGGCGCGAGCTCGACGTCACCATGGCGATGTGCGGGCTGCGCGACGTGACCAGGGTCACCTCGGACATCCTGGTCGACAAGCCGGAGATGCCGCGGAACGTGTGATCCGGACGTCGCGCCGGCTGTACACTCCCCCTCTGCGGCAGGTCTGTCTGGGAAAATTCCCATGCAAGATCAAGCGCGGGATCCCCTCTCCCGAGTGGGAGAGGGGTAGGGGTGAGGGTGGAGACGGTGCCGGGTCGGGCTACAATGGTAGAGCCGCGCACCTCCACGCTCAGTGTTCATTACTCAAGCCGAGCCACCCTCACCCCCGGCCCCTCTCCCACTCGGGAGAGGGGAGGCGCGCCTCAACTTGTCCCGGATAGCTCTGCCGCTGCGCGGGGAAGGGCGACGAGAGCGCCATGCTCAAGCGGGCCCACCCCGCCAACCGTGAATTTTTTCTTGCCGCCCCGCGACCTTCGCCGTGGCTGCCGCGTTGCTCCCCCATAACCAGCCGGAACCACGGGGAGCGCGGCGATGAACGAGGGCGTCCAGATCAGGGCCGACGGCGACGGCACCTTCAGCCTCTACAGCGACGAGCGCGTCATCCTGCGCGGGCTGACCCGCGAGAAGGCCTACCGGCTCGCCTCGCGTCTCGGCGGGCTCGCCATCGCGTACTGAGCATGAGCGAGGACGACGTCCAGACCCTCAACGCCGCCCGCCGCCGCCTCGTCGCGCGGCAGGTCGCCCTCGCCCGCTCGATCGCGGTATCGGCGGCCGTGGCGATGGCGGAGGTCCACGACCTCACGGCGGTGACGGTCGCGATCGAGCATCTCGACCGCACGCTGGTCGATCTCGGGCGCCCGCACATGCCCGGCAACTACGACGAGCCGGGCTGACGCGCACTCTGGCACGCATCTTGTTAACGCCTGCACCGTGGCGCTTCCCCCGCGCGCCGCGGAGGTCGAGCCGATGCCGGTGTTTCTGATCGCGGTGCTGATCGTCGTGGTGCTGTTCGTCGTCGGCGTCAGCGCCAGCCAGCCCGACCGCCGGCAGGGCTCCGAAACCCGATACTGAGCCGGCGACGCGGTGCTTGACACCGCGGTCCCGGCCCGCCACACCCGTCCGCTCCCAGGGGAGCCTCGCGAGGAGGCTGAGATTCCGCCGGCACGGACGCGGTCCGGGCGACGCGGTGACCCTATGAACCTGATCCGGGTCATGCCGGCGTAGGGATGCGGGACCGCCGGCCGTCCAGGCTCACGACGCCGACCTTCGCGCACGTCTCCCCGTCATGATCTCCCCGGCCGGCGCCGGGGCGAACGGGGGTGGCCATGGCGGCAGAGACGACGGAGCGGGCCGAGATCGTCGGCGCCCTGCTGGACTTCCTGGCCCGGCCCAGCGCGACCGACGCCGAGTTCGAGGCGATGGCCCTGCGCGTCTTCGCCCACCAGTTCCGCCACAACGAGCCCTATCGCCGCTTCGCCCTCCGGCGCGGCCGCACGCCGCTCGCCGTCCGGCGCTGGCGCGACATCCCGGCGGTGCCGATCAAGGCGTTCAAGGACCTGATCCTGAGCTGCTGCCCGCCCGAGGCGGCCGAGCGGGTGTTCATGACCAGCGGCACGACCGGCGATGCCCGTGGCCGCAGCTACCACCCGACCATGGCGGTGTGGGACCGCTCGATGCGCGACAATTTCCGGGATCGGGTGATGCGCGGGCGCGCGCCGATCCGCATGGGAATCCTGTTTCCCGACGACGAGGCGCTGCCGAACTCCTCGCTCGCCCGCTACCTCACCCTCGCGCGCCGGGAGTTCGGCACGGCCGGCAGCGCGGGCCTCGTCGGCCCGTCAGGGCTCGACCTCGCCGGCCTCCTCACCGCCCTCGCCGACGCCGAGGCGGCGGGCGAGCCCTACGCCCTGCTCGGTGCCAGCTACGCCTTCGTGCCGGTGCTCGACGCCCTGGCGGCCTCCGGCCGGCGCTTCGCCCTGCCGGAGGGGAGCTTCGTCCTCGACACCGGCGGGTTCAAGGGCCGCTCGCGCGAACTCGACCCCGATGCGTTCTACGACGGACTGTCGGCGGCCTTCGGCATCGCGCGCTCGGCCTGCCTCAACATGTACGGCATGACCGAACTCAGCACGCAGTTCTACGACGACGGCAACGCGGTCTACCCCTCGGTGAAGTCCGGCCCGCACTGGATCCGCAGCCGCGTCGTCGATCCGCTCACCGGTGAGGATCTGCCGGCAGGCGAGCGCGGCGTGCTGGTCCACCACGACCTCGCCCATTTCAACGCCGTGTCGGCGATCCTGACCGAGGATGCCGGCGAGATCGTGCCGGGGGGCTTCCGCCTGCTCGGGCGGGTCGACGGCGAGGCTTCCAAGGGCTGCTCGGTCGCGGTGGCCGAATTCCTCGCCGCCGCCCGGGCCTGACCGGATGGCCGAGTTCGCCGGCCATTGCCCGGGCCTCGCGCGCGACGAGATCGGCTGGCGCATCGTCCGCCACGCGGCCTGGGGCGAGACCGTCGAGGTCGCGCTGCCGGAGCTGAGCGAGGCCCAGGCCGCCGCCCTGTGCGGGCAGATCCGCGAACGGGCGCGGACGGCGCTGCGGCGGATGGCGGTCGCCCGCATCGTGGAGGCCATCGACGGCGCCACCGCCCGCCTGCTCGACCGGAGCCACCCGGTCCGGCGCAAGGCCGAGGCGCTGCTGCCGGTCGTCACCGGCTATGACCGGGAGACGGTCCGGCTCGGCCTCACCGGGTTCCTGAAAACCTTCCGGCGGCCGCAGCTCCTGCGCTTCCTCGCCGAGGATTTTTCCGATCCCGGCCTGCTCGACGGCTTCCGCCCGGCGCCCAAGGGCGGCTTGGTGCGGGCACAGGGGCCGGACCTGCTGCTGCACGTCTGGGCCGGCAACGTACCGGCCCTGTCGCTGTGGAGCCTCGTCTGCGGCCTCCTGGTCAAGGCCGGCACGGTCGGCAAGCTCGCCTCGGCCGAGCCGCTGACCGCCGGCTGGTTCGCCGGCCTGATCGCCGAGCAGGATCCCGAACTCGGCGAGTGCCTCGCCGCCGTGTGGTGGAAGGGCGGGGAGGGCGCCTCCGAAAAGGTCTTCCTGCGCGAGGCCGACACGGTGCTGGCCTACGGCGACGACGCCACCCTGGCGGCTCTCCGCGAAAAGCTGCCGATCGGCACCCGCTTCCTGTCCCACGGCCACCGGATCGGCTTCGGGGTGATCGCCCGCGAGGCGCTCGACAGACGCCGCGCGCCGGCCCTGGCGCGGCTCGCCGCCCAGGACGTCGCGCGCTACGAGCAGCAGGGTTGCTACTCGCCGCAGATGCTGTTCGTCGAGCGCGGCGGCCTGGTCGCCCCGGCCGAGTTCGCCCGCTACTTGGCCCACGACCTCGCGGCGCTCGCCGCCCGCCATCCCCGCAGGCCTCTCTCTCCCGGAGAGGCCGCCGGGGTCGCGGCGTGGCGGCAGGCGCAGGAGCTCCGGGACACCGCCGACCTCCTCGGCGAGCCCGCCGACCCGTGGGGCGTCGTCGTGCTGGACGGCGACGACACGCTGCGCCCCTCGGGCCTCAACCGCACCGTCGCGGTGGTGGCGGTCGACGACCTCGACGCGGTGCCGGCGCGAGTGGCGCCCCACCGCGCCTTCCTGCAGACCGCCGGCGTCGCGGCATCCCCCGAGCGGCTGTTGCGCCTCGCCGACGGTCTCGCGGCAGTCGGGGTCAGCCGGATCACGGCCATCGGCGCCATGACCCGGCCGGAGGCCGGCTGGCACCATGACGGCCGCTTCAGCCTGCTCGACCTCGTCACCCTGACCGAGATCGAGGCCGGCGCCGAGGCGGCGGCAGAAGGCTTCGCGCCCTATGCCGACTGACCCGGATCCCGAAGGCTTCGTGGCGATCGAGGGCGTGCGCTACCGCTACGACGCGGGCGGGCCGGCGATCGTCAACGGCGTCGACTGGACCGTTCCGCGCGGCGCGATCCACTGCCTGCTCGGCCGCAGCGGCTGCGGCAAGACCACCCTGCTCAAGCTCGCCGCCGGGCTGCTGATGCCCGACGAGGGCCGCGTGCGCGTCGCCGGCGCGGTTTTGCGCGGACCCGCCCCGCGAGTCGGGTTCGTGTTCCAGGCGCCGACGCTGCTCGAATGGCTGAGCGCCCTCGACAACGTACTGCTGCCGCTCTCGCTCAAGCGCCGCCCCGGCCCCGCCGACCGCGAGGCCGCCCGCGACCTCCTCGCCCTGGTCGGGCTCGCCGACCATGCCGGCCGACACCCGGCCGCGCTGTCGGGCGGCCAGCAGAGCCGCGTCGCGGTGGCGCGGGCGCTGATCGGCGGGCCGGACCTGCTGCTCCTCGACGAGCCCTTCGCCGCCCTCGACGCGCTCACCCGCGAGGAGTTGCAGGACGACCTGCTGCGGCTCTGCGCCCTGCGCGGCACCGCGGCCCTGTTCGTCACCCACGACATCGCCGAGGCGGTCTATCTCGGCGACCGGGTCGCCGTGATGGCGGCCGGCCGCATCACCCATTCCGGCCCGGTCGCGCTGCCGCGCCCCCGTCCGCCGGGCCTGCGCTACGAGCCCGCCTTCGCGGCGGCCTGCCGCGCGTTGCGCGAGGCGATGGACCGCGGCGAGACCGTGCGCGAGCGGGCGGCGTGAGCGCCCGCCTCGCCTCCGGCCTGCTCCTCCTCGCCCTGCTCGCCGCCTGGGAGACGTGGTGCCGCGCCGCCGCGGTGCCGGCGCTGATCCTGCCGCCGCCGTCCGCGGTCGCCGCGACGCTGTGGGGCGAGGTGGCGTCGGGCCGGCTGTGGCCGCACCTCGCGGTCACGGCGGCCGAGATGACGCTCGGGCTCGCCCTCGGCGCCGCGGTCGGGCTCGGCGCCGGCATCCTGCTCGCCGAGAGCCCGGCGCTCGGCCGGGTGCTGCGCCCCTACATCCTGGCGAGCCAGCTCGTGCCCAAGCTCGCGCTCGGCCCGCTCCTCATCATCTGGTTCGGCTTCGGGCTGACCCCGACGGTGGTCGTCACGGCGCTGATCTGCTTCTTCCCGCTGATGGAGACCACGCTGACCGGCCTCGCCGAGGTCGATCCCGCCCGGCGCGAGCTCTTTCGGATGCTCGGCGCGAGCCGCCTCCAGACCCTGCTGCGGCTCAAGCTGCCGGCGGCCCTGCCGGTGATCCTCGCCGGCCTGCGGGTCGCGGTGGTGCTCGCCCTGGTCGGGGCCGTGGTGGGCGAGTTCGTCGCCGGGCGCGCCGGTCTCGGCGCCTCGATCATCGCCGCCCAGAGCGTGATGGATTCGAGCCTCATCGTCGCGCTGTTCGTCGTCATCACGGCGCTCGGCATGGTGTTCTACGAAGCCGTGCGGGCGCTGGAACGCCTCGCCCTGCGGCGCTACCGGAAAGGCTAGACATGCCGGGTTTGTCCCGCCGCCGCCTGCTGCCGCTGCTCGCACTGCCGTGGCTGCCCGTTCCGGCCCTGGCGCAGGCGCCCGAGAAGGTCGTGGTCGCCGGCTGGAGCCAGCCGATCAGCGAGATCACCAACCTCCTCGCCGAGCCCGACCACGGCCTGTTCAAGGCCCGCGGCATCGCTCTCGACTACGTCCCCGGCACCGGCGGCGGCTCGGCGATCCAGAACATCCTGACCGGGCAGGCCGACGTCGCCTTCACCGATCCGGCCGCGCTCTACCTCGCCCTCGACAAGGGCGCGGATCTGGTGGCGATCTACAACATCTACCCGCAGAACGTGTTCAACGTCGTGGCGCCGAAGGGCAAGGGCATCCGCTCGGTCGCCGACCTCAAGGGCAAGCGCGTCGGGGTCTACAGCCTGTCCAGCGGCACGCGCCAGAACCTCCTGCTGCTGCTGCACGAGGCCGGCCTGAGCGAGTCCGATATCCGGATCGAGGTCACCGGCCTCCTCAACTTCGCACCGCTGATCCAGGGGCAGGTCGACGCCACCGCGGCGACCGATACCGGGCTCCTCGTCGGCCGTGCCCGCGGCCTCGGCGAGGTCGAGGTGATCGAGGTCCGCGACCGCCTCAACCTGCCGAGCGACCTGTTCGTGGTCACCCGGGCGACCTACGAGGCGCGAAAGCCGGTTCTGGCCCGCTTCCTCGCCGGCTACCGCGACTCGGCCGCCTGGATGATCGCCAAGCCCGAGGAGGCGGCCCGGCTCGCGGTGACCCGCGCGATCAACGGCCGCGACGAGGCGGTCAACCTCGAGATCATCAAACTGCGCAACCTCGCCACCGTCTCGCCCACCACCGAGCGCGAGGGGCTGGGCCGCTTCGACCTCGACGTGCTGCAGAAGGGCGCCGACACCTTCCGCAGCCTCGGGCTGATCGCCCGCCCGATCGACATGAGCCGGGTCGTCCTCAGCGACCTGATCCCGCCGAAGGTGTCCGCGCCATGAGGTTCAGCGACCGGGTCATCCTCGTCACCGGCGCCAGCCGCGGCATCGGCGCGGCGATCGCCACCGCCTTCGCGGCCGAGGGCGGCCTCGTGATCGTCAACTTCCGCGAGAACGCCGCGGCGGCCGAGGCCGTGGTCGCGGCCTGCCGCGCCCGCGGCGGCGCGGCGCTGGCGATCGCCGCCGACGTGACCTCGCCCGAGGCGGTCGCCGAGATGGCGCGGCGGATCGGCGAGGAGGCCGGCCGGCTCGACGCCGTGGTCAACAACGCCTTCGCGCCCTACCGCTTCGACCCCGACAACCGGGTCCGCTTCGCCGAGACGCCGTGGTCGGCCTACCAGACGCAGTTCGACGGGGCGGTGCGGGCGGCCTACACGGTCGTGCAGGCGACGCTGCCGCTGCTGCGTGGCGGGGCGAGCATCGTCAACCTCGCCAGCGACCTCGTGTCCCGGCCGAGCATTCCCTACCACGACTACACCACCGCCAAGGCCGCCCTGGTCGGGTTCAGCCGCAACCTCGCGGCCGAACTCGGGCCGCTGGGCGTGCGGGTCAACTGCGTCGCGCCGGGCCTCGTCGAGGGGACGCAGGGCAGCCGCTTCACCGGCGAGGCGGTGCGCGAGACGCTCGTCGCCCAGACGCCCCTGCGCCGCCTCGCGACCCCGGAGGACGTGGCCGGGCCGGTGCTGTTCCTCGCCGGCGACGACAGCCGGTTCGTCACCGGGCAGGTGCTGCACGTCGATGGCGGGCTGGTGATGGGTTGACCGCCGCCCGGCTGCCCATCGTCGCATCATGGTCGAGCAGAAATTTTGCCGGCTCTTCCACCGAAAGAATGACGCGCGCCGCCAATCCCGGACCTACCAAGTCCTGGGAGAGGAGATCCTGAAATGCGTCTTCTGTTGAGCTTCATCCTGCTGCTTGCCGCGACCGCGGTGCCGCGCGCGAACGACCTCGACGATATGCCGGACCTCGCGTGTGCGCAGGCGTCGTCGGACGTCGAGCGGCAGCAACTCAAGTGCCGCGAGACGACCGGTTCGCTGGTCTTCTCGCAAGGGGCCGCGACCTCCGACCGCGCGCCGACGCGCTGGCAGAGCGCCTCGCCGCTCGATCGTTCGGAAGACGATTGATCCGGTCAGGCGCCGGCGCGATGTGCTGAGCTCGCGTCGGCGTCCGACGGCCCCGGCCGGGAGCGGCCGGGGCCGTGATCCGTTCCGGGCAGCCTGAGGGGGAGCGTGCCGCCCGGAACGGGGTTCAGAACGGCAGCAGGATGTCGAGATACTGCTGGCCGTAGCGCGGCTGCTGCACGTCGGTGATCTGGCCGCGGCCGCCATAGGCGATGCGGGACTGGGCGATCTTGGTCGAGTCGATGGTGTTGTCCGACTCGATGTCCTCCGGCCGGATCACGCCGGCCACCACCAGCTCGCGCATCTCGAAGTTGATCCGGATCTCCTGCTTGCCCTCGATCACGAGGTTGCCGTTCGGCAGCACCTGGGTGACGATCGCCGCGACGCTGGTGGTCACCGTCTCGGCGCGCTGGATCGAGCCCGAGCCGTCGTTGGCGGTGGTCGCGTCGGTGGTGAGGAGCTTTTCCGGGGTCGCCCCGCCGAGAAGCTTGGTGTTGGCCTCCAGGCCGAAGGCGTTCGGCACGCCGAAGGACTCGCTGCTGGAGCGCGAGCGCTTGGTCTCGTTGTTGAGGTTGGCCTTGTCGGTGACGTTGACCTTCACGGTCACGAGGTCGCCGACCCGGGCGGCGCGCTGGTCCTTGAAGAAGGCGCGCGAGCCGGTCCGCCACAGCGAGTTCGGGGCGTAGGACACCGCCTGCACCTCCGGCATCGGCAGGCGCACCGGCTTGTAGCCGGCCTGGGCGGTGGGATCCTCGATCGCCGACAGGACCGGGGCACGGCCGACATTGGCGAGGCGGTCGGCGGTGTTGCAGCCGGCGAGCGACAGCCCGAGGAGGGCCGGGGCGGCGAAGCGGGAGAGGCGCGGGCGCATGTCGGCCTTCCGTCAGCGCGAGGGCAGGGCTTCGGCGACGCGGCCGGGGGCCTGACCGCCCGGCGGTCCGACCATCACCCGGCCCGGCCCGATCACGGTGGCCTGGATCAGCTTCTTCGAGGCCGGGTTGAGCACCGAGACGACGGCGCCCATCGGCCCGCCCTCCTTCGCCTGCCCGCGCATCGACAGGGCGACGCCGGGCGTCTCGTACACGATGGTCACGGCCTCGCCGCGGGCGACGAGGTCGGGCCGGGCGAGGTCGCCGGCGCGCAGCGGCATCGCCGCCGGGAGCGGGCGCTGCGCCACCTGCCCGACCAGGGCGGAGGGGTCGGCGGCCGACTCGGCCGGCAGGCCGTCGCGCGGCCGGCGCTCGACCGCGACGTCGCCCGCTGCCACGGTCTCGCCGCGGGCGAGCGCCCGGACCAGCACCGCGACCTCGATCGTCTCGACCACCTGGCCGGCGACGCGCAGGGTCGCCTGCCGGTCGCCGACGCTGACCAGCGCCGTCACCCGGCGCAGGCGCGGGTCGTAGACCACCTCCGAGGCGGCGAGCGCGCCGTCGAGTTCGAGCGGCACGCTCAGGGACGGCGCCTCGCCCTCGAACAGCACCGAGACCGTGGCCGGGTCGAGCCCGCGAAGCCGCGCGAGCGACGCCTTCACGGCGGCCTCGATCTCCGGCGCGCCGATGCGCCGGGCGGCGCGCTGCACGCTGACCTGGAGCCGGCCGCCGCTCTCCGGCGCGTCGAGCCCCAGCGCCGCCACCGCCTCGGCGATGCGCCGGACCTGGATCGTGCCGGTGGCGCCGATGGCGGGCGCGCGGAACAAAGGCCGGTCGGCAAGGTCGGCGGGCGCGTCGGCGACGAGGTCGCCGAGGGTGATGACGTCGCGCTTTGCCGTGATGTCGCCGCGCAGGCTCGGGCGGGCCGGCTCGGCGAAGGCCGGAACGGCGAGGATCAGGGCGAGGCCGGTGGCGAGGAGGAGTTTCATGGCGAGCCTCAGCCGCGGAACATCTGCGAGGTGGTGGAGAGCATCTGGTCGGCGGCGGTCACGACCTTCGAGTTCATCTCGTAGGCGCGCTGCGCCGCGATCAGCGACGAGATCTCGGTGACGGCGTTGACGTTCGCCTCTTCGAGGTAGCTCTGCTGAAGCGAGCCGAACCCGTCGGTGGTCGGGTTGCCGACGACCGGCGGGCCGGAGGCCAGGGTCTCGACGAACAGGTTGTCGCCGACCGACTCGAGCCCGACCTTGTTGACGAAGCGGGCGACCTGGATCTGGCCGATCTGCTGCGGCGCGGTCTGGCCCGGCACCGTCGCCTGGACGATGCCGGAGCCGCTGATGGTGACGCCGGTGGCGTTGTTCGGCACCGCGATCGCCGGATTGAGCAGGTAGCCGTCGCGGGTGACGATCTGCCCCTGCGGGTCGAGGTCGAACGAGCCGTCGCGGGAATAGGCCGTGCGGCCGTCCGGCAGGGTGACCTGGAAGAAGCCCTCGCCGCGGATCGCGACGTCGTAGGTCTTCTCGGTCGAGGACAGGGTGCCCTGGGACATCACCCGGGCGGTCGAGGTCGTCTTGACGCCCGAGCCGAGGGCGAGCCCCGCCGGCAGCATGTTGTTCTGGTCCGAGGTCGCCGAGCCGGCCCGGCGCAGGTTCTGGTACAGCAGATCCTGGAAATGCGCCTGCTGGCGCTTGTAGCCGGTGGTGCGCAGGTTGGCGATGTTGTTGGAGATGACCTGGACGTTGAGTTCCTGGGCCGCCATGCCGGTGGCGGCGGCGTAGAGGGCGCGCATCGGGCCGGCTCCTTACGCGGTGCCGACATCGGCGAGGCGCTGGAGCGCCGTGCCGTGCAGCGTGTCGAGGCGCGACACCGCCTCGGCGATCATCGCGTAGGTGCGGTTGACCTCGATCAGCCGGCTCATCGCCAGGACCGGGCGCACGTTCGAGCGCTCCAGCGCCCCGGGCTCGATCCGGGCCTGCGCACCGGCCGGCACGGCGGGGGTCGTCGCGGCGTAGAGGTTGGCGCCGGCGTGGGTCAGGCCCTGCGGGTCGGCGAAGGTGACGAGGCGGACCTTGTCGCGGTTGCCGAGATTGGTCGAGACCGTGCCGTCGGTGCCGATCGTGGTGCCGGTCTCGCGGCTGTTGATCTGGATCGGCCCGCCCTGGCCGAGCACCGGGTAGCCGTCGCTGGTGACGAGCCGGCCCTCGGCGTCGAGCTCGAAGGCGCCGTTGCGGGTGTAGCGCTCGCCCTGCGGCGTCTGCACCGCGAAGAAGGCGTCGCCGCGGATCGCGACGTTGAGCGGGTTGCCGGTGCTCTCGATCGCGCCCTGGCTCATGTCGAGGGCGGTGCCGGCGTCGATGACGTAGGACAGGCGCCGGTCGGGGCGCTGGAACGTCTCGGCGCTCGCCTTCGGCATCAGGTATTCCTGGAACCGGGTCGAGCGCGCCTTGAAGCCGGTGGTCGAGGCGTTGGCCACGTTGTTGGCGATCACCTCCAGCTCGCGGCCGAGGGCGACCTGGGCCGACAGCCCGATCAGTTGCGCGTTCTGCATCGCGGTCCGACTCCCCGGACGTTGCGGTCACTCGCCGACCCGCCCCGCTCCCCAGCGGCCGGTCAGGCCCGCACCTCGTCGCAGGGCCCGTGCCAGCGGCGGATTTCTTATTTTCTCTCGCTGTCTCAGGGGTTTGGCGACTATCGCGATGGTGCCGGCCAGGGAGCGTCCCCCGCCGCCCGGCAGTTGCGTCCCGGCAGAATCTGCCGCCTTAACGAGGCGTTAACCATGATCGCCTACCCGTGGAGATCACCTCCCGGCGGGTCGCGCGGCGGGGGATCGAAGGACCTCAGGGGATGGCCAGGAAGCCGACGAAGGCGCCGGAGACCGAGGGCGACGAGGCCCCGGACGCGCCGCCGGCCGGCACCGGCCGCAGGAAGAAGCTGATCCTCGCCGGCCTCGCGGCGCTCCTGCTCGCCGGCGGCGGCGCCGGCGGGTTCATGGTGTGGCGCGGCCGGGCGGCGCATGCCGAGAAGCCGGCGGTCGAGACGAAGCCGATCGTCGCCTTCCTCGACATGCGCGAGATGATCATGAACCTCGCCTCCGACCCGGGCGGCGGGCAGCCGCGCTTCATCAAGCTGCGGGTGACCCTGGAGATGCGCGACGCCAAGGTCGCGTCCGAGGTCCAGCCGCTGATGCCGCGGGTCGAGGACACGTTCCAGGTCTACATCCGCGAATTGCGCCCGCCCGACCTCGAAGGCTCGATGGGGACCTACCGCCTGCGGGAGGAATTGCTGCGCCGGGTCAACGTGGCGGTCTACCCCGCCCGGGTCGACGCAGTGCTCTTCAAGGACTTCGTGATCCAGTAAGGACCCGCCGTGGCCGGACCCGACGACGACATCATCGACGACGACGACTGGGCGGCGGCGCTGATCGAGCAGGGCGGCGGCGGCGGCGACGCGTCCCTGGCCGAGGAGTGGGGCGCGGCGCTGGCCGAGCAGGGCACGGCGACCCACGCCAGCGACATGGCGGCCGAATGGGCCAACATGATCGACGAGGGCGAGTCGGACAACCTGCCCGAACTCGCCGGCAACGACCGCATCCTCAACCAGGAGGAGATCGACCAGGTCCTCGGCTTCTCGCTGAGGGAACTCACCGCGTCGGGTGCCGGCGGCATCCGCGCCATCGTCGATTCGGGCGTCGTCAGCTACGAACGCCTGCCGATGCTCGAGATCGTCTTCGACCGGATGATCCGGTTGTTGTCGACGAGCCTGCGCAACTTCTTCCAGGACAACGTCGAGGTCACCCTCGACAACATCACCTCAGTCCGGTTCGGCGACTACCTCAACTCGATTCCCCTGCCGACGCTGCTGGGCGTGTTCAAGGCCGAGGCGTGGGAGAATTCCGGCCTCGTCACGGTCGACTCGAACCTCGCCTACGCGACCCTCGACCTGCTGCTCGGCGGCAAGCGCGGCGGCACCACCGCCCGGCTCGACGGGCGGCCGTTCACCTCGATCGAGATGCAGCTCGTGCGCCGGATGCTGGAGATCATCCTCGGCGACCTCGAATCCTCGTTCCAGCCGCTGTCGCCGGTGCGCTTCGTCATCGACCGCATCGAGACCAACCCGCGCTTCGCCACCATCACCCGGCCGGCCAACGCCGCGATCCTGATCGACCTCAAGCTCGACATGGAGGGGCGCGGCGGCCTGCTCCAGATCCTGTTCCCCTACGCCACGATCGAGCCGATCCGCGACCTGCTGCTCCAGAGCTTCATGGGCGAGAAGCTCGGCCGCGACCACATCTGGGAGAGCCACCTCGCCACCGAGATCTGGCAGGCCGACGTCGCGGTCGAGGCGGTGCTGCACGAGATGATGCTGCCGCTCAAGCGCGTCCTGTCGCTGGAGGTCGGCGACACCATCATGTTCAACGCCAAGCCCTCCGACCTCATCACCCTGCGCTGCGGCGACTGGGCGATGTCGCAGGGGCGGATCGGCCGGCTCGACGACAACATCGCGGTGCAGGTGACGCGGCCGCTGCGCCGCGCCCGCACCACCTTCGCGGCCTTCGAGGCCTCGATGAAGAACCAGAAGGACGGCTGACCATGGCCGTCGCGCACGAGGAGCCCGGCCGGTGAGCCCGATCGTCAACATCCTGGCCGACGCGATGGTGGCGGTGCTGCTCGTCGCCAGCATCGTCTCCTCGGTGGCGCTCAGCCGGCGCATCACCCGGCTCAAGGCCGACGAGGCCGCCCTGCGCCACACCATCGGCGATCTGATGATGGCGACCGAGACCGCCGAGCGCGCCATCGCGGGGCTGCGCACGACGCTGGGCGAGTGCGACCGCACCCTCGCCGAGCGCCTGCGGGTCGCCGAGCGCTACGCCGCCGACCTCGCCGGGCAGGTCGCGGCCGGCGAGGAGGTGCTCGGCCGCATCGGCCGCATCGTCGCCCAGGCCCGGCCGGCGGCGCCGGCCCCGCGGCCGCCGCCGCGCGGGCGTTGAGCGAGCGCGCCCTGACCCGGCTCCAGGGTCAGGCGGCGTGACCGTCGCCGATCTCCTGCGCCGCCTCGCGGCCCTGCGCCTGCCCGGCACCGCGCCGCCGGCCCGGCCCGGCCGCGCCGTCGCCAAGTCGGCGAGGAAGGGATCGCCGACCAAGAAGGCATCCTGGCGCCCGCCTGCCCTGCGCCTGCGCCTCATCGATGCCGTGGCGCTCGCCGCCGGCGGGCTGCTGGTGCTCAAGCTCGGGGGCCTCGCGGTCGAGGATCCCGGCGGCCAGCCCGACTTCGCCCGGGTGCTCGCCCACGCCCGCAGCGGCTACCCCGATCCGGTGGTGACCGGCTCGACCGCGCCCAAGGAGCCGGCCGCCGGCGCGATCCGCCAGGGCCCGCAGGAGACGCCGCCGCCGGCGGCCCCGGACGTGTCCCTCACCGAGCGGGCGCTGCTGGAGAAGCTCGGCGCCCGGCGCGACGCGCTCCAGCAGCGCAGCCGCGACCTCGAGGCCCGCGAGCAGCTCATCGGCACCGTCGAGCGGCGGATCGAGGGGCAGATCGGCGACCTGCGCAAGCTGGAGACCCAGGAGGCCGAGGCCGCCAGGCCGAGCGAGGCCGAGGCCGCCGCCCTCAGGAACATCGTCACGATGTACGAGACGATGAAGCCGAAGGAGGCCGCGCGGGTGTTCGACCGGCTCTCCCTCGACGTGCTGGTGCCGGTGGTGCTCGGCATGAACCCGCGCAAGATGGCCGAGGTGCTGGCGGTGATGCAGCCCGAGGCCGCCGAGCGGCTGACCGTCGCCCTCGCCCAGCGCACCCGCAAGACGCCGCCCAAGGCCCCGGCGGCGAGCGCGAGCGCGCTGCCGCCGACCGAGCTCCCGGCGATCGGGCCGTCGGGGCGCTGACGCAAGCCGTCATCCGAAGCCGGATCGATCGCCAGGCGATCTCTGCGGGATCGTGGCGATCCTGCCGGATCGCATTCGCAAAGCGGAAATCGGCTTCGCTCCTGCGCCGCGCGGGCTTCGATGGGGTTTCCGGAACGGGTTGTCCGAACATCGTCTCGTACGACATCAGATTGATCGCTTCGCATCCGGACCGGGTCATTCCTCCCGCGACGGTACCGGCCCCGGCGCGGCGGCGACCGTCGCCTCGATCCAGGCCGCCGCGGCGCGGATCACCGGAACTCCGGCATCCTCGGGATGGCTGAGGAGATGGATCGGCCGGTCGAGGGTGAGACCGCCTTCGAGGCGCACGAGGCGCGGATCGGCCTCGGCCATGATCCGCGGCAGCAGGCCGCGCACGCCCCCGGCGAGGACGAGGCGGCGAAGGCTCTCCAGCCGCCCGGCCCGGTGCCGCGGCCCGGCCCGGCCGGCCGCCCGCTCAGTCGCGCGCACCTCCGGCAGATGGCCCAGCGCCCCGTCGAGACAGGCCCACGGCAGGACATCCGGCGGTTCGGCGCCGGTGGCCGCATAGGTCGCGTAGGCGAGGCGCCCGATCTCCCGGGCCTCCCGCGGCACGGCGCTCAGGGGGCCGAGCCGGAGGGCGAGGTCGGCCTCGCGGCGGGTCAGGCTGAGGTTGCGTTCCTCCGGGATCAGATCGACGCCGAGACGGGGCCGATCGGCGACGAGGCGCGGCACCGCGGGGGCGAGGAGGTGGTCGCACAGCACCGGCACGGCGGTGATGCGGATCCGCTGCCAGCCCGGCGCCTCCGCCGCGCCGCTCACGCCGCTTGCCGCCTCGCCGACGCCGCGCAGCGCCCGCTCGGCGGCGTCGAGCCCCGGCATCAGGTCGAGGCAGGCACGGGTCGGGACAAGCAGGCCGCCGCGGCGGGCGAGCAGCGGCCGTCCGATCCCGGCTTCGAGCCGCCGGATCCGCCGTCCCGCCGTGGTGGCGTCGATGCCGAGCGCGGCCGCGGCGCTGCCGAGCTGCCCCGCGCGGGCCACGGCGAGCAGCGTCTGCCACCCGTCCCAGTTCTGCATCCGGCGCCTCCGACCTGCATCCATGCAGGTCGCGGACCGTAACACGCCGCTGGTCCGGCGCAGATGCCCGTGGGACGACGAGGCCGCCGGACGCGCGATCCACTTCGTCCGGCGGCGCGGAGCCTCCGATGAGCGAACCCACTACCCTTCTCCAGCGCGCCGGGCTCAGCCTCGGCCCGGCCCGCCTCGCCGAGGCGACGCTGATCGTCATCGACGCCCAGGCGGAATACGCCGCCGGCGGCGGGGTGCCGCTCGCGGGGATCGACGCGGCGCTGGCCTGCCTCGCCGATCTGCTCGCCCGCGCGAGGGCGGCCGGGGCGCCGGTGGTCCACGTCGTCCATCGCGGCCGGCCCGGTGGCCTGTTCGACGGCGAGCGCGCCGCGATCCTGCCCGAGGCCGCGCCGCTTCCAGGGGAGGCGGCCGTCGCCAAGACGCTGCCGAACGCCTTCACGGGCACCCACCTCGCCGCGCACCTCACCCGTCACGGCCGCCGCGACCTCGTCCTGGCGGGCTTCATGACCCACAACTGCGTCAGCGCCACCGCCCGGGCGGCTCTCGATCTCGGCTACCGCGTCACCGTGGCGGCGGATGCGACCGCCACCCGCGACCTGCCGGATCCCCTCGGCGGGGCGCCGCTGACGGCCGACGCGATCCAGCGGGCGGAACTGGCGGCGCTCGCCGACCGAACGGCCCACGTCGCCGCCGCGGCCGCCGTCGTGTGACCATGTCCCGGCATGACCGGCTCCCCCGGGTCGGCTATGCCTCGGCTGGCCCGAGGAGCGAGGAGCCAGCGATGCCGGACTACGACCCCCGGATGCCGACCCGGCGCGACCTCGTCGAGCAGGCCCTCGCCCGGCTGGCGCCGCGGGTGCCGGATTTCGAGGCCGAGGCGATCGTCGACCGGGCGCTGGCGAGCCCGGGCCTGCGCGGGGCCGCGCCGGAGACCGGGGCGTGGCTCGCGATGGTCGCCTATGCCCGCCACGTCTTCACCGAGTACGACGCCCTGCTGGACGAGGGCTACGACCAGGACAGCGCCCGCCACTTCGTCCTCGACGACCTCAACGCGGTCCTGGCCGAATGGGGCGTGCGCCGGCGCATCGGCGAGGAGCCGGACGAGGCGTGAGCCGCGGGCGCCTCGTGCCTATATGAGGACGATCCGCGTCCGACCCCCGCATCCCCGATGAATGCCGCTATCGCCGACGTCCTGATCCCGCTCGCCCTCGACACCGCCTACAGCTACGCGGTGCCGGCCGGGCTCGACCTCGCCGAGGGCGACGTGGTGCAGATCCCGCTCGGCCCGCGCGAGACCGTCGGGGTGGTGTGGGGCCTGCGCGACGGGGCGGCGGGCTCCAACCTGCGCAAGGTCACGGCGCGGATCGCCGACGAGGGCATGGCGCCTCCCCTGCGCCGTCTCGTCGACTGGATCGCCCGCTACACCCTGGCGCCGAAGGGCTCGGCGCTGGCGATGGCGCTGCGCCTGCCCGAGGACGGCCCGCGCACCGAGACCGCGAAGGTCGGCGTGCGGGCGACCGGCGCCGCGCCCAGCCGGATCACCGCGGCCCGGTCGAAGGTGGTGGCGGTGGCCGCCGACGGCGCGGTGCGCGGCAAGCGCGCCCTGGCGCTGGAGTCCGGCGTCAGCGCCGGCGTGATCGACGGGCTGATCGACGACGGCGTGCTGGAGACGGTGACCCTCGCCCCCGAGCGCGTCGCCGAGCCGCCCGATCCCGATCATCCGCACCCGCCGCTCTCGGGCCCGCAGCGGACGGCGGCGGAGGCCCTGATCGCGACGCTGACCGCGCCGCCGGCCGGCGGCGGGCCGGCTGGGGAGGGGGGCGTGACTCTGCTCGAAGGCGTCACCGGCTCGGGCAAGACCGAGATCTACTTCGAGGCGGTGGCGGAGGCCGTGCGCCGGGGCGTGCAATCCCTGGTGCTGATGCCCGAGATCGCCCTGACCGCGCAGTTCCTCGACCGCTTCACCGCCCGGTTCGGCGCCCGTCCGGCGGCGTGGCATTCCGGCATCGGCGGGCGGCGGCGCGAGCGCATCCGGGCCGGGGTGCTCGCCGGCGAGATCCCGGTCGTGGTCGGCGCCCGCTCGGCGCTGTTCCTGCCGTTCCGCCACCTCGGCCTCGTCGTCGTCGACGAGGAGCACGAGGCCGCCTACAAGCAGGACGACGGCGTGTGCTACCACGCCCGCGACATGGCGGTGGTGCGCGGCAAGCTCGAGAACGCCGCGGTGGTGCTGGCCTCGGCGACGCCGTCGATCGAGACCCGGGTCAACGCCGCCCGCGGCCGCTACCGCCGCGTCGTGCTGCCCGAGCGCTTCGGCGGCCGGCGCCTGCCGGAGATCCGGGCGATCGACATGCGCCGCGAGGCGATCCCGCGCGGGCGCTACCTGTCGCCGACCCTGACCGCCGCGGTCGCCGAGACCAATGCCCGGGGCGAGCAGGCGCTGCTGTTCCTCAACCGCCGCGGCTACGCGCCCCTGACCCTGTGCCGGGCCTGCGGCCACCGCTACCAGTGCCCGAACTGCTCGACCTGGCTCGTCGAGCACCGATTCCGCCGCGCCCTGGTCTGCCACCATTGCGGCCATGCCGAGCGCCGGCCGGACGCCTGTGCCGAATGCGGCACCGTCGACAGCCTCACCGCCTGCGGCCCCGGCGTCGAGCGCATTGCCGAGGAGGTCGCCGCGACCTTCCCGGACAAGCGGGTGATCGTGCTGTCGAGCGACTTTCCCGGCGGGGCCGAGCGGCTGCGCGCCGAGTTGCAGACCGTCGCCGAGGGCGGCTGCGACATCGTCGTCGGCACCCAGCTCGTCGCCAAGGGCCACAACTTCCCGCTCCTGACCCTGGTCGGCGTGCTCGACGCCGATATCGGGCTCGCCTCCGGCGACCCGCGGGCGGCGGAGCGGACGTTCCAATTGCTGCAACAGGTCACCGGCCGTGCCGGCCGCGGCGAGAAGCCCGGCCGGGCGCTGGTCCAGACCTACCAGCCCGAGCACCCGGTGATCGCGGCGCTGATTTCCGGCGACGCCGAACGGTTCTACGAGGAGGAAACGGCGGCCCGCGAGGTGGCGGGCCTGCCGCCGTTCGGCCGGCTCGCGGCGCTGATCGTCTCGGCGGCCGAGCGCGAGGCGGCGGAAGCCCACGGTCAGGCGCTCGCCCGCGTCGCCGAGCCTCCGCCAGGGGTGATGGTGCTCGGCCCCGCCGAGGCGCCTCTCGCCCTGGTGCGCGGGCGCCACCGCTTCCGCCTGCTGGTCAAGGCGGAGCGCGAGATCGACATCCAGAGCTACCTGCGCGACTGGATCGCCCGCGGGCCGAAGCCGAGGGGCAACGTCAGGGTGGCGATCGACGTCGACCCGCAGAGCTTTCTGTGAAGGGGCGCACTACTCCGCCAGCGGCCGGGCCTCTTCCGGCAGCATGATCGGGATGCCGTCGCGGATCGGATAGGCGAGCTTGGCCGAGCGGCTGATGAGTTCCTGGCGGCCGGCATCGTATTCCAGCCGGTCCTTGGTCAGCGGGCAGACCAGCAGTTCGAGCAGCTTCGGGTCGATCCGGGTCGCCTCGACCGGAGCGGGGTTGTCGGCCATCGGGTGTCCTCACGCGAAAAATTCGGCTGGGCTGTGCGCCTTCCTGCCGGCTCTGACAAGCCGGAGCCGGCTCCGACGAGCCGTCGGCGGCTCCGTCACTGCAGGGTCGGCTCGGAGCCCGAGCCACGCACCAGCTCCATCTCGGTCACGGCGATCAGCACCTCGGCCCGGGTCTTGAGGTCGGGAGCTTCCAGCATCGCCTGCTTCTCGCGGGCGCCAAACGGGCTCATCATGCAGAGTGCATTGACCAGCGCCTCGTTCGGCGCCTCCTCGATCCCGGCCCAATCGACCCGCAGGTCGTTGGCCTCGACGAAGTCCTTCAGCGCCCGCAGCACGCCGGCGCGGTCGACCGCCTCCTCGCCGGCGCGAGCCTGGAAGTCGGTCGCGAACGGCTCGAACGAGACCCGGCAGCGCCGGTAGATCGAGGTCGTGGTCAGTTCCTCCTCGACCCGGAACCGCGCCACCCCGGTGAGCGAGATGAGATAGCGGCCGTCGCCGGTCTCGGCGAATTGCGTGATCCGGCCGGCGCAGCCGACGCGGAACAGCTTCGGGCTCAGCGGCGACTCGCCGGTCTCGGCGTCGGGCTGGATCATCCCGATCATCCGGTCGGTGCGCAGCGCGTCGTCGATCATCGCGAGGTAGCGCGGCTCGAAGATGTTGAGCGGCATCTGCCCGCGCGGCAGCAGCAGGGCGCCGGGGAGCGGGAAGACCGGGATCGCGACGGGGCAATCCGCCGGGCCCTTGTAGGCGACGTTCATGCTCATGGCGTGCGGCTCCCTCGATCGTCGCACTTCGAGCCGGGCGTTCCCCGGCGGAGGTGGCTCGCACGTCCTCGCCGGAGGCGGTGTCGTCCGATCGCCCGGGATCGGCGGCGCCCCGGCGGGGCGCCGGACCGGACGTCAGGCGAACATCAGCGTCGACAGGCGGCGGCGGCCGCGGATCGTCATCGGATCCATCGGCCCCCAGGCCTCGAAGAACTGGAGCATTTGCTTGCGGGCGCCGTCGTCGTTCCAGCTCCGGTCCCGGCGCACGATCTCGATGAGGTGGTCGATCGCGTCCTGGCGGCGGTCGAGGGCGGCGAGGCCCAGCGCGAGATCGAAGCGGGACTGATGGTCGGCCGGATCGGCCTCGACCTGCCGCTGAAGCGTCCCCAGGTCGCCGAGCGAGGCGGCCTGCTCGGCCAGCTCGATCGCGGCGCGCACCCCGGCGATGGCCGGATCCTTCGCCTTCTCGGGCGGCACCGCGTCGAGGAAGCGCTTGGCGCCCTCGACATCGCCGCGGTCGAGGACGAGCTTGGCCAGGGCCGCGATGGCGCCGACATGCTCGGGCTCCTGGGCCAGCACCGCGGCGTAGAGCTCCGCCGCCGCGTCGGCGTCGCCCTCCTGCGCCACCGCCGCCGCCTCGGCCATGATCTCCTCGACCTGCGACACGACCGGGCCGACGAGGCGCTCGATGAACGCCTTCACCTGACTCTCCGGCAGCGCGCCCATGAAGCCGTCCACCGGCTGGCCGCGCTGGAACGCGATCACCGCCGGGATCGACTGGATGCCGAGCTGGCCGGCGATCTGCGGATGCTCGTCGATGTTCATCTTGACGAGCTTGACCTTGCCGCCCGCGTCGCGGACCGCCTTCTCGATCACCGGCGTGAGCTGCTTGCACGGCCCGCACCACGGGGCCCAGAAGTCGACCAGCACCGGCTGCTGCAGCGATTCCTGCATCACGTCCTGACGGAACGTGGCCGTGGTGGTGTCCTTGATGAGGGCGTCCGCGGAAGCCTGTCCGGCGAGACTGGCCGGAGTCGTGTCGGTGAGCATGGAGACCTCGAGAAACGTCGCGCGGCCCGGAGACTACGATTCGGGCAGAGATGGGGCCGGAAGCCCGGCTTGACCAGTGCGACATGCCCGGTTCGGTGCCCGCCGTCGAGGTCGGCGATGCGCCTCGGGCCCGTGGGCGACCGGGCACGCGGGCGGAGATGATCCCGGTCGACGATCGGCGGATTTGTAGAACTTTATTCTCTTGATCCGCGAGTATTCCCCGTAACGCGGATGGAGAAGCGCCGATATCTCGACGGCTGTAGGGTTTTGGTCTACCGCTGCGGCCGATCGGGCCTCGACGGCCCCGACTGGCAGGAGCATTCGAGACATGGCCGACGCCGCTTCCCCGACCAAGGCCGGACACGGCAGGGTCTACGAATCCATCACCGAGACCATCGGCAACACGCCGCTGGTGCGCCTCAACCGCCTCGCCAGGGAGCGCGGCGTCGAGGCCGACATCCTCCTGAAACTCGAATTCTTCAACCCGATCGCCTCGGTCAAGGACCGCATCGGCGTCAACATGATCGACGCCATGGAGGCGGCCGGCGCGATCAAGCCCGGCGGCACGCTGGTCGAGCCGACCTCCGGCAACACCGGCATCGCGCTGGCCTTCGTGGCGGCGGCCCGCGGCTACCGGCTGATCCTCGTGATGCCCGAGACGATGTCGCTCGAGCGGCGCAAGATGCTCGCCTTCCTGGGCGCCGAGCTCGCCCTCACCCCCGGCCCCCAGGGCATGAAGGGCGCCATCGCCAAGGCCGAGGAGCTGCTCAAGGAGATCCCCGGCTCGGTGATGCCGCAGCAGTTCAACAACCCGGCCAACCCGGAGATCCACCGCAAGACCACCGCGGAGGAGATTTGGAACGACACCCACGGCGAACTCGACGCCTTCGTGTCCGGCGTCGGCACCGGCGGCACCATCACGGGCGTCGGGCAGGTCATCAAGGGCCGGCTGCCGCACCTGAAGGTGTTCGCGGTCGAGCCGGTAGATTCCCCGGTCCTGTCGGGTGGCCAGCCCGGCCCGCACAAGATCCAGGGCATCGGCGCCGGCTTCGTCCCCGGCGTGCTCGACCGCGGTGTGATCGACGAGGTGCTCACCGTCTCGAACCAGACCGCCTTCGACACCGCCCGGCTGCTCGCCCGCGTCGAGGGCATTCCCGGCGGCATCTCGACCGGCGCCAACGTGGCGGCGGCGCTCGAGGTCGCGGCGCGGCCCGAGTTCAAGGGCAAGCGCATCGTGACCGTCGCGTGCTCGTTCGCCGAGCGCTACATCTCGTCGGCGCTGTTCGAGGGCGTGGGCGCGTAAGCCGATCCGGCCCTCCCTCGGCTGCGGGGGAGGGCCGGCGCGGGATGGGCACGAGACCTTTCCGTCTCCCGCCCCGCCGGTCTCACCCCCGGAACCGCCACACGCTGCTGCGCTTGATCTCGGCATCCTCCAGCGCCCGGGTCACCGGCACCGCGTAGGTCGCGAGCGGCTCCAGCCGGTCGCGCGGCAGGTAGGAGCGGCCGGGATCGCCGATCACCACCCGGGTGCCGCCGGCGTGCAGGCGGGCGAGCCAGTCCCCGACCCGGGCCGCGGTGTCGCGCTCGTAGAAGATGTCGGCGGCGAGCACGCAGTCCCAGCCGCCGTCCTGCCCGACGAGATCCGAGCCGTCGGGCACGATCCTCCCGGCGACGTCGTTCTCGGCCGCGTTCAGGCCGATCGCCGCCAGGGCGAAGCGGTCGAGGTCGCTGGCGACCACCGAGGCCGCGCCCGCCTTCGCCGCCGCGACCGCGACCAGCCCCGACCCCGAGGCGAAGTCGAGCACCCGCGCCCCGGCCACCGTCTCCGGATGGTCGAGGAGGTAGCGGGCGAGCGCCTGCCCGCCCGCCCAGGCGAAGGCCCAGAACGGCGGCGGCAGCCCGATCTCGCCGAGTTCCTCCTCGGTCCGGCTCCACAGCTCGGTCGCCTCGTCGGCGACGTGCAGCCGGATCTCCGGCGCGTGCGGCACCGGGCGCAGGCGGGTCTGGGCGAGGATGAAGGCGGTCGGATCCGGCGCCATCACAGCAGCTCCGCGTAGATCCGCATCACCGCCGCCGCGACCGCCGCCTCGGTGAAGCCGCCCTCCAGGATGCGCTGCCGGGCGGAGGCTCCCATCCGGGCGACGAGATCCGGGTCGGCGGCGAGTGCCGCGATGGCGTCCGCCAGGGCGCCGGGATCGCCCGGCGGCACCACGCGGCCGTCGAGGCCGTCGCGGACGAGCGTGCGGCAGCCCGGCACGTCGGTGGTGAGCAGCGCCCGGCCGCAGGCCGCCGCCTCCAGCAGTGCCCGCGGCAGGCCCTCGCCGCCACGCGAGGGCAGGCAGGCGGCGTGGCAGGCGGCGTAGGCGCCGGCGACGTCGGCGGTGGCGCCGGTCCAGGCGACGCCGTCGCGGGCCATCTCCCGCAACGTCGCCTCCGGGACGGTGCGGCGGTTCGACGGGTCGGGCGCGCCGTGGAGCGCCAGTTCGACCGCGACGCCGCGGCCGCGGGCGATCCGCACCGCCTCGACGGCGGTGTCGATCCCCTTCGACCACAGCATCCGGGCCACCAGCGCGAGCCGCAGCGGCGGCTGGCCGGGCAGCGGCGCGGGCGCCCAGGCCGCGGGATCGACCCCGGCGCCGCCGACCATCGTCACCCGCGCCTCGGCGGGATCGAGCCCGAGCAGGGCGGCGTCGTCGGGATTCTCGAACAGGTAGCGGGTGCGGGCGGTCTCCAGCGGCCCGCGGACGAGATGGCGCAGCCCGGTGCGGGCGAGCCGGCCGGCGCGGTCCTGCCGGGCCCCGATCAGGCCGAGGCCGGTCAGGGCGTAGACCCGGCGGGGAATCCCCGCCATCGCGGCGGCGGTGCCGCCGATCAGGATGCCGCGCAGCGCGATGCAGTGGACGAGGTCGGCCTTCAGCGCCTTAAGGATCGCCGCGAGCTGGCCGGCGGCGTAGCCGGCGCCCATCGGGTTGAGGCTCGACCGCTCGGCCTCCAGCGCCACCACCCGGGCGCCGGTCGCCTCGATCGCGGCCCGGTGCGCCCGCACCCGGGTGACGACCGCGACCGAGTACCCCGCCGCCACGGCGGCCCGGGCCATCGGCAGGAAGTGGGAGGCGAAGAACCAGTCCTCGGTGACGACGTAGGCGATGGTCCGGGTCCGGCCGCCGGTGGGGTCGTGTTCCTGTGCCGCCACGCGGTCGTCTCCTGGTTCGATGACGGCGGGATATAGAGCCGGGGACGAGCGAGCGCGAACCGGAACCTCGCCCTGAATCCACCGGTTGAGTGGTCCCGGGGGAGAAGGTTGCAATGCCGGCACAGAACCAGCACGCCCAGGACCAGAACGCCGAAGAGCGCGTCGAGACCCGGGAGGCCGCCCGCGCCGTCGGCCTGCGCTACGTCAGCGACGAGGAGCCGGGCTACCGCCGCAAGCGCAGCGGTCGCGGCTTCCGCTACCTCGACGCCGAGGGCCGGACGCTGCGCGACGCGGCGGAACTCGCCCGCATCAAGGCGCTCGCGGTGCCGCCGGCCTATTCCGACGTGTGGATCTGCCGGCACGCCAACGGCCATATCCAGGCCACCGGCCGGGACGACCGCGGCCGCAAGCAGTACCGTTACCACCCGGACTTCCGGCAGGCGCGCGACTCGACCAAGTTCCAGCACATGATGAGCTTCGCGCAGGTGCTGCCGTCCCTGCGCGCCACCATCGCCGAGCATATGGGCCGGCGCGGCCTGCCGCGGGAGAAGGTGCTGGCGACCGTCGTCCACCTGCTGGAGACGACCCTGATCCGGGTCGGCAACGACGACTACGCCCGCACCAACAAGAGCTACGGCCTCACCACCCTGCGCGACCCGCATGTCCGCATCGAGGGCCAGGAACTGACCTTCCGCTTCAAGGGCAAGAGCGGCAAGACCTGGAACCTGTCGGTCAACGACCGCCGCATCGCCCGCATCGTCAAGGCGTGCCAGGACCTGCCGGGCCAGGAGCTGTTCCAGTACATCGACGGGGACGGAACCCAGCGCGACGTGACCTCGGCGGACGTCAACGCCTACCTGCGCGAGATCTCGGGCCGGGACATCACCGCCAAGGATTTCCGCACCTGGTCGGGCACGGTGCTGGCCGCGATGGCGCTGCAGGAATTCGAGGCGTTCGACAGCGACGCCAGGGCCAAGCGCAACGTCAAGCAGGCGATCGAGCGGGTCGCCGAGCGCCTCGGCAACACGCCGACGGTCTGCCGCAAGTGCTACGTGCACCCGGAGATCCTGACCTGCTACCTCGAAGGCGGGCTGCTGGAGCAGGTCCGAGACACGGTGCGGACCGAGCTGCGCGAGGAGATCGCCGAGCTGCGGCCGGAGGAGAGCGCCGTCCTGGCGCTGCTGGAACGCCGGCTCAGCCGCGAGGCCGCCGAGGCGAAGCCCCGCAGCACCGGAGGCCGCAGCCGCAAGTCGGCGGCGCGCGGCGGGGAGACCGCCCGCCGGGCGGCCTGATCGGGGGCGCCCGCGGGAGCGCCCCCCGGGCTCAATGCCCCCAGGGGCTCAATGGGCCACGGCCCGGTGCAGACCCATCCGGGGCGCCGGCCGGGCGGCCGGCGGCTCGGCGTCGACCACCGGGGCGAGGCCGAGCTGGCGGGCGAGCTGGACCAGGTCCTTGAGCCGACCGGTCTTGGTCTTGCGCCGCAGGTTCAGGCGGTGCGTCTCGACGGTGCGGACGCTGACCGCGAGCCGCCGCGCCACCTCCTTGTTGCTGAAGCCGGCGCTGAGGAAGCGCAGCACCTCCGCCTCGCGCGCGGTGAGGCCGAGCGCGCCGGCCGCCTCGTCCTGCGCGGCCTCGGCCTTCGCATCGGCGTCCAGCGCGGCCCCGCGGCCGAGGGCCAGGATCGCGCCGCAGACCTCGGCCGGCGTCGCGCCGCGGGCCACGAAGGCGTCGGCGCCGGCGGCGACGATCCGCGCCACCTCGGCGGCGTCAGCGACGAGGAACGACACCAGGACCCGGATCTCCGGGAAGCGCGCCCGCAGGGCGGCGATGCGCTCCGGCCCGCGCCCCGGCGCGAACACCAGCGCCACCGCCTCGCTCGACCCGTCGAGGTCCTCCTCGGCCACCGTCCGCAGGGCGGGGGCGTGTTCCAGCGTCGCCCGAAGCGTCTCGCCGAGTTCGACCGGCTCGTCGACGATCAGCACATTGACGGCGTCACTCATGCCGCGGATCTCCGTTCCAGCGCCGGACAGGCGCGGTGTGTTCGCGGTCTTCCCATCAAGCCACGTTCCAGCCGGGCTGTGTCATTTCGGGAATCAGGCCTCGCAGGCGGAAATCCCGGCAGTGACCGGAGCAGCACCGCCGCTGCCTGCATCAGTTTGTCGCAATCCGTAATGACAACGGAGGCGCCGGCGGAGCCGCGCCGGCTCGGGCCGGTCGTGCGCCGCGCCTCAGAATGGCACAGCCGCCGCGGGACGGTCCGAAAAGACACGCCGCCGCGGGAAAACCGCGGCGCGGGAACCCTCCGGCAAGCCAAGCCTTGCCATAAGCGTTGCCATACCGCCCGTTCCGGCCGATGGTGGGAGCGAGGCGGCGTGCAGTTTGTAGGGTGGAGTTCTCGTGTCTGCTCGATCGAACCCGGTCCGCGGCCTCGCGGCTCTGCTGGTGACCGCCCAGGTCGCCGCCTGCGCCTCGGCGCCGCGCGTGCCCTACACGGCGGCGGAAGCGACCGCCGCGGTCGTTCCGGGCCAGCCGGACGTCCGCTACTGGGCCGACGGGCCGACCCGCGCCTTCGCGCGCGTCACGGAAACGACGGCGTCGAGCCGGACACCGTTCAGCTACCTCGCCCTGTCGGGCGGCGGCGGCGACGGGGCCTACGGCGCCGGCGTGCTCAACGGCTGGACCGAGACCGGGCGGCGGCCGAGCTTCACCCTCGTCTCCGGCGTCTCGACCGGGGCGCTGATCGCGCCGTTCGCGTTCCTGGGCCCGGCCTATGACGGGATGCTGCGCGACCTCTACACCAGCGGCGCGGCCGAGGGCCTCGTGCAGTCGCCGAGCGTCGTCAACGTGCTGCTCGGCGACGGCCTGTTCGGCGACCAGCGCCTGCGCGGCCTCGTCGGGCGCTACGTCACGCCCGAACTGCTCGCGGCGGTGGCCGAGGAGCACGCCAAGGGCCGCCGCCTGCTCGTGGTCACGACCAACCTCGATGCGCAGCGGGCGGTGATCTGGGACATGGGCGCGATCGCGGCGAGCGGCCAGCCCAACGCCGTCGCGCTGTTCCGCGACGTGCTCACCGCATCGGCGAGCGTGCCGGCGGTGTTCCCGCCGATGCTGATCGACGCCCAGGCCGGCAACCGCGCCTTCCAGGAGATGCACGTCGACGGATCCGTCGTCACGCCGGTGTTCACCCTGCCGGAGGCGTTCCTGGTCCAGGACGGCCGCATCGAGACCAGCCGCGGCAAGCCCAACATCTACGTCATCATCAACGGCCGCATCGAGCCGAGCTTCCGCGTCGTCGAGAACGGCACCCTGCCGATCGCCACCCGCACGCTCTCGACCCTCGGCCGCTCGCGCTCGCGCGAGACGCTGACCAGCACCTATGCCTTCGCGCGGCGCAACGGCATGGGCTTCAACCTCACCTATATCGACCGGCGCATCCCCGAGGTCCCGGCCGACAAGGGCTTCGACACCGCCTACATGCGCCGCCTGTACGAGGACGGCTACGAGAAGGGCCGTTCCGGCGCCGTGTGGCAGAACGCGCTGCCGCGCGAGGAGTCCGTCGCCGACCTCCAGGCGAGCGTGCCGGCCCGCTGACCGACCCGCGGCCCGTGGGACGGGCCGCCCTCAGGCCGCCCCGCGGCGGGGACGGGCGAGGTCCGCCGCGGCGTCCGGCCGGCCGTCCTGCGACAGCGGGGCCGGCCGGCCGATGAGGTAGCCCTGCACCTCGCTGCAGCCCTCCTCGCGCACCAGCGCGAGCTGCTCGGCGGTCTCGACGCCCTCGGCCACCGTCGCGACGCCGAGACGGCGCCCGAGCGCCGCGATGACGCCGACGACCGCGCGGCATTCGGGCCGCTGCACCGCGTCGCGCACGAACGACCCGTCGATCTTGATCCGGTCGAACGGGAAGGTCCGGACATGGGCCAGCGACGAGAACCCGACCCCGAAATCGTCCAGCGCGATGCGCACCCCCATCTCGCGCAGGACGCGCAGGTCGGTGAGGGTGGCGGCGTCGCCGCCGAGCAGCGTCGTCTCGGTGATCTCGAGTTCGAGCCGGTCGACCGGCAAGCCGCTGCGCAGCAGCGCCGACAGCACGAGATCGGGCAGGACGCCGCCGCCGAGCTGGCGTGGCGAGACGTTGACGGCGACGCGGGCCCCATCGGGCCACGCCGCCGCCTCGCGGCAGGCCCGCTCCAGCACCCAGGCGCCGATCTCGCGGATCTGGCCGGTCTGCTCGGCGACCGGGATGAACAGGTCCGGACTGGTCCAGCCGCGCTCCGGCGAGTACCAGCGCAGCAGCGCCTCCCGGCTCGTCACCCGCCCGGTCTCGAGGTCGGTGATCGGCTGGTAGTGCAGGACGAACTGATCCTTCGCCAGGGCCTGATCGAGGCCGCGTTCGATCGAGGCCGTTTCCTGACGCGCCGCCTCCATCTCGGGCGAGAACAGGCGCCAGCGCGCCTTGCCGGCGTTCTTGGCCGAGTAGAGCGCGTAATCGGCCTGGGAGAACAGCAGGTCGGGGTTGCGGCTCCCGGTGGCGATGCCGAGGCTGGCCGAGATGTGCGTCACCTGGGCGCCCGGCAGGTCGTAGGGCTCGCCGAGCCGGCGCACCAGCCCGTCGGCGGCGTCCGCGATCCGGTCGCCGTGCCCGGCGAGCAGCACTGCGAACTCGTCGCCGCCGAGGCGGGCTGCGAAGCCGTCCGGAAGCGTTCCGCGCAGGCGCTCCGCGACCTGCTGCAGCACGGCGTCCCCGGTCGTGTGGCCGAGAGCGTCGTTGACCGCCTTGAAGCCGTCGAGGTCGAGGAGCAGCAGGGCGATGTCGGCCTCCGCCGGAGCCGCCTCGCAGGTCCGGCGCACGAGGGTCCGGAACGCCGAGCGGTTGGCGAGGCCGGTGAGGTCGTCCTGGTGCGCCAGCCGGGCGATCTCCCGCTCGGCCGCCTGCTGGCGGGTCACGTCCTCGAAGGTGGTGACGAGCGCCCCGTTCATGATCCGGCGGTGGGAGATCGACACCGAGAATCCGCCGCGGAAGATCTCGACCACCGGTGCCGCCGCGCCGGCCTCGATCAGCGCGCGGTGGCGCTCGAGCATCGCATCGCCGGCCTCCGTGGACCGGGGCTCGCGCGGCCCGTCGCCCGCGACCATCCGGGCCCAGATCTCCGGCAGGCTGCGCCCGATCAGGGTGGAATGATCGGACAGCCCGAAGATCTCCGAGAACCGCCGGTTGACCAGCCGCAGCCGCTGGTCGCCGTCGAACAGGCACAGCCCCTGCGAGATGTTCGACAGGGCGAGGTCGAGCAGCCGGGTGATGCCGAGGGCGCGATCGCCGTCGTGCTTCTGCTGCGTGATGTCGCGGGTGATCTTGGTGAACCCGATCAGCACGCCGTCGCGCCGGATCGCCTCGATGACGACGTGAGCCCAGAACCTGGAGCCGTCGCGGCGCACCCGCCAGCCTTCGGTCTCGACCCGGCCGGCCTCCCGCGCCCGGGCCAGGATCTCCTCCGGCCGTCCGGCATCGCGGTCCTCGGGAAGGTACAGCACCGAGAACGGCCGGCCGACGATCTCGTGTGCCTCGAACCCCTTGGCGCGCTGGGCGCCGGCGTTCCAGTCGGCGATCGTGCCGTCGTCCTTGAGCGTGAAGATCGCATAGTCCGTCACGCTCTCGATCATCGTCCGGAAGGTCGTGTCGAGGTCGGAAGGCCCGGGGCCGGGAGCGGCCGGAAACGGCAGGTGGCCGTGATTCATCGCCGATGCCCGCCCGGGACTGCGACGGAGGCCTCAAGCGGGACGATGCCCGTCGCCCCGGCATGAGGCTCCGTCCGGTTCGTGTGCATCCCCGTCCTCCACTCGCCTCCAGCATGCCGGCCAAGCGTGAGCTTTCTGTTACCGCAGGGAATGCGGCCTTCGGATCCCGGCGGCTTCCGCTGCGGCGTCCCGCCGACGGCGACGTTTCTTGCCTTCTCGTCCCCCATCGCCTAGCGGTCCGCCGAGATCCGCCCGTCCAGCGCCAGGAGCCCGTCGATGATCCCCCGCTACAGCCGGCCCGAGATGACGGCGATCTGGTCGCCGGAGACGCGCTTCCGGATCTGGTTCGAGATCGAGGCCCATGCCACCACCGCGCTCGCCGAACTCGGCGTGGTGCCCAAGGAGGCCGCCGACCGGGTGTGGGAGAAGGGCCGGGACGCGGTGTTCGACGTCGCGCGCATCGACGAGATCGAGCGCGTCACCAAGCACGACGTGATCGCGTTCCTCACCCACCTGTCCGAGATCGTCGGGCCCGAGGCGCGCTTCGTCCACCAGGGCATGACCTCTTCGGACGTGCTCGACACCTGCCTCAACGTCCAGCTCGTGCGGGCGACCGACCTGCTGATCGCCGACGTCGACGCGCTCCTCGCCGCGCTCAGGCGCCGCGCCTTCGAGCACCGGCTCACCCCGACGATCGGGCGCTCGCACGGCATCCACGCCGAGCCGGTCACGTTCGGGCTCAAGCTCGCCCAGGCCCATGCCGAGTTCGCCCGCTCCCGCGAGCGCCTCGTCGCGGCGCGCAAGGAAGTCGCGACCTGCGCGATCTCGGGGGCGGTCGGCACCTTCGCCAACATCGACCCGCGGGTCGAGGAGTACGTCGCCCGCCAGATGGGCCTGACGCCCGAGCCGGTCTCGACCCAGGTCATCCCCCGCGACCGCCACGCGATGTACTTCGCGACGCTCGGCGTCGTCGCCTCGTCGATCGAGCGGCTGGCGACCGAGATCCGCCACCTCCAGCGCACCGAGGTGCTGGAGGCGGAAGAGTTCTTCTCCGAGGGCCAGAAGGGCTCCTCGGCGATGCCGCACAAGCGCAACCCGGTCCTGACCGAGAACCTCACCGGCCTCGCCCGGATGGTGCGCGCCTACGCCCTGCCGGCGATGGAGAACGTCGCGCTCTGGCACGAGCGCGACATCTCGCATTCCTCGGTCGAGCGGATGATCGGCCCGGACGCGACCGTGACCCTCGACTTCGCGCTCGCGCGCCTCACCGGCGTCGTCGACAAGCTGCTGATCTATCCCGAGAGCATGCAGCGCAACCTCGACCGCCTCGGCGGCCTCGTCCACTCGCAGCGGGTGCTGCTGGCCCTGACCCAGGCCGGCGTCTCGCGCGAGGACGCCTACCGGCTGGTCCAGCGCAACGCGATGCCGGTCTGGCGCGGCGAGGGCGAGTTCCTGGCCCTGCTCCAGGCCGACCCGGAGGTGACCGCCGCGCTGTCGCCCGAGGCGATCGCCGACTGCTTCGACCTCGGCTACCACTACAAGCACGTCGACACGATCTTCGACCGGGTGTTCGGGCCGCAGGCGGGCTGACCGCGGCGCGCGTCCTCCCAAGGACGCGCGATACCGGCTTGCCGAGGCGGTCGGGGCGGTGCTTGAAGAGCGGGTCACCGCACGCCCGAGGATCCCCATGTCCCGCATCGTCTACGTCAACGGCCGCTTCGTTCCCTACGAGGAGGCCACGATCTCGATCATGGACCGGGGCTTCCTGTTCGGCGACGGCATCTACGAGGTCAGCGCGGTCGTGAACGGCCGGCTGGTCGACAACGAGGCCCATCTCGCCCGCCTCGACCGCTCGCTGGGCGAGATCGGCATCCGCAACCCCCACGACGCCGCCGGCTGGACCCGCCTGGAGGAGGACCTCGTCGCCCGCAACGGGCTGACCGAGGGCCTCGTCTACATGGAGGTGACCCGCGGGGTTCACGAGCGCGACTTCCCGTTCCCCCCCGCCGAGGTCGCGCCGACGGTCGTGATGTTCACCCAGGCGAAGACCATCCTGGCGAGCCCGCTCGCCGAGCGCGGCGCCAAGGTCATCACCGTCGAGGACCTGCGCTGGAAGCGGCGCGACATCAAGTCGGTGGCGCTGCTCGCCCAGGTGCTCGCCAAGCAGCAGGCCGCCGCCGCCGGCGTCGCCGAGGCGTGGATGCACGAGGACGGGCTGGTCACCGAGGGCGGCTCGTCGACCGCCTTCATCATCACCGAGGACGGCCGCATCGTCACCCGGCCGCTCTCGACCGCGCTGCTGCCCGGCATCACCCGCCGGGCGGTGATGCGCCTCGCCGAGGAGAACGGCCTGACCGTCGAGGAGCGCGCCTTCACGGTCGAGGAGGCGCTGTCCGCGGCGGAAGCGTTCTATACCAGCGCCTCGGCCTTCGTGATGCCGGTGACCGAGATCGACGGGACGCGCGTCGGCGGCGGCCAGCCCGGGCCCCTGACCCGGCGCCTGCGCGGGCTGTATTTGGAGATGGCGGGCGCCGGCTGACGCACCATACGGCTTCGCTCGATCGCCGCGCGGGCCTCGATCCGGCTTCGGAACCATTCGTCCCGCCACCATTTCGGCGCAAGCGCGGCCGGAACCCTGGCCGAGCCGACCGGTTTCCTGAGGGAAATCTCCCGAGGAGACACCCATGTCGAAGCTGATGCGCGGGGCCGTGCTGCTCCTGACCGGCATCACCGCCACCGCGGCCCTTGCGCAGTCGCCGGACGTGCCCCTGCGGGGCCGCGACCGCGACCCGAACCTGCCGCCGCTCAACCAGACCATTCCCGAGAAGGTCCGGCCCCAGGAGCCGACGAGCGAGAAGGGCGACACGACCGGCTCGACCCTCAGCGACAAGCTCCAGCAGTCGGACGGCGTCATCAAGCCCCCGGCGACCGGCGCCCCCGACATGAGCGTCACGCCGCCGGAGCCCAATCCGAACTCGACCCCGGTCATCCGCCCCGGCGAGCTGCCCGGCCGCGGTCCCGGCACCGAGGCGAAGTAGTCGCGGATCGTCCTGCGGTCGCCCGAAGGGCGCCCCGCGGCGCGGGAGCCGAAGGAGCAGGCGCGACCGCCGACGCCCGAGGCCAGGCTATGAGCCGGGGCCCTCGCTTGATTTCGCGCGGGGGATCGCCCAAGACCGCGCGGACGCACCCCAGCGAGCATCAGGTCCGGCCGAACAGGCCAGGGCCTGTCTCGGCATGACAGGACAGGTTGGATGGCGAACGTCGTCGTCGTGGGCGCCCAGTGGGGCGACGAGGGCAAGGGCAAGATCGTCGACTGGCTCTCGGAGCAGGCGGACGTCGTCGTGCGCTTCCAGGGCGGGCACAATGCCGGCCACACCCTCGTCATCGACGGCACGACCTACAAGCTGTCGCTGCTGCCCTCCGGCGTGGTCCGCGGCGGCACCCTGTCGGTGATCGGCAACGGCGTCGTGGTCGATCCCTGGCACCTCGTCGAGGAGATCGCCCGCATCGGCCAGCAGGGCGTGGCGGTGACGCCCGAGACCCTGCGGGTCGCCGATAACGCCACCCTGATCCTGCCGCTGCACCGCGAGCTCGACCATTACCGCGAGACCGCCAACGCGGCGCTGAAGATCGGCACGACCAAGCGCGGCATCGGCCCGGCCTACGAGGACAAGGTCGGGCGCCGGGCGATCCGGGTGGTCGACCTCGCCGATCCGGACGTGCTCGACGCCAAGATCGCCCGCCTGCTCGCCCACCACAACGCCCTGCGCCGGGGGCTCGGCATCGACGAGGTCGACGCCGTGGCGCTGAAGGCCGAGCTGGTGGCGATCGCCCCGAAGATCCTGCCCTACGCCGACACGGTGTGGTCGCTCCTCGACGAGGCGCGCCGCTCGGGCAAGCGCATCCTGTTCGAGGGCGCGCAAGGGGCGCTCCTCGACGTCGACCACGGCACCTATCCCTACGTGACCTCGTCCAACATCGTCGCGGCGCAGGCGGCGACCGGCTCGGGCCTCGGCCCGTCGGCGATCGGCTACGTGCTCGGCATCGTCAAGGCCTACACGACCCGGGTCGGCGAGGGGCCGTTCCCGACCGAGCTGACCGACGCGATCGGCGAGCGGATCGGCGAGCGCGGGCGCGAGTTCGGCGTCGTCACCGGACGCAAGCGCCGCTGCGGCTGGTTCGACGCCGCCCTGGTGCGCCAGACCGTGCGCACCTCGGGCATCGACGGCATCGCGCTGACCAAGCTCGACATCCTCGACGGCTTCGACACGATCAGGATCTGCACCGGCTACCGCCTCGACGGCCACGAGATCGACCACCTGCCGGCCAGCCAGGGCGACCAGGCCCGGGTCGAACCGATCTACGAGACGATCGAGGGCTGGCACGAGACCACCGCCGGCGCCCGCTCCTGGGCCGACCTGCCGGCGCAGGCGATCAAGTACGTGCGCCGGATCGAGGAGCTGATCGGGGCGACGGTGGCGCTGCTCTCGACCTCGCCGGAGCGCGACGACACGATTCTGGTCCACAACCCGTTCGACGATTGAGTCGAGGCTGGTTCGAGCGCTGCAGGTTGCGGGGTCACACCGCCGCGATCTCGGCCAGCAGCCCGTCGCCGATCCTCAGCCCCTCGGCCCGGGCCCGCTCCCGCGCGGCGAGGCGGCGGCTGCCGGGGAGGCGGGCGCCGTCCTGGGACTCGACCGCCTCCGCGAGCAGCCCGAACCGGGTCACGGCGCCCTCCGCGAAGGTGCCGGGATCGACGGCGAGGATCAGTTGGCCGACCGAGGGCGGGCCTCCGGTCGTGTCGAGGAACGACGACGCCTCGGCGGCGAAGCGGCCGCCGGTGAGGCCGGCGGCCAGAAGCTCGACCATCAGGGCCAGAGCCGTCCCCTTGGCATCGCCGAGCGGGACCATGGTGCCGGCGAGCGCCGCGTCGGGGTCGGTGGTCGGGCGACCCGCGGCGTCGAGGGCCCAGCCCTCGGGGATCGGCTCGCCGCGCTTCTGCGCCGCCACGATGTGGCCGCGGGCGACCTTCGACAGCGCGAGGTCGATGACGATCGGGTCGCGGCCCGGCAGCGGGCACGCGAAGGCGACCGGGTTGGTGCCTAACAGCGGCACCGTTCCGCCCCACGGCGCCATCGCGGCCGGGGCGTTGGCGAACAGCAGCGCGACGAGGCCCTGCGCGGCGAGGGATTCGACGACCAGCCCGGCGGCGCCGCAATGGTGCGAGCGCCGGATCGGCGCGGCGGCCAGCCCCTCGGCGCGGGCGACCTCCGGCAGCGCCGCACAGGCGGCCTCCAGCGCCGGATAGGCGAAGCCGTGGCCGGCATCGACCGCCACGATCGCCGGGCGCGGCCGGTCGACCGAGGGCCGCGCCCGGCCGTCGATCTTCCCCGCCCGCACCTGCGCGCCGTAGGACGGCACCCGCCCGATCCCGTGGGTCGGCAGGCCGGCGGCCTCGGCGCCGACGAGGGCGCGGGCGACCGGGGCGGCGTTGTCCGCCGCGGTGCCGCAGCGGATCAGCGCCTCGGCCACGAGCGCATGGGCCTCGGCGAGGGAGAGGACGGGCACGGGCGGAACTCCTGCGGCTGGCCCGGCGGCGCCGGCCGCGGCGGGATCATGTCGGCGGCAGCACAATCAGGCCGGGTGGCGGGGCGCAAGGGCGGAGCACCGGTGCCGCGTCCGGCGCGCCGTGGCCGGGGTCATGCCGGGGGAGCGAACCCGGGAGAGCGCAGTATTCCGGAGCCGGGGACGGGAGCGCGCAGCGCCGCAGGCGGGGCGCCGGCGCGGCTGCTCCGCGGCGACCCGCCCGATCCGCGCCGCGCGCGGCGGCCCGGCGCTCACGCCGCCGGCGGCGGCTCCCGCAGCATGAAGTCGAAGTCGCAGCCCTCGTCGGCCTGGGTCACGGTGTCGTGGAACAGGCGGGCATAGCCGCGCGCGGCCCAGTCCGGGCGGGCGGCCTCCGGCAGCGCCGCGGCGCGCGCCGCCAGCTCGTCCTCCTCGACCAGGAGGTCGATGCGCCGTGCCGGCACGTCGAGGCGGATGCGGTCGCCGGTGCGCACCAGGGCGAGCGGGCCGCCGACCGCCGATTCCGGCGTGACGTGGAGCACGATCGTCCCGAAGGCGGTGCCGCTCATCCGCGCGTCCGAGACCCGCACCATGTCCTTCACCCCCTGCCGGGCGAGCTTCTTCGGGATCGGCAGGTAGCCGGCCTCGGGCATGCCGGGTGCGCCCTTGGGGCCGGCGTTGCGCAGCACCAGCACGTCGTCGGCCGCCACGTCGAGATCGGGATCGTCCACCCGGGCGGCGAGGTCGGCGAGCGAGTCGAACACCACCGCCCGCCCGGTATGGCTGAGCAGACCCGGCGTCGCGGCCGAATGCTTGATGACCGCGCCGCGGGGCGCGAGATTGCCGCGCAGCACCGCCATCGCGCCGATCGGCTTGATCGGGTGGTCCGGCGAGCGGATCACGGTCTGGCCCGGCACCTCCTCGGCCCCCGCCACCACGTCGCGCAGGGTGCCGCCGGCGACGCTCGGCGCGTCGAGGTCGATGAGGTCGGCGAGTTCGCGCAGCAGCTTCGGCACCCCGCCGGCGTGGTGAAAATGCTCCATGTAGTGGTCGCCGGACGGCTTGAGGTCGACCAGCACCGGCACCTCGCGCCCGACCGCGTCGAAGGCGTCGAGGTCGACCCGGGCGGCGACGCGGTTGGCCATCGCCGTGAGGTGGATCAGGCCGTTGGTCGAGCCGCCGATCGCCTGCATCACCACCTGGGCGTTGCGGAAGGCGCGCGGGGTCATGATCTCGCTCGGGCGCGGGCCCCCGGCGACCGCCAGCTCGGCGGCGCGCCGGCCGCTCGCCTCGGCGAGGCGGATCCGCTCGGCATGGGGCGCGGGGATCGTCGCGCTCATCGGCAGCGACAGGCCCATCGCCTCGATCATGCAGGCCATGGTCGAGGCGGTGCCCATCACCATGCAGGTGCCGACCGAGGGGGCGAGGCGGCCGTTGATGGTCTCGATCTCGGCCTCGTCGATCGTGCCGGCCCGGTGCGCGCCCCACAGCCGCCGGCAATCGGTGCAGGCGCCGAGCACCTCGCCCTTGTGGTGGCCGACCACCATCGGGCCGACCGGGATCACGACGGTCGGCAGGTCGACGCTCGCCGCCGCCATGATCTGCGCCGGCAGGGTCTTGTCGCAGCCGCCGATGACGATGACCGCGTCCATCGGCTGGGCGCGGATCATCTCCTCGGTGTCCATCGCCATCAGGTTGCGCAGGAACATCGAGGTCGGGTGGGCGAAGCTCTCGTGGATCGAGATGGTCGGGAACGCCATCGGCATCGCGCCGGCCAGCATCACCCCGCGCTTGGCCGCCTCGATCAGCGCCGGCACGTTGCCGTGGCAGGGATTGTAGTCGCTGTAGGTGTTGGTGATGCCGACGATCGGGCGGTCGAGGGCGTCGTCGGAATAGCCCATCGCCTTGATGAAGGCCTTGCGCAGGAACAGCGAGAAGCCGGCATCGCCGTAATTGGTCAGTCCCTTCCTCAAGCCGCGGCCCATCCGGCATCCTCCCGTTCGTGGTTCCGACCGGTTCTAAGGATGCGGGGCCGGGTTGCACACCGCTTTTCGGGCGGTCCGTGCCTGCACGACCCGCACGGGTCGCCGCCTCTCCGGGCTCGCCTCCCTGCGGGCTTTGGCGTAGGTCGGAGCCAGCGCTGCCAGCGAGGATCGATCATGCGTCTCGACGCCCAAGCCGCCGGGGTCTTCCCTATCGCCCCGACCCCGTTCCACCCGGACGGGCGCCTCGACGAGGGCTCGATCGACCGCCTGTGCGAGAGCTACCGCGGCGCCGGGGCGACCGGCGTCACGGTGCTCGGCATCATGGGCGAGGCGCCCAAGCTCGAGCCAGAGGAATCGCTCGCCGTGGCGGCGCGGTTCATCGCGGGGATCGGCCTGCCGGCGATCGTCGGCGTCTCGGCCCCGGGCTTCGCCGCCATGCGGTCCCTCGCCCGGGCGGTGATGGAGCGGGGGGCGGCCGGCGTGATGATCGCCCCGGTGCCGTCCCTGCGCACCGACGAGCAGATCCTCGGCTACTACCGCGGCGCGGTCGAGGCCATCGGCACCGACATCCCGTTCGTGATCCAGGATTATCCGCTGACGCTGTCGGTCCAGATGACCCCGAAGGTCATCCGCGCCATCGTCGAGGAGCACCCCTCCTGCGTGATGCTGAAGCACGAGGACTGGCCGGGACTGGAGAAGATCTCGGCCCTGCGCGGCTTCCAGGCCGACGGCTCGATGCGGCCGATCTCGATCCTGACCGGCAACGGCGGCCTGTTCCTCGACTTCGAGATGGAGCGCGGTGCCGACGGCGCGATGACCGGCTACGCCTTCCCGGAGATGCTGATCGACGTGGTGCGGCTCCAGAAGGCCGGCCGCCGCGACGAGGCCCACGACGTGTTCGACGCCCACCTGCCGCTGCTGCGCTACGAGCAGCAGCCCGGCATCGGGCTCGCGGTGCGCAAATACGTGCTGATGCGCCGCGGCCTGATCGCCAGCGACGCCCAGCGCAAGCCCGGCAGCGCCCTATCGGCGACGGCCCGGGCCGAGGTCGACTTCCTGCTCGCCCGGCTCGCCCGGCACGAGGGCCTGAACCTCGGCGGCTTCACCGCCCGCTGAGGGACCCGGCGCCCGCGACGGCGGCGCCCTCCGCCGCCTCGTCGCGGTAGATCTGGGTCAGGGTGCGGGGCTGCTCGCTCCGCCCTCCGGCGATGCGCTCGCCGATCGCGACGCCGGTCGCCAGCAGGGCGACGCAGCCGACGAGCATCAGCCAGGTCCGCGGCTCCGCCGGATCGAGGGCGCCGGCGGCGGCGAGGATGCAGGACAGCGCCAGCGCGGCACTGAGCGCGAGCTTGCTCTCGGCGAAGGTCATGGCGGCGCCCCTCGTGCTGACCGGTTCCCGGATCCGCACGAGACTCGCAGTCGGGCGTTAAAATGTCATTAACCCTGTCGGAGGGGAAGCCGCGGATCCGCCTCTCAGGTGCCCCTCGGTTTCGCCCGGGTGGTCGCCGGGGCGGTGAGGGGATCCTCCGGCCACGGGTGGCGCGGGTAGCGCCCGCGCATCTCGGCCCGCACCGCCGCCCACGACCCGCGCCAGAAGCCCGGCAGGTCGCGGGTGATCTGGATCGGCCGGTGGGCGGGCGAGAGCAGGTGCAGCACGAGCGGCACCCGGCCGCCGCCGATCACCGGGTGGTGCGACAGGCCGTAGAGTTCCTGCACTCGCACCGCCAGCACCGGCCCGCCCTCGGCGCCGTAATCGACCGGGATGCGCGAGCCGGTCGGCACCGCGACGTGGGTCGGCGCCTCGGCGTCGAGCCGCGCCCGCAGCGACCACGGCAGCAGCGCCTGGAGCGCGTCGAACAGGCGGTCGGCGCCGATCTCGTCCCGCCGCGCGATCCCGACGAGATGCGGGGCGAGCCAGTCCTCGACGGTGCCCGCGAGGTTCCCGTCGGACAGGTCCGGCCACGGCTCGCCTTCGGCGTCGCGCAGGAACCGCACCCGCTCGCGCCACTGCGCCGCCGCCTTCGACCACGGCAGGCGCTCGATTCCCTGCCCGGCGAGGCCGCGGGCGAGGATGCGGGCGGCCTCCTCGGTCGCCGGCACCGGCAGCACCCGCTCGCCGAGGACGGCGGCGCCGAGGCGGCGCAGGGCGCGGGCGCGCAGGGAGCCGGATTCTGGATCGAAGCTCACCACCTCGCGGTTGTCGATCCGGTCGGCGAACGCCGCCTCGATCGCCGCGAGGTCGATCGGCGCGGCGGCGAGGACGCGGCCGGCGGCGGCCTTGCCGACGAGTTCCGCCACCACCAGGAACGGCGCGCGCGCCAGCGCCGAGGCCGGATCGAGGGCGCCGCCGCGGCCGTTGGAGAGCACGAACTCGCCCGCCCGGCCGCGGGCGCGGGCGCGGGCGATCCGGTCGGGATAGGCGAGGGCGAGCAGTTCGCCGAAGCCGGGCGCCCCACCGGAGGAGGGGCCCCCACCTGAGGAGGAGCCCCCGCCGGAGGAGGGGCCCCCACCGGAGGCGGGCGCCGGCGCGCCGCGTCCGGCCTCCCGGGCCCAGCCGGCGGTGAGGCGGCGCATGTCCTCGGCCCGTCCGGCCCGGTCGCGCCGGAATCGCTCGACCCGCTCGGCGAGGTCGACTCCGTCGCCGCCGAGCCCGCGCTCGACCAGCACCGCCGCGAGGTCGGCGGCGTCCCGCGCCGCCTCGCGGCCGTGGCCGGCGGCGCCCACCACCATCCGGGCGAGGCGCGGCGGCAGGGGGAGGGCGCGCAGGCGCGCGCCCTGCGGGGTCAGCCTGCCGTCGCCGTCGAGGGCGCCGAGGCCGGCGAGCAGCGCCTTCGCCTCGGCCAGGGCCGGGGCCGGGGGCGGATCGAGGAAGGCGAGGGTCGTGGGGTCGGCGACGCCCCAGGCGGCGCAGTCGAGGACGAGGCCGGCGAGGTCGGCCGACAGGATCTCGGGCCGGGTGAAGGGTTCGAGGGCGCCGGTCGCCGCCTCGGGCCACAGGCGGTAGCACACGCCCGGCTGCGTGCGGCCGGCGCGGCCCCGGCGCTGGTCGGCGGCGGCGCGCGAGGCCCGCACGGTGACGAGGCGGGTGAGGCCGAGATCGGGCTCGTAGACCGGCACCCGGGAGAGGCCGGAATCGACCACCACCCGCACGCCCTCGATGGTGAGCGAGGTCTCGGCGATCGAGGTCGCGAGCACCACCTTGCGCCGTCCGGCCGGGCTCGGGCGCACCGCCCGGTCCTGCTCGCCCCGCTCCATCGCGCCGTAGAGCGGCGCGAGGTCGACATCGGGATGCCCGTCGAGCCGGCCGCGCAGGAGCGTCTCGGCGCGGCGGATCTCGCCCTGGCCGGGCAGGAAGGCGAGGACCGAGCCGGGCTCGGCCCGGAGCGCCCGCATCACGGCGTCCGTCACCGCCTCCTCGATGCGCCGCTGCGGGTCGCGGTCGAGGTGGCGGGTTTCGACCGGGAAGGCGCGGCCCTCCGATTCGATCACCGGCGCGCCGCCCATCCGTGCCGCGACGCGGGCGCCGTCGAGGGTCGCCGACATGACCAGCAGGCGCAGGTCCTCGCGCAGGCCACCCTGTGCATCGAGGGCGAGGGCGAGGCCGAGGTCGGCGTCGAGGGAGCGCTCGTGGAACTCGTCGAACAGCACCGCGGCGATGCCGGTGAGTTCGGGGTCGTCGAGGATCATCCGGGCGAAGACGCCCTCGGTCACGACCTCGATCCGGGTCCGGGCCGACACCTTCGAGCCGAGCCGCACCCGCAAGCCCACCCGACCGCCGACCTCCTCGCCGAGCGTCGCGGCCATTCGATCCGCCGCCGCCCGGGCGGCGAGGCGACGGGGCTCCAGCAGGATGATCCGGCCGTCGCCGCGCCAGGGCGCGTCGAGCAGCGCGAGCGGCACCCGGGTGGTCTTGCCGGCACCCGGCGGAGCCACCAGGACGGCGTTGGGGCCGGCCGCGAGGGCGGCGGCGAGGTCGCCCAGGACGGCGTCGATCGGCAGCGGAGGCGGAGAGGGCGGCATGGCCGCGGTGATGACGCGGCGCGGCCGGCGCGGCAAGGCCGGTCCGGCCGGCGGAGAAGATCGACCGCCCGTCAGTCTGACCGAGAGTACCCCGTTCCGGACAAGCCGGACGGACTTGAAAGAATCTTCCGTCCACTGCGGAACCACGCTGCGCACCGATGCTTGTTGGTGCGGTGAGCCGAGAGCGCACCTGATGAGAGTGGGATCGATGAAGACGCTGACCCTGACCCTCGCCGCCACCGTCGTGCTCGGTGCCCTCGGGTTCGCCGCCCCGGCCTCCGCCGCCGTGACGACCCCGGCCGGCGTCTCGGCCGAGACCTCGATGGTCGAGCACGTCGCCATGCGCCGGCATCACATGATGAAGCGAGACCGCCATATGCGCCGGATGATGCGCCGCAACAGCCGCATGAAGGGCGATCCGAACGCCCGCAACCCGGAGCGCCCCGGCTACATGCAGCAGAAGGGCAATACCTCGGGCGGCCCGCGCTACTGATCCGGCCGAGAGCCGTTCCACCCCGGTTTCGAGGCTGCCGTGGCTCGCGCTGCGGCGGCCTTTCCCCGTGGCCGCGCCTGCCGTAGGCGGCCGGGACCGTCCCCGCCCGGACGGCGAAGAGGCGCGAGACATAGGCCGAATACGCCTCCGCCCGGCGCGGCCCCCTCGCCATCGCGCTGATGTCGCCCGGCTACCCGATCGGCGGGGCGTTCTCGTCCCGCCTCGTCGCAACGTTCGGCTGGCCGTGGGCCTCCGCGGTCGGCGGCCCCGTCGTCCTGGCGCTGGTGCCGGCGGTGCCCGCCTTCACGTTTCGCGAAATCTGCGAAGGGGAGGATGCGCCGTCGCCGCAGCACCCCATGCGGGCGACGTCGGCCTGGAACGATACGATTGTCGGACGACCAGTTCCGAAAATCGTCTCACCAGCCCGTGCGGCACTTGAGCAAAGCTGGTTTCCGCATCGCGAAGCGATCAATCGGAAACCGGATGACCGCTCAGCCGTCCGCCTCCACCCGCACCCGCGGCGCTCCGGCCTCGACCCGGCCGATGATCGCCGCCTCGGGATAGCCGGCCTCCCGGATCCGGGCGAGGATCGCCCCGGCCCGGTCGGCGGTGCAGGAGACCAGCAGGCCGCCGGAGGTCTGCGGGTCGGTGAGCAGGTGGCGCTGCCACTCGGCGAGCCCGGCCGGCAGGTCGGCCTCCTCGCCGTAGGATTCCCAGTTGCGGTGCGAGGCCCCGGTGACGAAGCCGTCGCGCACCAGCGCGGCGGCGGCGGGCAGGAACGGCACCGCGCCGAAATCGACGGCGAGGCCGCAGCCCGAGCCGCGGGCGACCTCTAACCCGTGGCCGAGGAGCCCGAACCCGGTCACGTCGGTCATCGCGTGCACGTCCGGGTCGGCGGCGAGGTCGTGGCCGATCCGGTTGAGACGGGTCGTGGTCGCCAGCATCGCGGCGTAGCCCTCCGCCGGCAGGGCCTCGCGGCGGAACGCCGCCGAGTAGACGCCGACCCCGAGGGGCTTGGTCAGGATCAGCGCGTCGCCGGCCCGGGCGTCGCCGTTGCGGCGCACCCGCTCGCGCGGGCAGGTGCCGATCACCGCGAGTCCGTAGATCGGCTCGGGGGTGTCGATCGAGTGGCCGCCGGCGACCGGGATCCCGGCGCCGGCGCAGGCCGCCGCCCCGCCCTCCAGGATCCGCGCGACCACCGCCGGCTCGATCTTGCCGAGCGGCATCCCGAGGATCGCCAGCGCCAGGATCGGCGCGCCGCCCATGGCGTAGACGTCCGAGATCGCGTTGGTCGCGGCGATGCGGCCGAAATCGTGCGGGTCGTCGACGATCGGGGTGAAGAAGTCGGTGGTGGCGACGAGGCAGGTCCGCCCGTCGAGGTCCCACACCGCGGCGTCGTCGGCGCCTTCGTTGCCGACGAGCAGGCGCTCGAACGGCCCGGCCGCCGGCTGGCGGCCGAGGAGGTCGCGCAGCACCGAGGGCGCGAGCTTGCAGCCGCAGCCGCCGCCATGGGCGAGACTCGTCAGGCGGACCGGATTCATGGGCAGGGACTCCCGGACGGGGGCCGGGCGGTCGCCGCGGCCCGAGCCGGCAAAGTGGCGTCGCACCGGCGAGCCGGCAACCGGGCACCGGACTTGCTCCGCGGCCGATCCGGCCGCAGCATCGCCGCCTCGTGCGGTCGGGGGAGGATGACGCGATGCCCGGTTCGTTCCTGCGGCGACTGCTCGTCGGCCTGTGCGGCCTCGCGGCGCCGCTCCCGGCCCTGGCCGAGGAGCGCGTGCCGCCGCCGGCTGCCGCGACCCACCCGATGGACGCCCTGACCGCCGACGAGATCCGCGCCGCCGCGGCGATCCTGCGCCGGGACGGCCGGCTCGACGGCGGCGCCCGGATCGTCTCGCTGACCCTGGACGAGCCGGCCAAGGCGGCGGTGCGCGCCTGGACGCCCGGCGCGCCGATCGCCCGCCGCGCCGTCGGGGTGGTGCTGACCGGGGCGGGCCTGGGCGAGGCCCGCATCGACCTCGCGGCCGCCCGCGTCGCCGAGTGGAAGCCGGTCGGGAACCGGCAATCGTCGCTGCTGGTCGAGGAGATGCTCGGCGCGAGCGAGTTGCCGAAGCGGGACCCGCGCTGGCAGGACGCGATGCGCCGGCGGGGCATCACCGACTTCGCCAACGTGTTCTGCCTGCCGCTCGCGGTCGGGCCGGAGGCCGACCCGGCGATGGCCGGCCGGCGGCTGCTCAACGTGCCCTGCGTCGACACGACCGGCGCGGTCAACAACCTGTGGGGCCGGCCGATCGAGGGCGTGATGGCGACCGTCGACATGGCGGCCGGCACCGTGCTGTCGGTCACCGATCTCGGCGTCGTGCCGCCGCCGCCGGAGACGCCGAGCCACGCCTACGCCGAGTCGAGCCGCTACCGGCCGGCGCCGAAGCCGGTCGGGATCAGCGCGCCGCAGGGCGGCAACATCCGCGTCTCCGGCGGGCAGGTGGCGTGGGACAACTGGTCGTTCCATGTCCGGCTGGAGCCGCGCCTCGGCACGATGCTGTCGCTGATCCGCTACGACGACCACGGCACGGCGCGGGACGTCGCCTACCAGCTCTCGGCGAGCGAGATGTTCGTGCCCTACATGGACCCGGCGCCGACCTGGTCGTTCCGGGCCTACATGGATGTCGGCGAGTACGGCTTCGGGGCGCTGGCGACCCAGCTCCGCCCCGGCCACGACTGCCCCGACAGCGCGACCTACCTCGACCTCGTGATCGCCGACGCCAAGGGCGAGCCGGTGGGCCAGCGCGGCGTCGTCTGCCTGTTCGAGCGGCCGACCGGCGACCCGGTCTGGCGCCACGACGAGTTGGTCAACGGCTCGGTCGAGACCCGGCCCAACACCGAGCTGGTGGTGCGGATGGCACCGGTCGTCGGCAATTACGACTACCTCGTCGACACCATGTTCGACCGCGCCGGCAGCATCGACGTGCGGCTCGGCGCCTACGGCATCGATGCCACCAAGGGCGTCGTCGCGGCCTCGCTGTCGGACGCCTCCGCCGCCGCCGACACCGCGACCGGAACCCTGGTGGCGCCGCGGCTGCTGGCGGTGAACCACGACCACTACATGGCCTTCCGCCTCGACCTCGACGTGGACGGCCCCGACAACCGCTTCGTCGCCGACCGTTACGCGGTGCGGCGCCTGCCCGAGGGCGGCACTCGCCGCAGCCTGTGGGCGGTGCGCAGCGAGGCGATGGAGACCGAGGGCCCGGTGACGCTGCCGCTCGGGGCGGCGCAGTTCCGGGTCGAGAGCGCGACCCGCCGCAACCGCCTCGGCGCGCCGACGAGCTACCAGATCCTGCCCGGCCACACCGCGACCTCGCTGCTGGCCAAGGACGACCCGATCCAGCGCCGCGCCGGCTTCACCGACTACACGATGTGGACGAGCGCCTACGCGGCGGACGAGAAATACGCCTCGGGCGACTACCCGAACCAGAACCCGGAGGTCGACGGTCTGCCGCGCTGGACCGCCGCGAAGCGCCCGATCCGCGATCGCGATCTCGTGCTGTGGTACACGGTCGGGTTCCGGCACGTCCCGCGCTCGGAGGACTGGCCGGCGATGCCGGGGCTGTGGCACGGCTTCCGCTTGCGCCCGTTCAACTTCTTCGACCGCAACCCGGCCCTCGACGTGCCCCCGGCCGCCGATCCCCGGCGGGCGGAGCGATGAGCCTTCGGGCGGGGCTGGTCGTCCTGGCCGTGCTGGCGTCCGCTCCGGCGGCGGGGGACGACGCGGCGATCCTCTACCTCGACGCCGCCGGCTGGCGGGCGGCGTCGCCCGAGCGCAGGCTCGCCCTGGCCTCGGCCTTCATGCGGATCTTCTGCACCGACCTGCGCATGCCGGCTTCGGCCCTGGCGGACTGCCTCGACCGGGACGGTGGGAGCGGCCCGGTGCTGGACCGGGCGCTCGCGTGCAACGCGGCGCTGTCGCGGCCGTGACGGGGGTGGTTTTGTTTGCTGATTCCCAGAACCGAATTCTGAAGGATGCCGAGCGCCGGGGCCGAGGCTAACCAGATTTCGCAAAAGCGGCCGCTGATTTTGCGACAAATATCTGCGACAAAACAACAACCTAAGCGGACGAAGCGTTGGCCTGTCAAGGCAAGTCTGCTTAGGCGTCTCGGCTCGTGCGCATTCTCCTCGCCCCGCTTGCGGGGAGAGGGCTGTGTCCCCCCTTGTCGGGGACACAGCGAGGCGGCAGCCGAAGGTGAGGGGGCGAGGCTGGAGTAGTCTCGTCCGGAGAAACCCCCTCACCCTCGCCCTTCGGGCTCCCTTCGCCCCGACCAGGGGGGCGAAGGCCTCTCCCCGCCCGCGGGGAGAGGAGAGACCCACACCTCCTGTGCTTCTTAGAAGGTCACACCGCCACGACCTTGCCGGGGTTCATGATCCCGTCCGGGTCGATCGACCGCTTGAGGGTGCGCATCAGGTCGAGGGCCTCGGGGCCGTGCTCGATCTCCATGAAGCGCATCTTCTTCTGGCCGATGCCGTGCTCCCCGGTGCAGGTGCCCTCCATGGCGATCGCCCGCTGCACCAGCCGCTCGATGAAGCCGGTGACCCGGGCGATCTCGTCGGCGTCGTCCATCATCACCAGCGGCGAGGTGTGGAAGTTGCCGTCGCCGACATGGCCGGCGATCGGGGCCAGGATGCCGCTGTCGAGGATGTCGCGCTTGGTCTCGTCGACGCATTCGGCGAGGCGCGAGATCGGCACGCAGACGTCGGTGGCGATGACCTTGGCGCCCGGCCGCAGGGCGGTGGCGGCCCAGTACACGTCGTGCCGGGCCTGCCACAGGCGGGTGCGCTCCTCGGCCCTGGTCGCCCACTCGAACGGGCCGCCGCCGTACTCGGCCGCGATCTCGCCGAAGCGCTCGGCCTGCTCGCGCACGCTGGCGTCGGTGCCGTGGAACTCGAGCAGCAGCAGCGGGCTCTCGGGCAGGCCGAGCTTGGAATAGGCGTTGCAGGCCGCGACCTGGACCTCGTCGAGGAGCTCGATCCGCGCCACCGGCAGGCCGGACTGGATCGTCACGATCACCGCGTCGCAGGCCGCCTTGATGGTCGGGAACGGGCAGATGCCGGCCGAGATCGCCTCCGGGATGCCCGACAGGCGAAGCGTCAGCTCGGTGATGATGCCCAGCGTCCCCTCCGACCCGACCATCAGGCGGGTCAGGTCGTAGCCGGCCGACGACTTGCGCGCCCGCGAGCCGGTGCGGACGACGTCGCCATTCGGCAGCACGGCGGTCAGCGCCAGAACGTTGTCCTTCATCGTGCCGTAGCGGACCGCGTTGGTGCCCGAGGCGCGGGTCGCCGCCATGCCGCCGAGGGAGGCGTCGGCGCCCGGATCGATCGGGAAGAACAGGCCCTGGTCGCGCAGGTGCTCGTTGAGCGCCTTGCGGGTGATGCCCGGCTGGACGACGCAGTCGAGATCCTCGGCATGGACGGCGAGCACCCGGTTCATGCTCATCAGGTCGATCGACACGCCGCCATAGGGCGCGTTGACGTGGCCTTCGAGGGAGGTGCCGGTGCCGAACGCCACCACCGGCATCCGGTGGGCGGCGCAGAGACGGACGATCTCCTGCACCTCCTCGGTGCTGTGGGCGTAGACCACCACGTCCGGAGGCTGGTTGGGCACCCAGGTCAGGGTGCTGGCGTGCTGCTCGCGCACCGCCTGCCCGGTGACGGCGCGGTCGCCGAACCGCTCGGTCAGGGCGCGGGTGACGGTCGCGACGGTTTCGGGGTCGGGGCGCGGGCGGGGCGTGGGGATGGGGGCGTTCATGATGGCTCTCGTGACCTCCCGGGCCGGGGCACGCCCGTGCCCCGGGGCTGTTTTGCCGGGGAATCTACCAGAGGCGGCCGCCGCGGCATATCGGGGAGAGGCGAGGCCGCACACCCGCCCGCGCGCCGGGGCAGGGCTGCGGCGGACACAACCTGCGATCGCGGCCGCGCCTTGCCATCGCCTTGCCTCAAGGTCGAGGATGATCGGGGGGTGCACGACGTGCTGCGTCGTGCTACCCGAGGGTCCCGCCCGATCCAGGCCGCGTCCACCCGGGAGCCGCGTCATGGTCGAAGAGCACTCCGCCTCGATCTTCTTCTTCGCGCCGTTCGTCTCGTCCACCCAGGCGATTGATCCCGGGTGGATCGACTATAACGGCCACCTCAACATGGCGTATTACCACGTCCTGTTCGACCGGGCCGTGGACGAAGCCTTCGGCATCGTCGGTCTCGGGCCGGATTACAGCGCCAGCCGCAACGCCACCTTCTTCGCCGCGGAGACCCATGTCCGCTACCGGCGCGAGCTGACGCTGGAGGACCGGGTCCGGGTCACGGTCCAGCTCATCGACTTCGACGACAAGCGGTTGCACTTCTACTCCGAGATCCGCCACGCCTTCGAGGGCTGGGTCGCGGCGACCTCGGAGAACCTGTCGCTGCACATCGACGGCGCGACCCGGCGGGTGGCGCCGTTCCCGGACGACATCCTGGCCAACCTCACGGTGATGCGGACCTCGCATGCCCGCCTGCCGCGCCCCGAGGATCTCGGCCGCGTCATCGGCATCCCGGGCCGCGGCGCCCGGAACGAGGAACCGATGATCGCGGCCGCCGGGATGCGCGTGCGCCACTGATACGATTGTCGGACGATCAGTTCCGAAAATCGTACCGCCAGCCCGCGCAGCAATTGCCATGATCCCGCAGGGATCGCCGAGCGATCCGGCAGGATCGCCGAGCGATCCATCGAAAATCGTCTGGCCGGGGTCGGCCCGCGGGGACAGGGACCCGCCGGCCGGTCGACGCGAAGCGCGCCGCATCCCGGCAGGATGTCCGAGAGCCGTTACCCCCGTCGCGCCGCCAGGAAGGCCCGCCAGCCGCCATGGGCCGTCGCTTCCTCGGCTCCCGCCACCGCATGGGCCTCGCACAGGAAGCCCGGCAGCACGCGGCCGTCGTCGAGGGCGATGCGGCCGATCCCGAGCGGCGCCGGGATCGCCGCGACGAAGCGGCCGAACGCGGCCGGGTCGAGGCTCCAGACCTCGACCGCGAGGCCCGGGCCGGCGAAGCCGGGCTCGCGCACCAGCCCGGGCTTCGGCGGCACCGTGCCGGGCAGGGCGTAGAGCCGGTAATCGGCGGCGGTGCGGGCCGCGCCGACGAGGCGCCCGCCGAGGCCGGTCAATTCATGGTTGAGCGGCAGCCCCGAGAGATGCGCACCGACCGCCACGAGTTCGAGCCGGTCCTCCGCCGCCGCCTGGACCCGGCTCGCCTCGGGCAGCGGGGCGGCACGGTCGCGGCCGAGGCCCGGGGCCGCCGCCCGGTGCAGGGCGTCGGCGAGCGGCGCCAGCGCCTCGTCCTGGAACGCCCGGGCGACCAGGGTGACGCCGGCCGGCAATCCGTCGGGCCGGAAGCCCGCCGGTACCGCGATCGCCGCGCAGTCGAGCAGATTGGCGAAGTTGGTGTAGCGGCCGAGCCGGCTGTTGAGCCGGATCGGGTCGGCCTGCATCGCCGCGACGGTGTAGGTCGTCGGCGCGGTCGGCAGCAGCAGGATGTCGGCCTCGGCCCAGGTCGCCTCGGTGCGCCGGCGCAGGGCCGCGAGGGCGTACTGGCCGCGGAAGGCGTCGACGGCCGAGTAGTCGCGTGCCGATTCGGCGATGGCCCGCACCGCCGGATCGACGGAATCGGGGTGGCGGCCGAGAAAATCCTCGATCGCGGCGAGACGCTCGGCGACCCAGGGGCCGTCGTAGAGCATTTCGGCCGCCTCCCGGAACGGGGCGTAGTCGAACGGCACCAGGGTGCAGCCGAGGGCGGCGAGGCGCGACGCGGCGGCATCGTAGAGCGCCGCGGTGCCGTCGTCGCCGAAGAACTCGCGCTCGGCTCCCGCCAGGATCCCGACCCGCGGGGCGGCCGGGAGCGGCTGCGGCGCGGCGCGGCGGGAATAGGGATCGGCGGGGTCGAAGCCCTCCGCGACCCGCCGGATCGCGGAGGCGTCACCCACCGTCAGGGCGAAGACTGAGATGCAGTCGAGGCTGCGGCAGGCCGGCACCAGCCCGGACGTGCTGAGCAGGCCCGGGGTCGGCTTGACGCCGACGAGGTTGTTGAACGCCGCCGGCACCCGTCCCGAGCCGGCGGTGTCGGTGCCGAGCGCGAAGGCCGCGAGGCCCGCCGCCACCGCGACCGCCGAGCCGGAGCTGGACCCGCCCGAGATGTGGTCCGGATCGAACACGCTGCGCGGCGCGCCGTAGGGCGAGCGGGTGCCGTTGAGCCCGGTGGCGAACTGGTCGAGGTTGGTCTTGCCGGTGACGAGGGCGCCGGCGGCGCGCAGGCGCGCCACCACCGCGGCATCGGCCGCGGGCGTGGTGGCGAAGTCCGGGCAGGCTGCGGTGGTCGGCAGCCCGGCGACGTCGATGTTGTCCTTGACGGCGAACGGGACGCCCCAGAGCGGCAGCGAGTTCGGCTCCGGCGCTCGCGCCATCAGCGCCGCCGCCTCGCGCCGCATGGCATCGGGCGCAACCGGCGTGATGAACGCCGCCGGGTCCGCCGCCGCCATCCGGTCGGCCAGGATCGCGACCACGTCCAGCGGCGTGGCGCCGCCGGCATAGAGCGCCCGCAGGCTCGTCAGATCGAACACCTCTGGCAGCATCGTTCCTTCCGCCTCCGCGCCCGACAGGGAAGCCACGGGTTCGGCCGTCCGCGCAAGGCTTCGCCGCGGGTGTGGCGCCAGAACGATCAGGATGCCGGCTCGATGCTCAGGCGGTGCCCGGTCAGCGGGCGGACCGATCGGTCAGCCGAGGATGAACAGCGTGAATCCTTCGGAGGGCAGGCGCCCCTCCGATGCGCCCGACATGTAGAAGTGCGTCGCCGCATCGGGCAGCGCACCGGCCTCGATGCCGGCTCTCACGTCCGGGTTGTGATCGAGGTAATAGGCCTCGTCCACCGGGATGGCGTAGGGGAGCCTGCCTTCGAGATAGCCGAAGCGCACGAAATGGTCGCGCGCCGACTTGAACTCGCCGCGGGCGATCGCGGTCCTGACATCCTGATAGCGATCGAGATACCACTCGTCGTCGACGTTCACCGCGGTGAGGGCTTTCTTCAGGATCGAGACGAGCAGGTCCTTGTCGATGAGGATGTTGTGCTTGCCGTCCGAGGTTCTCACGACATGGCGTTCATCGAGCCGCAGGTGTGATGCCAGCATGAGGGTCCCTTGGATCGCATGGAAACGCGAGACCCTCGACACGCTACTCCCGAGACCGATGCGCATTGAGTTCGCAGCGTCGGAGGCACGACCGATAACCCCGAGCTTCGACTTCTACGACGCGAGGATCAGGGGATCATGGTGCGAGATGGTCCGACGATATGAGGTGCACGCAGCTCCGTAGAGCTACGAACCCTGACCACCCATATAACTACGTCAACCGTCGAGCCACGGTGAGTTGACAGTCGTTTGGGAAATCTCTTTTCTGCCTGGATGGGCGATCGTCTGCTGATCGAGCCGGCTGTCGGCGTGTCGTATCCGACGAGTTGCGATCGATCGCTCGGCGATCCCCTCAGGACCGCTTTCGCGATGCGAAACTCGGCTTCGCTCAAGCGCCGCGCGTGCCTCGAGACGGGCTTCGGAAGGAATCGTCCGGAATCCGTGTCCGGTGCTCGCCGGCATGGCCGTCCCTCGCGGATGGAACGGGGTCGCGGCTCATTCTGCGCCCGTCGCAACCATCGAAGACGATCTTCGTCCTGGCGCTGGTCTCTCTCCCGAGTGGAAGAGGGGACAGGCGATCGACGATCGCGCGTGAGGGCGGCTCGGCTTCAGGACGAGACGCTGATCCCAACGGCCCAAGATGCCAACGCATCGGTTCGTCCTCGGGCAGGCCCGAGATCGACGGGGCCGTCAACCCATCCCGAGATTCCGGAACCAAGCCATAGGCTTGGCGGAAGTTGGAGAGCAGAACCAGAGGTCATTGTCGATGACCGTTGGTAGAACGGTTAAGCTGCGCGGCTCGACCGCTGTCACCTGATCCGGCACCGTCTCCACCCTCGCGCGGTCCTCGATCGCGCCTGCTCCTTCCCGGCCGGGAGAGGGGATCCCGCACTCGGCGTTCTGCTGCGAAAGCCATTGCCTGCAGATAGTTTCCGTCTAGACGACGGCGAGAACCAGCGCGACCGCGATGGCGAGCAGCACCGCCAGGGAGGCGATCACCGCGAGGGTGACCCGGCCACCGACCCGGGCGACCACCCGCACGTCGACGCCGAGGCCGAGCGCGGCCATCGACACCACCGTCAGCAGGCTGGCGGTGCGCGTCAGCGGCTTGACCGCGATGTCGGGGACGAGGCCGAGGGAGCGGGCGGCGGCGAGGGCGAGGAAGCCGATGATGAACCACGGCACCAGCCGCGAGAAGCCGGGCCGGGCCGTCGCGGCCGCTCCGTCCTGCCGCAGGCGCGGCGCCAGCAGCGACAGGATCAGGATCACCGGCCCGAGCAGCAGCACCCGCACCAACTTGACCACGGTGCCGATCTGGGTGCTGACGAGGCTGACCGGCACGGTGGCGGCGAGCACCTGCGGCACCGCGTAGACGGTCAGGCCGGCCAGCACGCCGTATTGCGCCGGCGTGAAGGCGAGCAGCGGAATCAGCAGCGGCAGGCCGAGGACCATCAGCACGCCGAGGATCGCCGTGAAGGCGATCGAGGACGCGATCTCGTCGCCCTTGGCGCCGATCACCGGCGCGACCGCGGCGATCGCCGAGTTGCCGCAGATGGCGTTGCCGCAGGCGATCAGCACCGAGATCCGCGCCGGCAGGCCGAGGAGACGACCGAGCGCGTAGCTCGCGCCGAGCGCCAGCGCGACCGTGACCACGATTCCGGTGAGCAGGGCCGGCCCGGAGCCGAGGATCGCCCCGAGGCTGATCGAGGCGCCGAGCAGCACCACCGCGACTTCGAGCAGTTGCTTGGCGCTGAAGGCGATGCCGGCCCGCCAGGCCGGGCCCGGATCCCAGGACGAGCGGACCGCGATGCCGATCAGGATCGCGATGACCAGCGCCTCGACATAGGGATGGTCGAAGACGTGCTCCTCCGCCGCCTGGACGGCGCTGGCCGCCGCGGCGATGCCCGCGCACAGGACGACACCCGGTACGAGCCTGACCATGCCCGATTGATCCGCCACGCCCGGCTCCCTCGCTCCGTCGGGAGCGGTGTACAGGAGGACGGACGCGGGGTCATGGCCCCGCTTGCGGGGGGAGCGGTGCTACCGGACGACGAACTGGTTCGACGAGGCGACCTGCTCGGGCGCGTCGGTGCCGAAGGCAGTGCCGCGGTCGAAATAGGCCCCGCGGGCGATCAGCAGGCCGGCCGCGACGACCCAGAACAGGGCGGCGCCGGCGGCGTAGCGGCGGCGCAGGCTCCGGGCTCCGGCCGGCGAGCGCGGCTCGGCCGGGCGGCCGTCGCGGGCCCGCGGGTCGAGACGCTCGCCGAAGGGGTCGAAGACGTCGTCAAGCATCGAAAATCACCGCCGGGCCGAGGATCCGCCTTGGACGCTGTATGTAGGTGCCGGGCCTAAGTGGTGGCAATGGATGGGAGTTTTCGATTTTTCGGCGATTCGGAGAAGCTCTTTGCTGTCGCGCGGCCCGTTTGGAGAACGTCCTTCCCGAGGGCCATCGTCGGCCTCCGGCGCGACAGCGGGCGCCTCGCGTGCCGGCCCGAGTCCCGCTAAGGGAAGCCATGATGCTCTCGCTGCGCCGTCTGCGGGCTCTCGCCCTGATCGCCTGGTCGCTGCTCCCGGCGGCGGCCGGCTCCGCCCTCGCGCAGGCGCCGCGAGCCGGCCCGCGTCCGGCCGATCTCGTGCGGGTCGATCTCCTCGCCGAGCCGGGCGCGGTCGAGCCGGGCCAGCCATTCACGGTCGGCGTTCGCCTGACGATGAAGCCGAACTGGCACGTCTACTGGCGCAACCCGGGTGATTCCGGCCTGCCGCCGGAGGTCGCCTGGACCTTGCCGGCCGGCTTCTCCGCCGGTCCGATCGCGTGGCCGGCGCCGGAGCGCATCCCGGTCGCCGACCTGATGAACTACGGCTACGAGGGCGAGACGGTTCTCACCGTCCTGCTGACCCCGCCCGAGGTGCTGCCGCCGGGGCCGGTCGCGCTGCGGGCGAAGGTGTCCTACCTCGTCTGCGAGCGCGAATGCGTGCCCGGCGAGGCGACGGTGTCGGCGAGCCTGCCGGTCGCGCTGCCGGGGACCAGCGTCCGGCCCGACCCGCGCACCCGCGAGGTCTTCGCCGCCGCCCGGGCCGAGCTGCCCCGGCCGGCGCCCTGGCCCTGGCACGGCGCCCGCGAGGGCGACGCGCTGGTGCTCACCGTCACGGCACCCGATCTCGCCGGCGATGCGATCCGCGACGTGGCGCTGTTTCCCTACGGCGAGTCCACGCTCGAGAATGCCGCCCCGCAGGTGGCGTCCGTCGACGCGGCCGGCCTGCGCCTGCGCCTCAAGCCGGCCTCGGGGGAGGGGCCCGCGCCCCTCGACGGCGTGCTGACGTTCCGCACCGGTGCGGGCGAGCGGCGCGCCTACGCCCTCGGGGAGCCGCCGGCCGCGACCGTCCCGGGCGCCTCGACGGCCGCCGGGAGCCCGTCACCGCCGCCCGCCCCGGCCGACGCGCCGGAGGGCCTGTGGGGGGCGGTGCTGCTGGCGCTGCTCGGCGGGCTCGTCCTCAACCTGATGCCCTGCGTCTTCCCGGTCCTGTCGATCAAGGTGCTCAGCCTCGTGCGCCATTCGGGCGAGGGCCCAGCGCGGATCCGGCTGCACGGCCTCGCCTACACGGCGGGCGTGCTCGCGGCGTTCCTGGCGCTGGCCGGCGCGCTGATCGCCCTGCGGGCGGGCGGCGCGGGGATCGGCTGGGGGTTCCAGCTCCAGTCGCCGCTCGTCGTCGCGGGTCTCGCCTACGGGCTGTTCGCGATGGCGCTCGGCCTGTCGGGGGCGTTCCAGTTCGGCGCCGGCTTCGCCGGGATGGGCGACGGGCTGGCGCGCCGCTCCGGCCTCGAAGGGTCGTTCTTCACCGGGCTGCTCGCGACCGTCGTCGCGACGCCCTGCACCGCGCCGTTCATGGGCGCGGCGGTCGGCTTCGCCCTGACCCGGGACGCCGCGACCTGCCTCGCGGTCTTCGCCGCCCTGGGCTTGGGCCTCGCCCTGCCGTTCGCGCTCCTCACCGCGTGGCCCGCGGCCCTGCGCCGGCTGCCGCGGCCGGGGCGGTGGATGGAGACCCTGAAGCAGGCCCTGGCCTTCCCGCTCTACGCCACGGTGGCGTGGCTCACCTGGGTGCTGAGCCAGCAGGTCGGGTCCGGCGGGCTGTTCGCGGCGCTGCTCGGCTTCGTCCTCGTCGGCGTCTGCGCCTTCGCCCTGGACCAGGGTCGGGCGGCCGGCCCTCTCGGCCGCCGCCTCGCCGTCGCGGCGGCGGTCGCGGCGGTGGCGCTCCTCGGCGGCCTCGTCTCGGTGCTCGACCGGGACCGCGCCGCGCCGGCCGTGGCGGTGGCGGGAGGCGCCGAGCCGTTCACCCGGGCCCGCCTCGACGCCCTGCGCGCGGAGGGCCGGCCGGTCCTCGTCGACATGACGGCGGCGTGGTGCATCACCTGCCAGGTCAACGAGCGGCTGGCGCTGCGCAGCGAGGCGGTGCGCGAGGCCATGGCCGCCCGCGGCGTCGTGCTGCTGCGCGGCGACTGGACCAACCAGAACCCGGAGATCACCCGGGTGCTGGAGGCGCATGGGCGTTCCGGCGTGCCGCTCTACCTGCTCTACGACGGGCGCGGCGGCGTGACCGTGCTGCCGCAGATTCTCACCGCCGGCCTCGTGCGCGACGCCATCGAGGCCCTGCCCGCAGCCGGCGGCGCCCGCGCCGCCCTCCAGCCCTGACGAACCGATGCACGCCCCCGCCGCGTCCGGCCGGACGCTGTTCCACAACCCCGACATCCGCCGCTTCGGCGCCGCCCGCTTCCTCACCGGGCTCGCCTACCAGATGCAGGCGGTGGCGCTCGGCTGGTTCGTCTACGACCTCACCCGCAGCGCCCTGGCGCTCGGCCTCGTCGGCCTCGCGAGCTTCGCCCCGGCGATGCTCGGCGCCCTCGTCACCGGCCACGTCGCCGATGCCTACGACCGGCGCCGGGTCGCGGCCCTCGCCTACGGCCTGCTCACCGTGGCGGCTCTGGGCCTCACCGCGCTGGCGCTCGCGCATCTGGCGCCGGTCTGGCCGGTCTACGCGCTGACGATCCTCGTCGGCACGGCGCGGGCCTTCGCCAATCCGGCGACCCAGGCGCTGTTGCCGACGCTGGTGCCGCGCGAGCAGTTCGGCACCGCGATCGCCTGGAACTCGTCGCTGTGGCAGAGCGCGGCGGTGTCGGGGCCGGCCGTCGGCGGCCTGCTCTACGCCCTCGGCCCGGCGGTGGTGTTCGGCACCGCCGCCGCCTGCTTCGGCCTCGCGGCCGTCGCCATCGCGGGCATCCGGCCGCCGCCGCCGGCCGCGTCGGGACGCCCGCCAGTCACCTGGGCGACCCTGCTCGCCGGCCTGACCTACATCAGGAGCCAGCCGGTGGTGCTCGGCGCGATCACCCTCGACCTCGTCGCGGTGCTGCTCGGCGGCGCCACCGCCCTGCTGCCGATCTTCGCCCAGGAGGTGCTGCATGTCGGCCCGCTCGGCCTCGGGCTGCTGCGCAGCATGCCGGCCCTCGGCGCGGTCGCGACGGCTGTGTTCCTCGCCTATCGCCCGCTCACCCACCGGGCCGGGCCGCGGCTGCTGATCGCGGTGGCGGTGTTCGGCGCCGCGACGGTCGGGTTCGGTCTCTCGACGGCGCTGCCGCTGTCGATGGCCTGCCTGTTCGTCACCGGCGCCGCCGACATGGTGAGCGTCTACATCCGCCAGAGCCTCGTCCAGGGCGAGACCCCGGACGCCATGCGCGGCCGGGTCGCGGCGGTCAACACGGTGTTCATCGGCGCGTCGAACGAACTCGGCGAGTTCGAGTCCGGGACCCTCGCGGCCCTGATCGGCGCCGCCCCGGCGGTGGTCGTCGGCGGCGTCGCCACCCTCGTGGTGGCGGGGCTGTGGGGCAGGCTGTTTCCCGCCCTGCGGGCGCGGGACCGGCTGATCGCGTGAGGCTCGCCATTGCGCCGAGGCGGGATCGGCCTTACCTTGGGCGTGGACCCGCGGACTGGCATTCCGCGGATCCTCTTTTCTGGATGGTTACCAGATTGCGAGCGTGATGGTCACTGACCATCCGCTCGCGTTCCTGGCGACGGTGACCGTCAGGATCGGGAACCCGATCACATCTCTCACCCCCTTCCCCTTTTGGGCCTGCTCGAAGGCGGCAGCCGGCGAACGCTGCCGCGGGTCCCCATGCCCAGGGACTGTCGCGGAGAGGAAGGTCCATCCAGCGCGGGGATCCTGGCGAAAGTCTTTTACTGACGCAAGGTCATTGCCGTGCAGTCGTCTCCGCTCCGTCGTCAAAGTCGTCCCATTCCGCCTTCGACGCCACGAACAGGTGCCGGCCGACCCGGGACGGGATCGGCTCGTCGAACGATCCGGCCGGAATCCACATCGCGTCGCCGGTTCGCATGAGGTTCGGCACCGTGCTGCCGCAGACGGTGCAGAAGTCGTTGCGGTAGCCGGTCTCGCGCACGAACGAGCGGATCAGCGCCTCGCCGCGCAGCCATCGGAACTGACGAAGGGGCACCACCAGCGCGGTGTGGTGGGACGAGCCGGTCACCTTCCGGCACAGCGAGCAATGGCATTGATAGAGGTCGGGAAGCGGCTCCTCGACGCCGAACCCGACCTTGCCGCAGAGGCAGGACCCGCTGGCCATGGCTGAACTCTCCCGAAAACCGCGTGCGGAGCTACGCCGACCCGTCGACGCGGCGCAACCCTCGGCGGGACGGGCTCAGGCCCCGGCGCGATGCAGGCCCAGCACCCGGGCGGCGCGCTCCCGCGGCGGGGCGTCTCGACGGCCATCGGCGACCGCCGCGCGGGCGGCGTCGACGGCGAGGATCAGGGCGCTGATCGTGCCGACATCGGTGGCGTGGTCGCGGGCGTGGCGCACCCCATCGACCACGAGGCCGTCGATCTCGACCGCCAGGGCGGCCAGCACCGCGTCGTCGGTCGTGGCCCGGGCCTCGGCGAGGATCGCGAGCAGCCGGTCGAGCACCGCATCGACGCGGGCGCGCTTCTCGCGGGCGAGGCGCTGGCCGATCCAGGCACCGGCCGAGCCGAGTCCGCCGCCGAGGAAGGCGAACAGGTAGACCCAGTCCTCGTAGCGCTGGAGCAGGGTCTGCTGCTCGCGCTCGAAATAGTCGACCGCGCCGGGATGGATCGGCAGCCGGGCGCTCGTCGCCGCCGCGGTGCTGTCGAAGGCGGGCGCCTTCATCAGGTTGGCGCTCGGCGTCGTCGCGGCGAGGCGCGAGCGCAGCTCGAACAGGTGCTGGGTCACCAGGGCGGCGTCGTCGCGGTCGAGGCCGGCCCGGGCCATCAGCCGGTAGGAGGCGCCGACGGTGCGGACATCCTCAGCCGGGCGGGCCGGACGGCCGCCGAAAGTGCCGGGTGCGATCGTCACCGGCTGCAACGCGGGCAGGCGCTGCACGATCGCCTCGCCGTCCGGCACCGCCAGCAGCGTCGCCTCGCGCCCGGCCGAGGCCGCTTCCACCGCCCGCACGAGGTGGGCGGCCTGGGCCGAGGACGGCGCGGCGACGATCGCCGCCGCATCGATCCGCCCGGAGGCCAGGGCCGCCGCGACCTCGTCGAGGCGAAGCGGCACGACGGCGACCGCGCCGGGCGTGCCGGCCTGCCCCGCGGGGGCCGCGGCGAGATCGTAGAAGCCGAGCAGCCCGGCCAGGAAGGCGTGGTCGGCGCCGTGGCGGGCGACGAGCCCGAGGCGCCGGCCGCCGAGATCGGGCAGGCTGCGCAGGTCGCTGCCGCCCGGTGCGGCGATCACCAGGGCCTCCTCGCTCAGCACCGCGAGGGTCAGGCCGTTCTCGGGCAGGCGCACGTCCGGCCGCACCACCGCGAGGTCGGCCCGGCCGGACTGGAGGGCCGCGGCGCTCTCGCGCACGTCGTCGCCATGGACAACCCGCAGGCGTATATCCTCGTGGTTGCGGGCCAGGGCGGCGGCGTAGGCGTCGAGAAGATGCGCCTCGACGCCGTCGCGCGGCCCGACCGCCACCGTCAGCACCGGCGGGCGGGAGAGCCAGACTCCCAGGCCGGCCAGGGCCGCGACGACGAGGCCGGCGATCACCCAGGAGGATAGCCGTCTGTGCAGTGGCGCCGTCATCGATCCCCGTCCGAGGCCGGCCGGTCGCGCGGGCCGGAACCGCCCAAGGATGAAGCGGGCGCGGATGGCGGTTTGAGGGCGAGGCGTCCGGGGAGGACGGCGGAGGACGGCGCGCGGCCGGTGCGCCCGATCACCCAGGCCGGCCTCGAACGCTCGGCGCTGCACTACCTCGAACGCTACGCCGCCTCGGCCGAGATGCTGCGCCGGGTCCTGCTGCGCCGGGTCGAGACGCGCTGCCGCGCCGGGGCCGGCGAGCCGGAGGCGTTCCGCGCCATGGTCGAGGCGGTGGTGGAGCGCGCCTGCCGCGCCGGCCTCGTCGACGACGCGACCTTCGCCCAGGCCAAGGTCCGCTCCCTGCGCCGCCGGGGCGGCTCGGCCCGGGCCATCGCCGCCAAGCTTGCCGCCAAGGGAGTCGATCGCGACACCGTCGGCGAGGCGCTGGCGGCGGAGACCGGCGAGGACGACGAGGAGAATGCCGCCCGCACCCTCGCCCGCCGCAAGCGGCTCGGGCCGTGGCGCCGGGGGACGGCGACGCCGGAGGGCCGCGCCCGCGAACTCGCCGCGATGGCCCGGGCCGGCTTCGGCTTCGACCTCGCCCGCCGGGTGATCGACGGGCCCGGCGACGAGGAGACGGGTTGACGTCGGGGATCGCCCCCTAGGTTCCGGAGCGGCGGGGCCGCGTGGCAGCCCGCCGGCAGGAGATTCCAGCATGAACCGCAAGGCGAGCGCCGTCTGGCAGGGCAGCGGCAAGGACGGCAAGGGCCGGCTCACGACGCAGTCCGGCGTCCTGTCCGAGAATCCCTACGGCTTCAACACCCGCTTCGAGAACGAGCCGGGCACCAATCCCGAGGAGCTGATCGCCGCGGCCCATGCCGGCTGCTTCACCATGGCGCTGGCGTTCCAGCTCCAGGGCGCCGGCTTCACCGCCAACGAGATGCGCACCGAGGCGGTCGTCACCCTGGAAAAGGACGGCGATGGCTTCACCATCACCCGATCGGCCCTGACCCTCACCGCCGACATCCCGGGCATCGACAAGGCGAAGTTCGACGAGCTCGCCGGCGTGGCCGAGAAGAACTGCCCGGTCTCGAAGGTGCTCAACGCCAAGATCAGCCTCGACGCGACCCTCAAGGGCGCGTAGGCGGGGGCGCTCCGGGTCCTCCGAGCCCGGCGGCCGAGGATCCGGTTGCAGTGATGGTCCGGCGCGAGGATCGCGCCGGCTCCTGACTTGGACATCCCCGTTTCGGAACGGCGCCGGCCCCGCTCAGCGCGGCTCCCGCCGCATGAAGGCGCGCAACTCGGCCCCGGACGCCGCCTCGGCGGCGTAGGTGAAGCTGCCATGGTCCTTCACCTCGCGGGCGGCGCGCAGGAACCCGCCGAGGGCGGCGCGGGCGAAGGAGCCGCCGACGCTGATCCGCTTGACCCCGGCCTGCGCGAGGTCGTCGACCGTGAACGCCGCGCCGGCAAGACCCATGACGACGTTCACCGGGCGCGAGACCGCGGCGCAGACGGCGCGGATCGCCGCCAGATCCGGCAGGCCCGGCGCGTAGAGCACGTCGGCGCCGGCGGCCTCGAAGGCCTGGAGCCGGCGGATCGTGTCGTCGAGGTCGGGCCGGCCGTTGAGAAAGTTCTCGGCCCGCGCGGTGAGCAGGAAGGGGTGGCGCCGCGCCGCCTCCGCCGCGGCGGCGACCCGCTCGACCGCAAGGGAGAGGTCGAAGATCGGCGAAGCGGGGTCGCCGGTGGCGTCCTCGATCGACCCGCCGACGAGGCCGGCCGCGGCGGCCAGCGCGATCGTCTCGGCGCAGGTCTCCGGGTCGCGCCCGAACCCGTCCTCGAGGTCGGCCGAGACCGGCAGGTCGGTGGCCTCGACGATCGCCCGGGCGTTCGCGATCACGCCCTCGCGGGTGAGGGACGCGGCGGAATCGAGCGTGCCGAGCGAGAAGGCGTAGCCGGCGCTCGTGGTCGCCAGGGCCTCGAAGCCGAGGCCGGCGAGGATCCGGGCCGAGCCGGCATCCCAGGGATTGGGGATCACGAAGGCGCCGGGGCGCCGGTGCAGAGCCGCGAAGACCCGGTGCTTGTCCGACTGGCTCGACATCGTGGCGCTCCCCGTCTGGCGCTCAGCCGCCGAATCGCTCCGCCCGCCCGTGCGGCGCATCATAGTCCAGCGCCGGACCCAAGGGTACGATGCCGGTCGGATTGATGGTCGGGTGGCTCTCGTAGTAGTGCCGCTTGATGTGGGTCAGGTCCACGGTCTGGGCGATGCCGGGAGTCTGGTACAGGTCGCGCAGGTAGGGCGCGAGGTTCGGGTAGTCGGCGATCCGCTGGCGGTTGCACTTGAAATGCCCGACATAGACTGGGTCGAACCGTACCAGCGTGGTGAACAGGCGGATGTCGGCCTCGGTCAGGCGGTCGCCGAACAGGTAGCGGCCGGCATCGAGGCGGGCGTCGAGGGCGTCGAGTTCCTCGAACAGGGCCGTGCACGCCTCCTCGTAGGCCGCCTGGGCGGTGGCGAAGCCGGCCTTGTAGACGCCGTTGTTGACCCGGTCGTAGACCCGGGCGTTCAGCGCGTCGATCCCGTCGCGCAGGTCGTCCGGGTAAAGGTCCGGCCCGGTGTCGGGGAAGGCGGCGTTGAGCATCCGGACGATCTCGGCCGATTCGTTCGACACGATCGTGCCGCGGACCTTGTCCCACAGCACCGGCACGGTCACCCGGCCGGTATAATGCGGGTCGGCCGCGAGATAGACCTCGTAGAGGCGGCGCGCGCCGTGGATGGGATCCGGCGTCGCGCCCGGGCTGTCGCCGAACACCCAGCCCTCTTCGCCCATGTGGGGATCGACCACCGAGACGGAGATCGCCTCGTCCAGCCCCTTGAGGGCGCGCACGATCAGGGTGCGGTGGGCCCACGGGCAGGCGAGGGAGACGTAGAGGTGGTAGCGCCCGGCCTCGGCCGGGAAGCCGCCCTCGCCGCTCGGCCCCGGGCTGCCGTCCCGGGTGATCCAGTTGCGGTAGGCGGAGTCCTTGCGCACGAAGCGCCCGCCCGTCTGCTTGGTGTCGTACCAGGTGTCCTGCCAGACGCCGTCCACCAGCAAGCCCATCTGTCGGTCTCCGGTTGCCGCGGATTTGTTCCCTGGCGATCCGCTCTCGCGGGAAGGTGGGGCGCAAAGGCGGCCGCGGGAAGGTTCACGCGGGAAGGGCCTGTGCCCTCCCGGCCGCCTCGACGTTGAACCCGTCCGCCGGCACCCGCCGCAGGAACCGCTCGGCGATCTCGACCAGCAGCAGGTGCGGGCGCACCCGGGCGACGTAGGCCCAGTCGAGGCTCGCCGACCAGACGAAATGCACCTCGCGAAAGCTCTCCGCGAGGAGCCCGGTGAGGAACAGGGGTGCGAAATGCGAGCAGGAATCGCCGAACAGCATCAGGGTGCGCGGGTCGGCGGCCGGGCCGTCGTTGCGGAACACGACATGGGCGCCGGAATGCAGGTCGGCGGCGCGGCCCTCGCGCTCGTGGCGCTCGACCAGGGGGTTGGCGTAGATCCGCACCGCGTCGCGCTGGATCGTCGCCACCCGCATGGTCTCGCGCGGGGGCGGGTCGAGCTTGGCGCCGAGGTCGTAGACGTCCTCGTGGTCGTGCTCGGGCCGGGCGAACAGGTCGGCGGGCGGCACGGCGCCCAGCGCCCGCATCACCTCGCCATAGCCGAGCCGGCAGCCCTCGGGGCTCCAGTGGGTGTCGGTGCGCAGGTAGAGCGGAGGGCCGGCGTTGCGGGCGGCCCGCAGCGGCCCGATGAGGTCGATCCACGCCCCGGCGGCGCGCGAGCGCGCCATGCGGGCGCCGAGGCGGCGGGCCGGCGACAGCGCCGGGTCGAGGGTCAGGCCGTCGAGGCGGTCGTCGTAGACGCTGAGCTTCTCCGGTACCACGACGTGATGGCAGCGAAGGCCGAGCGCCGCCGCCCGGGCGGTGCGGCGCTCGATCAGCCGGCGCCAGCGCCACAGCCGCCACGCCCCGGCAAGGTCGGCGCGGTACTGCTCGCGCACCCGGTTGCTGCCCCCGACCAGGAACAGCCACCCATCCCGTCCGACATGGACGGCCTCGTCCGCCTCGCTGCTCATGCGGCCGTGTAGACGGCGGGGACCCGGCTGAACAGTGCCGGGCGCGCCCCTGGTGGTGCGCCCCTGGCGAAGCGGGGCGGCTGCGCCATCTTGGCCGGGACGATGCCGAACGATCCCCTGATCCTCACCCTCGGGATGGACGAGGCCGCCTTCGCGAGCTTCGACCGCCAGCGCCGGGCGTATTTTCCGCCCAAGCTGAACCACATCCCGGCGCACGCGACGCTGTTCCACCACCTGCCGGGCGAGGAGGAGGCGGGCATTGCCCAAACGCTGATCGCGCTGGTGCGGACCGAGCCGCCGCCGGAGATCGCGGTCACCGGCCTGCGCTTCACCGGGCGCGGCGTCGCCTACGTGCTGGAGTCCGGCCCGCTCGCCGCCCTGCGCGGCCGCCTCGCGAAGGAGTTCGCCCCGTGGCTGACGCCGCAGGACCGGCAGGGCTTCCGCCCGCACGTCACGGTGCAGAACAAGGTCGCGCCGGAGACCGCGCGGGCGCTGCACGCCGAGTTGCAGGCCGGCTTCGTGCCGTTCCGCTTCGCCGCGACCGGGCTGCTGCTGTGGCGCTACCTCGGAGGGCCGTGGGAGCCGCGCGGCCGGTTTGCCTTCGCGGGAGCGACGCCGTGAGCCTCGTCGACCGCCTGCCGATCCGCCACGCCACCGCCCTGTGGCTGCGGCTGCGGCTCAACGAGATCGGCCCGCTCGCCTCGCTGCTGGCGGTGAGCCTGTTCGGCTTCGGCTTCGTCAAGCTCGCCGGCGGGGTGAAGGACGGCGACACCACGGCGCTGGACGAGCGCATCCTGCTGGCGCTGCGCCATCCGGACGACCTCGCCCGGCCGATCGGCCCGTCCTGGCTGCCCGAGACGATGCGCGACATCACCGCCTTCGGCAGCGTGTTCGGCATCGTCTACGTGACGGCCGGGGTCGTGCTCTACCTCGCGGTCACCGCCCGCTGGCGGGCGGCGCTGTTCGTGGTCGCGGCGATCGGCGGCGGCGAGATCCTGTCGACGGTGCTCAAGCTGTTCTTCCGGCGCCCGCGGCCGGACCTCGTGCCGCACGGCATGGAGACCTTCACGGCGAGCTTCCCGAGCGGCCACGCGATGCTGTCGGCGATCGCCTACCTGACCCTCGCGATCCTGCTCGCCCGGGTCGAGCGCGGGCGGCGGGTCAAGGCGTTCGTGATGACGCTCGGCGTGGTGACGACGCTGCTGGTCGGCGTGAGCCGGCTCTATCTCGGCGTGCACTGGCCGAGCGACGTGCTCGCCGGCTGGTGCATCGGCGCCGCCTGGGCGTCGCTGTGCTGGTTCGTGGCGCTCCAGCTCCAGCGCCGGGACGTAGTCGAGGCGCCGGATCCGCCGCCGCGATGAGACCGCGGGCTCGCGCGCAGAAAAAAGGCCGCCCTCGCGGGCGGCCCGAAGTCTAGGGAGGAAACGCCCAAGGAGGGCGACACGGCCGCGACGCCATCGCGTCCGTGCGTGAAAACGTTTTCTCATGGTGCGCCGCACAACGCAACTGCGCTGATGACGGGGCCGGATTGTTTCCCAAGCATGGCTGTCCCGGCGGCCGCTCAGGGCGCGGGCGCACGCCGCCGGCGCGGCCTCTTGGGCTTTGGCGGCGGCAGGGCGGCGGCGGTCGCCCGGAACAGCGCCGCGAGGGCGTCGCCGTCGTCCCACAGGTCGCCCTCGACCAGCAGCCACGGCTTGGCGCCCGGGAACGGATGCGCCTCCACTACGGAGGTCAGCTTTTCCCGCCCGGCGTGCGTCGGCTTGAGGTAGAGCCGGTCGTCGCAGACCAGCGCGACGGTGCGGCCTTCGCAATAGACCGCGTACTCGCCGAACATCCGGCGGGCGCTCGGGGCCGCGGCGGCGGCCTGTTCGAGGATGAAGTCCACGGTGCTCTGCTGCGAGGCCATCAGGGGCGGTGTCCGGAGTCGGGGCAGCCGGAGCCTAGCGGCCGCCGGCCGGCCGGTGAAGCGTAACGGCCTGTCGGGACGCCCCTTGCCGCCGCGCCCCGGCTCTTCTAGCCAGGACCGACCCACCGGGAGGAGCACGGACGTGGCCTACGAGAACATCCTGGTCGAGACGCGGGGTCGGGTGGCGCTGGTCACCCTCAACCGCCCGGCCCAGCTCAACGCCCTCTGCAACGCGCTGATCGCCGAGCTGAACCACGCCCTCGACGGGTTCGAGGCCGATCCCGGCATCGGCTGCATCGTGCTCACCGGCTCCGAGAAGGCGTTCGCCGCCGGCGCCGACATCAAGGAGATGCAGGACCGCACCCATCCGGAATTCTACATGGCCGATCCGTTCGGCGAGTGGGACCGGGTCGGGCGCCGGCGCAAGCCGATCATCGCCGCGGTGGCGGGCTTCGCCCTCGGCGGCGGCTGCGAACTCGCGATGATGTGCGACTTCATCCTGGCCGCCGACACCGCGAAGTTCGGCCAGCCGGAGATCAAGCTCGGGGTGATTCCCGGTGCCGGCGGCACCCAGCGCCTGACCCGGGCGGTCGGCAAGGCCAAGGCGATGGAGCTGTGCCTCACCGGCCGGATGATGGACGCGGCCGAGGCCGAGCGCGCCGGCCTCGTCGCCCGCATCGTCCCGGCGGCCGACCTGCTGGACGAGGCGCTGAAGACCGCCGGCATCATCGCCGGGATGTCGCTGCCGGTGGCGGTGGTGGCCAAGGAGGCGGTCGAGCGCGCCTTCGAGACCACCCTGCAGGAGGGCATCCGCTTCGAGCGCCGGGTGTTCTACGGGCTGTTCGCGACCCACGACCAGAAGGAGGGCATGGGCGCCTTCGTCGAGAAGCGCAAGCCGAGCTTCGAGCACCGCTGATGAGCGTCACCTTCGCCGACGTGCGGGCGGCCGCGGAGCGGATCGCCGGCATCGCCCACCGCACCCCGGTCCTGACCTCGCGCACCGCCGACGCGCGCACCGGGGCGTCGCTGTTCTTCAAGGCCGAGCCGCTCCAGCGGGCCGGCGCCTTCAAGTTCCGGGGCGCCTGCAACGCCATCGCGGCCCTGCCGGAGGCGGCGCGCAGCCGCGGCGTCATCGCGTTCTCGTCGGGCAACCACGCCCAGGCCATCGCCTATGCGGGCGCGCTCCAGCGCGTGCCGACCGTGATCGTGATGCCGCACGACGCCCCCGCCATCAAGGTCGCGGCGACCCGCGGCTACGGCGCCGAGGTGGTGGTCTACGACCGCTACACGGAGGACCGCGAGGCGCTCGCCCGCACGCTCGCCGAGGAGCGCGGGCTGACGCTGATCCCGCCCTACGACCACCCGGACGTGATCGCCGGCCAGGGCACCGCGGCGCTGGAACTGATCGAGGAGACCGGCCCCCTCGACATGCTGCTCGTCTGCCTCGGCGGCGGCGGGCTCTTGTCGGGCTGCGCCCTCGCCGCGCGGGCGCTGGCGCCGGACATCGCGATCTACGGCGTCGAGCCGGAGGCCGGCAACGACGGCCAGCAATCCCTGGCCAAGGGCGAAGTGGTGCGCATCCCGGTCCCGGCCTCGATCGCCGACGGGGCGCTGACCACCCATCTCGGCCGGCACACCTTCCCGATCATCCGGCGCGAGGTCGCGGGCATCGTCACGGTCTCGGACGCGCAGCTCGTCGCGGCGATGCGGTTCTTCGTCGAGCGGATGAAGCTCGTGGTCGAGCCGACCGGCTGCCTCGCCGCGGCCGCCGCCTTCGAGGGCGCGGTGCCGGTCGCCGGCAAGAGGGTCGGGATCATCCTGTCGGGCGGCAACGTCGACCCGGCGGCGCTCGGCCGCCATCTCGCCGCATGAGCGGGCCCGCGACGCCGGACGCGCTGTTCGCGCGCCTGGCCGATCTCGGCATCCCGGTCGTCACCCACGCCCACCGGGCGGTCCACACGGTCGCGGAATCCCGCGACCTCAAGGCCGGGCTGCCGGGCCTGCACACCAAGAACCTCTTCCTGAAGGACAAGCAGGGCCGGCTGTTCCTGGTGACCGCCGAGGCCGAGGCGCGGATCGACCTCAAGCGCCTGCACCAGACCCTCGGGGCGAGCGGCCGGCTGTCGTTCGGCTCGCCCGAGCTGCTGCTCGCGGTGCTCGGGGTGCGGCCGGGTTCGGTGACGCCGCTCGGGGCGATCAACGACCGCGAGGGCCGGGTGAGCGTGATCCTCGACGCGCGGCTGGCGGAGGGGGACCCGGTCAACGTGCATCCGCTGCACAACGAGGCGACGACGGCCCTGTCCTTCGCCGACCTTGTGCGGTTCCTGGAGGCGACCGGGCATCCGCCGCGGGTGCTGGCGCTGCCGGAGCCGGCGGAGGAGGGGTGATCCGCCCCTTCACAAAACTTTACACACCGCCGCGAGAGGCGAAACCTGCCGCGCGCACTCTCCCCTTCGACGACGCGACGCGCATCGGCCCCGATGCCCGGCGCAGCGACAGGGAGATACCACGATGACCGACGCACCGATGATCCAACCGCCCCGCCGCCGCTCCACCCTGCGCCGGGTGCTGCTCGCGGCCGGCCTGCTGGTCGGCGGCGGGGCCGGGGTCGCCTATGCCATGGCCGGCCCGTTCGGGGGCGGCTTCGGCCCGGGCGGATTCGGCCACCGCGACCCGGCCCAGCGGCTGGAGCGGATGCAGGCGATGGCCCGCCGCGCCCTCGACGGGGTCGGGGCGACCTCGGACCAGGAGAACAAGGTCCACGACATCATCGCGTCCGCCTTCACGGCGATGCAGAAGGAGGCGAAGTCCGACGACGACACCCGGCGCCGCCTCGCCGACCTGTTGAAGGCGCCGAGCGTCGACCGCGCGGCGATCGAGGCCCTGCGCGGCGAGACGATGCGCAGCCTCGACGCCCGCTCCAAGATCGTCGCCGGCGCGCTGGCCGACGCCGCCGGGCAGCTCAGCGCCGAGCAGCGCACCCAGCTCGCCGACCGCATGGCGGCGATGATGGAGCGCCGCCGCGGCTTCGGCGGCTGGCACCGCCGCGACGACGGGCCCGGCCGCCCCGACCGCGGACCGGGCGAGGGCGGCCCGCGTCCCAACTGATCCTTGTGACGAGGTGACCGCGATGGCCGAGAAACTCCTCATCGTCGACGACGACCGGCGGCTCGCCGCCATGGTGTCGGAATACCTGATGGGGGAGGGCTACGCGGTCACCGCCCGCTACACGGCCCAGGACGGCCAGGAGGCGCTGCGCCGCGAGACCTTCGACGCGGTGATCCTCGACGTGATGCTGCCGGACCTCGACGGGTTCGAGACCTGCCGGCGGATCCGCACCCACTCGACGGTGCCGATCCTGATGCTGACCGCCAAGGGCGACGACACCGACCGCATCATCGGGCTAGAGATCGGCGCCGACGACTACCTGCCCAAGCCCTTCAACCCGCGCGAGCTGCTGGCGCGGCTGCGGGCGATCCTGCGCCGGCAGCGGGCGCCCGAGGCGGTCGCGGCGCTGGATTTCGGCCGGCTGCAGATCGACCCGGGCTCGCGCAGCGTGCTCATCGACGGGGTCGAGCGGCGGCTCACCAGCCACCAGTTCGACCTGCTGCTGGCCTTCGCCACCCATGCCGGCCGGGTGCTGACCCGCGAGCGGCTGATGGACCTCGTGCGGGGCGAGGAGTTCGACGCCTTCGACCGCTCGATCGACGTCCACGTCTCGCGCCTGCGGGCGGTGATCGAGGACGACCCGCGCCATCCGCGCCGGCTCATCACCATCCGGGGCGCCGGCTACGTCTTCGCCCGCCAGCAGGACGCCGAGCGGTGAGGCTCGCCCGCCGCACCCTGTTCTGGAAGATCTACCTCACGCTGCTGGCGAGCCTGTTCGGCGTCGCCTTCGCGATGGGGAGCCTGTGGTGGGCCCTCGGCGAGTCGCCGCGGCAGCGCTGGGAGACGCTGCAGGCCCGCCTCGCACCGCAGATCGAGGCCCTCGGCCGGGCTCCGGAGGGCGCCGAGGCCGAGGGCGAGGTCCAGCGGATCGGCGACGCGCTCGGCGCCGACCTCGCGCTCTACGACGAATCCGGCGGGCTGATCGCGGCGCGCGGGCGCCGGGCGGTCCTGCTCGGCCGGGACCGCCCGGGCCCGTCGATGCACTGGGTGATGCGGGTCTCCCTGGCGCAGGGCCGGACGCTGCTGGCGAGCTTTCCGCCGCCGCGGCGCAACCGCATCGCCGCCATCGCGGTGCTGGCGCTGCTGGTCGCCGCCGGCATCGGGCTCGCGGCGTTTCCGGTGACGGCGCGGCTGACCCGCCAGCTCGAACGGCTGCGCGCCGGGGTCGCCCGCTGGGGCGACGGCGATCTCGGCGCCCGCATGGACGAGCGCGGCAACGACGAGGTCGCGGCGGTGGCCCGCACCTTCAACCTCGCGGCGGCGCGGGTCGACGGGCTGCTCGCCTCGCAGCGCACCCTGCTCGCCAATGCCAGCCACGAGCTGCGCTCGCCCCTGGCGCGCCTGCGCCTCGCGATCGACCTGTGGGACGGCGATCCGTCCGGCCCGGCGCGCCGCGAGATCCTGCGCAACCTCGCCGAGCTCGACGCGCTGGTGGAGGAAATCCTGCTGTCGAGCCGGCTCGACCACGCCCGCACGGCGCCGCGGTCCGGCCTCGACCGGACGGGGAGCGTGGACCTGCTCGGGCTCGCCGCCGAGGAGGCCGCCCGTGGGGGTGCCGAGATCGAGGGCGAGGCGGTGAGCGTCACCGGCGACGAGGTGCTGCTGCGCCGGCTGCTGCGCAACCTGATCGAGAACGGCGCCACCCACGGCCGCCCGCCGGTGCGGGTCGCGGTCGCGCCCGAGGGCGGGGCGGCGGTCGTGGTGGTGTCGGATGCCGGCCCCGGCATCGCGCCGGCGGAGCGCGAACGGGTGTTCGAGCCGTTCTACCGCCCCCGCGGCCGCGACGAGGCCGCCGGCGGCTGGGGGCTCGGCCTCGCCCTGGTGCGCCAGATCGCCGAGCGCCACGGCGGAAGCGCGGCCTGCGAGGCGGCGGCCGGCGGCGGCAGCCGCTTCGTGGTGCGGCTGCCGCGGGAGGCGTAAGGGCCGGGCTCAGCGGACGAGGCGTTGGCGGGCCAACGCTTCGTCCGCTGAGGTTGTGGTGTCGCAGATTTTTGTCGAAAAACCGGCAGCCACTTTTGCGAAATATGCTCAGGTCACGCCGCCGGCCGGTCGCGCAGGTAGGCCAGCATGGTGCCGGCATCCGAGAGTTGCAGGCCGACGCCCGGCGGGTCGTCGCGAAACCCCGGCTCGACGAACATCCGGCGGATTCGGCCGTCCTCGACATGCATGGAGTAGCGCCAGGAGCGCATCCCCATCCCCTGGCGGCCGCGCTTGACCAGCATGCCCATCTGGCGCGTGAAGTCGCCGTTGCCGTCGGGGAGCATGAATACCTGCTCGATGCCCTTGCTGCGCGCCCACTGGTACATGACGAAGGCGTCGTTGACCGACAGGCACACGACCCCGTCGATGCCGAGGGCGGCGAAGTCGCCGGCATGCTGCTCGTAGCCGGGCAGGTGGTCGTCCGAGCAGGCCGGCGTGAACGCGCCGGGAACCGCGAACAGCACGATGTTGCGGCCGCCGAACACCTCCGCCGAGGTGAGGTCCTTCCACTCGAATGGGTTGGGGCCGCCGAGGGCGTCGTTCCTGACGCGGGTGTGGAAGGTGACGTCCGGGACGGTATCGGGCTGGATCATGACGGGCCTCGGGGCAGGGCGGCGGCGAGCGCGGCGGCAGCGAGTTTACCCCCGGGGCGGCGGCGCCGCCACGGCCGGCCTCGCCACGGTCTCGCCGCCCGCGACCTGTCCCGCCGGCCGGTGCCCGCTAATTTCGGCGCCTGCATCGGGGGCGAAGCGCAGGTTCCAGATCGTCGCGGTGAGCGAGATCGCCGTCACGACGAGGAAGGCGGCGGAGAAGTCGGCCAGCGTCGGGCGAGCGTGGCCGCCGAGCCGCATCGCGAGTTCGAGGGCGCCGGCGGCGACGCAGATGCCGACCGACAGCATGAGCTGCTGGAACGTGGTGTAGAAGCTCGTCGCCGCGCTCATCCGCCGGGCCGGAATCTCGGCATACGCGACGGTGTTGTAGGCGGTGAACTGGAACGACATCAGGAAGCCGCAGACCCCCAGAACCGCGACGATCGCCGGGTGCGGCCAGTCGGGACGAAAGAGTGCGCAGACCGCGTAGCCGAGGCTCGCCAGCACGCCGTTGACGATCAGGCTGGCACGGAAGCCGAAGCGGCGCAGGAGCCGCGGCGCCAGGGTCTTCATCGACAGCGAGCCGACCGCGGTGGCGAGCGTCAGCGACCCGCTCTCCGCCGCCGACAGGCCGAAGCCGAGCTGAAGCATCAGCGGCAGCAGGAACGGCTGCGCGCCCTGTGTGATCCGGGTGAGCGAGCCGGCGATCACCGACAGGCGGAAGCTCGGCACCCGCATCAGCGACAGATCGAGGATCGGGTGCTCGACCCGCCGCGCATGCGCGACGTAGGCGGCCCCCGCGGCGAACCCGGTCCCGAGCAGGGCCGCGACGATCCACGGCTCGGCGGCGTGGCTGGTCAGTTCGAAGCCGAAGAACAGCGTGCCGAGAGACAACCCGGACAGGACGAGGCCGCGCCAGTCGAAGCGCCCGGGGGCGTCGCCGCGCACCTCCTCGATGTAGCGCGACACCAGGACGATGCCGACGAGCCCGATCGGCAGGTTGATGAGGAAGATCCAGCGCCAGTCGAAATACGTGACGATGAAGCCGCCGAGCGGCGGGCCGAGGATCGGCCCGAGCAGGGCCGGCACCAGCAGCCACGACATCGCCGAGACCATGTGGCGCCGCTCGACGCTGCGCAGGAGCACGAGGCGCCCGACCGGCATCATCATCGCGCCGCCGAGTCCCTGGACGATCCGCGCCGCGACGAAGGCCGGCAGGGACGGGGCGAGGGCGCAGAGCAGCGAGCCGAGGGTGAACACCGCGATCGCCGCGCGGAACACCGTGCGCGAGCCGAAGCGGTCGGCGACCGTGCCGCTCGCCGGGATGAACACCGCGAGGCTGAGCAGGTAGGCGGTGAGCGCGACGCTCATCGCCGGCGCCCCGACGCCGAAGTCCCGCGCCATGGTCGGGAGCGCGGTGGCCAGGATGGTGGCGTCGAGCAGCTCCATGAACATCGCGCCCGCGACGATGAGCGCGATGGTGCGATAGCCGCGCTTCGGAGCCGGGACCGCCTGATCGGGATGCGTGGTCATCGTACCGCCACCGCCATGGACCGCCGCGGCGGTTCGGCAGGGATCCCGGGTCGGATCGGCCCGGGGCGTCGTGCGCGCGGCGAGGGGAGGGACGGGCTCGGCCGGTCCCGGCGGGTTGGTAGCACGGGTGGGCGGGGCGGGGCATGCAAACGCGGCCGGGCTGGCATGTCGGGCCGGGTCGCGGAGCCCCCGATCCCGGCCGAAGTGTCGCACCCGCCACGCGGCGCGATCCATGCGAGATCATCGGCCCCGCCCGCGCCGGGCCGGAGCCGCGCATGACCCAGCGTTCGCCCTATCGCTTCCTCGCCGTCCGCATCTGGGCCGGCGTGCTGGCGACCTGCGCGGCGCTCGCCGGGATCACCGCCTGGACCGACTGGCGCGACTACGAGCGGGCGGTGCAGGACATCCGCACCGCCGCGGCCACCGCCGCCCAGGCCCTCGACCAGGATGCCAGCCGGCTGCTCTCGGCGGTGGACATGGTCCTCTCGGCCGCCGCCGCCCGGGTCGACATGCACGCGGCGGGGGCGAGCGACGCCAACACCCGCGCCCTGCTCGACGGGCTGATGCGCCGCGTCCCGGCGGTCACCGACCTGCGGGTGCTCGACGGCAGCACCGGCGCGCCGCTCTTCGTCCACGGCCGGCAGGCCACGGCGGAGGACGCCGCCCTCCTCGCCGACATGGCCGCCCATCCCGGGGAGGCGTTCTGGGTCGGGGCGCCGCTGCCCTCCGAGACCGGCTGGCACGTCAGCGTCGCCCGCCGGATCGCCGCCCGCACCGGCGACGCCCCCCTCGTGGCGGTGGCGGACCTGGCGCTCGCCGAATTGCAGCGCTTCTACGCCAGCCTCGATCTCGGCGCGCAGGGGGCGGTGACGCTGATCCGCACCGACGGCATGCTGCTGGTGCGCGACCCCTACCTGCCCGAGCAGGTCGGCGCCGCCCTCGCCGGGGGCGAGCTGATGCGGGCCGCCGGGAAGGCCAGGGCCGGCTTCGTCGAATCCAACACCTCGCCGCTCGACGGCGTCGCGCGCACGATCAGCTTCCGGCGCCTTCCCGGCGCGCCGCTGGTGGTCGCCGCCGGCATCGCCCGGCACGAGGCCCTGGCGCCCTGGCGCGCCGGCATCCGCCAGGACGTCGTGCTGGTGCTGGCGGTCAGCCTCGTGCTGGTCGGCCTCGGCTTCGGGCTGACCCGGGTGCTGGCCCGCCACGCCGGCCTGGAGGCCCGGGCCCGGGAGGCGGCCGGGCGGCTGGCCGCCGAGGAGGCCCGCTACCGGCTGCTGGCCGAGAACACCAGCGAGCTGATCGTGCTCGCCGACGGGGACGGGCGCTGCGCCTACGTCTCGCCGGCGGTCGAGCGGCTGCTCGGCTACGGTCCGGAGGCGTTCGCCGCCGCCCCCCTGCGGCTGGTCCATCCCGCCGACCGGCCGGCGCTCCAGGCGGTGCGCCGCCTCGGGCCCGAGGTGTCCCAGGTCACCGTCGTCTGCCGCGCCCGCCGGCGCCGCGGCGGCCTCGTCTGGCTGGAGGGCGTGGTGCGGCGGGTGCCCGCCGCCCCCGGCGGGCCGACGCTGCTCGCGACCTTCCGCGACGTGAGCGAGCGCCAGCGACAGGCCCGCGACCTCGAGGAGGCCCGCATCGCCGCCGAGCGGGCGAGCCAGGCCAAGACCGACTTCCTCGCGGCGATGAGCCACGAGATCCGCACGCCCCTCAACGGCGTGCTCGGCTACGCCGACCTGCTGCTCGACGATGCGGGCCTCGCCGCCCACCAGCGCCGCTACGCCGAGCGGATCGGCAGCGCCGGGGCGGCGCTCCTCACCGTCGTCGACGACATCCTCGACGTCTCGCGCATCGAGGCCGGGGCGATCGACCTCGCCCCGGCGCCGTTCTCGCCCGAGGGGCTGGTCGACAACGCGGTCTCGATCGTGCGCGGCATGGCCGAGCGCAAGGGCCTCGCCCTCGAGGTCAGCCTCGACCCGCGCCTGCCGGCCTTCGCCACCGGCGATGCCGACCGCCTGCGCCAGATCCTGCTCAACCTGCTCAACAACGCGGTGAAGTTCACCCGGGCGGGCCGCGTCTCGCTGCGGGTCTTCCCCGACCCGGACGGTCCCCCCGACGCCCTGCGGTTCTGCGTCGAGGATACCGGCATCGGCATCGACCCGGCCCATCACGGCCGGCTGTTCCAGCGCTTCGGCCAGCTCGACCCCTCGATCCGGCGCGAGTTCGGCGGCAGCGGCCTCGGGCTCGCGATCTGCCGCAGCCTCGTTTTGATGATGGGCGGCGAGATCGGGGTCGAGAGCCAGCTCGGCGAGGGCGCCCGGTTCTGGTTCAGCCTGCCGCTGCCGCCGGCCGAGGCGCCGGTGCCGGCCCGCGACGCGCCCGGCCGCGTGCCGGCGCCGCCGGCGCGCGTCCTGCTGGTCGAGGACGTGGCGATCAACCGCGACCTCGCCCGGCTGGTGCTGGAGGCCGAGGGGCACGCCGTCGACGTCGCCGAGGACGGCGCCGGGGCGGTGCGGATGGTGCAGGCGCGCGCCTACGACCTCGTGCTGATGGACGTGCAGATGCCCGGCATGGACGGCATCACCGCGACCGAGATCATCCGCGCCCTGCCGGGGCCCGAACGCGCGGTGCCGATCGTCGCCATGACGGCGAACGTGCTGCCGGCGCAGGTCGAGGCGTTCCGTGTCGCGGGCATGGACGGCCATGTCGGCAAGCCGTTCAAGCGCCACGAGCTCGCCGCCGCGATCGCGGCCCACCGGGCGACGGACGCCGCGGCCGCGCGCCCGGCCGCCCCGGTCCCCGAGGCGGCGCACGACCGGGAGGCGTTCGCGTCGCTCGCGGGCCTGCTCGGCCCCGAGCGGCTCGCCGCGATGCTCGACCGGCTCGCCGACGACCTCCGGCGGCGCTTCCGCGGCGACGACCGCGGCGCGCTCGCCCGCGACGCCCACGCGGTGGTCGCGGCCGCCGGCCTGCTCGGCTTCACCGCCCTGTCGGAGCTGTGCCGCAACCTCGAGGAGGCGTGCGAGGCCGGGCGCGACGTCACGGCCCTGCGCGCCGATCTCGGCCGCCGCCGCGGCGCTGCTTTGACGCATCGGCGGCGCCGGAGCGGAGGCCGGCGGCGGTTGCCATCCGGCGCGGGTTTATCCATGACACTTTCGAAGGCCGGACCTCGCGCAAGGGGAACCGGGCGCCCCGGCATCATCCGCCGGAGCCGTTCGGCAGGCCTGGACGCCGCGCGGCGTCGCCCAGGGGGGCGGTGAAGGATCGACGGTGCACACGCAGACCATCCCGGACGAAGTCAGCCGGTACATCGCTCAGTCGCATATCGCCCTCGCGCTCGGTGCCGCCGAGGACGACAACCCCCTGCTCCTCGTCAACCAGCCCTTCCGCGACCTCACCGGCTACGGCGAGGAGGAGGTCGTCGGGCGCAACTGCCGCTTCCTCCAGGGCGAGGTCGAGAACCGCGAGGCGCGCGAGCGGATCCACGCCTTCCTGAACGGCGAGCGGCAGACGGTGCGCACGACGATTCTCAACTTCCGCAAGGACGGCCGGCCCTTCGTCAACCTGCTCTACATGTCCAAGCTGCGGGACCTGTCCGGGACGGTGCGGTACCTGTTCGCGTCCCAGTTCGACGTCAGCCGCTCGCAGCCCGACCTGCTCGCCGCCTACGATGCCGATCTCGGACAGGCGATCTCGCGCCTCGGCGCGGCCTTCTCGGAGAGCGACCTCGTCATCGAGGGATCGCTGACGACGATCGCCAACACCGTCGCGACCGTCGCCCAGGCCAAGCTCACCCTCTCGGATCTCGATGGAACAGGATTTCCTTGACCGTCCCGGAGGGGCATCCCCCTCCGACACGACCGGCGGCGCGGGGACCGCGCCGGCTTTCGGCGGCCCCGTGGTCGGCATCGGCGCCTCGGCGGGCGGTCTCGAGGCCCTGCGCGAGATGCTGTCGCGGGCGCGGGCGCCGACCGGCATGGCGTTCGTCATCGTCCAGCACCTCGACCCCAACCACGAGAGCATGCTGGCCCAGCTCCTCGACCGCCACACAGACCTCGAAGTGCTGCAATGCGAGGGCGGCGAGCGGATCGGAGGCGACCGGGTCTACATCATCCCGCCGGGCCGCGGCCTCGCCATCCAGAGCGGCGTGCTGGAACTGACCCAGTTCGTGCAGCCGCGGGGCCTGCGCCGCCCGATCGACGACTTCTTCCTGTCGCTCGCCGTCGACCAGCAGGCCAACGCCGCCTGCGTGATCCTGTCGGGGACCGGGGCCGACGGCACGACCGGCTTGCGCGCCGTCAAGGAGCACGGCGGCGTCTGCGTGGTGCAGCAGCCCGAGACCGCGCGCTACGACGGCATGCCGCTCTCGGCGGTCGGCACCGGCCTCGTCGACTTCGTCCAGCCGCCCGGCGAGATCGTCGACTGCCTCGCGGCGTTCTTCCGCCGCCGCGGCTCGGAGGGCGGCGAGGACGAGACCGGGCAGGTCGCCGACCATCTCGACGACCTGTGCCGGGTCATCCGCAGCGCGGTCGGCCACGATTTCTCCGGCTACAAGCGCACGACGCTGGCGCGGCGGGTCGAGCGGCGCATGCACGTCCTCGGGCTCGAATCGGCGCGGACGTACCTTGCCCGCATCCGCACCGACCGGGCCGAGTGCGAGGCGCTGTTCCGCGACCTGCTCATCAACGTCACCCGGTTCTTCCGCGACGCCGAGGCGTTCGAGATCCTGCGTGAGCGCGCCATCGAGCCGCTGCTGCGCGGGCGCGACCCGGACGAGGACATTCGGGTCTGGATTCCCGGGTGCTCCAGCGGCGAGGAGGCCTACAGCATCGCGATGCTGTTCGCCGAGGCGGCGCGACGCCTCGACCTGACGCCCGCGGTGCAGATCTTCGCCACCGACATCGACGAGCGCATGCTGCAGATCGCCCGCGAGGCGAGCTACCCGGCCGCGGCGCTCGCCGACATCCCGGCCGCCCTGCGCGAGCGCTACGTCGTCCCGCACGCCGAGCGCTTCACCGTCGCGGCCGAGATCCGCGACCTGATCCGGTTCTCCAGCCACAGCCTGGTGAAGGATCCGCCGTTCTCGCGCATCGACCTCGTGTCGTGCCGCAACCTGCTGATCTACTTCGACGACCGGTTGCAGCAATCGGTGCTGCCGCTGTTCCACTACGCGGTGCGGCCGGGCGGCTACCTGTTCCTCGGCCCGTCCGAGAGCGTGAGCCGGTTCGAGCAGCTGTTTCCGGCCATCGACCAGCCGGCCCGCCTGTTCGAGCGCCCGCCGGGCTCGCCGAAATACCCGATCGATCTGCCCGGGGGCCTGCGCCGCGGCGAGTCCCGGCCGAGCGCCGGCGGCGACCGCAAGGCCGGCGCGATCGCCGACGAGACCGCCGCCGTGCGCCGCGTCGTCGAGCGCTACGCCCCGCCCAGCATGGTGCTGAACGAGGACGGCGGCATCATCGCCGCCTACGGGCGGCTGAGCCGCTACTTCGACTTCCCGGTGACGCGGGCGGGGGGCAGCAGCGCGATCACCCTGGCGCGGCCGGGCCTGCGCGACGTGATCGGCCCGCTGCTGCGCCAGACCCGCGACGCGCGCAAGCGCGTGGTGGTCCGCGACGTGACCGTGACCTCCGACTACGGCGAGCAGCAGATCGAGCTGGTCTGCGACCCGCTGCCGGACGCCACGATGCTGCTCGTCCTGCGCGAGAGCGGCGCCTTCCGCCCGTCGAGCGATCCCGACCTCGTCGAGATGGATGCCGGCGGCGACCACGTCGAGGCGCTCGAGGAGGAATTGCTGCGCACCCGCTACAAGCTGCGCTCGACCGTCGAGGAGCTGGAGACCACCAACGAGGAGCTGAAGAGCTCCAACGAAGAAATGATGTCGATGAACGAGGAGCTTCAATCGACGAACGAGGAGCTCTCCACCGTCAACGACGAACTCAAGACCAAGATCGATCAGCTCACCGTGGCGAATGCCGACCTGCGCAACTTCTTCGAATCGACGGACCTCGCGGTGGTGGTGGTCGACCGCGAGCTGAAGGTGCGCAGCTACACCGGATCGGCGACGGCGATCTTCCCGCTGAAGCCCGGCGACCGGGGACGGCCGCTCGCCGACGTGGCGAGCCGGCTGCCGGACCGGGACTACCTCGACGACGCGCAGGCGGTCTGCGACGGCGCCGGGGTGATCCAGCGCCGCATCACCACCCGCGACGGCGAGCGCACCCTGTCGCTGCGGGTGCTGCCCTACCGGCTGCAGAACGGCGGCGTCGACGGCGCCACGCTGGTGCTCACCGACATCACCGAGGCGCTCGCCCTTGAGCGCCAGCTCGCCGCCGAGCGCGAGCGGCTCGACCTCGCGATCCGGGCGGGCGGAATCGGTGTGTGGGAATACATGCCCGACGGCGACACGATCGTCCTCGACGCCACCGCCGGCGCGATGCTCGGCCTCGGGGCGGATGCGCACCCGGTCGCGACCGTCGCCGCGCGGATCGCCCCCGGCGACCGGCCCGACTTCGAGGCCGCCCTCGTCGATGCCGCCCGCGGCCTCGGCGACTTCGAGGCCCGCTTCCGGGTGCCGACCGAGCGGCAGGCGCCGCGCCACGTCCGCAGCTACGGCCGGCTCATCGCCGGCAGCGCGCCGCGGCGGATCGTCGGCGTCTCGCTCGACGTGTCCCCCGAATACGCGCTCGCGGAAACCCGCGACCTGATGCTGCGCGAGATGAACCACCGGGTGAAGAACCTATTCGCGATCATCGGCGGCATGATCTCGGCAGGCGCCCGGTCGCACCGCCGGATCGACGTGTTCGCCGCCGACATGCGCGAGCGGATCTCGGCGCTGGGCCGTGCGCATTCGCTGTCCGATCCGGCGAGCGACCAGGGCATGAGCGACCTCGCCGACCTCGTCCAGGCGACGCTGCTGCCCTACCGCGAGCACGTCCCGGTCGCGGTCGAAGGGCCGGCGGTGCGGATCAACTGGCGCCACGTCACGTCGCTGGCGATGATCCTGCACGAATGGGCGACGAACTCGATCAAGTACGGCGCGCTGGGCTCGGACGACGGCCGGCTGGCGGTGACCTGGGCGCGGGAAGGGGACGGCGTGGTGCTGGACTGGCGCGAGAGCCTGACCCGCCTCGGCGAGCCGGCCCCGGGCCGCGGCTTCGGCACGCTGCTGGTCGAGATGTCGCTGCGCCAGCTCGAAGCCTCGATGCAGCGCTCGCACGACGGCGGCGAGTACCGGGTCGTGCTGCACCTGCCGGCGCTGGTCCTGACGGAGGATTGATACCGACGGCCATTGAAAATGACCTTTGGTTCCATTTTCGAATTCTCGCCAAGGCTCTGGCTTGGTGCCGAAAATTCGAGATGAGTCAACGGCCCCGTCGATCTCGGGCCTGCCCGAGATCGAGTCGATGCGTCAGCATCTCGGGCCGTTGGTATGAGTTCGTCACCGGCCTATCCGTCCCTTGCGGATGAAACGGGGTGGCGCCTCGGTGAGCCCATGTCTGTCATGATGAACTCGGGCCCTCTCCTCTCCCCGCGGGCGGGGAGAGGGCTTCATCCCCCTTGTCGGGGATGAAGCGAGCGCAGGCGAAGCCGGAGCGAGGGTGAGGGGGTGGTTCCGGAGGAGCCACATCCGGCCTCGCCCCCTCACCTTCGGCTGCTGCCTCGCTTCGTTGACGGCAAGGTCAACGAAGCCCTCTCCCCGCAAGCGGGGCGAGGAGAACGCGCGCAAGCCACCGAGCCCCTCCTGCCGGATTCAGAGACCCAAAAAATTCACCTATAAACATAGATAAATAGAGCCGGTTTCTATTTAGGCCGCCGGGTCGCCCGGCGGCGGCGAGCGCGGTCAGTCCGCCTGGGCGACGCGGGCGGAGCGGCGCTGGGCGACCCAGCGGCCGGTGCACAGGGACGACACGGTCCAGGTGCCGGAGCCGGAATTGGCCTGGAGCCGGCCGGAGGCGGCGCCCTGGGCCGCGCCGTTGCGGACGTTGAGGCCGACGCTGCCGTCGCGGCCGATGCGGCCGGTGATGGTGGCGCCGCCGTCGCTGGCGGCCAGCCGCACGTCGCCGTCGCGGATCGACAGGGCGTAGCTGTAGCTGCTGTCGCACAGGCCCGACTCGGTCACCAGCCGGACATTCCAGGTGCCGTCGAAGCCCTGCATCTCGGCCCGGGCCGGAGCATGGAAGGAGAGAACGCCCGCGCCGAGCGCCGCGATGAGTGCCGTCTTCATGCAGATCCCTACGATCCGCCCGGGCGCTGCCCCGGCGTTTTCGCGGCCGGAGAGATCGCTCCGCCGCTGCGTTGTCGAAGATGTTTGGTGCCGGGATATGACAACGCGACGGCGGCGGCAATATGGCGGGGGAACCCGGAAAGACTTGGCACGTTCGCGGCGGTTCTCCGTTCGACGGCGGCTCAGCTTGCCTGCGGCCGAGCTTGGACTTCGGCGTCGGCGCTACCCGGCCGTCATCCGCCGCCGCAGGTCGGCGTCCGGCAGCGGCCCGGTGGCGGCGCGCAGATTCGCCGCCATGTGGGCGGGGTCGGCGGTGCCGGGAATCGCGCAGGTGACGGCGGGATGGCTCAGCACGAACTTCAGCAGGATCTCGGCCCAGCTCGCGCAGCCGAGCGCCGCGGCGTAGTCGGGCAGCGGCCGGTTGCGCAGCCGGCCGAGCAGCCCGCCGCCGCCGAACGGCCGGTTGACCAGCACCGCGACGCCGCGCTCGGCCGCGAGCGGCAGCAGCCGCGCCTCGGCGGCGCGGTCGTCGAGGGCGTAGTTGATCTGGAGCACGTCGAGGCGCTCGGCCCGCAGCACCGCCTCGACCTCGTCGTAGGCGCTCTCGGTGTAGTGCGAGATGCCGAGATAGCGGATGCGGCCCTCCTGCTTCCACTCCCGCAGCACCGGCAGGTGGGTGCGCCAGTCGAGCAGGTTGTGGACCTGGATCAGGTCGAGGCGGTCGGTCCGGAAGTGCCGCAGCGATTCGCGCATCTGGGTCAGGCCGGCCTCGCGCCCGCGGGTCCAGACCTTGGTCGCCAGGAAGGCCCGGTCTCGGCTGCCGGTCTCGGCGAGCAGGTCGCCGGTCACCGCCTCGGCCCGTCCGTACATCGGCGAGGAATCGATCACCCGCCCGCCGCCCTCGAACAGGGTGCGGACCACCCCGGCCAGCGGCGCCCGCTCGGCCGCGCCGGACCCGACGTCGAAGCCGCGCCAGGTCCCGAGGCCGATCGCCGGCAGGCTCTCGCCGCTCGACGGGATCGGGCGCCGGAGCGGGCTGTCGCCGGCGCTCGCGGCGCCCGTCGCCAGCGCGGCCGGCACCGCGAGGGCGGCGTGCAGGAAGCCCTGGCGGGTCAGGCCCCGGTCCCGGATCTCGGTCGTCATCGTGCCTCTCCCTGAACGCGGCTGGCACAGCGCCAACGGCCGGGACGCCGGGGCGATCCTTCCGGGCTACGCTCCGCGCCGCTCGCGGAACTCCCGCGGCGACGATCCGGTGCCCTTGGCAAAGAAGCGCGAGAAATAGGCCGGGTCGCTGAAGCCGAGGGCGTAGGCCGCCTCGGCGATGCCGAGATCGGAATAGAGCAGGGTGCGCTTGGCCTCGACGAGACGGCGGTCGCGGATCAGCCGGGCCGGGCTCGCCCCGGTCGCAGCCCGGCAGGCGGCGCGCAGGCGCGCCTCGGTCACCCCGAGGTCGCGGGCGTAGTCGGCGAGCGGACGCTCGCGGCGGTGATGCGCCTCGACCAGCTCGCGGAACCGCGCCGCCAGCAGCGCCTGCGGGCCCGGCTGCACCGCGGCGCCCCCGGCGCCCTGCGCCGCCCGCAGGCCGGCGACCAGCAGGATCAGCAGGTGGCCCTCGACCGCCGCCCGCCGCCCCGGCGCCGCCCAGGCGAGTTCGCGGGCGATCTCCGCCACCGCGTCGCCGACCGACGGCTCGCCGTCGCCGAGCGGGATCGCCGAGGGCCGGGCGAACAGGCCGGCGAGGTCCGGCTCGCGCCGGCCGAGGTCGCGCAGGTAGCGGTCGGACAGGGTCAGCACCGAGCCTGCCGTGGCCTCGGCGAAGCCGAAGCCGTGGGCGGTGCCCGCCGGCACCGTCAGCAGGCAGGGGGCGGCGAAATCGAGCGTGTCGGCCTCGGCCCGCATCGCGCCGCGGCCGGTGTGGATGTGCAGGAGCTGATGCAGCCCGGAATGCACGTGCGGGCGGATCGTCCAGCGGTTCGGCCGGCTGCGATCGTCCAAGGCTTCGAGGTGCAGGAATCCGTCGTCGACGTCCCGCGGCGCCTCCCCGTAGAGGAAGAAGTGCGGCACGGCAGGGGCTTGCGGGGGCGAGGCGGGCATCGGCGGCGGGCTCGCGGACGGGGGCGGCGCGTTCGGAGAATCCAAGTTATTCGCCGCGGCGTCCATCGTCATCCGGTTCTCGCGCGGGCAGTCTCGCCGCATGAGCCGCCGCGCCCGCGATGGCGGCCCGCAGGGATGGAACTCGCATGCGCACGCAGGTCGCGATCATCGGCGCCGGACCGGCCGGCCTCTTCCTCGGCCACCTCCTCGCCCGCGCCGGCATCGACGCGGTGGTGCTGGAACGGCGCACCCGCGACTACGTCGAGGGCCGGGTCCGCGCGGGGGTGCTGGAGCAGGGCACCGTCGCGCTGATGGCCGAACTCGGCCTCGATGCCCGCCTGCGCGACGAGGGGCTGGTCCATACCGGGACCAACATCGGCTACGACGGCGAGATCTTCCGGGTCGACATGGCGGCGCTCACCGGCGGCTCGGCGGTGACGGTCTACGGCCAGCAGGAGGTGATGCGCGACCTGTTCGACGCCGCCGAGGAGCGCGGCGTGCGCATCGTGTTCGAGGCCGAGGACCTCGTGCTGGAGGACATCGCCGGCTCGTCGCCCTCGGTGCGCTACGTCCGCCACGGCGAAGCCCACCATCTAGCCTGCGACTACGTGGCGGCCTGCGACGGCTTCCACGGCGTCGGGCGCGGCGCGATCCCGGCCGACGTGCTGAAGGTGTTCGAGCGGGTCTATCCGTTCGGCTGGCTCGGCATCCTGGCCGAGGTGCCGCCGGTCAACCACGAGCTGATCTACGCCAACCACGAGCGCGGCTTCGCACTCGCCAGCATGCGCTCGCCGAGCCGCAGCCGCTACTACGTCCAGGTGGGGCTGGACGAGCGGATCGAGGACTGGTCCGACGACCGCTTCTGGGACGAGCTCGCCCTGCGGCTCGGGCCCCAGGCCGCCGCCGGCCTCGTGCGCGGCCCGTCCTTCGAGAAGAGCATCGCGCCCCTGCGCAGCTTCGTCGCCGAGCCGATGCGCTACGGCGCCCTGTTCCTCGCCGGCGACGCCGCCCACATCGTGCCGCCGACGGGCGCCAAGGGCATGAACCTCGCGGTCTCCGACGTGCGGATCCTGGCCGAGGCCCTGGTGCGGCACTACCGCGACCGCGACCCGGCCGGTCTCGACGGCTACTCGGCCCGGGCGCTGGCCCGGGTGTGGAAGGCCGAGCGGTTCAGCTGGTGGTTCACCGGCCTCACCCACCGCTTCCCCGACATGGACCCGTTCGCCCGCCGGATGCAGGTGGCGGAACTGGCCTATATCCGCGGCTCGCAGGCGGCGCAGACGGTGCTGGCGGAGAACTACGTCGGGCTGCCGCTGGCGTAGGGGCCGACGCCGTCCCGGAGCCGCGGCTACTCGTCCTTCTCGGCCCGCGTCAGCAGTTCCCCGGCCACGTCGCCGAGGCGCGGGGCCGGCTCGCCGGCGAAGGGCAGGGGGCGGCAGACCGCGATCGCCGCGAGGCCGAAGCGGGCGGTCATGAGGCCGTTGAGGACGCCCTCGCCGAGGCGGGCCGACAGCCGCGCCGCGAGGCCGTGGCCGAGCACGCCCTGGATCAGCCCGTCGCCGACCGCCATGCCGCCGGTGACGGCGAGATGCGCCACCGCCGCGCGGGCGAGGCGCAGGAAGCCGAGGAGGCCGGGACGGCCGCCGTAGAGCGCCGCGATCCGGCGCAGCAGACGGGCGGCGGCGAAGACCACGAAGCCGACATCGACGATCGCCTTCGGGCTGAGCGCCGTCACGGCCGAGACCTGCTTGGCGGCCTCGGCGACCAGCGCCTTCGCGTCGCGGTCGAGGGGGGCGAGCAGTTCGCGCTCGGCGATGCCGAGACGGTCCTCGACGTCGAGGATCGCGTCGTCGAGGGCGTCGAGCCGGCCCTTCGCCGCGGCGATGCCGGGACGGCCGTCGTAGAGGCCGAGAAGCGCGCGCACCACCGCCTTTGCGCCGGTATGGTCGCGGGAGGCCAGCGCGTTGGCGGCGCTCGCCCGGATGGTCTCGATGCGCCGCTCGCGCAGCACGCCCGCGACCTCGCGCCAGACGATCGCGGCGAGCGCCAGGGCGGCGAGGCCGACGAGGACCAGCGCGACGACTCCGAGCCAGGGCGCGGCGAAGAACAGGTCGGCGATCAGCCGCTCGGTGGCGAGGCCGATCCCAAGCAGCACGAGGCCCGACAGGGCCGACAGAAGAAGGCCGGCCCAGGGAGGGCCGGCCTTGGGTGCCACCGGAACCGCGGTGCCGTCGGCCGCCTCGACGATCTCGAAGGGCTCCTCGACCACCCGGATGCCGGGCTGGGGAACCGTCTCGTCGCCGGCGACCGGCGGGGTGCCCGCCTCCGTGGGAGGCAGGCGGAAGGCACGCGGCTTGGAACCGGACGTCACTGGGAACCGGACCTCATGGGGGATTGGACTTCACCTGGAACCAAACCCCACTCGAGGCCGGACGTCAAAGCCGGGGCGAGCGGCCGCGCATCAGGCCGAAGATGGCCGAGACGGCGAACAGCACGATCGCGACGAAGAACACGATCTTGGCCGCCTCCATGGCGGTGCCGGCGATGCCGCCGAAGCCCAGCAGGGCAGCGACCAGGGCGACGACGAGGAAGGTGATAGCCCAACCGATCATGGTGAACTCCCGTTTTGTCCTGATGCTGCGGATCACCCTTAGGGCGGATGCCACGAAGCGTTGCAGCAAGTTGGACTGAAAACTGTCAGAACAGATCTGAGTTCCGCGGTTTTTTGATTCTCGAACAGGGAACTCTTTCGGGGCGGCGGTGCGGGCGTCGAGCACGGAACGCACCCGCGGGTGCTCCGTTGCCCACCACCGCCGGCACGCCCCGCGCGCCGGCCCGACGGAGTGACCCCATGACGATTCGCACCTACGGCCTCGCCCTCGCGATGATCGCCGGCGCCGCCGGTCCGGTCCTCGCGCAGGGCATCAACAACGGCTCGGGCGCCGCCCCGTCCTCGTCGACCGGCTCGGGCATGTCGAGCCAGCCGCCGGGCAACGGCATCGGCGGCAACAATCCCGGCAGCATGGGTTCGGTCGGCACGCAAGGATCGAGCGGCGCCGCGATGGGGCCGGGCTCCTCGGCCAACGGCCGCGGACCGACCGGCAGCGGGTCGCCCGGCACCGGCCCGGGCTCGACCGGCAGCGTCGGGCGCTGAAGACCAGGGGCCGCGTTCCACGCGGCCCCATCCGGTCACCGGGCGCCGTGCCGTTTCAGCAGCGCTTCCATCTCGGCGATCTCCCCCTCCTGGGCCCGCACGATGCCCTCGGCCAGCCGGCGGATCTCCGGGTCCTTCGAGTGGGCCAGAGCCACCTTCGCCATGGCGATCGCGCCGCGGTGGTGCGGGATCATCCCGCGCAGGAAGTCGACGTCAACGTCGTTCGTGTACGGCGCCGTCATGTCCCGGTGCATCGCGTCCGCGGCGGCACGGTAGGCCCGCGTGGCGTCGCTGTCGCCCGGCGCGGGCGCTGCGTGGTGCGCGTGGCCGCCGTGCTGCTGCGCCAGTGCGGGAGCCGCGGCGGCGAGGCATGCGGCGACCAGGGCGGCGAGGCTCGTCCGGGCCATCAGTTGAACTTGCCGTTGGCGGTGGCGCCGTCCGGCCCAATGAGCTGCACCGCGCCCTTCGGCTTGGCCGGCAACGGCGCCGCGGCGGTGCCGGCGAGGCGGTTGGCCCCGGCCGGCGCGAGGGCGATGCGGGCGGGCTTGCCGTCGACGATCACGATCAGCGTGCCCTTGAAGCCCTCCGACGGAACCGGGGCGGCCGCGTCCTCGCCGGTGACGAAGATCTCGATCGCCGGACCGCGGGCGACCAGTTCGAGATGGTAGCGCCCGGCATCGGCGATGGTGCCTCCGTTGGGACCCTTGGCATGGTCGTGGCCGTGCTCGCCGGCTGCGAGGGCCGGAGCCACCACCAGCGACAGCACGGCGAGAACCGAAAGACGTGTGGGCATCGATGTCTCCTGTGTAGGAAAAAGCTTCAGAACGCCTCGTGGGGGGTCGCCCCCGCGGGGGTGCGCGCCGCCTGCGCCTCGGCCTCCCGGCGCGCCCGCAGGCGCTCCAGGGGCTTGCGGCCGAAGCGCAGGAACAGCACCGGGGTCAGCACCGCGTCGAGCAGGGTGGCGCTGACGAGCCCGCCGAAGATCGTCACCGCGACCGGGTGCAGGATCTCCTTGCCCGGGCTCGCCGGGTCGATCAGCAGCGGCACCAGCGCGACCCCGGCCGAGAGCGCGGTCATCAGCACCGGCACCAGCCGCTCCAGGCTGCCCCGCACGGCGAGCTCCCGCCCGAACGGCACGCCCTCGAACAGCGCGAGGTTGAGCATGTGGCTGATCTTGAGGATGCCGTTGCGTGCCGCGATGCCGGTCAGCGTGATGAAGCCGATCATCGAGGCGACCGAGAGCGGCTGGCCTGCGATCCGCAGGGCGGCGACGCTGCCGACCAGCGCCAGCGGCACGTTGCCCATCACGATCAGCGCCAGGGCGGCGGAGCGGTAGCGGCTGTAGAGGATCGCGAAGATCATCCCGAGCGACAGCACCGACAGGAGCGCGATGGTGCGACTCGCCTCCTCCTGCGCCTGGAAGTTGCCCTCCAGTTGCACGAAGGTGCCGGTCGGCAGGGCGGTGGCGGCGATCTCCCGGCGGATCGCCGCGACGATGCTCGCCATGTCGCTGCTGCCGTCGGTGTTGGCCTGGACCACGAGGCGCCGCCGGGTGTTCTCGCGCAGGATCTGGTTCGGCCCGTCGGTCTCGCGGATGTCGGCGATCTGGCGCGCCGGCACCCAGCCGGACGGCGTCTCGACGAGGAGGTCGCCGAGCCCGGCGGTGGTGCGCTGGCGCTCGGGCAGGCGCAGCACCACGTCGAAGCGGCGCAGGCCGTCGGCCACCGTCGAGACGACGCGGCCGTTCGACAGCCGGCTCAATTGGTCGACCAGCGCCGCCGGCTGCACGCCGTAGAGGGCGGCGCGGGTGTAGTCGACCCGGATCTCGAGCTGCGGGATGCGGACCTGCTTCTCGAGCTGGAGGTCGGTGAGCCCGGGGATGTCCGCCATGCGGGCGCGCAGATCCTCGGCGATGCGCCGGGTCGCGTCGAGGTCCTCGCCGAAGATCTTGACCGCGATCTCCGCCCGCACCCCCGACAGCATGTGGTCGAGGCGGTGCGAAATCGGCTGGCCGACATTGACCGAGACCGGCAGCACCGCGAGGCGGTTGCGGATGTCGGCGACCAGCGCCTCCTTCGGCCGGCCGCCGGGCCTGAGGCGGATCTCCAGGTCCGAGGAATGGACGCCCTCGGCGTGCTCGTCGAGCTCGGCCCGGCCGGTGCGGCGGCCGACGACCTCGACCTCCGGGATCTCTCCCACCAGCCGCTCGGCGATCAGCCCGACCCGGCTGCTCTCGGCGAGCGAGATGCCGGGGTTGAACGCCATCGTGACCGTGAAAGAGCCCTCGTTGAACGGCGGCAGGAAGGCCCGCGGCAGGCTCCAGGCGGCGAGCCCCGCCGCCAGCACCGCCCCGGCGACCGCCGCGACGAGGAGCCGCTGGTGGCGGAACGCCACCGCCAGCAGGGCGGCGTTGCCGCGCTTGAGCGCGCGGACGAGCCGGCTGTCGTGCTGGTCGAGGCTCTTCATGCCCGGCAGCAGCCACGAGGCCAGGACCGGCGTCAGCGTGATCGACACCACGAGGCTCGCCAGGATCGAGATGATGTAGGCCTGCCCGAGCGGCGCGAACAGCCGGCCCTCGATGCCCGACAGGGCGAAGAGCGGCACGAAGACCAGCACGATGATCATCGTGGCGTAGACGATGCCCGACCGCACCTCGTTCGAGGCTGCGACCACCACCTCGAACACCGAGCGCGGGTTGCCCGCCGCCCGGTTCTCGCCGAGGCGCCGGTGGATGTTCTCGACGTCGACCACCGCGTCGTCCACGAGCTCGCCGACCGCGATGGCGAGCCCGCCGAGCGTCATCGTGTTGATCGACAGGCCCGCGAGGGAGAAGATCAGGGCGGTGGTCAGGATCGAGACCGGGATCGCGGTGAGCGAGATCGCGGTGGTGCGCCAGTTGAGCAGGAAGCAGAACAGCACCACCGCCACCACGGCGACCGCCTCGGCGAGCACCGTCTCGACGTTGCGGATCGAGGTCTCGATGAAATCCGCCTGCCGGAACACGATCCGGTCGGCGCGGATGCCGGAGGGCAGGGCGGGGGCGAGTTCGGCGAGCGCCGCCTCGATGCTGCGGGTGAGCCGGACGGTGTCGACGCCCGGCTGCTTCTCGACCGAGACGATCACCGCCGGGCGGCCCTGGAAGCCGGAATCGCCGCGCTTGACCCGGGGCGCGAACGACACCTCGGCGACCTGCCGCAGCAGCACCGGCGCCTCGCCGACGGTCGCCACCACGAGGCTGCCGAGGTCGTCGAGGCTGGTGGTGCGGCCGAGGTTGCGGATGAGGTATTCGCGCGAGTACTGGTCGGTGAAGCCGCCGCCGGCATTGGTGCCGAACCGCGCCAGCGCCGTCTCCAGGGCGAGGTTGGTGACGCCGAGCGCCCGCATCGCCGCCGGGTTCGGGCTGACCCGGAACTGGCGCACCTCGCCGCCCATCGGGATCACCTGCGCGACGCCCGGAATCGTGAGCAGGCGCGGCCGGATCACGAAATCGGCGGTCTCGCGCACCTGCATCGGCGAGGCGGTGTCGCTCGTCACGGCGACCATCAGGATCTGGCCCATGATCGAGGAGACCGGCCCCATCTGCGGCACGGTGTTGGCCGGCAACTGACTCTGGACGAGGCTCAGCCGCTCGGCGACCTGCTGGCGGTTGCGGTAGATGTCGGTACCCCAGTCGAACTCGACGTAGATCACCGACAGGCCGACGCCGGAGGTGGAGCGGACCCGGGTGACGCCGGGCAGGCCGTTCATCCGGGTCTCGATCGGGTAAGTGACGAGCTGCTCGACCTCGGAGGGCGCGAGGCCCTCGGACTCGGTCATGATCGTCACGGTGGGCCGGTTGAGGTCGGGGAAGACGTCGACCGGCAGGCGCGTCATCGCGGTGGCGCCGGCCAGCACCAGCACGCCGGCGAGGACGAGGACGAGGAGGCGGTTGCGCAGCGACTGCGCGACGAGGAAGCCGAACATCGCGTCACCGCACCTGATGCAGGAGTTCGGCGCCCTCGGTCACGACCCGGCGCCCGGCGCCGATCCCGGCCGCGATCAGCACCCGCTCGCCGTCGAGGGGCTCGACCCGCACCGGGCGGGCCTCGAAGCGCTCGGCCGCGACGTGCTCGTAGATCACGTCCTGGCCGTTGGCGGCGCGCAGCACGCTCGCCCGCGGCACCGCGAGGCCGGCCTGCTCGCCCTCGGTGGCGGCCAGCACGGTGACGAACTGGCCGATGCGCAGGCCGGACGCGTCGCCCTTGACCGCGAACTGCACCGGCACCGCCTGATTGCGGTCGGCCAGTCCGGAGCCGCGATAGGTGAGGGCGAAGCTGCGCCCGTCGGCGAGGCGGGCGGTGGCGTCCTGCGCCGCCGCCAAGGGATCGAAGCTCAGCGCCTCGACCCAGAGCCGGGTCGGATCGACGATCTGGAACACCATCGTGCCGGGTGAGGCCATCTGGCCGGCCACCGCAGCGGCCTGGGCGATCACGCCGTCGACCGGCGCCACCAGGGGCTCGGGCTGGAGCCGGGCGGCGTCGAGGGCGGCCCGCCGGTCCTTGAGGCCGGCGAGTTCGGCCTCGGCGTCGTCGAGCTGGATCTGCGCCACGGCGCCGCCGGGCGCGAGCTTGCGGTAGCGCTCGACCCGGCGCTGGACGATGGCGATCTGCTGGTCGAGCTCACCCTGGCGCTGGCGCATGTCGGAGGCGTCGACCGCCTGGACCGGCGGGGTGACGAAGGCCAGCACCTCGCCCCGGGTCACCCGGGTGCCGAGGCGCGGAAAGACGCCGGAGGCCGGCGGCGACAACCGCCCGCCGACCGACGACTGCACGACGCCGCTGGCGTTGGGGTCGGGGATCACCCGGCCGGGCAGTTCGAGGCGGCGGCGGAAGGTGGCGGATTCGGTGATGGCGGTGCGCACCACCAGCAGGCGCTGGGTCGGCTTGGGCACGAACACCGTCCCGTCGGGCAGGCGCTGGGCGAGGTCCCGGCCGGCGTCATCCGCCGGCGCCACGAACGCCGCCTTGGCGGCATCCTGGGCGCCGTGGTCGTGCCCCTCGTGCGCGGCGACCCCCGCGAAGGCGGCGGAGCCGAGCACCAGGGTGACGGCGAGGACGGCCACCGCCAGCGCCGCCCCGAGGCGCCGGCGGCGCAGGAGCGCGGTCGTCGCGAGGCCGAGCACGAAGGCACCGGCCCCGACCGCCGCCGGCACCGGATCGCGCAGGGCGACACGGTTCTTCACCGCGTGCGCGAGGGCGGCGAGACGGGCCTCGGCGGCCGGCTCGGCCGCGGCGGGTTCAGGCACCGTGAGGCCGAGGGGCAGCACGTCGGCCTCGTCGCCGGCGACCACCGTCACCATCAGGTCGTGATGGCCTGGCGCGGCGAGCCAGGGCGCCGGCATGGCGTAGGCGCCGTCGCCGGCGGGCGTCGCGGTCCGCGCGCCCTCCGGAGTCTCGACCTCGACGGTCGCGCCGGTGACCGGGACATTGGTGGCGAAGCGGTCGAGGTGCAGCGTCAGGGTGCCGGCGCGGAGGACCGCCACCAGCTCGAACGCCGCCGAGGCGGCTTCGCCCCTCGGCGCGACGGTGCGGGAGACGGGCGCCGCCGGGGCGCCGTGGTCGTGCCCCTCGTGCGCCAGGGCGGCGCCGGCCCCGAGGATGGCGCCCGCCCAGAGAGCGGCAGCCAGCCCGGCCAGAGCGGCGGGTCGGATCGACATGAACAGGATTCCTCGCGCCGCGGCAGCGGCCAGTGGCAACCGGGCGCCGGCATCGCGCGCCGGCACCGTCCGTCACGCGCCAGGGGGCGCGCCGAGGTCAGGCGAGGACGGGTCTGGGAGGTTCGCGCAGGGCGTCGGGACCGAGGCCGGGACGCGCGAGGGGGCCGGCGAGCCGGGCGACGCGGCGCCCCGCAGCGGGCGGGGGAACGAGCGTCGCGGCCGGAAGGATGGCGGAGACGCAGCAGGCGACGCCGCAGCACAGGCCGGTGCAGGTTGCGGCCGCCCGCTCGGTCGCCGGCTCGGCCGGCGCCTGGAGCACGGCCGACACGACGGCGGCATCGACCCGCGCCAGTTCGGCGTGGGACTGGACCGCACCGGCCGGCACGGCCTGCCGCACGGTTCCGTGATGGCCGTGACCGGCGCCGTGGAGGTGACCCTGATGCGCCCACACGGCAGACGGCGCCAGAACGGCCGCGATCAACACGATCGCGACCGCGAGCAGGCGCGCCAGATGCCGGTCGATGGGCTGGCCGAGGGTCATGCGGAGAACCTACACCGGATCGGCCGGAGGTGGAAGCCGCCGGTCCGAACGGAGCGCCCGGCCCGGGGGCCGCCCGGACCGGGTCGCGGGGTGGGGACCGCCGCGCATCAGCGGCGGCCGGGATTGACCGCCCAGTTCGAGGTCCCGGGAGCCTGCAGCCGGCCGGCCGGATCGGCCTTCATCGGCGAGCCGAGGATCTGACCGGTGCCGCGGCCCTGCCAGTAGGTCGAGCGCGGGTCGTGATAGGGATGGTGGACGTAGCTGCTCATGTGCGCACCGCCCGCCGGCATCCGGCCGCCGCCGCCGCCATCGGCCAGGGCGACGCCCGGCAGGACGGCCGCGAGGGCAAGGACGGTCGCGATCGTGAACTTGGTCATTCGTGCCTCCTTCGGTGCAGACGCCGCGCGGTGCCGCTGTGATGGCCGCGTCGTTCTGCGTTGGCGATGAGTGGAGGCTAGTCGAGGCCGAACTTCCTGCATGTGCGTTCGCGCACCGTTGCGAACCAACAACTTAATCCTGACCGAAAGAAAGCGATGTGCGATCCGTCACATCGCGAACAAACCGGGCGAAGCGGCGGGATTGATGCCGGTCGACGAGACCGAGCGACGAGGTTCAGCCGGCACCGTGCAGGCAGCCCTCGCGGGCGGCGGCCCGTCCGGGCATCGCCGCGTCGGCGAGCAGACGCTCCAGCGCCCCCCGCATCTGCGAGCCCTGGTAGGGCTTCTGGATCACCACGGCGTCCCGGTACTCGTGATCGACCCCGTGGCGGCCGTAGCCGGTGGCGAACAGGAACGGGATGGCCCGCGCCAGCAGCTCGTCGGCGACCGGGTAGCTCCGGGCGGTCCCGAGGTTCACATCGAGGATCGCGAGGTCGAAGGTCTGATCCCGCACCAGGGCGAGGGCCTGTTCGAGGCGCATCGCCACCGCGACCTCGCAGCCCCAGTCGAGCAGCATGTCCTCGGCGAGCATCGCCACGAGGCTCTCGTCCTCGACGAGTAGAACCCGCCGTCCCGTCAGTGCCGTCATGGGCCGGATCGTCCAGAGAAGGGGGAACGGCCGCCGTCCCGGCGGCCGACGATGTCCTGCCCGTGCCAGCCGGGGGCGGCGAGGGGGATGTCCATCCGGCAGACGACGCCGTCGCTCCGGTAGGCGATCTCCGCCGTGCCGCCAAACTCCATCGGCAATTGCCGCTCGATCAGGCGCGAGCCGAAGCCCTTCCCCTGCGGGGGCGTCACCGCCGGCCCGCCGCTCTCGCGCCAGGTCAGGGACAGGTGGCCGGCTCCGGCCGCCTCGCCGCCGAGGCTCCAGGTCACGGCGACGCGGCCCTCGGGGACCGACAGCGCCCCGTGCCGCACGGCGTTGGTCATCAGTTCGTGCAGGGCCATCGAGAGGGTCACGGCGACCTTGGGATGGAGCCGCGTCTCGGGGCCCTCGGTCCGGATGCGGTCGGGCGAGGCCCCGGCGAGGCCGGACGCGAGCGCCCGCTCGATCACGCCGCGCAGGCTCGCGCTCTCCCAGTTGTCCTGCACCAGAACGTTGTGGGCGTCCGACAGGGCGGTCAGCCGGGCCTCGAAGGTGCTGCGCGCGCCCTCCTCGCTGCGGCCCCGGAAGGTCTGGGCGGCGATCGCCTGCACGGTCGCGAGGGTGTTCTTCACCCGGTGGTTCAGCTCGTGGATCAGCAGGGATTGTCGCTCCGCGGCGGCCTTCTCCTCGCTGACGTCGCGCACCTCGATGATCGTGCCGATGATGTTGGCGGCGTCGTCGCGGATCGGGCTCGCGGTGAACCCCACCGGGTAGAAGTGCCCGTCCTTGTGGACGAAGACCGCCTCGCCGCGCTCCTGGTTGTTCTCCGGGAAGGCGCGATCGATGGCGCAGTCCTCGATCGGGAAGTGGCTCCCGTCCGGATGGGTGTGATGGATGATGTCGTGCAGCGGGCAGTCGCGGGCCAGCACCTCGTCGAGGGCGAAGCCGGTGAGGTGCTCGGCGGCGCGGTTCATGTAGACGCAGCGTTGGCGCTCATCCATCAGGAAGATCGCGACCGTCGCGTTGTCGAGCACCGCGTTGAGCCGCCGCCGCGTGTCGGACAAGGGCTGGACCATCCGGGCCGGCGCTGGAATCCCGGCGGAGGGCGGCTCGGACAGCCGGTCGTTCGGCATGCGGCGGGCTCGTGGTCCTGGTGCCCCGACTCCGGAGCGCCCGGGCGAGGATGAGGGAGAACCGGTTAACGGCAGCTTCTGCCGCACGGTGAGAACACACCAACCGGAACAACGGCCGGAGCGGTTGGTTCCGCATCCGACCGGCATGAGGACTGCGCAGGCGCTTCCGGGCCGCGCCGCGCGAACGGCAGCGTTCTGGTGCACCGAGGTCGCCGGCTCGTCCTCGCCGTGTGCCGGGGCCCCGGCCCGGAGCCGGCCCCCGACGAGGGCGAGCGCGCCGTCGGGCGCTGGCCTGTGCCGGCCGGGAAGACGGTCCTCGAACGATTCCACGATCCGACCCTGCCTCGATCCGCTCGGCGCGGGCCGTCCGATGCCGGCGGGCGCGTCGGGCGCGGTCAGGCCGGTTCGATCACCGCGGCGGTGCCGTAGGCGACCACGCCCATCATGGTCTGGTCGGTGTCGGCGGTGTCGAAGCGCATCATCAGCACCGCGTTGGCGCCGAGCTGCGCGGCGTGCTGCGCCATGCGGTCGATCGCCTGCCCGCGGGCATCCTCGATGAGCTGGCTGTATTCCGGAATCTCGCCGCCGACGATCGTGCGGAAGTTCGCCGTGAAGTTGCCGATCGCGCCGCGGCTGCGCACGACGGCGCCGAAGCACGGGCCGCGCACCTCGCGGATGCGGCAGTTCGGAACGGCTTCGGTGGTGACGATGACCATCGGTGGGGTCTCCCTGGAGGTGGAACGGGATACGGCGGCCTCACTGCGGGCAGGACAGGTCGCCGCCGGGGCACTTGAGCTGGGTCTGGAGGTCGCGGGTGCGGTCGGTCGTCAGCCCGGTCAGGCATTCGCCGACGAGCATCGGGCCGATCGTGCCGCCCGCCGTCGGATCGTCCGGGTCGGCGCCGGTGCGCAGGTCGCATTCGCGGTCGCGGAACGTCAGCCACGCCCGCTGCGCCCCCAGCAGATTGCGCTGGCCGTTGGCGTCGAGCCTGGCCTTGAGGGCGGCATAGACCCGGTTCAGATCGGCATTGGCCTTGTCGAGTTTCGCCGAGACGCAGGCCCCGGCCTCCATCTGGTTCGGGGCGTCGGAGCACAGGGCCGGCACCTGTGCCGCGGCCGCGACGGGCGCGAGGACGGCGAGGCTCAGCAGGGCGAGGCGCAGCATGGCGGTCGGTCTCTCGAAGCGTGGGACGGGGGGCGGTCGCGGCGGGGATCTCACGGCCCGTCCGCCCGGCGGGTGTCGCGGGCACGGAAACCGTAGAAGCCGCCGTCGGCGTCGTAGAGCAGGTCGTAGCCGTCGAGGACGTGCAGCCCGGTGTTGACGAACGGTTCGGGCCGGGTGGTGTCGAGCACGATGCGGCTCGGCGCCAGCGGGGCGTCCGCGTCGCCGACGGTGACGGCGTAGCGCGCCGCCGGCCCGCCGCCCGCGAGGTCGTCCGGGAACGTGAACGTCAGCCGGGTGCCGGGCGCCAGCGCCGGCCGCCCCCCGTCGTCGGGCGACAGGGATCCGGCGACGGCGGCCGGCGGCAGGGTGAGGTACATCGCGCCGACGCCGGTATCCATCAGCGCCCGGCCGCACGACCCGGCCGGAGCGTCGCCGACGGCGATGCAGACCGGCACGCCGCGCCACTCGCCGGCGATGCCGGGATAGGGATCGAGCGCGACGAAGCGGACATCGCCCGCGGTGTTGGCGCGGGTCAGGCCGACATGGACGCCCTCGCGGGTCACGACGTAGCCGCGGCGCATCGGCCCGGCCGCCGGATCGATGCCGAGCAGCGGGTTGGTGTCGGGGGTGCTCTGCGACTGGCTGTCGGCCTCGCGCCCGAAGCCGATGCCCATCATCGCGACCCCGGCCGGGGCGAGCGCGGGCCGGCAGGACCGGGCGCGCGCCGTGCAGGCGATGCGGTCGACGGCGAGGACCGGCAGCGGCCGGGTGGTGACGCTCGCCCCGTCGCGGCCGGTGACGGTCGCCGGCACCGTCACCCAGCGGCCGATCATGATCCGGCCCGAGCTGCTGTAGGTCAGCCGGCCGGGCCGGGACGGCAACGCGTCGATCCCGGGGATCCGCGCGGCCGAGACCACGATCCCGGTCGAGCCGGTATCCATCACCACCGGCTTGGTCTCACCGCCGAAGGACAGGCCGAGCCGGGGCGGCCGGGTGGCGGCCGGACCGTCGAGGAAGCCGAGGAACACGCCCGCGCCGTCGCCGTAGACCGGGGGAGCGCCGGCGGCGGCCGGCACGGGCGCGAGCAGGCCGAGAAGGCCCGCGACGGCCGCGAGGCGGCGACGGATGGTCGGGACCGGAAGACGGGGATCGGCCAACGCGAGGCTTCCTCGGTTGCGGCGCGGTCAGCGGGTCAGGCGGTAGAGTTCGCGGTTGCGGTCCGCCGCGATCACGTCCCGGTCGGCGCGGTCGCGCTCGACGAGGCCGCGCTCCTGCGCGACCGCGGCGCCGACCTCGTTGCCCATCGCCGCCCGTTCGCGCGCGACCGCGAAGTCGTCGCGCGCCCGGTCGGTGGCGACGATCCCGGCGCCGCGGTCGCGCAGGTCGCGGCCGAGGAACTCTCCCGGGGTCTGGGCGAGCCCGGTCGTCGCGAACGACGCCGCGAGGCCCGCGAGCAGGACCATTCTCATGTCGATCTCCGAAGTCTTCGGCGGAAAAGCTGCCGGAATATCCTGAGCCGGATCATCCGGTCATCGGCCGACGACCAAGAGATGCCTGCTTCTTGGAGCCGGAGCAACACGCATCGCTATGTACTCTTAGCAAGGCGATAAGCGGAGACTTGGCGCGTTGTCGTTTACCGTGTCGCAACGCGCGGTTGCCGAGGCGTGAAGCCTCCGCCTCATACCAACGGCCCGGGATGCTGACGCATCGGGCCGTTGATCCATCTCGAATTTCCGACACTAAGCCAGAGGCTTAGCGGAACTTCGAGAGCAGAACCAAAGGTCATTTTCAATGACCGTTGGTATCAGGTCGGCCGCCAGCCGCGGGCGCGCCAGCCGGCCTGGACCTGCTCGCGCAGCTTCCTGATCTGGGCCTCGCGCCGCGACCAGAACACCCGCTGGAAATCCGGCGAGCCGCGCTTGAGGCCCCGCGTCGCCGCCAGCGCGGCGAGCGCGCCGAGGGGCTCGCGCCGGGCGACGAAGGTCGGCACCCGGCCGGTTCCGGGCAGGGAGGCGACGAGGGTGCTTCCCGACAGGTAGGCGCGGGCGCGGGCGCAGTAGGTCACCGAGAGCGGCGACATGAACTCGGAGCCGTGGCCGGCACGGTACTTCATCAGCGCCCGGCACAGGTCGCCGTCGGCGAGGCGCCACGCCTGGGCGAGGTAGCGCACGCCGTAGCGCACGTTGGTCTCCGGCACCGCCAGATCCTCGGGCGTGCCGCGGAAGCCGAGCATCGCGGCGGTGCCGGGGCGCACCTGCATCAGGCCGATTTCGCCGACGCCGCCGATCACGCCCGGATTGTAGCCGCTCTCGACGTGGGCGACGGCCTGGGCGACCTCCGCCGGCATCCCCTCGATCCCGGCCTGCCGGGCGATCAGCGCCAGGAACCGGGCGCGCTCGCCGCCGGCCGCGGCGGCCGGCACCGGGGCGGTCGCGAGCGGCACCGGTGCAGCCGGCACCGGTGCAGCCGGCACCGGCCCAGCCGGCACCGGCCCAGCCGGCGCGGGAGCCGCGAAGGAAGTCGGGCGCGGCGGCGGGACCGGTGGGGCGGAGGCGGGCTCGGCCCGCGCGGCCCCGAGCCCGGCCAGCACCATCGCGCCGGACAGGGCCGCGGCGATGCGGCGGCCGGGTGTCCTCGGAGTCGTCCTCGCGGTGGCGGTCGCGTGCAAAGCCTGATTCCGGAGCCGGTCGGCGGCCATCGTGCCGCGCGACCATGAACGAGTGTTGAACCGGCACGGCCGGCGCCCGGTCCGGGCCGGTTATAGGGCGGAGGGCGCCGCATCCACAGCCCCGCGGCCATGCCGCGGCGATCGGGCTGGCCGAATCCCTGCGGTTGCGGTTAAGCCTTCTGCAACCGGTGCGGCCCGCCTGATGCACCGGACGGCCAACCGCGAATCAGGACGCGCCTCCGGTGAGTACGCCGCTCGACAGCATCGCCACCGTGCTCGAGGAGACCGGGGACTACCGGGTGCTCCGCCGGCTCGCGCCGCTCGAACCCCTCGCCGTGCCCCCCGACGAGCCGACCTTCATCGGCCTCGTCGTCGACACCGAGACCACCGGCACCGATTTCGGCCGCGACGAGGTGATCGAACTCGGCATCCTGAAGTTCGAGTACGGCGCCAGCGGCCGGATCTACCGGATCCTCGACAGCTTCAACCAGCTCCACCAGCCGAGCCGGCCGATCCCGCCGGAGATCACGCGCCTCACCGGCATCACCGACGCCGAGGTCGCGGGCCGGCGCATCGACGACGCGGCGGTGGCGGCGCTCGCCCGCGACGCCGCGGTGGTGATCGCCCACAATGCGAGCTTCGACCGGCAGATGTGCGAGGGCCGCTGGCCGGTCTTCGCCGACCGGAACTGGGCGTGCTCGTGCCATCAGGTGCCGTGGCGCGACGAGGGCCACGAGGGCCTCAAGCTCGGCTACCTGCTGATCGACCACGGCTACTTCCACCACGGCCACCGCGCCATCGACGATTGCCACGCGCTGCTGCGGCTGCTGTCGCTGCCGCTGAGGGCGTCCGGGCGGCTCGCCCTCGCGTGCCTGCTGGAGACCGCGCGCCGGCCGACCGTGCGCCTGTGGGCGCAGGGCTCGCCGATCGAGACCAAGGACCTGCTCAAGGCCCGGCGCTACCGCTGGAGCGGGCGGCGGCGGTGCTGGTACGTCGACCTCGACGAGGAGCGCATCGAGATCGAGCGCAGCTTCCTCAGCGAGCAGGTTTTTCGCCGCCCGCTCCTCGACCTGCCCTCCGACCGGATCACCGCCCGCGACCGCTTCTCCGCCCGGACCAATCCGGAGGCGTGAGCGGCGAGGCGGACGCCTCGCCGGGTCGCGGCCTCAATCGACCGCGACCGAGACCACGGCGAAGAGAGAGGCGAGCACGAGGTTGGCGCAGGCAAGGACGAGGATCACGGTCATCGGACATCCGCTGGGGCAGGGCGGTTCGGGATGAACCGCATCGATCCCCGCGACCCTGCACCGCCGCCCTCTAGCGAAGACCTTGCCGGAGCCACCTCGTCCCCAGTCCCGGGCCCGGGCCCCGGACCTTTCGTCCGCCGTCGCGAATGCCGGCTCGCCGGGTTCGCGACGATTCTCACCGGCCCTGCGAGGCTTCGTTCACCCTGGCGGACGCCCGCCGGTCGCGGGCGCCGCGCGGAGCGTCAGCGCTTGCGCGCCTTGCGGGCGGCGTAGCGGGCGTCGCGGGCCGCCTTGCGCTCGGCCTCCGAGGCTGCCTCGCGCTCGGCGGCTTCCGCGGCCTCCTTCTCGGCCTGAGCGCGGGCCTCGGCGGCGGCGGCCTCGGCGGCGGCGGCCTCGGCCTCGCGCTGCGCCTCGCGCTCCGCGGTCCGCTGCGCCCGCGCCTCGGCGATCCGCTGCCGCTCGGCCTTGCGGGCCTGCACCGCCGGATCGTCGGATGCCGGGCGCGTGCGGAACTTGTCCAGCAAAGCCTTCTTCGCGTTCGCCGACGCACTCTGCCGATCGTTGAAGTGCTGGTCCTTGAAGCCGGCCATCGTACTCGTCTTGCCTTCCTTGAGGGGGGCCCGCGCAGTGTGCGCGGCGTGTCGGATCGGGAGGAGAACGCCGGCGGCGCGTGCGCGCTCCCGGCCGCGTCGTCGGGCGCCGTTCCGCGGGGCGGACCGTGTCGTCGCCTGCTGCTGTAATGCCTGTCGCGCGCCGGTTCAAAGCCCCCGCGTCAAAAATGCCGGGGCCGGGTCCGGTTCTTCAGTAGGTCCAGCGCTGGGCCTTGGCGACCAGGAAGTCGCGGAACGCCTGGACCCGGGCCACCGTGCGCATCTCCTCGGCGTAGACGAGATAGCTCTCGAGGTTCGGCATCTCGGCGTCGCGCAGCACCTGGACCAGCTCGGCGTTCCCGTCGGCGACGTAGTCGGGCAGGATGCCGATGCCGGCGCCGGTCTCGACCGCGACCTGCAGCGCCGAGATGTTGTTGACCGTGAAGTGGATCGCCCGCGGCTCGCGCCCGTCGCGCCCGACCGTCGAGAGCCAATGCGTCGCCATCAGGTAGGACGGCTGGTCGCCGCCGAACGAGACCAGCCGGTGGTTGTCGAGGTCGTCGATCGACTTCGGCTCGCCGAATCGCTTGATGTACTCGCCCGAGGCAAAGACGTGGTAATGTACCGTGAACAGCCGGCGCTGGATCAGGTCGGGCTGGGCCGGGCGGCGCAGGCGGATCGCCACGTCGGCCTCGCGCATCGCGAGGTCGAGTTCCTCGTTGGTCAGGATCAGTTCGACCCGCACGTCCGGATGCAGGTCGAGGAACTCCGACACACGCTGGGCGAGCCAGGCGGTGCCGAGGCCGACCGTCGTCGTCACCTTGAGGTCGCCGGACGGGCGCTCGCTCGTCTCGACCAGCCGGGCCCGGGTGGTCTCGAGCCGCATCTTCATGTCCCGGGCGGCCCGGAACAGCAGGTCGCCCTGCTCGGTGAGGATCAGGCCACGGGCGTGGCGGTGGAAGAGCGGCGCCTTCAGCTCCCGTTCCAGGGCGCTGATCTGACGGCTGACCGCCGACTGGCTCAGCCCGATGTCGTCGCCCGCCTTGGTGAAGCTGCCCGCCTCGGCGACGTTCAGGAAGATCCGGATCTTGTCCCAGTCCACGGCCGTCATCCCCGCGCCAGAGGTCCGGCCGGCGGGGTCGGGGCCGGAACCGCTCGCGTACGCTCGCACCATCGTGCCCGGGACGACGGAGCCGCGGCCCCGCCGAACCCGGCCGCTCCCGCCCCCCGGCCTATTCGGCCGCGGCTTGTCGCGGCGACTCGCCGATCGCGAGGTTCGCCAGATACTTCTCGGCCTCCAGGGCGGCCATGCAGCCCATCCCGGCGGCGGTGATCGCCTGCCGGTAGACGTCGTCGGTGACGTCGCCGGCGGCGAACACGCCCGGGATCTCGGTCTGGGCGGTGCCCGGCGCCACCGACAGGTAGCCGCCGGAGCGCAGGGGCAGTTGCCCCTCGAACACGCCCGTCGCCGGCTGGTGGCCGATGGCGATGAACACGCCGTCGGTCCGGCGCTCGGTGATCGCGCCGGTGCGCACGTCGCGCAGGCGCAGATGCGTCACCGACGGGGCCGGGGTCTTCGTGCCGCAGATCTCCTCGACGGCGTGGTTCCACACCACCTCGACGTTCGGGTGCCGGAACAGCCGCTCCTGCAGGATGCGCTCGGCCCGGAAGCCGTCGCGGCGGTGGACGACGGTGACCTTCGACGCGAGGTTGGCGAGGTAGAGCGCCTCCTCGACCGCGGTGTTGCCGCCGCCGACCACCACGACCTCCTTGCCGCGGAAGAAGAATCCATCGCAGGTGGCGCAGGCCGAGACGCCGAAGCCCTGGAACGCGGCCTCGGACGGCAGGCCGAGCCACTTCGCCTGGGCGCCGGTCGCGATGATGAGGGCGTCGCAGGTCCAGACGGCGCCGGAATCGGCCTCGAGCCGGAACGGCCGCTGCTTCAGGTCGACCTTGGCGATGTACTCGGACACGATGCGGGTGCCGACGTGCTCGGCCTGGAGCCGCATCTGCTCCATCAGCCAGGGCCCCTGGATCGCCTCGGCGAAGCCGGGATAGTTCTCGACGTCGGTGGTGATCATGAGCTGGCCGCCGGGCTGGAAGCCCGAGATCAGCAGCGGCTCGACCATGGCGCGGGCGGCGTAGATCGCGGCGGTGTATCCGGCGGGGCCGGAACCGACGATGATGAGCCGCTCGTGGACGGGAGCCTGGGACGTGGTGGGCATCGGAATCTCCGGGGCTGCCGCCGCGAACCGGCCGCGTCAGCGGCGATCCGGACGGGCAATCGCGTCGCGGTGGCGGCGATACGCCGTGGCGACAGCCTGAGCGATTGCGGGAGTGCAGTCTAAGGGCTTGTGGGGCAAGGCTTCAAGCCGCCCCGGGAACGCATGCACAGCTCCGTGCCGCCGCAATGCGGCGAAGAACGGGCGCAGGCGGATGTAGGTACCCGGCACCTCGAACAGAAGGACGGGCGCGCCGGCCGCCACCGCCTCGCCGACCATGTTGGCGGAATCAGAGGTCACCACGACCGCGTCGGCGAGGGCCAGCATGCCGAGATAGGGGTTGTCGCCTGAGCCGTCCCAGAAGAAGCCGCCGTGCCGCGCCGCTAGGCCGGCGAGCGCCGCACGCAGCCGCCCCGGGGTGCGGCGGGAGGCGGTGATCATCAGGCGCGCCTCGCCGGCGAGCCGGTCGAGCCCGGCGAGCAGCCGGTCCTGCTCCGCGGCCGCGAAGGCGCCGTGCCGGCTGTCGCCGCCGACCAGCACCGCGGCCCGGGGAGGGGCCAGCGCGGCGAGGCGCGGGTCGGGCCGGGCGCGGGCGGCGGCGAGGCGGTCCGGGGTGATGCCGTGCGGCGGCGTCAGGGTGGCGACGACGTTCTCGCCGCGCAGCCGGTCGTGGGCGGGCACCCACAGGAGGTCGGCGATTCCCGCGCCGATCCGCGGGTCCTTGAGGAACACCGTGAAGCAGCGCCCGCCGGAGCGGCGCTTGAGCGCCCGCAGGTACGGCACGGCGCGGCGCCCGGTGGCGATGGCGAGGTCGGGCCAGGGCGGCGCGAGCGGCGCCCGGTCGCGAGGGTCCAGGCGGCGGTGTCCGGCGGCAGGAGGGGGAGGGGCTCGCTCACGCCCCGGGCCGTGCCGCCGCCGCGGCGATCCGTCAAGCCGCCTTGTCTCCGGGCCGGCCCGCCTGTAGGGACCCGGATCCCCCCTTCGCCGAGGATGCCGCCCCGCCGTGCCCGCCCGCCTCGACGCCATCGACTGGGCGATCCTCCGGGAGTTGCAGGCCGACGGCAACATCACCAACGTCGCGCTGGCCCGCCGCGTCGGGCTGTCGGCACCGCCCTGCCTGCGCCGGGTCCGGGCGCTGGAAGAGGCCGGGATCATCCGCGGCTACCGGGCGCTGCTCGACCCGAAGGCGCTCGGCCACGAGGTGGTGTGCTTCGCGATGGTGCAGCTCGCGACCCAGGGCCAGCCCGAACTCGCCGCCTTCGCCGACGAGATGCGGCGCTGGCCGCCGGTACGGGAATGCTGGACCCTGTCGGGCGAGACCGACTTCCTGCTCAAGTGCGTCGCGCCGAACCTCGCGGCGTTCCAGCGCCTCGTCGCCGACCTCACCGGGCTGCCAAACGTGCGCAGCGTCCGCACCGCGCTGGCGCTCGATCAGGTCAAGGACGAGCCGATCGTGCCGCTCCGGGAGGAGTGATCCGGTTCTTGGACGATCCATTCTCGTTCCTTTCCCGGATCTCCTCGCGCCGACGCTTCGGTGGCCTCAGGGCAATCGGGTTCACCCGATGGCCCTGGGTTTGTTGCTTGGCCTCAAGCGCCGGCAGTCACGCGCGACACGTCGTGTCGCCGTGACTTTGGCCTTCGCTCCGCTCTGCGTCCGAGAGGACATTCGTCCTCCCGGACCCGCTGCGCGGGGCGCTCTTCGGGCGCAGAGCGCACCGCGCCCGCCGGATCGACAATCGGGTTTCACCCGATGGCGCTGTCGGTGGCCCGGCAAGGGATAGTGGGAACGGAACGGTTCGCTCAGGATGATCGGTCCGGCGCCCCCAGAGCCGCTCCCACCATCGGCCCCTCCAGCGCCCGGTCGCTCTCGTCCTTCAATCCGACCCCGGTCAGTCCGCGGGTCAGCGCCTGCCCGATCAGCCAGTGCAGCTTGAACGCGGCGAGGTCGAGCGTCAGTCCGGCGGCGCGGACGTTCGAGAGGCAGTTGCGCTCGGCGTCGCTGCGGCCGGGGCGCGGCCCGAAGGTGAGGTAAAGGCCGAGGCTGTCGGGGGAGGACAGGCCCGGGCGCTCGCCGATCAGCACCGCCACCGCCCGCGCCCGCAGCGCCGCGCCGACGGCGTCGCCGAGCGCCACCCGGGCCTGCCGGGCGACCGCCACCGGGCCGAGGCTCCACCCCGAGCCGCGCACCGCCGGCAGCAGGGCGGCGAGCAGCGGCACCGCGTTCTCGTGCACGGCGCGGGCCGAGAGGCCGTCGGCCACCACGATCGCGAGGTCGACCGGACCGTCGGCCGCCCGCGCCAGCGCCGCGGCGGCGTCGGGATCGAGCCGCCGGCCGAGGTCGGGCCGGCGCAGGTAGGTCGTCCGGTCCGGGGCGGCGGAGGCGACCGTCACGGTCGACAGGCCGAGACCCTCGATCCCGCCGCGCACCGCGTCGACGTCGAGTTCGGTGTGGACCGCGTCGCGGGCCTGGGCGTGGGCGAGGCCGAAGCGCAGCACCTCCTGGGTCGGCAGGCCGGCCCCGACCCGCCCCAGCGCGATCCGGGCCGGGGTGAGGGCGGCGAGCCGGCGCCAGATCGCCTCGGCATCCTCGCCGCTCATGCCGCGCTCCGCGCCGCCGGAGCCGCCGCGAGCAGAGGCGTCGCGCCCCCGGGCAGCAGGGTGCCGGCGGCGTCGGCCAGCCCGACCTGCTCCAGCCACGCGGCGAATTCCGGCGCCCGCTTCAGGCCCAGCACCTCGCGCAGGTAGAGCTGGTCGTGGAACGAGGTCGACTGGTAGTTCAGCATCACGTCGTCGGCCCCCGGCACCCCCATGACGTAGGTCACGCCCGCCGCCCCGAGCAGCGTCAGCAGCGTGTCCATGTCGTCCTGGTCGGCCTCGGCGTGGTTGGTGTAGCAGACGTCGACCCCGAGCGGCACGCCCATCAGCTTGCCGCAGAAGTGGTCCTCCAGCCCCGCCCGGATGATCTCCTTGCCGTCGTAGAGGTATTCCGGGCCGATGAAGCCCACGACGGTGTTGACGAGGAGGGGCCGGAAGGCGCGGGCGACCGCGTAGGCGCGGGCCTCCAGGGTCTGCTGGTCGATGCCGTGATGGGCGTCGGCCGATAGGGCCGAGCCCTGGCCGGTCTCGAAATACATCACGTTGTCGCCGAGGCTGCCGCGCTTCAGCGCGAGCGCCGCCTCGTGCGCCTCCTTGAGGATCCCGAGGGTGACGCCGAACGAGGCGTTGGCGGCTTGCGTCCCGGCGATCGACTGGAACACGAGGTCGACCGGCACGCCGCGGTTCATCGCCTCGAGCGTCGTGGTGACGTGGGTGAGCACGCAACCCTGGGTCGGGATCGCGAACCGGCCGATGAGCTCGTCGAGGAGGTGCAGCAGGCCGGTCAGGCCCTGGACCGAATCCGAGACCGGATTGATGCCGATCACCGCGTCGCCGCAGCCGTAGGACAGCCCGTCGAGGATCGCCGCGGTGATGCCGGCGGGGTCGTCGCTCGGGTGGTTGGGCTGGAGCCGCACCGCCAGGGTGCCGGGCAGCCCGATCGTGTTGCGGAACCGGGTCGTCACCCGGGCCTTGCGGGCGACCAGGATCAGGTCCTGGTTGCGCATGATCTTCGACACCGCCGCGGCGATCTCCGGCGTCACCCCCGGGGCGATCGCCGCGAGGGTGTCGGAACTCGCGGTCAGCAGGAACTCGCGGAAGTCGCCGACCGTGAGGTGGGCGATCGGCGCGAAGGCGGCGACATCGTGGCCGTCGAGGATCAGCCGGGTGACGTCGTCGTCCTCGTAGGGGATCAGCGGCCGGGCGACGAGGTCGGCGAGCGGCACCTCGGCGAGGCACCAGCGCGCCGCCACCGTCTCCTCGGCGCATTCCGCCGCGAGGCCGGCGAGGCGGTCGCCGGAGCGCGGCGGGCTCGCCTTGGCCATCAGCTCGGGCAGGCCCGAGAACACCCAGGAGCGGGGACCGACGACGTGGCGGTAGACCATGCGGGGCGCTCCCGGGTGGGCATGTCAGGCGGCACCGGCGTTCGGCGCCGGTTCCTCGGTCGAGATCGCGTCGGTGGTGCGCGGCCCGGCTTCGGGCGCGCCGTCGGCGCGGGCGATGCGGATCTCCATCCCGGTCGGCGTCATCTCGCCGAACGGGGTCGAGAAGGCGATCTCGGCCGCGTCGCGGCCGACGCCGATCCGCACCAGCCCGTCGAGATTGGCCTGCCGCGTGGCGTCGAACAACCACCAGCGGCCGTCGAGATAGGCCTCGAACACCGCGTGGAAGTCGCACGGCACGAGGCCGTAGGCGTAGCAGCTCACGAACCGGGCCGGGATGCCGAGCGCGCGGCAGAACGCGATCCCGAGATGCGCGAAATCGCGGCACACGCCTGCCCGCTTGAGCAGCGTCTCGTCGGCGGTGGTCTCCTCGTCGCTGGCGCCGCGCTGGTAGGCGATGTGGTCGTGGATCCAGTTGCAGATCCGGTTGACCCGCTCGAAGCCCTTCGGCGCCTCGCCGAACTCGGCGAGCGCGTAGGGGGCGAGGCGGTCGGAAGAGACGAACCGGCTCGGCAGCAGGTAGGGCAGGATGTCGAGCGGCAGGTCGGCGACCGCCATCTCGCCGATTCCGCCCGGATCGCCCCGCAGCACGTCGAGGGTGACCTCGGCCTCGTAGTCGAGGCTGAAGGCACCGGCCGGCACCAGCACCGCCGCGTAGCGGTTGCCGAGGTCGGGCACGGTGTAGCGGCGCACCGGCAGATCCGGCGACAGGCTCAGGCTCTCGGTCAGGTCGACGTGACGCTTCAGTTTCGCGACTTCGAGGTTGAAGATGAACAGGGTCTCCTGTTTCACCTCGTAGGCCAGATGACACCCCAGGGTGTAGCGCACGCCGAATTCCTTCCACCGGATCGAGACCCGCGCTCCGTCGCAAGAGGCGCGCCGAACAAGCGCAAGAGGCGCGCGGAACAAGCGCAAGAGGCGCGCCGACCCAGCACGAGAGGCGCGCCGAACAAGCGGGGCGGTTGGAACGAGGCTTGCTGCGCGGCCGTGGCGCTCCATCTCCGTCTCACCGGTGCGGGGCGTGAATCACAACGCGTAAGAGTCCCGCGCGCCGGGGTCCGGCACGATGGCCCGACCAGATCAAGGGAGGACGGCCATGCACCGCTATTATTTCGACCTCGAAGCGGACGGCGTGCTCGCGCGCGACGAGATCGGCGTCGTGCTGACGGATGCCGGAGCGGCGCGGGCCGAGGCCGCCCAGGCGCTCGATTCCTGCGCCGGCAACCTCCGCCACCGCGTCGCCGGCCTCGCCCTGCGGGTCCGCGACGAGAGCGGGCGGACCATCCTGCACCTCACCGCCGCCATGGCGGCGTGAGGGGCAACGAGCAGGGGAAAGAGTTGCCCAGGATCTCCCCCGCAGAGGCAGGGCTGTCCGGGGAGAAATCCTTTCAGGATCAAGCGCGGGATCCCCTCTCCCACTCGGGAGAGGAGCCCCTTCCTGCCCGGACAGCCGTGGGCGGAGGGGGGAGAGGGCTTGGGCGTCGAGCCCCCTGGCGGAAAAATCCCGTCAGATCATCGGCTTGCCGCCGGTCACCGCGATCGTCGCCCCCGAGACGTAGCTCGACTCGGGCGCGGCCAGCATGACGTAGGCCGGGGCGAGTTCGCAGGGTTGGGCCGGGCGCTTCATCGGCACCTGCATGCCAAAGTTCTTCACCTTCTCCTCCGGCATCGTCGAGGGGATCAGCGGGGTCCAGACCGGGCCGGGCGCGACGCAGTTCACCCGGATCTCCTTCTCGGCGAGCAATTGCGCCAGGGCGCCGGTGAAGTTCTGGATCGCGCCCTTCGTCGTCGCGTAGGCGAGAAGCTGCGGGCTCGGCGTGTCGGCGTTGATCGAGGTCGTGTTGACGATCGCAGAGCCGGGCTTCATGTGCGCCACAGCCGCCTTCGCGAGGTAGAACATCGCGTGGATGTTGGTGCGGAAGGTGACGTCCCACTCCTCGTCGCTCATCTCGTCGATCGACTGGATCGTCGCCTGGTGGGCGGCGTTGTTGACCAGCACGTCGATTCCGCCGAAGGCCGCGACCGCCTTCTCGACGATGGCGCGGCAATGGGCGGGATCCTTGATGTCGCCGGGCACCAGCACCGCCTTGCGACCGGCCTCCTCGACCAGCCGCGCGGTCTCGCGGGCATCCTCGTGCTCGTCGTAGTAGCTCACCAGCACGTCGGCACCCTCGCGGGCGAAGGCCAGGGCCACCGCCTTGCCGATGCCGGAATCGCCCCCGGTGATGATCGCCCGGCGGCCGGCGAGCCGCCCCGAGCCGCGGTAGCTCGTCTCGCCGTAATCGGGCCGCGGATCCATCTCGGCGTCGCGGCCGGGCATCGGGATCTTCTTCTGGCGCGCGAAGGGCGGCTTCGGGAAGTCGGTCATGCGGATCTCCGGGGGCGGGGAAAGGGCAGAGCTACCAGATGCCGTCGCGACTGCTGCGGCATCGGCCGTCGGCGATCTTGAAGCTCGGCGGGTCGCAGGGAACGTTGTCCCACTCGCACCAGCGCTGGCAGACCTGGCCGGTGGTCCGGTCGAACACAGGGCCGCGGGGCACCGGGGCGAGGCTGCCGGTCGCCTCGGGGTCGCGGAGCCGGCGGCCGTCCTGGGCCGAGGCCGATTGCGCCGCCAGCAACGCGGCGACGAGGACGGGGGCCCAGCCAAGGACACGCATCGCGGTTTCTCCTGATTCGCAGGTCTGTCGCCACCGTCCCGGCCTCGGCCGGCGGGCATGCCGGTCAACGATCGATGGCGCGGGCCGTTCCGCCGCCCGGACACGTCTCCGCGCAGGCCGTTCGGCGTCCGTCACGACTTGGCGCGGCCACCCGAAACCTTGAGCGTCGGAAGGAAGATCGTACCGGCAGGCCGGTCTACTGCCAGCGCAGGGCCCGGCCGGTGAGCGCCATCTGGCCGTCGACCACCCGGGCGATCCGCGCCGCGGCCCCGTAATGGATCATGTGCCCCTTGCCCGGCAGCAGCGTCAGCGTGCTGCCCGCGACCTCGCCGTGCAGGCGGCACGACTGCTCGCGGGGATCGACCACCGCGTCGGCGTCGCCCGACAGGATCGCCACCGGCAGGCGCAGTCGGGGATAGTGCGGCTGCAGCAGGGCGGCGGCCGTGGTCATGGTGGCGGTGTCCTCGGCACTCGCCCTCGCCTGCCGCGGATGGACCGCGACGGCGACCGGGAACCGGGCGGTGAACCGGGCCGGCACCGGCTGCGGCGAGAAGACGTGGCGGAACACTCCGGGGGCGAGGAGGCGGCCGACGGAATCCGGCGTCATCGCCCGGGCGGCGTCGCCGAGACCCGGGACCGCGAGCGGCGCGATCAGCCCGACATCCGCCCGCCGGGTCGGGTAGTAGTAGCCCGACAGCAGCACGAGGCCGCGCAGGTCGTCCTGCCCCTGCGCCGCGAGGGCGAGGGCGACGAGCGTGCCCCAGGAATGCCCGACGAGCACGGGGCGCTCGACCGAGAGCTTGCCCAGCACGCCGTGCAGCAGGCGCGCCTGCGCGGCGGCGGTCCAGACCCGGTGGCGCGGCCGCTCGCTGTGGCCGAAGCCCGGCCGGTCGATCGCGATCACCCGGTAGCTCCGGGCGAGCCGCTCGACGACGCCGCTGATGACCCAGTCCTCGGCCATCGTGCCGTTGCCGTGGATCAGCACCACCGGCCGCCCCTGGCCGTGCACGATGACGTGGACCCGCACGCCGTCGACCTCGACGAAGCGGCCGGGGGGCGCGTGCGGCGCCGGCTCGGTCCGCGCCTTCACGGCCTCGACGGCCTTGCGGGCGGCCTTGCGAGCGACCTCGCTGGCAACTTGGCCTCCCTGGCGCACGGCGTCGGCGTTGACCCTCGTCGTGGTCTTGAGCAGCCGGGACAGGCCCTGGCCGACCTTGCGGGAGCCGCGCGGCGGCACGAATCGAAACACGGAACCTCCGGACCGCTGCCCTCCCGGCCGGGGCCGGGTTCCTTCGTTCAAGCCGCTCCCGCGCGGGGCGTTCCGCGGCCGGCCATCGCCTCAGCGGCCCTCCCAGTCCGGCGGGCGCTTGGCCAGGAACGCCTCCATGCCCTCGCGGAAGTCGCGGCTGGTATAGCAGGACAGGACGAGGTCGTCGCCGGGCAGGCCGTCGGCGCCGGCGCCCGACTCGTCGCCGTCGCGCAGGCGGCGCAGGCCCTCCTTGGTCGCCGCGAGCGTCAGCGGCGCGTGGCCGGCGACGAGGCGGGCGAGCGCCGTCGCCCGCTCCGCCAGCGCGGCGGCGTCGGCCACCACCTCGCCGACGAGGCCGATCGCCCGCGCCTCCTCGGCCTCCACCAGCCGGGCGGTGAAGATCATCTCCTTGACCCGGCCTGCGCCGACGAGGGCCGAGAGCCGGCGCAGGGTGGCGAGCGACAGGCAATTGCCGAGGGTGCGGGCGATCGGGAAGCCGAAGCGGGCGTCGCGGGTGGCGATCCGCAGGTCGCAGGCCGCCGCGATGGCGGCGCCGCCGCCGGTGCAGGCGCCGGCGATCGCCGCGATGACCGGCACGCGGCAGGTCTCCAGCGACCCGAGCACCCGGTCGATGAAGCGCTCGTAGCGCAGGGCGTCCTCGCCGGTGGCGAAGGCGCGGAACTGCGCGATGTCGGTACCGGCGGCGAACGCCTTGTCGCCGGTGCCGGTGACGACGAGGGCGCGGACCGACCGGTCGGCATCGATCGACCGGCAGATCTCGGAGAGGCGCTCGTACATCGCGAAGGTGAGCGCGTTGCGGGCCTGCGGCCGGTTCAGGGTCAGCCGGGCGATGCCGTCGGCGTCGGTGAAGTAGAGGATCTCGTCGGTGTCGCTCATGCGGCGGCTCGCTCCGGCAGGGGCCCCGTTGTCCCGCATCCGCCGGGCCGGCGCCAGCCGGCGCGCCGGGCGACGCCCGCGCGAGGCCATCGGTCACGCCCTGGGCACCGATCCGCCGGGCTGGTGCCGCGTTGAGGCGGCGCCGTCACGCCCGAAGAAGAGGAGAAAGCCCGATGAGCCGCAATGATGCCGCCGACCACGACACGATCTGGGCCGAGTTCCGCGACGCCGTGAACATGACGCCCTCCGAACTGGAACAATGGCTCGACACCGAGGAGAGCCGCTCCGTCGGCGCGACGCCCGAGGGTGGGGACGAATCGGTCGGCCACCGCGAGGGCCGCCGGATCGTCGCGATCAAGCACAAGAAGAAGGCCGATCTCACCGACGACGACTACACCCACATGCGCAAGGTCGCCGGCTATGTCGGCCGCCACCTCGCCCAGGGCGGTCCCGCGAAGGATCGCGAGCATTCGCGCTGGCGCTACTCGCTGATGAATTGGGGCCACGATCCGCTGAAAAGCTGATCCGCCCCTCCGCCCGGGTGGCCTCCTGGCACAATCCTCGCAAAGATAATCCTTCGGCCCGGCCGTTCGGGTAGGTTTTCGTCTCCGCCGGGGTCGTTTCCGCGAGCATTGTACTCCCGAATCGCGGGGCGAGAATTTGCCGCGGACGCCGGCAAAGTTTCCCGCTTCTCCGGCGTGGCCGGTGCGGGGATGATCGGTCCCTCGCTCGTCTGCGAATCGGGATCGGCAACATGACGGCAGCCGGGATCGGACGGCCCGCGGAATACCGGCTCCTGGCCGGATTGTGCCTCGCCGGGGCGGCGGCGGCGCATTCCGGCCTCGACGCCGACTGGGCCGAGGGGCCGGTCGCCGCCGGCCTGGCGGCCGGGGCGGCGGTCGCGCTGGTCGCCGGCATCGGGCTCTGCCTCGCCTTCCTGGTGCCGCGTCCGAGGGGCGCCGCGGCGAGAGGCGCCGCGGTCCTGCTGCCGCTCGCCGGCCTCGCCCTCGGACTGGTCCTGCTGCCGACCTGCTACGCCGACCTGTCGCGCAACCTCGCCCAGGTGCTGGCGGCCGACGAGGCGATGGAGGCGGCCTCGGTCGTTCTCGGCCCGCACGGGCGCGACGTGCGCCTGTCGGGCGACTTCGCCGAGGGGACGGCGGCCCGCCTCGCCGCGATCCTCGCCGCCCATCCCGAGGTGGTGCGCCTCCATCTCACCAGCGACGGCGGCCTCGTGGAGGAGGGGATGGCGGTCGGCGACCTCGTCGCCGCCCGCGGGCTGACGACCTACGTGCCGGATTACTGCGTGTCGGCCTGCACGCTGGCCTTCATGCGCGGACGCGAGCGGCTGATCCTGCGCGACAGCCATCTCGGCTTCCACGCGCCCTACGAGCCCGGCCTGTTCGGCGAGAAGCTCGCGGTCGATTCCTCCGGCGAGCGCCGGGCCTATCTCTCGGCGGGCCTGACGCCGGACTTCGTCGATCGGGTCCTGTCGACCCCCTCCCGCGACGTGTGGTTCCCGGACGCCGAGCGCCTGAAGCAGGTCGGGGCGATCACCGCCACCGTCGCGCCCGACCGGATGCCGGATTCGACCCTCGACGACGATCCGACCCTCGCCGGCGCCCGGGCGGCGGTGCTGCGCGCCGTGGCGCTGATGGGAGCCTTCAGGGAGCAGGCCCCCGATGCCCTCGACGCCGTCGCCGCCCCCTACCTCGATGCCTACCGGCAGGGCCTGAGCGAGCCCGACGGCGAGGAGATCATCCGGGCCGGCGCCGCCCGGCAGATCGGCGCGGCCCTCGCTCGCGGCGGCGACGACCTCGCGCTGGAGTTCGGCCGGCTGATCGGGGCCGCGATGGCGGCGGCCCGCGACGAGGAGGATTGCATGGCGCTCGGCCGGGACGGCGATGCGGTCCTGGCCGCCGACACCCTGGCCCCGTCCGATCCCGGCGCGCCGGCCCGCCTGCGGGCCCTGCTCGACCGGGCCCTCGCGGGACGCCGCTTCGTGCCGCCGCCGGGACCGGCCCGCTCCGGCGGCCTGCTGGTCCAGGCGCGCCACCGCGGCTGCGCCGACCTGCGCCGCCGCTACGACGCCGCCCTCGCCCGGCGCGACGTCGCCGCCCTGCGCCCGCTGCTGTTCGGCGCCGTCCCGGCCCAGCCGGCCCTGGAGGCGACCGCGGCACCGGCGCGGCCGTGATCCGGCGGCAACACCCCTCGCCGGCGCCGGGGGAGGGCGGCCAAGCGTGGCCGTGACGCCGCGCCCGCGCCGCAATTCACCGATGATTAACCCTACGCCGCGGTTTCGGGTGACGAACCGGTTTCGCCCCGGCCCGGCAAGGTCCCGTCAAGGTTGACGGAACCTTCGCTTAACCGCCCGGGACCTACAGCAATCCCGGTTGGCGGGGCCGCGCCGTCGAGGCGCCACGGCCTTCGCCGGAGGAGTGTTCCCATGTTGCCGTTCGCTTTGCCGCGGGCGCTCAAGGCCGCCGCCGCGCTCGGCCTCGCCCTGTCGATCGCCGCCTGCGCCTCCGACAAGGATCTCGCCGATGCCTCCGCCTACGGCGCGGGTGCCGGCGGCCGGATGGGCGCGGGCGGAGCCGCCGTTCCGGGCAGCGCCCAGGACTTCGTCGTCAATGTCGGCGACCGGGTGTTCTTCGAGAGCGACTCGACCGACCTGACCGCGACCGCCACCGGAACCCTCGACCGGCAGGCGCAGTGGCTCACCCGCTACCCGCGCACGAGCTTCCTGATCGAGGGCCATGCCGACGAGCGCGGCACCCGCGAGTACAACTTCTCCCTCGGCGCCCGCCGCGCCCAGGCGGTGCGGGACTACCTCGCCTCGCGCGGCATCGCCTCGGGGCGGATGCGCACCGTGTCCTACGGCAAGGAACGGCCGGTCGCGGTCTGCAACGACATCTCGTGCTGGTCGCAGAACCGCCGCGCCGTGACGGTGATCGACGGCGGCGCCGGCTCGTGAGTTCCAGGGGCCGGGGTGTCGCCCCGGCCCCGTCGCAGTTTTGCCGCGCCGGGCGGCATCTGCTATCGCAGCCGCCCCGTCCGCCCGGAAGCCGATCCGCCATGCTCCGCCGCCCGCTCCTCCGCACGGCCCTCCTGTCCGGCCTCGTCCTGGCCGCCGCGCCGGCCGCGCGGGCCCAGGACGCCGCCGACCTCGTGGTGCGGATGAACCGGATCGAGAACCAGGCCCGGCAGATGTCGGGGCAGATCGAGACCCTCCAGTACGAGAACCGCCAGCTCAAGGAGCAGCTGCGCAAGTTCCAGGAGGACGTCGAGTACCGGTTCCAGGAGAGCAAGGGCGGGGCCCGGCCCGCCGGGGGAGCGGCGCCGGCCGCGGCGACCCCGCCCAAGCCGCAAAAGCGCGGCGACGCCTTCGATCCGACCCTCAATCCCGGTGCGCCCGGCGCGCCGCAGACCCTCGGCGCCCCGGCCGCGCCGCGGCCCGCGCCGGCCCGGGTGCCGCCCCCGGTCGCGGCGCCGCGGCCGTCGCAGAGCATCGCGGCGACCGGCACCGGCGACGCCAAAGCCGATTACGAATCCGCCTACGCCTACGTGCTCCAGCGCCAGTACGAGCAGGCCGAGATGAGCCTGCGCCAGTTCATCCAGTCGCATCCCCGCGACGCCCTGGTGCCGGACGCGACCTACTGGCTCGGCGAGAGCTACCTCCAGCGCAACCGCACCCGGGAGGCGGCCGAGCAGTTCCTGAAGGTCTCGACCGACTTCGCCCGCTCGCGCAAGGCGCCGGACGCGATGCTGAAGCTCGGCACCTCGCTCAACGCGCTCGGCGCCCGCGAGCAGGCCTGCGCCACCCTGGCCGAGCTGGAGCGCAAGTTCCCGCAGGCCTCCGCCAGCGTGAAGCAGGGCGTCGACCGCGAGCAGCGCCGGGCCCGCTGCGCCGCCTGACCCGGCCGTGGACGCAGCCGGCCCGCTCGTGCCCGACGAGATCGCGGCCGGGCCGCTGATGCCCGACGAGATCGCGGCCCGGCTCGCGCCCTGGCTCGGCGCCGGGGCGCCCGGCGGGGCGGTGCTCGCCGTGTCGGGCGGGCCGGATTCGACCGCGCTGATGGGCTGCGCCGCCCTGCTGCCGCCGTGTGTGCCGGTCCTCGTCGCGACCGTCGACCACCGCCTGCGCGACGGCTCGGCCGCCGAGGCCGAGGCGGTCGCCGCCGCCGCCGCCGCCCTCGGCCTGCCGCACCGGCTCCTCGTCTGGGACGGCCCGAAGCCGGTCTCCGGCATCCAGGACGCCGCCCGGCAGGCCCGCTACGCCCTGCTCGCGGGGCTCGCGGCGGAGGTCGGCGCCGCGAGCGTGCTGACCGCCCACACCCTGGACGATCAGGCCGAGACGGTGCTGCTGCGCCTGTGCCGCGGCTCGGGCCCCGCCGGCCTCGCCGGGATGGCGCCGGCCCGGGCGCTCGGTTCTGCGACCCTGGCCCGGCCGTTCCTCGACCTCGCCAAGGCCCGCCTCGTCGCCACCTGCGCGGCGTGGGGCTGGCCCGCCGCCGCCGATCCGTCGAACCGCGACCCGCGCTTCGCCCGCGCCCGCCTGCGCGGCCTGATGCCGGCGCTCGCCGCGGAAGGGCTGACCGCCCCGCGGCTCGCCCGCCTCGCCGGCCGCCTGCGCCGGGACGAGGCCGCCCTCGACGCCGCCGCGGCCGGGGCCTGGGACCGCCTGCGGCGCGAGGCCACGGGGGCGGACCGGTTCGTCCTCGACGGCGTCGGCTTCCTCGCCCTGCCGGAGGCGGTGGCGCTGCGGCTTCTCGCCCGCGCCGTCGCGCGCGCCGGCGACGCGCGCCGGGTGCGCCTGGAGCGGCTGGAAGCGCTGCTCGCCGCCCTGCGGCCGGCGCTCGCCGGGGGAGGGGCCACGCGGCGCACCCTCGGCGGCGCGATGGTGTCCGCGGCGGCGGGCCGGCTCACGGTGACGGGGGCGCCGCCGCGGCGCGGTCCGGGCGGGCGGGATTCCGGGTCGGTTGACGCTGCGGGCTGATCGCTCCGGCGGCCTTCTTGGCAACCTTCCGGCGCACGCCTACATTGGGCTTCGAGTGCCGGCTCCCATCCCTGCACGCCTGCATGGCGCCGCGCTCCTCAGGGATTGACGCTTCGATGAACCCCAACTTCCGAAACTTCGCCCTGTGGGTCGTCATTTTCCTGCTGGTCCTGGCCCTGGTCACCCTGTTCCAGAACCCCGGCCACCGGTCCAGCGGCGGAGAGATCGCCTACAGCCAGCTGCTCAACGACGCCGATGCGGGCCGCATCCAGAGCGTCGTGATCTCCGGACAGGAGGTGAGCGGCAGCTACACGGGCGGCGGCACCTTCACGACCTACGCCCCCAACGACCCCTCGCTGGTGTCGAAGCTGCAGGGCAAGGGCGTGACCATCACGGCCCGTCCGCCGTCGGACAACACCCCGTGGTTCATCGCGCTCCTCGTCAACTGGCTGCCGATCCTCGTGTTCATCGGCGCCTGGATCTTCCTCAGCCGGCAGATGCAGTCGGGCGCCGGCCGTGCCATGGGCTTCGGCAAGTCGAAGGCCAAGCTGCTGACCGAGGCCCACGGCCGCGTCACCTTCGAGGACGTGGCGGGCGTCGACGAGGCCAAGGAGGACCTGCAGGAGATCGTCGAGTTCCTGCGCGACCCGCAGAAGTTCCAGCGCCTCGGCGGCCGGATCCCGCGCGGCGTGCTCCTCGTCGGCCCGCCCGGCACCGGCAAGACCCTGATCGCCCGGGCGGTCGCGGGCGAGGCCAACGTGCCGTTCTTCACCATCTCGGGCTCGGACTTCGTCGAGATGTTCGTCGGCGTCGGCGCGAGCCGCGTCCGCGACATGTTCGACCAGGCGAAGAAGAACGCGCCCTGCATCATCTTCATCGACGAGATCGACGCGGTCGGCCGCCATCGCGGCGCCGGCCTCGGCGGCGGCAACGACGAGCGCGAGCAGACCCTCAACCAGCTCCTGGTCGAGATGGACGGCTTCGAGGCCAACGAGGGCGTCATCATCATCGCGGCGACCAACCGCCCCGACGTGCTCGACCCGGCGCTGCTGCGCCCGGGCCGCTTCGACCGCCAGATCATCGTGCCGAACCCGGACGTGATCGGCCGCGAGCGCATCCTGCGTGTCCACGTCCGCAAGGTGCCGCTCGCCCCCGACGTCGACCTGAAGGTCATCGCCCGCGGCACCCCCGGATTCTCGGGCGCCGACCTGATGAACCTCGTCAACGAGGCCGCCCTGCTCGCCGCCCGCCGCGGCAAGCGCATCGTCACCATGCACGAGTTCGAGGATGCCAAGGACAAGGTGATGATGGGCGCCGAGCGGCGCACCCTCGTCATGACCGAGGACGAGAAGCGCCTGACCGCCTACCACGAGGGCGGCCACGCCATCGTGGCGCTCAACGTGCCGGCGACCGATCCGGTCCACAAGGCGACGATCATCCCCCGCGGCCGGGCGCTCGGCATGGTCATGCAGCTGCCCGAGCGTGACAAGCTGTCGATGTCGTTCGAGCAGATGACCTCGCGCCTCGCGATCATGATGGGCGGCCGCGTCGCCGAGGAGATGATCTTCGGCCACGACAAGGTGACCTCGGGGGCTCAGTCGGACATCGAGCAGGCGACCCGCCTCGCCCGGATGATGGTGACGCGCTGGGGCTTCTCGCCCGAGCTCGGCACCGTCGCCTACGGCGACAACAACGACGAGGTCTTCCTCGGCATGCAGGTCAACCGGCAGCAGAACGTCTCGGAATCGACGGCCCAGAAGATCGACGCCGAGGTCCGTCGCCTCGTCGAGACCGGCCTTCAGGATGCCCGCCGCATCCTCGACGAGCGCAAGGACGACCTGGAGGCCCTCGCGCGCGGCCTGCTGGAATACGAGACCCTGTCGGGCGACGAGATCAAGGGGCTCATCGACGGCAAGCCTCCGGTCCGCGACGCCGGCGACTTCCCGTCCTCGCCGTCCCGAGGATCTCCGGTCCCCTCCGCCGGCCGCGGCCGGCCGCGGGAGAACGACGGCGGCTACGAGCCCCAGCCGACGGCCTGAGCGGGCCCGAGGCAATCCACGAAAACAGGCGGCGGGAGCGATCCCGCCGCCTGTTCTGTTGTCGTCGGGACCACGGTGCGGGATCCGCCTAAATAGAAACTGGTTCTAACTATCTGTGCCTGAGAGAGAATTTTCGAGGCTCAGAACCGGCTACGACAGAAGGCCACCGCGACTCGGGCGCGTTCTCCTCGCCCCGCTTGCGGGGAGAGGGCTTCGTTGACCTTGCCGTCAACGAAGCGAGGCGGCAGCCGATGGTGAGGGGGCGTGGCCGGAGGAGCCTCCTCCGGAACCACCCCCTCACCCTCGCTCCGGCTGGGCCTGCGCTCGCTTCATCCCCCACAAGGGGGATGAAGCCCTCTCCCCGCCCGCGGGGAGAGGAGAAGACCCGTGGTCTTCGCGAAGGTCGTGGGCTCAATGAGGCGCACCCTCGTTTCATCCGCAAGGGACGGCAAAGCCGGTGAGCAACTGATACGACATCCGGAAATCACGTCCGGGTTTCGTGCCACCAGCCCGCGCGGTGGAGCCTTCGGCTCACTCACCGGAGTGAAGCCGATTTTCGCAACGTGAAGCGATTGCACAGCAATCGCCACGATCCCGCAGGGATCGCCGAGCGATCCATCGAAGATCGCATGAGGCGGGTCCGGCGACACGATCGTACCGGACCCGGCTCCTGCTGAGCCTCAGCGGTCGGCCTTGGCCCCCGCCGTCGTCAGCTCGATGTAGCGAAGGGTGGTGGGCCGCACGAGGTCGGCGACGGTCTGGGCCATCGTCAGTTCCTCCTTCAGCGACTGCTGGAATCCGGTCAGCGCCGCGCTGTGTCCGGCGGCCTCGGTCAGGGTGATGAGGGCGTCGTAGGCCGCCGCCTCGTAGTTCTCGAAGGCGCGGTTGGCGAAGGCGTTCTTCAGGATCTCGTCCTGGGCCGGAGTGTGGGCCAGCGCCGCGAGGTTGCCCATCATGCCGAGCACGCCCTCCTTGAGGGTCGACGGGCTCGAATTCATCGCCGCCAGGGCCTCTTCCAGCCGGTCGCGCTGGCCGTGGGTCTCGGTGATGTGGCGGCGCAGGGCCGCCGCCATGTCGGGATAGCGTTCCAGCCGCTCGACCTGCCGCTCCATGATCTGGAGCGCCTGGAGTTCGAGCGCGTGCGTGTTCTGCAGGGCCGTCACGTAGAGCCCACGAATATCCTCGGCCATGAATGGCATCTCCTCGTTGAAGCAGGGGCTTCATGCCTCAACGCAGCGACGATGCGGCCGGTTCGCAGGCTATTCGCGGCTTTCTGTAGCAGCAAACATGAAGATCATCTGACGCAGAGATATCCAGAACAGGATCGAGCCGCATGAAGGCGGCTCGATCACTTGACCCAGGGTCGAACCGCCGCGACCGGCGGCGATTCGTCACGAAGCGTCGACGGTGTCCGGTTCCGCCGGCAGGCCGGCGCAGCGGGCGTCGCGTTCCGCCCGCAACTCCCGCTCCGCCAGCAGCCAGAACTCGATCTCGAACCCCTCGGGCCGATGGTTGCGCTCCCAGATGTCGTAGGCGCGCTCGCGGATCTGCGCGAGGGTGATCTCGCCGCCGGTGTCCATTCCGGTCGTCTCCCGTGCCCGACTCATCGTCATGGCTCCGATCAGCACGGCGGATCGACGAGCGTCAAGCCGGGACGCCGGACCGGCCGGAGGCCGGTGCGCCGGAGGTCCACGGCCGCAGCGGCTCCGGGATGCGGAAATCCGCCGGCACCGCGAAGTCGGCGGCCTGGCCGCGCATCGCGTCGACCGGGCGCGGGAAACCGCTGCGGTCGGCGTAATCGAAGCGGCCCGGCGGCGGCAGCCGCTTGTCGGCGGTGAGCCCCTGCACGCAGGCGACGTCGGCGAGCGTCACGCCGACCACCGCCGCGGTGGCGAGCGCGAGGCCGCCGATGCGGGGGTTGTCGTGCTCGTAGCCGGTGGCCAGGGTGGCGAGGTCGAGGGCGTCGCCCCCGACCCGGCCCCAGATCCATGGCGTCGGGTCGTGGCTCGCCAGGATCGCGATCCCGGTCGCGACCTCGCGGGCACCGTAGGCCTGGACCAGGGTCTCGCGGCCCGGCAGGCCGATCGCCCGGCACAGGGCGCGCGGGGCGATCAGCTCGGCGAGACCGAGGCCGATCGAGAACCAGCCGAGGCCGCGGGCGAGGCGGGCATGGCCGGAATGGGCCGGGCGCGGGGTCGGGCCGCGCACCGGCGTGCGGGCATGGGTCTGGCTCATGGTCGGCCTCATGGCTTGATGACCACCTTGATGCAGCCGTCCTGCTTGTCGCGGAACGTCCGGTACATCGCCGGGCCGTCCTCCAGCCCGACCGTGTGGGTGATGACGAAGGACGGGTCGATCTGCCCCTCCTCGATCCGCCGCAGCAGGTCGCCGGTCCAGCGGTTGACGTGGGTCTGGCCGGTGCGCAGGGTCAGGCCCTTGTTCATCATCGCCCCGAACGGGATCTTGTCGAGCAGCCCGCCATAGACGCCCGGCACCGACAGCACGCCCGCCGGCCGGCAGACGTAGATCATCTCGCGCAGGACGTGGGCGCGGTCGGTCTCCAGCATCATCGCCTGCTTGACCCGGTCGTACATCGAATCGAGCGAGCCGGTGGCGTGGGCCTCCAGCCCGACCGAGTCGATGCACTTCTCCGGGCCCTTGCCGCCGGTCATGTCGTTGAGGCGGCTGACGACGTTGTCCTGCGAGAAGTCGATCGTCTCGGCCCCGCCGGCCCGCGCCATGGCGAGGCGCTCGGGCACCCGGTCGATGGCGATGACGCGCTTGGCGCCGAGCAGGATCGCCGAGCGGATCGCCATCTGGCCGACCGGGCCGCAGCCCCAGATCGCCACCGTGTCCTCCGGCTGGATGTCGCACTGCACCGCCCCCTGCCAGCCGGTCGGCAGGATGTCGGACAGGAACAGCAGCGTCTCGTCGGAGACGCCGTGGGGCACCTTGATGTGGGTGGCGTCGGCGAACGGCACCCGCAGGTACTCGGCCTGCCCGCCCGGATAGCCGCCGGTGAGGTGGGTGTAGCCGAACAGCCCGGCGGTGGTGTGGCCGAAGGCGGTCTCGGCGAGCTTGCGGTTGCGGTTGCTGCGCTCGCAGACCGAGAAATTGCCGCGCCGGCACTGGTCGCACTGGCCGCAGGTGATGGTGAACGGCACCACGATGCGGTCGCCGACCTTCAGAGCCGTGTTGTCCCGGCCGACCTCGACCACCTCGCCCATGGTCTCGTGGCCCATGATGTCGCCGGACTTCATGCCCGGCATGAAGTGGTCGTAGAGGTGGAGATCGGAGCCGCAGATCGCGCAGGCGGTCACCTTGATGATCGCGTCGCGCCCGTCCTCGATCCGAGGGTCGGGAACCGTGTCGCAGCGGATGTCCGCGGTGCCGTGCCAGACGAGGGCTTTCATCGTTCGAGGTCTCCGGCCAGACCGGCCAGAGCCGGCGGGGTGCCACACAAACGTCCGATGCCGCCCGGTGTTCACGCACACGATCAGTCTATCTGCACCGTCGTTGCCCCGGAGAACGTCATCGGGCCGCCAGGAACGCCGATTTCATTCTCTTCACAGGATATTACCGCCGATCGATGGCGTGACGGCATCCACCGATATCGCAAGGCTTGGCGACGGACAGCGATCAAAACACACTCGGACTTGGCCTTGTCGCTTAACATACGTCAACCGACCGCGAAAAGACGCTGCCCGATGTCGGAGTTTGCTCGCGCGGGCGAACCTTCGCGCCCGCCGCCGGTTGGCCCGGGGCCGAGCCCGCGAGACCCGCCATGACCGACACCCGCAGCGACGTCCCCCCGACCCGGACGATCGAGCCGATCGACACCCCGCCGGACGGCGGGCGGCCGACCAGCGCGCAGCTCAAGGCCGACATCGACAGCGGCCGGACCGGCGACAAGGTCCCGGTCTTCGACCCCGGCCTGTCGCCGCTCGGCACCGACGACGAGGCCGCCGGCCACCCGCCCACGCAGGAGCGGGTCGCGCTGGCCCGCGCGAGCGAGAGCCACGCCAACCGGACCGAGCCGGCCGGCGTCCGCGGCGCGGGCGTCCAGGGGGCGGGCGGCAAGCCCTCAGACGCCCATCACACCCGGAGCCGGGCGCTGCCGCTGTTCCTCGGCTTCATCGCGCTGGCGGCGGTGGTCGTCGTGGTGGCGGTGCTGTGGGAGAGGTTCTGAGATCGTCCTGAGACGGCTGCGGCCATCGGTCCGGCGCGCTTGCCGCCGGGCCGCCGCGACCGATCTGCCCCCGATCCGCGCCCCAGGCGGCGCGATGCGAGAGCCGGCCGATGCACCTGCACCTCGACGCGATCGGCGGAGTGGCCGGCGACATGATGGTCGCGGCCCTCCTCGACGCCTTTCCCGAGCACGAGCCGGGGCTGCGGGCGAGCGTGCGCGCCGCCGGCCTCGTCTGCGCGGCGGTGGCGCACAACGACGGCGTGCTCCAGGGCCGGCGCTTCACGGTGACGCCGCCGGACGCGGCTTCGGCGCACGACCACCACGACCACTCCCACCACCATGACCACGGCCACCCGCACGGCAAGCACGCGCACCGGCACTGGTCGGCGATCCGCGACGAGCTCGGCCGGGCCGATCTCGCCCCAGCGGTCCGCGCCCACGCGCTCGCGATCTTCGGGCATCTCGCGCAGGCCGAGGCGCGGGTGCACGGCATCGCAGTCGAGGACGTGGCCTTCCACGAGGTCGGAGCGTGGGATTCGATCGCCGACATCGTCGCCGCCGCCCACCTGATCGCGGTGATCAAGGCACGGAGCTGGAGCGTGTCGGCGCTGCCGCTCGGCTCCGGCCGGGTGCGGACCCGGCACGGGATGCTGCCGGTGCCCGCGCCGGCCACGACGCTGCTGCTCGACGGCTTCGCGACCCTCGACGACGGGATTCCCGGCGAGCGGGTGACGCCGACCGGCGCGGCGATCCTGCGCCATCTCTGCGGCGACGATCCGGAGCGCCGGCGGGCGTCGGGGCGGCTGTCGCGCACCGGCATCGGCTTCGGCACCCGCACCCTGCCGGGCCTGAGCAACTGCCTGCGGGTGCTGGCGGTGGAGACCGGCGGGCCGGACGGCGGCCACCGGCAGCTCGGGGTGATCGAGTTCGAGGTCGACGACCAGTCGGCGGAGGACCTCGCCATGGGGCTCGACCGGCTGCGGGCGCATCCGGACGTGTTCGACATCGTGCAGATGCCGGTCTTCGGCAAGAAGGGCCGGATGATGACCGGTGTCCGGGCGCTCGCCCGGGCCGACGCGATCGAGGCGGCGGTGGCGGCGTGCTTCCGCGAGACCACGACGATCGGCCTGCGCCACCACGTCGTGTCGGGCGCCGCCCTGCCGCGGAGTTTTTCCACCGTGTCGGTCGACGGGCATCCGGTGCGGGTGAAGCTCGTCGGGCGGCCGGGCGGGCGCACCGCCAAGGCCGAGGCCGACGATGCGCTCGCCCACGAGGGCCACGCCGCCCGGGCCCGGCTGCGGCGCGAGGCCGAGCGGCTCGCCCTGGACGCGGCAACGGCCGAGGGAGAGGAGCCATGACCGAGCCACGCGCCCGCCTGGAGGCGGTCCTCGCCGGCCTCGGCCCGGTCGCGGTGGCGGTGAGCGGCGGGGTCGACAGCCTGACCCTCGCGGCCCTCGCCCACCGGGTATCATCCGGGCCGCCGCTGATGGTCCATGCGGTCTCTCCCGCGGTGCCGGACGAAGCGACGGCGCGGGTGCGGGCGGAGGGCGCGCGCGAGGGCTGGACGCTGCGGGTGATCGAGGCCGGCGAGTTCGCCGACCCGGCCTACCGGGCGAACCCGGTCAACCGCTGCTTCTTCTGCAAGACCAACCTCTACGGCGCGATCCGGGCGGTGACCGATCGCGGGATCGTGTCCGGCGCCAATCTCGACGACCTCGGCGAGTACCGCCCAGGCCTCGACGCCGCCCGGGAGCACGGCGTGCGCCACCCCTATGTCGAGGCCGGGATCGGCAAGGCCGCGGTGCGGGCGCTCGCCCGCGATCTCGGCCTCGGCGCCGTCGCCGAGCTGCCGGCCGCGCCCTGCCTGTCGAGCCGGGTCGAGACCGGCCTGCGGATCGAGCCCGAGACGCTCGCCTTCATCCACGCCGTCGAGCGGCTGGTCGGCGGCGCCCTCGACGGGGCGCCGGGCCCCCGCCGCGCCGTGCGCTGCCGGGTGCGGGCCGCCGGCATCGTGGTCGAGCTCGACCCCGACAGCCTCGCGGCCCTGGCGCCCTCCCGCTCCGCCCTGTCGGCCGCGATCGCTGCCCGGGCGCCGGCGCGGCTCGCCGGGCAGGCGGTCGCCTTCGAGCCCTACCGGGTCGGCAGCGCCTTCCTGACCGGAGCCGACCGATGAGCGTGTCGGAGGAATTCACCCTCGACTTCGCCCGGCCCGAGCGGATCGGCCTCGAGGAGGCGGTGTTCTGCGCCGGCAAGTCGGCGGCGCAGATCGACGCGATCCTGGCGGCGGTGGGCGAGCGCGGGGCGCGGCTGCTGCTGACGCGCCTCGACCCCGAGAAGCACGCGGCGCTCGCCCACCACGACCGGCTCGACTACTGCCCGGTCTCGCGCACCGCCTGCCTCGGCGAGCCCCGTCCGTTCGCCGGGCCGGCCGAGGTCGCGATCGTGGCGGCGGGCACCTCCGACGTGCCGGTCGCGCGGGAGGCCGAGCGGACGCTCGCCTATGCCGGGCTCGCCAGCACGCTGATCGCCGATGTCGGCGTCGCCGGGCTGTGGCGCCTGACCCGGCGCCTCGACGAGATCCGGGCCCATCCGGTGATCATCGTCGCCGCCGGTATGGACGCGGCGCTGCCGAGCGTCGTCGGCGGCCTCGTCGCCGGGGCGATCGTCGCGGTGCCGACCTCGGTCGGCTACGGCGTCGCCGCGGGCGGGCGCACCGCCCTCGACGCGGTGCTGGCGAGCTGCGCCCCGGGCGTCGCGGTGGTCAACATCGACAACGGCTACGGCGCCGCCTGCGCGGCCCTGCGCATCCTCCACGCCGCCCGCCGCCTGCGGGACCGGCCCTCGCCCCACGCCTGAGGAGACAGCCATGGAACGTCGCAGCTTCCTGCAGGGCGCCGCCCTCGGCGCCGGCCTCACCGTCTCGGGGGCCGCGGGCGCGGCCACCGGCCCCGCCCCGTCGCGGACCGGCCTGCCCGGCGGCCGCCCGGACGATCCCGCCGACCTGCCCTTCGTCACCGATCCCGGCGAGCGCCGGGGCGAGATGCTCTACCGCCCCTTCGGCCGCACCGGCGAGACGATCTCGGCGATCGGTATGGGCGGGTTCCACCTCGGCAAGAACGCGGTGACCGACGCCGAGGCGACGCGGCTGATCCACGAGGGCGTCGACCGCGGCATCACCTTCATGGACAATTGCTGGGACTACAATCAGGGCCGCTCGGAGCAGCGGATGGGGGAGGCGCTGAGCCAGGGCGGCTACCGCGACAAGGTCTTCCTGATGTCCAAGATGGACGGGCGGACCCGGGAGGAGGCGACGCGGCAGATCGACGAATCGCTCAAGCGCCTGCGCACCGACCGGATCGACCTCGTCCAGCATCACGAGATCCTGCGCTACGACGACCCCGACCGGGTCTTCGCCGAGGGCGGGGCGATGGAGGCGTTCGTCGCGGCGAAGCAGGCCGGCAAGCTGCGCCACATCGGCTTCACCGGCCACAAGGATCCGCGCATCCACCTCCAGATGCTGGAGGTCGCCGCCGAGCGCGGCTTCCGCTTCGACGCGGTGCAGATGCCCCTTAACGTGATGGACGCGCATTTCCGCAGCTTCGGCCACCTCGTCCTGCCCTACCTCGTGCAGAACGGGATCGCGCCGCTCGCCATGAAGACCTTCGGCGACGGCGTGATCCTGAAGAGCGACGCGCCGATCAAGCCGATCGAGTACCTCCACTTCTCGCTCAACCTGCCGGTCGCGGTGGTCATCACCGGGATCCAGAACCAGCGCGACCTCGATCAGGCGTTCGAGGCGGTGAAGACCTTCCGGCCGATGGACAAGGCGAGCGTCGCCGAGCTTCTCGGCCGCAGCCGGCCCTACGCGCTGGAGGGCAAGTACGAGCTGTTCAAGACCAGCGCGACCTTCGACGGCACCGCCAAGAACGCGGCGTGGCTCGGAGAGGACGTGCCGGGGGTCAAGACCCTGGCGCCGACGATGGAGTAGGGGGGCGGCCCCGGTCGGGGCCGCCTCGCCGTCATACGAAATCCGAATGATTGCTTCGGGCGATCCTTCCGGATCGCTTTCGCAATGCGGATTTCGGCTTCGCTCAAGCGCCGCGCGGGCTGATGATACGATGTCGGAACGAATCGTCCGAAATTCGTATCACATCCGGCTCGGGTAGTTCGGGCTTTCGCGGGTGATAGTCACGTCGTGGACGTGGCTCTCGCGCAGGCCCGCATTGGTGATGCGGATGAACTGCGCCCGCTCCTGCATCTCCGGGATCGAGGGCGCCCCGACATAGCCCATGGCGGCGCGAAGCCCACCCGCGAGCTGGTGCAGCACCGCCGCGACCGGGCCCTTGTACGGCACCTGCCCCTCGATGCCCTCCGGCACGAGCTTGTGGGTGTCGCTGACCTCGGCCTGGAAGTAGCGGTCGGCGGAGCCGCGCGCCATCGCGCCGACCGAGCCCATCCCGCGGTAGCTCTTGTAGGAGCGACCCTGGTACAGGAACACCTCGCCCGGCGCCTCGTCGGTGCCGGCGAGGAGCGAGCCGAGCATCGCCACCGAGGCGCCGGCGGCGATCGCCTTGGCGAGGTCGCCGGAATACTTGATGCCGCCGTCGGCGATCACCGGCACGTCGGCGTCGGCGGCGGCCTCGACCGCCTCCATCAGGGCGGTGAGCTGGGGCACGCCGACGCCCGCGACGATGCGGGTGGTGCAGATCGAGCCCGGGCCGATGCCGACCTTGATCGCGTCGGCGCCGGCGTCGATGAGCGCCTGGGCGCCTTCCCGCGTGGCGACGTTGCCGGCGATGACCTGGACGGCGTTCGACAGGGTCTTCACCCGGCGCACGCTCTCCAGCACCTTGGCCGAGTGGCCGTGGGCGGTGTCGACCACGATGACGTCGCAGCCGGCGTCGATCAGCCGCTCGGCGCGCTCGAACCCGCCCTCGCCGGTGGTGGTGGCGGCGGCGACCCGCAGGCGGCCCTGCTCGTCCTTGACCGCGTTGGGGTAGGCGACCTGCTTCTCGATGTCCTTGACCGTGATGAGGCCGATGCAGCGGTAGTGGTCGTCGACGACGAGCAGCTTCTCGATGCGGAACTGGTGCAGCAGCCGCTTGGCCTCGTCCTGGGTCACGCCCTCGCGCACGGTGATGAGCCGGTCCCGGGTCATCAGCTCGGAGACCGGCTGGCTCTGGTCGGTGGCGAAGCGGGTGTCGCGGTTGGTGAGGATGCCGGCGAGCTTGCCGCGCGAGCCGTTGGGGCCGCGCTCGACCACCGGGATGCCCGAGATGCCGTGCTGGCGCATCAGCGCGTAGGCGTCGGCGAGGGTCTCGTCCGGGTGGATGGTGATCGGGTTGAGCACCATGCCCGACTCGTACTTCTTGACCAGCCGCACCTGCTCGGCCTGTTCCGGCGGCTCGAGGTTGCGGTGGATGACGCCGAGCCCGCCGTTCTGCGCCATGGCGATGGCCATGCGGGCCTCGGTCACCGTGTCCATCGCCGAGGCGATGATCGGCATGTTGAGCCTGATGGTGCGGGTGAGCCGGGTGGCGAGGCTGACCTCCGCCGGCATCACCGACGAGGCGGCCGGACGAAGCAGGACGTCGTCGAAGGTCAGCCCTTCGATGATCGAACCGGCGCTGATACGAGCCATGAGCCAACTCCCTGTGGTGCGCGGAACGGGCCGCGGGGAGCGGACCTGCCGGAACGAGTTGGCACCGGCCGATAGCACGCGTTCATGACGCCCGCAAAGCGGCGTTTGCCGCATTGCTGCGATGCACACAGGGAGGGAGCGGCGGCTCCACGGGACCGATCGGCCGGTAGCCGCGGCTTCGCGACACTTCCGGAGGAGCCGATTCGGCGGGTCCCGCAATCCCGCTTGTCAAACCGGCCAATCCTGCCAGCCTCTGTGGCATGAGGCTTGTCCTGGATACGGCGACGATGGTGGCGGCGGTCCGCAGCGAGGCAGGGGCGTCCCGGCGGCTGCTGGTCGCCACGCTGGAGCGGCGCCTGACCCTGCTCGCCTCGGTGCCGCTCATGCTCGAATACGAAGCCGTCATGATGCGCCCACAGCATCTCGAAGCCGCAGGCTTGCAGGCAGAGGAAATGGACGCCCTCATCGGCGCCATCGCCGCTGTTGCCGAACCGGTGCGGCTGGCGTTCCTATGGCGTCCGGCGGTGCGGGATCCGGATGACGACATGGTTCTCGAGGCGGCGGTGAACGGGCGAGCCGAAGCGATCGTGACCTTCAACCGGCGCGACTTCGGAGTGGTCGGTGCACGGTTCGGCATCGACATCCTTTCGCCGGGCGATGCCTGGAAGCGGTTGGAGGCAACACGGTGAAGAAGAGCAACTTCGCTCTCAGGCTCCAGCCCTCTCTCCTCGACGAGGCCCGCAGGGTCTCGGAGTCAGAGGGAGTGGCGCTCAACCAGTTCATCAACGTGGCCGTCGCGGAGAAACTGTCCGCCCTGCGCACGGAGAGCTACTTCAGGGAGCGCGCCGCCGGCACGGACGCGCGGACGGGACTCGCCATTTTGTCCCGGGCCGGCCGCGGGCGGCCGCCCGACGCGGGCGACGACCTGGGCGATTGATACGATTTCCGGACGATCCGTTCCGGAAATCGTATCACAGGCCCGCGCGGTGGAGCCTTCGGCTCCACACACCTGAGCGAGGCCGAAATCCGCATTGCGAAAGCGACTGCAACGCAGTCGCCGAGCAATCAATCGGATTTCGTATCGGCCGCCCCGCCCGCCCCGGGAAACACCCCGCGGCGGGCAGGTTCCGGTGCCGGGTCCGGAGAAGCGAGCGGGGCCCCGCCTCCGGACGTGCTCAATACCCCAGCGCGCTGCCGTCCTTGCGCGGATCCGACCCGGCTGCGAGCGTGCCCGCGGCGTGGTCGATCCAGATCACCTGACCGCCGCCGATCGGTCCGGCCTCCGGCCGCACCGCGTGGCCGCGCGCCATCAGGCCGGCGGCGAGGTCGGGGGAGAAGCCCGGCTCCAGCTCGATGCCGCCGCCATAGGCGAAGCTGCGCGGGGCATCCAGCGCCTCCTGCACGTCGAGGCCGCGGTCGATGAGGCCGGTCAGCAGCTCGACATGGCCCATCGCCTGATAATGCCCGCCCATCACGCCGAACGGCGCCACCGCGCGGCCGTCCCTCATCAGCATGCCCGGGATGATCGTGTGCATCGGGCGCTTGCGCGGGCCGATCGTGTTCGGGTGGCCGGGCTCGACCCGGAACGAGAAGCCGCGGTTGTGCAGCAGCACCCCGCTCTCCGGCGCCAGGATGCCGCTGCCGAAGCCCTGGAAGATCGAGTTGATGAGCGAGATCGCGTTGCCGTCGCGATCGACCACGCAGAGATAGACCGTGTCCTTGTGCGCGACCTCGGGCCAGATCACCGGCTCCTGCGCCCGCGCCATGTCGATCGCCCCGCGGGCGCTGGCGTGCCAGGCATCCGACAGCAGGTGCTCCACCGGCACCCGGGCGAGAACCGGGTCGGCGAACAGCGCGTCGCGGTGGTGATAGGCCTGCTTGCACGCCTCGGCGAAGAGGTGGACCCGGTCGAGCTCGGACAGGGCGCCGACGTCGGAGTGGGTCAGCACGTTGAGCATCATCAGCGCCGCGAGGCCCTGGCCGCTCGGGGGACACTCGTAGACGTCGTAGCCGCGGTAGCGGGTGGTGATCGGGGTCACGGTCTCGGGCGCGGCGCCCGCGAAGTCGTCGAGGCTATGCAGGCCGCCGAGTTCGCGCAGGCGCGCCACGATGTCCTCGGCCACCGGCCCCTCGTAGAAGCCCCGCGGCCCCTCCGTCGCGATCCGCCGCAGGGTGGCGGCGAGCGCCGGGTGGCGCATGATCGTGCCGACGCCCGGTGCCCGGCCATCGACGAGGTAGGCGGCTGCCGCGGCCGGGTCGCCGGCGACCCGCGCGACGTTGCGGGCCCAGTCGAACGCCACCCGCGGCTGCACCGGGTAGCCGTCCTCGGCACAGGCGATGGCCGGCGCCAGCAGCTCGCCGAGCGGGCGGGTGCCGTAGCGCTCGACGAGGTGGGCCCAGGCCGCGACCGCCCCCGGCACCGTAACGGCGTGCGGCGAGGTCGGCCCGATCGTGAGCCCCCGCTCCAGGTACCAGGAATCCTCGGCCGCCGCCGGGCTGCGGCCCGAGCCGTTGAGGGCGACCGGCACGGCCGCGCCCGCCGGGGCGTAGAGCGCGAAGCAGTCGCCGCCGATGCCGGTCATCAGCGGATCGACCACGCCCTGGACCGCGACCGCCGCGATGGCGGCGTCGACGGCGTTGCCGCCGGACCGCAGCACCTCGATCGCGGCCAGCGTCGAGAGCGGGTGCGAGGTCGCGACGGCGGCGTTGGCGGCGTAGACGGGCGAGCGCCCCGGCCTGGAGAAATCCCTCACGGCAGCCTCTGTCTCGAGCGGCGGGAACCGGGGCGCCCCGGCCTCCGGGCCATAGCCGGTTTGCCGGCGCGATGCACCGTGCCGCGCCGGCAGCGCCGCCACGATCGCCGGAGCGGAAAATCCAAGAGATCGTGAAAATCGTCCATCGTGCCGGCCCGCCGCAGCCGGCATCTGTCGCCCCAACAACAACGACGAGGCCATGCCGGCGAATGCGCCGCGGGCCGCGACGATCCGGAGGAGACGAGATGGCCGAGCGCCGCATCACCGACATCCAGGGCCTCATCAACGAGAGCCGGTTCTCCGGCTTCCAGTGGCTGATCTTCGCCCTGTGCTTCCTCATCGTGCTTCTCGACGGGTTCGACACCGCGGCGATCGGCTACATCGCGCCCTCGCTCGTCGCCGAGTGGGGCGTCAGCCGCCCGGCCCTAGCCCCGGTGCTGAGCGCGGCCCTGTTCGGCCTCGCCTTCGGGGCGCTCTCGGCCGGGCCGCTCGCCGACCGCTTCGGCCGCAAGGCGGTGCTGGTGGTCTCGGTCCTGGTCTTCGGCGTCGCCTGCCTGCTCTCGGGATTCTCCGGCGACCTGACGCAACTCGTGGTCTGGCGCTTCGTCACGGGCCTCGGCCTCGGCGCCGCGATGCCCAACGCCGTGACGCTGATGAGCGAGTACTGCCCGGATGCCCGTCGCGCGACACTGACCAACGCGATGTTCTGCGGCTTCCCCCTCGGCGCGGCCTTCGGCGGCTTCCTCGCCGCCTGGATGATCCCGCATTTCGGCTGGCGCAGCGTGCTGGTCCTCGGCGGCATCGTCCCGCTGGTCCTCGTCGTCCTGCTCGCGGCCCTGCTGCCCGAATCCGCCCGCTACCTCGCCGCCCGGGGCGCCGCACCCGAGCGCCTGCGCCGGATCCTGCGGCGGATCTCGCCCGCCGCCGACCTCGCGACGGAGTTCCGGATCACCGAGGCGGCCCCGGCCTCGGGGGCGCGCAGCGGCATCGGCGTGGTGCTGTCGCGGCCCTACCTCGTCGGCTCGGCGATGCTGTGGCTGGCCTACTTCATGGGCCTCGTGATCTTCTACGCGCTCATCAACTGGATGCCGATCCTGTTCAAGGATGCCGGATTGCAGCCGCAGACCGCCGCCCTGATCGCGGCCCTGTTCCCCCTCGGCGGCGTCGGCGCGATCCTGTTCGGCTGGCTGATGGACCGGTTCGACGGCAACCTCATCATCGCGGCGGGCTTCGGCCTCACCGCCGTGGCGGTGTGGGCGATCGGTCAGGCCACCGGGAACCACGGCCTCCTGATGCTGGTGGTGTTCCTCGCCGGCACCCTCATGAACACCGCGCAATCCTCGCTGCCGGCGCTCGCGGCGGGCTACTACCCGACGCAAGGGCGCGCCACCGGCGTCGCCTGGATGCTCGGCCTCGGCCGGTTCGGCGGAATCGCCGGCTCGTTCCTGGTCGCCGAACTGTCGCGCCGCCAGCTCGGCTTCGCCGAGGTGTTCACCGTGGTGGCGATCCCGGGCCTGATCGCCTGCGCGGCCCTGGTGGCCAAGCGGCTCGCGCAGCCCGGCGTCACGCGGCCGGCGCCGCGGGGCGAGGTACTGGGGCACTGAGACGGACCGTGCGGCCGCGCACCCACCGTCCGGTCCAAAGACTGGCCAGGACCACGAATCGCGTCTAGTCAAGCTCCGTCTTCATCTTCGGCGGAGCGTCGGATGCTCGCATCGATCTCGGGGCTCGGGGCTTTCCTGGCCTATGTTGCGACGGCAGCGGCGCTCGTGGCGGGCTACCTCGTCGTCTACATGCTGGCGACGGCGCACGACGAGATCGGGCTGATCCGGCGCGGCGTCACGTCGGCGGCGATCGCGCTGGGCGGCAGCCTCGTCGCCTTCGCCCTGCCGCTGGCGGCGGCGATCGACAACGCGCAGGGCCTGCTCGACTGCGCCATCTGGGGCCTCGTCGCCCTCGTGGTGCAGATGGGGGTCTACTGGGCGGTGCGCGTCGCCCTGCCGGACCTGTCGCGCCAGATCGAGGCCGGCGAGAACGCCCCGGCGATCTTCCTCGCCGCCGCCTCCCTCGCCGCCGGCGTCGTCAACGCCGCGGCGATGACCTACTGAGCGGGAGGCGGGCATGGCCTGGGCGCCCTCCCTGTCCAAGCGGTCGCAATCGGTCTCGCTCACCCTGGTCGCCGGCGCCGGGATCGCCGCGATGGCGCTCGGCCGCCACGACCCGTCGCAGCGCGAGGACGACATGCTGATCTACCAGACCCTCGTCGCGTGCCGGGACGCGGGCCTGCGCAGCGTCGCGGATTGCGACGCCGCCGACCGGGAGGCGCATCGCCTCTATCCGAGCGTGGCGCCGCGCTACCAGAGCCGCGCCGCCTGCGAGGCGCATCACGGTTGCGGCGGTTGCCTCGACGGCACCGCGGTGTCGTCGGACGCCGCCGGACGCTTCGTTCCGAGCCTGTCCGGCTTCATGCTCGCCCGGCGCCCGGACGAGGACCGGCCGGCCCAGCCGCTGTTCCGGCACGAGACCCGCGGCTGCGGCCCGGCCCGCGGCGGGCTCGTGAGCAGCCACGGCTACTGCACCGCCTCCGGGGGCCGGGTCTGGGGGCCGAGCGACGGCTCGGGCGTCGCCAAGGTGTCGTCCGTCCTGACCCGCACCGTCGGGAGCGCGAACTCGCCCCGGGTCGTCGCCAGCGGCGGCTTCGGCGGCACCGGCCACGCGATCAGCGCCGGCCATAGCGGGGGCGGGAGCTGATGCGCCGCCTCGACCTCGGCGAGCGGCCGGACTGGCGCGAGCACGCGGAGCAGGCCGGCTTCGGCTTCCACACCCTCGACGGCGCGCCGTACTGGGACGAGAGCCACGCCTACGCCTTCGGCCTCGACGAGATCGAGGCCGGGATCGAGGCCCCGACCGCCGAGTTGCACGCCCTCTGCCTCGCCTTCGCCGAGCGGGCGGTGGAGGACGCGCGCATCCTCGCCTCGCTGGCGATCCCCGAAGCGGCCTTCGACGCCGTGCGCGCGAGCTGGCGCCGGCGCGACCCGGCGCTCTACGGCCGCCTGGACCTCGCCTACGGCGCCGGCGGTCCGGCCAAGCTGCTCGAATACAACGCCGACACCCCGACCGCCCTCTACGAGACCGGCGCGTTCCAGTGGCTGTGGCTGGAGAACAGTCTCGCCCGCGGGCGGCTGCCGGCGGGCACCGACCAGTTCAACTCGGTCCACGACCGCCTCGTCGCCCGCTTTCGCGAGATCGGCGGCGCGGTCGCGTTCACCTGCCTCGACGGCGCGCCGGAGGACCGCGGCACCGTCGCCTACCTCCAGGACTGCGCCCGGCAGGCCGGCTGCGACACCCGGTTCGTGCCGCTGGAGACGGTCGCGCTGACCGAGGACGGCGCGTTCGCGGACGCCCTCGGCGCGCCGCTCGGCACCCTGTTCAAGCTCTATCCGTGGGAGTGGATGTTCCGCGATCCCTTCGCGGCCCACCTCGCCGGCACGCCGACCCGGTTCCTCGAACCGCCCTGGAAGGCGGTGCTGTCGAACAAGGGGCTGCTGGCGCATCTGTGGGCGATGGAGCCCGGCCACCCGAACCTGCTGCCGGCCTTCTTCGAGGACGACCCGCGCAAGGCGGTGCTCGGGTCCTCCTTCGTGCGCAAGCCGATCCTGGCGCGGGAGGGCGCCAACGTGCTGATGGTGCGCGACGCCGCGGTGATCGCCCGCGAGGACGGCCCCTACGGCGCCGAGGGCCATGTCCGCCAGGGATTCGCCGAGCTGCCGGATTTCGGCGGGCAGCGGGTGCTGGTCGGAAGCTGGGTGGTCGGCGACGAGCCCGCCGGCCTGTGCCTGCGCGAGAGCCCGGGCCTCATCACCGGCAACCGCGCCCGCTTCGTGCCGCACGTCATCCTCGATTGAACGGGGATGCCGTCGCGGCGCGCCCGTCCTATCTCAGCGGCGTGACCGAGATCCTGTTCTACCACATGCAGCGCCAGCCGCTCGAGGCGGTGCTGCCGAGCCTCCTGGAGAAATCCCTGGAGCGCCGATGGCGCGTCGCCATCCAGGCGGCGAGCGAGGAGCGGCTCCAGGCCCTCGACGACCATCTCTGGACCTTCTCCGAGGAGAGCTTCCTGCCCCACGGCACCGACCGCGACGGCGACGCCGCGACGCAGCCGGTGGTGCTGACCCTGCGCGACGCCAACCCGAACGCCGCGTCGATCCGCTTCCTGGTCGAGGGCGCCGCCCTGCCCGACGATGCCGGCACCTACGAGCGCATCGTGATCCTGTTCGACGGCAACGACCGCGACGCCCTGCTCCACGCCCGCGAGCAATGGCGCGGTGCCAAGGAGGCGGGCCATGCCGTCGCCTACTGGCAGCAGGACGAGAGCGGGCGCTGGCAGAAGAAGGCGTGAGCGAGCGACCGTCGCGCCGAAGGGGAGGAACGATGACCCGCATCCTGGCGGCGCTCGCCGCGCTGATGATCGGCCTCGCGCCGGCCGCCTCCCAGACGAGGGCGCCGGAGGGGAGGGGGCAGGAACCCCGGGGGCAGGAACCCCGAGGACAGGACTCCCGCATCACCGAGATCCGCCAGCCGGAAGGCCGCCGGCTCCCGCCCGACGCGACCACCCGGCACGCGCTGGCTCTGCCGGACGGGCGCCGCCTCGACCTGACCGCGGTCGCCGGCAGCCTGCCGCTGGTCGACGAAGCCGGCAAGCTCCAGGCCGAGATCGCCTTCACCGCCTACCTGCTGCCGGACAGGAGTCCGGTGCGGCCGGTCACCTTCGCGGTCAATGGCGGACCGGGCGCCGCCTCGGCCTATCTCAACCTCGGCGCGGTCGGGCCGTGGCGCCTGCCCCTCGACGGCGGCACGGTGAGCCCGTCGGCGCCCCCCGTCCCGGTGCCGAACGCCGAGACCTGGCTCGACTTCACCGACCTCGTCTTCCTCGATCCCGTCGGCACCGGCTACAGCCGCGCCGCCGGCGACGACGCCAAGCGGTTCTACGCGGTCGATGCCGACGCCGCGATCCTCGCCTCGGCCATCGCCCGCTGGCTGCGGGCCAACGACCGGATGACCGCCCCGAAGTTCTTCCTCGGCGAGAGCTACGGCGGCTTCCGCGGGCCGCTCGTCGCGCGCAAGCTCCAGGACGAGATCGGCATCGGCCTGTCGGGGCTCGTTCTGCTGTCGCCGGTGCTCGACTTCGCGTGGCTGCAGACGCCCCGGCACACCCCCCTCGGCGACGTCACCCGGCTGCCGTCGCTCGCGGCGGCGGGGGCGGAGCGGCGCGGCCTCGCGCCCTCGCCGGACACCCAGCGCGAGGCCGAGGCCTACGCCACCGGCGAGTACCTCGCCGACCTCCTGCGCGGCCCCGGCGACGGCGCCGCCCTCGACCGGCTCGCCCGCCGGGTCGCCGACCTCACCGGGCTCGATCCGGCCCTGGTGCGCCGGCAGGGCGGGCGGATCACCGCCGGCTCGTACCAGCGCGAGGCCGCCCGCGAGGCCGGGCGCGTCGCCAGCGCCTACGACACCGGCATCACCGGCTGGGATCCCAACCCGGAGGCGGCCCATTCCGGCTTCGAGGACCCGCTGCTCTCGGCGATGCAGGCGCCTTTGTCGAGCGCGATGGTCGACCACTACGCCCGCACCCTGAACTGGCGCGTGCCTAACCTGCGCTACGAACTGCTCAGCGGCGCGGTCAACCGGGGCTGGTCCTGGGGCTCGGGCCGCGTCGCGCCGGAGGCGGTGGCGGAGCTGCGGCAGGCGCTCGCCCTCGACGGGCACCTGCGGGTGCTGGTCGCCCACGGCTACACCGACCTCGTCACGCCGTACTTCGCCTCGAAGCTGATCCTCGACCAGTTGCCGACCTACGGCAGCCGCGACCGCCTGCGCCTCGCGGTTTTCCCCGGCGGGCACATGTTCTATTCGCGTCAGGCGTCGCGGGCGGCCTTGCACGCCGAGGCCGCCGCCCTCTACGAAGCGGCGCTGAAGGCACGGGACCGGACGGACGAGGGCAGATGACGCGGACGGGGTGGGGCATCGCGGCGGGGCTGGCGCTCGCCTTGGGGGGATGCGGCGGCTCGACCGACCGGGCGGCGCCCCCCGTCACCATCGCGGCGCCCAAGCCCGCCCCCCCGCCCGCGCCGGATTACGGCCCGGTCCTGGCACCGGACGGCCGCTGCACCGGCCCGGCCCCGACCGCCGCCGCGGCGATCGAGCCCGGCATCGGCGAGTGCGAGCTGGTGCGCCTCAAGGGCCGGCCGCCGACCGACGTCCTCGTCGGCGAGAGCGGGCGCGGCAAGCGCGAAGTGCAGGTCCTCTACGCCGAGCCCGGCGGGAAGGAGCTGTACTTCTTCGTCGACAACAAGCTCGACCGCACCGTCAAATAGCCGCGATCGCGGGTCTCGGTGCCGCAGCGACCGGGCCGGTCCGCCGGGGCCGGCTCTGGTCCCGCACGATGTCGCACGGCCGGGTGCCTGCAGGGATACGCAGCATGATGCGCGAACCGAACGCGATCGACTTCTGGCGCGGCTTCGCCCTCATCACGATCTTCGTCAACCACATCCCGGGCAACGTCTTCCAGGACTACACCTACTCGCAATACGGCATCTCGGACGCCGCCGAGCTGTTCGTGTTCCTGGCCGGCTGGTCGATCGGCATCGCGATCCACGGCCGCGGCGGGCAGACCGAGCCGGCCGCCCGCACGGTGCTGCGGCTGCTGTCGCGCATGGTCGAGGTCTACCGCGCCCAGCTCGTCATCACGGCGGTCGCGCTGGCGATGCTGGCGGGCGCGGCGCTGGCCCTCGACAACCCGCTGCTGGTCGAGTGGCACAATGCCGGCCCGGTCTTCACCGACCCGATCCAGGCCACGGTCGGCTGGGTGACGCTGCTGCACCAGCTCGGCTTCTTCAACATCCTGCCGCTCTACGTCGTGCTGCTGGGCCTCGCCCCGGCCTTCGTGCTGATGGCGCGGATCCATCGCGGCCTGACCCTGGCGATGTCGCTGTCGCTCTACGCGGTCTGCCTCGTCGACGAGATCAACCTGCCGTCCTGGCCGTCGGAGGGGCACTGGTTCTTCAACCCGTTCTGCTGGCAATTGCTGCTGGTCCTCGGCTTCCTCGCCCACGAGTGGCAGCGCGAGACGCCGGCCTTCCTGGTGTGGCGGCGCCGGCTGATGCCGCTCGGCATCGTCCTGGTGGCGCTCGGCGCCGTGCTGGCGGTGCTGCACCTGCGGCCCGACCCGCTGCTGGTGCCCGAGCCGCGCCTGCTGTTCACCTTCGACAAGTCCTACCTGACGCCGGCCCGGCTGCTGCACTTCCTCGGCATCCTGCTCGCCTTCCAGTCGGTGTTCGGCCTGATCCAGCCGCGGGCGCCGTGGCTGGTCCGGCAACTCGCCGCCCTGGGGCGCAACTCGCTCGCGGTGTTCTCGGTCGGGTCGGTCGCGAGCCTGGCTGTGCAATTGGTGAGGTTCTCGACAGGAGGCGGTTTTCTCGTCGACGTCTTTGCCGTAGGCTGCGGATTGTGTCTGCTGGCCTTCACCGCATGGTTCGTCGAATGGCGCTCTCGCTCTCCCCGGCCCTCCTCGTCGGCGTGAGCCTCGCCGTGGGCGCGGCCCTGTCCGGTGCCGTGGCCCAGACTCCCGCGACCCCGATCCCGCCGCCGCAGGCGACCGCCCCCGGCCCCGAGGCCCCGGATCCGAGCCTGTCGCCCGAATGCCGGGTGCCGGGCTCGAAGCTCTACACCCTCGCCAAGCTGCGCGCGGTCAAGAAGGCCCTGATGGAGCATCGCGCCGTCGACGTGCTGGCGGTCGGTTCCAGCTCCGGCGGCCTCGGCGCGGCCGGCAGCTACCCGGTGCGCCTGGAGGACGCCCTCGAGAAGTCGATGCCCGACATCGCCGTCGAGGTGCAGAGCCGCGGCGTCTCCGGCGAGATCGTGTACGGCGCGGCCGAGCGCCTGCGCAACGTCGTCGCCGAGACCGAGCCCGACCTCGTGGTCTGGCAGGTCGGCACCAACGACGCGCTGGCCCGGGTCGACATCGAGGAATTCTCCCGCTCCCTCGCCGACACGGTGTCGTGGATCAAGTCGCACGGCATCGACGTGGTGCTGATCGACCCGCAATATACTGCGAGCCTCGCCGGCGACGACTACTTCGACCAGTTCGTCGAGGCGATCCGCAAGGTCGCGGCGAGCCAGCAGGTGCCGCTGGTCCAGCGCTACGAGGCGATGCGCTACCTCGCGGCCCGCGCCAAGGGGCAGGCGTCGGGCGGCGGCTTCCGCCTCGCCGATCTCGGCTTCCGCTGCATGGCCGAGCACGTCACCCGCGCCATCACCGTCTCGCTGCTCGAACCCGACGCGACCGCGACCCCGGCGGCCGGGCAGTCGGCGGCGCGCAAGCCGGATTGAGGGGAGGGGGTGCGGGCGGCATCGTGACGCCCACGGCCCGCCTCGCCCGCGCCTCCGACCTGTCGCCGCTCCTGGCGCTGTGGTCCGCCTCCGAGGTGAGCCGCGCCGCCGAGCCTCGCGAGCGGGCCGAGCGGATCTGGCAGGAGACCCTGGCGCAGCCGGGCTTGTTCGTGTTCGTCTCCGAGGACCGCGACCGCCTCGCGGCCACCTGCACCCTCGTCACCGCCCCGAACCTGTTGCGCGGCGGGCGCCGCCACGGTTTCCTGGAGAACGTCGTCAGCCATCCCGACCTCCGGGGGCGTGGACACGGCCGCGCCGTGGTCGAGGCCGCGCTCGCGCGGGCTTGGGCGGACGGGTGCCACCACGTGCTGATGCAGAGCGGGCGCGCGGACCCGCGGGTCCACGCCTTCTACGAGGGGCTCGGCTTCGTGCCGGGTCTGCGCGTGGCCTACGTCGCCACGCGGCCGTTGCCGGTCGCGGAGGAATGATACGGTTTTCGAACGGTTCGTTCGAGAACCGTATCCGAAGCCCGCGCGCGGAGCCGGAGGCTCCGCGCCCCTGAGCGAAGCCGGTTCCCGCGTCGCGAAGCGATCATCCAGATACCGCAGGACCATCGGCGGAAAACGTCGTTCAGGAGGCCGCCACGCCCGAACCCTCACCCATTGCGGGGGAGGGTGCCCCGCTGCGAGTGCGAAGCCCGCGTGCGCGGGGCGGGCCGGGACGATAGTCCCGCAAGAGGGGAGCGCGACGGTGCCGAACGTGAAGCCCGGCAGTCCGGTCGCGCCCTGCCAGGCTGCCGGTCCGGCCGCGCATGCGGCCCGACACGGCGCAATCGGCGGGGTCGGGGTGGCTGTCGCGGTCGACCCGCACCCGGACCGGGCCCGGCGCGCCCGGTGCCCCCTCCGTCTCTGATCCCATTCCGCCTCTCCAGCGTTCGCACCCCGAAACCTAGCGCTTCCAGCCGCCGGATAACTGGAAAATCCGTCCCGGATCGTCGATTTCTGAGACAATCTTTCCGGATGAACTGACAGGAGGATTGATTTTCGCCCTCCCGTGGCGTTCTCTGCTGAC
>NZ_SACP01000110.1 GCF_004004555.2 Methylobacterium oryzihabitans
AGCAATGCGTCCGTGACATTGCCGAGCAGTACCGCCAGCGCCGCAACCTGCTGGTGAAAGGGCTGCACGAGCTGGGCTGGATGGTCGAGAACCCCAAGGCATCGATGTACGTATGGGCGAAGATCCCTGAGCAGTATGCACACATGGGCTCGCTGGAGTTTTCCAAGAAGCTGCTGGCCGAGGCCAAGGTGTGCGTGTCGCCGGGCATCGGTTTTGGCGAATATGGTGACGACCATGTGCGCTTTGCCCTGATCGAGAACCAGGACCGTATTCGCCAGGCCATTCGCGGCATCCGGCAGATGTTCCGGGCTGACGGGTTGGCCCGCAAGTAAGCGCTTGGGGCTGCAAAGCAGCCCCTCGATTTTGCAGCAGGGCGAGCTTTCCGCCTGCGTTTCACCGATCAGCCTACCTATCTTCAGCACTCATTTCTCACCAAAGAGACTCCTCCCCATGAGTGTGTTCACCGCCTACTTCTGTGGCACCGGCTCGCATCGCTTCGACGATGCAAACCCCAACTTCT
>NZ_SACP01000111.1 GCF_004004555.2 Methylobacterium oryzihabitans
CCCCGACTCGATCGCCGCCATGGTGTCGACCGCGTCGCGGGCGCCGGCAATGTCGTCGTCGGAATACGGCACGCCCAGGGTGCGCAAGGTGCGCATCTTGACGTCGGTGTGGCTGTTGTCGACCTGCTGGGCGACCAGCCACGGGTACGACGGCATCTTCGACTCCGGCACCACGTTGCGCGGGTTGTACAGGTGCGCGCGGTGCCAGTCGTCCGAGTAACGGCCGCCAACACGGGCCAGGTCCGGCCCGGTGCGCTTGGAGCCCCACAGGAACGGGTGGTCCCACACGCTCTCGCCGGCCACCGAGTAGTGGCCGTAGCGCTCGGTTTCGGCGCGGAACGGGCGGATCATCTGCGAGTGGCAGCCCACGCAACCTTCGCGGATGTAGATATCGCGGCCTTCCAGTTGCAGCGCGGTGTAGGGTTTCATGCCTTCCACCGGCTTGTTGGTGACGTCCTGGAAGAACAGCGGGACGATCTGGGTCAGGCCGCCGATACTGACGGCGAACACCATCAGCA
>NZ_SACP01000112.1 GCF_004004555.2 Methylobacterium oryzihabitans
CGCCCCGCGCGCCCTCGTCGTCACCGCCGACGCGCAGAGCCGCCTCTACGGCGAGGCCAACCCGCCCCTGACCTACACCGTCGGCGGCCTCGTCGGCGGCGACGGCCTCGGCGGCAGCCTCGCCACCGCCGCCGGCGCCGCGAGCGGCGTCGGCCGCTACGCCATCACCGTGGGCTCGCTGGCGGCCCCGGCGAACTACGCCCTGACCTACCAGGGCGCCGACCTCACCATCGCCCCGCGGCCGGTGACGCTGTCGGGCACCCGCGTCTACGACGCCACCGCCGCCGTCGCGGGCGGCCTGCTCGCCGCCGGCAACCTCGTCGCCGGCGATGCCGTGGCCGTGTCGGGCATCGGCCGGCTCGCGGCCAAGGACGTCGGTGCGCAGGCGCTCACCGGCCTGTCCGGCCTCGCCCTGTCGAACCCGAACTACACGCTGGCCGGCGCCACCGGCGCGGTCGCGATCACGCAGGCCACGCTCCTCGTCGGCACCCTCTCCGCCCGCGACAGGACCTACGA
>NZ_SACP01000113.1 GCF_004004555.2 Methylobacterium oryzihabitans
CGGATGCCCTGTGGCTGCTGGGCCGTGCGGCCGATGGCTCGATGCGTGACGCCATGAGCCTTACCGACCAGGCCATCGCCTTTGGCGAAGGCAAGGTGCTGGCCGCGGATGTGCGGGCCATGCTTGGTAGCCTTGATCATGGCCAGGTCTATGGCGTGTTGCAGGCGTTGCTCGAAGGCGATGCCCGGGCATTGCTGGAGGCCGTGCGCAACCTGGCCGAGCAGGGCCCGGACTGGGCTGGGGTGCTGGCCGAAATGCTTAACGTGCTGCACCGTGTGGCTATTGCCCAGGCGCTGCCTGAAGCGGTGGACAACGGCCAGGGCGACCGTGAGCGGGTGCTGGCGCTGGCTTCGGCCTTGCCGGCCGAAGACGTGCAGTTCTATTACCAGATGGGCCTGATCGGTCGCCGAGACCTGCCGTTGGCGCCAGACCGGCGTGGTGGCTTCGAGATGGTCCTGCTGCGCATGCTGGCGTTCCGCCCGGCCGATACTGACGATGCGCCGAAACCGGTGCT
>NZ_SACP01000114.1 GCF_004004555.2 Methylobacterium oryzihabitans
GTTCGGGAAGGCGGCAAACAGGTTTTCGGCGCTCTGCCCGGCCTTGCTGAGGATCTCCAGCAGGCGCGCAGCGCTGTAGATACCATCATCGAAACCGTACCAGCGTTCCTTGATGAAGATGTGACCGCTCATTTCGCCGGCCAGCAGCGAACCGGTCTGTTTCATCTTCTTCTTGATCAACGAATGGCCGGTCTTCCACATCAGTGCGCGGCCGCCGTGCTGTTCGATCAGCGGGGTCAGGCGACGGGTGCATTTGACGTCGAAGATGATCTCGGCGCCCGGGTTGCGTGCCAGCACGTCCTGGGCAAACAGCATCAGCAGGCGGTCCGGGTAGACGATGCTGCCGGTGATGGTCACCACGCGGCCCCGGTCTCCGTGACCTTGGCGATCAGGTCTTCGAGGTTTTCCGGCTTGCCCGGGTCCGGGTGGTGGTTGGGGAAGTTGCCGTCGACCTCGCAGAACAGCGGGATCACTTCACAGCCCAGGGCTTCGATCAGCTGCGGCGCGACCAC
>NZ_SACP01000115.1 GCF_004004555.2 Methylobacterium oryzihabitans
TGAAGCAACTGTTGTCCAGTACTCGTGCCAACCCGCAGTAAAAACAGCTGCAAGTGGCAAGCCTCAAGCTGCACGTAAAGGCAGTACGAGGTTTGCCCGGATTAAGTGATCGTCTTGCGGCTTGCAGCGTGTAGCTTGCAGCTGCTGTAAAGAGGTTTTGAAAAATGGCTGAACGTCTGAATAACGACTTCCAGTTCATCGAAGTGGGCCGCAAGGACCCGAAGAAAAAGCTGCTGCGCCAGCGCAAGAAGGAGTTCGTGGAAATCTACGAACCGTTCAAGCCGCAGCAGTCCGTAGACCAGGCGCACCGCTGCCTGGGCTGTGGTAACCCGTATTGCGAATGGAAGTGCCCGGTGCACAACTTCATCCCCAACTGGTTGAAGCTGGTGTCCGAAGGCAACATCCTGGCTGCGGCCGAGCTGTCGCACCAGACCAACACCCTGCCGGAAGTGTGTGGCCGCGTGTGCCCGCAAGACCGTCTGTGTGAAGGTGCCTGCACCCTGAACGACGG
>NZ_SACP01000116.1 GCF_004004555.2 Methylobacterium oryzihabitans
GCCACCCAGGCCCGGGATGAAGAACGAGTTCATCACGGCGTCGGAGGTGACAAGGAAGTTCACCGGGGTATTAGCCGGGAAGTTGATCTTGTTGACGGTGGCAATGCCCTGTTCCGGGTAGATGAACAGCCACTTCCAGTCCAGTGCGACCACGTCGATCTGAATCGGCTTCACGTCCGAGTCCAGCGGACGGTAAGGGTCCAGCTTGTGGGTGGAGTGGTAGGTGACGTAACCCAGGGCGATGATGATCAGGATCGGGATGATCCACACCGCAGCCTCGATCTTGGTCGAGTGCGACCAGTCAGGGGTATAGGTGGCTGCCTTGTTGGAAGCACGGTACTTCCAGGCGAACGCCAGGGTCATGATGATCACAGGAATGACCACCAGCAGCATCAGGCCGGTAGCGATCAGGATCAGGTTCTTTTGCTCAATGCCGACCTGGCCCTTCGGGTCGAGCAGGGTCCAGTTGCACCCACTGAGTAAAAGCATGCCTAAAAAGGGCAATATG
>NZ_SACP01000117.1 GCF_004004555.2 Methylobacterium oryzihabitans
CGGTGTTGCAGGCGGTTGCACGTCTGTGGCGGTGTAGCTGGTACTGCCGGACACATTGCCCGCAGCATCGGCCTGGCTCACGCCCAGTACCTGGCCGTTGAGCTGTGCGGCGTTCAGGTTGACGGTGAACACGCCACCGCCATTTACCACCGCCGTGCCGAGCACGTTGTTGCTGGCGTCGCGCACGGTCACCGTCGCCCCTGCTTCACCGGTGCCGGTCAGCACCAGGCCGTTCAGAGACAGCCCGGTCACCAGTGGGTTGGCCGGTGGCGTGATGTCGGCGGCTTGCAGGAAGGTCGGCTGCGATTCGCCGCCCACCAGTGCTACAGCAGTAACCGAAATATGCTGGCCGTTGAGCTGCGCTGTGTTCAGCGTCAGGGTAAAGGTGCCGTTCAGGGTAGCGCCGCCTGTGCCGATCAGGTTGCCTGCGGCATCGTAGACGCGGATGCCCACGCCGCTAGGCGCATTACCGGCCAAGGTCAGCCCGTCGCTGCCCAGCGTCACGTT
>NZ_SACP01000118.1 GCF_004004555.2 Methylobacterium oryzihabitans
CTCCTCCCGGGCTGCCGCCAGTTCCGCGCCGCTCTTGAAGCTGCGGGCGCTCATCCAGGCGCTGAAACGCGTGGCGCCGAAGGTCAGCGAGGCACTCACCTTGCCCAGGTCATCGAATTTTACAAAATGATGGTTGGCCAGGTCGATGTGCGCATCGGCGCGGTCATAAAAGGCCTGATCGGTAGCTTGGGTCATTGCGGTTCACCTTGTAACGGAAGCCCAAGCCTTGCATGGCGGCGCGCATACGTGCAAGGCTGAAAAAGGATCACTCATGACGAAAAGGAAGCAAAGCACCTTATGCTTGGAATCACACGTATCCATCGCTATTTGCGCCCACTGCCTGCAAAACCGACTGCAGCCAGTGGGCGTGACCTCAAGGCCAAACCAGCCGCCCGCCTCGCCTCAAAGGTTGCAAACCTCCTCTGCACTCCCCGCTCCGCCCCGCCTTACTTCTGCGTTACCCCTGAGCGCCCCCCTGTCGACCGTGTGCCTCCGACCTGACTGC
>NZ_SACP01000119.1 GCF_004004555.2 Methylobacterium oryzihabitans
GTTCTCGCGCTTCCTCGGGCCGTTCTGCGCCAGCCTCGAGCGCGAACTGGAGCGGCGCCAGGCCAAGCCGGAGCACAAGCCCAGCCTCGAAGAACTGCTGGAAATGCTGGTGGAGCAGGCGTTGGCCGTGCAGCCTCGCAGCAATAACGACCTGTCGATCTTCATGCGCCTGCTGGGCCTGGCCTTCAGCCAGAGCCAGGGCCACCTGCGGCGTTACCTGGAAGACATGTACGGCAAAGTGTTCCGCCGCTACATGCTGCTGGTCAACGAGGCCGCGCCTCGTATTCCGCCACTGGAACTGTTCTGGCGCGTGCACTTCATGCTGGGTGCCGCCGCCTTCAGCATGTCCGGTATCAAGGCCCTGCGGGCAATTGCCGAGACCGACTTTGGCATCAACACCTCGATCGAGCAGGTGATGCGCCTGATGGTACCGTTCCTGGCCGCAGGCATGCGTGCCGACAGCGGCGTCACCGACGAGGCCATGGCCACGGCGCAGCTGCGACCC
>NZ_SACP01000011.1 GCF_004004555.2 Methylobacterium oryzihabitans
CGTCGTGCAGGGCGGCGGGGTCGAGGGCCTTGGGCAGGCGGGTGACGTTGGTGTAGCCGGCGGCGGTGAACAGCGACGCCGCGCTGTCGTTGATGCCTTCCAGCAGAAGCACCCGGATCTTGTCCTTGGGGAGCGAGAGCTTGTCGATCATGGCAGGCGTCTTCTGGCAGGTTTTTCGGCAATCAGGCAGGCAGACAGCCCGGTGAACGGGCAGCGTTCCCGAGCGATAGGAGAGGCGGGGGCGTCGCGCAATGGCCCCCCGGTCTGGCTGAGGCGAGGCCGGCGCAGGGCTGGGGTCGCCCGCAGGGCGACGCGATAGGCCGGGCGCGGTTGCGCTCTGCGCCCGAACAGCGCCCCGCGGAGCGGGTTCGGGGGGACGAACATCCCCTCGAACGCGAAAGCGGAGCGAGAGCCGAGTGAGCGGATGCGAACGCCGGCGCCTGAGGCCAAGCAGGAAACCAGGGCCATCGCCCTGAAGCGATGGCCCTGGGGCGACCCCGTGCCCCCTTGCCGGGGCGGCTCCGCCGTGATGTGGCCTGCCTCCCGACCAGCGCCCGACAGGACAGGCCCGGACCGATGCCGCTCACACCCCGGATGCGCCGCGCCGCGCTGCCGCTCCTCGCCTTCGCCCTCGGGCTGATCGCGCTCGGCCTCGCCGCCGTGACGGTGCTCGACCTGCGCCGGCCGGTGGCGACGGCGAGCGCCGTCGGCGGCCCGTTCGCCCTGGTCGACCAGGACGGGCGCAGCGTGACGCAGCGGGACTTCCAGGGCCGGCCGCACCTCGTGTTCTTCGGCTTCACCCACTGTCCGGACGTGTGCCCGACGACGCTGCAGCAGATCTCCGACGTGCTGGCGGCGCTGGGGCCGAAGGGCCGCGACGTGAAGGCCCTGTTCGTCACGGTGGATCCGGAGCGCGATACCCCGGCGGCACTGAAGCAGTACCTCGCGAGCTTCGACCCGCGCATCGTCGGCCTGACCGGCTCGCCCGAGGCGGTCGCCGCCACGATCAAGGCGTACCGGGCCTACAGCCGCAAGGTCCCGCTCAAGGACGGCGACTACACGATGGAGCACACCGCGCTCGTCTACATCATGGACAAGGACGACGGCTTCGTCGGCTCGCTCAACCTGATGCGCCCGCCGGCGGAGTCGGCGGCCGAGATCGCGCGGCAGCTCTGAGGATCATCGTGCCGGCGGGCCGACGACCTCCGATCCCGACTTCGCGACCGGCCTGACGAATCGCTGTTCCATCACCTCCGAGTCCCATCGCCGCCCCGGTCGCTGCTCCGCCAGGACGAAGCCCTGCCTCTCGTAGAGGTGCCGGGCGGCATGCAGGCCCTGGAAGGTCCACAGGTGGACGGCGTCGAACCCCTGCGCCTCGCAGAACCCGACCGCGGCGGAGAGCAGGGCCCGTCCGGCCCCGCCGCCCCGTACCCCGTCATCCACGATGAGCCAGCGCAGATGCGCGAGGCCCGGCCCCAGGTGCTCGCCGTCGATCGCGACCGTGCCGACGACGCGATCCTCCCGCAGGGCGAGCCAGAGGCCGTTGCAGGGACGGTCGAGCCGCCCCGAGAACTCGGCGAGGCCGGACGCCACCAGGGCCTCGAACGACGCGCCGAACCCGGCCTCCCGCGCATAGTAGCGGGCGTGCATCTCCGCGCAGCGCCCCAGGGCACCGGGGCGGTATCCGGCTTCGATGGTGACGGAGGGGGAAGCGGGGATCGCATCCCGGCCGGCGGCGAGGGCATCGGCGTAGAGCCGCAGCCCGTCCGTGACCGTTCGATGCCGGGCCTGGGGGAGCCGTTCCAGCGCTCCCGCCACCTGCCGGCGGGCGAAGCCGTGGATGGCGCCGGTCGTGGCGCGCCCCCGCGGCGTGAGCGACAGCGGCTTGGCCCGGCCATCGGCGCCGGCCGGCCCCTCGGCCACCTCCCCGGCCTCCACGAGCTTGCGCAGGAGCCGACTCACGCTCGATTTCTCCAGCCCGAGAAGACCGGACAGGGCTGCGGCGGTGATGCCGTCGCGGGCTTCGATCTCCAGCAGCGCATGGACGGCCGAGGGCGGCAGGTCGACCCCCGCGAGGCCGTCCCGCATGAAGCCGAGTTCGCGGACCAGACGACGGGACGCCGCGCGGATCGGTTCGATCAGGGCGCTCGCATCATCGACCATAGCCACCCTGGTCCCCGCTCTCTATGTTGCATGATACAACTATTTTCGCGGGGTGTGAAGCGGCGGCATGGGTTGCCCGGAGAGGCAGGCCGGTCCGGTGGCGCCTCGGCGCCGGCAATCCGGCTGTCGGAGACTGCCTGAATGGCCGTTCATCGCATTGATCGCGCGGAGCACCCCTTTCCGGGCCCGAATGGGCCTACACGACTGCAGCGTCAGCGGAAGGAGATCCGGGATCCAGACGTCAGATGTGCCGCGAAGCGGCTTCGCCTGACAGCACTGTTGCTGTGCATGGACGCTTCGCGACTTATTGTGCTGGATCCCGGATCTCCTTCCACTTCGTTTCAGTCGTCCGGGAAAGGGGCGCCTCATGTGGTAAATACTATGAACAGCCTCAACCAGTTTCTCAGATCAGCGCCATGCGGTCGACATCGACCAGACCGCGGTCGGTGATCTTGAGGTGCGGGATCACCGGGAGCGGCAGGAACGCGACCTGGAGGAACGGCTCCGGTAGGGTGCAGCCGAGGGAGCGCGCCGCGTCGCGCAGGGGGTGGAGCGCGTCGCGGACCGCCTCGAACGGCAGGTCGCTCATCAGCCCGGCGATCGGCAGGGCGAGTTCGGCGAGCACCCGGCCGCCCTCGACCACCACGAACCCGCCCTGGAGCGCGATCAGCCGGTTGACCGCCGCCGCCATGTCGGAATCGTCGGCGCCGACGACGCAGAGGTTGTGGCTGTCGTGGCCGACCGACGAGGCGATCGCCCCGCGGGTCAGGCCGAAGCCCTGGACGAAGCCGCGGCCGATGCTGCGGGTGCCGTGGCGGGCCACCACCGCGACCTTGACCACGTCCTGGCCGGGATCGGGCCGCGCGGCGCCCTCCGTCACCGGCAGCACCGCCCGGCGGAACTCGGTGATGATGAGCCCCGCCACCACGCCGATCACCGGGATCTCGGCGCCGGCGGTGCCGGGGACGACGAAGTCCTCAGCCGCCACCGGATCGGCCCGGACGCTGCCGCGGCCCGGCGCCGGGGTGCGGGCGCGGCCGGCGAAGGCGGCCTCGTCGACGAGGCGCCCGCCGGCGATCACCGCCGAGACCGCGCAGGCGTCGAGGTCGTCGAGGAGCACGATGTCGGCCCGGCGGCCCGGGGCGATCAGGCCGCGGTCGCGCAGGCCGAAGGCGGTGGCGGCGCTGAGCGAGGCGGCCCGGTAGGCGGCGAGCGCCGGCACGCCAAGGCCGATCGCGGTGCGGATCAGGTGATCGAGATGGCCCTCCTCGGCGATGTCGAGGGGATTGCGGTCGTCGGTGCAGAAGGCGAGGAACGGCGCGGTCGCGACAGTCAGGAGCGGCGCCAGCGCGTGCAGGTCCTTCGAGACCGAGCCCTCGCGGATCAGCACCGTCATGCCCTTGCGGATCTTCTCCAGCGCCTCCGCCGCCGAGGTCGCCTCGTGGTCGGTGCGGATGCCGGCGGCCGCGTAGGCGTCGAGGCCGCGGCCGGTCAGGAGCGGGGCATGGCCGTCGACGTGGCGGCCCGCGAAGGCGTCGAGCTTGGCGAGGCAGCCGGGATCGGCCCCGACTACGCCGGGGAAGTTCATGAACTCAGCGAGCCCGAGGGAGCGCGGATGGTCGCGGTAGGGCAGGAGGGCGTCGGCGCCGATGCGGGCCCCGGCGCTCTCCAATTCTGTCGCCGGCACGCAGGACGAGAGCTGGACCCGGATGTCCATGACCGTCTCGGCCGAGGCCGCGAGGGCGTAGTCGAAGGCGGCGGTGCCGAGCACGTTGGCGAGTTCGTGCGGATCCCAGATCGCCGTCGTCACCCCGTGCGGCAGGACGCAGCGGTCGAACTCGTGCGGGGTGATGAGCGAGGATTCGATGTGCAGGTGGGTGTCGATGAAGCCCGGCACGGCGATCCGGCCCCCGGCCTCGATCACGGTCCGGCCCTCGAAGGTGCCGTAGGTCGCCACCACGGTGTCGCCGCAGACCGCGATGTCGGTCGCCACCAGCTCGCCGGTGACGAGATCGAGCAGGCGCGCGCCCCGGACGACGAGGTCGGCGGGCTCGCGCCCGGCCCCTTGCGCGATCCGGCGGGCGAGGTGGTCGGACATCGGCGGCTCCCTGCGAGGCGGTGTCGAGCTTCGCAGAGGCGCAAGGCGCGCGCCAGGGGCGGCGCGCCGCGGCTGCCTCATTCGCTGCCGGTCACCCCGGCATCGTCCTGGGCCTTCAGCACCTCGGGGCGCGGCATCGAGATGATGTTGTAGCCCGAATCGACGAAGTGGATCTCGCCGGTGACGCCGCCCGAGAGGCCCGACAGCAGGTAGAGCGCCGAGCCGCCGATCTCCTCGGTGGTGACCGTGCGGCGCAGGGGGGCGTGGGCGCGCTGGTGGTTGTACATCAGCCGGGCGTCGGCGATGCCGGCTCCGGCGAGCGTCCGCACCGGCCCGGCCGAGAGGCCGTTGACCCGGATGCCCTGGGGCCCGAGGTCGGCGGCGAGGTAGCGCACCGAAGCCTCCAACGCCGCCTTGGCGAGGCCCATCACGTTGTAGTTCGGCATCACCCGGGTGGCGCCGCCGTAGGTGAGGGTGAGCAGCGCCCCACCCGGGCGCATCCGCCCGGCCGCGCGCTGGGCGATCTCGGTGAACGAGAAGCACGAGATCACCATCGTGCGGGAAAAGTTCTCGCGAGTGGTGACGTCGACGTAGCGGCCCTTGAGCTGCGACTTGTCGGAGAAGCCGATGGCGTGGACGACGAAGTCGAACCCGTCCGGCCACGCCTCGTCGAGGGCCGAGAAGACCCGGTCGACGCTCGCCGGATCCTCGACGTCGCACGAGACGACGAGGTTCGACCCGAGGGACGCGGCGAGCGGCCCGACCCGGCGCCCGAGCGCCTCGCCCTGGTAGGTGAAGGCGAGCTCCGCCCCCTCGGCCGCCACGGCCTTGGCGATGCCCCAGGCGATGGAATGGTCGTTCGCGACCCCCATGATGAGGCCGCGCCGGCCCGCCATCAAACCCGCCACGCGCACACTCCCGGTTGCGGCGCCGGGCGGACACGACCGCCCCGGCGTCCTGAAAAACAGTCCCGCGGCCCCGGCCGTCAGGCGTCGACGTGCTTGAGGACGAGGGTGGCGTTGGTGCCGCCGAAGCCGAACGAGTTGGTCAGGACGTGCCCGATCCGGGCGTCGTCGACCCGCTTGCGCAGGATCGGCATGTCGGCGAAGGCCGGATCGATCTCGTCGATGTTGGCGCTCTCGCACAGGAAGCCGTTGTTCATCATCAGGAGCGAGTAGATCGCCTCCTGCACGCCGGTGGCGCCGAGCGAATGCCCGGTCAGGGACTTCGTCGCGGCGATCGGCGGGCAGCGGTCGCCGGTGCCGAACACCTCGCGGATCGCCTCGATCTCCTTCTCGTCGCCGACCGGCGTCGAGGTGGCGTGCGGGTTGATGTAGTCGATCCGCGCGCCCTTCAGGCCTTCGAGGGCCTGACGCATGCAGCGCACCGCGCCCTCGCCGGACGGCGCCACCATGTCGTGGCCGTCCGAGGTCGCGCCGTAGCCGGCGACCTCGCCGTAGATGCGGGCGCCGCGGGCCCTGGCGTGTTCGAGTTCCTCGAGCACCAGCACGCCGGCGCCGCCGGCGATGACGAAGCCGTCGCGGTTGACGTCGTAGGCGCGCGAGGCCGTGGCCGGGCTGTCGTTGTACTTCGCCGACATCGCCCCCATGGCGTCGAACAGGACCGAGAGGGTCCAGTCCAGTTCCTCGCAGCCGCCGGCGAAGATGACGTCCTGGCGGCCGGCCTGGATGATCTCGGCGGCGTTGCCGATGCAGTGGTTCGAGGTCGCGCAGGCCGACGAGATCGAGTAGTTCACGCCGCGGATCTTGAACCACGTGGCGAGGGTCGCCGAGGCGGTCGAGGACATCGCCTTGGGCACCGCGAACGGGCCGACGCGCTTGGGCCCCTTGGCGCGGGCGACGTCCGCCGCCTCGACCAGGGCGCGGGTCGAGGGACCGCCCGAGCCCATGATGATGCCGGTGCGCTCGTGCGAGATCTCGCCCGCCTCGAGCCCGGCATCCCGGATCGCCTGCTCCATCGCGACATGGTTCCAGGCGGTGCCGCCGCCGTGGAAGCGCATGGCGCGGCGGTCGACCACGTCCTCGGCGACGAGGGTCGGGGCGCCCTGGACCTGGCAGCGGAAGCCGTGGGCCGCGAACGCCTCGGCACGGGTGATGCCGGAGCGCGCCTCGCGCAGGCTCGCCAGCACCTCCTGCGTGTTGTTGCCGATGGACGAGACGATGCCCATCCCGGTGATCGCGACACGCCTCATGACGATGTGAGTCCTCCTCGCGCGACGGAACCCTGCGTCGCGCGGTTGTCACCTAGGCCCGCCGGCCCGTAATCTCAACCGCCCGGAAGGCGGAAGGGATCCCTCGGCGGGCCGGGAAGCCTCAGCCGCCGGCCGGCGCCGCGGCCTGGAACAGCCCGACCCGCAGGTCCTGGGCCTCGTAGATGCGCCGCCCGTCGGCCTCCAGCCAGCCGTCGGCGATGCCGAGGACGAGGCGGCCCTGGCGCACGCGCTTGAGGTCGACGCCGTAGACCACCTTGGTCACGCTCGGCAGGACCTGATCGGCGAACTTGACCTCGCCGACGCCGAGCGCCCGGCCGCGGCCCGACGAGCCGAGCCAGCCGAGGAAGAACCCGACCATCTGCCACAGGGCGTCGAGCCCGAGGCAGCCGGGCATCACCGGGTCGCCCTGGAAGTGGCAGGGGAAGAACCACAGGTCGGGCCGCACGTCGAGCTCGGCCCGGACGTGGCCCTTGCCGTGGGCGCCGCCGTCGCGGGCGATCGACACGATGCGGTCGAACATCAGCATCGGCGGCAGGGGGAGCTGCGCGTTGCCGGCGCCGAACATCTCGCCGCGCCCGCAGGCCAGCAGATCCTCGTAGGAGAAGTGCGAGGGCCGGGCCGGAGCCTCGGCGGCGGGGTGGTCAGCGGACATGAAGGGGGTGGAATCCTCGGAAGAACATCGGGCGGCCCCGCGCGGGCGCGGACCACCGGGCGGCGCTTGGTTAACATAGGGCGCGAGCCGGTTCCAACCCGCCCGACCGCCGCCGCGCCGGCCGATGACGTGAGGTCGATCGGGCCCGGAACGATCGTCCGCGAGGCGATTCCGGTCATCCTGTAACGGTTCTGATCTACTGTCCCGGACCGGGCTTCGGGTTGCGGGGCGTCGGGAGTCTCCATATAACCAAGTGACGAATTTCGTTGCGGACCGAGAACTGGCTGTTGCGCCGATGAACGACCTGTCGCCCCTGCATGCCGTGCTCAGCGCGCGCGCTCCGACCCTGGTCGAGGCGGGCGGCGCCGGGCAGCGTCGCGGCTGCCCCCTCTCCGAACTGCGGGACCGCCTGCGCCGCTCCGGCCTGCGGCCGACGCGCCAGCGTCTCTCCCTCGGCTGGCTGCTGTTCGGCAAGGGCGACCGGCACCTCACCGCCGAGATGCTCTACGACGAGGCGATGCGGGCCAAGGTCCCGGTCTCCCTGGCGACGGTCTACAACACCCTGCACCAGTTCACCCAGGCCGGCCTGCTGCGCCAGCTCGCCCTGGATGGGTCGAAGGCCTATTTCGACACCAACCCGAGCGAGCACCATCACTTCTTCCTGGAGGAGGAGGGTCAGGTTCTCGACATGCCTGATTGCGGCATCACCGTCGACGCCCTGCCCGAGCCGCCCGCCGGCATGGAGATCGCCGGGGTCGAGGTCATCGTGCGGCTGCGCCGCCGGGACTGAGCCGACCTACACACCGGATTCCTGAGGCCGCCATCCGCCAGGATGCGCGGCCTTTTTGGTGGCCGGAACGCAGTCAGACCCTCCCCCACAGAGGGAGGAGGGCTCGAGCCGCCCCGCCTCACTCCACCTTCTCGTTCGGGTAGACCCCCCACAGGCTGTCCTGGCGCACGTAGCCGTCGACGTCGCCGCGCTTCTGGGGCAGCGACACGACGAGGCGGCACCACGTGCCGGTGCACGCCTTCACGCTGCCGATCACCCCGGCCTGGAGCTGGGCCACCACGTCGCCGCGCCCCTCCGGGCTCGCGTAGAGCGGCGTCGGCGCCGCCTTGTCGCCCTTGGCCAGCACGATCGCGGTGCGCCGCCCCGACAAGAGCGAGTGCAGCACCCAGCCCTCGGTGCCCTCGGAATCGCGGATCCGGCGCCAGGTCTCGAACTCGGCGACGATCTCCACCGGCAGCCCGGCGCGCTGGAACACCCACAGGGTGCGGTGGTCCTTCGACGGCCCCTCGCGCAGGTTGACCCGGTCGGTCTTCAGGCTGACGTAGCGGGGGACCGGCAGCTTCGTCGCCGAGCCGAGCGCCACCTCGGGCGCGGCCCGGGCGGCGGCCGGAGCCAGCAGGGCCAGCAGGAGCGCAGCGGCGCGGAACTTCGGCATCGCGGTCTCGTCTCGTCGCGGGCGCGGGCTCGCCGCTCACGGCCCCTGTTTCACGCCAGGGTGGTTAACGGAAGGTAGCGCACCGGGGGACCAAGGCAGGGCTTCCCGTGCGGCCGCAAGCTCGCCTATTCTCATTTCCGATCAGGCCGGTTACGGCTGCCGGGCACCGGCGGCCGCCCCCGCGGCGCGCGGCACCCGGGGATGAGGGGAGGGGACATGTCGTCGACGAAGCGCAAGCCGCTCGTGGTGGTCACCCGGCGGCTGCCGGACGTGGTGGAGACGCGCATGCGCGAGCTCTTCGACACCCGCCTCAACCACGAGGACAAGCCGCTCCCGCCCGCCGCCCTGGCGCAGGCGCTGCAGGAGGCCGACGTCCTGGTGCCGACCGTCACCGACGAGATCGACGCCTCGCTCCTCGCCCAGGCCGGGCCGAACCTGCGGCTGATCGCGAATTTCGGCAACGGCGTCGACCACATCGACGTCGGTGTGGCACTCCAGCGCGGCATCACCGTCACCAACACGCCGGGCGTCCTCACCGAGGACACCGCCGACATGACCATGGCGCTGATCCTCGCGGTGGCGCGCCGGGTCACCGAGGGCGCCCGGATCATCCCGGAGGATTCCTGGGAGCACGGCTGGTCGCCGACCTGGATGCTCGGGCGGCGGATCACCGGCAAGCGCCTCGGCATCGTCGGCATGGGGCGGATCGGGCAGGCCCTCGCCCGCCGCGCCAAGGCGTTCGGGCTGTCGATCCACTACCACAACCGCCGCCGAATCACGGCCCGGACCGAGCAGGAGCTCGAGGCGACGTACTGGGAATCCCTCGACCAGATGCTGGCGCGGGTCGACATCGTCTCGGTCAACTGCCCGCACACGCCGGCGACCTACCACCTGCTCTCGGCCCGGCGGCTGAAGCTGCTCAAGCCGGCCGCCGTGGTGGTCAACACCGCCCGCGGCGAGATCATCGACGAGACCGCGCTCGCCCGGCTGATCGAGGCCGGCGAGATCGCGGGCGCGGGCCTCGACGTGTTCGAACAGGAGCCGGCGGTGAGCCCCCGTCTCGTCAAGCTCGCCCGCGCCGGCAAGGTCGTGCTGCTCCCTCACATGGGCTCGGCCACCCACGAGAGCCGCTCCGACATGGGCGAGAAGGTCATCATCAACATCAAGACCTTCCTCGACGGCCACCGGCCGCCGGACCGCATCCTGCCCAGCATGCTCTGAGGCTGGGGCCGGCGAGGTCAGGCCAGCGCGTCCGCCACGGCGTCGGCGGCGCGTTCGCCCTCCTCCCAGGCGCCGCCGGCGGTGCCCCACTGGGCCCGCGACAGCGCCTCGCCGGCGAACCAGATCCGCCCGCCGACCGGCTCCTTGAGCCGGTCGCGGGCGCCGGCATGGCCCGGCGGCACCACCGCCCACGAGCCGCGCGACCATGGGTCGTGGCGCCATTCCGACACCGCCGGCACCGCGAGGTCGCGGATGCCGGAGGCCCCGACATGGGCCGCCAGCGTCTCGCGCACGAGGCGCCGGGCGCCGTCCGCCCCGGCGCGGGCGGCGTCGAGGCGGTGCGCCAGCGGCGCGTCGAGCTCGAAGAAGTGGAACGGCGCCCCGTCGACCCGGGTGAGCAGGCCCGGCGGCTGGAGCCGGTGGCCGAGGAGCGTCGCCAGCCGGTCGCGGCCGCGGAACGGCGCCGAGGGCCAGTGCAGCACGACGTGCTCGTAGATCCCGGCGCTGAATCCGTCGATCGCCGCCCGGACCGGATCGGGCAGGTGCGGCCGGAACCGCACCGCGTCCTGGTCGCGCAGCAGCATCATCGGGGCGGTGACGACCACCGCCCGGGCCCGCAGCACCCCGTGCTCGCCGGCATCGAGCGCGACGCCCTCGCCCGACCAGTCGATGGCGCGCACCGGCGCCCGCAGGGCCACCGGCAGGAAGCGGGCGAGGCGGGCGAGATAGGCGCCGTAGCCACCCTGGATGAAGAAGTTGTCGCCGTACTCCATGCTCGGGAAGTCGTGCAGGCTGACTTCGCCGAGCGGCCGGCCGGAGACGAGGCCGTGGACGAGGGCGACCCGCGGCCCCCACGGCCCGAGGCCGGGCGGCAGGGCGCTCGCCGCCGGCCGGTCCGGCCCGCCGAGGCGGGCGCCGTCGCCGATCGCCCGGTCGGCCACCGCCCAGGCGCGGGCGAAGGCGGCGCTCTCCGCCGGCCGGGCCGGGCGGCGCCCGATCCGCAGGTGGCTCTCCTGCGCCGCCCGCCGCAGGGGCTCGCCGCGGGCGAGCCCGAGGGCGACCAGCGGATTGATCGGCCCGGCATGGAGCCAGTGCGCGCCGAGATCGACCGGGTGGCCGCGCAGCATCGTGGTTACGGTGCGCCCGCCGACGCGGCCGCGGGCCTCCAGCACCGCGACGCTCAGGCCCCGGGCGAGGAGGCGCCGCGCCGCCGCGCGGCCGCCGGCGCCGACTGCTGCACGCGCCAGACCGCGAGGGCATCGTTCTGCATCGGGATCCGCTCCAGCCAGGGTCGCGACGCCCCGTCCCGCATCAGGTGGGCCGCGAGGGACGACCCGTCGAGAAAGGGGCCGGACGGCGCGCAGAGCGCGATGTAGTTCACCCCCATCGCCTCGGCCACCCGGCGCAGGGACGCCTCGTCCTTCAGCGCCTCCAGGCTCGCGAGCAGACCCTCGGTGGCGCGGTGATAGGGCGCCGCCACGACGCTGTGGCGCGTCAGCGCCAGGATGTGCGGGCCGAGATAGATCTCGCCCAGCACCAGCCCCGGCGGCAGCGCGCCGAGGGCGCGGATCGGGGCGGCCGCGAGGCAGCCCTCGACCGGGTCCGCGGCCCGCTCGCGCAGGCCGGCGAGCGCCGGCAGGGTCGCGAGGGCGAACCAGACCTTGCCGACGAGGGCGAGCCCGAGGAGCAGCGCCCCGGCCCGGCGGAGCACCGGACGGCCGGCGCCGGCGGGCCCGAGCAGCGCGACCGCCCGGGCGAGGACCGGGCCGGCGACCACCGGCACGAAGCCGGCGGCGACGTAGAAGCCGCGGATCTGGGTCGTGCCGATGACGGCGCCGACCGTCAGGACCGCCCCGAGCAGGCCCCAGGCCCAGCGCCGCCGGGGATCGCGCTCCCGCCACGCCGCCGCCAGCGCGGCGAGCGCCGCGAGGTAGACCGGCATCGCGACGGCGAGCGCCTGCGGCCCGTCGAAGGCGAGGGCGGCGGGGAGCGGCATCATCTCGCGGTTCTCGTCGAGCCATTCCCGCCGCACGATCCCGGGCATGCCCGGGAACGGCCCGTGCAGGCAGTCGGGAAACAGCGCGGCGAAGCCCGCGAGGGTGGCCGCGCCGGCCGCGGCCGCCAGCGCGAGGCGCGGGCCGGGGCCGGGCAGGCGGCGGTCGAGCCCGGCGGCGGCGAGCGCCGTGAGGGCCGCGCAGCCGCCGAGCCAGAGCCAGGGCGGCGAGAGGGCGTCGCAGGCGGTGACGCGCCACAGGGCCGGCGCGGTCTGGGCGGAAAACAGCGCGAGGCCGCCGAGCCCGAGGGCGAGGCCGAAGCCGAGGAAGGCCGGCAGGGCGGCGCGGCCGGCGAGGATCCATGCCCCGGCGAGGCCGAGGCCGGCGCAGGCGATGGTCGGCAGCGTCTCCAACCCGACCGCGAGCGAGAAGGCGGCGAGACCGCCCGCCAGGGCGCCCTCGCGCAGGCCGCAGGCCGGCCGCATCAGGCACAGCACCATCGCCAGCATGGTGCAGATCTGCACGTTGTGGTGGTCGATGCGGCCGTAGCCGAACAGCGCGGCGACGAGGACGGTCTGGGTCGCGGCGAACAGGGCGAGCGTCGCCGCGGTAGTGCCGAACAGGTCGCGCACGCCCCGGTAGAGCAGCCCGGCATAAAGGCCGAACAGCAGCAGCGGCCACAGCATCACCGCCGCCGCCTCGGCCTGGGCGCCCGCCACCGGCCCGAGCAGGCGGATCAGCGCGGCGATCGGCAGGTCGACGAAGCGCGACCAGTGCATCGGCGGCGCGCCCGGGGGCAGGTGGCGGTGCTGGACGAGGTCGAACCACGGCTGCCCGGCGAGGAGGTCGCGGACCTCGACGAGCCGCATGGCGTCGTCGGTGTCGGGCAGGTCGAGGTCGCGCCAGACCGCGCTCGCGTCGCGCAGCAGGTAGGTGCCGGCGAGCCCGAGGCCGACGAGGAGCCACAGCACCGCCGGCCGCTCCAGCAGGGCGGGGGCGGGGCGGCGAGGCGGGGCGGCGAGGTCGGCGGCGAGCATCGGGCGGGCTTCGGGCGGGAGGCCTCCCGGCCTCGCACGGCCGGCTTAACCTGCGGTTAGTCCGGCCCGGTCGCACCCGCACCCGGGGGTTGAAGTCTTCTTTACTCCCGCGCCTTAGCGTCGACCGGGTCGCCGGCCGGAGGAGGCCGGTCCGGAACCGACGCCCGATGAGCCTTCACACCGAGACGCTGATCATCGGCGCCGGCCCGGCGGGACTGACCGCCGGCTACATGCTGTCGAAGGCCGGCCGCGACGTGCTGGTGCTGGAGCGCGACCCCGAGCGGGTCGGCGGCATCAGCCGCACCGTCTCCCACAACGGCTTCCTGTTCGACATCGGCGGCCACCGCTTCTTCTCGAAGTCGCGGGAGGTGGTGGACTTGTGGAACGAGATCCTGCCCGACGACTTCGTCGACCGGCCGCGGCTGTCGCGGATCTACTACAAGGGGCGTTACTACGCCTATCCGCTCAAGGCGTTCGAGGCCCTGCGCAACCTCGGCCCGATCGAGAGCGCGGCCTGCGTCGCCTCCTATCTCTACGCCCGGGCGCGGCCGATCCGCGAGCCGAAGAGCTTTCACGATTGGGTGCGCAACCAGTTCGGCCAGCGCCTGTTCTCGATCTTCTTCCGCACCTACACCGAGAAGGTGTGGGGCATGTCCTGCGACGCGATCTCGGCCGATTGGGCGGCCCAGCGGATCAAGGGGCTCGACCTCGGGGCGGCGATCCGCGACGCCCTCGCCCGCTCCCTCGGCCTGCGCCGCGGCAGGGCGGGCGGCCCGGTCATCAAGACGCTGATCGAGTCGTTCCGCTATCCCCGCCGCGGCCCCGGCATGATGTGGGACGCCGCCGCGGCGGCGATCCGGGCGCGCGGCGGCCGGGTGCTGCTCGACCGCGGCGTCGAGTCCCTGCGCTACGACCCGGCCTCGCGCCTGTGGACGGCGAGCGCGGTGACGGGCGACGGTACCCGCGAGACGGTCACCGCCCGCCACGTCGTGTCCTCGGCGCCGATCCGCGACCTCGTCGCGGCGCTCCGCCCGGCGCCGCTGAGCACCTTCCACGCCCGGGAACTCGCCTATCGCGACTTCCTCACCGTGGCGCTGATCGCCCGCACCGACCGGGACTTCCCCGATAACTGGGTCTACATCCACGACCCCTCGGTGCAGGTCGGCCGGGTGCAGAACTTCCGCTCGTGGTCGCCCGAGATGGTGCCGCTGTCCGGCCACGCCTGCCTCGGCCTCGAATATTTCTGCTTCGAGGGCGACGGCCTGTGGAACGCCGACGACGCGGCGCTGGTCGCGCTCGCCAAGCGCGAGATCGGGCAGATCGGCCTGATCGACCCGGACGACGTGGTCGATGCCTGCGTGGTGCGCCAGCCCAAGGCCTATCCGGTCTACGACGAGGCGTATCGCGACCACGTCGCGGCGATCCGTCGGGACCTGGAGGGCAGCTACCCGACGCTCCACCTCGTCGGCCGCAACGGCATGCACAAGTACAACAACCAGGACCACGCGATGATGACCGCGATGCTCACCGCGCGCAACATCCTGGCGGGCGAGCGCCGCTATGACGTCTGGGCGGTGAACGAGGACGCCGAGTACGGCGAGGCCGGCCCGTCGGGGGCCCGCGAGGCCCTGGCGAGCGAGCGGCTGGTGCCGCGGCGGGTGGCGTAGGAGCCGGCCCGGACCCGACGAGCGCCGCAGGACAATCGCTTCAAAGCGATTGCCCTGTTTTCTTGCTTGGCCTCAGGCGCCGGCAGTCACATCCGTGACTTTGGCTTTCGCTCCGCTCTGCGTTCGGGCGGACATGCGTCCGCCCGAACCCGCTCCGCGGGGCGCTCCTCGCGCCCGCCATCGAGCGTCGCCCTTCGGGCGACCGCAGGACAATCGCTGAAGCGATGGCCCCGGTGAGCGCCGCGCCGCCTGTTGCCCGCCGCGCCCCGGGGCGCGATACTGGCTTGGCCACAAACAAAAAATGCCGATGCCGGGAAGGAATGCAGATGCGAGTCGTGAGGCTGTTGCGGACAGCCGCCATGGGGGCGGCCCTGTCGCTGATTGCCCTCGCGGCGGGCGCCGCCGACTACCCGGCCCCCCGGGAGGGGGACTGGACGGTCAGGGACTTCCGGTTCCACACCGGCGAAGTCCTGCCGGAATTGCGCCTGCACTACACCACGGTCGGCGATCCGATGGGCGAGCCGGTGGTCGTCCTGCACGGCACCACCGGTTCGGCCGCCAGCATGCTCACGCCCGGCTTCGCCGGCGAGCTGTTCGGTCCCGGCCAGCCGCTCGACGCGGCCAAACACTACATCGTCATCCCGGACGCGATCGGCCACGGCCGATCGTCGAAGCCGTCTGACGGTCTGAAGACGAAGTTCCCGCGCTACAACTACGACGATATGGCCGAGGCGCAGTACCGGCTGCTCACCGAGCATCTCGGCCTCAAGCGCGTCCGGCTCGTCATCGGCAACTCGATGGGCGGGATGCACGCCTGGATCCTCGGCGTGAAGCATCCCGCCTTCATGGACGCCCTCGTGCCGATGGCGTCGCAGCCGAGCGAGATGGGGAGCCGCAACTGGATGACGCGCCGGCTCCTGATCGAGACGATCCGGCGCGACCCGGCCTATGCCGGCGGCGAGTATACCACCCAGCCGCCCTCGCTGCGGGTCGCCAACGTGTTCTTCGCCCTGGCCACCAGCGGCGGCACGCTGGCGCTGCAGAAGCAGGGGCCGACCGGCGAACTCGCCGACAGGCTCGTGGATGCTCGCCTCGCGGCGCCGTTCAACGCCGACGCCAACGACTACATCTACCAGTGGGAGTCGTCGCGCGGCTACAACCCGTCGCCGGGGCTCGAGGCGATCGAGGCGCCGGTACTGGCGATCAACTCGGCGGACGACGAGCGCAACCCGCCCGAGACCGGGATCATGGAGCGCGAGATGAAGCGCCTCAGGAGCGGGCGCCTGTACCTGATCCCGGCCAGCGCCGAGACCAGCGGCCACGGCACCACCGGCTTCGCGCGCTTCTACCGGCAGCAGCTCCAGGACTTCCTGCAGGCCGCGCCGAAGCGAACCCAGTAGGTCACCGCCGGTATCCCCTCGCCGAACGTCACGCCTCGTCGGGGATCTCGATGTCCAGCACCGCCGAGGCGAGGCACTTGCCGTGGGCGTCGAGGGCCAGCGAGCGGGTCACGCCGCCGCCGAGCGCCCCGTGAAGCACGAAGTTCAGGGCGCCGAGCCCCGGCAGCGCGTAGCGCTCCACCTCGCCGCGAACGAGGCCGGAGAAATGCGCCCCGACCCGTTCCGCCGTGACGTGGCGCTCCAGGCGGGGATAGTCCCGCGGGTCGTAGGCGATCACCGAGATGTTCGAGACGTCGCCCTTGTCGCCGGTGCGGGCATGGGCGAGGCGGCGCAGGATCGTCGGCATGCTTCAGCTCTCCACGAGGTGCAGGGCGGGCGTCACCGCGGCCTCGGGCAGCAGCAGCGAGCGGATGCCGACGATCTCACGGGCCGATTTCGTCGCGCCGCCGCCGCCGGCCGGGCCGTTGAGGTACAGCGACTCGACCTCCTGGCCGATCCGCTCGGCCTCTGCCCGGTCGTCGGTGCGGCCGACGACCCTGACTCGCACCTCCCGCGGCTCGGGAGCATCGGCCGAGAGGGCGGGTCCGAGGATCGCGTCGACGCCGATCAGCTCGAAGCGGGTCTCCCGGGTCGCGACCCCGGTCATGCGCAGGCGCTCGGCCACGATGTCGAGCGCCAGCCGCCCGCGCGCCACCGCGCCGGCGCCGGCATACGAGATCTGTCCCTCGCCGACCCAACTGTCGCGGTAGCCGACCGAGACCTTCAGGAGGCCGGTGCGCGGGGCGCCGTCGCCGCCCTCGACCCGCACCCGGTCGAACCCGGCCTCGCTCACCCGCACGCCGGAGAAGTCGGCGACCACGTCGGGCTGGAGATAGCGGGCGGGGTCGTGGACCTCGTAGAGGAGTTGCTCCTTGCAGGTCGCCGTCGTCACCCGCCCGCCGGAACCCGGGACCTTGGTGACGGTCGCGGTCCCGTCCTCGGCGACCTCGGCGAGGGGGAAGCCGAGCCGGGCAAGGTCGGGCACGTCCTTGACGCCGGGATCGGCGAAGTAGCCCCCGGTGACCTGGCCGGCGCATTCGAGCAGGTGGCCGACCACCGTGCCGCGGCCGAGCCGCGTCCAGTCGCTCATCGACCAGCCGAATTCGTGCACCAGCGGCGCGAGGAACATCGCCGGGTCGGCGGCGCGGCCGGTGACGACCACGTCGGCCCCCTGCGCCAGCGCCGCGACGATCGGGCCGGCGCCGAGATAGGCGTTGGCCGAGACCAGCCGGTCGCCGAGGGCGCTCACCGGCTCGCCGGTCTCGTCGAGACGGTGATCCCCGTCCAGCACCGCGTCAAGCACGTCGTCGCCGGTGACCGCGGCGATTCGCAGGCCGTCGAGGCCGAGTTCCCGCGCCACCGCCGCGACCGCCGCCGCGGCGGCGACGGGGTTCGCCGCCCCCATGTTGGTGACGATGCGGATGCCGCGGTCGCGGCAGGGCCGCAGCACGGCGCGCATGCGGGCGGCGAGCAGCGGGTCGTAGCCCGCGCCCGGGTCGCGCATCCGCGCCTGCTGTGCGAGCGCGATGGTGCGCTCGGCGAGGCACTCGAACACGAGGTACTGCACGTCCCCCCGCTCGGCCAGTTCGACCGCCGGCTCGATCCGGTCGCCCGAGAAGCCGGCGCCGGCGCCGATCCTGATGGTTCTCACCCTGGGCACTCCTCTGCCGGATCAGGGGCCGGCCCTACGGCTTATCCGATCGAGTCAAACAATGAATCCAGACCCTTTTCCCGGACGACTGCAGCGTCAGCGGAAGGAGATCCGGGAAAGGAGAGCGTCACGGGCTCGATCTTGCAGCATCGCAGCGGAACGACCCTCAGCCCAGGACGCCGGTCGCGAAGGCGACCGCGGTCATCACCAGCGTGGTGCCGAACGCCCACGGGAAGATGAAGCGCTGGTGGTCGCCGAGATTCACCCCGCACAGGCCGATCAGGATGAAGGTCGAGGCGGTGAGCGGGCTGAGGGGGAAGCCGGTCGTCATCTGGCCCAGGATCGCGCCGCGGCCGACCAGCACCGGATCGACGCCGAGATTGGCCGCGGTCTGGCCGAGCACCGGCAGCACGCCGAAATAATAGGCGTCGGGCGTGAACACGAGGCTGAGCGGCATGCTGGTGACCGCGACGATGGCCGGCAGGTAGCCGGCGAGGCTCGCCGGCACCACCGAGACGGCGGCTCCCGCCATCGCGTCGATCATCTTCGTGCCGGTCAGCACGCCGGTGAAGATGCCGGCGGCGAAGATCATGGTCGAGACCGTGACGACGCTGTCGGCGTGGGAGACGAGGTGCGTCTGCTGCTGGTCCCAGCGCGGATAGTTGACCGGCAGCGCGACCGCGAAGGCGAGGATGAACAGCACCGGCAGCGGCAGCAGCGCCATCAGCAGGGCGACGATCAGCACCGCGGTCAGGGCCGCGTTGAACCAGAACAGCCAGGGCTTCGTCAGCGCGACCTTGCCCTCGTCCGGCTCCGCCGCCGGAAGCCCGCCCGGCAACTCGGCCGGGACCGCGGCGGAGAGCGACGCGGGCCGCAAGGCCGCGGCCTCGGGAGCGGTCAGGCCGAGGCGGGCGCGCTCGCGCCGGCCGAACAGGTAGGCGACGAACAGCACCCAGGCGATGCCGACCGCCATCGCGGGCACGACCGGGTTGAACAGGGCGGCGGAATCGACCTTGAGGGACGCCATCGCCCGCACGGTCGGCCCGCCCCACGGGATGATGTTCATCACCCCCGCCGCGAGCGCGACGATGCCCGACAGGACCAGCCGGTCCATGCCGAGGCGCTGGTAGAGCGGCAGCATCGCCGAGACCGTGATGAGGAAGGTGGTGGCGCCGTCGCCATCGAGGGAGACCGCCAGGGTCAGCGTGGCGGTGGCGAGCGTCACCCGGACGGGATCGCCCTTCACCAGCCGCACGAGGCGCCGGATCATCGGCTCGAACAGCCCGACATCGAGCATCAGGCCGAAATACAGCACCGCGAAGACGATCATCACGCCGACCGGCGCGACCCGGGCGATGCCGTCGAGCATCATCTTGCCGAGGCCGGGGCCGGCCCCGGCGAGCAGACCGGCCACCGCCGGGATCAGGATCAGCGCCACCAGCACCGACAGCCGCCGGGTCATGATGGCGTACAGGAAGATCGCGATCGTCGCGAATCCCAGGGCAGCAAGCACGGTTTCCTCCCGGCGCCCGCGATTGTCATGTGCGGGCTGCACGGGGCGGAGCGTCCATCAATGACCGGGGCGCGTTCAACCTATATATTGATAACCGATGCGCATGAATTTCACGCCTCAGCAGCTCACGGCGTTCCTGCATCTCGCCCGCAGCGGCAGCTTCGGCGAGGCGGCGCGGCGGCACGGCGTGTCGCAGCCGGCGCTCAGCCGCACGATCCAGCAGATGGAGGCCGCCCTCGGCCGGCGGCTGTTCGACCGCACCACCCGCAGCGTCGTGCCGACGCCGACCGGTCTGGAGCTGCGCCGGATCGCCGAGACGCTGGTGGCCGAGTTCGACAGCGCCGCCGACGACCTCGCCCGCTTCGTCGAGGGGCGCAGCGGCCGGGTCGCCGTCGCGGCCCTGCCGTCGATCGCCGCGGTGCTGCTCGCCCCCGCCATCGCGCGCTTCCGCGAGCGCCACCCGGAGGTCGAGGTCGCGGTGCTCGACGGCCTGTCGGGTCCGGTGCTCGACGCGGTGGCGGCGGGTGGGGCCGATCTCGGCCTGACGATCCGCCCGCCCGCGCAGGCCACCCTGGTCTACCGGCCGCTGCTCGCCGACGAGTTCGGCCTCGTCTGCCGCCCGGAGGACGCGCCAGCCGGGGAGGGGCCACTGCCCTGGTCGGTGTTCGAGGGCCGGCCCTTCGTCGCGATGGCGCCGGCGAGCAGCGTCCGGCAGATGACCGACGCGGCCTTCCTCCAGGCCGGGCTCGCGGTGCCGCCGCTCTACGGCTGCGCGTTCCTCGGCACGGTCGGCCCGATGGTCGCGGCCGGCCTCGGCCTCACCGCCCTGCCGCGGCTGACGCTGCCGCTGCTCGGGTCGTTCGGCCTCGTCTGGCGCCGCCTCGAACGGCCGGTGATGCGCCGGCCGATGGGGGTGGTGACCCGCGCCGGCCGCAGTCCGGCCCCGGCGGTGCTCGCCTTCCTGGCCGAGCTGGAGCGGCAGGCGAAGGCGATGCGCTGAGCAGAGTTGCCCGTGCCAAGCCGCTCAGCTTCCTGTCGGGAACGGGCCCAACGGATCGGCCTTTCAGGCCGCGACGGGCTCGATCGCCGCCAGCTCGGCCGCCATGCTGACCTCGAGCGTCCGCAGGTCGAAATCCCGCTGGAGGTTGGCCCAGAACTCGGCCGAGTTGCCGAACAGCCTGCCGAGCCGGAGCGCCATCTGGGGCGTCACGGGCTGCTTCTGATCCAGCAGGTCGTAGAGCGTCTGACGCGAGACGCCGAGGCGGCGGGCGACTTCGGTCTTGGGCAGGTCGACGCCCGGCAGGATGTCCTCCCGCAGGATCGCGCCGGGATGCACGGGCGGCAGGCCGGCGAGCAGAGGGTTTCCGTTCATCATCCCCACTCCTCTCAGTGGTAATCTTCCAGATCGACGTCGATCGCGTCCGGCGCATCCCATGCGAATGTCAGGCGGTCATTCGCGCTGGCATTGACCGCATCGGTGCCCTTCCTGTCGCCGCCCAACTCGTCGAAGCGGTAGCCGGGAAGATTCATGTCCTCCGGCTTCGTGGCCGCATTGAGCTGGACGAGGAGCCGGGCGATGCGATCCGTGTTCGGGACGCTGAGCTTCCGGGTCTCGCCCTTCTCGGCGAACCGGCGCAGGCCCTTGTCCTTGAACGATCGGATCATATCTCAGATGTAAGGCACAAGCTTACATCTGTCAAGCAACACCTGACAGAGCAGGGACCTGCCGATGGGGTGGTGACCCGCGCCGGCCGCAGTCCAGCCCCGGCAGTGCTGGCCTTCCTGGCCGAACTGGAGCGGCAGGCGACGGCGATGCGGTAGGTCCCGCGCCTCAGCGGGTGTGGAGCTCCGAGGGCCACATCCCGGCCCGCTCGATGCCGACGATCAGCACCACGACCGCAAGGGTCGCCGCCAGCACCACCAGCAGGGTGCGCCCGGGCGTGCCGCGGGCGATGAGGAACAGCACCAGCAGGAGCGAGACGACGGAGACGGCGATGTCCATGCAGACGGTCCTGTATCGGGCGGATCAGCGGGTGGTCGGCGCTGCCTCGTTCGCCGCCCGCCGGTCGGCCGCCGCCCGCGGCTCGGCGGCCGGATCGTCGCGGCGGAGGCCGACCTTCTGGTTCTGCCGCAGCAATTGCAGGTGGTCCACCGCGATGCGGGTGCCGGGCTTGAGGCCGTTCACGATCGCGGTCCGGTCGCCATAGGCTTCCCCGGTCTCGACCGGCACCATCGTGACGGTGCCGTCGTCGGCCACCGACCACACGATGCGCTGGTCGAGCTGCGCCGAGAGCGCGACGGTCGGCACCAGCAGCCGCTCCTCGGTGCCGACCTGGACCCGGGTGCGCACGAACTGGCCCGGCAGGTAGCGCTCGTCGCCGTTCGACAGCCAGGCCCGCACCAGCCGCCGGGCGGTGCGGGGATCGAAGCGGTTGTCGAGGCGGTAGATCTCGGCCTGCCGCTCCTCCTGGCCGCCGGCGGACAGGACCGCGATCGACGCCTTGCCGCCGGCGAGCGCCCCGCGCACCGCCTCTGAATCCTCCAACGACAAGGCGACCTGGACCTCGATCGGATCGACCTGGACCACGCTGACGAGCTGGCTGGTGTTCTCGTTGACGAGGTCGCCGATGTTGACGTCGGAGATGCTGGCGCGGCCGTCGAACGGGGCGCGGATGACCGCGAATTCGAGGTTGAGCTTCTGGCGGGCGATGCTGGCCTCGGCCTCCTTGACCCGGCTCGCCGCCACCGCCTTGTTGCTCTCGAGCTGCTGGAAGCGCTGCTCGGAGGCGTAGCCTTTGTCGGCGAGCGGCTGGGTGCGCTCGACCTCGGCCCCCGCGAAGGCGAGTTGGGCGAGCGCCTGCTGGCGCTGCGCCTCGGCGGTCTGGAGGGCGACCTCGAACGGCCGCGGGTCGATGCGGAACAGGATCTGCCCCTTCCTCACCGTGCCGCCGGGCTCGAACGGCCGCTCGGTGACGATGCCGGTCACCCGCGGCTGGAGCGCGGCGTCCTTCGGCGACACGATCACGCCGGTATACTGGAACGCCACCGGCACCGTCTCGGTGGCCGCCGTGGCGACGCGCACGTCGAAGTCGGGCTTGCCGGCATCCTTCGGCGCCTCGGGTTTCGGCGCCACGAGGCGGGCGAACGGTCCCGGCAGGCGCTCGGCCAGCCCCGCCGGCACCGGTCGCCCGGCCGCGACCCACGCCCCGGCACCGGCCGCGACCACGGCGGCGGCGACGAGGGCGCGACGAACCCATGGGCGCACGGGGGGCTCTCCTTGACGGGGGGATCCCCTCTGCAACCCGGGCCGGCGCGGCGAGGTTCCCGGACGGGAACCGGCCACCCCGGCCATCGTTGCTCCCGGTGCCGCGCCGCCCGGGCCTCGGGCCGACCTCGCGCGGGCCCGCAGCCGAGACCCCGGGATGTTCGCCTTCTTCGTCGACCGGCCCGTGCTCGCGGGCGTGATCTCGGTCCTCATCACGCTGATCGGCGCCGTCGCCGGCTTCACCCTGCCGATCGCCCAGTTCCCCGAGATCGCGCCGCCGATCATCAACGTCCAGGCGACCTATCCCGGCGCCAGCGCCGAGCAGGCCTACGAGGCGATCGCGATCCCGCTGGAGCAGGAGATCAACGGCGCCCAGAGCCTCATCTACATCAGCTCGACCAGCAATTCCGACGGCAGCGTCAACCTCGACGCCACCTTCGAGGTCGGCTCCGACCTCAACGCCGCCGCCGCCGAGGTGCTGACGCGCGCCCAGCGCGCCGAGGCACGGCTGCCGCAGGCGGTGCGCGACCAGGGGCTCGAGATCGTCAAGAGCTCGCGCCAGCGCCTCGGCAACGTCGTGCTCCACAGCGACGACAACACCTACGACGAGCTGTTCCTGTCGAACTGGGCCGAGACCCAGGTCATCAAGCCCCTGCGCCGGGTGCAGGGCATGGGCCGGATCATCAACTTCTCGAACCAGCGCTACGCCATGCGGATCTGGCTCGATCCGGCCCGGATGGAATCGCTCGGCCTCGGCCCGACCGCAATCGTCGAGGCGATCAACCAGCAGAACGCCCAGATCACGGTGGGCTCGCTCGGCCGCGAGCCGGTGCGGCAGGCCCCGGCCTTCGAGTTGCAGATCGTCACCAAGGGCCGGCTCACCGAGGCGAAGGAATTCGCCGACATCGTGATCCGGGCCAATCCCGACGGCTCGGTGGTGCGGGTGCGCGACGTCGGCCGGGTCGAGCTCGGCTCCGAGCAGTACGGCAGCCGCTCGACCTTCGACAACCGGCCCGCCGCCTCGCTCGGCATCTTCCAGAACCCCGAGGCCAACGCCGTCGAGGTGATGAAGGGCGTCCGCGCCACGATGGCCGACCTGGAAAAGCGGTTTCCCCCAGGGCTGAAGTACAAGATCGCGCTGGACCGCACCGAGTTCGTCAACGCCTCGATCCACGAGGTCTACAAGACCCTGTTCGAGGCGATCCTGATCGTGATCGTCGTGACCTACGTCTTCCTGCAGAACTGGCGCGCGACGCTGATTCCGGCGATCGCGGTGCCGGTGGCGCTGATCGGCACCTTCGGGCCGATGGCGGCGCTCGGCTTCTCGTTCAACACGCTGAGCCTGCTCGGGCTGGTGCTGGCGGTCGGCCTCGTGGTCGACGACGCGATCATCGTGGTCGAGAACACCGAGCGCCTGATGGCGGAGGGGCAGGAGCCGCGCGAGGCCGCCCGCGAGGCGGTCAACGAGGTCGCCGCCCCGGTCATCGCCACCACGCTGGTGCTCGCCGCCCTGTTCGTGCCGGTCGCCTTCATCCCGGGGCTGACCGGCCAGCTCTACAACCAGTTCGCCCTCACCATCGCGATCTCGGTGCTGATCTCGGCGGTGGTCTCGCTGACCCTGACGCCGGCGCTCTGCGCCCTGCTGCTGCGGCCGCATCACGGCGAGGATCGCAGCCGCTGGCGCGCGCCCTTGCGCTGGTTCAACCGCGTCCTCGACCGCAGCGCCGACGCGGTCACGGCCTCGACGGACACGCTGTCGCGCCACCTCGTCGTCACCGGGTTCGTCTTCCTCGCCTTCGCCGGCGCGACGGTGTGGCTGGTGAGCGCGCGTCCCTCCGCCTTCGTGCCGCAGGAGGACCAGGGCTACTTCTTCGCCGACATCGCGATGCCGAAGGGCGCCGCGGTCTCCCGCACCGCCGCGATGGTGCGGGAGGTCGGCGAGGCGGCGATGGCCGAGCCGGCCGCCGCCAACACGATCGGGGTCGCGGGCCGCGGCATCCTCGCCGACGTCACCGCGCCGTTCTACGGCTTCCAGATCCCGACCTTGAAGCCGTGGGACGAGCGCGAGGACACGGTCACGGACGTGATCGCGAAGCTGAAGGCGAAGTTCAGGAACCACCCGGACGGCGTGCTGCGGATCGTCGATCCCTCGCCGCTGCCGGGGCTCGGCTCCCGCGGCGGCCTGACGCTCGAACTTCAGGACCGCAGCGGCGACGGCGGGCTGAAGCTCGCGCGGGCCGCCGACGACTTCATCGCCGAGATGAAGACACTGCCGGAGATCGGCGGCGCCACCGCCACCACGAGCTACGGCGTGCCGCAACTGCGGCTCGACATCGACCGCGCCAAAGCCGAGCAGCTCGGCGTCGGCCTCCAGAGCCTGTTCGACGCGCTCGGCACCTATGTCGGCTCGTCCTTCGTCAACCTCTTCAACCGGTTCGGCTTCGTCTACCAGGTCTACGTCCAGAGCGAGTCGGACGGGCGCCGGACGCTCGCCGACCTGTCGCGCCTGACGGTGCCGAACAACCGCGGCGAGCCGGTGCAGATCGGCTCGCTCATCACCCCGCGCTTCGTCAGCGGGCCGACGGCGGTGCTGTCCTACAACACCTATCCGGCGGTCGAGATCGCGGTCGACACCGCCGAGACGTCGAGTTCCGGCTCGGCCATCGCGGCGATCGAGGCCCTGGCCGATCGGGTGCTGCCGCGGGACTACGCCGTCGAGTGGACCGAGGTCGCCTACCAGGAAAAGATCGCCGCCGGCTACGCGCCGCTGATCTTCGGCCTCGGCGTGGTGATGATCGTGCTGCTGCTGGCCGGCCAGTACGAGAGCCTGCGCCTGCCCTTCGTGGTGATCCTGGCGACGCCGCTCGCGGTGTTCGGCGCGGTCGGGGCGCTGGCCCTGCGCGACCTGCCCCTCGACGTGTTCGGGCAGATCGGCCTGCTGCTGCTGGTCGGGCTGGCGGCCAAGAACTCGATCCTGCTCGTCTCCTTCGCCAAGGAGCTGCGCGAGGGCGGGGCGGACGCGCTGCACGCGGCGCAGGAGGCGGTGCGGCTGCGGATGCGGCCGATCCTGATGACCTCCTTCGCCTTCATCCTCGGCTGCGTGCCGCTCGCGCTCGCCAGCGGCGCCAGTGCCAACGCCCGGATCTCGATCGGCACCGTGGTGATCGGCGGGCTGCTGGTGGCGACGGTCCTCACCCTGTTCGTGACGCCGGTCTTCTACGTCGCCGCCGAGCGGCTGCGCCTGGGCCGCCGCGGGGCGGAACCGGAGGCGACGGCGCAGCCGGCGGAGTAGTGGAGAATTTTTCCGACGAATCACTCAGTCATTGAAGCGCCCCGGCACTCGCTTGTCGATGACATGAGCCATCTCAACTCTTTGCAGGCCGCGCGTTGAAACCAGCCTCTATGATTTGCAAGGCGTATTTTTCGACGTATTCACGCATTTCTGCACTCAAATCCTGCGATTCGGCATCTACATTTGCATTCCTTACAGAATTACTGACTATTTTCATCAATGCGGACTGAATACCGGAGTTGGGGGCGAGCTGACCCACCGCATTAATCAATGATTTCAAGACGAATTCCTGGGCAGAAAGTCGTCCTTGAATTTGCAGAACCAGATTGTCTTCGATCATTTCGGCCTCCCTATGCAACAATTACTGACGGATCTACGCGCGAGCCGCTAAACCAGACGGAACTTCCAATGAGATGGATTTCTTGCCCCCAATCTTGTCGCCCATGCGTGAATTTCACAGTCATGCTCGCCGGAAAATCCGCATTCACAAAAGAAATAGCGTCTATATTGTCACGATACTCATAAATATCCGGCTCGTTGATTTTTTCCAGTTCGTCAGGATGGCGCTCCAATATTCTGAGGAGATTGCTCAAACCTTTGCTCGGCAAAACTTCTCCGCTTTCATATTTTTGGAATGCGTTCACGCCACCACCGATACGGTGGCCGGCATCCCGCTGCGTCAATCCAAGCTGAAGACGAATTCGTCGAATCTCGCTCGGCTCAAGCAGATTGTCGACGCGAGTTTTCATTTCCGCCAGCGCTTTATCCGAAACCTTCATGTCTTCGGGAGTATGGATTCCCTCATCACAGCGAGAGCAATACCAGCCGGGCATTCCGACAATTTTTGTTTCCGTCTTGCAAGACAGAGCTATGAGCCTTAGCCCTCTTTCCATCCTTGACCCATCCTCTGGGCAAAGCGGGCAAGATCCAGACATTTAACTTCTCCTTGAACGACAGCAGCATGAATTCAAGAAGGATATCGTCTCGGAATTTCACATACAGCACAGTTTGAGCATAGGGAACGCGATATACATCTTGCCACTCCTGATTACTTCTATGCGACGTCATGGATTTGTAAAAATAATGCGGATCTATCGTTGAAAGAACGGCAGTGATGTCGGAGCGCGAAAAACCTAAAGCGTAGGCGTCAGCCAAAGCCTTCGAGGTCACTCCGATGCGGTCAGCAGCCCGCTTGAAAGCGCCAAGATCGTGGTGAGGCGTCAACTTCTCCGGCACACGCCCCCTCCTGAAACACCATGATGGTGTATCGGCCTCGCCTCCGCAAGGGCGGATGGCGGCCACGCTTGAACCGCCGCAAGGTCGTGGCGTTCTGCCACCGGAGGCGGACCGGTCGCCCCGGCCGCCGGAGAACCATGGAGGGAATTGGATGAAGATCGGTCTCGTTCTCGCGACCACGCTTCTCGCCGCGACCCCGGTCCTGGCCCAGACCGGCGCGCCCGCGCCGCGCGAGCCCGGCCCGCCGGTGCTGACGACCCCCGCAGTGCCGCCGACCGGCATCGTGCAGGGCGGCTCGCCCGACATCGCCAATTCGGGTCCGGCCTCGACCGGCACGCTCGCTCGCAGCGGCACCGGCGCCGACAACCTGTCCAACAACACCGCCGCGACCTCGAACTCCAGCGACCCCGCCCGGGCCATCCCCAATGTCGGCGGAGGCGGCGGAGGCGATTCCGGTCAGTAGACCCTGCCATTCCGGGCGGGAGCGGGCGGCGCCCGCCCGGGACAACCCCGCCCCGTCCATTGCTGCAGCTCCGGCCGCGCGCTAGGCTGACGCCCGACCCGCGACGCCAGCGGGGCGGCGGGCACCGGACGCGAGATCCGGCCCGCTCTCGACGAGCCAGCCCCGCCACAAGGGGCCGCGACAGGGTGGGAACATGAGCGATCTGCTGCGCCTCCGGCCGACCCGGCGGCACCTCCTCGCGACCGGCGCCGCCGCGGGCGCCCTCGGCCTCGCCGGCCTGCGCCCGGCCGCCGCGGCGGTCGACTGGAAGAAACATGCCGGCACCACCCTGGAGGTGAACCTCATCAAGGGCCCGCGCGGCGAGGTCCTGAACCGCCACGCCGCCGAGTTCACCGCGCTCACCGGCATCAAGGTCTCGTCGGAGCTGATCCCCGAGCAGCAGCAGCGCCAGAAGATCGTCATCGAGCTGACCTCGGGCCGGCCGAGCTTCGACGTGGTGCACCTGAGCTACCACGTCCAGAAGCGGCAGTTCGACAAGGCCGGCTGGCTCGCCGACCTCTCGGGCTACATGAAGAACCCGGCGATGACCGAGCCGTCGCTGACCGAGGCCGATTTCAGCGCCGCCGGGCTGACCTATGCCAGGACGCCGAACGGCGAGATGCGCTCGCTGCCGCTCTCGGTCGACTACTTCATCCTGTACTACAACAAGGAGCTTTTTCAGAAGAAGAACCTCGCCGTTCCGGCGACGTTCGACGACATGATGCGGGCGGCCGAGACCCTGACCGACCCGAAGGCCGGCACCTACGGCTTCGTCGGGCGGGGCCTGCGCAACGCCAACATGGCGTTCTGGGGCGCGCTGTTCCTCAACCACGGCGGCGAGTTCCTCGACGCCAGGGGCAACATCCTCACCGACGGCCCGGAGGCGGTCGAGGCGACCAAGTACTACCAGCGCCTGCTGAGCAAGACCGCGCCCCCCGGCGTCGTCGGCTTCAACTGGATGGAATCGATGGCCGCCTTCACCCAGGGGCGGGCGGCGATGTGGATCGACGGCGTCGGCTGGGCGCCGCCGCTGGAGGATCCCAACGCCTCGCGGGTCGTCGGCAAGGTCGGCTACGCGGTGGTGCCCAAGGGGCCGGCCGGGCAGTTCTCCGCCACCTACGGCGACGGCATCGGCGTCGCCCAGGCCAGCACGAAGAAGGAGGCGGCCTATCTCTACTGCCAGTGGGCGGTGTCGAAGCTGATGGGCGGGCGCCTGCTCCAGATCGGCGGCGGCGTGCCGTTCCGCGACTCGATCCTCAACGACGGCGAGGTCCAGTCCGGGCTGAAGATGCCGCGCGAATGGCTCGATTCGGCGATCGGCTCGGCGAAGATCAGCAAGCTCGGCCTGCCGGTGGTGGTGCCTGTGGCGGAGTTCCGCGACATCGTCGGCGCCGCCGTCACGGCAACTCTCTCGGGGGCGGACCCGGCGACCGAGCTCAAGAAGGCGACCGACCAGTACCGGCCGATCCTCGAACGCTCCGAGAAGGCGTGAGGCGCACGCCATGACCGGCCTCACCGCAACGAGCCGGGACGCCGGCCCGCAGGACCTGGCGGCCGAAGAGCCCGCCGCTCCGCGCTGGCGCGCCCCGGGCTACTGGCCCTTCGTGATCCCGGCCCTCGTCGTGGTCGTGGCCGTCATCGTGTTTCCGTGGGCCTTCACCCTGTGGATGAGCCTGCACGAGTGGAAGGTCGGCGCCGCGCCGGCCTTCGTCGGCCTGTCGAACTACGCGAGGCTTCCGGCCGATCCGCGCTTCCTCGACGCGGTGTGGCAGACCCTGCTCTACACCGCCCTGTCGGTGATCCTGCCGCTGATCCTCGGCACGCTCGCGGCCTGCGTGTTCCACGCCCGCTTCCCGCTGCGCGGCTTGCTGCGCGGCATCTTCATCCTGCCGATGATGGCGACGCCGGTCGCGATCGCGCTCGTCTGGACGATGATGTTCCATCCCCAGCTCGGGGTGCTGAACTATCTCCTCTCCCTCGTCGGCATCCCGGCCCAGCTCTGGGTTTTTCACCCGGCCACCGTGATCCCGTCGCTGGTCCTGGTCGAGACCTGGCAGTGGACGCCGCTCATCATGCTGATCGTGCTCGGGGGATTGGCGGCGATCCCGACCGAGCCCTACGAGAGCGCGCTCATCGATGGCGCCACCGTCTGGCAGGTGTTTCGCCACATCACCCTGCCGCTCATCGCCCCGTTCCTGTTCGTGGCGGCGATGATCCGGATGATCGACGCGGTGAAGAGCTTCGACATCATCTTCGCGATCACCCAGGGCGGGCCGGGCACGGCGTCGGAGACGATCAACATCTACCTCTACAGCGTCGCCTTCGCCTACTACGACGCCGGCTACGGCTCGGCGATCGCGGTGGTGTTCTTCCTCCTCATCGTGGCGCTCGCCGCTGCGCTGCTCGTCGTGCGCAGGCGGACGCAAGGGGCCACGGCATGACGCGGCGCCTCCTCAACCAGCTCGGGCTGCTGTTCGCCGGCCTCGTCGTCGTCTCGCCGGTGATCCTGTTCTTCGTCTGGATGCTGTCGCTCTCGGTCAAGTACGAGATCGACAACGCCTCCTATCCGCCGATCCTGATCCCCGAGCGGTTCGCCTGGAAGAACTACCTCGACGTGATCGAGTCGAACCGCTTCCCGACCTACTTCCTCAACAGCCTGATCGTCACCGGCACCGCGACCCTGCTCGCCCTCGTGGTCGGGGTGCCGGCGGGCTACGGCATCGCCCGGATGAAGGCCGCCAAGGCCGCGGTGGTGATCCTGGTCGCCCGCATCACCCCGGGCCTGTCCTACCTCATCCCGCTCTTCCTGCTGTTCCAGTGGATCGGGCTGCTCGGCACGCTGTGGCCGCAGATCGTCATCCACCTCGTCGTCACGGTGCCGATCGTGATCTGGATCATGATCGGCTATTTCGAGACCACGCCGATGGAATTGGAGGAGGCCGCGACCATCGACGGCGCCACCCGCTGGCAGGTGTTTCGCCACGTCGCGCTGCCGATCGCTAAGCCCGGCATCGCCGTGTCGATGATCCTCGCGGTGATCTTCTCCTGGAACAACTTCGTGTTCGGCATCGTGCTGGCCGGCCGCGAGACCCGCACCCTGCCGGTGGCGGTCTACAACATGATCTCGTTCGACCAGTTGAGCTGGGGACCGCTGGCGGCGGCAGCGCTCATCGTGACGCTGCCGGTGCTGGTGCTGACGGTGTTCGCCCAGCGCCAGATCGTCGCCGGGCTGACGGCGGGCGCGGTGAAGGGCGGGTAGGGCGCTGCCTCCGGTACCGTCGCGTTCCCCTCTCCCGCCCTGCTCCGCAGAGGGGGAAGGGTCGATCCCCGCGCCCGTTGACACCGGAAAACAAAAGAACGATCGTTCGAATACCAGGGCGGCCCAACCGCCCGGACGAACTCGGGAGCGGGACGCCGATGCTGCACCGTGCGGAGACCTACGAGGATCTCGTCGCCGGCTTCCGCTGGCGGATCCCCGCGTACTACAACATCGGCACCGACGTCTGCGACCGCCACGCCCCCGGCAACCCGCTGGCGCTGATCCACCTCGACGAGACCGGCCGCGCGCATCGCTACGGCTTCGACGACATCCGCCTCGCCTCCAACCGCTTCGCCAACGTGCTCGCCGCGCACGGGCTCGTCCGCGGCGACCGGCTCGCGGTGCTGCTGCCGCAGGCGCCCGAAACCGCCATCGCCCACGTCACCGGCTTTCGCGCCGGGCTCATCACCATCCCGCTCTTCACCCTGTTCGGGCCCGACGCCCTCGCCTACCGCCTCGGCAACAGCGGCGCCCGGGCGGTCGTCACCGACCGGGGCGGCGCCGCGATCCTCGCCACCCTGCGCGACCGGCTGCCGGAGCTGGAGCGGGTCTACTGCATCGACGGGCCCGGCGAGGGCGCGGAGGATTTCCACGCGCTCTGCGCCCGCGCCTCCGACGCCTTCGCGCCTCTCGACACCGCCGCCGACGACCCGGCGGTCATCATCTACACGTCCGGCACCACCGGCGACCCGAAGGGGGCGCTGCACGCCCACCGGGTGCTGCTCGGCCACCTGCCCGGCGTCGAGCTGCCGCAGGACTTCTTCCCGCAGCCCGGCGACCGGTTCTGGACCCCGGCGGACTGGGCGTGGATCGGCGGGCTGTTCGACGTGCTGCTGCCGTCCTGGCATCACGGCGTGCCGGTGGTCGCCCACCGCGCCCGCAAGTTCGACCCCGAGGCGGCGTTCCGGCTGATGGCCGAGCACGAGGTCCGCAACGTCTTCCTGCCGCCGACCGCCCTGAAGCTGATGCGGCAGGTCCGCAACGAGCGCCCGCCCGGCCTCGCGCTGCGCTCGGTCGGCAGCGGCGGCGAGAGCCTCGGCCAGGAGATCCTCGCCTGGGGCGAGGCGGTGCTCGGGCTCACCATCAACGAGTTCTACGGCCAGACCGAGTGCAACCTCGTCGCCTCGTCCTGCGCCGGGCTGTTCCCGGTCCGGCCCGGGGCGATCGGCCGGGCAGTGCCGGGCCACCAACTGCGCATCGTCGACGGCGAGGGCCGCGAGGTCCCGGACGGCACCCCCGGGCAGATCGGCATCCGCCGGCCCGACCCGGTGATGTTCCTCGGCTACTGGCGCAACGCGGCGGCGACCGAAAAGAAGTTCGCCGGCGAGTTCCTGCTCACCGGCGATCTCGGCCGGCGCGAGCCCGACGGCACGCTGTGGTTCGTCGGCCGCGACGACGACGTCATCACCTCCGGCGGCTACCGGATCGGCCCCGGCGAGATCGAGGATTGCCTCCTGCGCCACCCCGCGGTGGCGATGGCCGGGGTCGTCGGCGTGCCCGACCCGGTGCGGACCGAGATCGTCAAGGCGTTCATCGTGCTCAAGGACGGCGTCGCGCCCTCCGACGCGCTGGCGCGCGAGGTCCAGGACTTCGTCAAGACGCGGCTGGCCGCCCACGAATACCCGCGCCGCGTCGCCTTCGTGGACGCGCTGCCGATGACCGCGACCGGCAAGATCGTCCGCGGGGCGCTGCGCGAGATTCCCGACGAGGCGGAGGCCGGATGAAGCTCTATCACTGCGTCGGTGCCCGCTCGTTCCGGCCGCTCTGGGCGCTGGAGGAGATCGGGCTGCCCTACGAGCTGGCGATGCTGCCGTTCCCGCCCCGCGCCCACACCAAGGCGTATTTCGCGGTCAACCCGCTCGGGACGATCCCGGCGCTGGACGACGGCGGCACGATCCTCACGGAATCGGCGGCGATCTGCGAGTATCTCGCGGCGCGCCACAGCCCGGGCGAGCTCGGCGTGCGGCCCGACGAGCCGGATTTCGGCCGCTACCTCAACGGCCTGCATTTCGGCGAGGCGACCCTGACCTTCCCGCAGACGCTCGTGCTGCGCTACGGCCGGTTCGAGCCGCCGGAGCGGCGCGCACCGCAGATCGTCGCCGATTACGGACGCTGGTTCCAGTCGCGCCTGCGCGCCTTCGCGGAGGTCCTCGGCGAGCGGGAGACGGTCTGCGCCGGCCGCTTCACCGCCGCCGACATCAGCATCGGCTACGCCCTGCTGCTGGCCGAGTTCACCGGCCTCGCGGACGGGATGCCGGAGCCCATCCGGGCCTATTGGGAGCGGCTGAAGGCCCGGCCCGGCTACCGCCGCGCCATCGACGCCGAGGCGCGCGCGGCGACCGCCCAGGGGGTGTCCGACCGGTCGGCCCCGCTCGGGTGATACGATTTCCGGACGATTCGTTCCGGAAATCGTATCACAGCCCCCGCGGCGGAGCCGAAGGCTCCGCACGCCTGAGCGAAGCCGAAATCCGCATCGCGAAGCGATTGCGCAGCAATCGCCACGATCCCGCAGGGATCGCCGAGCGATCAATCGGATTTCGTATGAGGCCCGGCGATTTCAAGTTTTCTTAACCACGCCCGCCCATCGTCGGTCCGACCGCGAGATCGAGGAGGTGTGCGTGGATCACAGCAAGCACAGCGTGCGCGAGCGTGCCTACGCGCTCTGGGAGCGCGACGGCTGCATTCCGGGCCGCAACGAGCATTACTGGAACATGGCCGAGCGCGAGCTGCAGGCCGAGCGGGACGCGGCAGCGCAGCCCGTGACCGCAGGCGAGGCTCCGGTCGTGGCCGCCGTCGAAGCCCCGGCCGAGACCAAGACGGCCAGTGCCCGCGCGGCGCGCAAGCCGAAGGCGCCGGTCGCCGAGGCCGCCGCTCCCGCCCGCAAGGCGGCCACCAAGGCGCCCCAGACCGCCGCGGCCGTCGTCGCGGCCAAGGCCGGCGCGCCGCGCCGCCGCCAGACCGCCACCGGAATCGTCTCGCACTGAGGCGGGGCGGCGGGAGCCGGGGCCGGAGGCGTGGCGGCGGCCTTCGCCTTCTGGGCCGCCGGCGTGCCGGTGGTCGCGGCCGCCTTGGGCGCCCATTCGCGGTCGGCCCGGGGGCCACCCGGGGCGTTGGTGGCGGCCTGGAGCTGGCCCGGGACGACATCGGCGACGCGCTCCCAGGTCTGCGAGCCGCAGAACACCGCCAGCATGCAGCCCTTGACCGAGAGGCGCGACTCGCTCTCGCTCCAGACCGTGACCTCGTAGGACTTGCCGTTGTCGGCGTTGTAGACGGTGCCCTCGTAGCGCCCTTCGGCGTTCGGCTTCAGCCCGAGCAGCAACTGGTGCCCGAGCACCGCCCGGTCGTGCTTCTTGGCGTCCGGGTTGGACACGTCGAGCCGCGGCTTGCCGGCATCGTCGTTCGGCTTCTTCATCCACACGACGTAGCCGCACAGGTGCTGGTTCTGCGGGCCGCAATGCTCGGTGCGCACGCGGGCGCGGCCGTCCTCGGTCGCCCAGATGCCGATCGGCTCGGCGGCCTGCGCCCGGCACAGCCCGATGCCGGAGGCCGAGGCGAGGCCGACGAGCGCGGCGGTCGTCAGGCGCGTGATGAACTGTGACATGAAGGGTCCCGTCGTCTCAGGGGAGGGGGCAGCGGCCTCCGGGCACCGCGGACGGCCCGGTCGCGGGCCGGCGGATCGGTTCGGGGACAGCCTTGGCACCGGATCCGTGGCCAAATTCCGGCGGGACGGATGATCCGCCCGCTCGATCCCTCAGGCGAACCACAGGTGAAGCACGGTATTGACCGACAGGGCGGCGAGCGTCAGCGGCCACAGGGCCTTGGTCAGACAGGTCATCCAGGAAGTCTTCCGTTTCCGCCCGCGACGCTCCGAGATCGCCCGGCCGGCCGCGCGTCGGCGCGCGATCACCCCCGGGGCGCTTGGTAATGAACGTTCATTTTCATGGCAAGCCGAAATCATGGCAAGTCGAAATCATGGCAAGCCGGATCCGGCTCCCGCGAGGCCGCCCGGTGGGTTCGCGCACGCCGCCCTCACGCTTCGGCGGCGCAGAGCTCGTCCACGGCGCGCAGATACGCCTCGGCGTCGAACTTCCGCAGGGTGTTGGCGCTGAGGTAGCGCACCGTCCCGAAGATCCTGCGGCGCGCCCACGGCCGGTCGTGCAGGCCGAACACCCAGGCGACGTTGGTGAAGGAGTTCGGGTCGCGCCCGTCGAGGAAGTAGCGGTTGTTGAGCGCCAGCGTGCGCCGGAACGCCTCCTCGGGCGAGGGCGACCATTCGAGGATCTTCTTGCCCCAGTACATCCGCATGTGGTTGTGCATGTAGCCGGTCTCGCGCATCTCGCGCATCGCGGCGTTCCAGTGGCGGTCATGGGTGCGGCCCTCGGCCAGCGCCGCCTCGTCGTAGAGGGGGTCGCGCGGGTCGCCGGCCTGCTCGGCCAGGGTCTTGCGCGCCCAGTCCGGCACCGCCGACTCGTAGCGGTCGTAATGCGCGGTGTGCTCGACGTGGTTCATCGCGAGCTCGCGCCGGACGATCAGCTCCTCGAGGAATGCCGCCTTGTCCTCGTCGCCGCCGGCCTTCGCCGCCCGGACCTTCAGCGCCACCGCCACCGGCGAGACCTGCCCGAAATGCAGGTACGGGCTCAGGTGCGAGGCCGCCCCCGCCTCGGGCCGCCCGCGCACGGTGCCGTAATCCCGGAACGGCCCGGCGAGGTAGGCGTCGAGCCGGTCCATCGCCTCGTCCTCGCCGCCGCGGAACCGGCGCACCGGCGCGACGCTGCGGTCGAGGGTCATGGCGGCGAGCGCCGCCTCGGGGTCCGACACGTCGAGGTCGCTCGCCAGATCGAGGCCGTCGGCCCGGTGCTTCACCCGGCGCGGGCGCAGGGGCTCCAGATACGCGTCCCAGTGCCGGTGGAGCTTCGGCCGCAGGGTGCGGGCGGCGAATTCGTGCTTGGTCGAGGCCACGTCGACCGGCACCACCACGTCGCCCTCGACCTGGACGAGGCGGCCGTCGTAGCCCTCGCGGATCGCGGCGTACCACTGCTTCTGGATCGCGAGATAGCCGCGGTCGAGCACCAGCATCGCGGCCTCGCCCGCGAGCGCCAGGGCCGCCTGCGCCGGCGTGCCGCGGCGCAGCACGAAGGCGATCCCGCGCCGCTCCAGCCCGGCCTTCGCTTGGGCGAGGCCCTGGAGCAGGAAGGCGTAGTGGCGGGCATTGGCCTCGGGGAAGTGCCGGCCGCCGTCGAGGAGCCCGAACGCCGCCACCACCGGCAGGCCGAGGCGGTTGCCCTCCTCGATCGCGAGTTCGAGGGCCGGGTTGTCGCGGCTGCGCGTCGCCTGCTGCATCAGGTACAGCACGTAGGCGCCCGGCCGCGGCTCCATGTCGGCCAGAACCCGGATCCGTCCCGCCTGAATCGCCATCGCGTGCTCTCCCCGAGGGAAGAGCTAGAGCGTTCCGCAATGCCGGGGAGGACCCGGTCCGGCGCTGCGACAAAAACCGGCAGCGCTGCCAGCGATTGCGCCTTGCCATCGCGCCGCAGCAAGCTATCTTATTGCAGTGCGGGACGGCGATGGCGTCGCGGTCCCGCTGCCCTCCTTGGGCGTTTCCTCCCTAGACTTCGGGCCGCTCGCAAGAGCGGCCCTTTTTCTTGGCTGCGATCTGTCCTGGCCGCTCCCGGGCGCACCTGACGAAACCGTAATCCTCGGGCCACGGGCCGGTCAGGCCCGATCTCCATACTGGCGACATTCACCGGCCGCGCCGCGGCCCCGACGACGCCCCCGGAGAGCAGACCCCGATGTCCAAGCCCGTTCCGACCACCCGCTTCCACCGCCGTGCCCTGGCCTCCGTCGCGGTCGCGACCCTGGTCGCGACGGGCGCCCTCGGCACCGCCTTCATCGAGCCGAGCGCGCCGGCCTTCGCCCAGGCGCTGCCGCAGACCCCGATCACCACGCCCGATCACCCGCCAGGCAGCTTCGCGCCGGTCGTCAACCGGGTGAAGCCCGGGGTGGTCTCGGTCAAGGTCAGCCTGAAGGACGATGCCGGCGACGAGGACGGCGCGGCCCCGCAGGCCCAGGCCGTGCCGCCGCAGCTGCGCGAGTTCTTCCGCCGCTTCGGCGAGGGCGCGCCGGGCATGCAGCAGCGCCAGAACCGCGGCGGCGGCGGCGCCCAGGGCTCGGGCTTCTTCATCTCGGCCGACGGCTACGTCGTCACCAACAACCACGTCGTCGCCAACGCCAAGTCGGTCCAGGTCACCCTCGACGACGGCCGCACCCTCGACGCCAAGGTGGTGGGCACCGACCCGAAGACCGACCTCGCGCTGCTGAAGGTCACCGAGGGCGGCAACTTCCCGTTCGTGAAGCTCGCCCGCGGCGCGCCGCAGGTCGGCGACTGGGTGGTGGCGATCGGCAACCCGTTCGGCCTCGGCGGCACGGTCACCGCCGGCATCGTCTCGGCCCGCGGCCGCGACATCGGCGCCGGTCCCTACGACGACTTCCTGCAGATCGACGCGCCGATCAACAAGGGTAATTCGGGCGGGCCGACCTTCAACGTCTCGGGCGAGGTCGTCGGCGTCAACACCGCGATCGCCTCGCCGTCCGGCGGCAATGTCGGCCTCGCCTTCGCGATCCCGTCCGAGACCGTGCAGGCGGTGGTCGACCAGCTCCGGGCCGACGGCAAGGTCGCCCGCGGCTATCTCGGCATCCAGATCCAGCCGGTGACGAAGGACATCGCCGAGAGCCTCGGCCTCGACAAGGCGAAGGGTGCGCTGGTCGACAGCGCCCAGAGCGACACCCCGGCGGCCAAGGCCGGCCTGAAGTCGGGCGACGTGATCCAGCAGGTCAACGGCGAGGCGGTCGCCGACGCCCGCGAGCTGTCGCGCAAGATCGCCTCGCTCAAGCCCGGCACCAAGGTCGAGCTGACCTATTTGCGCGGTGGCAGGTCCGACACCGCCCAGGTGACCCTCGGCACGCTGCCGAACGAGGCCAAGGTGGCGAGCCGCGACGATCGCGGCAGCGGCCGCGGCGAGGGCCAGCCGCGGCTGGGCCTCGGCCTCGCCCCGGCCGACGCGGTCGGGGCCGGCCGGGAAGGCGTCGCGGTGGTGAGCGTCGATCCCGACGGCCCGGCGGCGGCCAAGGGCATCCAGGAGGGCGACATCATCCTCGACGTCGGCGGCCAGCCGGTCTCGACCCTGTCGGATGTCGCCGGCCGCATCCGCGCCGCCGAGTCCGACGGCCGCAAGGCGATCCTGATGCGGGTCAGGAACGACAAGGGCACCCGCTTCGTCGCGGTCGCGCTCCAGAAGAGCAGCAACGGCTGATCCGCCACGGATCGCAGCCATCCCGGCCGGCGCCGTCCCTCCCGGGGCGGCGCCGGACCTGTCTCAGAGCATGTCTGATGGGATTTCCGCACGATCAGTTACGGGAATCGTACCACGAGCCCGCGCGGTGGAGTCGAAGGCTCCACACGCTTGAGCGAAGACGATTTTCGCACAGCGACAGCGACTGCAACGCAGTCGCCGAGCGATCAACCTGATGTTGTATCAGTGGTGGTCGATCATAGTGATCGCGGGAAGCACCCATTTCCCGGACGACTGAAGCGTCAGCGGAAGGAGATCCGGGATCCAGACGTCAGATGTGCCGCGCAGCGGCTCTGCCTGTCAGCACTGTCGCAGTCTCCGGACGCTTCGCGACTTATCCTGCTGGATCCCGGATCTCCTTCCACTGCGTTCCAGTCGTCCGGGAAAGAGCGGCCCGTTCTTTAAACCAGGAGTCGAACAGGCTCTCAACCTGACTCGTGCCGCGCTCTCGGTGGGCTGGGGCACCAACACCCCCGACCAGGCGCTGTCGCTCGAACAGGCGCAGAACTACTGGTACCACTGGCTGATGGCGCTGCCGCGGGGCGAGGCGCTCGTACGGCGCGACCGCCGCGCCTTCACGCGCCCCATCTGGACGATCTGGAATCCCGGCTGGCCGGTCCCGGCCGAGGCGTTCGCCACGACCGCGGCGTCGTTCGACAACCCCGACTGGGCCGACGTGACGCTGCATTCCTAGCGCTCGCGCCGGGGCCACGCCGCCGCGGACCCGACCTGCGCCGACCTGGAGCGGCGGCTCGCGGCGGCACTGGTCATCCGCGCGCCGACGCTGGTGCTGCACGGCGGCGGCGACCCGTGCAACGATCCCGCGACCTCCGCCGGCAAGGACCGGTTCTTCGACGGTCCCTACCGCCCGGTCGTCCTGCCGGGCCTCGGCCATGCCCCACAGCGGCAGGCGCCGGACGCCGTCCTGGCGGAACTGGTCCCGTTCCTCGCCTCGGCCGGGCGGTCGATCAGTACCGGCAGAACGCTGCCAGCCGCTGACCCGAGACCCGGCCGCGGGAGATCCCGTCCGTGCGCAGGCGCTCGCCGTCCAGGGCGAGGAAGGTCGGATTCTCGACCAGGGTGTAGCGCAGCCGCTCCAGCGGCAGGCCGTACTGCGCGGCCCAGAGCCGGGCGGCGTCGCAGAACGCGCGCCGGGTGCCGGGCCCGTAGCGCGCCGGGTCGAGAACCGGCGCGGTGGCGGGCGCGCCGAAGGCCCGGCTGCGGAAGCCGCCGAGCAGGCCGGGGCGGCCGTCGCGGATCGAGAAGGCCGCCCCGGATTCGACCCCGACCGCGCCGACCCGGTCCGGCGGCAGCGTGCTCACCGTCCAGGCGACCGGCTGGTCGGCGAGCACCACCACGGCCCGGTCCGGTGCCCCGGTCAGGTCGAGGGAGAGGCGGCGGTAATCGCCGGGATCGGCCGCGCTCCCGGGTTCGGTGTCCGCCGCCAGGGCCGGGTTCGGCGCGGTGAAGACGAGGCCGACGAGGTCGAGCCACGCCGCCGAGCCGGCGACCCGGTCCGGGTGGGCGGTCCAGCCGATCAGCGTGCGCATCTGCGACCCGCGCTCGGCGGCGACGTCCGGGGTCAGGATCGCGCCGCGCAGGGCGGGCGGGTCCTCCGACGCGGCGACGCGGGCGGTGGCCGTCTCGGCCGGGGCCGGCACCTCGACGGCCAGCGGACCCGCCCGCGCGGGCGCCGCCTCCCGCACCGGCGGGGCCTCGCGCACCGGTGCGGCGTCCCGCGGCGGGGTCGCATCGGGGATCCGGGCCGGCGGGGTGTCGGGAGCGCGGGCCGGCGGCGGAGAGGCGGTGGGCGCGACAGGGCGGCGGCCGATCACGCCGATGCGGGGATCGAACAGCAGGATCGGGACGAGCGGAATCGCCAGCGCGACACCGGCCGCGAGCCAGATCAGATGCCGCACCTTGCCCTCGCGCTCACGGCGGTCCGCTCCTCTCGGCGTCCGACGCCGCGGCGCCGGCATCGGGAACGCAGGATCGATGATCGGCAGGGATCGCCCCTGCGGTTCCGACGCCGCGCGTCGCCGGGATGATCGCCGCGGCAGCCTTAACCGGAAGTGTATCGCCCCGCACGCGAACCCGGCAGCCACCGGCCCGGGTTCCGCACAGGTTCACGCGGGGTCAGTCTACCGAGGCCGCGACGTCGGCGCACGGCCCCGCGATTGAACGCGCCGGCGAACGATGCTCAGGTCGCCCCATGACCAGACCCGTCCTGACCGGCCCCGTCGCGGCGGCGCTTCTCCTCCTGGCGGGCGGCCCCGCCCGGGCCGATGCCTGCGACGCCCTCGCGGGGCGCGTCGTGACGACGACCGGCGCCGCTCTGGCCGGCCGCACCGGCGCCACGGTGGCGTTCGGTGCCGCCGACGCCGACCTGATGCTCCTCGACTGCCGGGCGCCGGCGCGGATCGTCCTGCGCTGGCGCTCCGCCGATCCTCACCCGCGCGGCTTCGTCCTCGTCGGGCTGGCGGCACGGGCGCTGGCCGGCGGGCGCGCCGGGGAGGCCGGGGCCCTGGCGCTCGCCCTCCACCGGGCCGCGGCGGCGGGTGGGGCGGTCAGGGCAGGGCGGGCAGGGGCGGCCGAGATCCGCTGCGGGCCTGGCCCGGCGGAGCCGTTCGCCACCGCCTGCCTCGTGCGCCGGGCGCCGCTCCGGCCGGCGCGAAACCGCCTTTCCGCGGGCCCCGATCGGCGCTAAGGCTCGCGCCATGTCGAACGATTCCCCGTCCGCCGGTCCCGTGGTCGCCATCGGCCCGGTGCGCTTCGCCAACCACCTGCCGCTGAGCCTGATCGCCGGGCCGTGCCAGATGGAGAGCCGCAGCCACGCCCTCGAGACCGCCGCGGCGCTCCGAGAGATCTGCGCCGGCCTCGGGCTCGGGCTGGTGTACAAGTCGTCCTTCGACAAGGCCAACCGCACCTCGGCCGGCTCGGCCCGCGGCCTCGGGCTCGCCCAGGCGCTGCCGATCTTCGCCGAGATCCGCGAGAGCCTCGGCCTGCCGGTTCTCACCGACGTGCACGACGCCGCCCAGTGCGCGCCCGTGGCCGAGGCGGTCGACGTGCTGCAGATCCCCGCCTTCCTGTGCCGCCAGACCGACCTGCTGCTCGCCGCCGCCGCGACCGGCCGGGCGGTCAACGTCAAGAAGGGGCAGTTCCTCGCCCCCTGGGACATGGCCCACGTCGCCGCCAAGCTGACCGGCGCCGGCAACGACCGGGTGCTGCTGACCGAGCGCGGCGCCTCGTTCGGCTACAACACCCTGGTCTCCGACATGCGCGCGCTGCCGATCATGGCGCGGGTGAGCGGCGGGCTGCCGGTGGTGTTCGACGCCACCCACTCGGTGCAGCAGCCCGGCGGGCAGGGCGCCACCTCCGGCGGCCAGCGCGAGTTCGTGCCGGTGCTGGCGCGGGCGGCGGCGGCGGTCGGCGTCGCCGGCCTGTTCATCGAGACCCACGAGGATCCCGACCGGGCGCCCTCGGACGGTCCCAACATGGTGCCGCTGCGCGAGATGCCGGCGCTGCTGGCCGACCTCGTCGCCTTCGACGCGCTGGCCAAGCGCCGGCCGGTCCACGAAGGCGCCCCCCGGACCGCCGGCGCCTGACGACGCCCCGGACACGCTCCATGACCGCGACGGCATGACCGCGACGGCCGCCCCCGCCCGCCTGCTCGCCATCCTGGCGGCCGGGGGGTTCGCCAGCACCTTCGCGGGGCGGATCGCCGAGCCGCTGGTCGGGGTGCTGGCCCGCGACTTCTCCGCCGACCCGGCCCGCGTCGCCCTGCTGTCGGCGGCCTTCGCGCTGCCCTACGCGCTGATCCAGCCGGTGCTCGGCCCGTTCGGCGACGCGCTCGGCAAGGAGCGGGTGATGGCGAGCTGCCTCGGCATCCTCGCCCTGTCGCTCGCCGCGAGCGTCGCCTGCACCGGCATCGGCATGCTGTTTGCCCTGCGCATCGTGTCGGGCGCCGCCGCCGGCGGCGTGATCCCGCTCGCGCTGGCGATGATCGGCGACCGCATCCCGATGGCGAGCCGGCAGGTGGCGATCGGCCGCTTCCTGTTCGCGGTGATCTTCGGCCAGCTCGCCGGCTCGACCGTGTCCGGGCTGGTCGAGGGCGCGCTCGGCTGGCGCGGCGTGTTCGCGCTCACGACCGCGATCGCGGTGGCGGGCGGCCTCGCGGTGGTGCTCGGCTTCGCGCGGGCGCTGCGCGCCCCGGCCGGTCGCTTCGCCCTGGCGCCGGCGATCGAGCGCTACCGGACGATCCTGGCCAATCCCCGCGCCCGGCTGCTGTTCGGCGCCGTCTTCGTCGAGGCGATCGCGGTGTTCGGGATCTTCCCGCACCTCGCCCATCTCATCGAGGCGCGCGGCGAGGGCGGTCCGCGGGAGGCCGGCCTGACGCTCGCCGGCTTCGCCCTCGGCGGGCTCGCCTACACGCTCCTCGTCGGCCTGATGGTGCGCTTCCTCGGCCAGACCCGGATGCTGGCGACCGGCGGCCTCGTCTGCGCCGGGGCGCTGCTCGCGGTCGGGCTCGCCGGCGACTGGACCCTCGACGCCGCCGCCCTGATGGCGCTCGGCCTCGGCTTCTACATGCTGCACAACACCTTCCAGACCCAGGTGACCGAGGTCGCGCCCCAGGCCCGGGCCTCGGCGGTGGCGCTGCACGCCTGCTCGTTCTTCTGCGGGCAGGCGATCGGGGTCGCGGTGCTGGGATTCGGCCTCGCCACCCTCGGGCAGTTCGGGGCGCTGGCGGCCTGCGCCGTGCTCATCGCGGTCCTCGGCTTCATCACCGCGCGACGCCTCGCCCCGCCGGCGCGGGTCGGATGAACCGCCACTGAATGCCCGCGATGATCTCGCCAAGATCATCGCGCCGCCCGTGACCGTTTCCCGCCGTGCTCGTCAGGTCGATCCGGCACCCGGTGTCGGCCGGCGGCCGGGAAAAGCCGGAACCACCTTGCCGCCGCGGCGTTGCCGTCTCCGAATGGGTTCACACCAACAGGAGACTGCGATGCGCAAGCTCGCCCTCATCTCTGCTCTCACCCTGTCGGTCGGCGCCATGGCGGCCGTGTCCACCGAGGCTCAGGCCCAGGGTTACGGCTACGGCCGCGGCGGCGGCTACGGTCACGGCTACGGCCGCCACTACGACGGCGGCCGCCCCTACGCCTATGGCCCGCGCCGCCGGGGCATCTCGCCGGGCGCCGCGGTCGGGCTCGGCATCGCCGGCGTCGCTGCCGGTGCGATCGCGGCCGACGCGGCCCGCCGCAACGGCTATGGCTACGGCTACAGCCGTCCGGCCCCGGGCTACGGTTATTACGGCTACGGCTACTGAGCTTCCCAAAGCTCAGATCGATCGACCAAGAACGGCTGGCTCGGGCTCCCGAGCCAGCCGTTCTTGGTGTGAACATTTCAACGGTCTGAACTCATCTCTGCAAGACGAGAGTGGGTTGGAATTGCAATTTCAAATTTCTCGTACGCGATTGTTGCGGAATTTGCTTTGCAACGACGTTCTCAACCCGTGTCTTTATGCCGCGATACTCTGACTAAATGGATCGTGAAGCACATCAGCAATACGCCAACTCTGGTCGAGCGCAGTTGCATCTGAATCGAAGCCGCTCTCCGCCAAAAGACGCCCGTTCGTAGTCGCAACTAAAAATTAATTAAAAATTTAGCTTGCCAGTAGAAGCGTTCGTTGCGACAAACGGCAGTCTTCACGAGGTGACATCCAAGTCATGGAAATCGGATGGCTGGCTGGCGGCTTCGTGCTGGGATGGTGGCTTCGGCAGCTGTTTTATGGATCCATCCAAAAACTGTCACAGAAAGATCATCTAAAAAAATTTACTTTCGCAGTCGCAGTATTTGCACTATTCGGCCATTCGGCGTTCAGTTACTTTGATTTATATTACGCAAAGTTCTATCATATAATTTCTTATATGTACAACTATAAATTTTACTTTATTTTGCTTGGGTCGATTGCTGGTTATGCCTGCAACAAGACACGCATAGTGCTGACCAGTTCCGCCTCGAAGGTATTTGACGCCGTCATTAACGAAAAGGCGTGGGTCATCCAGTGTATCATTGTGATTCTCGTGGCCACAACCTCAATACTGATTGTCAATCCGAGCCTTCTTGACAAGCTCGAATCCATAAAAGCGGGAAGCTTCGAAGCCAAATTGAACCCATCCGCCCTATCGACCCGAGATGCAATCCGTACCAATCTGTCGGTTTTCAGCGCGGAGAACACAATTGGTGCATATGCGAATTTTTCCAAGATTTATTTAAATAACGAGCGCCTGAACATCCGCCTGTCTGATGAATCCGGCATCGACGTACAGCGTTTCAGGATCCTCGAAATACTCATGCTTCATTACGTCGAGCCATTTGCCCGGATCGTACGATGCCTTGAGGCGGCCCAAGGGCATCATCATCTTTCGCAAGATCCAGACCTTATGCGGCTCATCAGCTTGCTACGTGGCGATATGCTCATAAGCCTCAAGGCCGATAGAAATTTTTTTGATGAAACGTCTTGGAAGGCTAAACTCGCCATATTCAGGTCCATAATTTCAAAATCATTCAAAGATACTATTCCATTAATTGCAGCAGAATCATTGATGGAACAATGCAATGGCCTAGAAGAGCCAGCCATAATCAAAAACGACCTTACGGCAAATCACAGCAACCAACTATATACTCTATCAGAACAAGCACGAATGATTCTCAAAAAACAAGTAGCCGCGAACAAAAATTCGTACATCGACCATTACATTGTCTCTGCATTTGGCGATCTGATCCGATTTTCATTTGGTCATACAGAAAAAAGCGAATTCTATGCGCGTGTACTTGATTTCTACCCGACCGGTGAGGATTTGATGATGACCTCTCCTGGCCTGATCAACTTGTATTATCAAAGCGCAACATCAAAATTGCGGTCGAACTTATATTGGCCTCTCGAATCCAAAATCGGCGACCTTAATGAAGCATCTCGCGGCAGCGAACAAATTGTCACTCATGCGCGTGCTCAGATGAAAAAACTCGGCACGTACACGGAGGGCAGCGCTTACGCGAAAGATCTGCTTGCGACAAATTGCAAGAAACGCGGCACTTATATCAGAGGACCGTCCCCGCATGAAAGTCAAGCCAAGGTGGAGTGCCCGGAGAGCTTGAAAGATATGATCCGAGAATATGAGAGCGTCGCAAATTTATATACCGTAATCAAATTCTACATAAACTCCATGTACTTGGAGACATACAATCTGTATATTCTATCAGGCAACAGCTTCCCGGAGGCTGAACGGGGCAAGTGGGAAAGACCCTACAAATATCTGGAGTCAGTCCTCAATGCGCAAAGAGCTCATCGGCCGGCCACGATTGTTCGTCTAAATAAAAATCTTGATCTTGGAAAGACAAGCATCCTCGAAAGTATGACTTTCGATAATGAAGTCTTCTCTCAGAATCCGTCGGTGCACGCCGCACAAACATTTGACGCTATGTTCGCAATGGCGCTGAGCTCAATATTTCTAACTGAGAAAAATGGACGTTCGCCAGCTGAAGCGTGCGCGATCGGAAGATCTTACGTCATCGACGCGCGAGAGGTCGCAATCAACAACAAGCTGTTTTCAGGAACCCCCGCCGACAAGGCACGCTGGACCGGAGCCCTCGATCTGGTCGAGTCACGGCTCCGGGCCTCGTGCGGATGATCAAATCGGCCCACCCGCAGCACCTGCACCGGCGTAAGCGAGGCTGGTCCAGGCAACCAGCTGTAGCAGGGAGAAGATGGCGATCCTTAATAAAGACATAGCAAAACCTCCGAAGCTGTGGGACCTCTATCATACACGCTGGAAGCCTGCGGTTCCAGAGAATGCTCAGCCCCGCGCGCGATACGGCGGCACGCCCTGGTCCGGCAGCCATACCGATTGCGGCGGCGTGCCGGTCTGCCAGAACACGTCGATCGGGATGCCGCCGCGCGGATACCAGTAGCCGCCGATGCGCAGGTAGCGCGGCTCCAGCAGCGCGGTCAGCCGGCGGCCGATCCCGACGGTACAATCCTCGTGGAAGGCGCCGTGATCGCGGAAGGCGTGCAGGTACAGCTTCAGCGACTTCGACTCGACCAGCCAGCGGTCGGGCACGTAGTCGATCACCAGGATCGCGAAATCGGGCTGGCCGGTGACCGGGCACAGCGAGGTGAATTCCGGCGCGGTGAACCGCGCGAGGTAGTCGGTGTCCGGGTGCGGGTTCGGCACCCGGTCGAGCTGGGCCTCGTCCGGCGAGCGGGGCAGGGCGGTCGCGCGCCCGAGTTGCAGGGTCTCTTCGGTCATGCCCCGGATATAGGCCGCCGCGCCGCGGCACGGAACCGTGCCCGGCCGGGATCTACGACCCAGGACAATCGCTTCAGCGATTGTCCTGCGGTCGCCCGCAGGGCGACGCTGCATGGCGGGCGCGAAGAGCGCCCCCGCGGAGCGGGTTCGAGGGGACGAATGTCCGCTCGAACACAGAGCGGAGCGAAAGCCAAGTGAGCGGATGCGAACGCCGGCGCCTGAGGCCAAGCGGGAATCCAGGGCAATCGCTCTGAAGCGATTGCCCTGATCTACGACCTGCGGGCGCTTGCCGCGCGCGTCATCTTGGCCGATAAGCCCGCCGGAACGGCAGCCTGCCCGAGAGATCGAACCTCCATGACTGCGATCACCAACATCGCCGCCCGCCAGATCCTCGACAGCCGGGGCAATCCGACCATCGAGGTCGATGTCCTGCTGGAGGATGGCTCCTTCGGCCGTGCCGCCGTGCCCTCGGGCGCCTCGACCGGCGCCCACGAGGCGGTGGAGCTGCGCGACGGCGACAAGTCCCGCTACGGCGGCAAGGGCGTGCTGAAGGCGGTCGCGGCGGTCAACGGTGAGATCCTCGACGCCATCGGTGGCATGGAGGCCGAGGATCAGGTCGCGGTCGACGAGGCGATGATCGAGCTCGACGGCACGCCCAACAAGGCGCGGCTCGGCGCCAACGCGATCCTCGGCGTCTCGCTCGCGGTCGCCAAGGCCGCCGCCGAGGCCTCGGGCCTGCCGCTCTACCGCTACGTCGGCGGCACCCAGGCCCGCGTGCTGCCGGTGCCGATGATGAACATCATCAACGGCGGCGCGCACGCCGACAACCCGATCGACTTCCAGGAATTCATGATCATGCCGGTGGGCGCCGAGTCGCTCGCCGACGCGGTGCGGATGGGCGCCGAGGTGTTCCACACCCTCAAGGGCGCGCTCAAGAAAGCCGGCCACAACACCAATGTCGGCGACGAGGGCGGCTTCGCCCCGAACCTCCCCTCGGCCGAGGCGGCCCTGGACTTCGTGATGGAGTCGATCCGCGCCGCCGGCTACGAGCCCGGGAAGGACATGGTGCTGGCGCTCGACTGCGCCGCGACCGAGTTCTTCAAGAACGGCACGTACATCTACGAGGGCGAGGGCCAGACCCGCGACCCCGCCGCCCAGGCCGCCTACCTCGCCAAGCTCGTCGATTCCTACCCGATCCGCTCGATCGAGGACGGCATGTCGGAGGACGACTGGGAGGGCTGGAAGGCGCTCACCGACGCCGTCGGCGACCGCTGCCAGCTCGTCGGCGACGACCTGTTCGTCACCAACGTCGCGCGGCTGTCGCAGGGCATCGCCAGCGGCACCGCCAACTCGATCCTGGTCAAGGTCAACCAGATCGGCTCGCTGACCGAGACGCTGGCCGCCGTCGACATGGCCCACCGCGCCGGCTACACCGCGGTGATGTCGCACCGCTCTGGCGAGACCGAGGACGCGACCATCGCCGACCTCGCCGTCGCGACCAATTGCGGGCAGATCAAGACCGGCTCGCTCGCCCGCTCCGACCGGCTCGCCAAGTACAACCAGCTCATCCGCATCGAGGAGGGGCTGGGCCCGCAGGCCCGCTACGCCGGCCGCGCGGCGCTCAAGGCGCTCTGAGGCGCCCCCCGGGACGCTCCCCCCACTATCGCTCCGACGAGGCCGCCTCCGGGCGGCCTTTTCCGTTGCGGGCGAACAGGCCCCGCGGCGCGAACACCACGACGTTGCCGGCCAGCACCGCCGCGAAGCCGAGGGCGGCGAGCGGCGTCACCCGGTAGCCCTCGACCGCGATCGAGATCGCCAGGGCGACGACCGGGAACAGCACGGTCATGTAGGCCGCCTTCTCGGGCCCGAGGCGGTGGACGACGGTGAGATAGCTCGTGAAGGCGATCACCGAGCCGGGGATCGCGAGGTAGAGGAGCGACCCGACATAGACCGGCGACGGGTCGAAGCCGAACGGCACCCCGAGGGCGAGGGACACCGCCGCGACCAGAGCGGCGCCGTAGAGCATCCCGTAGGCGTTCACGGTCCCGACGGTGAGCCCGTGGCGCTGGTTGCGGGCCGAGACGAGGTTGCCGGCCGAGAAGAACCAGGTGCCGAGCACCGCCAGGCCGAGGCCCACGACCGTGTCGCCGCCGAGCGCGGCGCCCGCGACCGCGTCCCGGAACAGCAGCAGGATGCCGGCGAGCCCGATCACCGCCCCGGCCACGAGGCGGGCCGAGGGGCGGCGGCGGTGAAACAGGTAGGCGTTGGCGATGTTGAAGATCGTCGCGGCCGAGAACACCACCGAGAGGATCCCGCTCGCGATGGTGCGGGTGGCGAGATAGAAGCAGACGAAGTTACACGAGAACAGGCACAGGGCCTGGAGCACGACGTAGGGCTGCTGGCGCCACGGGATCGGCTGGAGCCGCCGGGTGAGCGCGAGGGCGGCGAACAGGACGGCGCCCGCGAGGGCGAAGCGGTAGACGATCGACGCCTCGAAGGCGACCGGGCCGAGCTGGCCCTTGATGGCGATCCAGGTCGTGCCCCAGATCAGGACGGTCAGGACATAGTAGACGGCGGTCACGGGCGAGGTTCCGAGGCGGGGCGCCGGTTATGGACCCGTTTTCCGCGCCGGGCTTGCGGTTTCCGGCCGCGCCTTTGTCGATTCTTGGGCTTTTCTCACCCGGCCGGTTGCCGGCGGCGCCGGCGGGCTTCTACTGTCCGGCCAGGTTCACCACCGGCGGCGCATGGCAGAGACGGGTCCCGAGGTTCGCGAGGTGCTGGCGCGCAGCGGCGCCGCGCTGCTGCGCGCCGGCTGCGCCGGCCGCGGGCTGGCGCTCGCCGAGTGGAGCAACCGCGAGACCTCGACCCGCTACGAGCGGCCCGGCCACCACACCCTGAGCCTCTACCTCGACGGCGGCGAGGGCGTGGTGCGCGAGGATGGCGGCGTGTCGGGCGGCGGGCCGGACAAGCTCTGCCTGCTGCCGGCCGGGCACGAGAGCCGCTGGCGGATCGGCGGCCGGCTGCGGCTGTTCCACCTCTACGTCGCGCCCGAGACCCTCGCCTATCAGGCGCTCACCGCCTTCGACCGCGACCCGCGCCACCTCGACCTCGCCGAGCGGACGTTCTCGGACGATCCGGCGACCGCGATGGTGGTGCGCGGCGCGGTGCTGCCGCTCGACTGGAGCGCCGGCGCCGACCGCATGGCGCTGAACGCCGCCTGCCACCTCCTGCTCCACGCCCTGCTGCGGCGCCACGCCGGCGGGGAGGCCGGGCCGGTGCGGGGCGGCCTGTCGCCCGCCCTGCGGCGGCGCATCGCCGAGCGGATCGAGGCGCGGCTCGGCGAGGCGCTGACCCTGGACGACCTCGCCGGGGAGGCCGGGCTCAGCACCTTCCACTTCGCCAAGATGTTCAAGGCCAGCTTCGGGATCGCGCCGCACCGCTACGTCGTCGAGCGCCGGATCGCCCGGGCGAAGCACCGGCTCGCCGAAGGCCGCGACGGGCTCGCCGACATCGCGCTCGCCTGCGGCTTCGTCTCGCAGAGACACTTCACCCGCAGCTTCCGGCAGGCGACCGGCACCACTCCGGCCGCGTGGCGGCGGGGGCGGTGACGCGTCTCCTTGAGGCATTCTTAACCCTGCCGCGCGATGCTCGAGCCATGGTTGTCCGCAAGCGCGCCCGCGCCATCCTGCTGCCCCTCGGCCTCTACGCCGTCTCGGCCCTGGCCGCCGTCTACTTCGTCCGCGAGGCCCAGACCGGCAGCCGCGGGCTCGAGGCCAAGCGCGCGCTGAAGATCCAGGCCTACGGCCTGCAGCAGGACCTCAACGCCGCCCGGGAGGACCGGACCGAGTGGGAGCGGCGGGTGGCGCTGCTGCGCAGCGACCAGATCGACCGCGACCTGCTGGAGGAGCGCGCCCGCCTCGTTCTCGGCCGCGTCCACCCCAACGACGTCGTGATCTTCACGCCCTGATCCCGGCCCGATCGGCCGGAAAGCCGCTCGCGGCGGCCCGAAAGTCGGCCGCGGCGCCCGGCCGGACCTCGATTTCCGCAGACGCCTGCCCTAGAACCCTTGCGACCAAGGTCGCAAGAACCGGGAGGGCGCTGATGGATGCCGCGAACGAGCCCCGTCGCTCGGACGGGGAACCCCGCGAAGGATCCGCGCCGCACTCGTCCAACGTCCCGCCGTTCAGCCGCGACGAGGACCTGCACGCCTATCGCGAGATGCTGCTGATCCGCCGCTTCGAGGAGAAGGCCGGACAGCTCTACGGCATGGGCCTGATCGGCGGCTTCTGCCACCTCTATATCGGCCAGGAGGCGGTGGTGATCGGGGCCCAGATGGCCTCGAAGGACGGCGATCAGGTCATCACCGGCTACCGCGACCACGGCCACATGCTGGCCTGCGGCATGGAGCCGAAGGGCGTGATGGCCGAGCTGACCGGCCGCAAGGGAGGCTATTCCCGCGGCAAGGGCGGCTCGATGCACATGTTCTCCCGCGAGAAGAACTTCTATGGCGGCCACGGCATCGTCGGGGCGCAGGTCTCCCTCGGCACCGGCATCGGCTTCGCCAACAAGTACCGCGGCGACGGTGCCGTGAGTCTCACCTACATGGGCGACGGCGCCGCCAACCAGGGCCAGGTCTACGAGAGCTTCAACATGGCGCAGCTGTGGAAGCTGCCCGTGGTCTACATGATCGAGAACAACCGCTACGCGATGGGCACCTCGGTGTCGCGCGCCTCGGCCCAGACCGACTTCTCGAAGCGCGGCATCTCGTTCGGCATCCCGGGCGAGCAGGTCGACGGCATGGACGTGCGCGCGGTGCGCGAGGCCGCCGGCCGGGCGATCGAGCACGCCCGCACGGGGGAGGGGCCCTACATCCTCGAGATGCAGACCTACCGCTACCGCGGCCACTCGATGTCCGACCCGGCCAAGTACCGGACCAAGGACGAGGTCGCCCGGATGCGCGAGGAATCCGACCCGATCGAGCAGGTCCGCAAGCGCCTGCTCGGCGCCCACGGCCTGCCCGAGGACGAGATCAAGGCGATCGACGCCAAGGTGCGCGGCATCGTCAACGAGGCGTCGGACTTCGCCACCAGCGACCCCGAGCCGGATCCGGCCGAACTCTGGACCGACATCCTGCTCTAACGCCCAGCCCGCGGCCCTCATCCGGATCGACAGACGAACCCATGGCGACCGATATCCTGATGCCCGCCCTCTCCCCGACGATGGAGCAGGGCAAGCTGGCGAAGTGGCTCAAGAAGGAGGGCGACGCGGTCAAGTCCGGCGACGTGCTCGCTGAGATCGAGACCGACAAGGCGACGATGGAGGTCGAGGCGGTCGACGAGGGCGTGCTGGCGAAGATCCTCGTCGCCGACGGCACCGAGGACGTGGCGGTCAACACCCCGATCGCGATCCTGGCCGACGAGGGCGAGGACGTGGCGCAGGCCGCCGCCGGCGGAGGTGGCAAGTCCGGCGGCAGTCAGTCCGGGGGCAAGCCGAACGGCGCCGCCAAGGAGGGCGGCCAGCCGGCGCCGACCCCCGACATGCAGGCCGAGGGCAGGGCCGCAAAACCCGCGCCGGCGGCCAAGACCGGCGACGACGCGCCGGTCGAGACGCCGGCCGCGCCCGCGGTCATCTCCAACCGCAGCGCCGACCGGGCGATGGCCGAGATCCCGGAAGGGACCGAGATGGTGTCGCAGACCGTCCGCGAGGCCCTGCGCGACGCGATGGCCGAGGAGATGCGCCGGGACGGCGACGTGTTCGTGATGGGCGAGGAGGTCGCCGAGTACCAGGGCGCCTACAAGATCACGCAAGGGCTGTTGCAGGAATTCGGCGCGAAGCGCGTCGTCGACACTCCGATCACCGAGCACGGCTTCGCCGGCGTCGGCGTCGGCGCGGCCTTCACCGGCCTGCGGCCGATCGTCGAGTTCATGACCTTCAACTTCGCCATGCAGGCGATCGACCAGATCATCAACTCGGCGGCCAAGACCCTCTACATGTCCGGCGGCCAGCTCGGCTGCCCGATCGTGTTCCGCGGCCCCAACGGCGCGGCGGCCCGCGTGGCGGCCCAGCACAGCCACGATTACGCGGCGTGGTACTCCAACGTGCCGGGCCTGAAGGTGGTGATGCCCTATACCGCGTCCGACGCGAAGGGGCTCCTCAAGAGCGCGATCCGCGACCCGAATCCGGTGGTCTTCCTCGAGAACGAGATCCTGTACGGGCAGTCGTTCCCGGTGCCGAAGCTCGACGACTTCACGGTGCCGATCGGCAAGGCGAAGGTGCATCGCGAGGGCAAGGACGTGACGATCGTCTCGTTCGGCATCGGCATGACCTACGCGCTCAAGGCGGCGCACGAGCTCGCCGAGGCCGGGATCGAGGCCGAGGTCGTGGACCTGCGCACGATCCGGCCGATGGACAGCGAGACCGTGGTCGAATCGGTGAAGAAGACCGGGCGCTGCGTCACCGTGGAAGAAGGCTTTCCGCAATCGGGCGTGGGCGCCGAGATCGCCGCCCGGCTGATGGTCGACGCCTTCGACTACCTCGACGCCCCGGTCCTGCGCATCACCGGCAAGGACGTGCCGATGCCCTACGCCGCCAACCTGGAAAAACTCGCCCTGCCGAACGTCGCCGAGGTGATCGAGGCGGCCAAGGCGGTGTGCTACCGGTAGCCCGATGAGCGACGAGCCCCACTTCGAGGCCCTCGCGATCCCGCCCGACGCCATGGAGCAGGGCGGGATCGAGGTGCTGCGCGCCGCGGTGGTGGACGGCGCGGTGAGCGTCGCCCTGCGCCGCTCCTTCGACGATCCCGCCACCTGGGGCCGGCTGCTGATCGACCTCGCCCGGCAGGCGGCGCGGGTCTATGCCCGCGAGACCGACCTGTCGGAGGACGAGGCGTTCGAGCGCATCCGCGCCGGGATGGAGGCCGAGAGCCTCGACCCCGACAGCCTCAACTGACGGGGCGCGCGATGGCCGAGGCTGCCCTGCGGCGCGCGACCTACGCCGACCTCGAAGCGGTGCCCGAGCCTCTGGTCGCCGAGATCATCGACGGGGTGCTGGAGGCCCATCCGCGGCCGCGACCGCGGCACGCCATGGCGGCGCACGAGTTGTCGTCGGAGCTGGGCCCTCCCTTCGGCCGCGGGCGCGGCGGTCCCGGCGGCTGGATCTTCATGACCGAGCCGGAACTCCATCTCGGTCCGCACGTCGTCGTTCCCGATCTCGCCGGGTGGCGCCGCGAACGCCTCGCGGTCGAGCCCGAGACCGCCTTCATCGAGACCTCACCCGACTGGGTCTGCGAGATCCTGTCCCCCTCCACCGCCCGGCTCGACCGCGGGCCGAAGCGGCGGATCTACGCCGAGGCCGGGATCGGCCATCTGTGGCTGCTCGATCCCACGGACGGCGTGCTCGAAGGCTTCGCGCTGACCGGCGGCCGCTGGCTGCTGCTCGGCACCGTCCAGCGCGGGGAGGTGGTCGCCCTGCCGCCCTTCGACGCGATCTCGTTCCCGCTCGACGACCTGTTTCCCTTCGACGATCCGGCCGCCCCTCCGACCGAGACCTGACCCATGCCGATCAACGTGCTGATGCCCGCCCTCTCCCCGACGATGGAGAAGGGCAACCTCGCCAAGTGGCTCAAGAAGGAGGGCGACGCGATCAAGTCCGGCGACGTGCTCGCCGAGATCGAGACCGACAAGGCGACGATGGAGGTCGAGGCGGTCGACGAGGGCGTGCTGGCGAAGATCGTCGTGCCGGAGGGCACCGCCGACGTGCCGGTCAACGACCTGATCGCGCTGATCGCCGCGGAGGGCGAGGATCCGTCGAGCATCGAGGCGGGGGGCGGAAAGGCGGAGGCGAAGCCGGCCGGCAACGGCGAGGCCAAGGGCGACGAGACGAAGGGCAACGAGACGAAGGGCGACGCCAAGCCGCGCGGCGAGGGCGGCTCCGGCGGCGAGGACCGCACGCCCGGCGGCGGCACGATGTCCTACGCCCGGGTCGATGCGGCACCGGACGGGCCGGCGAAGCCGGCCGGCGCGGCGCCGGAGGGCGGGCGGATCTTCGCCTCGCCGCTCGCCCGGCGCGTCGCCAAGCAGGAGGGCATCGACCTGTCGGCGGTGAAGGGCTCGGGCCCGCACGGTCGGGTGATCGAGCGCGACGTGCGCGCCGCCGCCAAGGACGGCGGCGCCAGGGTGGCGGATGGCAAGGCGGCGGAGGCCAAACCCTCCGCCGAACCGAAGGCGCCCACGACCCGGCCCGACGCCGCGCCGGACAAGGCCCCGCCGAAGGCCGCTCCCGCGCCGGCGGCCGGCCTCACCGCCAGGCAGGTGATGGGAATGTTCGAGCCGGGCTCCTACGACGAGGTGCCCCTCGACGGCATGCGCAAGACCATCGCCAAGCGGCTGGTCGAGTCGAAGCAGACGGTGCCGCACTTCTATCTCGGGCTCGACGTCGAGCTCGACGCGCTGCTGGCCCTGCGCGAGCAGGTCAATGCCGGCGCACCGAAGGACAAGGACGGCAAGCCGGCGTTCAAGCTCTCGGTCAACGACTTCGTCATCAAGGCGCTGGCGCTGGCCTTGCAGCGGGTGCCGGCGGCGAACGCGGTCTGGGCCGAGGACCGCATCCTGCGCTTCCGGCACTCCGACGTCGGGGTCGCGGTGGCGATCGAGGGCGGGCTGTTCACGCCGGTGATCCGCAGGGCCGAGCAGAAGACCCTCTCGACCATCTCGGCCGAGATGAAGGATCTCGCCGGCCGCGCCCGCACCAAGAAGCTGAAGCCCGAGGAGTACCAGGGCGGCACCACCGCGGTCTCGAACCTCGGCATGTTCGGCATCAAGAGCTTTTCCGCCGTCATCAACCCACCGCACGGCACGATCCTGGCGGTCGGCGCCGGCGAGCAGCGGGTGGTGGCGAAGAACGGCGCTCCGGCGGTGGTGCAGGCGATGACCGTGACCTTGTCCTGCGATCACCGGGTGGTGGACGGGGCGCTCGGCGCCGAGCTGCTGGCGGCGTTCAAGGGGCTGATCGAGAGCCCGATGGCGATGCTGGTGTGAGGGTTCGAGTGCGCCGCGTCCGTCGCCGGGGCGACAAGCCATCGGCGAACAGGGCGTTGCGAGACCGGAAGTCCAGGCAGGGCTGCGCGAGGCCGCCGCGGAGACGTGAATGTCCGACACCTACGACGTCCTCATCATCGGCGCCGGTCCCGGCGGCTACGTCACGGCGATCCGCGCGGCGCAGCTCGGGTTCAGGACCGCGGTGGTCGACCGCGAGCATCTCGGCGGCATCTGCCTCAACTGGGGCTGCATCCCGACCAAGGCGCTGCTGCGCTCGGCGGAGATCTTCCACTACATGGAGCACGCCAAGGATTACGGCCTGTCGGCGGAGAAAATCGGGTTCGACGTCGGCGCCATCGTCAAGCGCTCGCGGGCGGTGTCGGGCCGGCTCAACGGCGGCGTCGGGATGCTGCTGAAGAAGAACAAGGTCGACGTGATCTGGGGCGAGGCCGCGATCGAGGCGGCGCCGAAGGGCGACACACCCGGCGCCGTCGCGGTGAGGGAAACCACGCGCGCCGAGGCCCCCAAGGGCGCCAAGGGCGCCGGGACCTACCGGGCGAAGCACGTCATCGTGGCGACCGGCGCCCGGCCGCGGGTGATTCCCGGCATCGAGCCGGACAGGGAGCGGATCTGGACCTACTACGAGGCGATGGTGCCGAAGACGATGCCCAGGAGCCTGCTGGTGATGGGCTCGGGCGCGATCGGCATCGAGTTCGCGTCGTTCTACCGGACGATGGGCGCCGAGGTGACGGTGGTCGAGCTGCTGCCGCAGATCCTCCCGGTCGAGGATGCCGAGATCGCCGGTCTCGCCCGCAAGCGGTTCGAGAAGCAGGGCATCCAGATCCTCACCGGCGCCAAGGTGGCGAAGGTCGAGAAGACCGGCCAGGGCGTCAGCGCCTGGGTCGAGACCGGCGACGGCAAGAGCCGGACGATCGAGGCCGAGGTGCTGATCTCGGCGGTCGGCGTCGTCGGCAACGTCGAGAACCTCGGCCTCGAGGGACTCGGGGTGACGATCGAGCGCGGCATCGTCGTCACCGACGGGCTCGGGCGCACCAGCGTGCCGGGGATCTACGCGATCGGCGACGTCGCCGGACCGCCGATGCTGGCCCACAAGGCCGAGCACGAGGGCGTGGCCTGCATCGAGACGATCAAGGGCCTGCACACCCACCCGATGGACAAGGGCAAGATTCCGGGTTGCACCTACTGCCAGCCGCAGATCGCCTCGGTCGGCCTGACCGAGGCCAAGGCGAAGGAGCAGGGCTACGACGTCCGCGTCGGCCGCTTCCCCTTCGCTGGCAACGGCAAGGCGATCGCGCTGGGCGAGCCCGACGGCCTCGTGAAGACGATCTTCGACCGCAAGACCGGCCAGTTGCTCGGCGCGCACCTGGTCGGCGCCGAGGTGACGGAGCTGATCCAGGGCTTCGTCGTGGCGATGCAACTGGAGACCACCGAGGAAGACCTGATGCACACGGTCTTCCCGCACCCGACCCTGTCCGAGATGATGCACGAATCCGTTCTGGATGCGTATGGGCGGGTGATCCACGCCTGAGCCGCGCCGCCCGGCCGGTTGGTCAGTGGAACACGCCGAGGAAGTACAGGACCAGGATGATCGGCAGCGGAATGCCGATCAGCCAGAGCAGGCCACCCTTGAGCATGGGACGTCTCCTTGGTTTTCAGGGCCATGGCGGGCGACCGGCGGGGCGCTCCCCACCGGCCGGGGGACGAGGATCAGCGGCTGCCGCCGCCGCTCCCCTGCGGCACCGCACGCTCGGGCTGCTGCGCGTTGCCGCCCGTGGCCGAGTTGGTCTGGACCGAGGAGGCGCCGGTGCCGCCCCGGGAGATGTTCACGTTGGGATCGTTGCCGGTGTTGCCCGGCGTGGGCGCCACCACGGCGCCGCCCGGCGCGGCCGTGCCCGGCGCGGTGGCGGGCTGGGCGAAGGCGGCTCCGCCGACGGCGAGGAGCAGGGTGGCAGTCGACACGAGCAGGCGCATTTTGGTCAATCCTCCCGAGACAAGCAAGGTAACGGAGCGTCAATCCGGGATCGATGCCCAGGCAGAAACCCGAAACCGTCAGTGTTGAGATGGCTTTCAGGGAGACAAGCCGTCGCGGTCGATCTTGTTCCGTCTGTCCGGGCCAAGCCCCGGACAGCGTGCTGTCGACGAGACCTGCGCCGAATGCGTCGAGCCCGGCTCGACGGTCGGCGGCCGATCATTCATACCGGAGCGCCGGCCGACGGGACGGCCACCAACGAACCGGATGCGGAGGAGACACCCATGACGCAGGCTTCGAACGACGCCGTGTCGCGCCGCTGGCTGCTCGCCGCCGCGGCGGCCGCACCGGCCGTGGCGGGAGCGACGGGCGGCGCGCGGGCCGCCGACGACAAGGCGGCGGTCACGGCGGCGCTGGAGGCCCTGCGCGCCGCCATCGTCGACGGCGACGCGAAGGCCCTGGACGGCCTGCTCCACGACGGCCTGACCTACGGCCATTCCAGCGGCCGCAACAACCAGACCAAGGCCCAGTTCGTCGCCAGCGTCGCCGGCAAGGTGAACTACAGGTCGCTGGTGTTCTCGGAGCAGTGGATCGAGATCGTCGGCGACAACGCCCTCGTGCGCCACGTCTGGGACGGCGCCGACATCCTGCCGAACGGCGAGACCGGCCGCTCGTACATCGCGGTGATGCAGGTCTGGCTCCGCGACGGCGGCCGGTGGCGGCTGCTGGCGCGCCAGAGCTGCCCGCTCAAGCCGGCCTGAGCGGCCGGAGGCGGGCGGCTACTCCGCCTCCCGTCGCGCCCGGTGGTGCAGCAGGTTGAGGATCAGGGCGGTCCAGCCGGTCTGGTGCGAGGCGCCGAGCCCGCGGCCGGTGTCGCCGTCGAAGAACTCGTGGAACAGCAGTTCCTCCTGCGCCGGGTCGGCCGGGCCGGGGCGCGGGCGGTCGCCGAAGATCGGGCGGCGCCCGGCGGCGTCGCGGGTGAACAGCGCGATCAGCCGGTCCTCGAGGGCGTCGGCGATCGCGCTGAGGTTGGTCTCGACGCCCGAGCCGGTCGGGTACTCCACCAGGAAGTCGTCGCCGTAATAGGTGTGGAACCGGCGCAGCGCCTCGATGATGAGGTAGTTCATCGGCATCCACACCGGCCCGCGCCAGTTGGAATTGCCGCCGAACATGTTCGAGGTCGAGTCGGCCGGGTCGTAGGCCACGCGGAACGAGGCGCCGAGCGCGTCGAGGGAGTAGGGCGCGTCGCGATGCGCCTTCGACAGCGAGCGGATGCCGTGCGGCGACAGGAACTCGGCCTCGTCGAGCATCCGGCGCAGCAGCGCCTTCACCCGGTGGCCGCGCAGCAGCGACAGCAGCTTGCGGTCGCCGATGCCGCCCTCGCTCCAGCGCGAGACGAGCTGGGCGAGGTGGGGCCGGTTCTGCAGCACCCAGTTCAGCCGGCGGGCGAAGTCCGGCAGCCGCTGCAGCATCTCGGGGTCGATCACCTCGACGGCGAAGAGCGGCACGAGGCCGACGATCGAGCGCACCCGCAGCGGCAGCATCCGGCCGTCCGGCATGTCGACCTCGTCGTAGTAGAACTGGTCCTCCTCGTCCCACAGCCCGAAGCCCTCGCCGCCCATGTCGGTCATCGCCTCGGCGATGAGCAGGAAGTGCTCGAAGAACTTCGACGCCGTGCTCTCGTAGACGTCGTTGTGCAGCGCCAGTTCGAGGGCGATGCGCATCATGTTGAGGGCGTACATCGCCATCCAGGCGGTGCCGTCGGCCTGGTGGACGACGCCGAACCCCTGCGGCGGGCGCGAGCGGTCGAACACCCCGACGTTGTCGAGGCCGAGGAAGCCGCCCTGGAACACGTTGCGGCCGGTGGCGTCCTTGCGGTTGACCCACCAGGTGAAGTTGATGAGCAGCTTGTGGAACACGCCTTCCAGGAAGGCGAGGTCGCCGCGCCCGCCGCGCCGCGCCCGGTCGATCTCGAACACCCGGAACGTCGCCCAGGCATGGACCGGCGGGTTGGTGTCGCCGAACTCCCACTCGTAGGCCGGGAGCTGGCCGTTGGGGTGCATGTACCATTCGCGGGTGAGCAGCAGGAGCTGGCTCTTGGCGAAGTCCGGGTCGAGCACCGCCAGCGGCAGGCAGTGGAAGGCGAGATCCCAGGCGGCGAACCAGGGATATTCCCACTTGTCGGGCATCGACAGCACGTCGGCGCTGGCGAAGTTGCGCCATGTCCGGTTGCGCCCGTCGAGGCGCTCACGCGGCGGGGCCGGCTGGAGCGGGTCGCCCTGGAGCCACGTCTGCACGTCGTAGCGGTAGAGCTGCTTCGACCAGATCAGCCCGGCCGCCGCCTGCCGGTAGATCGCCCGCGAGCCGGCGTCGTCGATGCCCTCGGTCAGGGCGTCGTAGAAGGCGTCGGCCTCGGCGATGCGCCGGCGCAGCAGGGCGCCATCGCGGTCGACCGGGCACGGCCGCGCCCCGGCGACGAGGCGCAGGCACAGGACGGCGCTCTCGCCGGGGCCGAGCCGCAGGCGGTAGTGCAGGCCGACCCGGGTGCCGGCATCGTCGCGCACCGCCGTCGCGTCGCCCGCCACGATCGCCGCGTGCAGCCCGTCCTTGAACGGGCCCGGGGCGTCCGGCGGCCCGCCGTAGCGGCGCCGGTTGGTCTCGTTCTCGCAGAACAGCACCGCCGGCGCGCCGTCGAAGCAGAGCTGGTAGCTGCCGAGCCGCGGATGCTCGCAGGCGATGCTGCCGTCCGGGCGCAGGGACAGGCGCGGCTTCCACGCCTCGCCGTCCGGGCGCCACGCCCAGGTGTTGCGGAACCAGAGCTGCGGCACGAGGTGGAGGTCGGCGGCCTCCGGCCCGCGGTTGAGCGCGGTCACCCGCATGTGGATGTCCTCGGCATCCTCCTTGGCGTACTCGACCGTGACGTCGAAGAAGCGCCCGTCGTCGAAGATCCCGGTCTCCTCGATCTCGTATTCGGGCTGGCTGCGGCCGCGGCGGCGGTTCTCCTCGATCAGCGCCTCGTAGGGGAAGGCGCCGTGCGGGTAGCGGTAGAGCTGCTTGAGGTAGGCGTGGCTCGGGACCGCGTCGAGGTAGTGGTAGACCTCCTTGACGTCCTCGCCGTGGTTGCCCTCGGCGTTGGTGAGGCCGAACAGCCGCTCCTTGAGGATATGGTCGCGGCCGTTCCACAGGGCGAGCGACAGGCACATCAGGCCGTGGTCGTCGCACAGGCCGGCGATGCCGTCCTCGCCCCAGCGATAGGCGCGCGAGCGGGCGTCGTCGTGGGTCACGAAAAGCCACGCCTCGCCGTCGCGGCTGTAATCCTCGCGCACGGTGCCCCATTGCCGCTCGCTGAGGTAGGGCCCCCACAGCGACCAGTGCCGCTCGCCACGGCTCTGCTCGGCGATGCGGCGGCGCTCGGCCCAGCGGTCGACCTCGCGTGCCTCCGCGCCGTCGCCCGCGACGGCGGGGTCCGTGGGGCCGGGCGAGGGCGGAAGATCGGAGGGCGTCATCGCGAGCGGGATCCGGCTGACGGGAGAGAGGGGCCGCGCGCCACTCTGCCCGGGTTCGCGTTTCCGCATCGTTGTCGTCGATCCGCGATCCCGCCGGCGCCGGCGCCCGGCCCCATGCAGCTTCGACGCCAGTCCCGGCGTCGGGGAGGATCACGGCAGGCGCCGGCGCCGCTCGACGAGCCGCATGATCATCGGGGTCAGGATGAGCTGCATCGCGAGGTCGAGCTTGCCGCCGGGGATTACCACGGAATTGGCCCGCGACATGACGCTGCCGGCGATCATCGAGATCAGGTACGGGAAGTCGATGCCGCGGGGGTCGCGGAAGCGGATCACCACCATCGACTCGTCGGCCGTCGGGATCCAGCGGGCGACGAACGGGTTCGAGGTGTCGACCGTCGGGATGCGCTGGAAGTTGATGTCGGTGTTGCTGAATTGCGGGCAGATCACGTTCACGTAGTCGGGCATCCGCCGCAGGATCACGTCGGCGACCGCCTCGGTGGAATAGCCCCGGGTCGCCCGGTCGCGGTGCAGCTTCTGGATCCATTCGAGGTTGATGACCGGCACGACGCCGATCTTCAGGTCGGCATGGCGGGCGATGTCGACGCGCTCGTTCGCCACCGCGCCGTGCAGCCCCTCGTAGAACAGCAGATCGGACTCTTCAGGAAACTCCTCCCAGGCCGAGAAGGTGCCGGGCGCGGCGCCCCACCGCTCGGCGTCGGCGCGGTCGTGGACGTAGTGCCGGGTCCGGCCGCGGCCGGATTCGGCGTAGGAGCGGAACACCGCCTCCAGTTCGGGCAGCAGGTTGGCGCGTTCGCCGAAATGGCTCAGCGTCGGCTCGGCCGCCATCGCCCGGCGCATGGCGGCACGGTCCATGGCGTGAAAGGCGTCGCCCTCGATCGTCACGGCGGTGACGTCCTCGCGCCGGAAGATCTGCTCGAAGGTGTTCTTGACCGACGTGGTCCCGGCCCCCGAGGAGCCGGTCACCGAGATGATCGGGTGGCGGGCAGACATCGGGGACACGACCTCGGGATCACCGCGGCGGGAGCTTGAGCGCAGGCGCCCGCCAACAAAATACCACCAAAGGCCGGGTCGGCGGCGCGCACGCGCTTTCAGGCGCGCAGGAGCCCGCGCGCGGCGAAGAGCCGGACGCGGCCGCCGGCCGCCTCGACCACGCCGGCCACCGCCGCGGCGGCATGGACGAGGGACACGGTGCCGGCGGCGGCCCGGCGCGGCTCGGCCGGGCGCAGGTGCAGGCCGCCGCGGGCGAGCACCCGCCCGGCCCCGGCGGCGAGGGAGGCGCACCAGTCCATCGTCACGTCGTGGCCCCGCGGCCCGTCCGAGCCGGCCCGGCACGCCTCGACGAAGGCCCGCACCGGCGCCGCCCAGTGACGCGCGGCGGCGGGATCGAGCGTGCAGTGCCGGCCCTCCGGCGGGATCGCGGCGCGGCCGGCGAGGCGGAACTCCCCGGCCTCCGGATCGAGCACGAAGCGCCAGGCCGGGCCGCCATGGGTCAGGATCAGCACCGTGCGGGCGCCGTAGGTGACGAGGCCGGCGGCGCACTGCTCGCGCCCGGGCGCCAGCACCGCCTGCGCCGGATCGCGGCCGAGGACCGGGCGCAGGGAGAACAGGGTGCCGGCCGGGAGCCCGGCGGCGCCGTCGTCGGGGGCGTCGAGCGGCGTCAGGGCGACGGCGACCGGCGTGCCGGCGAGACCCGGCGCGACCCCGGCGCCCGGCAGGGCGCCCGGCAGGGAGAGGGCGGCGAGCGGGGCGGCGGCGAGGGCGTCGGCGAAGGTCCGCCGCGCCAGCGCGTCGAGGTCGGACGGCTCCGGGTCGCGGGCGAGGCACCGGACGAGGGCGGCCGCCCCCGCGGCCAGGGCGGCGAGGACCGGGGCGGAACCCGACGCGCAGGCGGCGCGGTCCTGGGCGAGGTGCGTGGTGAGGCGGATCCCGGTCGTCACTGGCGTTCCCCGTCCGGCAGGGCATCTCCGACCCTTGGGCGATTATGCGCGCCCGCGCCGCGGGATAGAACCAGCCCAGAAGTCCGGTATCGGGCGCGGCGGGGAGTCCGGCGGCGGCCGGCGGGAGCGGCGATGCGCAACCTTTCGCTCAAGCAGTTGCAGGCGGTGGCGGCGATCGCCCGGCTCGGCACCATGACCCGGGCGGCCCAGGAACTGAACGTGACCCCGGCGGCGCTGACGGCCCGGATCAAGAGCATCGAGGAGGAGGCCGGGCTGCCGCTGTTCGACCGCACCAGCACCGGGCTGAAGCCGACCGATGCCGGCCGCGAGATGCTGTGGGCGATCGACAGCATCAACACCGTGCTGGAGACCTGCGCCGAGCGGCTGAAGACCCTGCGCGGCGGCAGCGGCGGCCGGGTGGCGATCGGGGTCGTCTCGACGGCGAAGTACTTCGCGCCGCGGATCATCGCCGGCTTCGTCCACGGCCATCCGGGGGTCGAGATCGAGCTCGTGGTCGGCAACCGCGGCGCGACGGTCGAGTCGCTGCGCGACTACAAGGTCGACATCGCGATCATGGGCCGGCCGCCGCGCGACTTCCCGATCGCCGCGGACGTGTTCGGGCCGCACCCCCTGGTGGTGATCGCGCCGCCGGGCCACCGGCTGGCCGGGCGCATCGGGATCACCCGGGCGGAACTGGCCGAGGAGGCGTTCCTGGTGCGCGAATACGGCTCGGGCACCCGCTCGGTGTTCGAGGAGTTCATGGCCGGCGTGCTGATCCGGCGGGCGCGGCTCGGCATCGACAGCGGCTCGAACGAGACCATCAAGCAGACGGTGATCGCCGGGCTCGGCATCGCGCTGATCTCCGGCCACACCGTGGCGTCGGAGGTCGAGGCGCGCCGCCTCGTCCTCCTCGACGTCGAGGGCCTGCCGATCCGCCGCGACTGGTTCGTGGTGCGCCGGGCCGACAAGGTGCTGAGCCCGGCCGCGCAGGCGTTCTGGAGCTACACGGTGCAGGAGGGCGCCGGCTGGCTGCCGACCCTGCCGCTGCGCCCGGCCCGGGCCGGGCGGCCGGCGGCGTGAGCGGGAACGGGCCGGCTCATCGCGCCCCCTCCGTCGCCACGACGCGCCACGCTTCGCCCTCGCGCACCAGCCAGCGGAAGCCCCGGCGATCGCCCCCGAGGCCGAAGGCGGCGGCCGTCTCGGGGGCGGCATCCCGCACGATGGCGGCCGCGAACCGGCGGTCGGAGGCGACCGCCGCGGGCGCTCCCTCGCCGTCGTCGGGCGTGACGAAGACCAGCGTTCCGGGCCAGAAGCCGGTCCCGTCCGGCGCCCCGGGCTTGGCCGTCTGGTACCTCAGCAGGATCTCGACGAAGGCGGCCGGCTGCGGCAGGACGACCGCGACCGGCCCGCCGGCGGGCAGGACCGCCCGGGTGGTCCGCGCGAACGCCTCCGCCCAGCGGTAGTCGCGGGTGCCGAGGAAGTAGCGCCAGCCCAGGGGGACGCTCGCGCTCGCCGCCACCGCCGCCGCGAGCACCGCGATCCTCAGCCGGCCTGCCGGGATCGCGACCGCGGGCGCGAGCCGCTCGGCGCACAGCCGCGCCAGGGCGACGAGGGCGAGCACGCCGGCGTGGCCGCTGTAGCGATGGAACGAGGCCGCCCGCCGGACCTCGTCGTCCGAGAACGGCGCGGCGAGATAGGTCACGAACAGGAACCCGGTATAGCCCAGGGCGACCACGAGGGTGACGACGGCCAGCGAGCGCCCGTCCGGGACCGGGATGCGGGCGGTGCCCGGGCCCGCGGCGGCCTCGCGGGCCGGCGCCGTTCCGGGCCGCCGCGTCGCCGCGGCCAGGAGCGCGACGAGGCCGAGGGCGACGAAGTGGAGCGGCACGCGGCCCGCCTCGACCGCCATGGCCCTCACCAGCGGTGCCGCCAGACTCCAGCGCCACTCGGCGAAGGGCCTGTAGCGGAACTGGCCGCCGGGAATCTGCGCCGCCGCGTGGGTCTGCCAGAGCAGCCAGAGGGCGACCGCCGGCACGAGGGCGAGGCCGAGCAGGACGACGCGGCGCTGCGGGACCCGGGCCGACCACGCCGCCCCGGCGAGGCCGGCGGCCGCGAGGCCGAGCAGGACGAGGTTGACCTGCTTGAGCGAGACCAGAAGGATCGCGGCGAGGCCGGACTGGAGCAGGAGCCGGCGCGAGGCCGCCGGGTCCGGGCGATCCGGCCGCAGCAGGCCGCCGGCGCTCCACACCAGGGCGGCCAGGACCACGCCCGTCGCGGTGTCGGCGTAGCCGGTGAGGCTGTAGCTGCGATGGAAGGACGGGGACAGGGCGGTGACCGCGAGCAGGGCCGCCCCGGCGCGGCCCCAGTCCCGCCAGGCCGGGGCCGGGCCGCCGGGGGCCTCGCCCCGCCACGCCTCGATCAGCAGGGCGGCCGCCGCGACGAGGTAGAGGCCGCTGACCATCGCGCCGGCATTCTCGACGAAGCCCGCGCCGCGCCAGATCAGCCAGGACCAGATCGGCATCGCGTAGGGATAGCCCGGCCAGTGCGACGGGCTGCGCGGGAGCCCCGCCGCCGGAAAGGCGTCGTGGCGCAGCAGGTACACGGCGTTGGGGATCCAGTGGGAATAGTCGTCCCACTGCACCGGCCGGTTCGCCGCCGCGACCGCCAGCAGCGGCAGCGCGAGAACGGTCACCCGGGCGAGCGGGACCAACGGCCTCAGGCCCGGCCGCGCCCACGCCGCGGCGGCGCCCGCCACCGCCAGGACGAGCCCGGCCGTCGCCGCCAGGCCGGGGCCGGGCACGGCGAGGCCGGCCAGCACGATCGCGCCCGCGACCACCGCGTAACCGACCGGAAGCTCGACGCCCCGGGCACCGGCCGTGCCGGCGACCGCGCGGCCGAGGACGGCGAAGCCCCAGAACAGCAGGAGGCCGACCGCGAGTCCGGCCGCCTCCCGGCCGTCCGGCAGGGGCGGGACCGCGGCCGCGAGCCACGTCGACATGAGGATTGCCCGATCTCGGGAGAGGACGGCGCGCCGGGGGAGGGTGCGGGGTTCAGGCGCGTTCGGACGGCAGCGACGCGGCGGCCCCAAGCGGCCCGACCGCGAGATAGAACAGCCGCTTCATCTCCTGCCGGGACCGGGTGGTCATGTCGAGGATCAGGCCCGCGACGATGCTGAGGAGGCCGCCGATCCCGAGGCCGGTCACCAGGACGGCGGTCGGCAGGCGTGGGACGAGGCCGGTTTCGAGGAAGGTGACGACGAGGGGAAACGCGAGCGCGACCGCCAGCCCGATCAGGCCGAGGCCGAGCAGCCCGAAGAACCGCAGTGGGCGCTCGTCCTTCACGAGGCGCGCGATCAGCATCAGGATGCGGGCGCCGTCGCGATAGGTCCGGAGCTTGCTGGGCGAGCAGGCCGGCCGCTCGCGGTAGACGGTCGCGACCTCGGCGAGCGGCATCCTGAGTTCGAGGGCGTGGACGGCGAGTTCGGTCTCGGTCTCGAAGCCCTGCGACATCGCCGGGAACGACTTGACGAAGCGCCGCGACAGCACCTTGTAGCCCGACAGCACGTCGCACAACTGCCGGCCGAAGGTGATCTGGACCAGCCGCGTCAGCGCCCAGTTGCCGAAGCGGTGGCCGCGCCGGTAGGCGTCGGTCGCGGTCGAGACCCGGCTCGCATTCACGAAATCGAGCTGGCGCTCCAGCAGCGTCGCGATCAGCCGCGGTGCCGCCTCGGCATCGTAGGTCCCGTCGCCGTCCACGAGGACGTAGATGTCGGCCTCGATGTCGGCGAACATCCGCCGGACCACGTGCCCCTTGCCCTGCCGGGTCTCCTGGCGCACGACCGCGCCGGCGCTGGCCGCGACGGCCGCCGTGTCGTCGGTCGAGTTGTTGTCGTAGACGTAGACGGTGGCGCCGACGGGCAGCGCCCGGAAGGCCCGCACGACCTCGCCGATGGTCGCCGCCTCGTTGAAGCACGGCACCAGCACGGCCACGCGGAGCCGGGACGGGGCCGGACGTCTGCCCTCGGCCCAGTCGAGGACGTTGTCGGCGTCGTGGTGTCGAACGGCTGGCATGGATCACGGGCACCCGCAGCGTCATCCGGCCGAGCTCGCGTGCGAGGGTGAACGCCCGGCATGCGGATCGGCGGGATCATCCTGCCATTATCCCGACGGCTGGAAAAATTCCAGTCGCAGAACGGCAACATTCGCCGCGATCGTCTTCGAAGACCGGGCGACATCGCCGCGAAGGTCTCTCTTCCCTCTGGGTCAGGCGGGACGCCGGTGGCGCCCCGGCCGTCCTGCGCCCCACCGGCCCCGGGTCATACGATTTTCGATTGATCGCTTCGCGATGCGAAAATCGGCTTCGCTCAGGCGCCGCGCGGGCTGGTGACACGGTTTTCGGAACTAATCGTCCGAAAACCGTATCACACCTCGAAGCTCACCCCCTGCGCCAGCGGCAGGGTGCGGCCGTAATTGATCGTGTTGGTGGCGCGGCGCATGTAGCCCTTCCAGGCGTCCGAGCCGCTCTCGCGGCCGCCGCCGGTCTCCTTCTCGCCGCCGAACGCGCCGCCGATCTCGGCGCCCGAGGGGCCGATATTGACGTTGGCGATGCCGCAATCGGAGCCCGCGGCCGAGACGAACAGCTCGGCCTCGCGCAGGTCGCCGGTGAAGATCGACGACGACAGCCCGGCCGCCACCGCGTTCTGGGCCGCGATCGCCCCGTCGAGGTCGCGGTAGCGGGTGACGTAGAGGATCGGCGCGAAGGTCTCGCGGCGCATCGGGCCGGCCTGCTCGGGCATCTCGACCAGGGCCGGGCGGACATAGGCCGCCACCTCGCCGCGAATGTCGCGCAGGCGCTCGCCGCCATGGACCGTGGCGCCGATCGCCCGCGCCTCGTCGAGCGCCCGGGCCATGCCGTCGGCGGCGGCATTGTCGATCAGCGGGCCGATCAGGGTGGCGGGGTCGCGGGGATCGCCGATCCGCACCGAGCCGTAGGCGGCCTTCAGGCGCGGCAGCAGGGCGTCGTAGACGGACTCGTGGACGAACAGGCGGCGCAGGGTGGTGCAGCGCTGGCCCGCCGTGCCCATCGCCGAAAAGGCGATGGCGCGCAGCGCCAGATCGAGGTCGGCGGAGGGAGCGACGATGGCGGCGTTGTTGCCGCCGAGTTCGAGGATCGCCCGGGCGAAGCGCGCGGCGAGCTTGGGCGCGACGTGGCGCCCCATCGCGGTCGAGCCGGTGGCCGAGACCAGCGCCACCCGGGGATCGGCCACCAGATCCTCGCCGAGGTCGCGCCCGCCGATCAGCACGGCCGCCAGCCCGGCCGGCGCCGCGCCGAAGCGGGCGAGCGCCCGCTCCAAGAGGGCGTGGGTGGCGAGCGCGGTGAGCGGGGTCTTCTCGGACGGCTTCCACACCACCGGGTCGCCGCAGACGAGGGCGAGCGCGGCGTTCCAGGCCCAGACCGCCACGGGGAAGTTGAACGCCGAGATGACCCCGCAGACGCCGAGCGGGTGCCAGACCTCCATCATCCGGTGCTCGGGCCGCTCGGTCGCGATGGTGAGGCCGTGGAGCTGGCGCGACAGCCCGACCGCGAAGTCGCAGATGTCGATCATCTCCTGCACCTCGCCGAGGCCCTCGGACAGGATCTTGCCCGCCTCCAGGGTGACGAGGCGGCCGAGATCGGCCTTGTGGGCGCGCAGCTCCTCGCCGAACAGGCGCACCAGTTCGCCCCGGCGCGGCGCCGGCACGGCGCGCCAGACCGCGAACGCCTCGGCGGCCCGGCCGATCGCCGCCGCCGCCTCGTCGCGGCTGGTCGGGCGCAGGGTCGCGATCACCTCGCCCCCGATCGGCGAGCGGGCCGGCAGGCCGTCCTGCGCGTGCACGGAGGCCGGAACGCCGAGCCGCTCCAGCACGGCGAGGGCGTCGTCGCGGACGGACAGGACGGACGGGGCCATGGGGTGCTCCAGCAGGTGTCGGATTTTCGCGGGACACTGCGTCAGCGCCGCCGCTTCGGCAACCCGGCGTCACAGGCGGCCGAGGAGGCGGAACCACAGGACATCGAGCGGGACCAGGACCGCGAAGGTCACCGCCGCCACCGCGAGGCACAGCCGCGCGCCGTCGCGGGCCGGCACCCGGCCCATCCCCATCGCGACGACGATCGGGGCGGCCTGGTAGGGCAGGAGCGGGGTCGAGTAGCCGATCACCTGGACCATCAGCACGGTGACGAGGGGCAGGCCGGTGCCCTCGGCCAGCAGGCGGGCGAGCGGCGTGAACAGGGCCGAGACGCCGTTGGCCGTGACGGCGAAGTTGAGCAGCGTGGTCAGGCCGACCAGGGAGGCGAAGCCGAGGGCCGGGCGGGCGGGATCGAGGGGCAGCACCGCGAGCAGCGCCCGGCCGACGCGATCGCCGAGCCCGGTGCGGGTGACGACGGCGGCGAGCCCGAGGATGCCGGCGATGTAGAGGCAGGTGCGGATGTTGACGCCGCTGGCGAAGTCCTCGCCCGACAGGAAGCCGATCCGCGGCAGCAGGCACAGGCAGGCGGCGGCGAGCCCGATCCAGGCCGCCGGGATGCCGTGCAGGGAATCGGTCATCCACAGGGCGAGGGTGGCGAGCAGCAGGGCGGCGAGCCGGCGCTCCTCCGGGGTCATCGCGGCCGGGGCGGGCGCCGCCGCCCGCGGCGCCAGCGGCCCGGGCCGGAACAGGAGCGCGATGCAGGCGACCAGCACCGCCCCCTTGAGCAGGCCGAGCACCGGGGCGTGCAGGGCGAGGTAGGGCAGGTAGGCGAAGTGCAGCCCGAAGGCGCTCTCGGCCGCGCCGGCCATGACGAGGTTCGGCACGTTGGCCGGCAGGATGCTGGCCGAGAGCTGGAAGGTGCCGAAGCCGACCGCGAGGGCGAGCCCGGTCCGGCCGGGCCCGGCCGCCGGCAGACCGGCCCGGTCGGCGAGCGCCATCACCACCGGCATCAGCACGGCGATGCGGCCCATGTTGGAGGGCATGACGAAGGCGAGCGCGTAGGTGAGGCCGATCACCCCCGCCACCAGGGCGGGCCACGAGCCGACGAGGCGCGGTGCGAGGAGCCCGGCGACCCGGTCGGCGAGGCCGACCTTGCGGATCGCGCCGCCGAGGACGAAGCCGCTCAGCACGAGCCAGAACGCCGAGGAGGCGAAGCCGGAGAACACCACGTCGGGGGCCGCGAGCCGTAGGATCGTCGCGGCGGAAAAGAACAGCAGCGCGACGAGGAATTCGGGCAGCAGGGCGAAGGCCCACAGCCCGATCGTCGCCGCCGCCACGAGCGCCGGAAGCGCGAGGCCGCCCGTCGTCATCCCGTCCATCGCCGGTCCTCCCCCTCGTCCTTGCCTTTGTCTCCCGCGAAGGGTGGCAGGCTGGAACGGTTCGAGGAAAGACGTGGTTGGGCGAGGGCGGCTTCGCGGGACGCGAAGGATGGGGGAGGGACGGCCCGGACCCTCCCCCGCGGAGGGGGGAGGGTTCGCGCCCTCCGGAAAAGCCCCCCGCTACGCCGCCTTCTGCTTGGGCTGGATCAGCCGGCGGTTCACCAGCACCTCGGCGATCTGCACGGTGTTGAGGGCCGCGCCCTTGCGCAGGTTGTCCGACACGCACCAGAACGACAGGCCGTTCTCGACCGTGATGTCCTCGCGGATGCGCGAGACGTAGGTCGCGTCCTCGCCCGCCGCCTCGTGCGGGGTGATGTAGCCGCCGGGCTCGCGCTTGTCGTCGACCAGGATGCCGGGGGCCGAGCGCAGGATCTGGGTCGCCTCCTCGGCCGAGAGCGGGCGCTCGAACTCGACGTTGACCGCCTCGGAATGGCCGATGAACACCGGCACCCGCACGCAGGTCGCGGTCAGCTTGATCTTGGGATCGAGCATCTTCTTGGTCTCCGCGACCATCTTCCACTCCTCCTTGGTGGAGCCGTCCTCCATGAAGACGTCGATGTGCGGGATGACGTTGAAGGCGATGCGCTTGGAGAACTTCTGCACCTTGACCTCGCCGGCGGTGAACACCGCGCGGGTCTGGTTGAACAGCTCGTCCATGGCGTCCTTGCCGGCGCCGGAGACCGACTGGTAGGTCGCCACCACCACGCGCCTGATCGTCGCCGCGTCGTGCAGGGGCTTGAGCGCCACGACGAGCTGGGCGGTCGAGCAGTTCGGGTTGGCGATGATGTTCTTCTTCGAGAACCCGACGATCGCGTCGGCATTCACCTCGGGCACGATCAGCGGCACGTCGGAATCGTAGCGGAACGCCGACGAGTTATCGATCACGACACAGCCCTGGGCGCCGATGCGCGGCGACCATTCCTTCGAGGTCTCGCCGCCGGCCGACATCAGGCACAGGTCGGTGTCGGAGAAGTCGTACTGGTCGAGGGCCTGGACCTTCAGGGTCCGGTCGCCGAAGGAGACCTCCTGGCCGAGGCTGCGGCGGGAGGCCAGCGCCACCACCTGATCGGCCGGGAAGGCGCGCTCGACGAGGATGTCGAGCATCTCGCGCCCGACATTGCCGGTGGCCCCGACGACGGCAACCTTGTAACCCATCACGTTCGCTCCTGTTCGGATTCGGACTCCCCGGGGGATCGCACAGGCCGCGAGGGGCCCGGCCTCCGTCCGCCGCGGACGGGGAGGGATCCGAGGACGACGCGAGGCTTCAGCCGGCGATGATCGCCGTCAGGGCTTTCGGTTTCGTCGTGGTCGACTCGGCACGCATGGCGCGGTGACTCGGATCCCGGATGCCGCTCCCGGACAGATGGGAGGCACGGCCGGCCGCAGCAACAGCGCGGGACGGCGCCGGTGTCAAGCGCCGGCGCGGCGGCTGGCCGGCGCGGGCGCGACAATTTCGCCGGATCGTCAGGCCCGCCGGATCGTCGGGACCGCGCTCAGCGGCGGCGGTCGATCAGCCCGAGCACCGCGCTGCCGGCGGTGGACAGGCCGTCCCCGGCGGCGGTCACCGCCTCGGCGACGGTCCTTCGGACCGGCTCGAAGCCCGGCAGGCGCAGGGTGACGAGGCCGGCGGCGTCCTCGCCCGTGGTGGACCCGGTCTCGGCAGGCCCGATCTTGGCCGGCTCGCTCCTGGCCGGCTCGCTCCTGGCCGGCTCGCTCCTGGCCGGCTCGCTCTTGGCCGGCTCGATCCTGGCCGCGGCCTCCCGGCGCGGCGCGGGCTTCAGGCCGTCGGGCCGCGCCGGCGGCCGCAGGTCGGCCAGCGCCGGGGCGGCCTGGACCCGCCGCGGCGCCGGCCGGCGGGGCAGGGGATGCTCCTCGTCCGCCGGCAGCACCGGCACCGCGGCCGGCTCCGGCGGCCGGAAGGCGGAGGCGAGGAGGGGAAATTGCTGCTCGAACTCGATCGGGTAGGGGGCCCGGACCCGGACCCCGCCCTCCTCGGGCACGGCCCGGAACAGGTCGGCGGAGGGCGGCAGCGGCGTCACGGCGGCGACGTGGTCCGCGGGCCGGCGCGGCGGCGCGTCCCGCCAGTACATCGAGCCGGCGGCGAGGCAGACCGCGATGCAGGCGGTCGGCAGCAGCGGCAGGGTCCCGGCCGGGACGGAGGTCCGCAGCCCGCCTGCCCGCGTTCCCGCTCCGCCTTCCGGCTTGCGCCCCCGCCCGATCTCGCCCATCCGACATCTCCCGCTTGCCGATGGGGGCGATCATCCGCTCCAATGCGGCCGAAGCGGGGCCCTTTGTTTGCTGGCCGGTGTCCATTCGCGCCAATCCCAGGGGCGCCGGCCCGACACTTGCCTCCCTCCGCTGCCCCTCGATCCCCGCGCCGAGATGACATCCAGCGACCGCCCCCCGGTGCCGCCCGACCAGAGCCTGACCATCGCCGTCGTCGACCCGAGCCGGGCCCGCGCCGCCGTCCTCGAGGAGGGCCTGCGGGCGGTGGAGGGCGCCCGGGTGGTGGTGATCCCCGACACCGCCGACCTGCCCGAGCGGCTGACCGCGCTCGCTCCCGACGTGGTGGTGATCCACCTCGAGAGTCCCAGCCGCGACCTGCTGGAGCAGATGTTCGGCGTCTCGCGCCTCGTCGAGCGGCCGGTGGCGATGTTCGTCGACCGCAGCGACGCCGCGATGATGCAGGCGGCGGTGGATGCCGGCATCTCGGCCTACATCGTCGACGGCCTGCGCGCCGAGCGGATCAAGCCGATCATCGACATCGCGATCCTGCGCTTCAACGCCTTCGCGCGGCTCCAGCGCGAGCTCTCCGAGGCCCGCGGCGAACTCGCCGACCGCAAGCTGATCGAGCGGGCCAAGGGCATCCTGATGACCGCCAAGGGCCTGACCGAGGACGAGGCCTACAAGCAGCTCCGCCGCAAGGCGATGAACGAGAAGCGCAAGATCGTCGACATCGCCCGGGCGATCGTCACCGCGGCGGACCTGCTCGGATGAGGCTCCAGCTCGGCTACGTCCCGCTCAGCGACGCCGCGGTGCTGATCGCGGCGGTCGAGTGCGGCTTCGCGGCGGAGGAGGGGGTCGCGGCCGACCTCGTGCCGGAGCCGTCCTGGTCCACCCTGCGCGACAAGCTGGCGCTCGGGCTGCTCGACGGCGCCCACATGCTCGCGCCCCTGGCGCTCGCCTGCCATCTCGGCCTCAGCGGGCCGCAGGCCCGGCTCGTCGCCCCGGCGGCGCTCGCCCGCAACGGCAACGCCGTCACGGTCTCGCTGCCGCTGTGGCAGGCGATGGCGCCGGCCTCCGACGCCCTGCCGGAGGTCGCCCGCGCGCTGGCGACGGTGGCGCGCGCCCGCGCCCGCGAGGGGCGCCCGCTCACCCTCGCGACGGTGCATCCGTTCTCCAGCCACACCTACCAGGTGCGGCGCCTGCTGGCGCTCGGCGGCGGCGGGCTCGACCTCGTGCGCCTCGTGGTGGTGCCGCCGCCGCGCACCGCCGACAGCCTGGAGCGGGGCGAGATCGACGGCTTCTGCGTCGGGGCGCCGTGGAACAGCGTCGCGGTCGCCGCCGGTGCCGGCCGGATCGCGGCGCTCGGCTGCGAGATCGCCCCCGACTGCCCGGAGAAGGTGCTGGCGCTGCCCGTCGAAATGGCAGCCTCGGCGCCGCCGCTGCTGCGCGCCCTGCGGCGGGCGGCACGCTGGTGCGCGGAACCCGAGCACTGGCCCGACCTCGCCGCCCGGCTCGCGGGCGCCGGCCATCTCGGGATCGATCAGGACCTCGTCCTGCGCGGCCTGTCCGGCCGCCTGCGCCTCGGCCCGGACGGACCGGAGCGCGCGACGCCCGACTACCTGAGGCTCGGCGAGGAGGCCCTGGCGCCCGCGCCCGACGCCGTCGACTGGATGCTCGCCGAGATGGCCGCCGCCGGCCAGATCGCCGCGGCCGAACCCCTGCGCGCCGAGGCGGCGACGCTGTACCGGCCGGACCTGCGCGCGGGCTGACCCTGCGCAAAGCAGCATCCGATCGCCTACGATTTGTGCAGTGCACCCAACCCGCCCGGGGGTGCCGAGCGCGGCCGTTCCGGCGCCGGGATGCCAAAGCCATCATCGACTTAGTCCGATTCCAGGCTGTTGGCACGCCTCCTGCTAGGTGAGGGCTGCCCGTCAGCGCCGACGGGCGCATGAGCCGTCAGCAAGGCCGCTGACCCGAGTTGTCCCCCTGGGCCCCGTGACGGGCCGGTGGTCGATCTTGGGCGGCGGCTTTTTTCGTTCCGGCGGGCCGGCCAAGCTTGCCGACCGGGCGCCTATGGAGACGAGACCCGATGCGCAGCAGCGACCACAGCACCCGACGCGGCCTCCTCAAGGGGGCGGCCGCCGCCCTCGCGGTGACGGCCGCCGCCAGGGCGGCCCTGCCGGGGGGCGCCTTCGCGCAGGGTGCCGGGCCGGAGGTGAAGGGCGCCAAGCTCGGCTTCATCGCGCTCACCGACGCCGCGCCGCTCTTCGTCGCCAAGGAGAAGGGCCTCTTCGCCAAGTACGGCATGCCCGACGTCGAGGTGCTGAAGCAGGCGTCCTGGGGCACCACCCGCGACAACCTCGTGCTCGGCTCGGAGGGCAACGGCATCGACGGCGCCCACATCCTGACGCCGATGCCCTACCTCATCTCGGCCGGCCGGGTGACGCAGAACAGCGTCCCGGTCCCGATGTACATCCTCGCCCGGCTCAACCTCGCCGGCCAGTGCATCTCGGTGGGCAAGGAGTATCTCGGCGACAAGGTCGCCCTCGACACCCGACCGTTCAAGGCCGCCCTGGAGAAGAAGAAGGCCGCCGGCAAGTCGGTGAAGGCCGCCATGACCTTCCCGGGCGGCACCCACGACCTGTGGATCCGCTACTGGCTCGCCGCCGGCGGGATCGACCCCGACAAGGACATCGAGACCATCGTGGTGCCGCCGCCCCAGATGGTGGCGAACATGAAGGTCGGCACGATGGACTGCTTCTGCGTCTGCGAGCCGTGGAACGAGCAGCTCATCACCCAGGGCATCGGCTACACCGCGCTGACCACTGGCGAGCTGTGGAAGGACCATCCCGAGAAGGCGCTGGGCATGCGCGCCGCCTGGGTCGACAAGAACCCGAACGCCGCCAAGGCGCTGCTGATGGCGGTGATGGAAGCCCAGCAATGGTGCGACAAGCCGGAGAACCGTGACGAGCTCGCCGGCATCGTCGCCAAGCGGCAATGGATCAACGTCCCGGTCGGCGACGTCGTCAAGCGGATGAAGGGCGAGTTCGACTACGGCGACGGCCGCAAGGTCGCCAACAGCCCGCACATCATGAAGTACTGGGCCGACGACGCCTCGTACCCCTACAAGTCGCACGACCTGTGGTTCCTCACCGAGGACATCCGCTGGGGCAAGTTCGACCCGCAGACCGACACCAAGGCGCTGATCGAGAAGGTCAACCGCGAGGACCTGTGGCGCGACGCGGCCAAGACCCTCGGCGTGACCGCGATCCCGGCCTCGACCTCGCGCGGCAAGGAGACCTTCTTCGACGGCAAGGTCTTCGATCCGGAGAACCCGGCCGCCTATCTCGGCAGCCTCGGCATCAAGAAGGTGGCGTGATGGCCGTCGGAACCACCCTCGGCGGCCTCGCCGCGACCCGGAAAGGGGAGGGCGCCCGGCGCCCCCTCGTCACCGCCGCCTCGCTCAAGGGCTTCGCCGCCCGGGTGGTGCCGCCCCTCGTGGTGCTGGCGCTGTTCCTGCTGCTGTGGGAGGTGCTGTGCCAGCGCCCCGGCGCCGGCCTGCCGCCGCCCTCGCGGGTGCTGGCGGAAGCCCACGACATCATCGTCGACCCGTTCTACGACAACGGCGGCACCGACAAGGGGCTGTTCTGGCACATCTCGGCGAGCCTCCAGCGCGTCGCCCTCGGCTTCACGCTCGCGGCCATCGCCGGCATCCTGCTCGGCACCCTCGTCGGCCAATCCGAATGGGCGATGCGCGGCCTCGACCCAATCTTCCAGGTGCTGCGCACGATCCCGCCGCTCGCCTGGCTGCCGCTGTCGCTGGCGGCGTTCCGGGACGGCCAGCCCTCGGCGATCTTCGTGATCTTCATCACCTCGATCTGGCCGATCATCATCAACACCGCGGTCGGCATCCGCAACATCCCGCAGGATTACCGCAACGTCGCGGCGGTGCTGCGCCTCAACGCCTTCGAGTTCTTCGGCAAGGTGATGCTGCCCTCCGCCGCCCCGTACATCTTCACGGGGCTTCGCATCGGCGTCGGCCTGTCGTGGCTCGCCATCGTGGCGGCCGAGATGCTGATCGGCGGCGTCGGCATCGGCTTCTTCATCTGGGACGCCTGGAACTCCTCGCACATCAGCGAGATCATCGTGGCCCTCGTGTATGTCGGCGTGATCGGCTTCGTCCTCGATCGTCTCGTCGCCTTCGTCGGCCACCTCGTCACCCGCGGCACCGCGACGGCCTGAGGAGCGCCCGATGAGCCATCTCACCCTGACCAGCGTCGGCATCAGCTTCACCCGGGCCGGGCGCACCACCGAGGTGCTGCGCGACGTCGACCTGAAGATCGAGAAGGGCGAGTTCGTCTCCCTGATCGGGCATTCGGGCTGCGGCAAGTCGACGGTGCTCAACATCGTGGCCGGCCTGCTCAAGGCCTCGACCGGCGGCGTCCTGCTCGACGGCCGCGAGGTCAACAGCCCCGGCCCCGAGCGGGCGGTGGTGTTCCAGAACCACTCGCTGCTGCCCTGGCTGACGGTCCGCGAGAACGTCGCGCTCGCCGTCGATAAGGTGCTCAAGGCCAAGAAGAGCAAGGCCGAGCGGCGCGAGTGGATCGAGCACAACCTCGCGCTGGTCAACATGACCCACGCCGCCGAGAAGCGCCCGCACGAGATCTCCGGCGGCATGAAGCAGCGCGTCGGCATCGCCCGGGCGCTCGCCATGGAGCCGAAGGTGCTGCTGATGGACGAGCCGTTCGGGGCGCTCGACGCCCTGACCCGGGCGCATCTCCAGGACCAGCTCATGGAGATCCACCTGCGGCTGAAGAACACCGTCATCATGATCACCCACGACGTCGACGAGGCGGTGCTGCTCTCCGACCGGATCGTGATGATGACCAACGGCCCCTCGGCGACGATCGGCGAGGTGCTCGCCGTCCCGCTCACCCGGCCGCGCCGGCGCCTCGAACTGGTCGAGGACCCGACCTACACCCACGCCCGGGCCGAGGTGCTGGAATTCCTCTACGCCCGCCACGCCAAGCCCGCGCTGGCGGCCTGAGGACGGCATGACCGAGCGTCTCGTCGTCATCGGCAACGGCATGGCCTCGCTCCGCTTCCTGGAGCGGCTGACCGAGGCTGCGCCCGGCCGCCACGACGTCACCTGCGTCGGCGCCGAGCCGGTCGCCGCCTACAACCGGGTGCTGCTGTCCTCGCTGCTCGGTGGCGAGGTCGACGAGGCCGCCTGCACCTTCCGCGGCCTCGACTGGTACGCCGAGCACGGCATCACCCTCGTCACCGGCGCGCCGGCGACCGCGATCGACACCGCCGAGCGAATCGTCCGGGTCGGCGAGGGGCTGGTGCTGCCCTACGACAGGCTCGTCCTGGCGGTCGGCTCGGTGCCGATCCGGCTGCCGAAGCCCGGCATGGACCTGCCCGGCGTCATCACCTTCCGCGACCTCGCCGACGTGGCGGCGATCCGCCGGGCGGCGGTGACGGGGGCGCGGGCGATCGTCATCGGCGGGGGCCTGCTCGGGCTCGAAGCCGCGGTCGGGCTCGCCCGGCTCGGCGTCGACACGACACTGCTGCACGTCATGGACCGCCTGATGGAGCGCCAGCTCGACCACGACGCCGCCGCGCTGGTGAAGGCCGCGATGGAGGCCCGCGGCGTGCGGGTGCTGCTGAAGGCCGACACCGCGGCGGTCGAGGGCGACGGCCGGGTCGAGGCGCTCCGCCTCGCCGACGGGACGGTGCTGCCGGCCGACCTCGTGGTGATGTCGGTCGGGGTGCGGCCCGCGACGGCGCTCGCCGCCGCCGCCGGGCTCGCGGTCGGCCGCGGCATCGCCGTCGACGACGCGATGCAGACCTCGGTGCCGGGCATCTACGCGCTCGGCGAGTGCGCCGAGCATCGCGGCCAGACCTACGGCCTCGTCGAGCCGGCCTACGAGCAGGCCGAGGTGCTGGCCCGCCACCTCGCCGGCACCCCGGCCGCCTATGCCGGCACCGCGCTCTCGACCAGCCTGAAGGTGTCGGGCCTGCCGGTCTTCTCCGCCGGCCTCGTCGACGTGCCGGAGGGCGCGGAGGCGGCGATCTGGAGCGATCCGGAGGCCGGCCTCTACCGCAAGCTCGTCATCCAGGACGGGCGGCTCGCCGGCGCGGTCTTCGTCGGCGACGTCGCCGAGCAGGGCTGGTGCAAGACCCTGATCCGCACCGGCGCGCCGGTGAGCCGCCAGGACCGCGACGACCTCATGTTCGGGCGCCCCGCCCCCCAACCCCTCGCAGCGTGAAGGAGCGAGCAATGGCCCACGACTTCGACGCCGAGCAGAAGCGCTACCTCGAAGGCTTCTCCCACGGCATCGCCGCGGTCCGCATGACCGGCGGCCTCGCGGCCGGCGGCGGCACCGCCGCGGCCCCGTCCGAGCCGACCGGGCCGGACGCGATCCACATCAAGGCCCAGGACCGCACGGTCGCGGCGGGCGGCAAGCTCGCCGAGCAGGAGAAGTGGAAGCGGGCCGAGAACCCGTTCGAGGGCCACAACCGCCTCATCACCGAGGCGGCGACCGGCAAGGCGCCGAAACCCGAGGACAATTTCCGCTGGCGCTATCACGGCCTGTTCTGGGTCGCCCCGGCCCAGAATTCCTACATGTGCCGGCTGCGCATCCCCAACGGCATCCTGCACCACTGGCAGTTCGCCGGCATCGCCGACCTCGCCGACGCCCATGGCGGCGGCTACAGCCACGTCACCACCCGGGCCAACCTCCAGGTGCGCGAGATCGCCCCCGAGCACGGCCAGCCGTTCCTCGACGGGCTGATCGACCTCGGGCTCACCGCCCGCGGCTCGGGCGCCGACAACATCCGCAACGTCACCGGCTCGCCCACCGCCGGCATCGACGCCCAGGAACTGCTCGACACCCGCCCGCTGGCGAAGTCCTGGCACAACTGGATCATCAACGACCGCTCGCTCTACGGCCTGCCGCGCAAGTTCAACGTCGCGTTCGACGGCGGCGGCGTGATGCCGGTGCTCGAGGAGACCAACGACGTCGGCTTCCAGGCGATCGAGGTGCTGGAGGGGGCGGGCGTCGAGCCGGGCGTGTGGATGCGCCTCGTGCTCGGCGGCATCTCCGGCCACCGCGACCTCGCCCGCGACACCGGCGTGGTCCTGCGCCCCGCCGACTGCAACGCGGTCGCCGACGCGATCATCCGGGTGTTCATCGAGAACGGCGACCGCACCAACCGCAACAAGTCGCGGATGAAGTACGTCCTCGACGCCTGGGGCTTCGACAAGTACCTCGCCGCCGTCGAGGAGAAGCTCGGGCGCAAGCTCGACCGGGTCGATCCCGCGCACGTCGCGCCGCGCAAGGCCACCGACCGCTTCGCCCATGTCGGGGTCCACCGGCAGGTCCAGCCCGGCCTGAACTGGATCGGCGTGGTGCTGCCGGTCGGCAAGATGACCACCGACCAGATGCGGGCGCTGGCCGAGATCTCGCGGGAATGCGGCGACGGCCAGATCCGCCTCACCGTGTGGCAGAACTTCCTCTTGTCCGGCGTGCCCGACGCGACGGTGGCCGAGGTCGAGGCGCGGGTCGCGGCGCTCGGGCTGACCACGCAGGCGTCGAGCATCCGCGCAGGCCTCGTCGCCTGCACCGGCAACCGCGGCTGCAAGTTCGCCGCCTCGGACACCAAGGGCCACGCCCTCAAAATCGCCGACCACGTCGAGGCGACGGTGACGGAGCTCGACGTGCCGGTGAACGTCCACCTCACCGGCTGCCACCATTCCTGCGCCCAGCACTACATCGGCGACATCGGGCTGATCGGCGCCAAGGTGGTGGTGAGCGAGGAGGGCGACACCGTCGAGGGCTACGACATCGTGGTCGGCGGCGGCTTCGCCGACAATCCGAAGATCGGCACCGAGATCTGGAAGGCGGTGAAGGCCGAGGACTGCCCCGGCCGGGTCGAGACCCTGCTGCGCGACTACCTCGACCACCGCACCGGCCAGGACGAGAGCTTCCAGGCCTACACCGCGCGGCGCGGCCCCGAGGCGCTCAGGGCGCTCGCCGAGACCCGGATGCTGGAGGCGGCGGAGTAGCGCGTACTTCCTCCTCTCCCCGCGGGCGGGGAGAGGGCTGTGCTCCCGTTCAGGGAGCGCAGCGAGCCCGCAGGGCGAGGGTGAGGGGGTGTCTCCGAAAGAGCCACATCCGTCGAGACCCCCTCACCCTCGCTCCGGCTTCGCCTCCGCTTGCCGCGCCTCCTGAACGGAGACGCGGCCCTCTCCCCGCCCGCGGGGAGAGGAGAAACCCGGCGCCTCACCGCCTGACGCTGACTGTCACTCACCTCCGGCAAGCTCCATGACCCAGCACGTCACGCCCCCCCTCGTCCTGATCCCCGAATCCGCTCCGTTCAACGCCGACCAGCGCGCCTGGCTGTCGGGCTACTTCGCGGCCCTGCTCGGGCCCGCGATCGAGGGCGCGACCCCGATCACCGGCGAGGCGGCGGGTCCGGCGCTCGCCGACAACGGCGACGCGCCCTGGCACGACCCGTCGATCGCGCTGCCCGAGCGGATGGACATGGCCAAGGACCGCTCCGAGCCGCAGAAGCTGATGGCCGCCATGGCCCAGCAGGATTGCGGCCAATGCGGCTACAACTGCGCCGACTACGCCAACGCGATCTTCCTCAAGAAGGAGGAGCGCCTGAACCTGTGCCAGCCCGGGGGCAAGGAGACCCTCCGGATGCTGAAGAAGCTCGACGAGGAATTCGGCGCCGGCGCCCCCGCCAGGCCGGCGGCCGAGGCCGGCGACGCCGCGGCGGCTCCGGCCGCGCCGACCGGCCCCTACGGCCAGTGCCGGGAGAACCCGGCCGAGGCGGTGTTCCTGTCGCGCCGGCGCCTCAACGCGCCCGGCGGCGAGAAGGAGACGTGGCACATCGAGATCGACCTCGCGGGCACCGGCATCGACTACGTGGTCGGCGACTCCCTCGGGCTGTTTCCGGCCAACGCCCCGGCGCTCGCCGACACGGTGATCGCCGAACTCGGCGCCCGGCCCGAGCGGGTGATCGCCACGAAGCTCGGCGAGAAGACCCTGCGCGAGCACCTGCTCACCAACTACGCCCTCGGCGCCGCCCCGGACGGACTTTTTCAGCTCCTCTCGCTCCTCACCTCGGGGGCGCAGCGCAGGAAGGCGCAGGCGCTCGCCAACGGCGAGGACCCGGACGGCGACATCGCCTATCTCGACGTGCTCGCCGCCCTGCACAAGTTCCCGGGCGCCCGGCCCGACGCCGAGGTCTTCCTCGAAGCCCTCGACGAGTTGCAGCCGCGGCTCTACTCGATCTCGTCCTCGCCCAAGGCCGATCCGGGGCGGGTCTCGCTCACCGTCGACGCGGTGCGCTACAGCCACCGCTCGCGCCTGCGCCTCGGGGTCGCCTCGACCCATCTCGGCGAGCGCCTGTCCGAGACCGCGAAGGTCAAGGTCTACCTCCAGAAGGCGCACGGCTTCGGCCTGCCGGCGGATCCGAACACCCCGGTCATCATGGTCGGCCCCGGCACCGGCATCGCGCCGTTCCGCGCCTTCCTGCGCGACCGCGCCGCCGACAGGGCGCCGGGCAAGAACTGGCTGTTCTTCGGCCACCAGCGGCAGGCGTCGGACTTCTTCTATCGCGACGAGCTGACCGCCCTGAAGGACCAGGGCGTGCTCACCCGCCTGTCGCTGGCGTGGTCGCGCGACGGCACCGAAAAAACCTACGTCCAGGACCGGATGCGCGAGAACGGCCGCGAGCTGTGGCGCTGGCTGGAGGAGGGGGCGCACTTCTACGTCTGCGGCGACGCCAAGCGCATGGCCAAGGACGTCGAGCGCGCGATCATCGACGTCGCGGCCCAGGAGGGCGGCAAGAACCCCGACGAGGCGGTGGCCTATTTCGCGGCGCTCAAGAAGGCCAACCGGTATCAGGCCGACGTGTATTGAGGGCGGCGTCCTGCCTCCCCCTTTCCCGGACGACTGAAGCGACAGCGGAAGGAGATCCGGGAACCAGCACAAGACGTCGCGAAGCGTCTGCATGAGCGACGGCGCCGACACGCAGAGCCGCTTCGCGGCACGTCTTATGCTGGATCCCGGGTCGCATTCCGCTTTCGCTGCATGCGCCCGGGACAGGGCGTGGTGGTCCTGAGGCCGATGCCCCGCCGCAACAAGCCTCTCCCTCGCGGGAGGGGCAGACCGCCAGCCCCCAACCCGTCCGGAGCGGGAAAGGCCAGAATCCCATGAACCTGCACGTGCCGGATCTTGCCCCCGAGGCGCCGCCCGTCCGCACCACCTGCCCGTATTGCGGCGTCGGCTGCGGCGTCCTCGCGCGCCCGGACGGGGAGGGGGGCGCCCGGGTCGAGGGCGATCCCGACCATCCGGCCAATTTCGGCCGGCTGTGCTCCAAGGGCTCGGCGCTCGGCGAGACGCTGTCCCTCGGCGACCGGGTGCTGCACCCGTCGATCGACGGCGCCCGCGCGACCTGGGATGCCGCCCTCGACGCCGTCGCCACGGGCTTTCGCCGCGCCGCCGCGGCGCACGGGCCGGAATCGGTGGCGTTCTACCTGTCGGGCCAGCTCCTCACCGAGGATTACTACGTCGCCAACAAGCTCGCGAAGGGCTTCCTCGGCACGCCGCACGTCGACACCAACTCGCGCCTGTGCATGTCGTCCTCGGTGGCGGCGCACCGCCGCGCCTTCGGCTCGGACACCGTACCGGGCTGCTACGAGGATCTCGACGGGGCCGACCTGCTGGTGCTGGTCGGCTCCAACACCGCGTGGTGCCACCCGATCCTGTTTCGCCGCATGCTCGACGCGCGGGCGAAGCGCGGCACCAGGATCGTCACCATCGATCCGCGCCGCACCCAGACCGGCGAGGAATCCGACCTCTTCCTCGGGCTGAAGCCCGGAACCGATTCGACGCTGTTCTCCGGGCTCCTCGTCCACCTCGCCGATCACGGCGCGCTCGACACGCGCTACGTCGCCGACCACACCGCCGGCTACGACCTCGCCCTGGAGCGCGCCCGCAGGATCGCCCCGAGCCTCGCCGCCACGGCGGACGCGACCGGACTCGCCGAGGACGACGTCGCGCGGTTCTTCGAGCTGTTCCGCACCACCGAGCGGGCGGTGACGTGCTACTCGCAAGGGGTCAACCAGTCGGCCCAGGGCACCGACAAGGCCAACGCGATCATCAACTGCCATCTCGCCACCGGGCGGATCGGCCGGCCCGGCATGGGGCCGTTCTCGCTCACCGGCCAGCCCAACGCCATGGGCGGGCGCGAGGTCGGCGGGCTCGCCAACATGCTCGCGGCCCACATGCACTTCCTGCCCGAGGAGGTCGACCTCGTGCGCCGGTTCTGGGGCGCGCCCAACATCATCACCGGCGAGGGCATGAAGGCGGTGTCGCTGTTCGAGGCGATCGAGCGCGGCAAGATCCGGGCCCTGTGGATCATGGGCACCAACCCCGCCGTCTCGATGCCCCGGGCCGACCGGGTGCGGGCGGCGCTGTCCAGACTCGACACCCTGGTGATCTCCGAGGCGATCGCCGGCACCGACACCCTGCGCGCCCGCAACGCCATCGTGCTGCCGGCGCTCGCCTGGGGCGAGAAGGACGGCACGGTGACCAATTCCGAGCGCCGGATCTCGCGCCAGCGCCGCTTCCTCGCGCCCCCGGGCGAGGCGAGGGCCGACTGGTGGGCGCTGGCCCAGGTCGGCCAGCGGCTCGGCTTCGCCAAGTCCTTCGCCTGGCCCAACGCCGCCGCGGTGTTCCGCGAGCACGCCGCCCTGTCGGGCTTCGAGAATGCCGGCACCCGCGACTTCGACCTGTCGGGCGTCGCCGAGATCACCGACGCCGCCTACGACAGCACGGCCCCGATCCAGTGGCCGCTGCCGCGCAAGGCGAAGAGCGGGCAGGCGCGGCTCTTCGCCGAGGGCGGTTTCTTCACCCGCGACCGGCGCGCCCGCTTCGTCGCCGTGCAGGCGCCGAAGCTCGCCGACGCCACCAGCGCGGCGTTCCCCTTACGGCTCAACACCGGCCGGGTGCGCGACCACTGGCACACCCTGACCCGCACCGGAAAGAGCCCGCGCCTCTCGGCCCACCGGGCGGTGCCGTTCTGCGAGATCCACCCCGACGACGCCGCCGCCCACGGGCTCGCCGAGGGCGACCTCGCCCGGGTGCGCACCCCCTACGGCGCCGCGGTGCTGGAGGTCGTGGTCACGCCCGGCGCGCAGAAGGGCCTTCTGTTCGCGCCGATGCACTGGAGCGAGGCCAACACGTCGAGCGGGCGGGTCGGGGCGCTGGCCCAGGGCGCGGTCGATCCGGTCTCCGGCCAGCCCGAGCTGAAGGCGACGCCGGCCGCGATCGCTCCGGAGCCCTACCGCTCGCGCGGCTACCTCATCACCCGCGACCCGGTCGAGGCGCCCCAGGGCTGGTGGTGGGCGCGCGCGACCCTGGAGGGCGGCACCGGGCTCATCTTCGCCACCCAGGAAGGCGCCGCCGAGGCCGGGGCCCTGATGCAGGCGCTGTTTCCGGGAGCGAGCCTGAGCCAGTACGCCGACCCGGCCTGCGGGGTCTATCGCTGCGCCGCCTTCGAGGACGGCCGGCTCGTCGGCGCGATGGCGCTGGCGCCGGCCGCCGAGCGCCCGTCCTGGGACGCCGCCAAGGCGTTCTTCCGCACCCAGGAGCTGCTGGAGCCGACGGCGCGCCGGGCGCTGATCTCCGGCCGGGCCGAGAGCGCCGGGACCGGGCCGCTGGTCTGCGCCTGCCACACGGTCGGGCTCGGAACGATCGAGGCGACGATCAAGGCCGGGGCGCACAGCGTCGAGGCGGTCGGCGCCGCCTGCAAGGCCGGCACGAATTGCGGCTCGTGCATCCCTGAGATCCGCAAGCTCCTGGCGGCGGCGCTTGCGCCGAGCCCGGCATGAGCGCACCTTCCGGTTCTGTTCTCTCTCCTCCGACGGTCATGCGTTCTCCCCGTTCCCCGCGCGAAACCCGCTCCCCCGGCCTCGACCCCCTCGCGGTGCTGCCGGTCTTCGTGACCCTCACCGGCAAGCGGGCGGTGCTGGCCGGCGCCAATGGCGGCGCGGCCTGGAAGGTGAAGCTGCTCGCCGCCGCCGGCGCCCATGTCGACGTCTACGCGCCGGAGCCGACCGAGGAGATGCGGCTGGCACCAGCGGAGGCCGTGGCCGGCAGCGTCACCCTGCACGAGCGCGACTGGTCGCCGGCCGACCTCCAGGGCGTCGCCTTCGCCATCGCGGCGCACGAGGACGAGGGCGAGTGCGCCTGCTTCGTCGCGGCGGCGCGGGCGGCGGGCGCCATCGTCAACGCGGTCGACCGGCCTCACCTCTGCGACGTGTCGTTCGGGGCGATCGTCAACCGCTCGCCCCTCGTCGTCGGCATCTCGACCGAGGGCGCCGCCCCGGTCTTCGGCCAGACCGTGCGCGCCCGGATCGAGGCGATGCTGCCGGTCGGCTTCAAGGCCTGGGTCGGGGCCGCCCGCGACTGGCGCGCCCGGATCACCGAGCGCTACCACGTCTTCGCCGAGCGCCGCGCCTTCTGGGAGCGCTTCACCGACCGTGCCTTCGCCGAGCCCGACCGGGCGCCGACCGAGGCCGACCTCGACGCGCTGATCGCCGAGGCCGATGCCGGCCCCCGCGGCGGCAGCGTCGTGCTGGTCGGGGCGGGGCCCGGCGACGCCGAACTCCTCACCCTCAAGGCCCTGCGGGCGCTGCGCAGCGCCGACGTGATCCTGTACGACGACCTCGTGGCGCCGGAGATCCTCGACTACGCCCGGCGCGAGGCGCGCACGATGCTCGTCGGCAAGACCGGCCACGGCCCGTCCTGCCGCCAGGACGACATCAACGCCCTGATGGTGTCGCTGGCCAGGACCGGCAAGCGGGTGGTGCGGCTGAAATCCGGCGATCCGCTGGTGTTCGGCCGCGCCGGCGAGGAGATCGACGCCTGCCGCGCCGCCGGGATCCCGGTCACGGTGGTGCCGGGCGTCACCGCGGCGCAGGGCGCGGCGGCCTCGCTGGCGATCTCGCTCACCCACCGCGACGCGGCGCGCCGGCTGCAATACGTCACCGGCCACGACCGCCGCGGCGCCCTGCCGGACGACCTCAACTGGGCGGCGCTCGCCGATTCCAGCGTCACCACCGTCGTCTACATGCCCAAGCGCACCCTGCGGGCGCTGCTTGCCCGGGCGGTCACGGAGGGGCTGCCGCCGGCGACGCCGGCACTCGTGGTGTTCAACGCCACCCGGGCCGATCAGGCTCTGGTGGAGGGCTCGGCCGCGACGCTCGCCGACGCCGTCGAGGCGGCGGGCCTCGACGGGCCGGCGATCGTGATGGTCGGGGATGCCCTCGGGCGCGGCGCGCGCAGCGCGGTGGTCGCCGAGGTGCTGGCGGTAGGGGCCGGCTGAGGGCTTCCTCCCGGAGGTGTCATACGGGTTCTGATTGATCTCTTCAGGCGATCCCTGCGGGATTGTGGCGATAGCTCTGCCACCGCTGACGCGATGCAAAAACCGGGTCCTACGTCATCTGGTCAGCGCTCGAACCCTGGCGCTTGGACGCCTCTTGAAATAGAACCTTCACATATCGGCTGACCGACCGGAGCAGTGGAGATGGTAAAATATACTCGCGAAGTTTTCGCAGAGCAAATAAAAAAATACAGATGGGCCGTTGGCGAACACACCTATGGCGTACCTCGAGTCTTGAGATATAAATGCGATTCCAAGCTATTTATTGGTAAATACTGCTCAATCGCCGGAGAGGGAACAATATTTCTTGGTGGAAATCATCGCGCGGATTGGGTAACAACCTATCCATTCAGCCATATTGATGAGCGCGCAAGCCATATCAAAGGTCATCCGGCAACGAGGGGCGATGTCACCATCGGGAATGACGTGTGGATCGGGCTCGGAGCTACAATCATGTCGGGCGTCACGATCGGAGATGGTGCCTGCATAGGAGCAGGAGCCCTCGTGACCAGAGATATTCCAGCCTACGGCATCTGCGGCGGCAATCCCGCGAAATTGATCAAGATGCGCTTTGAAGCAGACATCATCGAAGAGCTTCTCGAGATCAAATGGTGGAACTGGTCCGACGAAAAAGTCGTGGAATTTTATCCACTTCTCCTGAGCGACGATATCAGAGCTTTCATCCGGGAAGCAAAATCACGAGACGACTAAGAGATATTTCTTGTATTTCAGTTCATGAGCTTGCCGCGCTGTGCAAAACCGCAAGCGTAAGCGTGCCGTATCAGCCATCATCCCAGTGACCGGTCTTCCGAACAGTGAACATCCCGCCGAAACTTGGGACGGAGCCATCGATCGCACTCGACTCGCCTGCCGCGTTCCCAGCATCCAGGCGCGCCATACACTGATGCATGCGGAACACGACCAGTGAACGCGACGCTCCACGATCATCCACCGCGGGAGATCACACAGGAACCGCAATTGGTCCGATTTGATCATGAGCCCGCAAATCAGCGCACGAGATATTCGGTCGGCAGTACGGACGCAAGGACAGAGCGATAGGACAATTCTTGCACATCGTGTTCGCCCGAGACCACCAACCGACCCATCCTCACCTCGACTTCGGCCATTTTCGGCAAGCCGGAGGCCCAAGCGGAGCAGGTGGTGACGGGTGGGCGGCACCATTTCAACCAGGGGTCACCGCCACGCCCAGCTTGCCCGCCCGCTTCGCCGGGGCCCCGACGACCCGAAGCAGATTCTGACGTAGTTCGTGCGGCGTTGTAGCATCGAGGTCATGTTCCGGAAGACCCAAGCCCATCGCGGCATCGAGGCCTGGCGTCAGTGGTTGGACAAGGCGATCAGGCACACCACGCGCTGCCTGATGGCTCTGGTCTCGATCCATCACCCTGCTTGGCCGACCGCCTACCCCCGCGAGCGCCGCAAAGCAGCACAGGCTGCTGGTCCCCCAAACCTTTTCGGATGCCCGGGCCAGCGCGCGTCGGGCTCTGGCGCGAGCGGGCCGTGGCAACATTCCGGCACAAGCGGCACAGAACGAAACCTCGCTTCGCTCTGCCCCGCCCCGGGGCCTGACCCTCTCTGCAACGCAGCCTGATCAACCAGAGTCGAGATCAGTTCAAGCAGACCCACAGCCACCAATCAGATGCGCCTATGTCTTCAAACCGCCTAGAAAATCATCACTATCGACCAATTCCAAATTCGAGTAGAACTCAGAAATACTATCGGATGTCATTTCGATTCCCGCAAATTCGGCCACAATATCTTCGTATCGCTCGGATAGAATCTTAGATGATCTATCCAGGCCATTGACCACGACGAGGCCAGTCGGCCTGCAGTTCAGGATAGACAACTTAAGCTCGGGGCGATATTTCATAAGGGCGGGTATGATTTTCCAAACATCTCCTGTCCAATGAGATTTATATTTTGCATCCTTCCGCAGGCTTGGCCTGCGGTCTCTCTCCGTCATTTCGGCATTGATCGGCAAGCAGTCATGAATAAACACCGTCGAAGAGTCATTCACGAAGCGTTCTATGTTTATAAAATCCCTTAGAAGATATTCAAACACGTGCATTCCGTCAAGAAACGCCACGTCTACACCAGAGGGAAAATAATAATTTAAGTCTTTATTCTTGAAAAAATCATCACTAGTGAGCTGAAAAAGGTGCAGCTCTGGCTTGTTTCCAATGATTTCTCGATCGACGATGAATCCTGGATCGACGCCCACACTCGCGCATCGAGGTATTGACAAGCTCTTTCCTTTATTTACACCTATTTCGAAGTAACTCTGTGGCTTACGAAGTTCAAAGAATTTCTCGAAGAATCTCAGATATTGCTCACCCTCCAGCTCATAGCGCTCCAAGCCATCCACAGCATTCCGTTCAACTTTCATACCTGACACTCCTTTGCTTATTTTGTAGGCCCAATCCGGCTACCAGGGACAGTTCGGATGATGCTCCATCCCATACATGGCGGGACGAGATTTCTCCGCGCATATAAACATGCGATTATGCCTTGTCGAAGATCGCCGACGTGGTAGCGTCGAGGATCGACGCTCAGCCTGCGATTAAGATCGGCGATTTTGGAAGGATGTATATGTTACAGGGCGATCATAAATCGTTCAAATTTTTGCGAAAATCATTTATGCCGACATCGCTTTGCAGCTTATGGCGCTTGACCAACAAATCGTAACTTGACATTATCTGATGTTTATACATTGATGTATATCTGGGATCAATTTTTGTTTTTATGAGATGCAGTGATTTTGTCAGATGCTCCGCAGCGCTCGTCAAATTGTTCTTATGCAAGTCGATGGTATACCGTCGAAATAGCTTGAAGTAAAAATAATTGTAGAACCAATGATAAGAATACTGCTCCCAACCCTGTTCTCGGTCTGCTTCAGCCAAGACAGATAAGCGACATCCAAAGAAATCATTAATGCATTTTACAGATCGATCCAAGTCGATGCTATAAGGACAACGATTTCCAAAATTAAAGAACGGATCGTAGTCTGCAATATTGATATAAATACGCCGTCCTGGGAACAGCACATCGATTTGCAAGAAATTTATATTCGGCGACTCGGAACATAGATATACAACATCAATCGGTCTACGATCTGCACGAAAAAATATACCGTGCATCTGCGAGCCAATATTTCCAATAAACCTATCGCAGCCGTTCCATAAAGAACATTGATTTATAATACTCTCCTGTTCCGGCCAATATATTTTAGCTCCCGCCTGTGACAGAATTTTCTCAAATATTCCTTCATTCATGGGCTTGCGCTGTATATCTCGCAATTTTGATCGCGATAGATAATGCAGATCAGCAGCCGACCCCGATTGGATGCGTCCAATGGCCTCGTTTGAGTTTATTTTTCTACGAAAAAACTCGATATAGTTCTCATTGACGTACAAACCTAGCTTGATTCCCGCTTGAGGGACAATAAGTTTTTTAACAACAACGCTTCTGTCACAAAAAACAATCCTGCTTGATGGGATGCCAAGCAGTTGAACTAACTCCAAAAGCAATTTATCCGCATTTTTTACACCTTCGGAGACTTGAAACAATATTGGCTGGCTTGCTAGATGATCCACGATCCACAATCTAGCCAGACTTTCCAGAACTACGTGACCAAACCCCGAATATAATATTCCACCATATATTGCCTCTTCGTATATTTCTGAAGACACATTCAGATCACTTACTGAAACATCTCCAAAAACAATCCCTTCTCCCAATCTGCAAACCTGAGCGCTTAAGACTGGCTGAGCGGTCCGAATACGAAAGACACCGCCTGTATGCTTACCATTAGCTGTGCCTCGCGGAGGCTCTAAAAAAACATCCTCAACTTCCTCGAACACCAGATCTTGCGACGATATAACAATTTGATCTAAATTTTTCTGGCACAACTCCAACGACGAAGCCGGGAAGTTAGTAAGCTCGATTTGAGTGGCGCTTGATCGCGCATGCTTCAAGATCATCGTTGCGGTCGCCGTACAAATTCGCCCAGATACGACATGTCAACATAGCCAAAATCTCGGATACTACGAATCATCATACCTATTGGCAGATTCTCGCTGCAGTACGAACGGAGGCACCCGTGGACTAGCACCACCGAGCTTTAGAATGCAACAAGTTATGACGATTCACTCGATGTAAGGGTATTGCTACGCTATGGCCACCGCCGTCGCCACCCCCGCGAACAGGGCCGCCCGGAAGCGGGTGACGTGCCAGCCGTCCGCCGGCGGCGGCTGGACGGCGCCGCGGTTCAGGACGTGGGCGGCGGCGGCCGGGCCCGCGAAGGCGAGGCGGCCGTCCGGGTCGCGGCGGACCTGGAGCAGGCCGCCGGTGCCGGCCCGCTCGGGCGCCGCGAGGACGAGGCCGACGTCGTGGGCGCCCCGGCGCCCGGCGAGCAGCGCGGTCTCGTCGAAGGCCACGACGTCGACGATGCCGGCGCGGCCCGGCTCGCGCCCGGCGAGGCGGGCGGGGGCGCGGTGGACGTAGGTGATGCCCCGCAGGCGCGACGGCACGCTGGTGCGGGCGAGCCCGGCCTCCATCCAGGCCGGGGCGACGAGATGGGTCGGCTCGGGGCGGTCGAGGGCGGCGGCCAGGATGCCGGCGTCGAAGACCGGGTGGCATTCGAGGGAGGCGCCGGAGAGCAGCGCCGCCGCGAGGCCGGTCGCGAGGCCCTTGAGGTCGGAGGGCGGCAGCAGGCTGAGGATGCGCTCGCCCGGCTCGATCCGGCCGGGAGCGAGGCAGGCGGCGGCCGCCGCCGTGAGGGCGTCGCCGTCGCGGCGCAGCGCCAGGAGCGGCCCGTCGGGCTCGGCCGCCCCCGGCAGCCGCGCGACCGGCGCCCCGGCGAGGCGGCGCGCCGCCGGCTCCGGAACCGCCGGGGCGAACGAGACGATCCCGCTGCCCGCGCCGGTGCCGCCGGCCTCGCCGCGGTGGTCGAGGACGACCCGGTCGAGGGCGATGACGCCGTCGGGGACGTGGGGGCCGAAGGCGGCGAGGAAGCGCAGGGGGAAGTAGCGGGCCGCGACCCGGCACAGGCGCTCCGCCGGCCGGTCCGGGCCGAGCTGGCCCTGGGTCAGGATGGCGGCGACCTGCGCCCGCTCCACCGCCTCCAGCAGGCGGTCCTCGCTCCAGGTGACCGGGAGCAGGCACGGCACGTGCCCGGCCTGCTCGACGGCGAGCAGGGTGAGGTGGTGCTCGGCGATGCCGGCCATGCACAGGCCGACCGGGCTGCCCGGCGGCAGCCCGAGCCGAACCAGCCCCGCCGCGAGGCGCGCGACGATCTCGCGGGCGGCGGCGTAGGTCCAGGTGATCGGCGGCCGGCCGCACCATTCCGCCTTGCCGGGCTGGTCGATGAACGCGACCCGCGCCGGATGATGGTCGGCCACCGCCCCGAGCAGGGCGCCCAGCCCGAGGCTCCGGGGCTCCGGAGCGGGAGCCGTCTCGTCCCGTCGCACCGCCTGCTGAGCCGCCACCGCACCACTCCGCTGTCGCGCCGGGCAGGTTGGGGTCGCATGGTTAAGATGCGCTTAAGCCCGCGCGCCGCCGATTGTCCCGGCGGCGGCGCGGTTTTCCCTCGCCAGGACCGGCCGCGTGGAGTAGGGGACCGGCGACGCCCGGCCCGGGCGGATCACGCCCGCGCCGATCCGCCCGGGCCGGGCGTCGCCTCCGCTCCGGAGGCGGGCGCTCCAGTCATGCCTTCGCCTCAATCGGAGGGGAAGCAGGCGCCCGAGAGCCGAGCGGGTCCGTCGCCCGCGCCGCGCTGGTCCGCGGGCGGGGCAGGGCCCGAAGCGGGCACCCGCGCCGTTCCGGCCGCCGTCGTCGGCCCTGCCGTTTTGAGGGGTTCCTACCTGATGTTCATCGCGAATCGTTTCGGGCTCCGGGCCGCCGCCTGCCTCGCCCTGGGCGGCCTCGCGCTCGGCCTCGCGAGCGCGCCCGCCCTGGCCCAGCCCAAGAAGCCGGCCGCCCCGGCTCCCGCCGCCCCCGCGCCCGCCCCGGCGGCGCCGGCCGCGCAGGGTCAGGCGCAGCAGACCGGCCCGATGGTGGTGCAGGTGAAGTCCGAGCCGTCCCAGGCCGACTGGACCAAGGTCTGCGGCAAGGACCAGGGCAGCGGCGCCGAGGTCTGCTACACCACCCGCGACTTCGTCTCCGACCAGGGCCAGGCGGTGCTGGCGGTCGCGGTCTACGACATGAAGGGGCCGCAGAGCGCCCGCGTGGTGCGCTTCCTGCTGCCGCTCGGCCTGCTGCTCCAGCCAGGCGTGCGCTTCGCCGTCGACCAGGGTCAGCCGACCCCCGGCCGCTACGCGGTCTGCTTCCCGAACGGCTGCTTCGCCGAGGTGGCGGGCGTCAAGGACGACGTCGTCAACGCGATGAAGAAGGGCACGATCCTGAACGTCAGCGTCCAGAATCAGGTCCAGCGCGAAGTCACCTTCGCGGTGCCGCTCGCCGGCTTCGGCAAGGCGTTCGACGGCCCGCCGATCGACCCGAAGGTGCTCGAGGAGCAGCAGAAGAAGCTCCAGGAGGAGTTGCAGAAGCGCAGCGAGGAGATGCGCAAGCAGCTCGAGTCGCAGAACGCCGGCAAGCCGGGCGCTCCGGCGGCGAACGCCGCGCCCAAGCCCTGACGTCGAAGACCTGATCCTCGAAGCCTGACCTTCCGGCCGGGCGCGGACGGATCCGACGACCGGAGGGCCGGGCGGCGACGCCCGGCCCTCCCTGCATGGCGCGGGACCGGCCGAACGCAATCTTCGGTTGAGAATACCGGCACCATCCTGCGCAGCCACACCCATCCTTAACGGCTGCGGCGCACGCTCCGGCACTAAAGTTCGTCAGAGCCGGGGAAGCGTCGTGCCGTTGCTGGGTCGAGTTCGGATCGCCACCAAGATCTTCGCCATCATCGCCGGAATCGGCGTCGTGGTCGGGGGCTGCGTCTGGTACGCCCAGGCCCAGATGACCGCCATCGACGACGCATACGGCCGGTTCATCCGCTCCGACGCGCGGGCGGTCGAGAGCGCCCAGCGCCTGAACCAGCAGATCTACAAGCTCAACTACTTCGTCTACCGGACGCTCGGCGAGACCTACGTCGAGTTCAAGAAGGCGGCCGGGGCCGGCTTCGAGGCGACGCTGCCGGAGATCAAGGAGACCCTCGCGGCGCTCAAGGCGCAGGTGCCCGAGTTCGCCAAGGCGGTCTCCGCCCAGGAGGCGCGGGTCGACCGCTTCCTTCAGGAGGTGGTCGAGGTGCGCCGCCTCGCCGGCATGAACATGAACGAGGACGCCCTCGACCTCATCCACGAGAAGATCGACCCGACCTTCGACGCGATGGTGCAGGAGGGCAACTCCCTGAGCGATCGGATCCAGGCGGCGATGGGCCGGGGCTCGGACACGCTGACCCGGCAGACCGATGCCACCCGCCACGCGCTGATCGGCGTCAGCGCCGCCGGCCTGCTCCTCGGGCTGCTGACCGCGGCCCTGGTCACCGTCTTCGGCATCACCCGGCCGATCGGGCGGCTGGTCGGGATCCTGCAGCGGATGGCCCGCGGCGAGAGCGAGGCGCCGATCGCCGAGGCGCGGCGCGGCGACGAGATCGGCGCGGTGGCGCGGGCCGTCGAGGACATCCGCACGCTGGTGGCGCGCAAGGCCGTCGAGCAGGCCGAGGCGGCACGGATCGCCGACGAGGCCGCCGCCGAGGCCCGGCGCCGGGCGATGCTCGATCTCGCCGACGGCTTCGAGAGGGCGGTGGGCGGCATCGTCGGGGACGTGTCGTCCGCCGCGGGCGAGCTGCAATCGACCGCCTCGACCATGACGGCGACCGCCGCCGAGACCGCCGCGCAATCCACCGCCGTCGCGGCCGCCGCCGAGCAGGCGGCCTCGAACGTCAGCACCGTCGCGGCGGCGGCGGAGGAACTCGGCGCCTCGGTCCAGGAGATCGGCCGGCAGGTCTCGGGCTCGGCGGCGCTCGCCCAGAGCGCGGTCGCGGAGGCCGACGAGACCGCGCAGCTCGTGCAGGACCTCAGCGGCGCGGTGACGCGGATCGGCGACGTGGTGACGATGATCACCGGCATCGCCGGCCAGACCAACCTGCTGGCGCTCAACGCCACCATCGAGGCCGCCCGCGCCGGCGAGGCGGGCCGCGGCTTCGCCGTGGTGGCGGCCGAGGTCAAGGAACTCGCCGGGCAGACGGCGCGGGCCACCGACGAGATCACCGCCCAGATCGGCCGCATCCAGGGCTCGACCGGGCAGGCGGTGCAGGCGATCGGCGGGATCGGCGCGCGCATCCGCGAGATTAGCGTGGTCGCGAGCAGCATCGCGGCGGCGGTGGAGCAGCAGGGGGCGGCGACCCAGGAGATCGTGCGCAACGTCGCGCAGGCCGCGACCGGCACGGTCGAGGTGACCCGCAACATCGCGGGCGTCGCCGGAGCCGCCGAGGGAACCGGCGCCGCCGCCCACGACCTGCTCGCCTCGGCCTCGGCGCTGTCGCGCCAGTCCGGCGAGCTCGGGACCGAGGTCGCCCGCTTCCTCGCGACGGTGCGGGCGGCCTGAGGCGACCGCCCCGCCGCCGGCCCTGTCGGGCCGGCGGCCCGGAGCGTCAGTTCGCCGCCTCGGCGCGGATGCGGTAGGCGCCGTTGGCGTCGCGCTCGAACAGCTCCGGGATGCGGGCGTGGCGCAGGGTCTCGCCGGAGGTGTCGGGCACGAGGTTCTGCTCCGAGACGTAGGCGACGTACTCGGTCTCCTGGTTCTCGGCGAGCAGGTGGTAGAACGGCTGGTCCTTGGCCGGGCGGACCTCCTCGGGGATCGCCTGCCACCATTCCTCGGTGTTGCTGAACACCGGATCGACGTCGAAGATGATGCCGCGGAACGGATAGACGCGGTGGCGCACCACCGCGCCGATGTTGAACTTGGCGCGGCGGATCGCCGGAGGCGGGGCGGGGGAGACGGGGGCGAGCGGCGCGGGCATGGAACGGATCGGTGGCGTGAACTCGATCCCAGATAGTCGATCCGTGCCGGATTGACACCGGAAATCGCGGTCCGCCGCCGCCCCATGACCGTATCGTGAAGGGCCGTCCTCAGCCGCCCGCCGCGCCGGGCAGGCCGTAGCTGCGGGCGAGGTCCGGGTCCTTGGCGGCCACCAGCCGGGCGAGGTTCACGATCACGCTCGCCTGCTTCCAGGTGGCGTCGTCCTGCATCTTGCCGTCGAGCATCACCGCGCCGGTGCCGTCGGGCATCGCCTCCAGGATGCGCAGCGCGAAGGCGACCTCGGCCGGGTCGGGGGCGAAGACCGACTTGGCGAGGGCGACCTGGCTCGGATGCAGGGTCCAGGCGCCGGCGCAGCCCATCAGGAAGGCGTTGCGGAACTGCGCCTCGCAGGCGGCGGCGTCGGAGAAGTCGCCGAACGGGCCGTAGAACGCCTTGATGCCGTTGGCCTGGCAGGCATCGACCATCCGGGCGATGGTGTAGTGCCACAGGTCCTGCTGGGCGTGGGCGCGCGGCCCGCCATCGGGGGAGGGATCGGCGATCACCCGGTAGTCGGGATGGCCGCCGCCGACCCGGGTGGTCTTCATGCCGCGGGAGGCCGCGAGGTCGGCCGGGCCGAGGCTCATGCCGTGCATCCGCGGCGAGGCGCACGCGATGGCGTCGACGTTGGCGACGCCCTCGGCGGTCTCCAAGATGGCGTGGACCAGGATCGGCTTGGTCACCCCCGCCCGCGCCTCGAGCTGGGCGAGGAGCTGGTCGACGTAGTGGATGTCCCACGGCCCCTCGACCTTCGGCACCATCACGACGTCGAGCCGGTCGCCGACCTCGGTGACGATCTCGAACAGGTCGTCGAGGATCCACGGGCTGTTGAGCGCATTGATGCGCGTCCACAGGCCGGTGCCGGCGGCGGCGAAGTCGGTCGCCCGCGCCATGGCGATGAAGCCCTTGCGGGCGGCGAGCTTCTGGTCGGCCGGGACCGCGTCCTCGAGGTTGCCGAGCACCACGTCGACCTGGGTCGCGAGCTCCGGCACCCGGGCCCGGACCTTGTCGTTGTGCGGCGGCACGAAGTGGATCATCCGCTCCAGCCGCACCGGCAGCTCGCGGAAGGGAGCGGGGGCGCCGGTGGCGAGCGGCTGGAAGAAACGGCGCGGCAGCTTCATGGCGGTCGTGGTCTCCGGGCGGGCGCGGAACGGCCGGCATCCCCGATCGCCGGCATCCCCGGTCGCGACGACCGGCAGCAAGAGGGTTAGTGCAAGGAGAGCGGCGCCGTAAAGCGTGGCGGCCTTCGGCCGAAGGTCGCAAGTCGCCGTGCCCGGTCCATACCCGCAAGTCGTTTCGATTCGGTAGCCAACAATCGTGCCGGCACATCAGCGTTCCGGCAGCATCCTGGTCCCGGCGCGAAGGATCCGTGCGATCCCGCGTTCCGAAATGGCGCCGCCGTCGCCCCGCCGTCTTGCCGATTTGGCAACCTCGCCGCGGTGGTGGCGATTGACAACCGCCGATCGACTCGCCTCACTCAGCGTCGGGCGGCCTCGGTGTGCGGTGGCGCACCCGGAACCGGGAACGCGGCCCGTGCCGCCACGTTCTCCCGACGAGGCGGGTGGCGGAGGACGCATGACATGTCTGGTCTCACCAGGCGGCGGGGGCTGGGCCACGCCGCGGTTCTGATGCTGTGCCTCGGCGCGGCGGTGCCGGCCGCGGCCGGGCCCGGCCCGGACAAGGGGCGCGGCACCGCGCGGGCGGAGTTCACCGCGGCCGACCTCGCGGCGGCGCGCCCCGAGGGCCTGCCGGCCGGCCTGCGCCTGCCCGGCGACGACCCGCAGGCGTTCCGGGCCTATCTCGACGCGGCCCCGATGGCGTCCCGGGCGCCCTGGCTCGTCCTGTCGGGCGGCGGCGAGAACGGCGCCTTCAGCGCCGGGCTGCTCAAGGGCTGGAGCGAGGCCGGGACCCGGCCGGATTTCGGCGTCGTCACCGGCGTCTCGACCGGGGCGCTGATCGCCCCCTTCGCCTTCGCGGGCGCCGCCTGGGACGACGCCCTGCGGCAGGCCTACACCGAGACCTCGGCCGCCGACGTGTTCGAGTTCGGCGGCAGCACCGACAGCCTCGCCGACACCTGGCCGCTGCGGCGCCAGATCGAGCGCACGGTGACGCCGGCCCTGCTCAAGGCGGTGGCGGCCGAACAGGGCCGGGGCCGCCGCCTCCTGGTCGTGACCACGGAGCTCGACAGCGGCCGCCCGGTGCTGTGGGACATGGGGGCGGTCGCCGCGCAGGGCGGTCCCTCCGCCCTGAAGCTGTTCCGCGAGGTGATGCTGGCCTCGGCGGCGATCCCGGGCGTGTTTCCGCCGGTGATGATCGACGCCGACACCGCCCGCGGCCGGCGCATCCAGGAGATGCACGCCGACGGCGGCACCACGGCGCCGTTCTTCCTCGCCCCCGGCGCCACCGTGACCGCCGCCTCCGGCGACCGGCTTCCGGCCCCGGCCGTCTACGTCGTGGTCAACAACGCCCTGCGGCCCGACTTCCAGGTCGCGCAGCGCACGATGCTGAGCGTGCTCGGCCGCTCGCTCTCGGCGGCGATCCGGGCCCAGACCCTCGGGGCGATCGCGCTGGCCCGCGTCTACGCCGACCGCACCGGCCTCGACCTCAAGGTGGCGACGATCGACCAGCGCTTCTCGCAGACCTCGTCGGCGCCGTTCGAGCAGGGCTACATGCGGGCCCTGTTCGCCCACGGCGAGGCGCTCGGCCGCGACGGCACCGCCTTCGACTGGAGCCCGGACGGGCTCGTCACCAGCACGGTCCAGGCCGACCGGCGGGCGGAGATGCGGTGACTGGCCCGTTCAGGGCCCCCGCGGCCCTTTGAGGGCGTGCGGCCCTTTGAGGGCCGCCACGACCTCGTGCGTGCGCACGATGCGGGCAAACTCGTCGTGGAGGTTGGCGAGCGTCATCGCGTGCACCGCCTCGGCGGGATGGCGGTCGCCGTCGGGGCCGGTCCGGTCGTAGGCCCAGGCGGCGTCGCGGACGAGCCAGGGCGAAAAGCCGAGATTGCCGGCCATCCGGGTCGTGGTCTCGACGCAATGGTTGGTGGTGGCGCCGCAAATCACCGGATGGACGATCCCGCCGGCGCGCAGCCGCGCCTCGAGGTCGGTGCCGATGAAGCCGCTGTTGACCCGCTTCACCAGGACCGGCTCGCCCGGTGCCTCCCGCGCCGCCGCGATCACCGCGTGACCGGGGCCGTCGGGCCGGAACGACGAGGCCGGACCGCCGGCATGCCGGATGTGGATCACCGGACGCCCGGCCGCCCGGAACGCCGCCAGCAGCTCGGCGATGCGCTCGAGCGCCTCCGGGTTGTTGCGCCGCCGCCCCTCGGCGTCCCAGATCTCGAACGCCCGCTGCACGTCGACGACGAGGAGGGCGGCGGGCTCGGGCGTGGCGGTCATCGGGGCGTCCTGGCTGTGGCGCCGGCGGTCCGGCACGGCGGCGGGCGCGGGCTCAGCCGCGCATCAGGCTCGGGGCGTCGAGGCGCGGCAGCACGCCCTCGCGCATCACCGCCCGGCGCAACGGGGGCACGAGCTGGAGCGCGAGCAGGCCGGCGCCCCGCAGGAAGTCGGCCGGCAGGAAGCCGGCGAGCAGGCTGCGGTTGAGGGCGTCGACCGCGGCGGTGCGCAGGCCGGCGTCGAACCCGCGGCGGCGGCCGAAGCCGGCGAGCCGGTCGGGCGCGCCCGGATCCACCCCCGCCCGCCGGGCCGCCACCACGCAGTCGCGCAGGGCGGCGGCGTCGCGCAGGCCGAGATTGAGCCCCTGGGCGCCGATCGGCGGGAAGACGTGGGCGGCCTCGCCGATCAGCACGAGGCGGCGGGCGACCGCGGAGCCCACCGACAGGCCGCGCATCGGCACGAGGCCGCGCGGCCCGTCGATCCGCATGGCGCCGAGCATCATCCCGGCCTGCCGCTCGACCGCGGCGGCGAGCGCCCCGTCGTCGAGTTCGGCGAGGCGGGCGGCACGGGCCTCGCCGGCGACCCAGACGAGGCTGGAGCGCCGGCCGCCCGGCAGCGGCACCAGGGTGAACGGCCCCTCGCGGGTGTGGAACTCGGTCGAGACGTCGCGGTGGTCGCGGGCATGGGCGAGGATCGTGGTGAGCGCGCCCTGCGGGTAGGTCCAGCGCCGCACCCGCACCCCGGACGCCTCGCGCAAGGGGGAGTGGCCGCCATCGGCCGCCACGACGAGGCGGCCCGCGACGCTGCCGCCGCCCTCCAGGGCGACGACGGCGCGCTCGTCCCCGGCCTCGCAGCCGGCGGCGTCGTGCTCGACCAGGGTCAGGCCCGGCGCCGCGCGGGCGACGTCGCGCAGGGCGCCGATCAGGCGGGCGCTCTCGACGTTCCAGCCGAAGGCGTCGAGGCCGATCTCGGTGGCGACGAAGCGGGCCGGCGGCGGCCGGAACAGGCTGCCGGTGTCGTCGACGAGGTGCAGCTCGGCCAGCGGCGCGGCGTGCGGCGCCACCGCGTCCCAGGCGCCGAGCGCCCGCAGGAACCGCACCGAGCCGTCGAGCAGCGCCACGGTGCGGCCGTCGGCGACGGGGGCGTGGCGGCCGACGAGGGCGGTGGCGACGCCGTCGCGGGCGAGGGCGAGCGCCGCCGCGAGGCCGGCGGCCCCGGCACCGACGACCACGACGTCGAAGAGGGCGGACGGGTTCTCGCTCAACACTCGGCTCCTTGGGTCTCGGGCTCGGGTCTCAGGTCCTGCGTCACCGGCATAGATGGATCGCAGGCCCCGCCTCCGCCATTGCCGAAACGGTCGCGCCTCCTATGATCCCGGCCGAACGCGCGGACGAGGCGCGCGACCCGGGAGGACACGATGCCGAAGGCGATCCGCGTGCACGAATACGGCGGCCCGGAGGTGATGCGCTACGAGGACGTCGAGACCCGCGCGCCGGGCCCCGGCCAGATCCGGGTGCGCCAGACCGCGATCGGGGTCAACTTCATCGACATCTATTTCCGCTCGGGCGTCTACAAGGCGCCGGAACTGCCCTTCGTCCCCGGCAAGGAGGGCGCCGGCGAGGTCGTGGCGGTGGGGGAGGGCGTGAGCCTGTTCAGGCCGGGCGACCGGGTCGCCTACGGCTCGGCCTCGGGCACCTACGCCGAGGAGGTGGTGCTCGACGCCAAGGAGGCGGTGAGCGTGCCGGAGGGCGTCGCCGACGAGACCGCCGCCGCGATGATGCTCAAGGGCCTCACCGCCCAGTACCTGCTGCGCCGGACCTACGCGGTGCAGCCCGGCGACACGATCCTGTTCCACGCCGCCGCCGGCGGGGTCGGGCTGATTGCGACCCAGTGGGCCAAGCATCTCGGCGCCACCGTCATCGGCACCGTCGGCTCAGCCGACAAGGCGGAGCTGGCGCGCCAGCACGGCTGCGACCACGTCATCCTGTACCGCGACGAGGACTTCGCCGCCCGGGTGAAGGACATTACCGGCGGCAAGGGCTGCGCCGTGGTCTATGACGGCGTCGGCAAGGCGACCTATCCGGCCTCCCTCGACTGCCTGCGGCCGTTCGGGATGTTCGTGAGCTTCGGCAACGCCTCGGGCGTGATCGACGATTTCAGCATCGGGCTGCTCGGCCAGAAGGGCTCGCTCTACGCCACCCGCCCGACCCTGTTCACCCACACCGCCGACCGGGCGAGCCTGGAGGCGATGGCCGAGGACCTGTTCGGCGTGGTCAGGAGCGGCGCGGTGAAGATCCCGGTCCACGGTCGCGCCCGGCTGAAGGACGCCCAGAAGGTCCACACCGAATTGGCCGGGCGCCAGACCACCGGCGCGACCGTGATGACGCCGTGAGGGGCGGCCAGGGCAATCGCTTCGAAGCGATTGCCCTTGTTTCTTGCTTGGCCTCAGGCGCCGGCGTTCGCGTCCGCTCACTTGGCTTTCGCTCCGCTCTGCGTTCGAGCGGACATTCGTCCGCTCGAACCGCCCCGCGGGGCGCTCTTCGCGCCCGCCATCAACCGTCGCCCTTCGGGCGACCGTAGGGCGCCGCGGCATCCTTGCGCTGACCCCGCGGCAGCGGCAGGCTGGCCCCGGGCTGCCCTACCGGGCCGCCCGATCACGGGAGACACCGCCGATGCGGCCGACCGGAACCGACGTGCTCCTCGTGGTCGACGTGCAGCGCGACTTCCTGCTCGGCGGGGCGCTCGCGGTGCCGGACGGGGACGCGGTGGTGGCGCCGGCCAACCGCCTCGGCCGGCTGTTCTCCCACGTCGTGCTCACCCAGGACTGGCACCCGCCGGGCCACGCCTCGTTCGCGACGAGCCATCCGGGCCGGCAGCCCTTCGACAGCATCGACCTGTCCTACGGTCCGCAGGTGCTGTGGCCCGAGCACTGCGTGCAGGGCACGCCGGGCGCCGACTTCGCGCCCGGTCTCGACCTGCCGCACGCCGGACTGGTGATCCGCAAGGGCTGCCGGCCGGGCATCGACAGCTACTCGGCCTTCCTGGAGGCCGACCGCACGACCCCGACCGGGCTCGCCGGCTACCTGCGCGAGCGCGGCGTCACCCGGGTGGTGCTGTGCGGCCTTGCCACCGACTACTGCGTCGGCTGGAGCGCGCTGGATGCCCGCCGGGCGGGCTTCTCCGCCGCGGTGGTCGAGGACGCGGTGCGCGGCATCGATCTCGGCGGCTCGCTGGCGCGGGCCTGGGGCGAGATGGTGGCGGCGGGCGTCGAGCGCATGACGACCGACGCGGTGCGGGGCGCGTGACGGCTCAGCCCTCGCCGCGCATGACCCGGGCGGTGTAGTCGGCGGGATCGAGCACGCCCTCGGCCTTCGCGCGGCGCACCTCGTCCTCGGGCAACACGTCCTGCACCAGATCGAGGCGCTTCCACAGGGCGAGCGGCGCCTCGCGGCCGGCCTCCGGCACGTAGCGCGAATCGTGGACCTTGCGGTAGGTGTGGACGTAGCGCGGGCAGTTGACCCAGACCTTCGCGACCTCGACCCGGACGAGGTACTGCGCCCCGGGCATCCCGGCGAGGAGAGCCGCGTCGCGGTCGAGATGCGCGGTGCCCTGGAGCCGCAGGCGATGCGGCGTCTCGAAGTCGATGAACAGCAGCCCGACCCGGTTCTGGCCCGCGATGTTGCCGGCCGAGTAGAACATCCCGTTGCCGTCGTAGCCCGGGAAGACCAGGGTCGCGGGCCCGGTCACCCGCATGAAGCCGGGGGCGCCGCCCTTGTAGGACACGGTCGGGTTGCCGTCGGGATCGACGGTCGAGAGGAACAGCATGTCGCGTCCCTCGATGAACGCCCTCTCGTCGTCGAGGATCGTGTCGTGGACGTGGTCGGCGTCGAGGCGCTCGGCGAGCCGCGTCGTGCCGAACGCCGCCTGCAGGTCGCGGTGCGCCTCCGAATAGAGCGAAGCCATGGCGTCCTCCCGTTCGCGTCCGGGCGCCTCCCCTCGGGTGGAGGAGGCCGGCGCGATCCGGGGCAGGCTACTCCGGCGGGGCGTCGGATTTGCTTTGTGCTTTCGGGCGGGATTCCGCCGTTCAGCCACGATCCTCGGGCCGGCCCCATTCGCGGTCGAACGAGCGGGCGATGTGGCGGGCGTAGAGCAGGCCGCCGACGCTCAGGACGACCGCCGCGGCCGCGACCTGAGCCGTGAGTGTCCAGGTCAGCATCCCAATCCTCGCTGCGCAGGAAGGTGAGGGCACCTTGGCCTGCAGAATGTAGGACGAGGCCGAAGGGCAAACCAGGCACGGTTCAGCAAGACAGTGTACGCGATAACTTCCGGCCCCCGAAAGGCGCTGACGGCGAACCCTCCCCCCTATGCGGGGGAGGGTGGCGAGCGGAGCGAGCCGGGAGAGGGGAACACGGCTGCCGGATCTGGCTCGGCAGCCGCGCAGGGAGCCACCTCCGGCACCGTCGCGCTCCCCTCTTGCGGGACTATCGTCCCGGCCCGCCCCGCATTCGCGGGGCACCCTCCCCCGCAGAGGGGGGAGGGCTGCGGCGGTCGTTCTTCGATCGGCGAGGGTGCTGGGATGTCCCGACCGCCGTGCTGCGTTTTCGAGTGCTGCGTCCTACACCGCCACCCCGTGCAGATCATACGCATCCGCGCTCTCGATCTTCACCGTGACGATGTCGCCGGCGCGGACCGGGCGGCGGAAGGCGACGTGGACGCTGCCGTCGATCTCGGGGGCGTCGTATTTCGAGCGGCCCTTGGCGACTGTCGGGCCGGCCTCGTCGATGATGACCGGCAGGCGCTTGCCGACCTTGGCCTTCTGCAGCCGCAGGGAGACCGCCTGCTGCGCCTCCATGAACCGGCGCTGGCGCTCGGCCTTGACCGAGTCCGGCACCGGGTCGCCGAGGCCGTTGGCGGTGGCGCCCCGGACCGGCTCGTACTGGAAGCAGCCGACCCGCTCCAGCTTCGCCTCCTTCAGCCAGGCGAGCAGTTCCTCGAACTCCGCGTCGGTCTCGCCCGGGAAGCCGACGATGAAGGTCGAGCGGATCGCGAGGTCGGGGCACAGCGTGCGCCAGTGGCGGATGCGCTCCAGCATCTTCTCCTGGTTGCCCGGCCGGCGCATGCGCTTGAGCACGCTCGGCGCGGCGTGCTGGAGCGGCATGTCGAGGTAGGGAAGCACCTTGCCCTCGGCCATCAGCGGGATGACCTCGTCGACGTGCGGGTAGGGGTAGACGTAGTGCAGCCGCACCCAGGCGCCGAGTTCGCCGAGCGCCGCCGACAGGTCGTAGAACTTGGCGCGCACCTCGCGGTCGCGCCACGGGCTCGGGGCGTAGCGGGTGTCGAGGCCGTAGGCGCTGGTGTCCTGCGAGACCACCAGCAGTTCCTTGACGCCGGCCTTCACCAGCTTCTCGGCCTCGCGCAGCACGTCGCCCGCCGGCCGGCTGACGAGATCGCCGCGGAGGCTCGGGATGATGCAGAAGGTGCAGCGGTTGTTGCAGCCCTCCGAGATCTTCAGGTAGGCGTAGTGCCGCGGCGTCAGCTTCACGCCCTGAGGCGGCACGAGGTCGAGGAACGGGTCGTGCGCCGGCGGCACCGCCTCGTGGACCGCCGCCACCACCGACTCGTAGGCCTGCGGCCCGGTGACCGCGAGCAGGTTCGGGTACTTGTCGCGGATCTCGTCGGGCTGCGCGCCCATGCAGCCGGTGACGATGACGCGGCCGTTCTCCGCCATCGCGTCGCCGATCGCCTGGAGCGATTCCGCCTTGGCCGAATCGAGGAACCCGCAGGTGTTGACGATCACCACGTCGGCGCCGTCGTGCTTGCGGGCGAGTTCGTAGCCCTCGGCGCGCAGATGCGTGAGGATCCGTTCGGAATCGACCAGCGCCTTCGGGCAGCCGAGGGACACGAACGAGATCTTGGGGGCGGGAGCGTTCATGAGAGCACGTGAGCATCGGCGGCTGCACGGGCTCGCGGGATCGCGGCGCGCGCAGGGAGGCGGACGGGGAGGGGATGTGAGGGCGGCCCTGTAGCACGGGCGGGCCGGCGCGTCACCGTCTCCTCTGGTCTGCGACGGCGGCACGCCGCCGGCCGGCCTCCCGCGGCGGCGCCGCCTCGGCTATCACGGCGTCATGTGGAGCCGGTCCGTCCCGTATCGCGAGCCGATCGAAGCCGCCGCGCGCCTGCGCGGCCGGCCGGGCCTCGCGCTGCTCGACAGCGCCATGCGGCATGATACGCGTTCCGGACGATCAGTTCCGGAACGCGTATCACCAGCCCGCGCGGCGCTTGAGCGAGGCCGAGATCCGCATCGCGAAAGCGATCCCGCAAGGGATCGCCGAGCGATCGATCGGATCCCGTATGACGGGCTCGGGCGCTTCTCCTACCTCGCCGCCGACCCGTTCGGGCGCTTCCGCATCCGCCGCGGCCGGGCGTTCTGGAACGACGCGCCCCTCGACGGGCCGCCGCTCGCTGCCCTGCGGAGGCTGCTGGCGCGCTACCGCACGGCACTGCTGCCCGGCCTGCCGCCGTTCCAGGGCGGGGCGATCGGCTATCTCGCCTACGATCTCGGGGGGAGCCTGGAGCGGGTGGCGGCGCCGGCCCGCCGGGCCGGGCTGTGCGACGACGCCGCCCTCGACCTCCACGACGCCGTGGTCGCCTTCGACCACCGCGACGGCACCTGCCACCTCGTCGCCTCCGGCTTTCCCGAGACCGATCCCGCCCGGCGGGAACGCCGGGCCGAGGCCCGCCTCGACGCGCTCGAATCCGCCCTGGCGGCGCCCGAAGCGGGCGCGATGCCCGAAGCGGCGGACGCGGACGCGGACGCGCCGATGCCACCCCTCGACTGGCGCTCGAACTTCTCCCGCCCCGCCTACGAGGCCGCGGTGGAGCGGGTGCGGGACTACATCCGGGCCGGCGACATCTATCAGGCCAACCTGTCGCAGCGCTTCGAGGCGGCGCTGCCGGCGGGGTTCGACCCGTTCGCGTTCTACCGCCGCCTGCGGGCGACCAACCCGGCGCCGTTCGCCGCCTATCTCGACCACGGCGACCTCGTGGTGGCGTCGAGTTCGCCCGAGCGGTTCCTGCGCCTCGACGGCGACCGGGTCGAGACCCGGCCGATCAAGGGCACGGCCCGGCGCGCCGCCGACCCGGCCGAGGACCGCGCCCGCGCCGCGGCGCTGCTCGCCAGCGACAAGGAGCGGGCCGAGAACGTGATGATCGTCGACCTGCTGCGCAACGACCTGTCGCGGATCTGCGCCCCGGGCAGCGTGAGCGTGCCGGTCCTGTGCGGGCTCGAGACCTATGCCGGGGTTCATCACCTCGTCTCGGTCGTCGCCGGCACCCTGCGGCCCGGCGCCGACGGGATCGACCTCCTGGCGGCGGGCTTTCCCGGCGGCTCGATCACCGGGGCGCCGAAGATCCGGGCGATGGACATCATCACCGACCTCGAAGGCGACGCCCGCGAGCTGTTCTGCGGGTCGATCGGCTGGATCGGCTTCGACGGCGGCCTCGACACCAGCATCGCGATCCGCACCGTGTTCATGAACCGCGAGCGGGCGGTGCTCCAGGCCGGCGGCGGCATCACGCTGCTCTCCGACCCGGCCGCCGAGTACGACGAGACCCTGGCCAAGGCCGAGCGGGTCTTCGCGGCCTTCGCCCCGGGGGCGGCGCGATGATCCTGGTGATCGACAATTACGACTCGTTCGTCTTCAACGTCGTGCGCTATTTCGAGGAACTCGGCGAGGCGGTTGCGGTGGTGCGCAACGACGCCCTCGACGTCGAGGCGGTCCGCGCCCGGGCGCCGGAGGCGCTGGTGATCTCGCCCGGCCCGTGCAGCCCGGCGGAGGCCGGAGTGTCGCTGCCGGCGGTGCGGGCGCTGTCCGGCCACCTGCCCCTGCTCGGGGTCTGCCTCGGCCACCAGTGCATCGGCGCGGCCTTCGGCGGAAGGGTCGAGCGGGCGCGCACGCCCCTGCACGGGCAGGCGACGCCGATCCGCCACGGCGGCGCGGGGCTGTTCGCCGGGCTGCCCTCGCCGATGCGGGTCGGGCGCTACCACTCGCTGATCGTGGCGCCGCAGCCCGGCATGGCGGAGGCGCTGGCGGTCGACGCGGTCTCGCCCGACGGCGAGGTGATGGCGCTGTCGCACCGCCGCCACCCGACCTGGGGCATCCAGTTTCACCCGGAATCGGTGCTGACCGAGCACGGCCACGCGGTGTTCGCGAACTTCCTGCGCCTCGCCCGGCGCTGGCAGGCGGGCCAGGGGGCGGGCGATGTGGTGGCTTGACGGCGAGACCCTCGCGACCCCGCGGGCGCCGTTCGACCTCGCCGATCGCGGCCTGCTGCTCGGCGACGGGGTGTTCGACACCGCGCTGGCGCTGGACGGCCGGATTTTTCGCGAGGGCGCGCACGTCGCGCGGCTCGTCGCCGCGGCCGGGGCGCTCGGCTTCCGCGCCGACCCGGCGGCGATCGTCGCGGCGATGCGGGCGGTGGCGGCCGCCCATCCGCGGGCGGCGATCCGCACCACGCTCACCCGCGGCAGCGGCCCCCGCGGCCTGCGCCCGCCCGCGACTCCGCGCCCGACCCTGTTCGCCGCCGCCGCGCCCTGGAACCCGGCCCTCGCCTTCGCGGGCCTGTCGCTGTGGCCGCAGGACATCCGCCGCAACGAGACCTCGCCGGCCTCGCGCCTCAAGACCCTCGGCTACCTCGACGCGGTGCTGGCCGCCGAGGCCGCCGGCCGGGCCGGGTTCGACGAGGCCCTTTTTCTCAACACCGCCGGCCGGGTCGCCTGCGCCGGTTCCGGCAGCCTGTTCGCGCTGGTCGGCGGCACCCTCGTCACGCCGCCGCTCGCCGAGGGCGTGCTCGCCGGCATCGTGCGGGCGTGGCTGCTGGAGACGGCCCCCGGCCTCGGCCTCGCGGTCCGGGAGGCCCCCCTGACCCCCGCCGACCTCGCCGGGGCCGAGGTGGTACTGCTCACCAATTCCCTGCGCCTCGTCGCGCCGGTGCGGGCGGTCGGGGAGGTGCGGTTCGCCAGCGAGACGCATCCCGCCTTCGCGGCCCTGCGCGAGGCGCTCGCCCGAGAGTGCGGCCTCGACCCGGGGATGCACGATGGCTGAAGCCTTCCACCGCCGCCGCGCCGCGATGCGCGCCCTGATGGCGCTGCTCTACGCCGCCGCCGGCATCGCGCATCTCGTCGTCACCGACCCGTTCCTGCTGATCGTGCCCGACTGGGTGCCGGCTCCGCGCCTCGTCGTGCAGGTCACGGGCCTGTGCGAGATCGCCGGGGCGGCGGCCCTGCTGGTCCCGCGCTGGCGCCGGCTCGCCGGGACGATGCTCGCGCTCTACGCCGTCGCGGTGTTTCCCGCCAACATCAAGCACGCGGTCGAGGGCATCGCGGTGCCGGGCCTGCCGACCGGCTGGTGGTATCACGGCCCCCGGCTGGCGTTGCAGCCGGTGCTGGTGTGGTGGGCGCTGTTCTGCGCGTGCCTCACCGACTGGCCGTTCCGGCGGCTCTGACCCGGGTTCAGCCCGGCGGCAGCACCGCCATCACGTCGGGCTCGCGGCCGGTGGCGAGGGTGCCCTGGAGGCGGCCCGCCTGGAGGTCGATCACCGCGATGCGGTCGCCCTCCAGCGCCGCGAAGGCGAGGGGGCTCGACGGGTGGCGGGCGAGCGCCACCGGGGCGGCGTCGAGGCCGATCCGCGCCGCCTCGCGCAGGTCCGGCCCGAGCAGCGATAGGCTGCGGTCGGCGTAGTTGGCGAGGATCAGGTCGCCGTCCGGCCCGCAATCGACCCGCACCACGTCGCCGCGGGTCGGCACCGTGCGGGTCGCCGTCATCGCCTCGGTGTCGAGCACGATCAGCGTCCCGCTGCGGCGGGCCGCGACGTAGAGGCTGCGCTCGTCCGGGCTCAGGGCCGTACCCTCGGGCCAGCGCCCGGCCGCCACCGCCTTCGGGGCCGCCGCCGGATCGAACGGCCGCACCCGGGTGATCGTGTTCGACAGCAGGTTGGCGACGAAGGCGGTCTCGCCGTCGCGGGTCAGCGAGAACAGGTGGCCCTTGATACCCCCGGTCGCGACCGCCCGGTCGGGCCGCTCGGCCTCGGCCGGGGCGTCGAAGCCGAGCAGCACGTCGCGGTCCTCGCTCAGCACCAGCAGCCGCCCGCGCCCGTCGAGCCGCACCCCGTGCAGGCGCCGGAACGGGTCGCAGGCGATGCTGCGGGCGAGCGCCCGCGCCTTGATATCGACGACGTGGACCGTCCCCCCGCCGGGCCCGGGCGTGGTCGAGGACCTGGCCCCGTACTGCCCGACGAAGGCGAACCGCCCGGCGCCGTCGAGGGCGAATTCGTGCGGGTACTCGCCCGGCAGCACCACGCCCCCGGTGCGCCGGCCGGTGGCGAGTTCGTAGAAGCCGAGCGCGTGGTCGCCCTTCTCCATCACCACCAGCGTGTCGGAGGCACCCGCCTGGGCGCGGGCGCCCCCCGTGAGCGCGAGGGCGGCGGAGCCGGCGAGGCCCGCGAGGCAGCGGCGGCGGTCGAGGAGCGGCATCGGGGTGTCTCCGGGCAACGCCGACACAACTCGCCCGGGCGCGATCGGGTCCGGGGCGTGGCGGCGGAACCACAGGCGCCGACGAAACGCCGCTCGCGCTGCGTCATCGCGGGGATGAAACCGATCGCCGTCGCGGGACGGTCATGCGAGTGCGACAAGCGTCGCCGGACCCGCCGCCGAGGACCCCGCCATGCCGCTCCGCACCGCGCGCCGCCCCCTCGTCCTGGCCTTCGTCGTGGCGTCCGGTCTGGCCGCTCCGGCCCTCGCGGCGGATGCCGGCGGGGCAGGGGGCAGCGGCGCCGGGCTCGCCGCCCTCGACACCGCGCCGCCCGCCGGCGCCCAGCCGCCGGTCACCCTCGACGACAAGGGCATCACCGCGCGCTTCTCCGACGGCAGCCGCCTGCGCATCGGCGGCCGGCTCCAGGCCGATTTCGGCACCGGGCGGGTGCAGCAGCGCGGATTCGGCACGGTGTTCGAGGACCCGGCCCGCATCCGCCGCGCCTGGCTCGAAACCTATCTCAGCCTGAAGGACTTCGAGTTCGCGTTCCAGTACGACTTCAACGAGCGGCGCGTCCCGATCAGCGACGCGATCGTCGCCTACAAGGGCATCAAGGACGTCATCATCACCCACGGCAACTTCAAGGAGCCGTTCAGCCTCGACCAGCTCATCAGCGACAACAACACGGTGTTCACCGAGCGCTCGCTCGCCGACGCCTTCGCGCCGGCGCGCAACTTCGGCTCGGCGATCGGCACCCATGCCGGCACCCTGACGATGGTCACCGGCGTGTTCGGCGGCAACGTCAACACCGGCATCGGCAACCAGGGCATCGCCTCGACCACCCGCGTTACCACCGCGCCGTGGCTGTCGGAGGACAGGAAGGAGGTGCTGCATCTCGGCGTGGCCGGCAGCTTCCGCTCGCTGCCGCAGGACAGCAGCGGGCTCACCCTGTCGAGCCGCTCGGAGGCCTTCCTGTTCGACCGGCCGCTGGTCAACACCCGGGCGGTGCGCGACGCCGAGAGCATCAGCCGGGTCGGGTTCGAGGCGGCCTGGCAGCACGGTCCGTTCCGGCTCCAGGCCGAGTACATCCTGACCGAGGTCGGCCGCTTCGGCGGCGCCCCGACCCTGCGGTTCCAGGGCGGCTACGTCCAGGCGACGGCGGTGCTCAACGGCCAGAACCGGACCTACCGCGTCGCGGCGCCCTACGGCAGCGAGTTCGGGGTGTTCGGCGGCATCGAGGTGGCGGAGAACCAGCGCGTCAGCCGCGGCGGCGCCGGGGTGTTCGAGACGAGCCTGCGCTACAGCGCCATCGACCTCGAATCGCGCAGCGTGCGCGGCGGCATCGAGCACGACTTCACCGCCGGCGTGAACTGGTACCCCGACAGGAACATCCGGTTCGTGTTCGACTACGTCCGCTCGCATTCCTCGCCCTCGGCGGAAGCGCTCGGCTTCGGCCGCCGCACGGTCGACGCCGACATCTTCATCGGGCGGGCGCAGTTGTACTGGTGAACCGACGGGAGATCGTCTGTCGGGCGGCGCCCGGTCGGCCAATCCGCAGCGCGGGTCGACAATCACGGAAAACAGATTTTCACGATATCCCTCTGCGTCAACACGACGTTGACTCTTCGCTGGCAAGATTTAATTCCGGCCGCCGACGTGACAGCTCGACGAGAGAGAAACAACCGTGGCGATCGGGGCAGAACCTTCCGGCCGGAACGACATCCTCATCGAGAGGACGATCGAACCGGGATCGGACATCCGGCTTCAGCGGATCCTCGCGTTCCAGCAACGCGGCATCGTCGCGGAGGCCACCGCCTCGACGGCCGCCGACGAGATCCCGGTCCTCGCGCGGGTCACCGACGCCGCCGCCTGGGAGAGCGTGAGCGAAGTCCGCATGGGAGTACGGATCGACGGACGAACCCCGGACGGAACCGTCATCGTGACCGGGCGCATCCCCGCGGTCCGCATCGACGCCGTCCGGACGCTTCCGTTCGTCAAGAGCCTCAAGGCCGCCCGGCCCCTGCGGCCGGAACTGGCGGCGGGATCCTCCGAGACCTCCGCATCCCCAGACCATCTGCCGGCCGACTGCGCCAGCGAGGGAGGGCGCGGCGTCGTCATCGGCTTCATCGATTACGGCTGCGACTTCGCCCACCGCAACTTCCGCGTCGACGGCAGGACCCGGCTGATCGCGCTCTGGCATCAGGGCGGCACCACGACGGCCCGGAGCCCGTTCGGCTATGGCCGCGAGTACGACGCCGCCGAGATCGACGCCGCCCTGGCGCAGGCCGATCCCTACCTCGCCCTCGGCTATGGACCCGCGGTCGCCACGCCGACGTCGACGGGTACCCACGGCACCCACGTCATGGACATCGGCGCCGGCAACGGTGCGGGGACGGGCACGCCCGGCTTCGCGCCGCAGGCCGACCTCCTCTTCGTGGACGTGTCGCATGCCGACCTGCCGCTCTCCGGGCCCGACGTCGTCGGAACGAGCTTCGGCGATTCCATGCGGCTGCTCGAGGCGATCCAGTACATCTTCGCCAAGGCCGCCGGGCGCCCCTGCGTGGTCAATGTCAGCCTCGGGACCCATGGCGGGCCGCATGACGGGTCCACGCTCGTCGAACAGGGGATCGACAGCCTGTTGAGGGCCGCGGACAACCGGGCGGTGACGATCGCGGCCGGGAACTCGTACGCTCGCCGGATCCATGTCAGCGGCCGGATCGGCCAGGGCGACGTGCACGACCTGCATTGGGACATCCCGCACGGGGTGCAGGCCGAGAAGGAGTTCGAGCTCTGGTACGACGGGTCGGACCGGATGTCCGTCACCCTGATCGCGCCGTCGGGCCGGAGCTTCGGCCCGACGGCGCCGGACCTGGAGGGGACGTGGCCCGCCAGCGGCGAGCCGGAGATCTACATCGTCAACCAGACCGCGGATCCCGACAACGGGGACAACGCGATCGGCATCTTCCTGGGCCGGAGCGTGGAGGCCGGACGCTGGACCATCCGGCTCACGGGCGATCGGATCGTCTCAGGAGCGTTCCATGCCTGGATCGAGCGGGACGATGCCACGCAATCCTCGTTCGCCACGCCCGACGACCCCGACGTGACGATCGGCTCGGTCTCCTGCGGGCGTGTCTCGATCGCCGTGGGCTCCTACGACGCGCACAAGCCCAGCCGGCCGATCTCGTGGTTCTCGAGCGCCGGGCCGACCCGCGACGGGCGCCAGAAGCCCGAGATCTCGGCGCCCGGCCACGACGTCATGGCGGCCCATTCCCGCACCGGCACCGGCGCGGTGGTCAAGGGCGGAACCAGCATGGCTGCGCCGGCCGTGGCCGGGATCCTCGCCCTCGTCCTCGCCGAGGCGAGGGCGCGCGGCCTCACCCTGTCCGCCGACGAGATCAGGGATCTGGTCGCTGCCAGCGGTCGACGCGATCCGCCGGCCGCAACCTGGCACCCGCGCTACGGCTGGGGACGGATCGACGCGCGGGCCATGCTCCTGCGCATAATCGCGCGGGCGCCATCGGTCCCGACGGCCTGATCGGCCATTGCCCGTGGCCGGGGAACGAACGACGCCGGCATCGCTTGTCCGGCGGCGATCATCCCGGGAGACGGCGCGTCCGCCGGGGAAAGCGGGGGATGGCCGCGGCCGACCCGATGGGTCGCGGCTTGCAGTCTTCGACAAGCTCGGGAACACTCAGCAACGTTGCACGTTGGCACTCTCCCTCTGAACCCGGACGCATCCCATGGCTGACGAGGACGGACTGACGCTCACCAGGATTCCGTTCAAGAAGGTCAGGGGCGCCTCCCGGCTGTCCGCCCTGGCGATGAAGCGGGGCGGCGTCGTCGGAGTCATCGTCAGGGTCAGCGAACCGGGCTACGTACCGCCCGGCGTCACGGTACGATCGCGCGTCGACGCTCTGCTGATGACCGCAGAGGCCCCGGCCAGCCACCTCACGGCCCTCGACGCGGACCCGAAGGTCGAGTCGGTCAAGCTCTCTCGCCCATTGCGCGTGGTCGGCTGACGGAACACACCTCTCCGTCACCGGTTGCCTGCCGCGATCCGACGGGAGGCGTGCGTGGCGGCAGGAACGACGACGGGCGGACAGGCCGTGCGCACCGACATCCCGGCCCGGATGGACCGGCTGCCGTGGAGCCGGTTCCACCTGATGCTGGTGATCGCCCTCGGCGTGACCTGGATCCTCGACGGGCTCGAAGTCACCATCGTGGGCGCCATCGGGCCGGTGCTGCAGGATCCCAAGGCCCTCGGCTTCTCGGTGCAGCAGGTCGGGCTCTCGGCCTCGTTCTACGTCGTCGGCGCCGTGGTCGGGGCGCTGGTGTTCGGCTGGCTCACCGACCGCTACGGGCGGCGGCTCGTGTTCTACACCACCCTGGCGATCTACATCGCGGGCGTGATCGCCAGCGCGCTGGCCTGGGACTTCTGGAGCTTCGCGCTGTTCCGCCTCGTCACCGGGCTCGGCATCGGCGGCGAGTACGCGGCGATCAACTCGGCCATCGACGAGCTGATCCCGGCCAAGTACCGCGGCCGGGTCGACCTCATCGTCAACGGCAGCTTCTGGGTCGGGGCCGCCGCGGGGGCGGGGGCCTCGCTGCTGCTGCTCGACCCGGCGATCATCGATCCCGATACCGGCTGGCGCCTCGGATTCGGCGTCGGCGGCGTGCTCGGCCTCGGCATCCTGTTCCTGCGCCGTCACGTGCCCGAGAGCCCGCGCTGGCTCGTCACCCACGGCCGCCAGGACGAGGCGGAGCGGACGCTGGCCGGGATCGAGCGCCGGATCGAGGCCGAGACCGGCCGCCCGCTGCCGAAGGCCGAGGGCATCCTGAAGGTCCATCCGAAGACGAGCTTCGGCTTCGGCGAGATTTTTTCTTCGATGCTCGGGCCGCATCGCGGCCGCTCGCTGCTGGCCCTGGTGCTGATGATCGCCCAGGCGTTCCTGTTCAACGCGGTGTTCTTCACCTACGGGCTGGTGCTGGCGAAGTTCTACGGCATTCCCGAGACCCGGGCCGGGATCTACCTCGTGCCGCTCGCCATCGGCAACTTCATGGGGCCGCTGCTGCTCGGCCACCTGTTCGACACGGTCGGGCGGCGGCGGATGATCGCCGGCACCTTCCTGGTCAGCGGCGTGCTGCTCGCCGCCACCGCGTGGCTGTTCGCCCTCGACGTCCTCACCGCCTGGACCCAGACGGCGGCGTGGATCGCGATCTTCTTCTTCGCCTCGGCGGCGGCGAGTTCGGCCTATCTCACCGCGAGCGAGATCTTCCCGCTCGAGACCCGGGCGCTCGCCATCGCGGTGTTCTACGCCCTCGGCACCGGGGCCGGCGGCGTGGTGGCGCCGTGGCTGTTCACCCGGCTGATCGAGACCGGGATGCACGGGGCGCTCGCGGCGGGCTATGCCGGGGCGGCGCTCCTCCTCGCGGTCGCGGCCTTCACCGAGTGGAAGCTCGGGGTCGATGCCGAGGGCAAGTCGCTGGAAGACATCGCCGATCCGTTGTCCAAGGCCAAGTAGGACGGATCCAGGGAGGATCGCATGAGCGTGCCGGAGAGCTTCACCTGCCACGTGCCCGACGAGGCCATCGCCGACCTGAAGCAGCGTCTCGCCCGCACCCGCCTGCCGGATCAGGCGCCGGGCGAGCCGTGGTCGCTCGGCACCGAGGTCGACTATCTCGCCGGGCTGATCGCGTACTGGCGCGACGGGTTCGACTGGCGCCGGCAGGAGGCCGCGCTGAACGCCTTCCCGCAGATCCGGCTGCGCCTCGGCGAGGTCGACCTGCACGCCCTGCACGTGCCCGGCAAGGGCCCGTCGCCGCGCCCGCTGCTGCTGTGCCACGGCTGGCCCGGCTCGGTGTTCGAGTTCCTCGACATCATCCCGCGCCTCACCGACCCGGCCCGGTTCGGCGGCGACCCGGCGCAGTCCTTCACCGTGGTGGCGCCGTCGCTGCCGGGCTACGGGCTGTCGTTCCGGCCCGGCCAGACGCGGTTCGGGGTCGAGGAGATCGCCGACACGGTTGCCGACCTGATGGCGGCGCTCGGCTACGACAGGTACTTCGTCCAGGGCGGCGACTGGGGTGCCTTCGTCGGCACGCGGCTCGCCCACCGCTACCCCGGGCGGGTGCGCGGCCTGCACCTCAACATGCTGCCGCTGCGCCGCGACGGGACGGCGGCCGAGGACGCGACGCCGGAGGAGCGGGCGCATTTCGACCGCCTCGCCCTCTGGCTGAAGGAGGAGATCGGCTACCAGTGGATCCAGGGCACCAAGCCGCAGACGCTCGCCTTCGCGCTGACCGACTCGCCCGCCGGCCTCGCCGCCTGGATCGTGGAGAAGTTCCGGTCGTGGTCGGATTGCGGCGGCACGATCGAGTCGGCGATCGACCGCGACCGCATGCTCGGCAACATCGCGCTGTACTGGTTCACCGGGGCGATCGGGTCGTCGTTCTACCCGTACTACGCCCGCATGCACCGCGGCTGGCCGATTCCCGACGGCGGCACGATCGACGTGCCGACGGCCCACGCCGCCTTCCCGGCCGAGATGGTGCGCCCGCCGCGCTCGCTGGCCGAGAAGGTCTTCACCGACATCCGGCGCTGGACCGTGATGCCGAAGGGCGGGCATTTCGCGGCGCTCGAACAGCCGGAGCTGCTGGCGCAGGACCTGACGGCGTTCGCGGCGGAGTTGTAAGCGACCGGTCCCCGCCCACGGGCGGGGGCGATCCTGCGTCCGCCGGGCGAAGTTGAGCAGGTTTCCGCAACCCTGGCCGGCGGCTCAGCTAGCGCTACAGTTGCAAGCCGCTGTCAGGCGGGCGCCGAACGACTTCGACACCTGCGCGCCGGCATCGCCGATGCCCACCGAAATCATTGCCTGCAACTGTAGTGCTAGACTGCTACGACACCTACCTGCGGCTCGCCCTGCAATTTGGGATTGACGCCGGGAAAGCGCGCATGGGCATGGAGGCGGCGCGTTGGGTCCGGCAGCGATGCGAGTGATCAGCGCAAAGCTACGCAAGGAGCCCGCCTCCCGCCTTGTTAAGGGCTGGCCTGAGCAAGGAACCCGCCTCCCACCTTGTTAAGGGCTGGCCTGAGGAAGGAACCCGCCTCCCGCCTTGTTAAGGGCTGGCTTGAGGAAGGAGCCCGATCAACGGTCCTTATGAAAGCGTCGATTTAATATGGAGATGGCAAACGGTTCATGTTAAGGGGATAACATAATAAGGACACTACAATGCCCCCTAACGACACCACACAACGTTCTGCCAGAGCCGGGCGCTACCAGCGACAGTTGACGGGCTACTCCGCCTTCATGCCAGAGCCACTACCTCCGCAGCCTGGATTAGTATTTGACGATGAAATGCATACCTTACTCTCCAGGGCCGATCGTGCATTGGGCCGCTTGGATGGATCAATACAAACTCTTCCAAATCCGGATCTATTTGTTCTAATGTACATCAGAAAAGAGGCAGTGCTATCAAGCCAAATCGAAGGAACACAATCTTCTCTTGACGACGTCCTTGAAGTTGAAGCCAGCGTATTTGACAATGAACATCCACAAGACGTTGGAGAGGTTATCAATTACATTCATGCAATGAACTACGGCTTAAAAAGGCTTGAGACACTTCCATTATCACTAAGATTGATAAAAGAAATTCATGAAATACTATTGAACAGCGCTAGAGGTAGAGACAAGCGCCCGGGAGAATTTAGGAGAACTCAAAATTGGATTGGACCCAGTGGCTGCACCTTGAGTACGGCAACCTTTGTTCCCCCACCACCTGACGAAGTTATGCAACTGCTCGGAAGCCTCGAGGCCTTCATGCATGACAACGATCACATTCCGATTCTTATAAAAATTGGAATGATACATGCGCAATTCGAAACCATACATCCTTTTTTGGATGGAAATGGTCGTGTAGGACGACTTTTGATAACTTTCTTACTTTGTCAAAAAGAAATAATGATGAAACCGGTGCTTTACATATCGCATTTTTTTAAGGAACATAGATCCGAATATTACGAAAAACTTCAAAGAATTAGGGATTACGGAGATTGGGAAGCTTGGACTAAATTTTTTCTGCGTGGGATTGCAACCGTGAGCTTGGAAGCCACTGAAACAGCCCGGCGAATTGTTGGTCTTCGCGAAGAACATCGAACGCTGATTACTTTAAAACTTGGCAGATCTGCCGGAAGCGGCTTGACAATCATGGAAAGATTATACTCAAAACCCATAATAAATGTAGGAGAGACGTCTGATCTATTAGGCATAACATATCAATCCGCAAATTCCTTGATACAAAGACTGTCCGATCTGTATATCATTGAAGAAATAACAGGAAATAAAAGAAATCGCGTCTTCAGATACACACCGTATGTTTCTCTATTTTCTGATAATAGGGCAGAACATAATGAATCGAATGTCGCGCGCACGGAAAGCGAACATATGGATATGGAAAAACAAGACAATGTCAATATTGTCGATTAAACCGGGCTATGATAATCATAAAATGGCCGAGCTTGATCACGTGGTGCTCGCCTACCTGTCGTTCCTCGAACGGGACATGCGCGCCCATCCCGACCGGCTGCGACCGTTGACCGAGGCCGACCTCTCCCGCCTCGACGCCCTGACGGCGGGCGTCGCGGTGCACGACGACGAGACGATCCCCGACGACGTGACCTTGTGATGGCGCCAGTGGCTCCGTTCGCGGACCGTCACGGCTGGAGGCTCTACGGGGCGGGCGCCTTCCTCGAGACGCTCTCGGCGCTCGAAGCCGAGGTCGAGCGGCTGGCGGCCGCCAACCCGGCGGGCGTCGCGGCCACTCCCAAGGCCGAGCTCCTCGCCCGCATCCGGATGCTCATCGCCGACGAGATCCCACGCGCCCCCAACGCACCGGCCTACGCGCCCGGCAACACCCTCGGGCCGGCGCACCGGCACTGGCGCCGCGCCAAGTTCCTCCAGCGCTTCCGGCTGTTCTACCGGTTCGACAGCGCGAGCCGGATCATCATCTACGCCTGGGTCAACGACGAGACCGCCTTGCGCAAGGCCGGGGCGCGCAGCGATCCCTACGCGGTGTTCGCGCGCCGCCTCGACGCGAGCGACCCGCCCGACGACTGGACCGACCTGCTGGCGCAGGCCCGCGGCGGCGAGGCGCCACGCACCTGACCGCGACCCCGGGCAGGCGCCGCCTCAATGGTACGGGTCGGCCGCGTCCCTCAAGCCGTCGCCGAGGAAGTTGAACGCCAGCACCACGATCACCACCGGCAGGATCGGCATCAGCAGCCAGGGATGGAGCTGCACCGCCGCGAGGTTCTGGGCCTCGTTGAGCAGCACGCCCCAGCTCGTGACCGGCGGGCGCAGGCCCAATCCCAGGAACGACAGGGCGGTCTCGCCGAGGATCATCGAGGGGATCGACAGCGTCGCCGAGGCGATGAGGTGGCTCATGAAGTTCGGGATCAGGTGACGGCCGATGATCCGCGCCTTCGAGGCCCCCATCAGTTCGGCGGCCCGGACGTAATCCTCCTCGCGCAGGGCCAGCAGCTTCGAGCGCACGGCGCGGGCGAGGCCGGGCCAGTCGAGCAGGCCGAGGATCAGCGTGATGCCGAAGAAGACCAGGATCGGGCTCCAGTTCGGCGGCAGCGCCGCCGACAGGGCGAGCCAGAGCGGCAATTCGGGCAGCGAGCGCAGGATCTCGATGACGCGCTGGATCAGGTTGTCGACCCAGCCGCCGAGATAGCCGGCGAGCCCGCCGAAGAACAGCCCGAGGGCGAACGACACCATGATGCCGACGAGGCCGACGGTGAGCGAGATCCGCGTCCCCGAGACGATGCGCGAGAACAGGTCGCGCCCGAGCCGGTCGGTGCCGGCAAGGAACATCGTGCCGTTCTCCGGCGGGCAGACGAGGTGCCAGTCGGTCCGCCACAAGCCCCAGAACTCGTAGGCCTCGCCGCGGCAGAGGAACCGCAGCGGCTGCACGACCGTCCGGTCGACGGTGTAGTCGCGCCGGAAGGTCTCGACGTTGAAGGTGAAGCGGTAGGGATGGGTGTAGGGCCCGACGAAGCGGCCGTCATGGAACAGGTGCACGGTCTGCGGCGGCGCGTACAGGAAGTCGCCGTGGCGCTTGGCCGGGTTGTAGGGCGCGATCGGCTCGACGAACGGGATCAGGGCGTAGAACGCCACCAGGATCAGCCCGGCCGCCACCGCGACCCGGTGGCGGCGGAACTTCCACCACGTCAGGCGCCAGGACGAGGCGCGCTCGAACGCCTCGCCGCCGCCGCCCGGCTCGGTCAGGCCGGGATCGAACGGGGCGGGATCGACGTAGTGGCGCGGACGGGCGGCCACCGGGCCGGTCGCGTCGCGGCTCATCGGGAACTGCCCCCGAAGCGGATGCGCGGGTCGAGCCAGGCGAGGAGCAGGTCGGAGACCAGCATGCCGACGACGGTGAGCATCGCCACGAACATCAGGATGAAGCCGGCGAGGAACTGGTCCTGGCTCTTGAGCGCCGCGAGCAGGATCGGCCCGACCGTCGGCAGGCTCAGCACCAGCGACACCAGCACCGAGCCGGAGATGAGGTGCGGCAGGAGGTTGCCGATGTCGGCGATGAACGGGTTGAGCGACATCCGGAACGGATACTTCAGCAACGCCCGGGTCTGCGGCAGGCCCTTGGCCCGGGCGGTGACGACGTACTGCTTGGCCAGTTCGTCGAGGAGGTTGGCGCGCATCCGCCGGATCATCGCGGCGGTGCCCCCCAACCCGATCACCAGGGTCGGCACGATGAGGTGGCCCATCAGCGACTTCACCTTGTCCCAGGTCCAGGGCTGGCCGGCATAGACGCTGTCGTAGAGCCCGCCGATCGAGATGCCGAACCAGCGGTTGGCGTAGAACAGCATGATGAGGGCCAGGAGGAACGACGGCGTCGCCAGCCCGATATAGCCGATGAAGGTCGCGACATAGTCGCCGAGCGAGTATTGCCGGGTGGCGGAGTAGATCGCGATCGGGATCGACACGAGGTGGACGAAGATCACCACCGCGAGGTTGACCAGCAGGGTGAGCCAGAGCGCGTCGCCGACGACCTCGCGCACCGGGCGGTCGTACTCGAACGACCAGCCCCAGTTGCCCTGGATCAGCCCGTTGAAGGCGCCCTCGGGATTGGGCCAGAGGCCGATCCACCGCAGGTACTGCTCCCAGACCGGGCGGTCGAGGCCGTATTGCTGCATCAGGAACTGCGCCTTGGCGACCGAGGCGGCCTCGCCCTGGGAGCGCAGCTCGGCGATCTGGTTGGTGAGGAAGTCGCCCGGCGGCAGCTTGATGATGAAGAACACCAGGGCCGAGATGACGAGGAGCGTCAGCGCCATGGTGACGACGCGGCGCAGGAGGTAGCGGATCACCTGGCGGCCTCCTGCGTCGGCCGCGGAGCCTCCTGCGTCGCTCGTTGCCCCTCGGGCAACCGCGAAGCCTCCTGCACCGGCCGCGTGGGCACCGACGCCTCCTTCGGCGCCTCGCCCCAGAAATACTCGTCCATGCGCGACAGGCCGATCATCGCGGTCGGCTTCCAGCTGTAGGTCGCCTTCTCGGGCACGTTGAGCAGGCGGCGCTTGGCGACGACCGGCTGCAGCGCCCCCGAGACGGTGCCGATCACCCACTGGTTCTCGGCGCGGTTCCTCAGCATCTCGGCCCAGATCCCCGCCTGCTCGGCGGCGTCGCCGGTCGCCATCCAGCGGGCGTTGAGCGCGAGCAGGGCGTGGGCCTCCGGGATGTCGCAGGCCTGCCCCTCGCGGCCGTGGGTCTCGACGTGCTGGCCCCAGCGCGGCCAGGAATAGGTGTCCTGGTGGATCGGCGCGAGCTCGTCGGGCGACATCTCGGCGGTCGGCATCGCGAGGTCGAGGCCCTGGGCCGCCACCATCACGGTGGCGCCGGCATAGGAGCGGTTGCGCAGGATGGTGCGGTCCTGCGGCTTGATGAACAGCTTGATGCCGACCTCGCGCCAGAACTCGGCGACGAGGGTGAGCCCGTCGGTGAGCATGTTGCTCTCGCCGTCGGTCTCGACGACGATCTCCAGCTCGCGCCCGTCCGGCAGCAGGCGGATGCCGGCGCCGTTGCGCTGCGTCAGCCCGATCTCGTCGAGGAGGCGCGAGGCCGCGTCCGGGTCGTAGCCGGCGTGGAGCGTGCGGTATTCCGGCCGGTAGAGCGGGCTCGCCTCGACCACGGTGTCGTTGCCCTCGGTGCCGAGGCCGAACAGCATCGCGTTGTTGAGGGTGCGGCGGTCGATGGCGAGCGACAGGGCGCGGCGGTAGCGCAGGTCGCGGTTGAGCACGCGCCAGACCGGGTCGGCGGTGGTGAGGTTGGGATAGAGCGCCAGCTCCGAGCCGCGGGCGGTGGGCCACAGGTGGGTGCGGTAATGGTGGGCGCGCTCGCCCTCGCGCAGGATCGGGATGTCCTCCATGGTGAGGCCGCGAAACAGCAGGTCGGCCTCGCCGGCATTGGCCTTGGCGGCGAGCAGGCCGCCGGCGGCGACGTCCATCAGCACCCGGTCGATGTAGGGCAGTTGCTGCCCGGCGCTGTCGACCCGGTGATAGTGCGGGTTGCGCACGAACACGAAGCGGGCGGCCGGCGCGGTGTTGGTGACGCGCCAGGGCTGGAGCGTCGGCAGGTCCGGGTTGGTCTGCTCGAACATCGCGTCGAGCCGGTTGTGCAGCGCGGCCCAGCCCTTGACCTTCTGCTGCTTCACCGCGGCGTCGAGCTCGCCCTTCGGGGCGTGCCGGGCGTGGAACCGCTTCAGGTAGTGGGCAGGGCGGTAGATGAAGGGGTCGCGGGGCGAGGCGAGCTCGGGCAGGAAGCGCGGGTTGGGCTTGTCCCAGGCGAACCGGACGGTGAGCGGATCGACCACCTCGAAGCGCGGCGGGGCACCGTCCACCATCATGAATTCGGGCGGGCCGGAGGGACTGAGGTCGCGGTTGTTGGCGACGTCCTCCCACCAGTACCGGACGTCCTCGGCGGTGAACGGGGCGCCGTCCGACCAGCGGTGGCCGCGGCGCAGCACGAGGGTGTAGACCCGGTCGCCGTCGTTGTCGAAGCGGGCGAGCAGGTCCGGCCGCAGCGCCAGCGCGTCGTCGTAGCCGACGAGGCGGGTGTAGCTGTAGGCCGAGATGTAGCGGATGTCCCGGGGTTTCGCCACGAGGGTGACGAGGTCGCCGCCGGCCCGGCCGAGGCGCCGGCCCCGCGCCGCGGGATCGACCACCAGCGGCTCCTCCGGCGGGCTCCCGGCGGCCAGCGCGGTGCCGGGCGCGGCCGCGGCGAGTGCCGCGCCGGCGAGGCCGGCCAGCACCGCGCGGCGGTCGGGGCGAGCGGGTCCGATCATGCCTCTCCCTCCGCTCCGGGCAGCGCGGCGGCCAGCCGGACGAACGTGATCCGGGCCGGCGAGTAGCCGGTCGCCGCGTGCAGGTCGTCGAACGGATGCGCCAGCGCGATGGCGTCGCGGGCGGCGCGGGCCTCCGGGTCGTCGGGCCGGTAGACGAATTCGCGGCCGTTGCGCAGCCAGCGCACCGGCTCGGCGGCGGGGTCGCGCAGCATCGCGATGGTCGGGAAGGCCGGTCCGCCATGGGCGTGCAGGCGGTGGGCCGCCGCGTCGTCGTCGAAGATCAGGCGGTGGAAGCCGCGCTCGCGCGCCTCCAGCACCCGGCGGGCCTGGCTGATGTGGTCGTCGAAGAAGCACACCGTGCCGGCGGCCGGCAGCCGCGACAGGTCGGCGCCCGACCAGTCGGCGGCGGCGTAGCGTGCCCCGGGGTCGCGGTAGCGCAGGCCCGAGAGATCGGGGTCGAAGCACCGGATCTCGGCCTCCGGGCAGGCCTGCCGGGTGATCCAGGTGGTGAGGCCGCGAAACACCCCGGACTCGACCACCGCCGCGGGCTGGAGCGCCCGCATCAGCACGTAGAGCTGGAGCGCGCCGTTGAAGCCGTTGCCGCCGCGCTTCTGCGCCACCGGGGCGCGGCCGATCAGCTCCCAGAACGCCGACACGGCCGGGGCGGCGCCGCCGGGCAGGGACAAGCCCGAACTGGCGAGGTCGGCGTCGAGCCGCGCGGCGGCGGCGGCGATCAGCGCGTCGGTCTCGCGGGGCGAGAGCGGGCGGTGGCTCCAGTCCGGCACCGCCGGGACGAGATCGTAGCCGAGGCGGTCGAAGACCGGGCCGAGGACGCGGCGGCGCAGGCGTTCGAGCCAGCGCGGCGGGCGGTGCAGGGCGGGGAGGGCGGTCACGTCAGGCGGCCCGGCGCAGCAGCGGCGACGAGACTCGGACGTGATGGCCGGGCTCGATCTCCTGCATCGCGCCGGCCTCGCCGTTGGTCAGGCGGAACGGCTCGGGCCACTGGGCCGGGTTGGAGAAGCGGTCGCTCATCAGAAGCTTCAGGTCGAGGGGGTGGTCGAGGTCGGGTTCGGGCACGGCGGCGAGCAGCGCCCGGGTGTAGGGATGGGCCGGGTTGCGGAACAGGGCGGCCTTGGGCGCCTCCTCGACGATGTAGCCCCGGCACATCACCGCGATCGTGTCGGCGATGTAGTCGACCACCGCGAGGTTGTGCGAGACGAACAGGTAGGCGACGCCCAGCGACGCCTGGAGGTCGCGCAGCAGGTTGAGCACCTGGGCCTGGACCGAGACGTCGAGGGCCGAGACCGGCTCGTCGCACAGCAGCACCCGCGGCTTGAGGGCGAGCGCCCGGGCGATGCCGAGGCGCTGGCGCTGGCCGCCCGAGAAGGCGTGCGGGTAGCGCCCGAGCGCCCGGGCGTCGAGCCCGACCATGTCGAGCAGTTCCTTGGCCCGGACGTAGCGTTCGTCGGAGGTGCCGACGCCGTGGATGCGCAGGGGCTCGGTCAGCAATTCGTAGACCGTCATCCTGGGGTTGAGCGACGAGAACGGGTCCTGGAACACGAACTGCACCGCACGGCGGAAATCCTTCAGCTCGCGGTCCTTGAGGGCGAAGACGTCGCGCGGGCCCTGGCCCGCGCCGTCGTCGAAGCAGACCGAGCCGGCATCGGGCCGCAGCGCCCGCATGATGATCTTCGACAGGGTGGTCTTGCCGCAGCCGGACTCGCCGACGAGCCCGAGGGTGCGGCCCGGGCGCAGGGTCAGGCTGACGCCGTTGACCGCGTTGATGGTGCGGACCTGCCCCTTGAACCAGCCCGAGCGCAGGGTGAAGGACTTGGTGATGTCCCGTACCGCGAGCAGCGGCCCGGCCGGGTCGGGCCGGTGCGGCTCGCCGGCCTTGCGGGCGAGCACCGCGCTCCTGACCTCGCGGATCGGGGTCAGGCGCTCGCCCTCGGCCATGTGGAAGCGCGGCACCGCCCGCATCAGCGCCTTGAGGTAGGGGTGGCCGGGGCGGCGGAAGATGTCCTCGCGCGAGCCCGCCTCCATGACGCGGCCGCGATACATCACCACCACCTCGTCGGCCATGTTGGCGACGACGCCGAGGTCGTGGGTGATGAGCAGCATCGCCATGCCGGTCTCGGCCTGCAACTCGCGCATCAGCTCCAGGATCTGGGCCTGGGTGGTGACGTCGAGCGCCGTCGTCGGCTCGTCGGCGATCAGCAGGTCGGGCCGGGTGATGAGCGCCATCGCGATCATCGCGCGCTGGCGCAGGCCGCCCGACAGCTCGAACGGGTAGGTCGAGAGCGCCCGCCGCGGGTCCGGGAAGCCGACCCGCTCGAACACCTCCACGGCGCGCTCGCGCGCCTGCGCGGCGGTCACGTCGGCGTGGAGCAGCAGCGCCTCGGTGACCTGGTCGCCGATGGTGTGGAGCGGCGACAGCGAGGTCATCGGCTCCTGGAAGATCATCGCGATGCGCCCGCCGCGCAGCTTGCGCATGCGCTCCGAGTCGGGCTTGAGGGCCGCGATGTCGACGCCGCCGGCGGCCCCGCGCGGATCGTTGTAACGGATATGGCCGCCGCCGATCCGGGCGGCCTTGGGCAGGATGCCGAGGATCGCCTGGGCGGTGACCGACTTGCCCGAGCCCGACTCGCCGACGAGCGCCACGGTGCGCCCGGCCGGGATGTCGAGGGACAGCCCGTCGACGGCACGGAACGCTCCGGTCGCGGCCGAGAAGTCGACCCTCAGGTCGCGGATCGACAGGAGCGGTGCCGTCATCCTGGTGCTGCGCCTCTCTTGCGACCGCGCCGGTCCGGGGATTGCGGGCCGGGGAGGTATGTCCCGGTCCCCACACCGATTTGTGACATGGGGACGGCCCGCGGCGCAAACGCCCCGCCGGGGTCGCGGGATCCCGCGCGATCCGTCTCCCGAAGAGGCTCGAACCGCGCGCGAAGGCGCTTGCGTCACGAGCCGCCCGGCTCGCCCCCGAACAGCGCCGCCGCCCGGGCGATCCGCACCGCCGGGCTGGCGGCGAGGCGGACGAGCAGCGCCGCGCAGAACGCCCAGGTCGCCTCGTCCTGCACGAGGTGGTGGGTGAGGAGGCCGACCGGCTCGCCGCTCTCCGCCGCCGCCCGCAGGGTGTCGGCGGTCCGGGCCAGGAGCGCGGCGGGGTCGGCGAGGCGGCGCAGGCCGTCGGGACCGGGGGGCTCGCGCCACGCGATCGGGTCGATGTGGGTGTGGATCTCGCCGAGACCCGGCCGCGCGGGCCCGCGGGGACCGAAGGTCGAGACCCCGGCGAACCCGAGCCCGGGCAGGGCCGCGACCGCCGCCGGGGCGATCCGGTTCCAGGGCGGCACCAGGACGGGCAGCGGCGGGCGGCCGGGCCGGGCGAGGCGGGCGCGCGCGAGGTCCATGGCCCGGGCGAGGTCGGCCTCGATCGCCGCGAGGGGCCGGTGGGGGCCGAGTTCGGCCTTCTTCGCGCCCGGCGGGGCGTGGTCGGCGTGGGCGAGGCCGTGGACGAGGAGGTCGACCGTGGATTCCTCCGCCAGCCGCTCGGCCAGGGAGGGTTCGGCCCGGGCCGGCACCGCTGCGAGGGCGACGGGCCAGCCGGTCGCCGCCGCCAGGGCGAGCAGCCGGTCGAGGGCGGCCGTATGGGCGACCGCGTCGTCGTCGCGCCACCACAGGGTGACCCGCGCGCCCGCGGCCTCCAGCCGGGCGAGGGCGGCGGCGAGCGGCGTGCCGTCGAGGCGCCGGCGGGGCGCCGGCGGGGCGGGAGCGGCGAGGGACGCCGTGACCGCGGCGGCGAGGCCGGCGGCCGTCAGGCCGGGTTCCGGCAGCACCCGGGCGAGGCCGCCCTCCGCCAGGGTGGCGGCGCGCAGGCGCTGCTCGGTCTCGCCGCCGGCCTCGAACGGCACCAGCACCGCCCGGATTCCGGTGGCGAGCAGGTCGAGCACGGTGTTGTAGCCGGCCTGGCTCACCGAGAGGTCTGCGCCGGCGAGCAGCGCCCGGAAATCCGGCCGCGCCCGCTCGACGACGGCGTTGGCCGGAGCCGCGGCGCGCAGGGCCGCGAAATCGGCCTCGGGCACGCCACGGCCGACGAGGATGCGCCAGGGCCGGTCGGGACGGAGCGCGGCGGCGCCGAGGGCGGCGCGCTGCAGCGGCAGCCCGGCGGCGCTCGACCCGCCGGAGACGACGAGGCCGGCGCGCTCCGGCGGGACGGGCGTCGCTTGCGGCGCCTCGTCGACGTAGCCGGTGTAGCGCAGGCGGGCGCGCAGGGCGGGGCTCACCGGCCAGGAGGCGTCGAGGGGGAGGAGCGTCGGATCGCCGTGGACCAGCACCGAGTCGTAGGCCTGCGCGATCCGGGCCTCGCTCGCCGCGATCCGCTCCGGCCGGCCCGGCCGGGCGAGGATGTCGCGGATCGAGGCGAGGATCAGCGGGCGCGGGGTGCGGGCGCGGGCGGCGGCGATCAGCGCCTCGAACTCGTCGGACAGCACCCGGCGGCCGAACGGGTAGAGTTCGGTGACGACGGCATCCGGCTGCGCCTGCGCCAGGGCGGCGAGGAGCCCGTCGCGACGGGCGGCGAGGCGGTCCGCCCCGACCGGATCGCCGGCCTCGTCGCGCAGGTCGGTGAAGGCGGTGCCGAGGATCCGCACCGGCGGCAGTTGCACCCGGCGCACGCGGTCGAGCCCCGGCAGCGCCGCCGGCATCCCGCCGGAGACCAGCGTCACCGCGTGCCCCGCCCCCGCGAAGGCGCGGGCGAGGGCCGCGGCCCGGGTGAGATGCCCGGCGCCGAGGAGGTGCGTGACCGCGACGAGGATCCGGCTCATGGGGGGCTCGCGGCGAGGATCGTCGGGTCGGGGAACGGGGCGGGTGCCGTCTCCCCGCAGCGCCCGGCTGTCCGAGGAAAAGGAGGGGCGCGTCTCCCCTCTCCCACTCGGGAGAGGGGATCCTACGCTTGATTCTCAAAGGAATTTTCCCTGGACAGCCCTGCCTAAAGGGGGGAGGGGAACACCTGCGCCCTCCCTTTCCCCGAAGAGCCCCGCGCCTCATGCGGAGAGACGCGGACGAACCGGCCCCACCAGGGGAGCCAGCGCCCCGCGCAGCACCGCCGCCGCCCGCGCCAGCCCGCGCTCCTCGCGGGCGAAGGTCGCGGCCGCCTCCGCCATCGCGGCCCGCCGGGCCGGGTCGCCGGCGAGCGCTGCGACCGACGCGGCCAGGGCCGCGGCGTCGCCGGGCGGCGCGACGAGGCCGGTGCGGCCGTGGCGCACGACGTCGGGCACGCCGCCGTAGCCCCCGGCCACCACCGGGCAGCCCTGGCCTTGCGCCTCCAGCAGCGCCATGCCGTAGGCTTCGTTCACCGCCGGCCAGACCAGCAGGTCGGATCCCGCGTAGAGCGCCGCCAGCGCCGCGGGCGCGAGCGCGCCGTGCCGGCGCACCCGGTCGCCGAACGGCGCCAGCAGGGCCGCCACCTCCGCCGCCGCCGGGCCGTCGCCGGCGACGTCGAGGGTCCAGTCCCCGTCGAGGCGCGCGAGGGCGTCGGCGAGCAGGCGGTAGGAGGCGAGCTTGTCGCCCGGCCGCATCATCGCCACGCAGGCGAGCCGCAGCGGCCCCGCCGCCGGCGCCGGGCGCGGGGCGCGGGGCCACGCCGCGGGATCGAGGAACGGCGGCAGGTCGATCAGGCGCTGGCCCGGGGGCTGCGCCGCCTCCAGGCTCTCGCGGTCGGCGGCGGTCGGGACCAGGATCAGCGCGGCGGCGTCGAGGGCGGCCTCGGCCCCGGCATGCCCGACGGCGTGCGGCCCGGCCGCCCGCTTGGCCGCCCGGGTGCCCTCCGCGACGACGTAGGGGATCCCGAGCGCCGCCGCGACCGCAGGGCCGATCCAGTCCGGCGCCTTGTAGTAGACGTGATAGGTGAACCACAGCGCCGGCGGGCCGTCCCGCCACGCCGCGACCAGCCGCCCGGCCTCGGCCCGCGACGCCGCGGCGAGGGCCGGATGACGCTCGCCGCCGGGGTCGCGGGTGCGCAGCCGGCTGGCGAGGTCGGGCGCGAACCCGGCCTCGCGCAGGGCGGCGAGCCACAGCCGCGCCACCGTGCGCTCGCCGGACGGCACCGGATCGTCGGGCGCCTTGAGGGGGGCGTAGAACGCGACCCTCACGGCTCGCCCCGCAGCAGGTGCGCGATGCGCGCGAACCCGGCCTCGGCCCCGAAGGCGTCGCGCAGGCGCGCCAGGGCCGCGGCGCCGAGGCGGGCGCGCTCGCCGGGGTCGCGGGCGAGCAGGTTGAGGGCGTTCGACAACGCCGCCCAGTCGCCCGGCGGCACCAGCCGTCCGTCGCGGTGATCGGCGAGGAATTCCGGGATGCCGGCGAAGTCGGTGGCGACGATCGCGAGGGCCTGCGAGGCCGCCTCCATCAGGACGTTCGGCAGGCCGTCGCGGTCGCCGGACGGGGCGGCCTTCGCCGGCAGCACGAACAGGTCGGCCTCGCGCAGCAGCGCGACCACGTCGGGCTGCGGCCGGGCTCCGAGGAAGGCCACCTTCGACCCGAGCCCGAGCGTGGCCGCCCGGGCCCGCAGCGCCTCCAGCTCCTCGCCGCCGCCGACATGGGCGAGGCGCCAGTGCAGGCCCGGCGGCAGGGCGGCGAGCGCCTCCAGGAGATCGAAGAAGCCCTTCTTCGCCACCGCCCGGCCGACCGTGACGAAGCGGACCGGATCGGCCGGGTCGCTCCCGTCCCGCGGCGGGCGGGACTCCGGCGGGGCGGGAAACCGGCGCAGGTCGAGCCCGTGATAGACCAGCGAGACCGTGTCCGGCCGCGCCGCCAGCCCACGCAGCCGCGCCGCGCCGGCCGCCGTGCAAGTGACGGCGAAGCGCAAGGCGCCGTCGTCGAGTTTTTCCGCCAGCTCCCAGTCCGGCGTGGTCCAGATGTCCTTGGCGTGGGCCGAGACGCTCCAGCTCCGCCCCGACAGCAGGGCGGCGTAGCGCCCGACCGAGGCCGGGGTGTGCAGGTAGTGGACGTGGATGTGCGCCACCGCCGGCGGCAGCTCGCGGGCCAGCACGAGGGCCTGCCCGAGGCGGCGCAGGCGGCTCGCCGTGGGGTCGCGGCGCAGGTCGCGCCAGACCAGCCGCAGCAGCGGCGCGAGGCCGGGGCGGCCGAGCGCCGCGGCGAGGCCGCGCAGCACCCGCACGGGCGCCTCGTGGAGGTATTCCGGCAGGTAGGCGACGGGCGCGCGGATCTGCCGGTGCATCGGGTGCACGGCGCCGTCGTGCGGCCGGCGCAGGGACCAGATCGCGAGCGGCAGCCCGCGCTCCTCCAGCCCGACCAGTTCCTGGGCGATGAAGGTCTCGGACAGGCGCGGGTAGCCCTTGACCAGGATGGCGATCGTCGGAGCGGACATGGGGCGAGGGGCTATTCCGCCGCGAGGCAGGCGGTGGCGCCGGCCTCGGCGAGGCGGCGGATCGCCGGGAGCCCGTCGAGCAGGCCCGGGATCGGGTGGGCGGAGGGGCGCGGGCGCCCCGGCAGCGCGGCCAGCGAGGCGGCGGTCCGCTCCGGCGTCGCCGCGTCGGGGGGCAGGCACTCGACGAGGCCGCGGCGGGCGGCGGCCTCGGCCCGGATCAGCTGCTCGCGCCGGGGCCGCACCCGCGGCAGGATCAGCGCCGGGCGGTCGAAGGACAGGATCTCGCAGAAGGTGTTGTAGCCGCCCATCGCCACCACGCCGGCGGCGCGGCGCATCAGGCGCTCCAGCCGGGCGTCGAAGCCGAGGGAGGACAGGCGCGGATGGGCGGCGATCCGCGCCTCCAGCGCCGCCTGCTCGGCCGGCGGGAAGAACGGCCCGAACACGATCAGGGCGCGGTGGCCGGGATCCGCGGCCTCGTAGGCGCGCACCACCGCCTCGACGAGGTCGACCCCGTCGCCGCCGCCGCCGGGGGTGACGAGAAGGAACGGCTCGCCCTCCGCCCCGGCCTCGGGCCCGGGATCCGGCGCCTCGCGGCGCAGGTAGCCGGTATAGGTCGGGGTCGCGAGCCCGGCCGGCAGGGCGAGGCCGGCCAGCGGCGCGCAGATCTCCTGCAGGCCGTAGACCCAGATCGCGTCGTAGAGCGGCAGCACCGCCGCGACGCCCTTGCGCTCCCATTCGGGGCCGAGGAGGGCGGGATCGTCGAGGACGTCGCGCAGGCCGAGCACCAGCCGGCAGCCGCGGCCCTTGAGGCGCGAGAGCACCGGCAGCACCTCGCCGTGGAAGCCCGCCGGCTCCTTGTCGACGAGGAACAGGTCGGGGTCGAAGCGGTCGGCGACGTGGCGGATCAGGGCGGCGCGCACCGACACCACCTCGTCGAGGCGGTAATCCGGCGCGAGGCTGCGGTACTCCCCGTCCGGCAGCTTGGTGACGCCCGGCAGGCGCCGGCAGGTCACGCCCGGGGCGAAGCGGAACGCCCGGCTGACCGGCGAGCCGGACAGGATCGTCACCCGCCGCCCCGGCGCCTCCGCCACCAGGGCGTGCGCGATGGCGCGGGCGCGGCGCAGATGGCCGAGACCGAACGTGTCGTGGGAATAGATCAGCACCCGCCGCGGCGGGGGGCAGGGCCGGGGCGGCGTCATCGGCACCCGGCCGGGCCGGCGCGCGCGACGGCGCGGGGGCAGATCACGGCAAGCGGCATCCGGCGTTCGACCTCCCCCGGCAACGGCGCGAGCCTAGCGCATCCCCCGGCCACAGGGCTACCCGGGGGGCGAGGTCCGCCGGGCGCCATGGCGTCGGGGCCACAGCGAGACCAGGGCAATCGCTTCAGCGATGGTCCTGCGCACCAATCCGCCGCCGGTGGCACTTCCGGCCCGGCCGGGATAGTCATGCCGGACGCTCGGGCCGCTGGGCCGACCCGCCCGCCCCGCAGGACCGATGACCGACAGCCTTCCCTTCCTCGCCGGCGGCGGCGAGGCCGCCCGACTGATCCGCGCGCGCGACTGGTCCGGCCACCCGCTCGGGCCGCCGGAGGGCTGGCCGGAATCGCTGCGCACCGCGCTCGCGCTCGTGCTGAACTCGCCCGAGAGCATGATCCTGGCCTGGGGGCCGGACCTGCACTTCTTCTTCAACGAGACCTACTTCCCGCTGCTCGGCCCGCGCCTGTCCTGGGCGATGGGCGAGCGGTTCGACCGGGTCTGGGCCGACGGCTGGGAGCAGGCCAAGCCGATCATCGACGACGCGCTGGCCGGGCGCAGCCGGCGCTTCGTCGACCTGCCGTGGCGGCTCGGCACCGACCGGGGCGAGGCCGAGACGTGGTGGACGTTCTCGTATTCGCGGGTGCTCGACGGCGCCGGGCGGGTCGCCGGCCTGTTCATCCTCACCAACGAGACCACCGCGCAGGTGATCGCGACGCGGCGGCTGCGCGAGAGCGAGGCGGTCGCCCGCGAGAACGTCGAGCGGGTCCAGCTCGCGCTCGCGGCCGGGGCGATCATCGGGACGTGGCTGTGGGACCTGCCGAGCGACCGCTTCACCGTGGACGAGGCGTTCGCGCGCAATTTCGGCCTCGACCCGGCCCTCGGCCGCGAGGGCCTGAGCCTCGAACAGGTGGTCGCGACCGTCCATCCCGACGACAAGCCGGGCCTCGCCGAGGCGATCGCCCGCGTGGTCGCCCGCGGCGGCGCCTACGCCCACCAGTACCGGGTGCGCCGCGCCGACGGGCACTACTACTGGATCGAGGCCAACGGGCGGGTCGACCACGCGCCGGACGGCACGGCCCTGAGCTTTCCCGGGGTGCTGATCGACGTCGACGAGCGTCGCGCCGTCGAGGCGGAGCGCGACCGCGCCACCGCGATGCTGCGGGCCCTCGCCGGCACCCTGGAGCAGCGCGTCGCCGAGCGGACCGCCGAGCTGATGCGGGCCGAGGAGGCCCTGCGCCAGTCGCAGAAGATGGAGGCGGTGGGCCAGCTCACCGGCGGCATCGCCCACGACTTCAACAACCTGCTCGCCGGCATCACCGGCTCGCTCGAACTGATGCAGACCCGGATCGGGCAGGGCCGGCTCAAGGACGTCGACCGCTACGTCAACGCCGCCCAGGGCGCCGCCCGCCGCGCCGCGGCCCTGACCCACCGCCTGCTCGCCTTCTCGCGCCGCCAGACGCTCGCCCCGCGCCCGACCGACGTGAACCTGCTCGTCGCCGGGATGGAGGAGCTGATCCGCCGCACGGTCGGGCCGGCGGTTGGAATCGCGGTCGCGGGGGCGCCCGACCTGTGGACCGCGCTCGTCGATCCGCCCCAGCTCGAGAACGCGCTCTTGAACCTGTGCCTCAACGCCCGCGACGCGATGCCCGACGGCGGCCGCATCGCGATCGGGACCGCCAACCACCGGCTCGACGCCGAGGCCGCCCGCGCCCACGGGATCCCGCCCGGCCCCTACCTGTCGCTGTGCGTGTCCGACACCGGCACCGGCATGAGCCCGGAGGTGGCGGCCCGGGCCTTCGACCCGTTCTTCACCACCAAGCCGACCGGGCAGGGGACCGGGCTCGGCCTGTCGATGATCCACGGCTTCGTGCGCCAGTCCGGCGGGGAGGTGCGGATCGACTCGGTGCCCGGCCGGGGCACGACGGTCTGCCTCTACCTGCCGCGCCACGACGGCGCGGCCGAGGCCGCCGCCGAAGGCGGCCCGGGCGCGGCGCCGCGCGCCGAGCAGGGCGAGACGGTGCTGGTGGTCGACGACGAGCCGACGGTGCGGATGCTGGTGACCGAGGTCCTGGAGGAGCTCGGCTACACGGCGATCGAGGCGGCCGACGGCGCCGCCGGCCTGAAGGTGCTGCAATCGGACGTGCGCCTCGACCTGCTCGTCACCGATGTCGGCCTGCCCGGCGGCATGAACGGCCGCCAGATGGCCGATGCCGGCCGCGCCCTGCGCCCCGGCCTGAAGGTGCTGTTCATCACCGGCTACGCCGAGACCGCGGTGCTCGGCGACGGCGCGCTGGAGCCCGGCATGGCGGTGCTGACGAAGCCCTTCGTGGTCGAGACCCTGGGCCTGCGGATCCGCGAGATGATCGCCCGCGGGTGAGGGGAGCCGGCAGGGGCGCTCCCGCCGGCTACGCTCGCTTGCCGCAGCGATCCGCGGGAATAAAAGGGTCCTCGTCGTCGTTGGGACTTCCAGCGCCCGGCACGGGATCCAGGGGAGACCATCCTCCATGCACGTCAACTGCGAATGCTGTGCCGGGTCCGGCCCGGCGCATTTCGGCCGCCGGCGTCTCCTGCTCGGGGCGGCCGCCGTCTTCGCCGCGACCGCCCTGCCCGACGGGGCGGCGCGGGCCGCTCCCCCGATGGCGAAGACCTCGGTGTCGCCCGCCGAGGCGCTCAGGCTGATGAAGGAGGGCAACGAGAACTTCCGCAACGAGGCCCCCTCGCTCGCGGCGAACGGCCGCGAGCGCCGCCTCGAACTCGCCCGCGGGCAGGCCCCGTTCTGCGTCCTGGTCGGCTGCTCCGACAGCCGGGTCTCGCCGGAGATCCTGTTCGGGCGCGGGCTCGGCGAATTGTTCATCGTCCGCAACGCCGGCAACACCGTCGACACGGCGGCGCTCGGCAGCATCGAATACGCGGTCGGCGTCCTCGGGGTGCCGCTGGTCGTCGTGCTCGGACACCAGTCCTGCGGCGCCGTCGCGGCGGCGGTGGACGTCGTGGAGCGGAACGCGACCTTCCCGGGCGTGATCGGCGAGATGGTGCAGCCGATCGTGCCGGCGGTGCTGGAGGCCCGCAGCCAGGGCGGCGACCTCCTCGAAGCCTCGGTGCGCAGCAACGCGCGCCGCGTCGCCAAGCGGCTCACGACGCAGAGCCTGGTCATCGCGGAGGCCCTGAAGGGCGGCAAGCTCACGGTCGCGGGCGCCCGCTACGGCCTCTCCGACGGGCGCGTCGAGTGGATGGAGGATATTTGAAGCGCCATGGACCGGGCGGGGTCCGGACGGACCCGCTTCACGAATCCCGCCCGGCGGCCGCGAGCCGGTGCAGCTGCTTCAGCGCGAGCCCGTGGCCGGCATCGAGGTCGAGGGGGCCGGCGAAGCCGCCGTCGCGGTCGATCATGTAGACCATCAGGGTGTGTTCGAGGGTGTAGTCGCCCCCCGGCAGCGGCACCCTGCGGGCGGTCGCCCGGTAGGCGCGGGCGACCGCGGCGATCGCCTCGGGCGTGCCGGTGAGGCCGGTGAGCCGGTCGCTGAACGCGGCCATGTACTCGCGCATCAGGGCCGGGGTGTCGCGCTCGGGGTCGAGGGTGATGTAGTAGGCCCGGACGTCGCCGCCCTGCCGGGCGAACTCGTCGAGCAGGCTGCCGAGGTCGGCGAGCGTCGTCGGGCAGACGTTCGGGCACTGGGTGAAGCCGAAGAACACGAGGTAGGGCCGGCCGCGCAGGCTCGCGGAATCGAGCACGCCGCCCTTCGACGATTCCAGCCGGAACGGCCCGCCGACCACCGACACCGCCGGCGGCCTGCCGCCGCGCGGCAGCAGCGCGACCGTGGTCCCGACCATGCCGGCGAGCGCGAGGGCGAACAGCCCGACGACCGCGAGGCCCGCCCGCTTCGAGGCGGGCCGGGGCTCAGTGGGCATGGCCGGAATGCCCGCCCGCCTTGTCGCTCGGGGTCTTGTCCCCGGGAGCCTTCTCGCCCGGAGCCTTGGCCGCGATGGCGCCGACCGCGAACTCGACCGGGACCGTGCCGGCCTTCTCGAAGGTCAGCGTGCCCTTCACCGCCTCGCCCTGCTTGAGCGGGGCGGTGAGGTCCATGAACATGAGGTGGTTGCCGCCGGGCGACAGGGTGACGGTCTCGCCGGGCTTCACCTCGACCCCGTTGGGCAGGGGCGCCATCCTCATCACGCCGCCCTCGGTCGACATCGTGTGCAGCTCGACGCGGCCGGCGCGCTCGAACGAGCCGCCGGTGAGGCGGTCGGGCGCCGCGCCGGTGTTGGTGACCGTGACGTAGCCGGCCGCGACCCTGGCGCCGCCGGGGGTGGCCCGCGACCACGGCTGCCCGACCTTGAGCGCCCCGGCCTGGGCCAGGGCCGGCCCCGCCGCGCCGAGGACGAGGGTCAGGACGAGGGCCGGCAGGGTGCGAGGGGTCATGGATGCTGCTCCGCGGATCGGCCGCCCGGGCCTGTCGGCCCTCGCCTAAGGCCCTCCCTCCCGGACGGTCAATGCGGCACGGGCGAGCACCCGGCGGGGCCCGCCGTCACGCCGCACAGTCCACGACACAGGGGGCTGCGGGGTGCGGGAGCGACGGCCGAGAGCGTGAACCCTCCCCCCTCTGCGGGGGAGGGTGGCTTGCGGAGCAGGCCGGGAGAGGGGAACGACGCTTCCGGATGTGGCGGAACCGTCGTGAAGGGCGCTCTCTGGATCAGCGTCGCGCTGCCCCTCTCCCGGCCCCAGAGGGGGGAGGGTCGATGCGCGGTGGCCGTCGCTCCCACACCCGCCAGCCTCCTGTGTCGTGGACTGTGGTCACGCCGGCACCGGCGTCCTACGCCGGCACGATGCCGGTCCGGTCGAGGCGGGCCAGGATGGCGCCGACCGTCTCGCCGCCGAGGACGAGGTCCGGGGCGATCTCGGCCAGCGGCACCAGCACGAAGGCGCGCTCGCGCAGGAAGCGGTGCGGCAGCACCAGCCGCTCGTCCTCCACCACCGCGTCGGCAACATGCAGCACGTCGATGTCGATCAGCCGCGGCCCCCAGCGGCGCTCGCGCACCCGGCCCAGCCGGGTCTCGACGGCGAGGCAGGCCTCCAGCAGCGCGTGCGGCGACAGGGTGGTGTCGACCGCGAGCGCCCCGTTGAGGAAGAAGTCCTGGTCGGTGTCGCCCCAGGGCGGGGTGCGGTAGTCGCGCGAGCGCGCCGCGACGCTCACGCCCGGCACGGCGCCGAGTTCCGTCACCGCCCGGTCGAGCATCGCGGCCTTGTCGCCGAGATTGCTGCCGAGGCCGAGATAGGCCCGGGTCATCGCGTCCTCGTGATCTCGACCGCGATCCCGTCGAGGACATGCGGCACCGGGGCGGAGGGCTTGTCGACCCGCACGGTGATCGCCTCCAGCACCGGATGGGCGGCGAGCGCCTCGGCCGCAATGGTCTCGGCGAGCGCCTCGATCAGCCGGAAGCGCCGCCCGGTGGCGATCCGCACCGCGAGGTCGGCGAGGTCGGCGTAGCTCACCGTCGCGTCGATCGCATCGCTGCGCCCGGCCTCGCGCAGGTCGAGGCGGGCTTCCAGGGACAGGTAGAAGCGCTGGCCGAGGCGCTCTTCCTCGGGCAGCAGGCCGTGATGGGCGAAGACCGCGAGGCGCTGGATCAGGATGCGGTCGCTCATCGGGCGCCCCGTCGCAGGATCGCGTCCACGACCGCGCACGCCTCGACGTGCGGGCGCACGTCGTGGACGCGCACGATGTCGGCGCCGAGCGTCGCGGCGGCGACGTGGGCGGCGATCGAGCCGAACAGCCGGTCCTTCGGCGCGGTCGCGGCGTTGTGCAGGCGTCCGAGCAGGGATTTTCGCGAGACGCCGACGAGGAGCGGGAAGCCCAGCGCCCGCAGTTCCGGCAGCCGCCGCAGCGCCTCGAGGTGCTGCTCCCAGCTCTTGCCGAAGCCGATGCCGGGATCGAGGACGACGTCGCCGTCCGGGATGCCGGCCCGGCGGGCGATGGCGAGCGAGCGCTCGAAGAACCGGCGCATCTCGTCGAGGATGTCGAGGCCCGGGTCGACGCTCTCGCGGTTGTGCATCACGATCACCGGCGCGCCGTGGGCGGCGGCGACCGCGGCGATGTCGGGCTCGCGCTGGAGGCCCCAGACGTCGTTGACGATCCGCGCCCCGGCCTTGAGGGCGGCCTCGGCGGTCGAGGCCTTGTAGGTGTCGATCGAGATCGGGACCGCGAGCGAGGGGGCAAGGGCGGCGATCGCCGGCAGGACCCGGGCCTGCTCCTCGTCGGCGGGCACCGGGGTATGGCCGGGCCGGGTCGACTCGCCGCCGATGTCGAGGATCGCCGCGCCCTCCCCGACCAGGGTGGCGGCCTGGGCGCGGGCGGCGTCCACGTCCTGGAACCGGCCGCCGTCCGAGAACGAGTCCGGGGTGACGTTGAGGATGCCCATCACCAGGGTGCGGCGCCCGAGATCCGGCAGCAGGGCGGGGAGGGCAGGGGACGTCACGGCTATCCTCGCGCGGGAAGGGGTCGCCACGGGCTTAATGCCGATGCCGGCAGCGGCGCAACGGGAGCGCCCTCGGGCTTTTCGGCAAGGCGGCCGATCGCCTTGATCAGATTGAGGTTCTTCCGGCCGGTCAACGGCACCCGCGGCTGGCGCCGCCCCGGGATCGTGCCTATACTCGGGGCTCGCAAGCCGGCACGAGACCGGCCCGTCGCCAGAGGAGACTCCGATGAGGCCCATCGCCGGAACCGCGGCCGCCGCCCTCGTGCTGATCGCCCTCGCGGGCCCCGCGCCGGCGCAAGGAGACGACGCGCGCCCGGAGACGACCTGGGGCGAGCTGAAGGGCAGCGTCGCCGGCGACCGCCCGCTCGCCGACGGCACCGGGGTGGTCGGCCTGGAAGCGCCGAAGCGCGCCGAGGACGCGGCGATCGTGCCGGTCACGGTGCGGATCGCGCTGCCCGAAGGCGATCCCCGGCGGGTCAGGGCGCTGACGCTGGTGGTGGACGAGAACCCCTCGCCGGTGGTCGGCACGATCACGTTCGCCGAGGGCCAAAGCCGCTTCGACCTCTCGACCCGGATCCGGGTGAATTCTTACTCCTACGTCCGCGCCATCGCCGAGACCGAGGACGGCGCCCTCTACATGACCAAGGCCTACGTCAAAGCGGCGGGCGGCTGCTCGGCCCCGGCGGTGAAGGACCCGGCCGAGGCCAAGGCCAACCTCGGCCAGATGCGCTTCCGCGCCTTCGCCGAGCGCGGCGAGGCCCAGGTCCAGGTCCGCCACCCGAACTATTCCGGCCTGCAGATGGATCAGGTCACCCGGCTCTACACCCCGGCCTGGTTCGTGGAGAGCCTCAGCGTGCGCCAGGGCGACACGCCGCTCTTCACCATGACCGGCGGCATCTCGATCAGCGAGGACCCGACCTTCCGGTTCTCCTATGCCGACACCGGCGCCCCGGTGACGGTGGCGGCGAAAGACACCGAGGGCCGCCGCTTCACCCGGACGTTTCCGGCGGGCAGGGGGAGTTGAGCGGAGCCACCCGGGGTCTACGCCGCCGCGCTCGCGGGGGCGACGGTGAGCTTCAGGCCCAGGGCCTTGAGCACGGCCATCAGGGTCGTGAGCTGGAGATTTTCCTTGTCGGACAGGGTCCGGTAAAGGGTCTCCCGGGACAGGCCCGTCTCCTGGGCGATCGCCGCCATGCCGTGGGCCCGCGCCACGTCGCCGAGCGCCGCGGTGAGGAGGGCGGGATCGCCGTCCTCCAGCACGGCCTCGAGGTACAGGGCGATGCGCTCGGGCGTGTCGAGGCTGTCGACGATGTCCCAGGGCGACGTTTCGAGCGGCATGGCGGTCAGTCCTGATTCATGAGGGCCTTGGCGGCGAGGATATCCTGCTCCTGCGTATTCTTGTCGCCACCTCACAGCAGGAGGACGATCTCGGCGTTCTTCTGCGTGAAATAGACCCTGCAACCAGGGCCGTAATCGATGCGCATTTCGCTCAGAGCCTGCTTGAATCTCGATCTAAAGAACAGGCTCCCCTTTCCCGGACGACTGGAACGCAGTGGAAGGAGATCCGGGATCCAGTACAATAAGTCGCGAAGCGTCCGTACTCAACCACAGCGCTGGCAGACTGAGCCGCTCCGCGGCACTTCTTTCGCTGGATCCCGGATCTCCTTCCGCTGACGCTACAGTCGTCCGGGAAAGGGGCGCTTCGCGCGGTTAATACGATGGACCGCCACTCAAACAGGCTCTCAGCGACCGGCACCTCGCCGGTCACTTCAGCGGTCCAAACGGTTGGACCGACTGGGGTCTCGACCGGCGGTATCCGAGCCTCACCCACCGCTCGCACTGTGCCGGTAGCACAGGATCTCGGCCTCGGCCTGGGCGCGGCGCAGTTCGGCGACCTTGTCGTCGAACAGCTTGGTCGAGCGGAACTCGTTCGAGCGCTGGCCGATGCCCTGGCGCATCGACAGGATCGTCGAGGCCTGGACGTACTTGTCGTAGGGCAGCACCGCCGCGATGGCGTCGATCGAGCAGGCGCACTTGGTCAGCGCCTCGCGGGTCTGGCCGTTGGCCGCCATGCAGCCGAACACGTAGTCGGCCCGCGCCTCGGTCGGGTAGTCGTTGTCGTCGGCCGCCGCCGGGGCGGCCAGCGCGACGGCGAGCGCCAGGGCCGGCACGAACTTAGCCAAGGCTCGGCTCATAGGTCAGGGTCTCCTCCAGGAGCGTGCCGCCCCGCGGGTCGAGCGCCGTCGCAGCGATCGACACGACCTCGCCCGGCACCGCCGGCGAGACCACGAAGGTGTAGGTGAGGGCGTCGAAGCCGCGCAGCCGGTCGCGCATCGGGTCGCCGGCCAGCGGCCGGATCTCGACGCGCCAGCCCGGGCTCGCGCGGCCGTTCACCGTCACCTCGGTCGGGGTCACGGTGGCGCCGTCGCGCAGGGCCTTGCGGATCGCGTTCTTGAGGTAGCGCGGGTTGCCCTTGAGCACCTTGGCGAGGTCGAGGACGTGGTGCTCCAGGAAGGTGCCGATCACCGGGTTGCCGGACATGTCCTCGAAATGCGCGGTCGGCAGCCGGCGCGCGCCGGTGAAGGTCTGCACCGTCAGGGTGCGGGTGTCGGGGTCCTTGCCCGGCTCGACGCTGGCCTGGACCCGGTCCTCGACCGGGGGCCCGAACGGGCTGCCCTCGATGCCGCTCGACAGGGTGTAGCGGTAGGACAGGGTCGAGCCCGGCGCGGCGTTGCGCAGCTGCTTGGCGTCGAACAGCAGGTCGATCGCCACCGGCGCCGCCGGCGCGGCGGCCTCCGGCTTCGGCGCGGCCTCCTGGGCGTGCGGGCCCGATGCGGCGAGGCCGGCGAGCAGGACGGCGACGGCGGCGGCTCTCACGGGGCGACTCCCTCCGGGATCGCGGCGGGCGCGCCGCCGATGGTGCGGTACCGGTAGTCGGGCGCCGTCTCCAGGGCCGATTCGGCGACCGCGAGGGCCTGGACCCGGGCGTGGAGCGGCGACAGCGAGCAGGCCGGGTCGGTGGCGGCGGCGTCGCCCGCCAGCGCCAGGGCCTGGCAGCGGCAGCCGCCCCAGTCGGTCTCGCGCCGGTCGCAGGAGCGGCACGGCTCCTTCATCCAGCCGGTGCCGCGATAGGCGGAGAAGGCCGGCGACCGCGCCCAGATCTCGGCCAGGGAATGGTCCTGGACGTGCCAGAACTCGAGGCCCGGGATCGTCTCGGCGGCGTGGCAGGGCAGCACCTTGCCGGTCGGCGACACGTTCATCAGCCGCCGGCCCCAGCCGCCGGCGCAGGCCTTGGGATACTTGGCGTAATAGTCCGGCACCACAAGGTCGATGACGAGCCGGCCCTTCAGGCGCTCGCGCGCCTCCTCGACCACCCGGATCGAGCGGTCGACCTCGGGCTTGGCCGGCATCAGGGCGGCGCGGTTGACGTAGGCCCAGCCGTAATACTGGGTGTGGGCCACCTCCAGCCGCTTGGCGCCGAGCTGCACCGCGAGATCGATGATCGCCGGCACCTCGCCGATGTTGCCGCGGTGGATCACCGCGTTGAGGGTCAGCGGCAGGCCGAGCGCCGTCACCCGCTCGGCGAAGGCGAATTTCTGCGGCTGCGCGTTCCTCAAGCCGCCGATGCGCTCGGCATTGGAAGCCTCCGCCGCCTGGATCGAGAGCTGGACATGGTCGAGGCCGGCATCCGACAGGGCGTCGAGCTTGGCGAGCGCGCCGCCGACCCCCGAGGTGATGAGGTTCGAGTACAGGCCCAGGCGGGCGCACGCCGCGGTGATCGCCACGATGTCCTGGCGCGCCGTCGGCTCGCCGCCCGACAGGTGGACGTGCAGCACCCCGAGGGCGGCGGCCTCCGCCAGCACCCGCTCCCAGGTCGCGGTGTCGAGCTCGGCCGAGCGCCTGTCGAGTTCGAGCGGGTTGGAGCAGTACGGGCAGCGCAGCGGGCAGCGATGGGTCAGCTCGGCGAGGAGGCCGATCGGAGCCGGGAGCGCGGGCGTGACGGCGTTCATATGGCGGCAACTCCCCTCAGGCCCGGGGCGCGGGCGCTTCCTGCGGCGGACCGGCGTCCAGCACCCGCTTCTCCCGCAGCCCGTTCAGCATCGCGATCACGTCGGGCTCGATGACGCCGCGGTCGGCCTCGTAGGTGCGGGCCAGTTCGTCGGCGATCGCCCGGATGGAGCGGGTGCCGTCGACGAGGGTCAGCACCGCGACCGCGTTCTGGTCGAGGTCGAAGGTACGCTCCGGGGCGAGCAGGACATGGGCGCTGCGCACCGAATCGAAGCGCATCCGCACGCCGCGGGGCAGCCGCGGCACGTCGTCGGGGGTCAGGCTCACGCCGCGCCTCCCACCAGTCCTTCTGCCACCAGACCCTCGGCCGCCAGTCCCTCGCCGGGGCGCCACGCATCCGGCGGGATCGTCCCGGGCGCAACATAGGCGAAGTACAGCGCGTCGAGCTGGGTCCACAGCACGCTGCACTTGAAGCGCAGGGCGTCGAGGGCCTGCCGCTGCAGTTCCGGCGTCACGGCGTGGCGCTTGACGTAGTCGAGGGCGAAGTCGGCGTCGCGGGGCGCCTGGGTCAGGCGCTTGTCGAAATACGCCAGCGTGTCCCGGGTGATGAAGTCGTAGTTCTTCAGCATGCCCGAGACCCGCTCGGAGATGATCGTCGGCGAGAACATCTCGGTGAGCGAGGAGGCGATGGCTTCGAGCAGGCTGCGCTCGGCGACGAAGTGGACGTAGGCCTCGACCGAGAACCGGGTCGCCGCGAGGATGCCGCGGGTCGAGAGCACGTAGCCGCGGTCGAACCCGACGCCCTCGGCGAGCTTCAGCCAGCGCTCGATGCCGCCGTCGCCCTCGTGGTCGCCGTCGTGGTCGACGATGCGCTGGCGCCAGATCCGCCGCAGGGCGGCGTCCGGCAGACGGGCCAGCAGGGTGGCGTCCTTCACCGGGATCATCGCCTGATAGTAGTAGCGGTTGAGCGCCCAGGCCCGGACCTGATCCTTATCGAGCCTGCCGTCGTGCAGCAGGCGGTGGAACGGGTGCAGGTTGTGGTAGCGCCGCGCGCCGATGTCGCGCAGGGCCGCTTCCAGGTCCTCGGGGGAGAGCAGGGCGTCGTCCGCGGCCGGCGGACGGGACAGGGCGGCGTGCATGGCGTCGAGACTTCCGGGGGCGTTTCCGTTGATTCTTGTGCGGGCCGGGTCAAAGCCCGGGGATCCCGACGTGGCGCCCCGGCGCAGCCCGGTCAAGGGCGACCAAAGGCCGTCACAGATCCAGGATCAGCCCGTCATGGGCGATCGTCCAGCCCTCGGCCTCGACGGCGCGGCGCGCGTCGGAGTCCTCGACCAGGACCGGATTGGTGTTGTTGACGTGGACGAAGACGCGCCGGCCGAGGGGCACGTCGGCGAGCCCGTCGATCGACCCGCCCTCGCCGCGCATCGGCACGTGGCCCATGCGCCAGCCGGTCTTGGTGCCGACGCCGGCGCGGATCATGTCGTCGTCGTGCAGCACGGTGCCGTCGAACAGCAGCGCGTCGGCGCCGGCGAGGCGGGCCTTGAGGTCGTCGGTGACGCGGGCGCAGCCCGGCACGTAGGCGAGGCGGGCGCCGCCGGCCTCGATCATCGCGCCGACCGTGGTCTCGGTCTCGGCGCCGATCTCCGGCGTGCCGTCCTCCAGCCACAGCGGCACCTTGCCGGGCACCGCGAACAGGGTGACGGACAGGCCCGGCAGGGGCGCGAACGTCGTTCCGAGGGCGATCTCGCGGCGGGCGACGACGCCCTCGGCCATCACGTCGAAGACGCGGTTGCCGGCGAGCGAGCCGAGGATGCCGGCGGTGGCGTAGAGGTCGAGGCGCTGGCCCTCGCGCAGGGTGAGCAGGCCCGCGACATGGTCGACATCGCCGTTGGTGAGCAGCACCGCCCGGATCGGGGAGTGGCGCAGGCCCTCGCGCGGGTGGAGGGCGGGCGTGGCCTGGATCTGCTGGCGCACGTCCGGCGAGGCGTTGACCAGGAGCCAGTGGTCGCCATCCGGCGACACCGCGAGGCTCGACTGGGTGCGCGGGCGAACCCGGCCGTCATCCGCCCAGGCCATGGCGCAGATCGCGCAGCGGCAGTTCCATTGCGGAACGCCGCCGCCGGCACCGGAGCCGAGGATGATCGCGCGCATCGTCCGATCCCGCCCCGGCAAAGCGCCCTTCAGTGGAAGGGATCGATCTCGGCGGACTCGTAGCTGGTGACTTCCATGCCGACGCAGATCTCGGCGACGACGGGCATCGACCACTTCATGGCGTTCTCTCCAGGTTCGTCACGGGAGCCGTTTCGTCACGGGAGCGATGGCCCGCCGCGGCGGTGGGCGTTCCCGGGCAGGTCGCCCCCTCGGCACCCTGCCCGGGCGGCGGTCCGGCATCAAGGACGCCGGCGCCGTCCGCGAGGCCCCGCGTCGAGGATCGGACGGTCCTCGCCGAAGGGCCGGATCCCCTCAGTTGAAGGGATCGATCTCGGCGGACTCGTAGCTGGTGACTTCCATGCCGACGCAGACTTCGGCGACGACGGGCATCGACCACTTCATGGCGTTTCTCCTAGACGGTCACGACCTTCATAAGAAGATCATAAGATGTTGAGATGACAGTGTTTTCTGTCACCCGGGAAATATCGGCAATCCCGCCCGGGAGCGCAAGGGGTATTTTGCCGGACGGCCCGGGCGGGGCGGCCCGGCCCTTCACAGGGCGGACTTATTGTGCAGACGAGATCGGCACTTAGCGCGATTGAATTGGGCACAAATTTTTTCGGTTCCGAGTGCGGAATAGGAATCCCGTGGCGGGCGGGGGCGGGGCTTCGGCCGTCACGCCGGGGGCGACGCCGTGTCCTCGGGGTCGAATGCGTCGCAGAACGCCGCGATGTCGTCGGACTGGAACAGCGCCAGATGCGCCCGGATGCGCGCGAACGGCCAATTCCACCACGCGATCCGCCGCAGCCGTTCGGCGATGGCGGGCGGGAAACGGTCGCGCAGGGGCCGGGCCGGCACGCCGCCGACGATCGCGTCGGGCGCGACGTCCTTCGTCACCACGGCGCCCGCCGCCACCACCGCGCCGTCCTCGACCGTGACGCCCGGCAGCACCGTGGCGCCGTGGCCGATCCACACGTCGTGGCCGATCACCGTCACCGCCTCGCGCCGGCGGGCGAAGAAGGCGGCGTGGCGCTCGGCGGTGGCGTCGTAGTAGTCCGGGCCGTAGGTGAAGCGGTGCAGCGAGGCCCGCTCCATCGGGTGGTTCGGCGCGCCGATGCGGATATGGGCCGCGAGCGCACAGAACCGGCCGATGCGCGCGTTGCCGACGATGCTGTTCTGGCCGAGGTAGCTGTCGTCGCCGAAGGTCGCGTATTCGACGACGCATCCGGCCAGGATCTCGCACTGCTCCCCGATCTCCGCCTCGCGCAGGGTCGCGCCCGGGTGGATGATTGTGCGGGCAATCTTCGGGGTGGTCATGGCGGGGCTCCGGCGGATGGGCCCGGATAGGGCCGCTCTCCTGCGCCCGCGTGACGGTGGCCGGAATCGCGCGACCCGGCTCAGGAAGCCGCGCCGAGCGCGCGCAACGCCGCCTCGGGCTCCCGGTCGATGATCGTGAGCAGGGAGCGGGCCGCCGGATCGGGCTCCTTGCGCCCCTGCTCCCAGTTGCGGACCGTGGCGACCGGGACGCCGATCGCCCGGGCGAAGACGGCCTGGGTCATGCTCAGGCGCTCGCGCAAGGCGGTCACGGAGACGGCCGGGCGGTAGCCGGAGGGTTCGGCATCCGGATCCTCTCCGTCCTCGACCATTTGGCGCCGGATGTCCTCCTCCGTCGTGGCGGCGATCTTCGCCCGGTCGACGACCGGAGGAGCGGCCTTCAGCCGTTCGAGAGAGAGGCGAGCCATAGCCGGCGTTCCTTCCTGTTCGCACGGCGAGCGGAGATGATCCGACAGATCCGATCCATGACTGCGCCCTGGGCGCAGATTGGACAAGGGGGACGCTCACGCGGAGCGGAGCGACCACGTTGCCGCGCTGACGCATCGACAGCCCATCCGGCCCCTTGCGCATCCCGCCCGGACATGGGACTGCCGGGACGAACGCGGCCATCCGACCGGCCCGCCCCCGCAACCGGAACGGCGCCCCCGCCCGCGCGGCGCCCGGAGGAGCCGGCTTGGACGACGCAGGCACAGCCCAGGGTTCCGTCCAAGGGTCCGTGCGGGTCCACGCTCCGGCCCGCCTGCATTTCGGCTTCCTCGACCTGCATGGCGGGCTCGGCCGGCGCTACGGCAGCCTCGGGCTCGCCCTCGACGCCCCCGCGGTCGTGATCGAGGCCGCCCCCGCCGCCACCCTCGCGGTGACCGGCGGCGCGGCGCCCGGGATCGCCGCCGAGCTGCCGCGGGTCCGGGCGGCGGCCGAGGCGGCGGCCGGGGCCCTCGGCGTGCCGGCGACCGGCTCGTTCCACCTCGAGGACACGGTGCCGGCCCATGCCGGCTTCGGCTCGGGCACCCAGATCGCCCTCGCGACCGCGGCGGCGCTGGCGCGGCTGCACGGCGTCGCCTTCCGGCCCGACGCCTTCGCGGGGGCGCTGGAGCGCGGCAACCGCTCGGGCGTCGGCCTCGCCGCCTTCACCGGCGGCGGCTTCCTGGTCGATGGCGGCCGCGACGAGAGCGGCGCCCCGCCGCCGATCGTCGCCCGCCTCGACTACCCGGAGGCGTGGCGGGTGGTGCTGCTGCTCGACCCCGCCCGCACCGGCGTCCACGGCGCCGAGGAGCGCCACGCCTTCGGCGCCCTGCCGCGCTTCCCGGCCGAGGGCGCGGCCGAGATCTGCCGCCTCGTGCTGATGCAGGTGCTGCCGGCGCTCGCCACCGCCGATCCCGACCGCTTCGGTCACGGCATCGGCGCGATCCAGCGCCGGATCGGCGACTACTTCGCCCCCTACCAGGGCGGGCGCTACGCCAGCACGGCCGTCGCGGCGGCGCTCGCCGCGATCGAGGCCCTCGGCATCCCCGGCCACGGCCAGAGCTCGTGGGGGCCGACCGGCTTCGCCCTGGTCGGGTCGCAGGCCGAGGCCGAGGCCCTGGTGGCGCGCCTGCGCCCGCGCCATCCCGGCCTCGACCTCGTGATCGCCCGCGGCCGCAACCGGGGCGCGAGCGTCGACGGGGGCCCGTACCCCGCACGAGAGTCCAGCACCGCGGCGGGATCCGGCGGTCTATAGACGGGGCGGCCCCGGCCAGGCCCGGCCGCCGGAGGAGACGAGATCCATGGCCCGCTCGATCCTGCACATGCTCACCCCGCTCAAGCACATGAGCCCGTTCGACGTGAACATGGCGACGGATGCGGGGTTCGACGTCGTCGCCACCTACACCCATGTCGACCTCGCCGACGTGGTGCCGCTGGTGCAGGATTCGATCTTCTCGCGCGCGCCGCAGGACGGGGCGCGCACCGCGATCTTCATCGGCGGCAAGAACGCCGAGACCGCCCTCGACATGATGGCGGCGGCGGGGCGCGCCTTCGTGCCGCCGTTCCGCAACCACCTCTTCGCCGACCCGGCCGGGTCGTTCACCACCGGGGCCGCGATGGTGGCCTGCGTGGCGCGGGCCCTGCGCGAGACCGCCGGCGAGACGCTGGCCGGCAAGCGGGTCGCGATCTACGGCGGCACCGGCGTCGTCGCCTATTGCGCCGCGGTGCTGTGCGCCCAGGAGGGCGCCCGCCCGGCGCTGGTCGGCTACAACGGCCGCGAGCGGGTGGCGAAGATCGCCATCGGCATGAAGGAGCGGTTCGGGGTCGAGGTCGAGGCCGTCGACGGCTCGACCGACGAGGGCCGGGTCGGGGCCGCCCGCGACGCCGAGATCGTGCTGTCGGCCGCCGCCGCCGGGGTGCAGGTGCTCAGCGCCGGGGATCTCGCCGCCGCGACCCGGCTCCTCGTCGCCGCCGACGTCAACGCGGTGCCGCCGGCCGGCATCGCCGGGATCGACGCCGGATCCGATGCGGTGCCGCTGCCGACCGGGCGCGGCGTCGGCATCGGCGCGCTCGCGGTCGGCAACGTCAAGTACCGCACCGAGGCCGGCTTGTTCCGGCGCCTGCTCGCGGCGGACGAGCCCCTCGCCCTCGATTTTCGCGACGCCTACCGGCTCGCGGTCGAGATCGCCGGATGATACGAAATCCGGAAGATCGCTTTCGGAATTCGTATCACCAGCCCGCGCGGCGCGTGAGCGAAGCCGATTTCCGCATCGCGAAGCGATCAACCGGAAATCGTATGAGTTCTGCCGGCGGCGACGCGATCCTCATCGCCGCCCAGGCCGGCCGGGCCCTCGCCGAGGCCGCCCGGCGGGCGGACCTGCGCCCCTACGTCGCCGACCTGTTCGGCGACGAGGACACCCGCGCGCTCAGCGCCGGCTACCGGCGCGTGCCGGGCCGGTTCGGCTCCGGCCCGGGGGGCCGGGCGGTGCGCGACGCCCTCGACGCCCTCGCGGCCGAGGCCGGTGCCCCCCTCGGGCTGGTGCTCGGCAGCGGCTTCGAGGGCGCGCCCGGGCTGATGGCGGCGCTCGCCGGCCGCCACCGCCTGCTCGGCGCCGCCCCCTCCTGCGTCGCCGCCCTGAAGGATCCCCTCACGCTCGCCGCCCTGTGTGTCCGCCTCGGCCTCCCGCATCCGGAGATCCGCCTCGCGCCGGTCGCCGACCCGTCCGGCTGGCTCGACAAGGCGGCGGGCGCCTCCGGCGGCGGCCACGTCCGCCCGGCCGCGCCCGGCCGCCTCGCCCCCGGCCGCTACCTCCAGCGCCGGGTGCCGGGCGCGCAGCGCTCCCTCGCCCTGCTCTCCGACGGCCACGGGATCCAGGTTCTCGGCGCCACCGAGCAATGGACCGCGCCGTCGCCGCGCCACCCGTTCCGCTACGCCGGCGCCCTCGCACCCGGTGCCCTCGATCCCGGAGCCCTGGCGGACGGCGTGCGCGAGGCGGCGACCGCGGCGCTCGCCACGCTCGCGGCGGCCACCGGCCTGCGCGGCCTCGCCAGCGCCGACCTGATGGTCGACGGCCCGGACTGGTGGCTGCTCGAGGTCAACCCGCGCCCCGGCGCCACCCTCGACGTGCTCGACCGGCGCGCGACGCCCCTGATGCTGCGCCACGTCGAGGCCGCCCTCGGCCGGCTCTCGCCCCTCGACCCCGAGCCGCCCGGGGCGGCGGCGAGCGAGATCGTCTACGCCGCCCGCGCCGTGCCGGCCGTGCCCGCCCTGCCGCGCGACGGCGTCGCCGACCGGCCGGCCCCGGGCAGCCGCATCCCGGCCGGCGCCCCGGTCTGCACCGTGCGGGCGAGCGGCGCCGACGCCGGGGCGGCCCGCCGCGCGTTGACGACGCGGGCCGAGACCGTGCGGGCCGTCCTCGCGGGGGCGGGCACGGTCCATCCGAGCCGGATTGCAACCGGCCACCGCCTTCAGGGAGACACGCCATGACCGCCACGATCCCCGACGCCCCCCGCCCGAGCGTCAACGCCCTCGCCGGGCCCCTGGTCGAGGCCCTGGTCGCCGACGCCGTCGCCTTGCGCCTCGCGGTGCGCCGGGAGCCGGGCGGCGCCCGGCTCGTCGATGCCGGCGCCTCCGCCCGCGGCTCGGTCGAGGCCGGCCGGCGCATCGCCGAGATCTGCCTCGGCGGCCTCGGCACGGTGTCGCTGGCGCCGGCCGGGCCGGTGGCGGCGTGGCCCCTGACGGTGGTGGTCCACAGCGCCGACCCGGTGCTGGCCTGCCTCGGCAGCCAGTATGCCGGCTGGAGCCTCGCCGGCGGCGAGGGCTCGGACTTCTTCGCCCTCGGCTCCGGCCCCGGCCGGGCCGCGGCGGCGGCCGAGCCCCTGTTCGAGGAGCTGCGCTACCGCGACGAGGCCGGCCGGATCGCGCTCGTGCTTGAATCCGCCAGCCCGCCGCCGGCGAAGGTCGTGGCCGAGGTGGCGCGGGCCGCGCGGGTCGCGCCCGGCGACGTGACCTTCATCTACGCCCCGACCCAGAGCCTCGCCGGCTCGACCCAGGTGGTGGCGCGGGTGCTGGAGGTGGCGCTGCACAAGGCGCACGCGGTCGGATTCGACCTCGGCGCGATCGTCGACGGGATCGGCGCGGCGCCGCTCAGCCCGCCGCATCCGGACTTCGTGCAGGCGATGGGCCGCACCAACGACGCGATCATCTACGGCGGACGGGTCCAGCTCTTCGTCGAGGCCGACGATGCCGACGCCCGGGGCCTCGCCGAGGCGCTGCCGAGCACCACCTCGCGCGACCACGGCGCCCCCTTCGCCGAGATCTTCGCCCGGTTCAACGGCGACTTCTACGCCATCGACTCGCACCTGTTCAGCCCAGCCGAGGTGGTGGTGACCTCCCTGCGCACCGGCACCAGCCACCGCGGCGGCCGGCTGGTGCCGGAGCTGGTCGCGCGCTCGTTCGGGTGAGGCGCGGGCGGGCGACCCGCGAGGGACAACGCCGACGGGGACGGGCACCGGGATGGGATCGCTCAGGGGACGGCTCGCGCTGCTGATCGGCGGCGCGGCGGCGCTCGTCGCGCTCGCGGCGGCCGGGCTGTTCTGGTCGCTGCACGCCGCCGAGGGGACCCTCGACGCCACCCTCGACGCCCAGTTGCGGCTGGAGCGCCTCGCCGAACTGTCCGGCCGCATGACCGAGTTCGGCCTCGCGGCGATCGAGGCGGTCGGCGATGCGCCGGGCCGGCCCGAGCGCCTCGCCACCGCCCGGATCGAGGTCGACCGGGCGCTCGAGGCCGTCGACCAGAGCCTCGGGCAGGCCATCGCCGGGACCGACGCGCTCCTCGGCCGGACCCAGTACGCGGCGCGCTCGCGGCCGCTGTCGAGCCTGCGCGCCGCCCGGGTGATGCTCGACCGGCAGGTGGCGCGGATCCAGCGCGAGCCGGAGGCGGCCCTGCGCACCGACGCGATCCGCGGGGCGCTCAACGCCTACGGGGCGATGACCGGCCCGCCCCTCACCTTCCTGGTCGAGGCCGAGCGGCGCACCGTCGAGGCCGCGGCCGCCGCCATGCGCGGCCTCGCCCGCCGGCTGCAGGGGGCGGCGCTCGCCACCGCCGCGGTGGCGCTGGCGCTCCTCGTGCTGCTGCACCGGCGCCTGACCCGGCCGCTGCTGCGGCGCATCGCCGACATCCGGGCCGGCGCCGCGGCGATCGGCCGGGGCGAGCTCGACACCCGCCTGGCCGTGGCGACCCGCGACGAGCTCGGGCTGCTCGTCGCCGGCTTCAACCGGATGGCGGCCCGGCTCGCCCGCCGCGAGGCCCGGGTCGCCGCCGACCGCGCCGCCCTGGAGGAGACCGTCGCCCGCGCCACCGCCGAGCTGCGCGCCGCCAATGCCCGCCTCGAGGAGATCGACCGCTCGCGCCGGCGCTTCTTCGCCGACGTGAGCCACGAGTTGCGCACGCCGCTCACCGTCATCCTCGGCGAGTGCGACCTCGCCGCCCGCTCGCCCGACACCCCGGAGGTTTTTCGGCCGGTGATCGCCACCATCCGCAAGCGGGCGCAGGGGCTGCACCGCCGGGTCGGCGACATGCTGCGCATCGCCCGCTCGGAATCCGGCCAGATCGCGCTGGAGCGCCGGCCCGTCGGCCTCGCCGGCATCCTGGCCGAGGCGGTCGAGAACGCCCTGCCGGAGGCGCGGCGCCGGCGCGTCGCCCTCGCTCTCGCGCCCGGCGACGCCGACCTCGTGGTCGAGGCCGACCCCGAATGGCTGCGCCAGGTGGTCGAGGGGCTGATCGACAACGCCCTGCGCCACGCCGCCGGCGCCACCCGGGTCGCCGTCTCGCTCGCCGCCGGGGAGGGGGGCGCCACGATCACGGTCGAGGACGACGGCCCGGGCTTCCCGCCCGGGGCCGACGCGCTGTTCGAGCGCTTCCGCCGCGGCGGCGGCTCGTCGCCGGCGCAGGGGTTCGGCATCGGATTGGCCCTGGCGCGCTGGGTCGTGGAACGCCATGATGGTGCGATACGCCTGGGATCGGGCGGCCAGACCGCGCGCGGCGCCCGGGTCGTCCTGGTGCTGCCGCTGCCGGGGAGCCGCATCGGGCCGGGCGACGCATGAGGGAGGGACGCGGCGTGAGCCCAGCGACCGAGCCACGGGAGGCGGGCGCCGTGGGCGTGCCCGCGGCGACGCGCGTGCTCGTCGTCGAGGACGACGGCGACATCCGCGCCATGCTGGCCCGGGGCCTCGGGGCCGAAGGCTTCGCCGTCGACCTCGCGGGGGGCGTCGAGGAGGCCCTGGCCGCCGCCCGCGACCGGGTGCCGGAGGCGGTGCTGCTCGACATCATGCTGCCGGACGGCTCGGGCCACGACATCTGCCGGGCCCTGCGCGAGGGCGGCTATCCGGGCTCGATCCTGTTCCTCAGCGCCAAGGACGAGGTCGGCGACCGCGTCGACGGCCTCGCCGCCGGGGCCGACGACTACATCGTCAAGCCGTTCGCCTTCGACGAGCTGCTCGCCCGCCTGCGCACCCAGCTCCAGCGCCGCCGCCTCTCCGGCGAGGCCCGCAGCCTCGTCGCCGCCGGGCGCCTCGCCCTCGACCTCGCGACGCGGCAGGTCCGCCACGGCGAGGTCGCGGTGCGCCTGACCCAGCGCGAGGCCGAGCTGCTCGGCGTGCTGATGGAGCAGGTCGGCCGTCCGGTCGCCCGGGGCGACATCTTCGAGCGGCTGTGGGCGAGCCAGGGCGGCCTGTCGCTCAACGTGGTCGACGTCTATGTCGGCTACCTGCGCACCAAGCTCGCCGACATCACCCGCGCCGGCGGCCCGACCATCGTCACGGTGCGCGGCCGCGGCTTCATGCTCGACCTGCGCGAGAGCGGGGTGCGGCATTGAGGGCGGTGCGGGCCGCCGCTCTCCCCACCGGACCGGGGCCCGCACGCGACGACCGTCCCGCGGATCCGGCCACCGGCCGGACCTCCCGATCCGCTTCGACGCCCTGACGGCGCGGGGTGACGTCGCCCCCCCGCAAGCCCCGTCCCCCCTCCCGCCAGCCGGACTTTCTGGGGGTCTTGCCTGCCCGAAACCCCGGATGCAAAGCTCGGTCGCGCCGGTCGGAGGCTGCGCCGTCGCGCCGCCTCCGGGAGACAAGGCCGGGGTCCCGCGGGGCCCGCCAACGCGAGCGAGGGTGGATGACAGCCTGGGTGAAGGGCCGGCCGGCACAGCCCGACGCGGCGCTCGCCGCCGCCGCCGACCTGCTGGGGCGTGCCCGCGCGCCCCTGGTCGCCGGCCTGTGCGCCGACGCCGCCGCCATCGGCGCCGCCTACCGCCTCGCCCGCGACCTCGGCGCCACGGTCGATCCGGCGGCGGGTCCGGGGCTCTACGCCGACCTCGCGGCGCTCGCCGCCGCCGGCGCCATGACCACCAGTCCGGCCGAGGCCGCCGGCCGCGCCGACGGGCTGCTGGCGGTCGGGCATCGGCCCTGGGCCGACCCGCTGCTCGCCGGCCTCGCGGCCGGGACGCCGTCCCGCGGCCGGGCCGCCGGGAGCGCCCGCGCGGTCCTGGCGCTCGGCGGCACGCCGGGCGGCACGGGGCAGGCGACCTTGTACCCGGCGCCGGACGGGCTGCCCGCCGCGCTCGGGCTGCTGCGCGGCCTCGCCGCCGGGCGGATCGCCGGAGACCACGCGCTCTCCGACCTCGCCGCCCGCCTGCGCGGCGCCCTCTTCGCGGTGGTCGCCTACGATCCGGCGGAACTCGGCCCCCTCGGCACCGAGATGCTGACCGGCCTCGTCAAGGACCTCAACACCGCGACCCGCGCCTTCGCGCTGCCCCTCGGCGTGTCCCATCAGGGCCGGGCGGTGGCGCAGGTCGCCGCCTGGACGACCGGGCAGGGGCCGCGGGTCGGGTTCGGCCGCGGCCGGGCCGAGCACGATCCCTGGCGCTGCGACGCCGCCCGCCAGACCGCCGCCGGCGAGGCCGACGCGGCACTCTGGCTCGCCGCCCTGCCGGCGCCGCGCCCGGACTGGACCCGCACCGTGCCGACCGTCGCGCTCCTCGGCGAGGCCGCCGGCGACGAGGCCGAGGTGGTGATCCGGGTCGCGGTGCCGGGCCGCGAGCGCGGCGGTGCCCTGTGGCATCCGGGCCGGGCGGCGATCGCCTGGCACCCGGCGACGGCCCCGGCCGGGGCGCCGGATGCGGAAGACATCCTCGCCGGCCTGCGGGCCCGCCTCGCCCCCACGGAGCACCCCGCCTCATGCTGACCCGCATCGCCGGCGGCCGGGTCGTCGATCCGACGGCCGGGCGCGACGCCGTCGGAGACGTCTGGATCGAGGACGGCCGCATCGTCGCGCCGCCCGAAGGCCGCGCCCCCGACCGCACCCTCGACGCCGCCGGCTGCGTCGTGATGGCGGGCGGGGTCGAGGTGCACTCGCACATCGCCGGCGGCAACGTGGTGCTGTCGCGCCTGCTCCTGCCGGAACTCGGCCTGTCCGAATCCGGCGCCCCCAACCCGCACGGCTCGGCCACCGAGATCGGCGCCCTCTATGCCCGGATGGGCTACACTACCGCGGTCGAGCCGGCGATGCCGCCGGTCAACGCGCTCGCGACCCAGCTCGAACTCGCCGACATCCCGCTCCTCGACCGCGGCGGGCTGTGCGTGATGGGCAACGACGACCACCTGCTGCGGCTGCTGCGCGAGGGCGCCGGGGCGAACGCGGTGCGCGACCTCGTGGCGCTCAACGTCGCGACCTCGCGGGCGCTCGGGGTCAAGGTCATCAATGCCGGCGGCGCCGACGCCTTCAAGGACGGCGCGGTGCGCTTCGCCCTCGACGACGAGGTGCCGGCCTACGGGCTGACATCCCGAGCCATCCTCGACGGGCTCCTCGACGCGGTCGAGGCGCTGCGGGTGCCGCATCCGCTCCACGTCCATTGCAGCAATCTCGGCCTGCCGGGCGCCGACGACAGCTTCGTCGAGACCCTGGAGGCGGCGCAGGGGCGGCGCATCCACTTCGCCCACGCCCAGTTCTACGCCTACGCGGCGGTGGATCCCGACAACCCGCTCACCGGCGGCTTCCGCTCGGCGGCGCCGCGCCTCGCCGAGGCGCTGGCGCGCCACCCCAACGCGACGCTCGACGTCGGGCAGGCGGTGTTCGGCCAGACCGTGACGATCTCGCTGGACATCCTGCGCCAGTTCGCCGGCCGCCAGGGCGCGAGCCCGCGGAAGTGGATCCTCCATGCCGGCGACGCCGAGGGCGGCGGCATCGTGCCGTTCCGCTACCGCGACCGCGGACCGACCTCGTCGCTGCAATTCGCCATCGGCCTCGAACTGATGCTGCTCTCGCCCGATCCCGAGCGCACGATTCTCACCACCGACCACCCGAACGGCGGGCCGTTCACCGCCTATCCGCGCATCCTCCACCTGCTGATGGACAAGGAGGAGCGCGACCGCGAGCTCGCCGCCCACCCGAAGGTCGCGGCGGAGCGGTCCGGCCTGCACGCGATCGAGCGCGAATACACCCTGTCGGAGGTGGCGCGGCTCACCCGCTCGGGCCCGGCGAAGCTCCTCGGGCTCGCCGACCGCGGCCACCTGCGCCCCGGGGCGCGGGCCGACGTGGCGGTCTACCGCGAGGACACCGACCGCACCGCGATGTTCGCGAGCGCCCACCGGGTGTTCAAGGACGGCGCCGTGATCGTCGAGGACGGCCGGGTGGTGGCGTGGCGCGCCGGCCGCACCCTGTCGCTCGCCCTCGACGCGGATGCCGGCATGGCCCGGCGCACCGACGCCTATCTCCAGGAGCGGTTCGGGGCCGGGCTCGACAGTTTCGCGGTGCCCGACGGCGCCTTTCCGGGGCGCGAGGTGTTCGAGGCGGTGGCATGTCGAGCGTGAGCAGCCCCCTGTCCCTGAACGGCATCCGGGTCGAGGACACCTTCGCGGAGGCGTTCGACATGGCCGGCACCGCCCTGGTGCTGACCGCCGAGACCGCCCACTGGGCGATGATCGCCGCCACCACGATGACCGGCTTCGCCACCTCGGTGATCGGCTGCGGCGCCGAGGCCGGAATCGACGCGGTGCTCGCCCCCGACGAGACGCCGGACGGGCGCCCGGGGGTGCGGGTGCTGCTGTTCGGCTTCGACGCCGACGGCCTCAAGGGCCAGCTCCTGCGCCGGGTCGGACAATGCGTCCTCACCTCGCCGGGCAGCGCCTGCTACGCCGGCATCGCCTGGGACGACCCCGACCGGGGCAAGGCGCTCAAGCTCGGCGGCGCGATCCGCTACTTCGGCGACGGGTTCGCCGTCGCCAAGCGCCTCGGCGGCCGGCGCTACTGGCGCACGCCGGTGATGGACGGCGAGTTCCTGTGCGAGCATTCGGTGCCGACCATCCAGGGGGCGGTCGGCGGCGGCAACCTGCTCTTTCTCGGCCGCGACTTCCGCGGCACCCTCACGGTGGCCGAGGCCGCGGTCGAGGCCGCGAAGGCGGTGCCGGGCGCGATCCTGCCGTTCCCCGGCGGCATCGTGCGCTCGGGCTCGAAGGTCGGCGGGCGCACCAAGGGCATGATGGCCTCGACCAACGACGCCTATTGCCCGACGCTCAAGGGCCGGGCCGGCTCGGCCCTGCCGCCGGAGGTCAACGTGGTGCTGGAGATCGTCATCGACGCGCTCTCGGCCGGGCGCGTGGCGGCCGCGATGCGGGCGGCGCTCCACGCCGCCACCGGGATCGGCGCGGCGCACGGGCTCGTCGCGGTCACGGCGGGCAATTACGGCGGCAATCTCGGCCGCCACCACTTCCACCTGCGCGATCTCCTCGGCGAGGCGGCATGATCCCGGTGCCAGCATGAGCACGCTCACCCTGCGCGAGGCGCCTCCCGAGCGCCTCGACCTCGGCGGCGTCACGCCCGCCCGCCTCGCCGGCCTGTCGCAGGACGAGGCCGCGCGGATCCCGGTCGGCACCACGCGGCGCGGCCTCGTCCTCGGCGACTGCTTCGCCATCGCCCTCGACGGGTCCGATACCCTGACGATCGCCGGCGGCCACGAGCGGCTCGACCGGGTCGGGGCCGGGCTCGAGTCCGGGACCCTGGTGGTCGAGGGCGACGTCGGCCAGCGCCTCGGCCAGGGCATGACCGGCGGGTCCTTGCGGGTCGCGGGCTCCGCCGGCCCCTTCGCCGGCACCGCGGCGCGCGGCGGCACCCTCACGGTCGCGGGCGATGCCGGCGAGTCCGCCGGGGGAGCGCTGCACGGCGCCATGGCCGGGCTCGACGGCGCCACCCTGGTGATCGGCGGCACCGCCGGCGCGCGCCTCGGCGACCGGATGCGCCGCGGCCTGATCCTGGCCGGGGCGGCGGGCGACCATGCCGGGTCGCGGATGATCGCCGGCACGCTCGTCGCCGGCCGGGTCGGCGACCATCCGGGCTACGGCATGCGCCGCGGCACGCTGCTGGTCGAGGCGCACGGCGCCCTGCTGCCGAGCTTCGCCGAGACCGGGACGCAGGACCTCGTGTTCCTGCGCCTCCTCGCCGCGACCCTGCGCCCGCTCTCGGCCCGCTTCGCCGACCTCGCCCGGCGCTCCCTCGCCCGCCACGGTGGCGACCTCGCCACCCTCGGCAAGGGCGAGCTGTTCGCCCCGCGCCCGTGACCGCCGCGCTGCGGATCGGCCTCGCGGCCGATAACGGCGCCTGGCACCGCGGGCGGCTGCTCGCGGCCCTGCGGGCGCTGGGGGCCGAGCCGGTGCTGTTCTCCCTCGCCGACGTCACGGTGACGACCGGGGGCGGCGAGCCCCTGCGGGTGCCGGGCTTCTCGGATCGCCTGCCGGACGGGGTGCTGCTGCGGACCATCGCCGGCGGCACCTTCGAGGCGACGACCCTGCGGCTCGGCGTGCTGCACGCGCTGGTCGCCGCCGGCACGGTGGTGTGGAACGCGCCCGCCGCGATCGAGCGCTCGGTCGACAAGGCGATGACGAGCCTGCTGCTCGCCCGCCAGCGCATCCCGACCCCCGACACCTTCGTGCTGTCCCGGCGCGAGGCCGCCGCCGCGGTGGTGGCGCGGGAGGCCGCACCCGGGCGCCCGCTGGTGCTCAAGCCCCTGTTCGGCTCGCAGGGCGAGGGGCTGCAACTGATCGAGACCCCCGACGCGCTGCCGCCCGAGGAACTGGTCGGCCGGGTGTACTACCTCCAGCGCTACGTCGCCCGGCGCGACGGGCGCTGGCGCGACTACCGCGTCTTCGTCTGCGCCGGCCGGGCGGTGGCCGGGATGATCCGCGACGGCGACGGCTGGATCACCAACGTCCATCGCGGCGGCCGGCCGCTGCCCTGGGCGGTGCCGCCCCGCGCCGCGGAGCTGGCCGAGGCCGCCGCCGCCGCGGTCGGCGTCGACTATACCGGCATCGACCTCGTCGAGGACGGGGAGGGCGGCTACCTCGTGCTCGAGGTCAACAGCATGCCGGCGTGGTCGGGCCTGCAGCAGGTCACCGCCACCGACGTCGCCGGGGCGGTCGCCCGCGGCTTCCTGGCGGCGGTGCGGGCGGCGCATCCGCCCCGCCTCGTCGCCGCGCAGGGCTGACGATGCGCGCGCTGGCGCCGCCGGAGATCCGGGCGGCCTACGAGGCCGCCTGCCGGGCCGAGCTCGACGCGCTCAAGCCCGGCAACGTCCACGCCTACGCGGCCGGCCACCGCATGACCCTCGACGACTTCGTGCGCAGCGCCGCGGTCTCGGGGCCGCATCTCGCCGCGCCGGGCGCCGGGACCGGGGCGCGGGCCGAGGCCGCGGTCGCCGCCACCCTGGCGGCGGTGGGCCAGAACACCAATCTCGGCATCGTGCTGCTCTGCGCTCCCCTCGCCGCGGCGGCGGAGCGGCCCGGCGCCCTGCGCCGCGCGCTCGCCGCGGTGCTGGACGGCCTCGACGCCGCCGACGCCGCCGGGATCTTTTCCGCGATCCGCCGCGCCAACCCGGGCGGTCTCGGGGCGGCCGCGCGCCACGACGTCACCCGTCTCGACGGGGAGGCGCCGCTGCCCTCGGTCGCCGCCGCGATGGCGGAGGCGGCCGACCGCGACCGCATCGCCCGCGCCTACGTCACCGGCTACCGCGACCTCTACCGGGTCGGGCTTCCGGCTCTGCGGGCGGCCCGCGCCCGCGGCCTCGGCCCGGCCTGGGCGACGAGTGCCGTCTATCTGGCCTATCTCGCCGCCTTCCCGGACAGCCACCTCGTGCGCAAGTTCGGTTCCGCCGTGGCCGGGCAGGTGCGGATGATGGCGGCCGGGATCGTCGCCGGCCTCGACCTCGCGGACGAGCCGGTGGCGGCGCTGATGGCCTTCGACGCCGCGCTCAAGGCCGACGGCTGCAATCCCGGCACCAGCGCCGACCTCACCGTGGCGACTCTGTTCCTCGACGCGCTCGACGCCGCCAAGGCCGGCCCCGGGCGCGCCGGCGCACGGCAAGCTGCCCAAAAGTCCTAGTCGTTCCCGGGCATTACGGGAGCCCCGACGCCCGAATCGGCCGCCCCCGCCACTTGGTGCGGGTTGTTCGGGCTCCGGCCCCGCTGTAGGTTCGCGCCGCTGTCTGGGAACCGGTCCGGCCCCGTGCCGGACGCAGAGAACAAGGACGGCGCGATACCGCCGCGCCCCGATCCGGGGGGCGGCGTCCCTATCGAATCCAGGGAGAAGGCCCGAATGGCGAAGATCAACAAGGTGCTGGTGGGTGAGTCCCTCGTCGGCGACGGCAACGAGGTCGCCCACATCGACCTGCTCATCGGCCCGCGCGGCAGCGCCGCCGAGACGGCGTTCTGCAACAGCCTCACCAACAACAAGCACGGCTTCACCAGCCTGCTCGCGGTGGTGGCGCCGAACCTCCCGTGCAAGCCCAACACCCTGCTGTTCAACAAGGTCACCATCAACGACGCCCGCCAGGCCGTCCAGATGTTCGGCCCGGCCCAGCACGCCGTCGCCAAGGCGGTGCAGGATTGCGTCGCCGAGGGCATCATCCCGGCCGACGAGGCCGACGACCTCTACATCCTGGTCGGCGTGTTCATCCACTGGGAAGCCGCGGACGACGCCAAGATCGAGAAGTACAACTACCAGGCGACGAAGGAGTCGATCATCCGCGCCATCAACGGCACGCCGACCGCCGCCGAAGTCACGCAGAAGTACAAGACCGCCCAGCACCCCTTCGCGGCGAACGTTTCCTAGACAGGAAACCGTCCGGAACAGCCAGCGGCACCCCCGCCGCCCCCACCGCCTCCGCCACAGGGGCTGTTCCAGCGACTGGCCTCCATCTTCCTCGGACGCTGAGCGTCCGGCCGCATGCCGGCACCCCGCGCGAGCGGGCACCATGGGAGGACCCGCAGGGGTCCTCCCGTTCCTTTTCGCGGGGCGCCCCCGGACCTCAGGCCCCGAGATGCTCCCGCCGCAGCCGCCCGTCGTGGATCGCGCTCGCCACCAGCACCCCGGCGGCGCCCGCCGCCGCCAGGGGGGCGAGATCCTCCGGGCCGCGCAGGCCCCCGGCGGCGTAGAGCGCGGCGCCGGGAGCCCGGGCGCGCACGGCGGCGAGCGCGCCGAGATCCGGCCCGGTCCCGGCCCCGACCCGCGACAGCGTCATCACGATGATGTCCGGCGGCCAGGATTCCGGGTCCTCGTGCAGGGCGGCCGGGCCGAGGGGGGCGCCGTCGCGGCTGTCGAGGGAGAGGATGCCGCGCGTCCCGCACCAGCGCACCAGCGCGGCATCCGCCTGGCTCTCGCTGCCGAGGACCGGCCGGGCGAGCCCGCCCTCCAGCACCGCCTCGACCGCCGGGCGGGTCGAGAAACCGGCATCGAGCCAGATCTCGACGCCCGGGCAGGCGGCCCGGATCGCCGCCAGCGCGGCGCGGTCGGGGGCAGCGCCGTCCATGATCGCGTCGAGGTCGGCGACGTAGAGCCGGCGGGCCGGCAGGGCGGCGAGCAGCCCGCGGGCGACCTCGGCCGGGGCGGCGCTGGGGCTCAGCGGCGTCGCGATCGGCGCGTAGGCGTGGCGCTCGCCGGCCCGGGCCCGCACCACCGCGCCGTGGCGCAGGTCGAGCACCGGGACCACTTCCGGCCGGGTTGCCTCGCTGCCCCTGCTCATGCCACGCCCCCGGTGTTCTTCGCCGACGAGTGCCGCCGATGCCCGCCTTCCATGACCGCGATCCCTCCGTTCCGGTGATCGGCTGGGACCTCGGCGGGGTGCATGTCAAGGCGGCGCTGGTCGCGCCGGACGGCCGGGTCGCCGCGGCGGTGCAGGCGCGCTGCCCGCTCTGGGAGGGCCTGCCGGCCCTCGACGCGGCGCTCGCCGACCTGCCCGCCTGGACCCGGGCGCCGGCCCGCCACGCCGTCACGATGACGGGCGAGCTCACCGACTGCTTCGCCGACCGCGCCGACGGCGTGGCGCGGCTCGCCGGGTGGGCCGCGGCGGCCCTCGCCGGGTCGGTCGCGGTCTATGCCGGGCGGGCCGGGTTCGTGGCGCCGGAGGCGGCGGGCGCGGTCCATGCCGACGTGGCGAGCGCCAACTGGCACGCCACCGCGGCGCTCGCCGGCCGGCGGCTGGGCGGGGCGGGCCTCCTCGTCGATGTCGGCTCGACCACCGCCGACCTGATCCCGGTCCGGGCCGGCGTCCCGGCGGCGGAGGGCTACAGCGACGCCGAGCGGCTGGAGACCGGGGAACTCGTCTATACCGGCGTGGTGCGCACGCCGCTCCTGGCCCTCGCCGCCACGGCGCCGTTCCGCGGCCGCCTGACCGGTCTGATGGCGGAGGTCTTCGCCACCACCGCCGACGCCTACCGGCTCACCGGCGACCTCGACCCGGAGGCCGACCAGCAGGACACCCCCGACCTCAGGGGCAAGTCGATCCCCGAGAGCGAGACGCGGCTCGCCCGGATGATCGGCCGCGACCGCCACGAGGGCGAGGCCGCCGACTGGGCCCGCCTCGCCGGCTGGTTCGCCGAGCGCCAGCTCCGCCTGCTGCACGACGCCGCCGAGCGGATCCTGTCGCGCGGCGACCTGCCGGCGGCGGCGCCGGTGGTCGCCTGCGGCGCCGGCCGCTTCCTCGCCCGCCGCCTCGCCGCCCGCCTCGACCGCCCGACCGTCGACCTCGCCGACCTCCTCGCCCCGCTGCTCGCCGAGGGCGCCGGCCCCGCCGGGGTCTCGACCTGCGGCCCGGCGGTGGCGGTGGGGCTGCTGGCGGCGGGGTGAGGGGGGAGATGTTTTCAGCGCCGCCCACGGAAATTTCTCGCCTCCTCCGGGTGGAGACCAGGATGTATTTCAAAAGATAAAATCTGCAGATATCATCCACGCCAGCCTATCGCAAACATCGTAATGTCAAATATCGTCATAGCTTTTCTAGGCATACACGTCGCATGTCATTAGCCACATGGTATATTTGGATAATTTCAACAAATCGCAGTTGAATTTTTACTGCGCCATTACAATAAAAATTGTTTTTTATATTGTGATTCCGTGTTATAAAGATGCTTATATTGTCCAATGGAACAAATTTGATTTATTCTGTATGTTTTTGATATTGTTAATATGCGATCATACTGGCGCTCTCTAGTAGTTTGGGTTGAGACGGCCGAGCCCGTTATTTTTCGCTAGACAAGAAAAATTTAGAGCTTAGAAATTGTTGATGCAGGCGCTAGATGTTCCCGGCCCAGCCGATGTCGAATCTTCCTCAGCGCTAATCTGTGTGCCTGTAGTTAAGCAATGGGTGCCTTTCGCTAATTTTTCGGTGACGAAGTCATGACTGCTGAAATTGCTCTTATAAATCGATCGGCATTGGCGCTTGCTGCGGACAGTGCCGCTACACTGCGTATAGGCTCAAAATCCAAAACATATAATACTGCAGAAAAAATATTCGAGTTTTCGTGTCGCCAACCAATCGCTATAATGATATACAATAATGTTGAACATGTTGGCGTTCCGCTGGATGTGATAATTAGGAAACATAGGACCGAATGTTCGGTTAAATTTGATAGTCTGAAGGATGCCGCTGATGAATTTCTCAACTATCTACTAGAATTTCCAAGGTCTCCGAGCCAGGAAGGTATTTATTTGGCGGCAATAATGTTAGATATATATCATGATTTATATCAGACGCTGAATCGTATCGTTAGAAAGGCGATCAATGCAAAGGCAGATGGGAAGCCTACATCTACTGCGATGCGCGAGTTCGACAATGCGATCGACGAAGCAATCAAAAAATTTCAAGATCGGCCACTGAAGGGGTTCTTGGAAGACAAAAATCTTGACGAATTTATCAATGAATACAGCGAGGCGTGTGACCAAGCGGTAAATACAGCTTTCAAAGGTCTCGAGTTGATCGAAAGGCATCGCAATAAGTTACTCTCCCTTGCGTTCGCCGTTGTAAAAAGTGAAATCGGATCCGATCTGCTAACAGGTCTCGTGTTTGGCGGATTTGGAGCACGGGATTTATTTCCAACCTTGCATTACCTCGAAATCGACGGAACTTACTTCGGTGTTCAAAAAATCCTCAAGCGTAATGAAGTTGACATCGATCGGGAGGGCGACCGAGCTGCAATGGTGCCTTTTGCTCAATCAGACATGGCAGAACGCTTCATTTCTGGAATAGATGGCGAATTAATTGGAGCAATAGAGGATTTTATTGCCAAGGCGGTTGACGAAATTGCCACAACAAAGCCAGATGTTTTTAGCAAAAAAGAAATAAAAGATATAAAAATAACTGTTTTGAATGAATTTGGCCGAACAATTGAAGAATTGATGGGAACCGAACGTCGGGACTTGCTTGACATTTTGAACTTTATGAGCAAGAAAGAGATGGGGGAGCTCGCTCATGCTCTTGTCGAATTGACGTCTGCGAAGCGCCGATTCTCTACCGATTTGGAAACTGTTGGTGGGCCTATTGATGTCGCAATCGTGTCTCGGAGCGAGGGATTTATTTGGATAAAAAGGAAACACTATTTTGAGTCGGAAGCGAACCCAGGCTACTTTACCCGAGTTTTCCCCGTGCGAGCGGCAGGAGGTGCAGATGAGAACCAAGCAGGGAAATCGGCAAACTCGGAATATAAGAACCCCGACCGAGAAGGCAGATGATTTTCGGTATGTCGCAGACTGGCACAGAAAATCTAAAGAGCAAATCGTAAATGAAGGGATTTCTGCTCTAGGTGCCAGCCTCAAAAAAGTTGTCAAGCGAGGCGCTTCGACTGACAAATGATCTGCGCGGTGATGACATGCATCAATAGTTTGTCATCGAAATGATATAATATTTATATTAATCAATATAATAACAGAAGGAATGGCAAATTTCGGTATTTGAAATTGTTCACTCAAAAACTAGATAGTACAACGGCAGAGCTAAATGCTAAGGAAATGTGTGGAGCCTGATCCCATCCACTCACCCCCCCGTCCCCTCGTCGTCCGGCGCCTGGAGGCGGTAGCCGATGCCGGTCTCGGTGAGCAGCAGGCGCGGGCGCTCGGGATCGGCTTCGAGCTTCTGGCGCAACTGGCGCATGTAGACCCGCAGGTATTGCGGATCGGACGAGACCGAGACCTCCTTCATCAGTTGCGCGTGGGTCAGCACCTTGCCGGCATGGGTCACCAGCACCCGCAGGAAGTCGTATTCCCGCGGGGTCAGCTTCACCTCGGCGCCCTCGACCCGGACGATGCGCCGGACGAGGTCGACGCTGAGCCGGCCGGCGCGGAAGACCGGGCGCTCGCCGCGCACCGCGAGCTGGTGGCGCAGGGCGGCGCGCAGCCGCGCCAGCAATTCGGCCATGCCGAAGGGCTTGGTCACGTAGTCGTCGGCGCCGGCATCGAGGGCCTCGACCTTGCCGCCCTCGTCGTCGCGGCTCGACAGCACCACCACCGGCAGGTCGGGCCGGCGCTCGCGGATCGTGCGCAGGAGGTCGTGGCCGCGCAGGTCGGGCAGGCCGAGATCGAGGATCACGAGGTCGACCCGCTCGCGGGCGAGCACGTCGAGGGCGGTACGGCCGTCGGGGGCCTCCAGCACCACGTAGTCCTGGGTGGCGAGGCCCATCCGCAGCAGCTTGCGGATCGGCGGCTCGTCGTCGACGACGAGGATCGTGGCGCTCATGCGGCCTCCCTGGCCGGGCGGCCGGGAACCGGCAGGCGCAGGGTGAACGCCGCCCCGGACCGGTCGCGCCGGTTGGCCGCCGCGATCGTGCCGCCCATCGCCTCGACGAAGCCGCGGGAGATCGCCAGCCCCAGCCCGGTCCCGGCCCGCACCCGGTCGCCCTTGCGCACGCGGTAGAACTTGTCGAACACCCGCTCCACGTCCTCCTCCGGCAGGCCGTCGCCCTCGTCCTCGACCGTGAGGAGGATCCAGGCCCCCTCGGCCCGGGCCCGGATCGTCACCGTCGAGCCCTCGGGGGCGTACTTGGCGGCGTTGTCGAGGAGGTTGACCAGCACCTGCTCGAACAGCACCGGGTCGAGGCGCAGGGGCGGCAGGTCCGGCGGCACCGCCACCGCGACCCGGTGGCCGGCGAGCACCCGCTCGGTCCGGCGCAGGGCGGTGTCCACCGTCTCGCCGAGATCCTGGAGCGAGACGTTCGGCGCCACCGCGCCGGCCTCCAGCCGGGTCATGTCGAGCAGGTTGGCGATGAAGCGGTTGAGCCGCTCCGACTCGGCGACGATCGTCGCCACCAGCTCGGCCTTGGCCGGAGGCGCGAGGGCGGCGTCGAGGTCGCGCAGGGTGCTGGCGGCGCCGAGCACCGCGGCGAGCGGCGTGCGCAGGTCGTGGCTGATCGAGGTCAGCAGCGCCTGGCGCAGACGGTCGGTCTCGGCGTCGCGCTCGGCCCGGTCGAGGGCCTCGACGAGGCGCACCCGCTCGATGGCGAGCGCCCCCATGTCGGCGAGGGCGTCGAGGAGGCGGCGGCCCTCGGGCGTCAGGATCGGCCCGGTGCCGTCGGCGTCGAGCCCGAGCGCCCCGATGATGCCGCGCCCGGTGCGCATCGGCAGAAAGAGGCGGCGGGCGCCCGGCAGCGTGTCGGCGCCGCGGCCGGCCGGGCGGTCGTTGTCGAACGCCCATTGCGCCGCCGCGAGGTCGGCGCCGTCGAGCTGGTCCTCGGGCGGGTAGCCGGCCTGGACCGCGAGGCTGCCGGCCTCCGGCAGCAGCAGCACGACCCGGACCCGCAGCATCGCGGCGACCTGGGCGCAGGTCGCCCACAGCACGTCGTCGAGGGTGGCGCAGCCGGCGAGCTTGCGCGAGAAGCCGTAGAGCCGCTCGGTCGCGCGCGCACGGGCCTGGGCGATCACCGCGAGGCGCTGCGAGCGGGCGGCGAGGTTCGAGACCAGCCCGGCGACGCCGGCGAACAGCAGGAACGCCGCGATGTTGGTCGGGTCGGCGATGGTGAAGGTGTAGAGCGGCGGCAGGAAGAAGAAGTTGTAGGCCAAGGACGCCGCCACCACCGCGGCGAGCGAGGGCCCGAGCCCGTAGCGCACCGCCACCGCCACCACGGCGGTCAGCAGGAACAGGTCGGCGTTCTCGACCCCGGCATAGGGCTGGAGCAGCAGGGCGAGGCCGAGGCCGGCCGCGGTGGCGAGCAGGGCGACGAGGTAGGGTTGCGGGCGAAAGGACGGGCGGGCCGGCGCGGCCCGGGCCGCCGGCGGGGATGCGGCCTCGCCCTGCGCCTCGCCGGCGACGACGTGGACGCTGATCGGGCCACTGCGGCGCACGAGGTCGTGCACCACCGAGCCGTTGACCAGCTCGAAGAGCCGGGAGCGCGTCGCCTTGCCGACGACGACGTGGCTGACATTGGCCGAGCGGGCATGGGCGAGGATGTCGTCGGCGATGCGCCGGCCGCCCGGGATCGTCACCGTGTCGCCGCCGAGGCGGTCGGCGAGGCGCAGCGCCGCCGCGACCCGGTCGCGGGCGGCCTCGCTCAGGGAGGCGGTGCGCGGCCCCTCGACCGAGAGCGCGGTCCAGGGGGCGTGCAGCCGGTCGGCGAGGCGCCGGGCGTAGCGCACGAGGCCGGCGGCGCGGGGATCGTCGTCGATGCAGACCAGCACCCGCTCGCCCGCCCCCCACGGGCCCGAGATCGCGTTGGCCCGCATGTGGCTGAGAAGCTCGTCGTCGACCCGGTCGGCGGTGCGGCGCAGGGCGAGTTCGCGGAGCGCCGTCAGGTTGCCGCGGGAGAAGTAGTGCCGCAGCGCCCGCTCGGCGTTGGCCGGGACGTAGACCTTGCCGTCCTGGAGCCGCTGGATCAGGTCGTCGGGGTTGAGGTCGATCACCTCGATGTCGTCGGCCCGGTCGAGGATGCCGTCCGGCACCGTCTCGCGCACCCGGATCCGGGTGATCTGCGCCACGACGTCGTTGAGGCTCTCGACGTGCTGGATGTTGAGCGTGGTGTGGACGTCGATGCCGGCGTCGAGCAGTTCCTCGACGTCCTGGTAGCGCTTGGGGTGGCGCGAGCCCGGGGCGTTGGTGTGGGCGAGCTCGTCGACGAGCGCCAGCGCCGGGCGGCGGGCGAGCAGCGCGTCGAGGTCCATCTCCTCCAGTACGGTGCCGTGATAGGGCACGCGCCGGCGCGGGACGATCTCGAACCCGTCGAGCAGCGCCTCGGTCTCGGCCCGTCCGTGGGTCTCGACCACGCCGACCACCACGTCGAGGCCTGCCCGCCGGCGGGCGCGGCCGGTGGTCAGCATCTCGTAGGTCTTGCCGACGCCCGGCGCCGCGCCGAGGAAGATTTTCAGGCGCCCGCGCGCCCGGTCCGCCCGGCGCGCCGCCAGCAGCAGCGCGTCGGGGGAGGGGCGGGACGGGTCTCGGCCGGTCTCGGACATGCGGTGTGGTGGCTCAACCCTCACTTGCGGGCAAGGTCGTCCAGCGCCAGGTTCAGCGCCAGCACGTTGACCCGGGGCTCGCCGAGAACCCCAAGAAGCCGGCCCTCGACCTGCCCCGTCACGAGGTCGCGCACCCGTTCCTCCGGCAGGTTGCGGGCTTTCGCGACCCGCTTCACCTGGAACAGGGCCGCCTCGGGCGACAGGTCCGGGTCGAGCCCCGACCCGCTCGTGGTCACGAGGTCGACCGGCACCGGCCGGTCCGGATTCTCGGATGTCAGCGCGTCGAGATCCGCCTTCACCCGCTCGGCCAGCGCCGCGCTGGTCGGCCCGAGATTCGAGCCCATCGAGTTCGCGGCGTTGTAGGGCGCCGGCACGGTCTTCGCGGCATCGGCCGGATCCGCCGCATTGGTGGCCGAGGGCCGGCCGTGGAAGTAGCCCGGGCTGGTGAAGCTCTGTCCGATCAGGCGCGAGCCGACGACGACGCCGTCGCGCTCGACCGGGCTGCCGGCGGCCTGGGCCGGAAACAGCGCGCCGGCGAGCCCGGTCACCGCGAGGGGGTAGGCGAGGCCGGTCACGGCGGTCATCGCGACCAGGAGGACGAGGGCGGGGCGAAGCGGGGTCGGCATGGGAAAACTCCTTCGGGCCCGGATTTCAGAGCCTATTTGAGCGATGGTCCATCGTATTTATCGCGCGAAGCACCCCTTTCCCGGACGACTGAAGCGATAGCGGAAGGAGATCCGGGATCCAGACGTCAGATGTGCCGCGAAGCGGCTCCGTGTGCCGGCACTGGCGCTGCATATGGACGCTTCGCGACTTCTTGTGCTGGATCCCGGATCTCCTTCCACTGCGTTCCAGTCGTCCGGGAAAGGGGGAGCTTGTTCTTTAAATCGAGAGTCAAACAGACTCTCAGGCGAGGTGGAGGGCGGTGACGGCGAGGTCGATGAGCTTGATGGCCACGAACGGCACCACGACGCCGCCGAGCCCGTAGACGAGGAGGTTGCGCCGCAGCAGCGACGCGGCTCCGACCGGCCGGTAGGCGACGCCGCGCAACGCCAGCGGGATCAGCGCCACGATGACGAGCGCGTTGAAGATGATCGCCGACAGGATCGCGCTCTGGGGCGAAGCCAGCCCCATCACGTTGAGCGCCTGCAGTTGCGGGTAGAGCCCGAGGAACATCGCCGGGATGATCGCGAAGTACTTCGCGACGTCGTTGGCGATCGAGAAGGTGGTGAGCGCGCCGCGCGTCATCAGCAGTTGCTTGCCGATGCCGACGATCTCGATGAGCTTGGTCGGGTCGGAATCGAGGTCGACCATGTTGCCGGCCTCGCGGGCCGCCACCGTGCCGGTGTTCATCGCCACGCCGACATCGGCCTGGGCGAGCGCCGGCGCGTCGTTGGTGCCGTCGCCGCACATCGCCACCAGCTTGCCCTTGGCCTGCTCGCGGCGGATCAGCGCCAGCTTGTCCTCCGGAGTGGCCTGGGCGAGGAAGTCGTCGACCCCGGCCTCGGCGGCGATCGCCGCGGCGGTGAGCGGGTTGTCGCCGGTGATCATCACCGTGCGGATGCCCATGCGGCGCAGCTCCGCGAAGCGCTCGCGGATGCCGCCCTTGACGATGTCCTTCAGGTCGACGACGCCGAGGAAGCGGCCGTCGCGGGCGACCGCGAGCGGCGTGCCGCCGGCCCGGGCGATCTCCTCGGCGATGGCGCGGATCTCGGTCGCCGCCGCCCGCTCGGCCTCGGGCCAGTGCGCGAGGGCGGCGCTGCCGCCGCCAGCCGCCATCGGCTGGCCGGTCACGGCGGCGATCACCGCCTCGACCGCCCCCTTGCGGATCGAGGATCCGTCGAGGTCGACCCCCGACATCCGCGACTGCGCGGTGAACGGCACGAAGGTGGCGTCGAGCCCGGCCATGTCGCGGGCGCGGATGCCGTACCGCTCCTTGGCCAGCACGACGATCGAGCGGCCCTCCGGGGTCTCGTCGGCCAGCGACGCGAGCTGGGCGGCGTCGGCCAGTTCCCCCTCCGAGACGCCGCGCACCGGGCGGAACGCGGTCGCCTGCCGGTTGCCCAGCGTGATGGTGCCGGTCTTGTCGAGGAGCAGCGTGTCGACGTCGCCCGCCGCCTCGACGGCGCGGCCCGACATCGCCAGCACGTTGAAGCGCACCAGCCGGTCCATGCCGGCGATGCCGATGGCCGACAGCAGCGCGCCGATCGTGGTCGGGATCAGGGTGACGAACAGGGCGACCAGCACGATCACCGGAATGGCGCCGCCGGCATAGGCGGCGAAGCTCGGGATCGTCGCCACCGCGAACACGAACACGAGGGTGAGGCCGGCGAGCAGGATGTTGAGCGCGATCTCGTTGGGGGTCTTCTGGCGCTCGGCGCCCTCGACCAGGGCGATCATCCGGTCGACGAAGGTCGAGCCGGCGGCCGCGGTGATGCGGACCTTGATCCGGTCCGACAGGACCTGGGTGCCGCCGGTCACCGCCGAGCGGTCGCCGCCGGATTCGCGGATCACCGGGGCGGATTCACCGGTGATCGCGGCCTCGTTGACCGAGGCCACGCCCTCGACGACCTCGCCGTCCGACGGGATCAGCTCGCCGGCCTCGACCAGCACGACGTCGCCGACCTTGAGGCTGGTCCCCGGCACGGTCTCGGTGGCCGGTCCGGCGCCGACGAGGCGCCGGGCGGTCGTCTCGGTGCGGGTGCGGCGCAGGGACTCGGCCTGGGCCTTGCCGCGGCCCTCGGCCAGCGCCTCGGCGACGTTGGCGAACAGCAGGGTGAACCACAGCCACAGGATGATCTGGCCGGAGAACAGCAGGTCGCCGCCGCCGGTGACGACGTCGCGCAGGAACAGGACCGTGGTGAGGACGGCCACCACCTCGACCACGAACATGACCGGGTTGCGGATCATGGCGCGGGGATCGAGCTTGGCGACGGCGCCGAGGAGCGCCGGCCCGAGGAGGGCGGCGCTGAACAGGGAGGAGGTCTGGCGAGACATGGTCGTTCGATGTCCGGAAGGGGGGTCGGACCCGGCCGGGCCGGGTCCGGGCAGAATCGGAGGGGTGCCGAAATGGCCGGCTCGGCGGATGAATCGGGGCGGCGGTCGTCCGCCCCCGCTGCCCTTGTCGAAGCCGGTTTTCGGTATGGCGCGGGTCTCCCTCTCCCGGGTGGGAGAGGGGACAGGGGTGAGGGTGGCTCGGGTCCAGAACCAATCGCTGACCGTCGAGCTGCGCAGCTCAACCGTTCAGGGCCATTGCGGAACCGTCTCCACCCTCACCCCTACCCCTCTCCCAATCGGGAGAGGGGATCCCGCGGTTGAAAATTAGACCGCTGAATCAGTCGCTTGGAATCATCTTCGATTCACGGGCCGAGCGCGCGGCCGATCAGGGTCGCGGCGGCGGTGAGCGCGAGCCCGCCGAGCAGGGCGAGGCCGAGGAGCGCCAGGATCAGGTCCGAGGCCCGGACCGGCGGGGCGCCGGGGCGGGTCGGCCGCGGCAGGGCCGGGTGGCGGTGCGAGAGGCGGCGCGAGGGGAGGGCGGCGGGCATGCTCAGCCTCCCGTCGCGAAGGTCTGGCCGGCCGCCCCGGCGAGGTGCTCGACCACCGGCCCGAGCGCCAGCGCCGGGAAGAAGGTGAGCCCGCCGAGGATCAGCACCACGCCGACGAGGAGGCCGACGAACAGGCCGCCATGGGTCGGGAAGGTGCCGGCGGAGGCCGGCAGGGTCTTCTTGGCCGCGAGCGAGCCGGCGATAGCGAGGACCGGGATCTTCACGAAGAACCGCCCGGCCAGCATCGCGACCGCGAGGGTGGCATTGTAGAACGGCGTGTTGGCCGACAATCCGCCGAAGGCCGAGCCGTTGTTGGCCGCCGCCGAGGTGTAGGCGTAGAGGATCTCCGAGAAGCCGTGCGGGCCGGCATTGGCGGGTCCCGCGAGGCCGGCGGGCAGCACGGTGGCGAGCGCCGTGAAGCCGAGCATCATCAGCGGCAGGCACAGGATGCCGAGCATCGCCATCTTGACCTCCCGCGCCTCGATCTTCTTGCCGAGGTATTCGGGAGTGCGCCCGACCATCAGGCCGGCGACGAAGATCGCCACCACGACGAAGGTCAGCATGCCGTAGAGGCCGGCGCCGACGCCGCCGATGACGACCTCGCCGAGCTGCATGTTGACGAGCGGGATCAGGCCGCCGAGCGCCGTGAGCGAGTCGTGCATGGCGTTGACGGCACCGCACGAGGCCGCGGTGGTGATGACGGCGAACAGGGCGGACGCGGCGATGCCGAAGCGGACCTCCTTGCCCTCCATGTTGCCGCCGGTGAGCCCGAGGCCGTTCAGTACCGGGCTGCCGGCCGCCTCGGCCCAGTAGGTCACGACCACGCCGGCGAGAAAGAGCACGCCCATCGCGGCGAGGATCGCCCAGCCCTGGCGCTCGTCGCCGACCATGCGGCCGAACACGTTGGTGAGCGCCGCCCCGATGGCGAAGATCGCCACCATCTGGAGGAAATTCGACAGCGCGGTCGGGTTCTCGAACGGGTGCGCGGCGTTGGCGTTGAAGAAGCCACCGCCGTTGGTGCCGAGCATCTTGACCGCGACCTGGCTCGCCACCGGGCCGACCGCGATGGTCTGCCGGGCGCCCTCCAGGGTGGTGGCGTCGAACGAACCGGCCAGCGTCTGCGGGATGCCCTGCCAGACCAGGAACAGCGCCATCACGAGGCAGAGCGGCAGCAGCAGGTAGAGGGTGGCCCGGGTCATGTCGACCCAGAACGAGCCCAGGGTGCGGGTCGAGGCGCGGGCGAAGCCGCGGATCAGCGCCACCGCGGTGGCGATGCCCGACGCCGCCGAGACGAAGTTCTGGTGGGTCAGCCCGACCATCTGGCTCAGGTGCGACAGCGTGGTCTCGCCGCCGTAGGACTGCCAGTTGGTGTTGGTGACGAAGCTCGCCGCGGTGTTGAAGGCGAGGTCGGGCGCCACCGCCGCCTGCCCGGCCGGATTGAGCGGCAGCAGCGCCTGCCACCGCAGGAGGGCGTAGAGCAGGACGAAGCCGAGGAGGTTGAACACCACCATCGCGCCGGCATAGCCGAGCCAGGTCTGCTCCTGGCGCGCGTCGATCCCGGCGGCGCGGTAGAGCCCGCGCTCGACCGGGGCGAGGAGGGGGGAGAGGAAGGTGCGCTCGCCGGAGAAGACGCGGGTCATGTAGAGACCGAGCGGCTTCACCAATGCCAGCACGACCGCGCAATAGAGCGCGATCTGGATCCAGCCGTTGGAAGTCATGAGGGAGAAGTCCTGGGGGAGAAGTCCCGCGGGCCGCTCAGAACCGCTCGGGGCGGACGAGGGCGACGGCGAGATAGGCGAGGAGGCCGAGCGTCACGGCGGCGCCGAGGGCGAGGTCGAGGGTCATGGCCCGGTTCTCACAGGCGGTCGCACAGGGCGACGTAGCCGGCGGAGAGGGCGAAGAACGCCAGTCCCGCGGCGAGGAAGACGGTGTCGAGCATGGTTGCGGTTCCGGTCCGGCCGGTCGGACGCGGCGCGGCCGCGGCCGGGGATGGCCGGACCGGAGAATGGCCCCGACCCGCGTGAGGGTTCGAGAGGGAGGCCGGGGCGCCGGCATAAGGATCGCGTGAGGATCCAGGCGCTCCGGGCCGGTTCGGCCGTCCCCGGGTCGGTTCAGCACCTCGCGACGCGCTTCGGGTGGGGACGGCCCCTCAACCGGCCGTCGCCTCCGCCACGAGCGCCTGGAAACAGGCCAGGAACCGCCCCTGCGCCTGCGCGGTCGGCCAGGGATCGAGGAGGTCGCCGAGGTCGGCCGTCACCGGCTCGGGCCGGCCGAACACCCGCAGCGCCTCGGCCGCGGAGAAGCCGGCGAGGCGGGTGGCCTCGTGGATGGCGGCGAGGCGGTCGGCGCGCTTGACGAGGCGCTCGGTGGCGGCGTCGGGCTCCGGCGACAGGCCGAAGCGCAGGCGGATCGCCGCGAGCAGCCGCAGCTCGACCGCCTTGTAGGAATGGCCGATCGCCGCCTTGAACGGCGAGATGATGTCGCCGATCACGTATTCGGGCGCGTCGTGCAGCAGCAGGTCGAGGCGGCCGGCGGCCGGCAGGTCCGGTGCCAGCGCCCGCCCCAGGGACTCGACCAGCAGGGAATGCTGGGCGACCGAGAAGACGTGCGGCCCGGCGGTCTGGCCGTTCCAGCGCGCGACCCGGGCGAGGCCGTGGGCGATGTCCTCGATCTCGACGTCGAGGGGCGAGGGGTCGAGCAGGTCGAGGCGGCGCCCCGACAGCATCCGCTGCCACGCCCGCCCGGTCACCGGGACGTCCCCGGCCCGCCGGGTCCCGGCATCGCCGCGCAGGGCCCGTGGCGGCAGCAGCCGACGAGGTGGTCGTTGACCAAGCCGACGGCCTGCATGAAGGCGTGGACGATGGTCGGGCCGCAGAAGCCGAAGCCCTTGGCCTTGAGCGCCCGCGATAGCCGCCGCGACGCCTCGGTCTCGGTGGCGATCCCGGCCCGGGTCGCGGCGCCGGTCTGGATCGGTCGCCCGTCGACGACGTCCCACAGGAAGGCCGAGAAGCCGGGGCCGCTCTCCTGGATCGCCAGCCACGCCTGGGCGCCGCGCACCGTCGCCCGGATCTTGGCGCGGTTGCGGATGATGCCGGCATCCTGCATCAGCGCCGCCTCGTCCGCGGCGGTGAAGCGCGCGATCGCCGCCGGATCGAAGCCCGCGAAGGCGCGGCGGAAGTTCTCGCGCCGGCGCAGGATGGTGATCCAGGACAGGCCGGCCTGGAACCCGTCGAGGATCAGCTTCTCGAACAGCGCCCGGTCGTCGGTCTCCGGCACGCCCCACTCGGTGTCGTGATAGACGACGTAGAGCGGATCGTGGCCCGGCCACCAGCAGCGGTCGCAGCCGTCGGGATGGGCGAGGAGGCCGTCGGTCATTCAGTCGGCGGACCCGACGAACTCGGCGGCGGAGAACCCCTGGAGGTACAGGAGGGCGGTGAGGTCGCCGTGCTCGACCCGGGCATGGGCGGCGGCGGCGACCGCGGGCTTGGCCCGGAACGCCACGCCGAGCCCGGCCTCCTGCAGCATCGCGAGGTCGTTGGCGCCGTCCCCGACCGCGAGGGTCTCGGTGTCGGCGAGCCCGAGGCGCCCGCGCAGTTCGACCAGCGCGTCGCGCTTGGCCTCGCGGCCGACGATCGGCTCCTCGACGGTGCCGGCGAGCGTCGCGCCGTCGACGACGAGGCGGTTCGCCCGGTGCTCGTCGAAGCCGAGGCGGGCGGCGATCGGCCCGGTGAACAGCGTGAACCCGCCGGAGACCAGCGCGGTGTGGGCGCCGTGCGCCTTCATGGTCTGCACCAGGGTGCGGCCGCCGGGCGTGAGCGAGATCTGCTCGGCGATCACCCCGTCGACGGCGGCGGCGTCGAGCCCCTTGAGCAGCGCCACCCGCTCGCGCAGGGCCGGCTCGAACGCGATCTCGCCGCGCATCGCCCGCTCGGTGATCGCGGCGACGCGGTCCTTGAGCCCGACCCGGTCGGCGAGCTCGTCGATGCATTCCTGCCCGATCATGGTCGAGTCCATGTCGGCGAGAAACAGCCGCTTGCGCCGGTGCGGCCCGGCCGGCAGGACCGCGACGTCGATCGGCTCGCCGGCGAGCGCCGTCCGCAGCCGCTCGGCCAGCGCCGGGGCCGAGGCGGGGTTGCCCGGCGCCTGGATCTCGGCCGCGACCTCGCCGTGCAGGATGCGCGGCTGGTGCTCGGTCGCCAGGACCCGCCGCGCCTCGGCCAGCACCGCGTCGGTGATGGCGGGGCGGCCGGGGTTTGCTATCAGGGTGGCCACGAGGGTCATCGGCGGGCTCGTCCGCGGGGTTGAGTGAGGGCGGCGGATGGTCGGGGGCGTTCGGGCGATCCTCATCGCAGGGCCGACCGCCTCGGGCAAGTCGGCCCTGGCGCTGGCCCTGGCCCGCGCACGGGGCGGCGTGGTGGTCAACGCCGACTCGATGCAGGTCTACCGCGACCTGCGGGTGCTCTCGGCCCGGCCGAATCCGGAGGAGGAGGCGCAGGTCCCCCACCGCCTCTACGGCCACGTCGACGGCGCGGTGAATTTTTCCGTCGGCCACTACCTCGCCGACGCGGCGGCGGTGCTCGTCGAATGCTGGGAGGCCGGGCGGTTGCCGATCGTCGTCGGCGGCACCGGGCTGTATTTCCACGCCCTCACCGAGGGCCTGTCGGAGATCCCGCCGGTGCCGGACGCGGTGCGGGCGGCGGTGCGCGCCGGGGCCGAGGGCCGCGAGACGCCCGACCTGCACCGGGATCTGGCCGGCCGCGACCCCGAGGGGGCGGCGCGGCTCGACCCGCACGACCGCCTGCGGGTGCTGCGCGCCCTCGAAGTGCTGGCGGCGACCGGCCGCCCGCTGGCGGCGTTCCACGGCCGGCGCCGGCCCGGGCCTCTCGCCGGGCTGCCGTGCGAAAAGCTCTTCCTGACCCCGGACCGCGCGGCCCTGCGCGCCCGGATCGACGCCCGCTTCGCCGCGATGATGGCGGCGGGCGCCCTCGACGAGGTGGCGGCCCTGCGCGCGCGCCGCCTCGACCCGCTGCTGCCGGTGATGCGCGCCCACGGCGTGCCGGGCCTGATCGCCCATCTCGACGGCACCGCGACCCGCGACGAGGCGGTGGCCAGGGGACAGGCCGACACCCGCCGCTACGCCAAGCGGCAGGTGACGTGGTTCCGCCATCAGGCGGGGGCGGAGTGGCGGTGGGTCAGCCCGGAGGCGGCGGTGGAGGGGGTAAGAATGTGAGAGCGCCGAACCTGCAGGTACACTCCTATGCAACGTGTAGAAATATCAGCCCCGAACTTCTTCTATCTTCTTAGAAACTCCCTCTGGCCGCTCACGCAGCCAGTCGTTCAGCACCCCGATATGCGTTGCAAAATCTCTTCCCTCTCCAGGCCCGCCTCTATGAATAATACCAACCACTTTGTTGTCAGAATCAAGCAAAGGACCACCCGACATTCCTTGTGTAAGCTTTTGAGTAACCTCAACTAATCTGACGCCGCTTTTCGCGGGCAGTGAACTTATCTTGCCTTCTCGAACATTCAATCTATCGCCTTTTGCAAATCCCGGAAATCCCACCGCAGTCATATTATCGCCGACTTGAACAACACGGAATGAACTTTCTAACTCGAAGAATTCCGTAAGAGGTATAGAATGCTCTAGAATGGCGATGTCTCGATGCTTATCTATTCCGACAACCGTTGCCGCGAACAAATTATTAGGCTTACTTGGATGATATAGACTAATTTGCTGGAGTCCAGTCGCCTCTTCAACACAATGAGCAGCCGTCACCAAGCCAACCCCCTTGAGAAAGAAGGCGCTTCCTTGTGCCATATCTCCTTCAGAATGTTCTACGACCCAAACTGCTCTATCTCTGACCTCTTCGGGCGTTGGTATCACTTCGATTTTTCTGCGATTTGGAAAGCACAGATTGTAACGAACCGCTATGGCCCTGAAAACTGGGTCAGACTGACCACGAATGTAACGGAGCCAAGTGATTTTGCCTTCAAGATGCGCTCCCAAGCTAGATCGACCACCATATTTGATTTGATATTTATCCTGCGCAGCCGTTTCTCCAATGGTCTGCACTGAATAAAGAGCCGATCTAATGTTACGTATATAGCGTCGGTCAACGTTAATGATTTCGTTGATTTTTAGCCCAGTGACCATACGGCGCATGTTCGGATCCGCATAATGCGCCTTATTAGCATTCAAAACAAATCCGTTTCCGCTGATAATTTGACGCAATTCAGAAGCAAGCTGATTCGGATCAAAACGCCCAGGGAACGGCGCCGCCCCTTCAAATAATACCGTCATCGGCCGATAACCTGAAAAAGTTATATCATCTGCGTAGCGGGTATAAATAAGACGCATTTCCTTAGCCATCGACATCAAACTTTTATCCATCTTGAAGCATATCATATTGGAAATCACCGGACTTGTTGGCGCACCCTGAGGAAGATGGCCATTACAACAACAAAATTTTGCAATTATCTGGCTTACACTTCTTTCGATTCCCAAAGAATTCAATACACCAATTACGCGATTCTCAGTAATCGAAGGAAAGAAGTCCTTCAAGTCAATATTAACAATGTATTTCTTTTTTAGATGCGACAGCGCATTAGTTTTTACTGATTTTTCTTTGACGAAACCATGAACAGGATTTCTAACTCTGTAGATTTGATTGAGCAAGACTGCGATACGTCTCTGAATATATTTCAGCCGATTGTTTGGTGCCGCAATAGCTCGAACTTTGCCTTTTTTACTGCCAAGCTCGAATTTGCGATACATTCGCTCGCGATACCACCAGACGAATTTTAACTCCTTCGTGGAAATTGCCAAATATTCTAGTAGTTTTTCTTCGGATTTTAATTCGCAGGGAATGGCCACCGACACGATCGGAAAGCCGAAAGCAGACGATGATGGCACGAGGTCTCCCCCTCCAATCACGCCATGGTCATCGTGCTGACCGGGGCGTGCACTATCTACTCAGACATCCGCTCTTACGCCGCAGTTACAACAGCGCGCATGCGAGGGGGGAGACCTCGTACTGAGTGCCTTAGCACTCATACCCCAAGGCATCCAGTACCATTACAGCCCCCCCGCTCCACTACCTAGCAGGAACTGCCGCAATAACAGCCCCCGCCGGAGCACCACCCACCCCGGCGGCGGCGCCCCGCTAACTCCGGTCCCGCTCCAGCCGCGCGATGAGGCTCGACGTGTCCCAGCGGCCGCCGCCCATCGTCTGCACCTCGGCGTAGAACTGGTCGATCAGCGCGGTGGTCGGCAGCAGCGCCTTGTTGTGGCGTGCCTCGGCCAGCACGATCGACAGGTCCTTGCGCATCCAGTCGACCGCGAAGCCGAAGTCGAATGTGTTCCGGTTCATGGTCTTGCCGCGGTTCTCCATCTGCCAGGAGCCGGCGGCGCCCTTGGCGATCACGTCGAGGACCGCCTCGATGTCGAGACCGGCGCGCTTGCCGAAATGGATGCCCTCGGCGAGGCCCTGGACCAGCCCGGCGATGCAGATCTGGTTGACCATCTTGGTGAGCTGGCCGGCGCCGGCCGGGCCCATCAGGCGGCAGGCCCGGGCGTAGGACTGGATCACCGGCTCGACCCGGGCGTAGGTCTCCGGGTCGCCGCCGCACATCACCGTGAGCACGCCGTTCTCGGCGCCGGCCTGCCCGCCGGAGACCGGCGCGTCGACGAAGCCGAAGCCGCCCTCGTGCGCCGCCCCCGAAAGCTCGCGCGCCACCTCGGCCGAGGCGGTGGTGTGGTCGACGAAGACCGTGCCCCGGCCCATCGCCGCGAAGGCGCCGTCCGGCCCGGTCGTCACCGAGCGCAGGTCGTCGTCGTTGCCGACGCAGGCGAAGACGATCTCCTGGCCCCGCGCCGCCTCGGCCGGCGTCGCGGCGGAGCGGCCGCCATGGGCCGAGACCCAGGCCCGCGCCTTGTCCTCGGTGCGGTTGTAGACGGTGACCTCGTGGCCCTTGGCGGCGAGGTGCCGGGCCATCGGCCCGCCCATCACGCCGAGCCCGAGAAACGCGACCTTCGCCATGACCCACTCCTCCCGCGCCGGCGCATCCCGGCCGTTGCGGCCCGGTGTAGTGAGGCGGGACCGCCGCCGTCAAACCCGCAACCGCAGCGGGTGGTCGGGCGCTCAGGCCGGCAGGGCCAGCCGCACGGCGAGGCCGCCGAGGCCGGAGGTCTCGAGCGCGAGCGAGCCGCCGTAGAGCTCGGCGAGTTCCAGCGCGATCGGCAGGCCGAAGCCGTGGCCGGGGCGGCTCTCGTCGAGGCGCCGCCCCCGCTGCAGCACCGCCTCCCGCGCCGCGGCGTCGAGGCCCGGCCCGTCATCCTCGACCCGCACCACGACCTGCGCGCCCTCGCGCCGGGCGGAGACCGCGACCCGGCCGCGGCACCAGCGGCAGGCGTTGTCGACGAGGTTGCCGAGCATCTCGTCGAGGTCCTGCGGGTCGCAGGCGACCCCGAGCCCGTCCGGGATCGCGGTCGCGACGGCGATCTCCCGGCCGGCATGGATCCGGGTCAGCGCCAGCCGCAGGTCGGCGACGTGGGCGGCGAGGTCGGCCCGGCTCCGGGCCGGACCGCCCAGCGCCGCCGCGCGGGCCCGGCGCAGGTGGTGGCGGATGCGCCGGTCCATGCCCTCGACCAGCGGCGCCAGCGAGCCGTCGCGGTCGGCGCCGGGCTCGGCCAGCGCCATCGCCAGGGTCGCGAGCGGCGTCTTCAGCCCGTGGGCGAGGTTGGCGACGTGGCCGCGGGCGTGCTCCAGTTGCGCGGCGTTCTGGTCGAGCAGGGCGTTCATCTCGGCGACGAGCGGGCGGATCTCCGCCGGCTGGCGCTCGGGCAGCCGGTCGAGGCGGCCGGCCCGCACCCGGGCGAGCTGGTCGCGCAGCCCCCGCAGGGGGCGCAGGCCGAGGCGGACCTGGAGCATCACGCCGGCGAACAGGAAGACGCCGATCACCGCGAGGCAGAGGGCGAGCGTGCGCAGGGCCTCCCAGACCGGCCCGCGCAGGGCCGCCTCCGGCGCCGCGGCGGCGAAGACCGTCGGCGGACCGCCGGCCGGGCCGGGGACGGTCAGGACCCGCAGGATCAGGCCCTCGCCCCACGGGCCGGTGCCGTCGGCGGGGGCGGGGGCGTCCGGGTCGCGCCGCCGGGCCGGGAGCGCCGGAACCGCGAGGCGGCGCCCGTCGAGGGAGGCGGAGCCGAGCACCGCGTCGCCGCGGCGGATCTGCCAGTACCAGCCCGAGCCGGGCCGGTCGAAGGGCGGCCCGTCGCGGTCGCGCCCGAGGGAGAGGGCGCCCGGTCCGCCGCGCAGGTCCGAGACCAGGGACAGGAGGCGGTCGTCGAGGCGGCCGTCGAGCTGCCCGCGCACGAAGCGGTGCAGGACGAAGCCGATCGACAGCCCGGCCGCCACCACGGCGACCCCGAGAAACAACCCGGCGGCGAGGAGGAGCCGGCGCTGCAGCGAGCCCGGCGCGCCGGCGGGATTCACGCGCCGCCCCCCGGCATCAGCCGGTAGCCGTGGCCGCGCACGGTCTCGATGACGGCCGGGGCGATCTTGCGGCGCAGGCGGGTGATGATGACCTCGACCGAGTTCGAATCGACCTCGGCGTCGCCGTCGTAGACCCGTTCGAGGAGGTGGCTGCGCGCCACCACCGCCTCCTTGCGCAGGATCAGGCAGCACAGGACGCGCCATTCGAGGCCGGTGAGCCGCAGCGGCAGGCCGTGATGCTCGACGGTGCCGAGGCCGGGATCGTAGGCCAGCGGCCCGCAGGTGACCCGCGGCGCCCCGTTCGCCTGCGCCCGCCGCACCAGGGCGCGCAGGCGCATCACCAGTTCCTCGACCCGCACCGGCTTGACGAGGTAGTCGTCGGCCCCGGCCTTGAAGCCCGCGACCTTGTCGCTCCAGCCGTCGCGGGCGGTCAGCACCAGCACCGGCATCGTGCGCCCGGCGGCGCGCCAGTCGCGGAGCACCGACACGCCGTCGCGGCCGGGCAGGCCGAGATCGAGCACGACGGCGTCGTAGGTCTCGGTCTCGCCGAGATGGCCGGCATCGACGCCGTCGCGGGCGACGTCGAGGGCGAAGCCCTCGGCGCGCAGCACCCGCGCCACCTCGGCGGCGAGCGGGACGTCGTCCTCGACCAGCAGGATCTTCATCGCGGTTCGCATCCCGGCACCGGGCGCCCCTAGCGGGGGCGGTTTAACCGAACCTGAACGGCCCGGTTCAGCGAGGGTTTCGGGCCGTGCCGTAGAGATCCGCCAACCCGAGAGGGACCACCGACGAGGACGAGACATCATGAGCGACGACAGGATCATCGACGGCACCGCGCAGGCCGTGACCGAGCCGGCCCCGAACCCGGCCCGGCGCCGCCGCACCCGCCGCGGCCTCGCCGCCGGCGCGGTGGCGGTGCCGCTCGCCCTCGGGGCGGTCGGGCTGTCGCTGGCCCGCCCCGGCGACGCCTTCATCCCGACCCCGGTCGCGCCGACCGCGATCTCGGCCCTGGCGCCCTCGGGCGCCATCGCGGCCCGGGGCGAGGTCGCCGAGATCTTCGGCAACAAGTTCGTGCTCCAGGACGGCACCGGCCGGGCCCTGGTCGAGACCGGGCGCGCCGGCGAGGGCGGGACGCTGGTGGCCAAGGGCGAGACCGTCACGGTCCAGGGCCGGTTCGAGAACGGGTTCCTGCACGCGAGCGTCCTCACCCGCGCCGACGGGTCGCCGGTGCCGCTCGGCCGGGCCGGCGGCCCGCCGCCCGGCTCGCTCGACTGGGCCCGGGACGCGGTCGGGCTCGGGCCGAACCCGGACCTGCCCGCCCTGACCGCGATGGTGGAGCGGGCCGGCTACGCCGAGGTGCGGGTCACCGGGCGCGGCCCGCGCCACCTGGAGGTCGCGGCCAAGGGCGCGGACGGCCGCGAGCGGCTGCTCCATGTCGGCCTCGACGGCCGCATCCGCGAGCGTCCGCTGCTGTGAGGCGGAGCGGGCGACGCGGGAGGGTCGGAACAGCGGCCCCCCTCGGCGAACTCGCCTAGGCGGTCCCGCCTAAGCATCATTCGCCGAAATGGTTGCCGTTTCGGCGAAGAAAATGATGCAGGAACAGGCACCTAAGCAGAGTTGCCCTATGCAACTCTGCTTAGGCGGAGCGGCCGAAGGAACCGGGCCCGCGGCCGGGGACTTGAGCGGCGGCTGGCCAAGGCGTCGTTGCGTCACCTCGGGACGAGGCCCGCCGTCGCTGGAGACGTGCCCATGTCAGCCGAAGTCGATCCGCCCGGGCCCGAGGTCCGCCGGCGCGGGGAATCCGGGATGACCGCGAACCCGCCGGGGGAGGGCGACCCGTTCGTCCTGCTCCATGTCGGCGACCTCCACCTGACCACGCCCGAGGCGGCGAGCGCCCGCGACCTCGACGCCATCCTCGCCCGGATCGCCGGCCTGCCGCGGGCGGCGTTCGACTTCGCGTACCTGCCCGGCGACATCGCGGAGGACGGCACGCAGGCGCAGTACGCGATCCTGCGGGCGGCGCTGGCGCGCCATCCCGACCTGCCGGTCCGGCTGATCCCGGGCGACCACGACCGCCAGCACGGCACGATCGCGGCCTTCGACGCGCTGTTCGCCGAGATCGCCGGCAGCCCCCGGGGCGGCGGGCACCGCGCCGTCCCCCACCGGCTGCCGCGCCCCGAGGTCGAGAAGGAGGTCCGGCACTTCTGCTACGCCGAGACCGTGGCGGGGGTGCGCTGCCTGTTCGTCGACATGGTCAGCCCCGGCTACGGCCGGAAGGGCGTCGGCCTCGACTTCCGGATCGGCGCGCCGCAGATGGCCTGGCTCGCCGGCGAGATCGCGGAGGCCGCCGCCGGCGACCGGCCCTGCGCGGTGTTCCTGCACGCCTACCCGGACGACCTGCGCCCGCCGCAGGAGCGGCTCGACCTCGCCGGGCTGCTGTGGGACGGGCGGGTGCGCCTCGTCGAGATGGGCCACACCCACTACAACGAACTCGCGCATGACGGGCGGACGCTGTACGCCGCCGCCCGCTCGGTCGGGCAGAACGAGGACGGCTCGGTCGGCTACGCGGTCGCGGCCATCGACGGCCCGGTGACGAGCTGGCGCTTCCGGCCCCTCGACCGCACCGCGCCCTTCGTGCTGGTCACCAGCCCGGCCGACCGCCGCCTCGCCACCCGCCCGTCGACCGAGGCGGCCGCCGGCCTGGTCCGCGACGCCCAGGGCCGCATCCGCGTGCGCGCCCTGGTGCTGTCCGACCGCGAGCCGGCGCTGTGCCGCTGCCGGGCCGATCACGGGCCCTGGACCGCGATGACCCGGGTCTCGGCCCGGATCTTCGAGGGCCGCCTGCCGTGGCCGGCCGGGTCGCGGGTGCTGCGGGTCGAGGCCGCGGACCCGCGCTGGCCCGGCCACGGACCGGATTTCGTCGACGCGGACGCGATCGAGCCGCCCGCCGCGGCCGGGGACGCGCCGGCGATTCCGGAGCGTCCCGGCAGCGACACGTTCCGCATCGGGGTCTGGCCCGGTAAGGGCGTGCGCGGCGACCAGCTCGGGCCGAACCGGGCCGGGCGCCAATGGTGAGCGGCGCCCGCCGCATCCTCCCCCTCCCACACGAGAGACGACGACCGTGGCTGCTGCCCTCGGGCTCCCCCTGAACCTGACCACCTGGTCCATCGCCGCCCTGGCGACCCTCGGCGTGATCCTGCGGCCGTTCTCCTGGCCCGAGGCGATCTGGGCGGTGGCGGGCGCTCTCCTGCTCGTCGCCCTCGGCCTGCTGCCCTGGCCGGTGGCGCTCGACGGCGTCGCCAAGGGCACCGACGTCTACCTGTTCCTCGTCGGCATGATGCTGCTGTCGGAGATCGCCCGGAAGGAGGGGCTGTTCGACTGGCTCGCCGCCCACGCGGTGCGGGCCGCCCGGGGCTCGGCGACGCGGCTCTTTTGGCTCGTCTACGTCGTCGGCACCGTGGTGACGGTGTTCCTCTCCAACGACGCCTGCGCGGTGGTGCTGACCCCGGCGGTGTTCGCCGCCACCAAGGCGGCCGGCGTGAAGGAGCCGCTGCCCTACCTGTTCATCTGCGCCTTCATCGCCAACGCGGCGAGCTTCGTGCTGCCGATCTCGAACCCGGCCAACCTCGTGGTGTTCGCCGAGCACATGCCGCCGCTCGGCCGCTGGCTCGCCACCTTCACCCTGCCGTCGGTGCTCGCCATCGTGGCGACCTACGCGGTGCTCTACCTCACCCAGCGCCGCGACCTGCGGTCCGAGACGGTGGCGACCGATGTCGCGATCCCGTCGCTGCGGCTCGGCGGCAAGGTCGCGGGCGCCGGCATCGTCGCCACCGGGGCGGCGCTGATCGGCGCCTCGGCCGCCGGCATCGAGCTCGGCCTGCCGACCTTCGCGGCCGGTCTCGCCACGACGCTCGTGGTGCTGCTCCTCAACCGCGGCGGCGTGGTCGAAGTGGTGCGGGACGTGTCGTGGAGCGTGCTGCCGCTCGTCGCCGGGCTGTTCGTGCTGGTCGAGGCGCTGGAGAAGACCGGCGTGCTCGCGATGCTCGCCGACCTGCTGCGCCGGGCCGCCGCCGCCGACCCGGCCACGACCGCCTGGGCCGGGGGCGCCGCCGTGGCGTTCGGCTCCAACCTCGTCAACAACCTGCCGGCGGGGCTGCTCGCCGGCGCGGCGGTGCAGGCCGCGCACGTTTCGGACAAGGTCGCGGGCGCGATCCTGATCGGGGTCGATCTCGGGCCCAACCTCTCGGTCACCGGCTCGCTGGCGACGATCCTCTGGCTCACCGCGATCCGGCGCGAGGGCGAGGACGTGTCGGCGTGGCGCTTCCTGAAGCTCGGATTCCTGGTGATGCCGCCGGCCCTCGTCCTGGCGCTCGCCGCCCTGATCCTCGTCTGACCCCCGGAGACCTCGCCGCGTGAGCCCCGCCCTGCTGTATCCCTTCATCATCGTGGCCGGGGCGCTCCAGGCGCTCGGCAATTCCATGAACGCGCAGCTGCGCGGCCGGATGGTCAATCCGTGGCTCGCCGCCACGGTGTCGTTCCTGCCGATCGTGTTCGTGTTCGCGACGCTGTTCCTGACCATGCCGGTGCCGCTGCCGGGCCTCGACAGCCTCGGGCGGATGCCGTGGTACGCGCCGCTCGGCGGCGTCGCCGGCGCGGTGGCGGTGTTCGGCGGCCTCGCCTTCGTCGACAAGGTCGGGGCCGGCCCGTTCAACGGGCTGACGCTGACCGCCAACATCCTGACCTCGCTGGCGCTCGACGCCTTCGGGCTGTTCGGCCTGCCGGGCGGCGGCTTCAAGCCGATGCCGTGGCTCGGCGGGCTGCTGATGGCGGTCGGGGTCACGGTCATCGCCCGCGCGACCCCCGCCCGGGAGGACGGGGAGGGCGGCCACGGCCTCGACCCGAAGCTGCTCTACCCGTTCATCGTGGTGGCCGGCGCGCTCCAGGCGATCGGCGTGGTGTGGAACGCGCAGTTGCGCGGGGCACTGGTGAACCCGTGGCTCGCCGCGACGGTGTCGTTCGTGCCGGTGGTGTTCGTGTTCGCCTTCATCCTGCTGATCCGCCCGACCCCGCTGCCGACGCGCCGGGACCTGTCGGGCGTGCGGTGGTGGATGCCGCTCGCCGGGCTCACCGGCGCGGTGGCGGTGTTCGCCGGGCTGCTGTTCGTCGACACGGTCGGCGCCGGGGCCTTCAACGGCCTGCTCATCACCGCCAACCTGCTGACCTCGGTGGCGCTCGACCACTTCGGCTGGCTCGGCATGCGCCAGGTCACCGCCGGCCCGCCCCGGCTGACCGGCGCCGCCCTGATGGTGGCGGGGATCGTGCTGATCTCGCTGTTCTGAGCGGGATCCCCCTCACCGCGCCGGACGCATCCCGCCATAGGTCGTGAGATGCGCCCCGGCGAGCCAGCCGGCATCGACCGGCAGGTTGATGCCGGTGATCGCCGCGGCGTCGTCCGAGAGCAGGAAGGCGACGCCGCGGCCGATCTCGTCGGGGGCGACGAGGCGGCCGAGCGCCGCCGCGTCGGTGAGCAGGCGCGGGTCGCGCTGGCCGCGGTCGATCGCGGCCTGGAGCGGCGGCGTCGCGACGTAGCCCGGCGAGACCGCGTTGACCCGCACCCCCGAGCGGCCCCATTCGGCGGCGAGGCAGGCGGCCATGTGCACCACCGCCGCCTTGGTCGGCGCGTAGGCGTGCAGCGGCGCCGTGCGCCACGCGGTGACCGAGCCGGTGATGACGATGCCGCCGCGGCCGCGCTTCGCCATCCGGGTGCCGGCGGCGAGGCACGAGACGTAGACCCCGCGCAGGTTCACCGCGACGATGCGGTCGAACTCGGCCATCGGCCGATCCTCGGGCAGCCCGCCCGGCTGGATCAGCCCGGCATTGGCGATCAGCGCCTCGACCGGGCCGATCCGGCCCTCGATCTCGGCGAACGCCGCCTCGGTCGCCGCCTCGTCGACCACGTCGAACGGCACCGCCTCGGCCCCGATGGGTCCGGCGACGGCGCGGGCGCGCTCGGCGTCGACGTCGGCGATCACCGTGCGCCAGCCGCGCCCGGCCAGCACGCCCGCGATGGCGAGCCCGATCCCGCTCGCGCCGCCCGTCACCAGGGCGACCCGGCCGCGTCCCTCGTTGCGCTCCATTCCCCATCTCCTGTCGAAGTCGAGACCGCCGCACCGTCGAACGGGACCGTTCGCAGGCGCGAGGCCGGCCCGAACCGGCGCCGGCGCTACACCGCGAGGTAGCGCTGGGTGATCGCGGCGTTGCCGCGCAGGTCGGCGATGGGGGCGCGGTAGACGACCTGCCCCTTGTCGACGACGGTGGCGTGGGTGGCGATGTCGAGGCAGAAATGCATGTTCTGCTCGGCGAGCAGGATCGTGACGCCCATGCCGCGCAGGGTGCGGATCAGTTCGCCGATCGCCTGGACGATGATCGGCGCCAGCCCCTCGCTCGGCTCGTCGAGGAGCAGCACGTCGGGATTGCCCATCAGGGCGCGGGCGATGGTGAGCATCTGCTGCTCGCCGCCCGACAGACGCCCGGCCATGCGGGTGCGCATGCCGGCGAGGATCGGAAACACCTCGTAGATCCGCGTCGGCGTCCAGTGCGCCGCGCCGCCGCGCCCGCGCTTGGCGCCGACGACGAGGTTGTCCTCGACGGTGTGCTCGGGAAACACCTGCCGGTCCTCCGGCACGTAGCCGATCCCGGCCCGGGCGATGCGGTAGGGCGCCCGCCCCGACACGGTCTCGCCCGACAGCACCACCTCGCCCCGGCGCGGCGGCACGAGGCCGGCGATGGCCTTGAAGGTGGTGCTCTTGCCGGCGCCGTTGCGGCCGAGCAGCGCCATCGTCTGGCCCTTCTCGACGCTGAGGTCGAGGCGAAACAGGATCTGGCTGGCGCCGTAATAGACGTCGGCGCCGCGGACCTCGAGAATGACCGCCATGCTCACGCCTCCCCGACGGTCTCGGACAGGCGGTGATCGGTGCCGAGATAGGCGTCGATCACGTCCTGGTTGCGCCGGATCTCGTCCGGGGTGCCGCGGGCCAGGACGGCGCCGTATTTCAGGACGTGGATCGCCTGGGCGATCCGGAACACGATGTCCATGTCGTGCTCGATGAACAGCACGGTCATGCCGGTGGCCCGCCACAGGTCGTGGACCTTGCCGATCATCCGCCAGCGCTCCTCGGGGCCCATGCCGGCGGTCGGCTCGTCGAGGAGCAGCACCTTCGGCTCCATCGCCAGGGCGAGCCCGATGTCGAGGAGCTTCTGGTCGCCGTGCGAGAGGTTGGCCGACAGGATCTCCGCCTTGGGGCCGAGCCCGAGCATCTCCATGATCGCGTCGGCCCGGCGGACGGCCTCCGGCACGGGGAAGCGCGACAGCACCCGGGCCGAGCCGCGTCGGTGCGAGACCACCGCGGCGGTCAGCGCCTCGCGGACGGTGAGGCTCGGGAACAGGGCGGCGACCTGGAACGCCCGCGCCATGCCGCGGCGCACCACCTCCAGGCTCGACAGCCCGACGATGTCGGCGCCGTCGAACAGCACCCGGCCCTCGTCGGGCCGGACATGGCCCGAGATGAGGTTGAAGAACGTGGTCTTGCCGGCGCCGTTCGGCCCGATGATCGCGGTGAGCGAGCCCGCCGGAAAGTCGATCGACACGTCCTTGGTGGCGCGCACGCCGCCGAAGGACTTCGAGAGGTGCTCGACGCGCAGCATCACACCGTCCTGCCGTCGAGGGGTGCGGGCGCGAAGGCCGCGGGCGCGGCCGCCGCCAGCGCCGCCGCCCGGCGGGCGCGGCGGGCCTGGATCGCGTCGAACAGGAAGTCGGCGAGGCCGCGGCGCAGGCCGAGCACGATGACCAGGATCACGGTGCCGAGCACGAGGCCGTGATGCTCGGTGTAGATCGTCACGAAGTGGTTGAGGGTCTGGAGCAGCAGCGTGCCGACGAGCGGGCCGAGAAACAGCTTCATCCCGCCGAGCATGATCATGAAGATCGCCTCGCCCGACGTGGTCCAGAACGCGAATTCCGGATAGGCGCCGGAGACGAACAGCGCCAGGATCAGCCCGCCGACGCTCGCCATCGAAGCCGCGAACACGAAGATGCCGAGCTTCATCGCGGTCACGTCGACGCCGAGGAAGTTCGCCCGCGCCGGGTTGTCGCGGATCATCCGCAGGGTGTAGCCGAACGGCGATTGCGACACCTGCCGCATCGCCAGGATGCAGAGCACGAACACCACCGCGCAGGTGGCGTACAGCACCCGCGCGTCGTTGAGGTCGAGGCCGAGGAAGGGCGGGCGCGGGATGCCGCCGCGCAGGCCCTGGTCGCCGCCGGTCAGGCCGACCCAGGTCACGATGATGCTGTGGATGAACATCTGGAAGGCGAGCGTGATGAAGGAGAAGTAGATCTCCTTCAGCCGCACGCAGATCGCCCCGACGACGAGGGCGATCAGCGCCGTGCCGCCGACCGCGGCGAGCGCCGCGACCGGAATCGGGACGAGGCCCGACTGCATCAGGAGCCCGAAGGCGTAGGCGCCGGTGGCGAAGTAGGCGGCGTGCCCGAACGACACCAGCCCGGTGAGCCCGACCAGCAGGTTCAGCGACATCGCCATCAGGCCGTAGGCGAAGAAGTAGATCAGGAAGTCGCGCAGGGCCGGCTGGGGAAACAGCATCGGCAGGGCGATGAGCAGGCCGAGGCCCGCGAGGGCGGCGGCGAGGTCGCGGACGAGTCCGGCGCGCATGTCAGGCGGCCTCCCGGCCGAGCAGCCCGCTCGGCTTGACGACGAGCACGAGGGCCATGAGGGCGAACATCAGCCCGTCGACGAAGAGCGGGAAGCCGATCGCCCCGAAGGCGCGGGTGAAGCCGATGAGCAGGGCGGCGAGGAAGGCGCCTGCGATCGAGCCCATGCCGCCGATCACCGTGACGATGAAGCTCTCGATGAGGATCGACACGCCCATGCCGGGGGTGAGGGTGCGGATCGGCGCCGCGAGCGCCCCGGCGAGGCCGGCGAGCAGGCTGCCGAGCCCGAACACCCCGGCATAGAGCAGCGTCGTGTTGATGCCGAGGGCGCCGACCATCTGCGGGTTGATGGCGAGCGCCCGCACGATCTTGCCGAGCCGGGTGCGGTTGATGCCGAGCCACAGCACCAGCCCGGCCGCCAGCGCGACGGCGACCATGAACAGGTAGTAGCCGGGCACGAAGCCGCCGGCGATCTCGACCGGCGGCAGCGCGAACACGTCGGGCATGCCCATCATCCGGTACTCGCCGCCGTAGAGGATCTTCACCCCGTCGTCGAGGATCAGGATCATCGCGTAGCAGACGAGGAGCTGCATCAGGATGTCCCGGCCGTAGACCCGGCTCATGACGAAGCGCTCGAACAGGATCCCGAACAGCCCGACCCCGGCCGCCCCCGCCACCATCGCGAGGAGGAAGCTGCCCGACAGCGCGTAGGCCGTGAAGGCGAGGTAGGCGCCCAGCATGTAGAAGGCGCCGTGGGTGAAGTTGATGATCCCGAGCACCCCGAAGATCAGGGACAGGCCCGAGGTGACGAGGAACAGCAGCATCCCGACGATCAGCCCGGTCGAGACCTGGGTGACCGCGCAGGAGGCCGAGGACAGGCAGTCGACGAGGGCCTCGAGGTTCAAGGCGGAACTCCCCCGGAGGTGAGGATCGGGGCGGCGGGGGCGGGTGCCCCCCCCGCGACGGGCCGGCTCAGGCGTAGCCCTTGCCCTTCTTCCACTGCGTCTCGAGTTCGACGATCCTGCCCCAGTCGACGTCGGAGAAGTCCTCGACGAACGGGGCCTTGGGCACGGTGCGGCCCCAGGCGACCGGGTAGCCGATGATGGTGTGGTCGGTGTCGCGCATCGTGATCGCGTCGCCGACCGCGAAGGGGGCGGCCACCGCCATGCCCTTCAGCTCGGCGGCGAGGGCGCTGCCCTCGGTGCGGCCGCCGGTGCGCCTGAGCGCCTCGGCGACGAACAGGCAGCCGAGATAGGTCTGCCACGCCCAGTTGGTCGGCTCGTGGCCCGCGACCTTGGCGAAGGCGTCCGCGAAGGCGACGTTGGCGGGCTTGGCCGGGTAGTTGCGGTTGTAGCGGTAGGCGGTGTTGAGGCCCGGCGGCAACTGCTTGATCGCGGTCAGCACCGGCGGGTCGCCGAGCCCCCCGGAGAACATCGCGACGTTGGAGAACAGCCGGTAGAGGTTGCTCTGCTCGATGAACGCCACGAGGTCGCCGCCCCACAGCGCCGAATAGACCGCCTGCGGCTTGGTCTGCAGGATCTTGGTGATGCTCTCGGTGTAGTCGGGGGCGAACAGCTTCGGCCAGACCTGATCGACGGTCTCGATCGACGGCTCGAACATCTTGGCGAATTCGAGGAACTCGGCGGTGTTGTCGCGGCCGTAGGCGTAGTCGGGCGAGCACGTCATCCAGCGCTTCAGCCCCTTCTGCTTGGCGATGCGCGCCGCGTAGGTGCCGCCCGCGACCGCGTCGTGGATGCCCTGGCGGGCGCAGCGGAACGCGGTCCTGACGTGCAGCTTCGGGTCGGCGGAGAGCGACGAGGTCTCCGAGCAGGTGTGGACGCACAGGACCGGCAGGTCGCGGATCACCTCGTGGACCGCGAAGGCGCCGGAGGACGCCTCGCCGTCGATGATGATCTCGCAGCCGTCGTTGTTGATGAGGTCGCGGGTGACCTTGGCGGCCTCGTCGGGCCGGCCCTTGGAATCGCGGTCGATCAGTTCGAGGGTGCGCCCGCCGATGCCGCCGGCCTCGTTGATCTGCCGGAAGGCGAGCTGCGCCGCCGCCCGGCTCGACGTGCCGAGGATCGCGACGCGCCCCGACAGGATCGTCGGCATGCCGATCCGGATCGCCTTCGCCTGGGCACCCGCGATGTGCGGGAAGCCGGTGATCGCCGCACCCGCGGCCAGTCCGCCCACGACCTGCCGGCGCGACGGCGCACGGCTCAGCGTCTTCGTGCCCATGTGGTTTCCATCCCTGATCTTGTGGCCCGGACGTTTTCGCCCTGGGCTGGCGTCGTCTGTGTTGTATTTTTTGGTGTTATAACACTCGATGATCCGGCAAGGCCAAGGCCAAGTCAACGGATATCTGATGGTACTGGCTCGCCGGCGGCGCTCCGCCATGCCTCGCGCAGGGCGGCGGCCGCGAAGGCGAGGACCGGCGCGGTCGCGCCGATCGCCCGGCCCATGGTCAGGATGCCGTGCATCTGGTCGGACAGGTGCAGGGCCGTCACCGGCACGCCCTCGCGTTCGAGGCGCGCCGCGTAGGCGCGGCCCTCGTCGCGGAGCGGGTCGTGGGTGCAGGTGAGGACGAAGGCCGGCGGCGCCCCCGCGAGGCTCCCGGCTCGAAGCGGCGCGGCGTGCCAGTGGTCGCGCGTATCCGGGTCGGGCGCGTAGTGGTCGACGAACCAGCGCATCGTTGCGGCGGTGATCGGCACGCCGTCCGTGACGCGGGCGTAGCTGTCGCCGGTCATCGCGAGGTCGACCACGGGGTAGAGCAGGAGCTGGAAGACGCTCCGCGGCAGGGTCCCGTCGCGGCCCATCAGGGCGAGCACCGCCGCGAGGTTGCCGCCGGCGCTGTCGCCGCCGACCGCGAGGCGGGCGGGGTCGACGCGCAGGGACCCCGCTTCGGCGGCGACGTACGCGAGGGCGGCGGCCGCGTCGTTCAGGGCGGCCGGGAACGGATGCTCCGGGGCGAGCCGGTAATCGACCGCGATCACGCAGGCGCCGGCACCGTTGGCGAGCCGCCGGCAGATCCCGTCATGGGAGTCGAGGTTGCCGAGCATCCAGCCGCCGCCGTGCAGGTAGAGCAGGCACGGCAGCAGCACCGCCGGGTCGGTGCCGGCGCCGCGATAGAGCCGCAGCGGCACCGGGCCGGCCTCGCCGGGCGCCGCGAGGTCGCGGACCTCCGCGACCGGATCGGGGGGCGGTTGCAGCGCCGCGCGTCCGGCGCTGTAGGCCTCCCGCGCCGCATCCGGCGTCAGCGCCTCGAACGGCGGCCTGCCGGACTCGCGGATCGCCCGCACCAGGGCCACCACGTCGGGGTGCATGGCCGGCTCGTGTGTCTGCATGCCCCTCGTCCTGCCTGCCATGCCTTGGATCGTTCGAGCGCGGGATCCCCTCTCCCGAGTGGGAGAGGGGTAGGGGTGAGGGTGGCCCGGGTTCAGCATTAGGCACCAAGGGTCGCGCTGCGCAGCTCGACGCTGGGAGTATATCTCGGAAGCCGAGCCACCCTCACCCCTGTCCCCTCTCCCACTCGGGAGAGGGGGATCCGCGTTCGAAATTTATACCTGCGTTACAGAGGGTTATAACCTATTCGCCTCACCCCAGCGCGAACCCCTCGTACCCCTCGCGGGCGACCCGGTCGCAGATCGAGCGGTAGCGGGCCATGCCGCCGGCATAGGGCATGAACACCCGCGGCTTGCCCGGCACGTTGGCGCCGAGATACCAGGAGCTGCTCGCCATCGGCAGCAGCGTCGCCGAGGCGGCCTCGTTGACGTGGGCGACCCAGGCCTCCGTCGCCTCCGGCGTCGCCTCGATCCGGTCGAGGCCGTTCTCGCGCAGGTGGGCGATGCAGTGCGCGATCCATTCCGCGTGCTGCTCGATGGCGACCGGCATGTTGGTGAGCACCGACGGGCTGCCCGGCCCGGTGACCGTGAACAGGTTCGGGAAGCCCGGCGTCTGCAGGCCGAGATAGCTGCGCGGACCGGCCGCCCAGGCCTCGGACAGCGCGAGCCCGTCGCGCCCGCGGATGTTGAGGCCGATGAGCGGGCCGGTGAGCGCGTCGAACCCGGTGGCGAAGACGAGGATGTCGAGCGGGTAGGTCGCGTCGCGGGTGCGCACGCCCTCCGGGACGATCGCCTCGATCGGCGCCGCCTTGAGGTCGACCAGCCGGACGTTGTCGCGGTTGAAGGTCTCGAAATAGTCGGTGTCGATCGGCGGCCGCTTGGTGGCGAAGAGGTGGTCGCGCGGCGTGAGCGCCTCCGCCGTCGCCGGATCCTTGACGACGCTGCGGATCTTGGCGCGGATGAACTCCGAGGCGGTCTCGTTGGCGTCCTTGTCGAGGAGGATGTCGCGGAAGGCGGCGCGGAAGCGCAGGCCGCCGCGCTCCCAGGCCGCCTCGTAGATCGCCTCGCGCTCCTGGGGCGAGACGTCGAGGGCGGAGCGGTCGGAGATGTCGAACGGGTGGCCGTTGGTCGCCTCGCGGGCCTTGCGGCGCAGCTCGGCGGCGTTCTCCCGCACCCACGCCTTGAACTCCGCGTCCATCGGGCCGTTGCGGGCCGGCACGCTGTAATTGGCGGTGCGCTGGAATACCGTGAGGTGGGCGGCCTGCTCGGCGAGGACCGGCGTCGCCTGGATGCCGGTCGAGCCGGTGCCGATCAGCCCGACCCGCTTGCCCGCGAAGTCGACGCCGTCCTGCGGCCAGCGCCCGGTGTGATACCACTCGCCGGCGAAGCGCTCGAGCCCCGGGATCGCCGGCACGTTGGCGGTCGAGAGGCAGCCGACGGCGGTGATGAGGAACTGTGCCTCGAACACCTCGCCGCCCTGCGTCGTGACCGTCCAGCGGTTCGCGGCGGCGTCGTAGGACGCCCCGGTGACGCGGGTGTCGAGCTGGATGTCGCGGCGCAGGTCGAAGCGGTCGGCGACGTGGTCGAGGTAGCGGCGGATCTCGCCGTGCTCGGGGTAGCGCTCGGTCCACTCCCACTCGTCCTCCAGCTCGCGCGAGAACGAATAGGAATAGTAGTAGCTCTCGGAATCGCAGCGCGCGCCGGGGTAGCGGTTCCAGTACCAGGTGCCGCCGATGCCCTCGGCCGCCTCCAGCACCCGCACCGACAGGCCGAGTCGGTCGCGCAGCAGGTGGAGCTGGTACAGGCCCGAGAAGCCGGCTCCGACGATGATCGCGTCGTGGCGGCGCACCTCGCCCCCGTCGGTCTCCGCGCGCGGATTCCCCATGGCGTCCTCCCCTGGCCCGGACGCGCCGCCCGTGGCCGGGCGCGGTCCGCCTGTCTGCGTGCCGGTTCCCCCTCGAAGCCCGCGCGGGTCATGGCGTGACCGCGGCGGCCGGGGCGTGTCCGGAACCAACGAGCCCCGAGGCTAACCCGTTGCGGGCGTGGCATCCATTTCCTAGGCTGCGAACCACATGTGAAGAATGTTCACAGGTCGGGTCATGAACCGCTACGGCGAGATGCTCGTCTTCGTGCGGGCGGTGGAGGATGGCGGCTTCTCGGCCGCCGGGCGCAGCCTGACCATGACGCCCTCGGCGGTGAGCAAGCTGATCGGGCGGCTGGAGAACCGGCTCGGCGCGACCCTGTTCAACCGCGCCGCCCGCACCGTCACGCTGACCGCCGAGGGCGAGGCGTTCTACGCCGCCGCGGTGCGGGCGGTGGAGGCGCTGGAGGAGGCGGAGGCGACGGTGCGCGGCGGCCCGACCGCGCAGGGGCTGCTGCGCATCCGCTCGATGCCGACCTTCGCGACCCACCAGCTCGCGCCGCTGATCCCGGCCTTCCGCCGCCGCCACCCCGACCTGCGGCTCGACTTTGTGCTCAGCATGGAGCCGGGCAACCTGCTCGACGGCGGCATCGACGTGGCGATCCATGTCGGGGAGCTGGCCGATTCCTCGCTGGTGTCGCGGCGCTTCGCCAGCACGCGCTGGATCATCTGCGCCTCGCCGGCCTATCTCGCGGCCCGGGGCGTGCCGGCGGGCCCGGACGCCCTGGCGGGCCACGAATGCCTGAACTTCCCCTCGACGGCGCCGTGGAGCGTCTGGAGCCTGCGCGACGGCGCCGGGGCGAGCCGGCGGCTCAAGCCGGGTGGGGGCGTGGCGGCCAATACCGGCCAGATGCTGCTCGCCATGGCCCGGGCCGGCGCCGGGATCGTCCGGCTGGCCGAGTTCCACATCATCGACGACCTGCGCGCCGGCCGGCTGGTCGAGCTGCTGCCCGAGCACCACAGCGGCGCCGAGGATCCGATCTCGGCGCTCTACAGCGGCCGGCGCCACCTCAGCCCGCGGATCCGGGTGTTTCTGGATTTCCTCGACGCCGCGTTCTCGCACGAGCCGCCGCCGTGGCGGCGCACCGCGGAGGAGAGGGGCGCGTCACGGGGCTGAGCGGCCGGGCGCTTCGGGCGCCGACTGAAATCCTCCCCCTCTGCGGGGGGCTGTCCAAGGAAAAGAAGGGGCGCATCTCCCCTCTCCCGAGTGGGAGAGGGGCCGGGGGTGAGGGTGGAGACGGTTCAGAACCATGCACCGAAGGTTGAGCTGCGCAGCTCGACGCTGGGCGACATATTCTGAAGCCGAGCCACCCTCGTGCGATCTTCGATCGCCCCTACCCCTCTCCCACTCGGGAGAGGGGATCCCGCGCTTGATTTTACAAGGACATCTGTACGGACAGCCCTGCCGTAGCGGGGGAGGGCTTTTGGCGGCGGACCTCCTGGTCTCGTTCCGCGACCCGGCCCCGCTCGCGGCGCCGAATCGCTCCCCCGCCCGGGCCTCCGCCCCCGCTCGCCCGCAACGCCGGCCGGATCCGGCACCCCGCCCGGACCGTTCGCCCAACCCCTTGTGCAACCGGCGGTTTACCGACCGGCCGCCGCCCCGCCGCCCGCTCCCGCCTGTGCTTCGGCCGCCACACCGATCCGGCAAACGGTCAAGGCTCCCGCCATGGTTTACGGCCAAGTCTCTTTCCCGCCGCATTTTCCCCGGAGCAGGAAGGCTCGAAGCCGCATGTGCGATTTCGCACAGGCCCCACCGGACCCGACCGCATGCACAAGCGCCTCGCTCTCGCCGTCCTCGCGGCCGCCGCTCCGCTCCCCGCCCTGGCGCAGGAGAGCCCGGCCCGCGACAACATCGACGCGCTGATCGAGGCCCATGCCAAGGCCCAGGGCATCCCCGCCAGCCTCGTCCACCGCGTCGTCAAGCGCGAGAGCAACTACAACCCCCGCGCCCGCGGCCATGGCGGGGCGCTCGGCCTGATGCAGATCAAGCACGGCACCGCCCGGGGGATGGGCTACAACGGCCCGGCGGCCGGCCTGCTCGACGCCAGGGTGAACCTGACCTACGGCATCGCCTACCTCGCCGGCGCCTACCGCACCGCCCGCGGCAACGAGGCCCAGGCCTACAGCTACTACGCCCGCGGCTACTACTACGACGCCAAGCGCGCCGGCGTGCGCACCGAGATCGCCGAACTCGCGCCGCCGGCCCCGGGCCCGGCCTCGCCGAGCCTGTTCGGGCGGCTGTTCGGCGGCGCGCCGCAGGCCGCGACCGTCGCCACCGCCACCGCCGACCCGGGCGCGCTCGCCCTGTCGAACGCCGTCGCGGGCACTCAGCCCGCCGCGGGCACCTCGCCCGCCGCGGCCGAAGCACCTGCCGAGCCGGCGGTCTACACCGTGCCGCTGCCGCCGGCGCGCCCGGTCTTCGCCGCCCTCGCCGCCGCACCGGCCGCCGAGGCGCAGCCGGCGGCGACGCAGGTGGCCACGGCACAGGTCGCCGCGGCCCCGGCCGTCGAGGACGCCCCGGTGGTGACGGTGCCGCTGCCGCCGGCCCGGCCGGCCTTCGCGCTGGCCGCCCTCGCGACGCCGGCCGCAGCCCCGGCCGCCCTCCCCGCCCCGCTGCCGGCCCCGGCCCTCGCCGTGG
>NZ_SACP01000120.1 GCF_004004555.2 Methylobacterium oryzihabitans
ACCATATAACCCCAAGCAATCTGGTTATACTGTGAAGACGACATTCGCCGAAAATTCGCACGTTGCTCTTTCGAGCAGAACTCACAAATTTTACCTTAGCCTGATCCACCAGCAGTGAAACTGGTGTTCAGTCTATTTCTATCACATATCCGAATTTTTAAAGAACGATCTGACAAAAGTCAGAAATCAACATTCGAAGCGAATGCTCATTTCCAAGTTCTGATCAGGAACAACGTCAGGCCTGCACAAGGCCTTGATCGTCTTTTACAAAGAATCAAGCAATTCGTGTGGGAGCTCATCAGCAGGCTGATGTCGTCGATTAAGGAGGTGATCCAGCCGCAGGTTCCCCTACGGCTACCTTGTTACGACTTCACCCCAGTCATGAATCACACCGTGGTAACCGTCCTCCCGAAGGTTAGACTAGCTACTTCTGGTGCAACCCACTCCCATGGTGTGACGGGCGGTGTGTACAAGGCCCGGGAACGTATTCACCGCGACATT
>NZ_SACP01000121.1 GCF_004004555.2 Methylobacterium oryzihabitans
GTAAGCGCTAAAACCAAGGGGCTGCGCCCGTATGAAGTTATCCCGATCGCGTTGGTGGCCGCCGGCATCAGCACGGCGACGGGGATCCGCGATCAAGACACCAGCGTGGCCACCGAGGCCGCATTCATTGACGGAAACTCCAACGAGGTAGTGGCCCAGGTGGTACGCAAAGGCGCGGGTCAGGAGCTGGAGAACGACACCCAGAAGCTGACCTTGAATGACGTCAAGCCGGTGCTCGATGGCTGGGCCAAGGACATGGTCAGTTCATTCAAGGCCCTGAAAAAGTAGCCCGAATGTTCCCCTGCCGTGGCTGCGGCAGGGGCATCGGCATTTGATGCACGGACTCGAAGTTTCAAGGATGCCCCGATGAAAACGGTCATGCTAAAGATCAACCTTCAGTTTGCGACTATGCTCAAGAACCAGTCGCCTGCAGCCGGAATGAAGCTGACGCAGGTAGCTTTCGCAGCCTATGCCTACTCCACGGATGTGCAATAAGGA
>NZ_SACP01000122.1 GCF_004004555.2 Methylobacterium oryzihabitans
CTGCCACACGGCAGCGATCACCAGGCAATACACTACCCGGTCGGGGTCGATCAGCCAGTCCAGGCGAAAGCCCTCCCAGCCCCAGTCGCGCAACAACTTGTCCAGGCCCATGCCGGGGTTGAGCAGCCACTTCCAGGCGGTGCCGGTAACGATCATCGACAACGCCATGGGGTACAGGTAAATGGTGCGGATGAAGCCCTCACGGCGGATGCGCTGGTCAAGCAGCACCGCCAGCAACACGCCGATGGCCAGGCTGATGGCGATGAACAGGCCACCGAACAGCAGCAGGTTCTTGCTTGCCACCCACCAGCGGTCGTTGTCGAACAGCCGCGCGTATTGCGCAAGGCCGGCCCATTTGTAGGTGGGCAGGAACGTCGAGGTGGTGAAGGACAGCACGAAGGTCCAGAGGATGTAGCCGTAGAAGCCCACCAGGACGATGAACATGCTGGGGGCCAGCACCAGCTTGGGCAGCCAGCGCTGAAGCGCGTCCAGGGGTG
>NZ_SACP01000123.1 GCF_004004555.2 Methylobacterium oryzihabitans
GTTTGAGCTTCTGCTCCACATAATCACGCAGCGGTGGGGTGACTTCTACATGCTGTCCACTGATATTGACTTGCATACAGCTTCTCCTTTGTTGCCCGTGCATAAAGAGGCAGGTCTCGCACCTGCCCCACAAACGCTGTGGCTCATCTCAGGGGCTACATCAGTCGCTTGCGCTCGCTCGACGGTGCGATGCCGAGGGACTCGCGGTACTTGGCGACGGTGCGACGGGCTACCTGGATGCCTTGTGCCTCCAGTAAACCAGCGATCTTGCTGTCACTCAATGGCTTTTTCTGATTTTCAGCCGCAACCAGTTTCTTGATGATCGCGCGAATCGCCGTGGACGAGCATTCTCCGCCTTCGGAGGTGCTGACGTGGCTGGAGAAAAAGTATTTCAGTTCGTAGATGCCACGCGGTGTGTGCATGTACTTTTGCGTGGTAACCCGCGAAATGGTCGACTCGTGCATCCCCACCGCTTCGGCAATGTCATGCAGCAC
>NZ_SACP01000124.1 GCF_004004555.2 Methylobacterium oryzihabitans
CCTGCTGGACATCTCGCGCCTGGAAAACGGCAAGATCACCCCAGACGCCAAGCCCTTCGCCCTCAACGAACTGTTCGACACGCTGGGTGCCGAGTTCAAGGTGCTGGCGGCCGAGAAAAACCTGGAGTTCCGCCTGCGTGGCAGCCGCCTGCGGGTGGACAGCGACATGAAGCTGTTGCGCCGGGTACTGCAGAACTTCCTCACCAATGCCCTGCGCTACGGCAAGAGCCCGATCCTGCTGGGCGCGCGCCGCCAGGGCGAGCGCCTGTGGCTGGAGGTGTGGGACCGTGGCCCGGGCATCGCCGACGACAAGCTGCAAGTGATCTTCCAGGAGTTCAAGCGCCTGGACAGTCACCAGACACGCGCCGAGAAAGGCCTGGGCCTGGGTCTGGCAATTGCCGACGGCCTGTGCCGGGTGCTGGGGCACCCGCTGGAAGTGCGGTCGTGGCCGGGCAAAGGCACGGTGTTCCGCGTCAGCGTGCCGATT
>NZ_SACP01000125.1 GCF_004004555.2 Methylobacterium oryzihabitans
ACTTGAGCGGTTGCTGGAGATGGACCAGGTGCGCCATCCGTACCGGTTTCTCAAAGGCGGTGAGCCGTTCCAGAGCCGGCACAGCATGGCTGTGGCGGAGCAGATCGAGAGCGTGCTGACGTTCATTCTGTCAGGGCGGCATATTGGCTACCTGCCCTGCCATTGCGCCCACGCCTGGGAGGCGGAGGGGTTGTTGTGGGCGCTGAACCCAGGGCTGGATTTTGTGGTGCCGTTTACCCTGGCCAGGCATCGGGCGCAGGTGACGGGTGAAGCGCAACAGGCGTTTGCCGAGGATTTGCTCGCAGCGTTCGCCTGATGCGCTCCTACAAGGGCCGGGCACGCCTTGGAGAAGGGTTAGTAAGCCATGCTCCAGGTCAGGGTGTAGGTGCGCCCGCGCCCTTGGTAGTCATACAGGTACGCCGGGCCGTAGGTCGGCGAATAGAACAGCGTCGCGCGTTGGCCCCAGACCGTGCTGTACTGCTTGT
>NZ_SACP01000126.1 GCF_004004555.2 Methylobacterium oryzihabitans
CCGCCGACGCCCTCCTGCTGCGCCCCCTCGACGGCGATGCCCACGGTGCCTTGGGTGAAACCGGAGCTGTAGTTGAGGATGGTGCCTTGCAGCCAGTTTTCCCGGCTGTGGGTGGGGTGGCGGGTGCCGTCGCTCTTGTAGTAGCGCCACAGCGGCGCGCGTGCGGCGCGTTCACGGGCGTACCAGTTGCGGGTGGTGCCGGACAGGCTCTGGCCGTCGATGAAGCCGCTGGCTTGCGCCTGCTCGCTGCTGGCTTTGAGGGTGAGCGGGATGAAGGCCTGGCTTTGCGGATCGGCCTGGGCCACGGTGGAAAAGGCACTGATGGATAAGGCCAGTGCGGTCAGGGTGAATACTCTCAAGGTTGAAGCTCCCATTTTTTCTAGTCATTGCCGGCCTTGTGGGCCGGATGGTTGTTGCGGTGTTGCCAGGGTTGCCCGGGGTCGCCGGGCTAAATCGGGGGCGTTGGGCTACCTGTACCGGCCTTT
>NZ_SACP01000127.1 GCF_004004555.2 Methylobacterium oryzihabitans
CAGCGCGGCGGAATGGCGGCGGGCTATTCCGCCGCCGCGGCCCCGGCATCGGCAAAGCCTTCGGTGAATTGTAGCCGGGCCAGACGCGCATAAAGCCCGCCCTGCGCCCCCAACTCGTCATGCCGGCCCTGCGCCACGATGCGGCCATCGTTTTTCACCGGCGCCAGCCGATGCGCCACGATGATCGTGGTGCGGGTGCGGGCCAGCTCGTCCACCGCCTCTTGCACCAGCCGTTCGGATTCCGCGTCCAGCGCGCTGGTCGCCTCGTCCAGCAGCAGGATCGGTGCATCCACCAGCAACGCCCGGGCAATCGCCAGGCGCTGGCGTTGCCCGCCAGAAAGGCCGATGCCACCCTCGCCCAAGGGCGTCTGGTAGCCTTGCGGTAGCTGCCGGATGAATTCGTCGGCATGGGCACCGTGCGCCGCTGCTTCGACTTCGGCCAGGGTCGCATCGGGCCGGCCATAACGGATATTGGCCTCCACCG
>NZ_SACP01000128.1 GCF_004004555.2 Methylobacterium oryzihabitans
CTGCCCGTGCACGTTCGGCAGCGCTCTGGAACACCTGGCGTACTTCTTCGGACTTGGCTTTGCTGACCGACCTGGCAGCCAGCAATTCATCGACCACACGAATGCACTGGCCCAGGGCGGTGTCCAGTTGCTCAGCGTCAGAGGCGTCAGCGATATCACCCAGATAAGGAGCGATGAGGTACACGTAACGGTCCTGCAGCTTGAGCGCTGCCAGCGCATCGAGGGCTTTCTGGAACCGATCGGCGGCGGCAGGGCTCATGCTCAATTTATCGAAATGAATCAGGCTCACACGGTCAGTGGCCATTGACGAAGCTCCGTTTCCTGGTGCGGCCTGGCCCACAAGCAGCAACGCTTCTACGGTGCCCGGATGTGCAGGCCAGGGTAATGCCCACAGGGTACCAGAACGCGAGGCAGAAAGGGCCACCGCCCCCAGAACTAAAAGTATTTGGCAGGTCGCGCAATGGACGCCCAAAGACGTTTACG
>NZ_SACP01000129.1 GCF_004004555.2 Methylobacterium oryzihabitans
TACGACCTGCGTGGTTGGCGCACACACTTTGTTTTTGACGCTGAAAAACTGAACGCCTTCTGTCTGCATTATTACGAGGGGCGGCTTGACACTGCCCACACCGACGCTGTGGATTTTGTCCATCAACGCCCTACCGGCTGGCTGACGACGCGTTGTGTATTGGGCAGTCCGCTGCCGGAGTTTCCAACCGGGGACGGTGAAACGATCACTGTGGCAAGGCGTTTTGTGTCGTACACCAGTTACGAGTTTCACAGAGAGCATGGTGCCCAGTACGCCGATATCGTTGAACTAGTTGCCGGCAGCCGGAATGAGCGCCGGGCACTGTTTCAGACCTTCAGGCTGGATCAGTGCGTTGGTACATACCAATACAACGATGACACAATTTTTACGCTGTCGGCAGGCTCCGACTTCTCAGTCGGATTTCTAGGATTCCCAGAGCGTGACACGGACGCAGGCCTGCCATTCAAGATCCGCTTCGAC
>NZ_SACP01000012.1 GCF_004004555.2 Methylobacterium oryzihabitans
CGCCCGGGCCGCCCGCGTCGCGCGCCTGCGCGGCCGCGCCGACCTGCCGGCGGGCGACCTCGCCCCGCTCTACCTGCAGGCGGCGCCGGAGCAGCGGGCGGCGATCCGCGCCGCGGTGGCGGCGACCGCGGCGTTGCGGCCGCAGACCCGGCCGCGCGGCGCCCCGGGCCCGTCCCTCGCCGCCTTCGCGGGGCGGGGCGAGCGCGAGCGGTTCGACGCGCTGCTCGGCGAGTCGCTCGGGATTCCGGGGGCGCGCTTCGACCTGTCGTCGCCCGGGCGGCACGACCTGCTCGCCCTGGCGCTGCGGGCCGCCGACGTGTCGGAGGACGATGCGTTCTACGTCTTCCTGCGGCTCGATCCCGTGATCGGCCGCTCGGTCCAGACGGTGTTCGCCCTCGCCCGGCTGTTTCGCGAGACCGAGCCCGCCACCGCCCGCGACCTCGTCGCCTCGATCCTCGGCCACGACTCGGGCCTCAGCCAGGACCCCGTGCGGCGAGGCGGCGAGGCGCACCAGCCCTATCATGGCCCGGCCTCGCCGCGGCTGCGCCCGGCCGCGCCGGTCCTGCGCCCTGCCCTGCCGGAGCGCACCCGGCGGACGTCGTAGCCGGTTACCCGCCCGCGAGGTCGAGGAAGTGACGCCCCTCGCGGTCGTCGATCTCGACGATCCACAGGTCCGGGTCGAACCGCACCTCGCGGGCGAGGCGGTCCTCGACGTCGGGCGGCAGCGCCTCGCGCATCACCGCCTCGAAGCGGCGCTCGCCGCTGGTCTCGGCGTCGAACAGCGCCTGGGGCGCCGGGCCGTAGAGGTCGGCGCGGCCGTCGAGGCGGTCGACCTTGACGAAGATCGCGCCCGCCTCCGGCGCGCCGCGGCGGCGCTGCACCGCGCTCACCCCCTCGACGCCGCAGCGGCGCAGGTGGGCGGCGACGAAGAAATCCGAACGCAGCCGGGCCATCAGCGCGCCACCTCGCTGACGTGCCGGCTCGCCCGCTCCTCGCGCAGCAGCGTCTCGGCGACCCGGCGCGCGACGGCGTCGCGCTTGGCTTGGAACGCCGCGCTCTTGGCGCGCACCGCCTCGACCAGGGCGGGATCGGCCCGCCCCGGCGAGCCGGAGGCGTAGGGCGGGGCCGGGTCGTACTCCATCGCGAGCTGCACCGCGCGGGCCCGCTCGTCGCCGAACAGCCGCCCGACCACCGCGAGGGCGAGGTCGAGGCCCGCGGTCACGCCCGCCCCGGTGATGCGGTCGCGGTCGGCCACGACGCGCTCGCGCACCGGCACGACGCCGAAATGCGCGAGCTGGTCGAGGGACAGCCAGTGGCAGGTGGCGCGGTGCCCGGCGAGCAGCCCGGCCGCCGCCAGCACCAGGGAGCCGGTGCAGACCGAGGCGACGAGCGAGGCGCCCGCCGCCTGGAGCCGCAGGAAGGCGAGGGTCTCGGCATCCTCCATCAGGTCGATCTGACCCGGCCCGCCGGGGACGAACAGGATGTCGGCGGCCGGGCAGCCGGCGAAATCGGCGGTCGGCAGCAGGCTCAGGCCGCCGCCGGCGCGGACGGGATCGAGGGTCCTGGCGACGAGGTGCAGGCTCAGCTCCGGCACCCGGGCCAGGACCTCGAACGGTCCGGTGAGGTCGAGCTGGGTCAGGCCGGGATAGACCAGCATCACGACGTGCATCGGGGGGCCTCCGGTAGGGCTCTCGGGCCGGCGCGCTCACGCGCCGGCCGGCTCATCCTTCCACAACCACGCCGCGCCGCGAACGCCCGAGGCGTCGCCGTGGCGGCTCTGCCGGATCGGAGTGTCGAAGGCGTCGGAGAAGACGTGCGGGGCGACGCGGGCCGGCAGCGCCGGATAGATCTCCGCCACGGTCGAGAGCCCGCCGCCGAGCACGATCGCGTCGGGATCGAGCAGGTTGACCACCGCGGCGATGCCCCGGCCGAGGCGGTCGAGCCAGTCCTCGACGCTGCGGCGCGCCGCCCCGTCGCCCGCCCGCATCGCCGCGACGATCGCCTCGCCGGTCAGGGCGGCGCCGGTGCGGCGGGCGTGGTCGGCGGCGAGGCCGGGGCCGGAGAGCCAGGTTTCGAGGCAGCCGCGGCGGCCGCAGTAGCAGGCCGGGCCGGGCGTCTCGTCGGCGCGCGGGCGCGGCAGCGGGTTGTGGCCCCACTCGCCGGCGATGCGGTGGCGGCCCGGCAGCGCCCGGCCATGAAGCGCGATCCCGGAACCGACGCCGGTGCCGAGGATCACCGCCCAGACGAGGCCGGCCCCCGCCCCGGCGCCGTCGACCGCCTCCGAGACCGCGAGGCAGTTGGCGTCGTTCTCGATCCGCACCGGACGGCCGAGCACCCGTTCGAGGTCGTCCCCGAACGGCCGGCCGATCAGCCAGGTCGAGTTGGCGTTCTTGACGAGGCCGGTCGCCGGCGAGACCGCCCCCGGGATGCCGAGGCCGACGCTCCCGGAGCCGCCGGCCTGCGCCTCGAGCGCCGCGACGAGGCCCGCGATGGCGCGCAGCGTCCCGTCGTAGTCGCCGCGCGGCGTCGGAATCCGGGATTCGGCCCGCACCGCGCCGCCGGGATCGAGGGCGATCCCGGCGATCTTGGTCCCGCCGAGATCGATGCCGAGGCGCAGCCCCGCACGTCCGCCGGCCATCGGATCAGCGTGCGGCCGCGACCGGCTTGTCGTCGACCGAGGCCGGGACCGGCTTCTCGTCCGAGATCTCGGTGCCGATCGCCAGGGGATGCGCCATCACCTCGCGCAGCTTGACCGGGTCGAGCTCGCCCTCCCAGCGGCTGACCACCACGGTGGCGACGCCGTTGCCGATGAGGTTGGTGAGCGCCCGGCACTCCGACATGAACTTGTCGATGCCGAGGATCAGCGCCATCGCGGCGACCGGGACCGGGTTGCCGGGGATCGCGTCGAGGGTCGCGGCCAGGGTGACGAAGCCGGCTCCGGTGACGCCCGAGGCGCCCTTCGAGGTCAGCATCGCCACCAGGATGATGGTGGCGTACTGGCCGAAGCTGAGATCCGCGCCCACCGCCTGGGCCAGGAACAGCGTCGCCAGCGTCATGTAGATGTTGGTGCCGTCGAGGTTGAACGAGTAGCCGGTCGGGATCACGAGGCCGACGACCGAGTCCGAGGCGCCGAGCCGGCGCATCTTCTGCATCATGTGCGGCAGCACGGTCTCGGACGACGAGGTGCCGAGCACGATCAGCAGTTCATCCTTGATGTAGGCCAGGAACTTGATGATCGAGAAGCCGGAGAACCGGGCGATCGCGCCGAGCACCACGAGGACGAACAGCAGGCTGGTGATGTAGAAGGTCGCGACCAGCCCGGCGAGGTTGCCGAGCTTGCCGATGCCGTACTGGCCGATGGTGAAGGCCATCGCCCCGAAGGCGCCGATGGGGGCGAGCTTCACGATCATGCCGATGATGCGGAAGAAGATCTCGCCCGCGACGTCGATGGCGTGGACCGCCGGCTTGCCGCGCTCGCCGAGCCCGGTGATGACGACGCCCGTCAGGATCGCGACGAGGAGCACCTGGAGCAGGTCGCCGCCGGCAAGCGCGTCGAAGAAGCTCTTCGGGATGATCGCCATGAAGTGCGCGACGGTCGAATCGGCCTTGGCCTTGCTGGCGTAGCCGGCCACCGCGGAGGCGTCGAGCTTCGACGGGTCGGCGCCGAAGCCGGCGCCCGGCTGGACGATCTCGCCGACGATGACGCCGATCAGCAGCGCCAGCGACGACACCACCTCGAAGTAGACCAGCGCCTTGAGGCCGACGCGGCCGACCTTCTTGAGGTCGCCGATCGACGCAATGCCGTGCACGATGGTGCAGAAGATGATCGGCGCGATCATCATCTTGATGAGGGCGATGAAGGCGTCGCCCATCCATTTCATCGACTTGGCCGTGTCGGGCGCCACGTAGCCGAGCAGGACGCCGAGAGCGATGGCGATGAGGACCTGGATGTAGAGGACCTTGTACCAGGGCTGCGCGGCGGCGGGGGCCGGCGCCGTGGTGGGGCTGGCAGCGTGTTGCATGCGTTTCTCCCGACGAGGGGCGCGGCCCTGGCGGCGGCTGCGGTGCGGCCCGGCCGTTCTGCGGTTCGTTGCGACCGAGCGAAATCGGCCCGCCCCCGTGCGTCGGGCCGAGGGAGCAGGGGGATGGGAGGCGGTCCGGGCACGGCGATGCCGCCAGCCCGGAGACGCCGGATTCAGGACGAGCCGGGCGTTTCGTTCGGTCTGATCATGACCTGCCGCGTCGGATTAAAATCGTCAACAGGAGTCGGATTAAAATCGTCATCAGGAATCGACGACGGGTGCTCCTGCGGCAGGTGCCGCCGGCGGACGGGTCCCGTCGGCTCAGGTCTCGCCGGATCCGGCTTCAGGTCATGACCGAAATCGGGCGGTGCCGCCGCCCCGCCGGGACGGGGCGGCGTTCGGGTGATCGCGGCCGGGGCGCAACCCCGGACGGGCCGGCGCTCAGGTCGGCTGGGTGCGGCGGGGGCGGACGGTCCAGCGCTCGAAGGCGGCGGCGTTGTCGTCCCGGGCGGGGTCGGCGGGTCCCGCCTGGCCGAGCGCCTTCGACAGGCTCTCGATCACGTCGTCGATCCGCGCCTCGCCGCCGTCGGGCTCCGGTGCCGGGGCAGGCTCGGGGGCCGGGGCGGGCGCCGGCGGGGCGGCGGGGTTGACCGCGAGGCGGCGCATCGCGCCGGCCTTGCCGGCCTCCTCGGCCCGCGGCGCCGGGGCGGTGTAGCGGCCGAGGCCGTAGCGGGGTTCGAGCAGGTCGAGCACCGCGTCGAGGCCGGCATTGCCGATCTCGATCGTCGCTGAGGCCGGCACGCCCTGGAGCGCGAGGGAGCGGCCCTCGTAGGCGGCATCCTCGGTCACCTCGGGCCCGAACCACGGCGGCACGGCGAAGTCGCCGGCCTCGTTCGCCTCGCCGAAGCTCACCGTCACGACGTCGACGGCGCCGGGGGCGACGTAGCGGTCGATCTGGGCCTCGCGGCCGTTCTGGAGTCCGAGCGCGATGCGGTCGTAGGCCGCCTTGCCGGCGCAGACGTCGAGCAGCGCGTCGCCGTGGGCGCGCGGCACCTCGGTGCGCTCCTCGGTGGCCGGGCTGCCGGGCTCGCCGGTGACCAGGACGAGGTGGCACTGCGACCCCTCGACCCGAACGAAGGAGGTGCGCCCGGCCTGGGGCGGGAAATAGCCCTCGGTGATGCGAACCGCCCCGCGCTCCTTGCGGATCAGCCGAACCAGGGCAGGTGCAACGAGGAAGCGCCGCACGACGGTCATACGCTGAGACTCCAGACTTCAGGCTGCTCCGCGCCACTCGACAGAGGAACGCGACGAAATCAAGACCCTGGCGCGAAATGGCCTGAATTCACAAGCCCCTGATGCCCCTGCGTCAGCCGTCCCCGACCGCCGGGCCGGGAGCGGTCGCGGCGGCGATCAGCGCCGAGGCGGCGGCGGCGAGCGCGCGCGCCGGTCCGCCGGCGCCGAAGATCTGGCCGCTGGTGAAGGTGCCCTCGATCAGCAGCAGCAGGCCGTCGCCGAGCGCCTCGGGATCGCGCGCGCCGAGCCCGGCGCTGATCCCGGTCAGGCGGGCGCGCACGCCGCGCTTGTGGGCGAGCGCGGTCAGCCGGGCCGGATGGTCGGGCTCGGGATGCTCGACCAGCGCGTTGCTGAGGCCGCAGCCGCGGTAGTCCGGCCGCGCCGTGCGCTCGCCGAGGCCGGTCAGGAAGGCCAGCAGCCCGGCCCGTAGGTCGCCCGGATGGGCGGCCAGGCCCGCATCGAGCCGGGCGTGGAAGGCGGCGTCGAAATCCTCCAGGCAGGCGACCGCGAGAGCGTCCTTCGAGGCGAAGCCGCGATACAGGCTCGGCTTGGTCACCCCGGCCTTGGCGACGATCTCGTCGACGCCGACCGCCCGGATGCCGCGGCGGTAGAACAGTTCGCGCGCCGCCGCGCGCACCCGCTCGCCGGCCCGCGGGGCGGTCTCGGCCCGGCGCCGGCCCGGCTCGGCGGCATCCCTGGCCGCGCCGAAGGAGCCCGGATCGACATTGGCCTCGTCCGCCATCGTGGTCCTTGACGATGTTACTGACCGGTACGTAACATCCTAGCACGATTCGCCGGAGCCCTTCCACCATGACGCAAGCCACGACGACCGGCGGGACGGCACCGTCCCGCCGCCCGTTCGGCCAGAACTACGCCTTCGTGGTGGTCGGCGTGATCTTCCTGGCGCTCCTTGCGGCGGCGGGCCTGCGGGCGACGCCGGGGGTATTGATCCTGCCGCTGGAGCAGTCCTTCGGCTGGGACCGCGGCACGATCTCGTTCGCGGCCGGGCTCGGCATCTTCCTGTACGGGCTCGTCGGGCCGTTCGCCGCCGCGGTGATGCAGAGCTTCGGCATCCGCCGCACCCTGCTCTGCGCCATCGCGCTGATGGCCGGCTCGACGGCGCTGTCCGCCTTCATGAGCGAGCCGTGGCACCTGGTGGCCACCTGGGGCGTGCTGTCGGGCCTCGGCAGCGGCTGCGTCGCCATCGTGCTCGGCGCCACCGTGGTCAACCGCTGGTTCGCGGTGCGGCGGGGCCTGTTCATGGGGCTGCTCACCGCCAGCACCGCCACCGGAACGCTGGTGTTCCTGCCCGGCCTCGCGGCGATCGCGCAGGCCGGCGGCTGGAAGCCGGTGGTGCTCACGGTCGCCTGCGTGATGGCGGCGCTGATCCCCCTCGTCGCCTGGCTGCTGCCGGAGCGCCCGTCCGACATCGGCCTCGTGCCCTACGGCGCGCCGCCCGGCACCGTCGCCGAGCCGCCCCGGCGCGCCAACCCGTTCCGCGCCGCCATCGACGGGCTGGTGCGGGCGAGCCGCAAGGGCGATTTCTGGCTGCTGTTCGGCGCGTTCTTCATCTGCGGGCTGACCACCAACGGGCTGGTGGGCACCCACATGATCTCGTTCTGCGTCGACATGGGCATCCCGGAGGTGCGGGCGGCCGGGGTGCTGGCGCTGATGGGCCTGTTCGACCTCGTCGGCACCACCGGCTCGGGCTGGCTCACCGACCGCTACGACCCGCGCAAGCTCCTGTTCGTCTATTACGCCCTGCGCGGCCTGTCGCTGATGGTGCTGCCCTTCACCGACTTCTCGTTCTACAGCCTGACGATCTTCGCGGTGTTCTACGGCCTCGACTGGATCGCCACGGTGCCGCCGACGGTGCGGCTCGCCAACGAGGTGTTCGGCGAGCGCGACGCGCCGATCGTGTTCGGCTGGATCGCCGCCGGCCATCAGCTCGGGGCCGCGACCGCGGCGTTCGGCGCCGGCCTGTCGCGCACGATCGAGGGCCGCTACCTCGAAGCCTTCGTGCTCGCCGGCGTGACCGCGCTGCTCGCCGCCGTGATGTCGCTGATGGTCCGCCGCACGGCGCGCGAGCCGGTGCCGGCCGCCGCTTGATCGAACGTCGATCCGTCGACGGTCCGCCCCTCCGGGAGCCGCCGCGGCGATCCGGGCCAGGGGAATCGCTTCAGAGCGATTGCCCTGGTTTCTAGTTTGGCCTCAGGCGCCGGCAGTCACATCCGTGACTTTGGCTTTCGCGCCGCTCTGCGTTCAGGCGGACATTCGTCCGCCTGAACCCGCTCCGCGGGGCGCTCTTCGCGCCCGCCATGCAGCGTCGCCCTGCGGGCGACCGCAGGACAATCGCTGGAGCGATTGCCCTGGATCCGGGCCGATCCCGTCGGGGCCCCGGCGCGCGGCGGGAGAGGCTCCGGGATCGCCCGGCGCCACCCAGCAATCCCGCTCGCGAACGCGAGCGGGTCCGGCGCGTCGCCGACGCGCCGGACCCGACTCCCCGCCTCGCGATCCGGGCTCAGTAGATGCCGGGATCGCCGCCGAACCCGCCGAAGGGCAGCGGGCCGAACGCCCAGCGCAGGCCGATGCGGAACTCGTTGGCCCGGATGTCCTTGATGCGGGTGTTCTGCTGGTAGACGTCGAAGCCGGTGCGCGCCTTGCCGACTTCGAGGTAGCGGTAGCTCGCGTCCAGGCTCAGCCCGGCGCCGAGCTCGTAGGACAGGCCGGCCATCGCCGCCCAGGCGAGGCTCGTCGAGGAGTGGTTGGCGCGGGTGTCGAAGCCCTGGAAGCCGATGGCGTAGTTCGGCGCGCCGCTGCCGCATTCGGCGGTCAGGCAGGTCGTGCCGGTCCAGTTGTCGTGGAACCGCTTCCAGGCAACGCCGACACCGGCGCCGACATAGGGCGTGAGGCCCCACCACGTGCCGAGATCGGCGTAGACGTTGAACAGGGCCGTCGTCACGTCGAGCTTGCCGGCCTCGGTGTTGTAGCCCTCGGTGAAGTTGGTCCGCGAGCTGTAGTCGCGGAACCGGCTGCGGCTGCGGGTGTCGGCGGTGACGTCGGCGCGCAGGAACGAGTTGAACCGGTAGCCGATGCCGCCGCCGAAGCCCTCGGTGGAGCTGAGCCGGAAGCCGGTGAGCGGCGCGCCGGGCGTGCCCGGCAGCGTGTCGTCCTTCGGCTTCAGGAAGTCGCTGGCCGTGAAGTCGCCGCGCAGGTACCAGCCGGTGCCGATCTCGACCGGCTCGGGCGCCGGCAGCGGCGGCGGCGGCGGCAGGGGCAGCAGGTCGGCGGCGGAGCCCGGCGCGGCGGCGAGGCTCCAACCGATGAGGGCGGCCGTGAGGCTGAGACGGAACCGGGCCATGGGGACGCTCTTCCTGGCCCGGGCTCGCCGGGCGCTGGCTGTACGGGACGAAGGGGGCCGGCGCCGCCGGGCGCCGGACGCTCAGTACTTGCGGATCAGCGGGGCCGGCATCAGCGGCGGCGGCTCGTAGGCCGCGACGACCGGCGCGCCGAACAGCCAGCGCATGCCGAGCTTGATGTCGTGGGCGTCGAGTTCGCGGACCTTGTAGACCGTCTTGGTCGGGCAGCCCGGCAGGCACGAGACCATGCCGGTCTCGGCGTCGCCCATGTTGAGGTAGCGGTAGGCGAGTTCGAGCCGCAGGTTCGGCGTCACCGCGTAGCCGAGGCCGGCATGGGCGGCCCAGGCGAAGTTCGTCTTGTCCTTGGCGGGACCGCCGCCGATCCCGCCGGCATAGGCGCCGTAGCCGGTATCGATGACGCTGCCGAACATGTGGTGCGCAAAGCCCACGCCGGCGCCGATGAACGGGATCAGGCCGAACTTGGTCGGGAACTCGACGTAGCCGTTGACGAGGCCGACCACCGAGGCGAACTGGCCCTTGGTGAGGTTGTAGCCGCCGGTGTTGCCGCCTGTCTTGTCCTCGGCGAGGAAGTTCCACTCGGTCTTGGTGCGGTACTCGCCGGTGGCGTCGAAGCGCAGCCACGGGTTGACCTGGTAGCCGACGCCGACGCCGGCGAAGACCTGATCGCCGACCCGGTCCTGGTGGACCGCGTACTTGTAGGGCAGCGGCGGATGCGAGACGTCGACCGCGACGGTCCTGCGCAGGTCGAGCACGCCGACGCCGACGTCGCCCCGCAGGTACCAGCCGCCGGCGAAGTCCGCGGCCGGCGGCGGGGGCGGCAACGGCAGGGGCGGCGGCGGGAGGAGGTCGGCCGCGGCGGCGAGGCCCGGAACCAGGAGACCCGCGGCGAGCGTGAGAATGCGTGCCGACGCGAGTGGCGTGCTGCGGCCCATGACGATTTCCTGAAGGGGGACGCGGACGGCGACCCGGTCGGGATGACGTCTGGACTATTGGCCCGAAGGGTAAATCGACGCTTAACGTTAAGCGGTATCGTTGACGAAGGATGACGACTGGCGGCGACCGGACACGGTCGCCGCCCGCCGCCGGAGAGTCAGGCCGCGACCTTGCGGAGCGCCTCGACCACGTCGTCGACCACCGCCACGACGAGGTCGTGGTTGTCGCCCTCGGCCATCACCCGGATCACCGGCTCGGTTCCCGAGGGGCGGATGACGAGGCGGCCGGCCGTGCCGAGACGCTGGCGCGCGCCCTCGATCGCGGTGACGACCGCGTCCTGGCGCAGGGGCTCGCCGGAACCGTAGCGGACGTTCTTGAGCACCTGCGGCAGCGGGTCGAAGCAGTGGCAGACCTCGCTCACCGGCCGCTGCTGGCGCTGCACCACCGAGAGGAGCTGGAGCGCCGCCACGAGGCCGTCGCCGGTGGTGGCGTAGTCCGACATGATGATGTGGCCCGACTGCTCGCCGCCGAGGTTGTAGCCGTTCTCGCGCATGTGCTCGAGCACGTAGCGGTCGCCGACCGCGGTCCGCACCATGCCGAGGCCGAGCCCGCCGAGATAGCGCTCGAGGCCGAGATTCGACATGATGGTCGCGACGATGCCCGGCCGGGTCAGGCGCTCGTCCTCCTTCCACGAGCGGGCGACCACGCCCATGAGCTGGTCGCCGTCGACCCGCTGGCCCTTCTCGTCGACGACGAGCACCCGGTCGGCGTCGCCGTCGAGCGCGATGCCGATGTCGGCGCGCAATTCGCGCACCTTGCGCACCAGCGCCTCGGGCGCCGTCGAGCCGACGTCGCGGTTGATGTTGAACCCGTCCGGGTCGGTGCCGATGGCGATGACCTCGGCCCCGAGTTCCCACAGCGTCTCGGGCGCGACCCGGTAGGCGGCGCCGTTGGCGCAGTCCACCACCACCCGCAGCCCGTCGAGGGTGATCGCCCGCGGCAGCGTGCGCTTGGCGAACTCGATGTAGCGGGCGTGCACGCTCTCGATCCGCTTGGCCCGGCCGAGGTCCCCCGCCCCGGCGAGGCGCTTGTGCAAGGTCGAGTCGACCAGCGCCTCGATCTCGCGCTCGACCTCGTCGGAGAGCTTGAACCCGTCGGGGCCGAACAGCTTGATGCCGTTGTCCTCGAACGGGTTGTGCGAGGCCGAGATCATCACGCCGAGATCGGCCCGCATCGAGCGGGTCAGCATCGCGACCGCCGGCGTCGGCATCGGCCCGAGCAGCAGAACGTCCATCCCGACCGAGGTGAAGCCGGCGACGAGCGCCGTCTCGATCATGTAGCCCGACAGTCTCGTGTCCTTGCCGATCACCACCCGGTGGCGGTGGTCGCCGCGCTGGAAGATCAGGCCGGCGGCCTGACCCACCTTCAGCGCCAGTTCCGGCGTGATGACGCCGTTGGCCCGTCCCCGGATGCCGTCGGTCCCGAAATATTTGCGCAAGGCCGTGTTTCCGTCTCGTCTTGGGGCACCCCGGAGGCTGCCCGGAACACCTGGAAGGATTCCCCGCCGGGAGCGCAAGCCGGGTGCCGATGCCCGGGCTTAGCCCAAACCGGTCCCCGGCCCAAATCGACCGCCGGCGGCACTCCGGCCGCCGGCGTTAACCGCCCGATAACCATGGACCCGGCAGTTTTTGCCCACGGGCCGCTCCGGCCCGCCGTAACGGGTGCGTCGGGTCGTGAAGGCGGTTCTCGAACTGGTGGAGAAGCTGGGCCCGGCCCGGCTCGCCGCGATGGGGGCGGTGACGCTCGCCCTCGTGGGCTTCTTCGCCTTCGTGATCCTGCGGGTGTCGCAGCCCGAGATGGGCGTGCTCTACACCGACCTGTCGGTGCAGGATGCCGGCGCGGTGGTGCGCGACCTCGAGACCCACGGCGTCCGCTACGAGACCCGCGGCGACGTCGGGCAGACAATCCTGGCGCCGCGCGCCGACCTCGCCCGCCTGCGCATGGACCTCGCCGCCAAGGGCCTGCCGAGCGCCGGCGGCGTCGGCTACGAGATCTTCGACAAGGGCGACGCGTTTTCAACCACCAACTTCGTCCAGAACGTCAACCACCTGCGGGCGCTGGAGGGCGAGCTCGCCCGCTCGATCCGGGCGATCGGCCGGGTCCAGGCGGCGCGGGTCCACCTCGTCCTGCCGGAGAAGCGGCTGTTCGCCCGCGACCGCGAGGCGCCGAGCGCCGCGATCGTGCTCAAGCTCGCGGGCGAGCTCGATGCCGGGCAGGTGCGGGCGATCCGCCACCTCGCCGCCGCCGCCGTCGAGGGGCTCAAGCCCGACCGGATCTCGATCGTCGACGAGCGCGGCCGGCTTCTCGCCGACGGCGCCCGCGGCGAGGACGGCGCGGCGCTCGTCGGCCTGGAGGAGCGCCAGACCGGCCTGGAGCGGCGGCTGCGGACCCAGGTCGAGGAGATCGTCGCGGGAATCGTTGGCGCCGGCCGCGCCCGGATCCAGGTCAATGCCGACCTCGACGCCAACCGGGTCGAGAGCCGGTCCGAGACCTTCGATCCCGACAGCCGGGTGGTGCGCTCGACCCAGACCCGCACCGAAAACCAGCAGACGCAGGGGCCCGGCGAGACCGGCGTCAGCGTCGGCAACGAACTGCCGGGCGCCACCCAGCCGAAGGACGCCAACACCACCCGCGACGCGTCGAGCAAGAACGAGGAGACGACGAACTACGAGATCTCCCGCGTCACCCGCACCGAGGTGCAGGAGGGCGGCCGGATCCGGCGCCTGTCGGTCGCGGTGCTGGTCGACGGCGTCTACGCCCCCGGGCCGGATGGCCGGCTCGCCTACGCCCCGCGCCCGCAGGAGGAACTCGACCGCATCGCCGCCCTGGTCCGCACCGCGATCGGCTACGACAAGGCCCGCGGCGATCAGGTCGAGGTGGTCAACCTGCGCCTCGCCGAGGGGCCGGTGCCGGCGCCCGAGGTGAAGGAGGAGAGCCTCCTCGACGTGTTCCGCACCCCGACCCGGGCCGAGCTGATGCGCTTCGTCGAGCTCGCCGTCCTGTCGCTCCTCACCCTCGTGGTGCTGCTGACGGTCGTGCGCCCGCTCCTGCGCCGGCTGATGAGCGGCGGCGCCCCGGCCCTGGCGGTCGCCGGGGCGGCCGGGCTGCCCGCACCGGAGGGCGAGGCCGCCGCCGAGCCGGCCGCCCTCGAGGTCACGCCCGGCCCGGCGGCGCGGATGATCGAATACGCCAAGATCAACGGCCAGATCCAGGCCGAGACCATCGAGCGGGTGGTCGACATGGTGCGCGCCAGCCCGGCCGAGACCGCCGAGGTGCTGCGCAGCTGGATCCACGACCGATGAACGTCCTCGGCATCATTCCGGACTGACGAGCGAGCCATGGCATCGAGCGCCCTGCCCGCCGCGGAGACCGCGGCCCTGATGAGCAACAAGGGCTTCCAGGAGATGTCCGGCGCCCAGCGGGCCGCGGCGCTCCTGCTGCTGCTCGGCGAGGAGGAGGGTGCGCCGATCTGGCGCATGCTCGACGACGACGAGGTCAAGAAGGTCTCGCACGCGATGGTGCAGCTCGGCGCCCTGGAGGCGGCGACGGTCGAGCGGCTGATCGTCGACTTCGTGTCGCGGCTGTCGTCGTCCGGCGGCATCTCGTCGAGCTTCGAGCGCACCGAATCGCTGCTGCTCAAGATTTTTCCGCCCGAGCAGGTCTCGGTGATCATGGCCGAGATCAAGGGCGCCAACGGCCGCCGGGTCTGGGGCAGCCTGACCCAGATCGACCCCGAGATCCTCGCCTCGTTCCTGCGCAACGAGTACCCGCAGACCGTCGCGGTGATCCTGTCGCGGGTGCGCTCGGACTACGCCGCCCGGGTGCTCACCATCCTGCCGGAGGAGTTCGCCATCGACGTGCTCAACCGGATGCTGCGGATGGAGACGGTGCAGAAGGAGGCCCTGCGCCACATCGAGGAGACCCTGCGGGTCGAGTTCGTCTCGACCATCGCGCAGACGACCCGGCGCGACGCCCACGAGCTGATGGCCGACGTGTTCAACGCCTTCGACCGCCAGACCGAGACCCGGTTCCTCGCCGCCCTCGACCAGAGCAACCGCGGCGCCGCCAAGAAGATCCGCCAGCTCATGTTCACCTTCGAGGACCTGATGAAGCTCGACGCCGGCAGCGTCCAGACGCTGATGCGCAACGTCGACCGCGACACCCTGGGCCGGGCGCTCAAGGGGGCGTCCGAGCCGGTACGCACCTTCTTCTTCGGCAACATGTCGACCCGGGCGGCGAAGCTCCTCCAGGACGAGATGGCGTCCCTCGGCCCGATCCGCCTCAAGGAGGCCGACGAGGCCCAGGCCCGCATGACCGACCTCGCCAAGGACCTCGCCGAGAAGGGCGAGATCATGATCGCCAAGAACAGCGCCGAGGAAGAACTGGTCTACTGACCGTCCGCCGCCCCCGATCCGGTCCGAACCCATGGCCAAGGCCCAGCGCTTCCTGTTCGACAACGACTTCCGGGTGCCCGGCGGCAGCGTCGCGGCCCGCGCCCGCGAGGAGGCCGAGGCCGTCGCGGCCGCCCTCCGCGCGGAGGCCGAGGCGCGCACGAACGCCGAGGCGCGGCTGCGCGAGGAGGCGGAGGCCGCCGCCTTCGCCCTCGGCCAGCGCGAGGGCCGGGCCCAGGCCGAGGCCCAGGTCCAGGCCCGCCTCGCCGACGCCCTCAACCGCCTCGCCGCCGCCGCCGCCGGGATGATCGCCGGGGCCGACGAGCGCGACGCGGCGCGCGAGGCCCAGGCCCTCGACTTCGCGGTCGCGCTCGCCCGCAAGCTCGCCGGCGACGCCCTCGACGCCCACCCGGTCGCGGCGATCTCCGAGGCCGCCCGGGCGGCGCTCCAGCACCTGCGCGGCGTGCCCCACCTCGCGGTGCGGGTGAACGACGCGCTGGTCGAGGAGACCGAGGCGGCGGTGGCCCGCCTCGCCCGCGAGCGCGGCTACGACGGCCGCCTGATCGTGCTCGGCGATCCCGACCTGCCGCCGGGCGACGCCCGCATGGAATGGGCCGATGGCGGCGTCGTGCGCGACCGCGCCGCGATCGAGGCCGCCGTGCTCGCCGCCCTCAACCCAACATCCGAGGAACCGCGATGAGCCCCGACGACGAACTCGGCCTGCCGCAACTGAGCGAGGGCGACCTCGCCTTCGACACCGGCGGCCCCGCCTCGATGCGCGACGGCCCGGCCCAGCCCAAGAGCGCGTCCGACCTCGAACAGGTCTTCGACGTGCCGGTGATGGTCTCGGCGGTGCTCGGCGCCTCCCGGATGCCGATCGGCGAATTGCTGCGCCTCGCCCCCGGCGCGGTGCTGGAACTCGACCGCAAGGTCGGCGAGGCGATCGACATCTTCGTCAACAACCGCCTCGTCGCCCGCGGCGAGGTGGTGCTGGTCGAGGAGCGCCTCGGCGTGACCATGACCGAGATCGTCAAGGCCGACGGCTGAGGGGCCCAGGGCCATCGCTTCGGAGCGATTGCCCTGGTTTCTTGCTTGGCCTCAGACGCCGGCGTTCGCGTCCGCTCACTTGGCTTTCGCTCCGCTTACGCGTTCGAGCGGACATTCGTCCCCTCGAACTCGCTCCACGGGGCGCTCTTCGGGCGCAAAGCGCACCGCGCCCGCCATCGAGCGTCGCCCTGCGGGCGACCGCAGAACAATCGCTGAAGCGATTGCCCTGCTGAGGGGCCTCTCCCGCCCCTCCCCTCACGTTCACGGAGTGCCCGCCATGCGGCTGTTGATCCTCGGACGCCTCAACGGCGAACTCGTCACCGCCTCCCGGATCGCCATGAGCCGGGGCGCCGCCGTCACCCAGGCCGACAGCGTCGAGCAGGGGCTCGCGGTGCTGCGCGCCAAGGGCGCCGACCTGCTGATGGTGGACGTGGCGCTGTCGGTCGGCGGCGTGGTGTCGGCACTCGCCGAGGAGCGCATCCGCACCCCCGTCGTCGCCTGCGGCACCGGCACCGACGCCCGCGCCGCGGTGGCGGCGATCCAGGCCGGCGCCAAGGAATACATCCCGCTGCCGCCCGATCCCGAGCTGATCGCCGCGGTGCTGGAGGCGGTCTCGGCCGATGCCCGCGCCTTCGTCTGGCGCGACCCGGCGATGGAGCGGGTGGTCAGGCTCGCCGAGCAGGTCGCGCGCTCCGACGCCTCGGTGCTGATCTCCGGCGAGAGCGGCACCGGCAAGGAGGTGCTGGCGCGCCACCTCCACGCCCGCTCCAACCGGGCCCGCAAGCCGTTCGTGAGCGTCAACTGCGCGGCGATCCCCGACGCCCTGCTCGAATCCGAGCTGTTCGGCCACGAGAAGGGGGCGTTCACCGGCGCGGTCGCCCGGCGCATCGGCCGGTTCGAGGAGGCGAGCGGCGGCACGCTCCTCCTCGACGAGATCTCCGAGATGGACGTGCGGCTGCAGGCGAAGCTCCTGCGGGCGCTCCAGGAGCGGGTGATCGACCGGGTCGGCGGCGGACAGCCGGTGAAGGTTGACCTGCGGGTTCTGGCGACCTCGAACCGCAACCTCGCCGAGGAGGTGCGCAAGGGGACCTTCCGCGAGGACCTGCTCTACCGCCTCAACGTCGTCCACCTGCGCCTGCCGCCCCTGCGCGAGCGCCCGGCCGACATCCTCGAACTCGCCGGCCACTTCGCCCGCAAGTACGCCGAGCTGAACGGCCTGCCGGCCCGGCCGCTCTCGGCCGAGGCGCGCCGGCTGGTGACGGGAAGCCCGTGGCGCGGCAACGTGCGCGAACTGGAGAACACCCTGCACCGGGCGGTGCTGCTCGCGGTCGGCGCCGAGATCGGGCCCGACGCGATCCTGTCGCCGGAGGGTGACGCGCTCGAGGCCGCGAGCCCGGCGAGCCGCGCCTCGCAGGCCGCCGAGGCGGTCACCCGCGGCCTCGTCGGGCGCACCGTGGCGGAGGTCGAGCGCGACCTGATCCTCGACACCCTCGACCACTGCCTCGGCAACCGCACCCACGCGGCGAAGATTTTGGGCATCTCGATTCGCACCCTGCGCAACAAGCTCAACGAGTATGTCGGCGCCGGCATCGCGGTGGCCGAGCCGGGTCAGGCGCGGGCGATCGCGGCCTACGGGTGAAAACGGAGACGGGGGCCCGAAAGCCCCCGCCGCGAGCCCAGGGGCTCGCTGTCGCTCAGATCGTCCGCTCAGAGCGGGATCGTGGTCTTCTCCGACCGGCGGGCCGGGGGCAGTTCGTCCTCGATGCCGACCTGACGCTCGCGGGTGGTGCCGGGCAGGTCGCGTTCGGCGGCCCGGTCGATCGCCTGGGCGGCGGGCGGGGCGCCGGCCGCGAACGGCATCCCGCCGGCGCCCGTATTGAGGCCGGTCGTGGTCGAGCCGGCGGCACCGATCGCGGTGTTGCCGACCTCGCCGCCGGCGACCGGGGCGGGGTTGCTCAGCGACCCGGTCTCGCCGCTGCGGCCGGTCCAGCCCTCGCTGCGCCAGCCGCGGGCGCGCTCGTCCATGTCGATCGAGCCGTGCTCCTTGAGGATGCCCATCACCTGATCGGCCCGGGCGTCGTCGGCCCGCACCGTCACCAGGGTGCCGCCGCGGCGCAGGCCCTCGGCGTAGCCGTGGGCCTCCTCCTCGCTCAGGCCGGCGCCGGTGAGCGAGCCGGCGAGGCCGCCCGCCGCCGCGCCGAGGCCGGCGCCGGTCGCAGTCGCGACGAGCCAGCCGGCGGCGACCACCGGGCCGACGCCCGGGATGGCGAGCAGGCCGAGGCCGGTCAGAAGCCCGGCGCCGCCGCCGAGCACGGTCCCGATCGTCGCGCCGGCGCCGGCGCCGTCACCGGCCTTCTCGGCGGTCTCGCCGGTATGCCCGGAGCCCACATGCCCGGTCCCGACATGGCTGGAATAGCGGTCACCCTCGTTCTGGGCGACGAGGCTGATGTCGGAATGCGGCACGCCGGCCGCCTCCACCTTGCGCACCGCGGCGGCGGCGTCGTCGTAGGAATCGTACAGGGCCGAGAGAGTGCGGGTCGCCATGGGGCGCTCCTTGTGCGAATGCGGGAAGGACGGGAACGAGGGGCTCAGCCGATCACTGGCCGGCGTTGACGTTGCCCTTGAAGTCGAGACCGACCATCACCGACTTGCCGGCATGCATCGCCTGCCCGCGCCAGATGCCCTGATCGTCCTTCTTCAGCTCCTTGACGTCGGTGAAGCCGCTCTGTTCGAGGCGGCTGCGGGCCTGTCCCTCGGTGAAGCTGTTGGCGCCGGGCTCCAGCTTGGCGTTCGTCACCGCGCCGGTGGTGGCCGGGTTGTTGCGGTCGACCGTGTCGGTGTTCGGCCGGGTCACCGCTTCCTGCCCCTGCGACCGGGTGCTGGGCTTGGCGTCGCGGGCCGGATCCCCGGTGACCGTGGTCTGGGCCTGGGCGATCCCGGTGCCGAGCATCGACAGGGCCGCGAGGGCGATGAGGGAGGTGCGCATGGACGCCTCGTAGGGTTGACTGCTGGATGCCGTCTCAATCGGGAAGCCATGCGGTTTGTTCCGCTTGCGTCAGCGGGATCGACGTATTGTCCGGCGACTGCCGCCGGTTGATCGTGATCCAGCGTAGCGGTTCCCGGAATTGTTCTGCTTTTTATCTGGAAATTTCGCGGTCGCCTGGAACGATCATTGCTTCTCCAGGGCAGCGACATCGACCCTAAGCTCGGCCTGTGCTGCACCGCGAAAGCGAGGCGGTCGGAAAGCCGGCCCTGTTAACCGTCCGCTAACCCTGTCCTGGGCAAATTCTGCCGGGTCGGCGTGGAGGCGTGCGGGGAATGAGCGAAGCGACGGGGGCGGCGCCGGGATTCCTGCGCGGCTTGAGCCTGCCGACGCGCGGCGACCTCGGCGTCATGCTGCGCCGCACCGACCTGATTCTCGCGATCGCGGTGATGAGCATCCTGGTGGTGCTGATCTTCCCGCTGCCCGCCCTGCTGCTCGACCTGCTGCTCGCGGTCTCGATCATCCTGTCGGTCCTGATCCTGATGACCGGGCTGTTCATCGAGAACCCGCTCGAGTTCACGGTCTTCCCGACGGTGCTGCTCATCACCACGATGCTGCGGCTGGCGTTGAACCTCGCCTCGACCCGCTTGATCCTCGCGCACGGCCACGAGGGCACGGCGGCGGCCGGCCACGTCATCGAGGCGTTCGGCCGCTTCGTGATGGGCGGCAACTTCCTGATCGGGGTCGTGGTGTTCGCGATCCTGCTGATCGTGAACTTCGTCGTCATCACCAAGGGCTCGGGCCGCATCGCCGAGGTCGCGGCGCGGTTCAGCCTCGACGCGATGCCCGGCAAGCAGATGGCGATCGACGCCGATCTCTCCGCCGGCCTCATCGACGAGAAGGCCGCCCGGGCCCGAAGGCAGGCGCTGGAGGAGGAGAGCGCGTTCTTCGGCGCCATGGACGGCGCCTCGAAATTCGTCCGCGGCGACGCGGTGGCGGCCCTGCTCATCACGGGCATCAACGTCGTGGGCGGCATCATCATCGGCACGGCGCAGCAGGGCATGGGCTTCGGCGACGCCGCCCGGACCTACACCCTGCTCACCGTCGGCGACGGGCTGGTCAGCCAGGTTCCGGCCCTGATCGTCTCGACCGCCGCCGGCCTGCTCGTGTCGAAGGCCGGCGTGCGCGGGGCCGCCGACCGGGCCCTCGGACGCCAGATCGCGAACTACCCCAAGGCGCTCGGCATGTCGGCGGCGGTGATGCTGCTGATCGCGCTCCTGCCCGGCATCCCGATGCTGCCGTTCCTGGCGCTCGGCGCCGGCGCCGGCTACCTCGCCTACCGCGTCGGCAAGATGCCGAGGCCCGCCGATCCCGACGCGGAGGCGCCGGCGGCGGCCGGGGGCGCGGCCGCCAAGGAGGAGACCGTCACCGACCTCCTCAAGCTCGACGACCTCAAGCTCGAGATGGGCTACGCGCTGCTCGCGCTGGTCAACGGCCAGGAGGGGCAGGACCGGCTCACCGACCAGATCAAGGCCCTGCGCCGTCAGCTCGCCGCCGAACTCGGCTTCGTGATGCCCTCGGTGCGCATCCTCGACAACGTCCAGCTCGACGCCAACGCCTACGTGATCCGCGTCAAGGAGATCGAGGCCGGGACCGGCCAGATCTTCCCCGGCCAGTTCATGGCGATGGACCCGATGGGCGGGCAGGTGCAGCTCCCCGGCCAGCACATGCTGGAGCCGACCTTCGGCCTGCCGGCGACCTGGATCGACGCGGCCTTGCGCGATCAGGCGCAGCTGCGCGGCTACACCGTGGTCGACGCCGCCACCGTGGTCTCGACCCACCTGACCGAGGTCATCAAGGCCCATGTCAGCGAGTTGCTCAACCACGTCGAGGTGCAGAAGCTCCTGAAGGAGCTGCCCAAGGAGCATTCCGAGCTGCTCAAGGAGGTGGTGCCGGCGCAGATCCCGACCACCGGCATCCAGCGGGTGCTGCAGTTCCTCCTCGCCGAGCGGGTCTCGATCCGCGATCTCGGCAGCATCGTCGAGGGCATCGCCGAGGTGGCGGGCCACGTGAAGAACCCGCGCGACATCGTCGAGCACGTCCGCGCGCGCCTCGGCCGCCAGATCTGCGCCCAGTACCAGGGGCCCGGCGGCGTGCTGCCGATCATCACCCTGTCGCCGGCCTGGGAGAGCGCGTTCCTCGAATCGATCGTCGGCCAGGGCGACGAGCGCCACCTCGCGATGCAGCCCTCGCGCCTGTCCGAGTTCGTCACCACCGTGCGCGACCGCTTCGAGGACGCCGCCCGGATGGGCGAGATGCCGGTGCTCGTCACCTCGGTCCAGGCCCGGCCCTTCGTGCGCTCGATCATCGAGCGCTTCCGCCGCGAGACGCCGGTGATGAGCCAGGCCGAGATCCACCCCCGCGCCCGGCTCAGGACCATCGGGTCGGTCTGACGACCGGGTCGGTCTGACGTCCCGGTCGGTCTCGGATCGAAACCCGACCAACGGCAGGCCCTGGACAGGCCAGCTTCCGGGTCGTCCATGAGACGATCAGAGGCTCGGATGAAGGTCGCGGACCGGGCTCAGTGTCTCCAGCACTGAAGCGGCGCGGAGGATCGTGCTCTCCGCCTGCCAGCGGCCCACCAGTTGCACGTTGATCGGCAGCCCCTCGCGGCTGGTCCCGAACCGCATCGACAGGCCCGGCAGGCCCGTCACGTTGAGCGGCACCGTCGCGCCCTGGAGGTAGGTCAGGTCGACGGTCTCGCCGTTGACGACGAGTTCCCTGATGCCGTGCTTGTGTGCCGGGACCGGCAGCACGGGGGTCAGGAGCACGTCGTAGTCCCGGAAGTAGGCCGCATAGCCGTCCCGAAGCCGTTCCGCCGCCTGCTCGGCCGCCACGTAATCCTTCATCGAGGTGTCCGGCAGCGACAGCATCGTCTTGGCCATCCTGTACATCTGGTCCTCGTGTCCGGCTGTCGCCTCGCGGAAGGCCGGCTTCATCTCCATGACGTGGAGCTTGTTGAACACGTCGAGGGCGAAGTCGCGCTCCAGCGCCGGGATGCGAACCTCATCCACGTGATGGCCCTCGCCCTTGAAGGCCTCGGCTGCGGCCTGCACGGTCGCCGCAACCTCGGTGTCGATGGGCCGAAGCCCGGTCCGACCATCCAGCCGACGCGGAGCCTGCGGTCCGGCGCAGCGCCGATGCCGGCGTCGAACGGAACGGTGCTGGTCGCGAAGGCATCCTGTCCGTCGGGGCCGGCGAGTTGCGAGAAGGCGAGCGCGAGGTCGCGGATCGAGCGCGCCATCGGGCCGACGTGCCAGAAGCGGCGCGGGGCCCGCGGCCAGATGCCGGTCATCGGCACGCGCCCGTGGGTCGCCTTCAGCGAGACGATGCCGGTCTGGGCGGCCGGACCGCGCACCGAGATGGCGAGATCGGTGCCCAGCCCCAGCGGCGACATGCCCGCCGCGATGGCGGCCGACTCGCCGCCGCTCGACCCGCCCGGCGTGCGCTCGAGGTTCCAAGGGTTGTTCGAGCGGCCGGAGAGCAGGTTGTCGCTCTCGATCCAGTAGGAGAACTCGGGAAGGTTCGTCTTGGCGAGCAGGATACCGCCGGCCTTCTTCATGCGGGCGACGCTGGTCGCGTCCGTGTCGGGCGTGCGGCCCTTGAAGATGGGTGAGCCGCGCTGGGTGAGAACGCCCGCGGTGTCGATGGAGTCCTTCACGGTGAACGGCACGCCGTGAAGCGGTCCGAGTTCCCCGCCCGCCATGACCGCGGCCTCTGCGTCCTTCGCCGCGGCGAGCGCGTCCTGCGCGACCGTGACGATGGCGTTGACTTTCGGGTCGACCGCCTCGATGCGGTCGAGGTGTGCCTGCACGACCTCGACCGGCGAGACCTGACGGGTGCGGATCAAGTCGGCGAGACGGGTCGCGTCCGAGAAGACGATATCGGTGGTCATGAGCTGGGATCCTCGAGGTCGTGATGCGGGCGGATCGCCCCGGTCGAGCCGGGAGACGATCGTGCGGTGGGCCGGTGCGGGTGCCGCCCGGGCGGCGCCCGCGTCCTCAGCGGCTGGCGAGACGCGCGACGGGACTCTTTGCGGCGGGGCCGGAGGAAGCCGGGTCCCGGCCGGTGCCGCCGGGGCGGTCGGGCGCGGTCGGCACCATCAGGATCTTCATCGTCGTCATCTCCTGTCGTGAGTAGACCGGTCGTCTTGGATCGAAGCGTGAAGAGAGGCCGTTCCGGCAAGCCTGGAACGGGATGGTCAGGGCGATGGAAGGCCGAGGATGCGACGGGTGGTCCCTATGGCAGCCTCGAACGGTCCGTCGGCCCGGACGATCTTGGCCATCAGGCTCGCACCGAGCCAGACGTGGTACAGGTCCTCGGCGGCCGTCTGCGGATCGCTCTCCACCGTGAGCGAGCCTTCCGCCACACCTGCCGCGACGGAATGCGACAGCCGTTCGATGATCGCGGCGGTGCCCCTCTTGAGGGCGAGGCGCATCGCCTCGGACAGGTCCGAGACTTCCGCCGCAAGCTTCACCGCGAGGCACTTGCGCTGGTAGTCGATGCTCCCCTGCGTGGCCTGCCACTTGCGCCAGTAGTTCATCAGGCGCTCTGCATGGGTCAGCCCCGGCTCGGCGAGCGTCGTGTCGAGGGCAGCGAGGTAGGTTTCGAAGTAGTCCGCCAGGAGGGCTTCGCCGAAAGCCTCCTTGGAGCTGAAGTAGTGATAGAACGAGCCCTTCGGCACGCCGGCGGAGGTCAGGATCTCGTTGAGCCCGACCCCCGAGAATCCCCGCGCGCCGACGAGGCCGTAGGCGGTGTCGAGGATCCCCTGGCGGGTATCGGTCTGTGCGGTGACGCGTGCCATGACAGCGAGATAGAATGAATTAGACCGGTCGTCTAGAGGCGGCGCAACACTTTTTCGCTGGAAGGACCAACGGAGTTCGGCAGGCAGTGTGGTAGCCCGCGGGCATCCCTTCGTAGGGCCCGGCCGAAGGGCTTGAACGCGGGCGACCGGGTCGGTCCGACCCGTTGCGACGCCGCGACGCCGTCTCGCGTTCGTCGGGCGGGGGCGATAGACCTCGACCGCACAGGCGACCGGGACAGCAGCCGATGGGACACGATCACGACCATCACGGACACGACCATGGCGACCACGGCCATGCCGGCCACGGCCACGGTCCGGGCGGCCACGTCCACGCCCCGGCGGATTTCGGCCGCGCCTTCGCGATCGGCATCGCGCTCAACCTCGCCTTCGTGGTGATCGAGGCGGGCTACGGCTTCGCCAGCGATTCGGTCGCGCTCCTCGCCGATGCCGGCCACAACCTGTCCGACGTGCTCGGCCTCGTCGTCGCGTGGATCGCCGCGACCCTCGCCCGCCGGGCGCCGACCGCGCGCTACACCTACGGCCTGCGCGGCTCGTCGATCCTTGCCGCCCTGTTCAACGCGGTGTTCCTGCTCGTCGGCGTCGGCGCCATCGCGTGGGAGGCGGTGCAGCGCATCGGCACGCCGCAGCCGGTCGCCGGGCTGACCGTGACGATCGTCGCCCTGGTCGGCATCGCGGTCAACGGCGGCACCGCCCTGCTGTTCGCCTCCGGCCGGCGCGGCGACCTCAACGTGCGCGGCGCCTACCTGCACATGGTCGCCGACGCGGCGGTCTCGGCTGGCGTCGTCGTGGCCGGCCTCGTCATCCTCGCCACCGGCTGGACCTGGATCGACCCGATCGTGAGCCTCGTCATCGCCGGCATCATCGTGGCGAGCACCTGGGGGCTGCTGCGCGACAGCGTCGCGATGTCGCTCGCCGCGGTGCCGCCCGGCATCGACCCCGACGCGGTGCGCCGCTGCCTCGCCGAGCGCCCCGGCGTCGCCGAGATCCACGACCTCCACGTCTGGCCGATGAGCACCACCGAGACGGCGCTGACCGCCCATCTGGTGATGCCGGGCGGCCATCCCGGCAACGCCTTCCTCAACGAGTGCGCGGCGCTGCTGCGCCAGCGCTTCGGCATCGGCCACGTCACGCTTCAGGTCGAACTGGCCGGCGGCCCCGCCTGCATCCTGGCGCCGGAGGGCGTGCTGTAGGACAGCGAATCCGCCGCGAACCGGCCCGGGGTCACCCCGAACGCGGCTCGGAAGCGGTTGATGAGGTGGCTCTGGTCGAAGAAGCCCGCCGCGACCGCGGTCTCGGCGGCGCCGACGCCGCGGGCGAGCAGGTCCTTGGCCCGGCGCAGGCGGATCTGGGTCAGGTAATGATGGACCGACAGGCCGGTGGCGGCGCGAAACACCCGCATGAGGTGGAACTCGCTCAGCCCGGCCGCGGCGGCGACCTCGCCGACCCGGACCGGCCGGTGATGATGCGCCTCCAGGAACGCGATCGCGTCCCCGATCGGCGCCCGGGACGACGGCGGGGCGCCGCCGCGGGTGCGCTCGCCGTAGCGGGCCACGAGGGCGCCCAGCGCCCCGGCGAGGGCGCAGTGCTTCTCGAGCGGGTCGCGGCTGCGTTCGAGGACCGCGTGGGCGCGCAGCAGCACCCGGCTCATCGCGGCGTCGTGGCGCAGGAGCTGGGCGCCGAAGTCGAGGCCGCCGGCCCCGCCGAGCCGGTCGTCGGCGAGGTCCGCGAGGAAGCCGGGCGGGGGATAGAACGCGCAGTAATCCCAGCCGCGATCGGGTTCCGCGGCCTCGCCGGCATGGACCTCGCCGGGCGGGATGACGAGGAGCATCCCGGCCGAGGCGACACCGCGGTGCCGCGCCACCCGGTGCCGCTGCGCCCCGCGCGAGAACACCGCCACGACGAACTCGTCGTGCGAATGCAGCGGGTAACTGTGGTCGAAGCACGAGGCCCGCAGCAGGTCGAGGCCCGCCGGCAGGCTCGGATCCCGCCACAGCCGCATGCGGTCGCGCCCTGGCATGCCGCCTCCGTGAACTGTCCCGGGGGATGATAGCCCGCGGACCGGCCGGCTTTCGAGCCGCAGGATCGTCCAATCCGGCCGACCCGAAGCCGCGATAGGGCGGGCACCCCGACGGGAGGCAAGACCGCCGATGACCCTCTTCACCGCGGCCGAACTGGCCGAGGCCACCGCTTTCGTTCAGGCGCGGATGCCGGCGACGCCGCTGCACCACTGGCCGCAGCTCGACGCGCCGACCGGAGCCCGGGTGTGGATCAAGCACGAGAACCACGCCCCGACCGGCGCCTTCAAGGTCCGCGGCGGGCTCACCCTCGTCGACTGGCTGCGCCGGACGCACCCCGATTGCCGCGGCATCATCACGGCGACGCGGGGCAACCACGGCCAGAGCCAAGCCCGCGCCGCCACCGCGGCCGGGTTGCGGGCGGTGATCTACGTGCCGCACGGCAACTCGCCGGAGAAGAACGCGGCGATGCGCGCCTACGGCGCCGACCTGCGCGAGTTCGGCCGCGACTTCGACGAGGCCCGCACCCAGGCGATGCGGGTCGCCGCCGAGGAGGACCTGTTTCCGGTCCCACCGTTCCACCGCGAGCTGGTGCGCGGGGTCGCGACCTACGCGGTCGAGATGTTCCGCGCCAAGCCCGACCTCGACACCGTCTACGTGCCGATCGGCTGCGGCTCGGGGATCTGCGGCGTCATCGCGGCCCGCGACGCCCTCGGCCTGGACACCCGGATCGTCGGCGTGGTCGCGGCCGGGGCGCAGGGCGCGCTGCTCTCCGCCCGGGCCGGCCGGGTGATCGAGACGCCGAGCGCCCAGACCTTCGCCGACGGCATGGCGGTGCGGGTCCCGGTGGCGGAGGCGCTCGCGATCTACGGGCCGGGCGCCGAGCGCATCGTGGCGGTCGGCGAGGACGGGATCGCAGACGCGATCCGCCTGCTCTACCGGGCCACCCACAACCTCGCGGAGGGCTCCGGCGCCGCCGGGCTCGCGGCGCTGATGCAGGAGCGCGACGCGATGGCCGGCCGCACCGTCGGGCTGGTCCTGTCGGGCGGCAACATCGATGCGGGCGCGATGGGCGTGGTGCTGTCGGGGGAGACGCCCGCGGCCTAGAGCACCGAAAGGTGAGAACCGGCTCTCGGGCCGATGCGGCACCCGAACCTGGAGACACGTCCCGGATCCAGGATCCGGGACGGGTTTCCCGGGCGCGGCCCGTTCCCTGCCTGGGACGACGGAACCTTGCCGGGCCCGGCCGCGTGATCCCGGCAGGTCGAGAGTCCCGCAGGTCCAGGAGCCCCAGCATGACCGAACCCGCGACGCCGCCCGGCGCCGGAGCGCCGTCCGGTGCCGGACCGGCACCCGAGACCGAGGTGCAGGAGGAGGCATTCCGCATCCCCGACGCCGTCGCCGCCGCCCTGACCGAGTTCGCTGCGATCGAGCAGCTCACCCGCGGCGAGGCGATCTGCACCATCCTGACCGCGTATCTGCGCCAGAGCGGTTATCTCAGCTGGCGCTCGGATCCCTGAACCGGTGTCGGTCGGCACCGCGCCGCGATGGACAGTCCAGACCAGTTCCAGTCCCGGCCCCGGAAAAGTTCCGCCGACGTATGAATTTTTCTTTGACGCGATAATACGTTGTGGCCCTCGGCGAAAAATCGCGCGCTCGGGCGGCTCCATTCCCCGGTGTTGCCCGAAAGGCATAGCGAACGGCCCCGCCCAAGCTACACTGTGCGCATACACGAGGCACAGGTGGGTCACACAGTGAGCAACAAGGTTCTCCTCGCCGGCGCGGCCGCGGCGCTTCTCTCCGGCGCCGCCCAGGCCGCCGACCTGCCCCGGCGGATGGAGCCGGTGCCGCCGGTGTTCACGCCGGTCCCGGTGTTCTCCTGGACCGGCTTTTACGCCGGCCTGCACACCGACTACGTGTTCACCGACCGCCAGCGGATCGTCACCCGCGGCAACGACGTGACGCCGACCGACACGATCGGCAACGTCCGCACCCTGCGCCGGGCCCCGGTCGTCAGCAGCGTGCAGGACGGCTTCGCCAATGTCGGCGGCGGCATCGGCTACAACTACCAGTTCACGCCCGGCTCCGGCTTCGTCGTCGGCCTCCAGGCCGACTGGGCCTGGACCGACATCACCAAGGCGATCTCCTATCTCGGCCCGGTCCAGGCCAACGGCCTCCAGGATCCGAGCGGCTACCGCCAGAGCCTCGACTGGCTCGGCACCGTCGTCGGCCGCGCCGGCTACGCCTTCGACCGCCTGTTCGTCTACGGCATGGGCGGCTTCGCCTACGGCAGCGTCGACTACCGGGCGAACTTCTACAACCAGGCCAACGTGCTGGCCTATACCGGCCGCTACAGCGACATCGAGACCGGCTACGCCTATGGCGGCGGCATCGAGTACGCCCTCCCGGCCGACAGCTTCTTCAGCCGCTTCAACGTGCTGAGCCTCGTCGGCATCCAGACCGCCGCGGTGACGATCAAGGCCGAGTACCTCCACTACGACCTCGGCCGCCGCAACGTGCTCGTCAACAACACCGGCCTCGTGGCGGCGGCGGGCCCGAGCCCGCGCGGCTCCTACACCTCGCGCTTCGAGACCGAGGGCAACCTCGTCCGCGCCGGCTTCAGCTACAAGTTCAACGGCCTCTGATCGGACCGTCGGGCGCCCGCTGCTCCGGTCCCGGTCCGGGCAGCGGTATCCGCCTCGTCGGAATGCTCTGGCGCCATCGGCGATCAGCGCCGTGCCTCGTATCCGTGCGGCCGCCGTTCCTTCCGGGACGGCGGCCGTCGCCGTTTCGGGCGGGTCCGGCTGGCCGTGCGCGGCGGCCCCACCCCCCGCACGACGGCGTGGGACGGCGTTTCGGGTGACCGGCCGAGACCTCGCGATGTAACGATCCCCGGCGACCGGTCGCAGACCGTCGGGCGCGCCGCCCCGGGCACCGGAATGGCGCTCAGAAATCCAGCGGCGCGTTGTCGACCACCTCCTTCATCACGAAGAAGGTGCGGGTCTGGCGCACGCCCGGCAGCGCGATGAGCTGCTCGCCGTGGATGCGGTTGAAGTCGGCCATGTCGCCGACCCGGATCTTGAGGAAGTAGTCGAAGTCGCCGGCGACGAGGTGGCAGTCGAGCACGAAGCTCAGCCCGGCCACCGCCCGCTCGAACGTGCCGAAGCTCTCCGGCGTCGAGCGGTCGAGGACGACCCCGACCATCACCAGCGCGCCGCGGTCGACCGCCCCCGGCGCCACCATCGCCCGCACGCCGCGGATGAACCCCTCCCGCATCAGCCGCTGGGTGCGCCGGTGGCAGGTGGCCGGGCTGACGTTCACCCGCTGCGCCAGCTCGGCGTTGCTGAGCCGCCCCTCGGCCTGGAGCAGGCGCAGGAGCTTGAGGTCGATCCGGTCCAGGGCAGTGGAAGGATCTTTCACCGAATCACTCATGGCTGCATCGATCTTCCGCAGAACCGGCACCGGCGCGCGGCATTCTCCGCACGGCTGCGCCACTTAGAAAGCACCTTCCAGTAGAGCGATGCTAGCTTGAGCCCGTCATCACCGCCAGGACGCGAGCCGCCATGCTGGACAAATTCGAGCGCTATCCCCTCACCTTCGGCCCGACGCCGATCGAGAAGCTGGAGCGGCTCGGCGCCCATCTCGGCGGCAAGGTCGAGATCTACGCCAAGCGCGAGGACTGCAACTCGGGCCTCGCCTTCGGCGGCAACAAGCTGCGCAAGCTCGAATACATCGTGCCGGACGCGATCGCGTCGAACGCCGACACGCTCGTCACCATCGGCGGCGTCCAATCCAACCACACCCGGATGGTCGCCGCGGTGGCGGCGAAGATCGGCATGAAATGCCGGCTGGTGCAGGAATCCTGGGTCCCGCACGAGGACGCGGTCTACGACCGGGTCGGCAACATCATGCTCAGCCGCATCATGGGCGCCGACGTGCAGCTCGTCGACCGCGGCTTCGACATCGGCATCCGCGAGAGCTGGCAGGAGGCGATCGACGACGTGAAGGCCAAGGGCGGCAAGCCCTACGCCATCCCGGCCGGCGCCTCGGTGCACAAGTACGGCGGCCTCGGCTATGTCGGCTTCGCCGAGGAGGTGCGGGCGCAGGAGGCGCAGCTCGGCTTCCGGTTCGACTACGTCGTGGTCTGCACCGTCACCGGCTCGACCCATGCCGGCATGCTGGTCGGCTTCGCCAAGGACGGCCGCGAGCGCCGGGTGCTCGGCATCGACGCCTCGGCGACCCCGGCCCAGACCAAGGCGCAGGTGCTCGACATCGCCCGCAACACCGCCACCCTGGTCGAGCTCGGCCGCGAGTTGTCGGCCGACGACGTCGTGCTGATCGAGGACTACGCCTACCCGATCTACGGCGTGCCGTCCGAGGAGACCAAGGAGGCGATCCGGCTGTGCGCCCGGCTGGAGGGCATGATCACCGACCCGGTCTACGAGGGCAAATCGATGCAGGGAATGATCGACCTCGTCCAGAAGGACTATTTCCCGGCCGGGTCGCGGGTGCTCTACGCCCATCTCGGCGGCGCCCCCGCCCTCAACGGATACGGCTACGCCTTCCGCAACGGCTGACGCGACGCCCCAGGGCCATCGCTTCTGAGCGATGGCCCTTGTTTCCTGCCTGGCCTCAGGCGCCGGCGTTCGCATCCGCTCACTTGGCTCTCGCTCCGCTTACGCGTTCGAGGGGACATTCGTCCCCTCGAACCCGCTCCGCAGGGCGCTTTTCGCGCCCGCCATGGAGCGTCGCCCTGCGGGCGACCGCAGGACAATCGCTGAAGCGATCGCCCTGCTGCGCCCCCGGCTGGGGTGGATGCCCGGCCGGGCCCGTGCGAAGAGGCGCGGCCCGCCCCTCAGGCCAGAGCCGCCCTCGCCCCATGACGCCCCCGCCCTCCCCCGCCCCGCCGGCGGCCCGCCGGCTCGCCGGCGGCCAGGTCCCGGCCGCGCTGATCGCGCAGCTCGCCTCGGGGCCGCGGGCGCTGGCGATGCGGCTCGTGGTGTTCCTGGTCCTGCTGACCGCGGCGCAGGTCCACGACGGCTCGCTGCACGCGGCCAGCCACTGGATGATCCTCGGCGGCTACGCCCTCAGCTCGCTGTGGCTCGGGCTGGTCTCGCTGCGGCGTCCGGCCGAGGCGACCTCGTGGATCTCGACCGTGCTCGACGCCGCCCTGGCGATCTACGTCGTGATCGAGCACATGCTGGCCGGCTCGGTCGGCGCCTCGGCGCCCGGCGACGTGGTGAGCCGGCTCCCCGCCTTCCTGCTGCTGCTCCAGACCGGCCTGACCCTGCGGGTCATGCACACGATCCTGTTCTCGGTCCTCGTCGCCGGGTTCTGGGCGGTGATGCTGGTGGTCGGGCTCGCCGATCCCGAGATCGGCGCGATCACCTCCGAGACGATCGCGCATCAGGCGTTCGGGCTGCTCACCTTCGTGGCGATGAGCCTGTTCGTCATCGACGGGACCCTGCGGCTGCGCTTCGCCCTGCGCGAGGCGCTGCGGCTGGAGCACGAGCGCTCGGCGCTGGCCCGATTCGTGCCGGCGGGCGTCGACCTCGTGCGCGGCGACGGCGTGGCGCCCCTGCGCTCGCGCCACGCCTGCCTGCTCGCCCTCGACATCCGCGGCTTCTCGGCCCTGACCCGGGTCTGGGGCGAGTCGGAGGTGGTCGGCTGGCTGCTCGCGGTGCGCGCCCTCGTCCACGACACCGTCGACCGGCACGGCGGCCTCGTCGACAAGTACGTCGGCGACGGCGTGCTGGCGCAGTTCCTCGACGGGAGCGCCGCGGAGCAGGCCGCCGCCGCCCTCGCCTGCGCCGACGAGATCAGCCGGCGGATGGAGGCGGCGAACGGCGAGCGGGTGACCCGCGGGCTGCCGGCCCTGGCGGTGACGGTGGCGCTGCATGCCGGCGAGGTGCTGGTCGGGGTGTTCGACGACGGCCGGCGGGCCGAGTTCACGGTTCTCGGGCCCGCGATGAACGCCCTGGCGCGGATCGAGCGGCGCGCCAAGAACGACGGCCTGCCGCTCGCCGCCTCGAAGCGGTTCCTGCGCAGCCTCGGCGCCCGCGCCCCGGCGGATTGGCGCCGCCTGCCCCGCCGCGCCGGCGAGGAGGATTGCCCCGACCTCGTCGCGCCGGCCCGGGACCCGCTCGCCTCAGCGTCACTGTGAAACAGGGCCGGACGGCGAACCGGGACCCGAGCCTGGCCGTTCCGTTCCCGCACCGGAGGAGAGGCGCGTGACCACGCTGGAGGCGACGCGGCAGGCGGCGGGGGCCTTCGAGGCCCTGCCCGAGACCCGCACCACGCAGGGGCGCCCGCGGCGCAACGGCGTCGAGATCGAGTTCATGGGCCTCTCGGCCCGGGCGGCGGCGCTGGCGCTGGCCGGCGAGCTCGGCGGCCGGCTCGACGAGGAGGACCCGCACGCCTTCCGCGTCGTCGGCACCCGCCTCGGCGACCTGAAGGTCGAGCTCGACCTGCGGCTCGCCCATCCGCAGCGCCGGCGCACGCCGCCCCCCGGCACGCCGCCGGGCGCCGGCGGCCGCTGGCTCGGCGCCGTGCTGAGCCCGTTCGTGCCGCGCGAACTCATCACCGAGCCGCTCCCCGTCGAGCGCATGGCCGAGGTCGACGCGCTGCCCGCCCTGCTCAACCGCCACGGCGCCAAGGGGCGCGGCGCGGTCGCGTTCGGCTCGCTCGGCCTGCACTTCAACGTCGAGCCGGCCGATCCCGACCGGGTGCTCGACCTGCTCAAGGCGTATCTGCTGCTGGAGCCGCGGCTGCGCGACGACACCGCGGCGGGCGGCGGCTTCTGGGCGGTGCGCGGCCTGCCGCCGCCGTTCCCGGCCGCCTATGTCGGCAAGGTCGTGGCACCCGACTACCGACCGGACCCGGACCAGTTCGCCCGCGACTACCTCGCCGCCAACCCGACGCGGCTGCGCGGCCTCGACCTGCTGCCGTTCCTCGGCCACCGCGACGAGGCCGGGGTGCGGGCGGCGCTGCCGAAGAACGAGAAGGTCAGCCCGCGGCCGGTGCTGCACTACCGTGTGCCGCAGGCCCATGTCGGGCTGCCGGGCTGGAGCCTCGCCCAGGACTGGAACCGCTGGGTCGGCCTCGAACGCCTCGCCGCCGACCGCCCGCGCCTCGACGCCCTCGGGGCGGCGTGGACGCCGCGGCCCTGACCGGTCAGGCTGCCGCGTCGTCGGCGGCCGCCGGCGTGCCGGTCGCCCGGATGGTGACCGTGTCGCCCTCGATGGCGAAGCGCACGTCCATCGCCGCCGCCCGGGCGACGAGGCCGGCATAGAACGGCTGGATGCCGTGGGCGTCGACGATGCCGCCCGACGGCTCGCCGGCCATCAGCGCCTCGACGTGGGGCGGGATGCGGGCGTGGCTGCCGGTGGCGGTGAGCACGAAGGCCGCGGCCTCGCCCTCGCCCGTCACCGCCACGTCGATGACGCCGCCGCGGGGGATCGCCGTGGTGCCGATGACCACGAGGTTGAGCAGCAGCTTGACCTTGTTCTTGGGAAACAGCGCCCGCGGCGCGCTCCAGGTCAGCTTGGTCTTCTCGTCGCCGAACATGCCGCGGGTCACGCTCTCGGCGTCGGCGAGGTCGATCGAGGCGCCCGCCGAGCCGGCGGCGCCGAAGGCGAGGCGGGCGAATTGCAGCCGGGCCGAGGCCTGCCGCGCGCTCTTGCGAATCAGGTCGAGGGCGAAGTCGCGCATGCCGGCGTCGTCCTCGTCCTCGAGCACTTCGAGGCCGTTCACGATCGCCCCGACCGGGCTGATGACGTCGTGGCAGACCCGCGAGCACAGCAGGGCCGACAGGTCGAGGGCGTCGAGGGAGACGGTGGTCATGGCGCACTCCGCGGCGGTCAGTCGGAGGCGGTCGCGTCTGCTTCGGTCCGCCGGCCGAAGCGGCACGGATAGCCGCCCGGCGCCGGTTTGAAAAGGCGAGCCCGCCGCCGGGAAACGCGGCGCATCGACAAGACCGGCCGGCCGCGTCATGACTGTTCGATGACCGTTCCGCCCCGTTCCAACGCCCCGCCCGCCCCCGCCGAGTGCGACCGCATCGCCGGCATCCTCGCGCAGATCGCCTGCGAGGCCGGAGCGATCCTGCGGCGGTTCGAGCAGGGCGAGTGCCGCCACCGCCTCAAGGAGGACGGGTCGCCGACGAGCCAGGCCGACCTCGCCGCCGAGGAGCACATCCTGGCGAGCCTCGCCCGGACCTGGCCGGAGATCGCGGTCGTGGCCGAGGAGACCGCCAGCACGGCCCCGGCGGCGGCCCTGTTCTTCCTCGTCGATCCCCTCGACGGCACCCGCGACTTCCTGCGCGGGATCGGCGAGTACAGCGTCAACATCGCCCTCGTGGCCGGCCGGCGCCCGGTGGCCGCCGCGCTCGCGGCCCCGGCGCTCGGGCGGGTGTGGAGCGCCGGCGAGCGCGCCGTCGAGGCTCCGATCCGCGACGGGCGCCCCGGCGAGGCCGCGGAGATCCGCGCCCGCCCGGCCCCCGCCGCCGGGCTGACCGCCCTGACCAGCCGCAGCCACGGCGAGGCCGCCGACGAGACCTGCCTCGCCGCCCTGCCGGTGCACGAGCGCCGCCCGACCTCCTCGGCGCTGAAGTTCGGGCTGATCGCCTGCGGCGAGGGCGACCTCTACGTCCGCTGCGGCCCGACGATGGAGTGGGACACCGCCGCGGGCGACCACATCGTCACCCGGGCCGGCGGCTGCGTCGTCGGCCCCGACGGGCAGCCCCTCGCCTATGGCCGCCAGGACCGCCACTACCGCAACGGCCCGTTCGCCACCCTCGGCGATTGCGCCCTCGCCGGGCGGCTGGCCCTGCCGGGGGTGGAGGCGGCGGGGCTGCCGATCGCCTGAGGCTCAGCCGCCGGCCTCCCCGGCGAGGAGCGGCCAGCGCGCCTCGGCGGCGAGCAGGATCGCCGCGCCGGTCCGGGCGCGCCGCTCGGGATCGCGGCACAGGTAGAGGCGGCCGCCGCGGCGCAGCGGCACCAGCGGGTCGGCGTCGACGAGGCGCCCTTCGGCGACCCCCTCGGGGTCGTAGCCGCCGAGCCGCGGCGCGTAGGCGTCGGGATCGCGGGCGAAGGCCGCCCGGTTCGAGGCGGCGGCGAAGCGCCAGAGCAGCCCGGCCCATGCGAGTTCCGACCCTGGCCGTCCCGCCGCCGGACCGTCCGCCAAGGCATACGAGACCGGATCGAAGCCGCGAAGGGCGAGGCCCGAGAGCCGGTCGGCGGCGTAGAGCGCCGGCAGCGGGTCGGCGGCGCGGCCGGCCCCGAGGCGCAGCGCGAGGAGCGGCAGCGACAGCAGGACGCGTCGCGTTAACGAAGTGTTGCCCATATCGGCGGCATCCTCGGCGTCCCGCCGCGATCCGGCCGCCGGTCTCCGGCGCTCCGGATCACGGCGGACCAGTCCGGAACGCCCTCTTACCGCCGGGACGCCTAACAGATGCTGTTCGATGCCTCCGCCCCGCGCTCCCAGGCCCGGCCCCGCACCCGCCGCGCCGTGCTGGCGCTGCTGCCCGCCCTGCTCGCCGCCGGCGCCGCCTCGGCGGCCCCGCCCGGGGGACCGGAGACGTTCCACCCGCGGGAGATCGTCGATTCCGGGCACCAGTTCTTCGGCTCGGTGTCGCGCGGCCTCGCCCTCACGGTGCAGGAGGCGACCCGGCGCTGGGGCGAGCCCAACGGCTACATCCTCGGCCAGGAGGCGTCGGGGGCGATCATCGGCGGCGTGCGCTACGGCGAGGGCACGCTCTACACCCGCAACGCCGGCCAGCGCCGGCTGTACTGGCAGGGGCCGTCCCTCGGCTTCGACGTCGGCGGCGACGGCGCCCGCACGATGATGCTGGTCTACAACCTGCCCTCGACCGAGGCGCTGTACCGGCGCTTCGTCGGCATGGACGGCTCGGCCTACGTCGTCGGCGGCTTCGGCATGTCGGCGGCGACCGCCGACAACATCGTGGTGGTGCCGATCCGCGCCGGGGTCGGCGCCCGGCTCGGGATCAACGTCGGCTACCTCAAGTTCACCGACGCGCCGACCTGGAACCCGTTCTGAGGCCGCGCCGCCGCGCTGGCTCCCGGGCGCCCGTCATGGCAGGGTCGCGCCCCGCGGCGCGGAGCCGCCCGGATGACCGGCGCCCCGCGATCCCGCGCCCGATCAGGAGAGTACCGCCCGCGTGATCGAATCCGTGATGATCTTCGCGCTGGGCTTCCTCAGCGCCGGCCTCCTCGCCCTCCTGGTGCTGCCGGCCCTGAACGCCCGTGCCGAGCGACTGGCGCGGCGGCGCGTCGAGGCGCTGTTCCCGATGTCGATCGCCGAGCTGAACGCCGAGAAGGACCACCTGCGGGCCGAGTTCGCGGTGGTCCAGCGCCGCCTCGAACGGCAGGTCGAGGCGGCAAGGGCCGAGCGGCACGCCGAGATGGAGGAGATGGGCCGCCAGACCATGCGGGTCGGCGTCCTCGCCGGCGAGGTCGAGCAGCGGGAGATCCGCGTGTCCGCGCTCGAGAGCGATCTCGCCGCCGCCCGCGCCGAGCTGACGCGGGTCCAGGCGGCGCTGAACGAGAGCCGGGTCGCGCGCCTCGCGGCCGAGGAGGCCCTGCGCGCCCTCGAGATCCCCTACCGCCGGACCCTGGCCGAGCTGGATCAGGCCCGCGGCGGCCGGGAGGAGACGGCCCAGGCCCTCGCCGAGGCCGCGGCGGCCCGCGACGCCGCCGAGGCCCGCGCCCGCGAGGCCCACGAGGCGCTCGCCGGTGCCGGGACCGGACTGGCGGGCACGGCCCGCGACCAGATCCAGGCCCTCGAGGACGCGCTGGCGTCGCTCACCGCCCGCAATGCCGACCTGGAGCAGCGCCTCGCGGCGATGAAGTCCCCGGCCGAGGCTCCGGACGCGGCGGAGATCGCCCGGATCCGGGCCGAGAACGCCGCGCTGGAGCGCCGGATCGCCGAGGTCGCCGACGCGGTGATGGCGGCCCCCCGGCCGGATCCGCGGCTCCCGGCCGCCACCCCGATGACGCTGGCCCGAACGCCGCACCCGGCGGAGTGACCGGGGCCGGCACGCCATGGCGACGCACCCGCGCCTGCCCGTGCGCGGGCGCACGCCACGCGTGCGAACCCATCCCCGCTTGCCCCCGCGCCGGCGGGTTCGACCCACCCGGCTCTTGCCAGCGCCCGCGTTTCACGCCATCTGCGCTCCATTCCCGGACAATCCGCGAGGCCATTCCCTCATGACGCTCAAGCTGACGTCCTTCGCCTTCCTCGTCGCCGGCAGCGCCGTCCTCCTCGCCGGCCCGGCGTCGGCTCAGCGCGACGATCCGAACCTGAAGAAGTACTGCACCGGCGACTACATGACCTATTGCGGCAACCTGCCGCCCGAAAGCCCCGAAGTGGATCGCTGCTTCCAGAAGAACATGAGCAAGATCTCGGTCAACTGCAAGCGGGCGATCGACTACTACGAGCAGACCCAGGGCCAGAAGAAGAGCGGCAAGAGCTGAGCCGCAGGCCGGCTCAGGCGGTCGCCTCGGCCGGACTGTCGGCCTGGAGCGCCTCGGCGAGGGCTTCGAGGGTGAACGGCTTGCGCAGGATCACGTCGCCCGGAAGCGGCGCCGTGCCGCCGGCGCCCTCGTCCCGCGGGTGGCCGGTGGCGTAGACCACCTTCAGCTCGGGCCGCCGCCGCCGCGCCTCGGCGGCGAGTGCGATCCCGTCGAGGCCGGGCATCACCATGTCGGTGAACAGGATCGCGACCCCGCCCTCGCGCTCCATCGCGGCGAGCGCCGCCTCGCCGTCGGCGGCGGTCAGCGTGCGGTAGCCGAGTTCCGCCACCGCGTCGGCGCTGGCGCGGCGCACCAGCGGATCGTCCTCCACCACCAGGACCGTCGTGCTCCGGCGCTCCGGCAGCCTCAGCGCGAGGGCGGCCCGGACCGCGGCGTCGCCGGGCGCCTCGCCGTGATGGACCGGGAGGACGAGGCGGATCGTCGTCCCCTCCCCCGGCGCGCTGTCGATGCGCACGCTGCCGCCGGACTGGGTGACGAAGCCGTAGACCTGGCTGAGGCCGAGACCGGTGCCGCGGCCCTGCGGCTTGGTGGTGAAGAACGGCTCGAAGGCGCGCGACATCACCTCCGGGCTCATCCCGGTGCCGGTGTCGCCGACGACGACCGCGACCGCCGGGCCGCCGTCGTCGGCCTGATCGGCGGCGGTGGCGAGGGTCAGCCGGCCGCCGCCGGGCATCGCGTCGCGGGCGTTCACCGCGAGGTTGAGGATGGCGTTCTCGAGCTGGTTCTGGTCGACGAAGACCGGCGGGATCCGCGGCGTCAGCCGGGTCTCGACCGCGACGGTCTCGCCGAGGGTGCGGCGCAGCAGCTCGACCATGCCGCCGATGAGGTCGTTGGGGTCGGTCGGGCGCGGCTCCAGCGGCTGCTGGCGGGCGAAGGCGAGCAGGCGGTGGGTGAGCTTGGCGGCGCGGTCGGCGCCCGACAGCGCTCCGTCGATGAAGCGCCCGACCTCGACGTCGCCGCGGGCGAGCCGGCGCTGCAGCACCTCCAGCGAGCCGGTGATGACCGCGAGCAGGTTGTTGAAGTCGTGCGCGATGCCGCCGGTGAGCTGGCCCACCGCCTCCATCTTCTGGGCCTGCCGCAGCTTGTCCTCGGCGGCAAGGCGCTGGGCGTTCTCCCGCCGCAGGTTCAGCAGCGCCTGCTGCTCGGCCCGGGCGCGGGCGAGCGCCAGCCACGCCATCAGCACCAGGGTCAGGGCGGCCACCGCCGCGACGAGGCCGTAGACCAGCAGGTTGTCGTACCAGCGCTGCTGGGCGGTCGCGGTCTCGACCGCGAAGGCGACCTGGACCGGGTACTCGCCGACCCGCTTCCAGGCGTAGCGCAGCTCGTCCCCGCCCGGCGGCGTCCCGGTGGCGAGGCCGCCGACGGGATGGGCCCGCAGCGCCTGCATCAGCGGGTCGGCGGCGGACAGGCGCGCACTGCCGCCCGGACTGGCCGGCTCGCGCACCAGCACGGCGCCGTCGCCGCGCACCAGCAGCGCCTCGTGGGCCGAGGGCGCGGCGATCTCGGCGTAGAAGCGCGCGAAGTAGTCGATGCCCAGCGCGATGACGATGACGCCGTCGAAGCGTCCGTCCTCGGTCGAGCGGCGCCGGCTGACCGAGAACGCCTCGGGTGCCGGCTCGCGCCCGGGGCCGGCGGCCTCGCGGTGGGCCGGCCCGACATAGATCCCGATCTCGCGGTCGCGGTGGACGGCGAAGATGTCGCGGCCGGCGAGGTTCTCGCCGACGTCGGCCGCCCGGCTGCTCGCCCGCACGATGCCCTGCCGGTCGACGACCTGGACCGCCACCGCCTGGGCCAGCGGCGCCTTGAGGGTGGCCAGGAAGGCGTTGGCCGAGGCGGCCTCGAGCTGGGCGAAGCTGCGGTCGAACAGGTAGTCGTCGACCCGGTCCATCGCCAGTTCGGCGGTGTCGAACACCTTGGAGGCGTGTTCGAGCATCACCGTCGCGGTGCGGGTGAGCGCGGCGTCCTCCTCCCGCAGCACCTCGTTCCGGTTCCACCACGCGGCCCCGATCAGGACCACGCACGGCACCAGAAACGCCGCCGCCACGAGGAGCTGGTGCAGCCGCACCGTCGAAAGCGTCACGAAGGTCTCACGTCGCGCCGCGGACGCCGCCGCAGGCGAACGAAGCTTAACCATTTATGAACCGGATTGCGAGGCCGCCACCCCCGGCCGGGGGCGTTGTCCCGCCGCACTCTCCCGGATCGGATGCGAAGAGAGGCTTAAAGGTCACGCTCGGATTCGCGCGAAGCGCGGCGGGCTCGCCTCGCCGCGGGGCTGCCGCTATGGTGCCGCCGCCACGCTTCGGACGCCCATCTCGCCTCGCCCATGTCGCCTCGCCCCTCGACCCTCGCCGCCCTCGGCCTGATCGCCCTCGCCCTCTGCGCCTGCGGCCGCCGCGGTCCGCTGGAGACGCCGCAGGCGGGAATCCCGGCCGGGCAGAGTGCGCCGGCGCGCCGCGACACCGTCGCGGGCAGCGCCGCCACCAACCAGACCACCCTGCCGCGGGGCGTCGGCCTCGCCGCCGGCGGCACCGAGCCGGAGGAGGGCGACGAGCTGCCGGCCTCGGCGCTGGCCGCCCCCGGCCTGATCCCGACCCCGACGCAGTCGTCGTCGAGCCGCCGCAAGGGGCTGCGCATCCCACCCGGGCCGTTCCCCCTCGATCCGCTGCTGTGACCGGCGCCGGTTTGGTGTAGAGGCGGGGCGACTTCCCCTGCGCCCGGCGCCCGACCCGAACCCCGATGCACCATTTCAGCTACCGCGACGGCGTGCTCCACGCCGAGGACGTCGACCTCGCCGGCCTCGCGGCCGAGATCGGCACGCCGTTCTACTGCTACGCCTCCGCCACCCTCGAGCGGCACTACCGGGTCTTCGCCGAGGCCTTCGCCGAGGACGGGGCGCTCGTCTGCTACGCCATGAAGGCGAACTCGAACCAGGCGGTGGTGGCGACCCTCGCGCGGCTCGGCGCCGGCATGGACATCGTGTCGGAGGGCGAGCTGCGCCGGGCGCTGGCCGCCGGGGTGCCGGGCGAGCGCATCGTGTTCTCGGGCGTCGCCAAGACGAAGGCCGAGATGGCCGCCGCCCTCGACGCCGGGATCCTGTGCTTCAACGTCGAGAGCGAGCCCGAACTCGTCGCCCTGTCGGAGGTGGCGCAGGACCGCGGCGCCACCGCGCCGGTCTCGATCCGGGTCAACCCCGACGTCGACGCCCGCACCCACGCCAAGATCTCGACCGGCAAGTCCGAGAACAAGTTCGGCATCCCGATCGCCCGCGCCCGCGAGGTCTACGCCCGCGCGGCGGAACTGCCGGGCATCGCGGTCCACGGCGTCGACATGCACATCGGCAGCCAGATCACCGATCTGGCGCCCTACGACAACGCCGCCGCGCTGCTCGCCGAACTCGCGCGCGACCTGATGGCGGCAGGCCACCGGCTGCGGCACATCGATTTCGGCGGCGGCCTCGGCATCCCCTACCGCGACGACAACGCGCCGCCGCCCGACCCGGGGGCGCTCGCCCGCATCCTGCGGCCGCATTTCCGGCCGCTCGGCCTGCGGCCGGTGTTCGAGATCGGCCGGATGATCGCCGGCAATGCCGGGATCCTGGTCACCCGGGTCGTCTACGTGAAGCACGGCGAGGGCCGCACCTTCGTCATCGTCGATGCCGGCATGAACGACCTGATCCGCCCGACCCTCTACGAGGCCTATCACGCCGTACGGCCGGTGGCGGAGCCGGCGCCGGACGCGGCCCGCGTCACCGCCGACGTGGTCGGGCCGGTCTGCGAGAGCGGCGACTACCTCGCCCTCGCCCGCGAGATGCCGGAGGTGCGGCCCGGCGACCTGCTGGCGGTGATGACGGCGGGCGCCTACGGGGCGGTCCAGGCCGGGACCTACAACACCCGCGCCCTGGTGCCGGAGGTGCTGGTGCGCGGGGGCGAGCACGCGGTGGTGCGCCCGCGCCAGAGCCTCGAGGCGCTGATCGGCCTCGACCGCGTGCCGGCCTGGCTCGGCTGACCCATCGTAACCCCCTGCCCGGGCGGGGGATTATCGCCCGGGCGACGGGATCATCTCGACAGCGCGCGGCGGAACCGCTACGGCGGCTCTCTCCGGGCGCTTGCCCGCCCGTTCATCGCCCTCCGCCCCATGCTTGAGCAGCAGCTCGTCAACGGCGTCGTCCTCGGCGCGACCTACGCCCTCTTCGCCCTCGGCTTCACACTGATGTTCGGGGTGATGGGCGTCATCAACCTGACCTACGGCGTCTACTTCGCGGTCGGGGCCTTCGCGGCCCTGTGGACGACGCAGGCGCTCGGCCTGCCGATCGCCGCCGCCGTGGTGGTCGGCGCGCTGATCGCCGGGGTGCTCGCCGTCGCCATCGACACCCTGCTGCTGACGCGCCTGCGCAAGGCCAAGGCGCCGGAACTCGCCTCGCTGATGGTGACCCTCGGCGCGACGCTGTTCCTCTATGCCGGCATGGCCGCCTCCCTCGGCACCGAGATCCGCCGCTTCCCCGCCGCGGTGTTCGACGGCGGCGCCTACAGCCTCGGCGAGGTGCGCGTCGGCGCGACCCAGATCCTCATCTTCGCCGCCGCCCTCGTGCTCGTCGTCGCCCTGATGGCGCTGGTGCGGGGCTCGCGGATCGGCCTCGCGATCCGGGCGGTGGCCGAGAACCCCGACGCCGCCGCGCTGATGGGTATCGACGGCGCCCTGATGCTGCGGGTGGTGTCGTTCCTGTCCGGCGCCATCGGGGGCGCCGCCGGGGTGCTGGTCGGGCTCAACTTCAACGCGATCCAGCCGTTCATGGGCGAGCACATGATGCTGCGCGGCTTCGCGGTCATCATCGTGGGTGGGCTGGGCGACCTGCGCGGGGCGCTGCTCGCCGGCCTGCTGCTCGGGCTCGCCGAGGTGCTCACCGCCGCCTACCTGTCCTCGACCCTCAAGGACATGATCGCCTTCGGGCTCCTCGTCGCCACCCTGTGGTTCCGGCCGATGGGCCTGTTCGGCCGCGCGGCCGCCAAGCGGGCTTGAGGCCGCCAAGGGACATCGCCATGTGGGAAGCCCTCGACGACTTCTACTGGACCTACCAGAGCCTCATCCACGCGATCGGGGTCAACGGCATCCTGGCGCTGTCGGTCTACGTCGTGCTGGCGGTGGGCCAGCTCTCCCTCGGGCAGGCCGCCTTCATGGGGGTCGGCGCCTATACCGGCGCGCTGCTGACCGTGAAGTTCGGCACGCCGTTCGCCGTCTCGATGATCGCCGCCGCGGCGGTGCCGGCCCTGCTCGCCCTCGTGGTCGGCGGCCCGACGCTGCGGCTCACCGGCGTCTACCTCGCCATCGCGACGATCGGGCTCGGCGAGATCACCCACATCGTGCTCCTCAACTGGGACTATGCCGGCGGGGCGCTCGGCCTGTCGGGCATCCCCGAGCGCGGCGGCGTCTGGGCGATCTACGGCACGCTGGCGGTGCTCCTCGTCGGCTTCACCCTGGTCGCCCGCTCGCGGGTCGGCCGGGCCATGGAGGCGATGCGCGAGGACGAGGCGGCGGCGGGCGTGATGGGGGTGAACCTGCCGCGCTACCGCATGACCGCGCTCGTCGTCTCGGCCGCGATGGCCGGCATCGCCGGCTGCCTGTCGGCCCACGTCTCGTCGTTCATCGGCCCGGGCGAATACGGCTTCGAATCGGCGGTGCGGATCCTCAGCTACGCGCTGCTCGGCGGCATCGGATCGCCGGTGGCGCCGGTGCTCGGCGCCGCGATCCTGACCCTGCTGCCGGAGGTGCTGCGCCCGCTCGCCGACTTCCGGCTGATGGTCAACGGCCTCATCATCGTGCTGGCGGTGCTGTTCATGCCCCGCGGCATCCTGCCCTGGCGCATCGCCCGGACCGGCTGAGCATGTCCTCCTCTTCCCCCCTTCTCGCGGTCGAGGGCCTGACCCGCCGCTTCCAGGGCCTCGTCGCGGTCGACGGCGTCGACGTCGCGGTCCGCGAGGGCACCGTCCACGGCCTGATCGGCCCGAACGGCGCCGGCAAGACCACCTGCTTCAACATGATCTCGGGCGTGCTCCCCCCGAGCGAGGGCCGCGTCAGCCTCGACGGGCACCCGCTCGACGGCCTGCCGCCCTACCGGCGCACCGCCCGCGGCCTCGCCCGCACGTTCCAGAACATCCGCATCTTCTCCGAGATGACGGTGCTGGAGAACGTGATGACCGGGATGCACGCCCGGCTCACCGCCGGCCTCGGCATCCTGTGGCGCAGCCCCGCCTTCCGGGCCGAGGAGCGCGCCGCCAAGGCCCGGGCCCGCGACCTCCTCGGCTTCGTCGGGCTGCTCGCGGCGGCCGACCACCGCGCCGGCGACCTGCCCTACGGCGACCAGCGCCGGCTGGAGATCGCCCGGGCGCTCGCCTGCGAGCCGCGCCTCGTGCTCCTCGACGAGCCGGCGGCGGGCATGAACCCGGCCGAGACCCACGCCCTGCTCGGCCTGCTGCGCCGGCTGCGCGACGAGCGCGGCCTGACCCTGCTGCTGGTCGAGCACGACATGCCCCTGGTGATGAGCCTCTGCGACCGCCTCACGGTCCTCAACTTCGGCAAGCGCATCGCCGACGGCACCCCGGCCGAGGTCCGCCGCGACCCGGCGGTGATCGCCGCCTATCTCGGCGCCCAGCAGGCCGAGGCCCAGACGGGCGCAGTCCCGGCGGAGGCCAGTGGCCATCCGGCGGAGGCCGCCCGGTGAGCGACCTCCTGCGCGTCGAGGGCCTGCGCCTCGGCTACGGCCGCGCCGACGTGGTCCACGCGATCGACCTCACGGTCGCCCGCGGCAGCATCGTGTCGCTGATCGGCTCGAACGGTGCCGGCAAGACCACGATCCTGCGCGCGCTGTCGGGGCTGATGAAGCCGCGGGCCGGCGCGATCCGGTTCCTCGACGGCACCCCGGCCGACATCGCCGGCGAGGCGGCGCACCGGGTCGCCCGGCGCGGGATCGTCCAGGTGCCGGAGGGGCGGCAGGTCTTCGCCAACCTGACGGTGGCCGAGAACCTGCGGCTCGGCGCCTACCACGCCCCCGGCCCCGAGGTGGCGCGGCGCCAGGAGGCGGTGGTCGCCCGCTTCCCGCGGCTCGGCGAGCGGCTCGGCCAGCAGGCCGGATACCTCTCCGGCGGCGAGCAGCAGATGCTGGCGATGGGCCGCGCCCTGATGGCCGAGCCGGTGCTGCTGCTCCTCGACGAGCCCTCGATGGGCCTCGCCCCGCTGATCGTGGAGGAGATTTTTTCCATCATCGCCGACCTGCGGCGCGAGGGCCGCACGATCCTGCTGGTCGAGCAGAACGCCACCGCGGCGCTCGGCGTCGCCGACCACGCCTACGTGCTGGAGACCGGCCGCATCCGCCTGCAGGGTCCGGCGGCCGAGATCGCCCGCAACCCCGAGGTGACCGCCGCCTATCTCGGGTTGTGAGAGCCTGTTTGGCTCTCGATCTCAAGAACAAGCTCCCTTTTCCCGCACGACTGGAACGCAGTGGAAGGAGATCCGGGATCCAGCACAAGAAATCGCGAAGCGTCCGCACTCAGCCACAGCGCAGGCAGACTGAGCCGCTCCGCGGCAGTTCTTTCGCTGGATCCCGGATCTCCTTCCGCTGACGCTACAGTCGTCCGGAAAAGGGGCGCTTCGCGCGGTTGATACGATGGGCCGCCACTCAACCAGGATCTGACCCCGTAACCCCTCGTTCACGACGCCGACAAGTCGAGCGATCGGGTTCACCCGGCCTTTAACGCGCCGGGGCCTCATGGGGCCATCACCAACGAAGTTCCGCCCGGCTCTCAAGCCGCGGCGGACGGGGATGGCAGCATGCGTTACGAGCCCAGAGCGACGGGACGACGTCCGGCACCGGCGATCCGCGCCCGCGTCGCCGAGGAGAGCTATCTGCTCGGTCCGGGCTTCCATCCCGGCGCGCTGCTGATCGCCACGGTCGGCCCGGCCGCCGGCGCCACCCTGATCCTCCTCGTCACCCTCGCGTTGCGCATCGGACTGTGACCCGGGCGGGCTCCGGCCCGCCCCCGAGAAAATCCGCTTCCCCGCCCTTGGGGCAATTGCCGGCGGCGGGCGGCGCTACAGTTCAGCGGGCATGATGCGGCGTCACATCCCGGTCGCCCTCGCGATGACCCTGGGCCTGCTGGCCCTGATCCTGCTGGGCTTCCAGTGGGCCGGGCAGCCGACGACTTTGAAGGTCGCGGTCGGGCCGGCCGGCGGCGAGGATGCGCGCCTGATCGGCGCCATCGCCCAGACCCTCGCCCGCGACCACGAGGACGTGCGCCTGCGCCTCGTCCCGACTTCCGGGCCGACCGAGAGCGCGGCGCTCGCCGAGCGCGGCAAGGTCGATCTCGCGGTGGTGCGTTCGGATACCGGGATTCCCTCGAGCACGCAGACCGTCGCGATCCTGCACCGCGACGCCGCCGTGCTGATGACGACGCAGCCGCAGGTCGCCGGCATCCCGGACCTGCGCGGGCGGCGGGTCGGCATCCTGCGCAACCCCGACGCCAATGCCGGGCTGCTCGCCCGCATCCTCGAACAATACGAGATCCCGGCGGCGGGCGTGGCCACGGTCGCCCTCGCGGGGCCCGAGGAGGCCGGTCCGGCGTTGCAGGACGGCCGGATCGACGCCGTCCTGGCGGTCGCCCCGCCGACCGCGCCGCTGATGCGCGAGACGGTCGCGAGCCTCGCGGCGACCGGGCACCCGCCGGTGTTCCTGTCGGTCGGGGAGGCTCCCGCCATCGCCCGGCGCCTGCCGGCGCTGGAAGCGGTCGAGGTGGTGCGCGGCGCCTTCGGCGGCACGCCGCCGCGCCCGGCCGAGACGGTGGCCACCATCGGCATCACCCACCGCCTCGTCGCCCAGGCCAAGCTCGCCGACGCGACGATCTCGGAACTGTCGCGCCTCGTCTTCGTCGTACGCCCGGCGGTGGCCGCCGACCTGCCGCTCGCCAACCAGATCGAGGCGCCCGACACCTCGAAGAGCGCCTCGCTGCCGGTGCATCCCGGCGCCCAGGCCTATTACGACGGCGAGATCGAGACCTTCTTCGAACGCTACGGCGACTGGTTCTACCTCGCGGTGATGACCTTCTCGATCGCCGGCTCGGCCGCCGCGACCCTGGTGTCGCGGGCCGCCAACCGCTCGCGCGCCCGGGACATGGAATTGCTGCGCGAGTTGCTGACCATCGTGCGCACCTGCCGCGAGGCCGAGACCGAGGAGGCGCTGGCCGCCCTAGAGCGCGAGGCCGACGAGATCCTCGGCGTCGCCCTCGCCCGGGCCGGGCTCGGCGCGATCGACAATGCCGGCGTCGCCGCCTTCACCCTCGGCCTCGACCAGGCCCGGCGGGCGATCACCGAGCGGCGGGGGCAACTGCTGGAGCGTCACGCGCACGCGGCGGAGGCTGCGGCGACCGAAGCCGCCGAGTGAGCCGGCGATCAGGGCCATCGCTTCGGAGCGATTGCCCTGAGACGGTGATCGCCCCCTTGCGGACGGCCGGCACACCTTCTATTGCAGCGCAACAGATTTCCTCGGCCCGACCTGCCCGGCTGCCCTTCCGGCGGCCTGCTTCAGGCCGGGCTCTTTCCGCTTCGGGTCTCTCATGAAGCTGCGCAACATCGCCATCATCGCCCACGTCGACCACGGCAAGACGACGCTCGTCGACAAGCTGCTGCAGCAATCCGGCTCCTTCCGCGAGAACCAGCGGGTCGAGGAGCGGGCGATGGACTCGAACGACCTCGAGAAGGAGCGCGGCATCACCATCCTGGCCAAGGCCACCTCGGTGGTCTGGAAGGACACCCGCATCAACATCGTCGACACCCCCGGCCACGCCGATTTCGGCGGCGAGGTCGAGCGCATCCTGTCGATGGTCGACGGCGTGATCGTGCTGGTCGACGCCGCCGAGGGCCCGATGCCGCAGACCAAGTTCGTGGTCTCGAAGGCGCTCAAGATCGGCCTCCGGCCGATCGTCGCGGTCAACAAGGTCGACCGCCCCGACGCCCGCATCACCGAGGTCGTCAACGAGGTCTTCGACCTGTTCGCGGCGCTGGACGCCACCGACGAGCAGCTCGACTTCCCGATCCTGTACGGGTCGGGCCGCAACGGCTGGATGGCGACGACGGCCGACGGCTCGCCCGACGACGGGCTGGCGCCGCTGTTCGATCTCGTGCTGGAGCACGTCCCCCCGGCGAAGACCGAGGAGGGCGCGTTCAAGATGCTCGGCACGCTGCTCGAGGCGAATCCGTTCCTCGGCCGCATCATCACCGGGCGCATCGCGTCCGGCACCGTGAAGCCGAACCAATCGATCAAGGTGCTGGACCGCACCGGCAAGGTGGTCGAGACCGGTCGCGTCTCGAAGATCCTCGCCTTCCGCGGCCTGGAGCGTCAGCCGATCGAGGTCGGCGAGGCCGGCGACATCGTCTCCATCGCGGGCCTCGTCAAGGGCACGGTGGCCGACACCTTCTGCGATCCGCAGGTCGAGACCCCGATCCAGGCCCAGCCGATCGACCCGCCGACCGTCACGATGTCGTTCATCGTCAACGACAGCCCGCTCGCCGGCACCGAGGGCGACAAGGTCACGAGCCGGATGATCCGCGACCGCCTGTTCAAGGAGGCCGAGGGCAACGTCACGCTCAAGATCGAGGAAGCCAGCGACAAGGACTCGTTCTACGTCTCGGGCCGCGGCGAGCTGCAGCTCGCGATCCTGATCGAGACGATGCGCCGCGAGGGCTTCGAGATCGCGGTGTCGCGGCCCCGCGTCGTGTTCGAGAAGGACGAGGACGGCAACGTCCTGGAGCCGATCGAGGAGGTCGTGATCGACGTCGACGAGGAGTATTCCGGCGTCGTCGTGCAGAAGATGTCGGAGCGCAAGGCCGACATGATCGAGATGCGGCCGTCCGGCGGCAACCGCCTGCGCCTCGTCTTCCACGCCCCGACCCGCGGCCTGATCGGCTACCAGGGCGAGCTGATGACCGACACCCGCGGCACCGCGATCATGAACCGGCTGTTCAAGGCCTACGAGCCGTTCAAGGGCGAGATCGCCGGCCGCCGCAACGGCGTACTGATGTCCAACGACCAGGGCGAGGCCGTCGCCTACGCCCTGTGGAACCTCGAGGATCGCGGCCCGATGATGATCGAGCCGGGCTGGAAGGTCTACCAGGGCATGATCATCGGCGAGCACAACCGCGAGAACGACCTCGAGGTCAACGTGCTCAAGGGCAAGAAGCTGACCAACATCCGCACCACCTCGAAGGACGAGGCGGTGCGCCTGACGCCGCCGATCCGCATGACCCTGGAGCGCTCGCTGGCCTGGATCCAGGACGACGAGCTGGTCGAGGTCACCCCGAAGTCGATCCGCCTGCGCAAGGCCGTGCTCGACCCGAACGACCGCAAGCGCGCCGAGCGGGCCAAGGAATCGCTGAGCGCGTAAGGGCGTCGGGCGGATCCGTCCGCCGGACTTTCGCGGGGCGCGGTCGCCGTCGGGAGGGATCCCGGCGGTGGCCGCGCCTTTCGCATGGAAAAGCCCGCTGAAGAGCTGCCAGAGCTATGTTAGGCTTGCGCCGTGAACGCGACCGCCTCGGCATCTCCTGCGCCGCAACCTCGCAGCCTCATCGGAACCTGGCGTCGCTTCGGACCGTTCGGGCCCGTCTATGAGATCGTGGCCATCGGCGGCACCACGTCACAGGGCCACGCGACGATGCGGGTTCGCGTCATCGAGACCGGCGAAGAGATCGAGTATCGTCTCGCCGACATTCTCGACGACCCACGCGAGCGCTGATGTTCGCAATCGCCTTCGATCTCGTCGTGGCGGAGGTGCAAAAGCATCATCCCAAGGGCATCTCGCAAGCCTGTAACGACATCCGTGCGACGCTCGCGGCATTCGGTTTCGACTGGACTCAGGGAAGCCTCTACGTCGCTCGCGACGAGGACATGGCGAAGCTCTTCTCGGCGGTGATGGCGCTGAAGGCCCTGCCCTGGCTTCCGCCTTCGGTCAGGGACATCCGCGCCTTTCGCGTCGAGCAATGGTCGGATTTCACCGCTCTCGTGAAGGCGTGAAGCGGGTACGGCGCGGTCGAGACTCCTGGAACCGATGGCCAGGAATCTGATGCTCCGTCACGCCACGGGCGTCTCGACGCGCCTTTCGGGCGTCCGCGCGGCGAGCGCCTCCTCCTCGCCGTCGAGGGGCTCGCCCCAGAACTCCGCCACGGTCGGGCCGTCTCTCAGGCGCCCGCCGCGGAGGAAGCCGCGGATCTCGTGCGGCCAGACCCGGCGGCCCATGCGGGTGTACCACCGCATCGCGTGCCGCAGGCCGCGGTCGGGATGGAGCAGGACCTGCAGCAGAGCCCGCGGCCGTCCCTGTAGCACCGCCTCGATCAGCTTGACCCACAGCAGCACCCGCCAGGGCGGCACCCGGCGCGTCGCCAGCACCTGATGCTTGTAGTCCCAGAGCCGGCGGTCGGTCCGGATCACCCGCCGGCCGGCGGCGAGGCGGTAGTACGGCGTCCAGCGATGGGGCGTCACGTACAGCATCTGGATCTGGTCGGGATCGTAGGACAGGAGTTGGCGCAGGCCGCGCCAGTAGTCCCGGTCGGTCTCCTCCTCGAAGCCGACGATCCAGGTCGCCATCGACAGGATGCCGTGACGGCGCAGCAGGCGGATCGCCTCGCGGTCGGTCGTGGTGGTGGTGCCCTTGCGGATCTTCGCGAGGGTCCGGGCGTCGGTGCTTTCGAGGCCGAGCAGGAAGCGCGCCCAGCCGGCCCGCTTGTAGAGGTCGAGCATGTCGGCATCGCGCACGATGTCCCCGGCCCGGGTCGAGTCGACCAGGATCAGGTCGACCTCCTCGGCGATCAGGGCTTCGAGGAAGGTCCGCCAGACCCGCTTCGACACGGTCGGGTTCTCGTCGGCGAAATTGACCACCCGCACGCCGTGCTCGCGGGCGAGGCGGGCGAGTTCCCGGGCGAAGCGGACCGGGTCGCGGTGGCGCTAGCGGGTCCAGAAGCCGCGCTGCCCGCAATAGGTGCACAGGTGCGGGCAGCCGCGGGAGAACTGGACCACCACGGCGCGCAGGCCGCCCCAGTAGCTGTAGCGGGTGTGGTCGATCAGCTCCCAGCCGATCCGATAGGCGTCGAGGTCGCGGATCACCGGGGCGGGCGGCGTCGCTCGCGGTCCGCCGGCGCCGCGGAAGGCGAGGCCCGGCACGCCGGCGAGATCGGCCCCGGCGGCGAGGGCCGCCATCAGGCGGCGCGTGGTCTCCTCCCCTTCCCCGCGCACGATCGCCGCGACCCAGGGCTCGGCGTCGAGGATCTCGCGCCAGTGAGAGCCTGTTTGACTCTCGATCTAAAGAAAAAGCTCCCCTTTCCCGGACGACTGTAACGCAGTGGAAGGAGATCTGGGATCCAGCACAAGAAGTCGCGAAGCGTCCATATGCAGCGACAGTGCCGGCACACGGAGCCGCTTCGCGGCACATCTGACGTCTGGATCCCGGATCTCCTTCCGCTATCGCTTCAGTCGTCCGGGAAAGGGGAGCCTCGCGCGGTCAATACAATTGACCATCGCTCAAACAGGCTCTGATAGGTCGGGAACACGCCGCCATACACGATGACCGCCTCGGGCAGGGCCCGGGCGACGGCGCTCGCGACCTCGGCGATCACCGGATGGCCCGAGGTCGAACCGGAATGCCCGAACAGCACCGCCTCCGGCGCGTGCCCTCGGATCGCCGCGACGAGGTCGGCGACCGGCATCGGCCCGAACTCGCCGTCGATCAGCGCGACGTCGTGGCCGTCGTCGATCAGGGGGCCGCCGACCGCGAGCAGGCCGAGGGGCGGCAGGTGGTCGTCGGGGATGCGGCTGCCGATCGCCGGATGCGGCACGTTGACGAGGAGGATCCGCATGGCCCGCCTCACGCCGCCGCCGGCAGGCCGCCGAAGCGGCGCTCGCGGCGGCGGAAGATCCGAAGCGCCTCGGCGAGGTCGTCGGGTCCGAAATCCGGCCACAGCCGGTCGGTGAAGTGAAGTTCGGCGTAGGCGCTCTCCCACAAGAGGAAGTCGGACAGCCGCTGCTCGCCGCTGGTGCGGATCAGGAGGTCGACATCCGGGGCCTCGCCGGTCACGAGGCGGGAGAAGCCGGCGCGGGTCAGATCATCGAGGCTCGTCACCCGGGCCGCCGCCCGCAGAATCGCGTCCCGGGCCGAGTAGTCGACGGCGAGGCGCAGGTGCAGCCGCCGGCCGGCCGCAGTCGCCGCCTCGGCCCGGGCGATGGTGTCGGCAAGGCCGGCAGGCAGGCGGTCGCGGCGGCCGATCACCGAGAGCCGGGCTCCCCGCGCCGCCAGCCGCTCCGCCTCGGCGGCGAGGTAGTGACCGAACAGGCTCATCAAAAAGGCGACCTCGGCCGGCGGCCGGCGCCAGTTGTCGCTGGAGAAGGCGTAGAGGGTCAGGGTGCCGATCCCGAGATCCGGCGCCGCCTCGGCGACGCGGCGGAGCGCCGCGATGCCGGCCTCGTGCCCGTGGCCGCGCGGCAGCGACCGCGCTTCCGCCCAGCGGCCGTTGCCGTCCATGATGAGGCCGACATGGAGGGCGGCGCATTCACTTTGCATCGTAAAGTCTCCGGGCGAACGAGGACGCGCGACGGCCCGCCGATCGGGCACTCACGCGGGAACGAGGCGAGGACGACTCAGGCCGGCTTCAGGTGCGCCGGGCCGTCGCCCTCGCGGGCCGCGTCGGCGGCGTCGCGCACCACCCGTTCGAGCACCGCGAGGTAGTCGAGGAACTTCGCGCGCCCGAGGGCGGTGAGGTGGCAGGTGGTCTGCGGACGGTTGCCGTCGTAGCCCTTGCGCAGCTCGACCAGCCCGGCTTCCTGGAGCACCTGGAGATGGCGGCTGAGGTTGCCGTCGGTGAGGCCGCAGAGCCGCTTGAGATCCGCGAAGACGAGGCCGCGCGGGTGGGTCGTCAGCGAGGTCAGCACGCCGAGGCGGGCCTTCTCGTGGATGACGCGGTCGAGCCCCTCGTAGGCGTAGGGCGCCTCAGGGCTCGGCATCGTCGCCCCCCCGGTGGATCAGCACGGCGACGAGGACCTGTCCGATCGCGAACGGCACGCCCATCGCCCAGGGCGACAAGGCGCGGGTCTCGCTCGCCAGCAGCAGCACCGCGAGGCCGGCGACCACGTACCACGCGCCGGCGAGCGCAACGGCGCCGGGCAGCGAGCGCGCGGCGGCGAAGATCCCGAGCCCGACCAATACCTGCCACAGGCCGGGCAGCAGCCACAGGCAGTCGGGGGCGCCGCGGGCCAGGACGACGAGCAGCAGGGCGCCGGCGGTGCCCGCCGGCACGAACTGCGCGACCGCGTTGCGGATCATCGCGTCGGCGAGGCCGGAATGCAGCCGGCGCGAGCGCGTCAGCATGTCGGTGCCGATCAGGCCGGCGCTGAGCAGCGCGGCCGCGACCCATCCGGCGAGGACCGTCATCGGCGCGGCCGCCGGGTCGAGCCAGAGCGATTGCGCCCCGGCGGTCAGCAGCGCGAGACCGCCGGTCGCCGCCAGGGTGACCGGGCCGTAGCCGCGGAAGGTGGTGCCGCCGGCGATCTGGCTGCGGATCGCCACGATGTCGGCCAGCGCCCGGTCGAGGTCCCGCATCGTCCCGCCCCAACAACTTTGCAAAACAAAGTATGCACGAACGCAAAGCGGAGGCAAGCCCGATTTGCCGGGATTCTAGGGCCATCGCTTCAGCGATTGTCCTGCGGTCGTCCGCAGGGCGATGCTCCATGGCGGGCGCGAAGAGCGCCCCGCGGAGCGGGTTCGGGGGGACGAATGTCCGCCCGAACGCGTAAGCGGAGCGAAAGCCAAAGTCACGGATGTGACTGCCGGCGCCTGAGGCCGAGCAAGAAACCAGGGCAATCGCTCTGAAGCGATGGCCCTGGCCGGGATTTCTGCTCGCGGCCGGCAGCCCGGCTACTCGACGGCGTTGGGCTCGACGACGTTGCCGGTGCCGCCGTCGTCGTTGTCGAGGCTGCTGCCGAACGGGTAGCCGGCATCCTGCCAGCAGTTGAGCCCCCAGCCGCCGCGGGAATTGACCACGACCGGCGCGGCCCCGAACAGCCCGCCGCCGCCGCGGAAGACGTTGCCGGTGACCACGTTGTCGGAAGGCGTCTGGTGGCGCACGGTGCCGCCCTCGCCGCAATTGCGGTAGAGGCGCACGCCGCCCTGGCCGTTGAGCACGAAGAGGTTGCCGGTGATGCGGTTGCGCGCCGAGCCGTCGACCGCCACCGCCTCGCGGGTGGTCCAGGTCTCGATGTCGTTGTCCTCGATGCGGTTGTCGGCGCTCTCGGCGTCGAGGTAGAGCGCCGTCGCGTCCGAGCGCCCGGCGAGCCGCGACCGCGTGAGCGCGACCCCGGTGACGCCGGGCCCGAGATAGAGCGGGATCGGCCCGGCGGCCGTGATGGTGGTGCCGGTGATCGTCACCCGGGTCGGCGCGGCGGTCTGGGCCCGCTCGGTGTGGCCGGGGCTGGTCGAGGAGGCGCGCAGCAGCGGCCCCTGCCCGTTCACCGCCATCCCCCAGATCCGGACGTGGCCGTGGATCGTGCAGTCCCGGATCGTGATGCCGCTCGGCCGGTCCCACGGCTCGCCCGAGCGCGAGGGCGGGCGCGAGCGGATCGCGATCGTGTGGGCGTCGAGGCGCACCGGGGCGTCGGGGCGGCCGATCGCGGCGCCGTCGCAATCGAGGGTGACGCCGGAGGCCGCCGACCCTTCGATGACGAGGCGCTTGCGCACCCGGTCGCCGGGCTTCAGCCGCAGGCTGCAGGTGAGCGCGACGGCCTCGTCGCCCGGGGCCAGCAGGCGGGCCCGCATCTCGGCTCCGCACGGCGCCGCCACCGGCCGGACCAGGGCCGGAGGCTCGGGCGGAAGCGTCATCACGACCTTGTCCGGGTCAGTCGGCGAACACCACTGTGGTGCGGCCGTTGGCGATCACCCGGTCCTCCAGCACGTAGCGCACCGCGCGGGCGAGCACCCGGCGCTCGATGTCCCGGCCCTTGCGCACGAGGTCGTCGGGGGTGTCGGCGTGGCTGACGCGCTCGACATCCTGCTCGATGATCGGGCCCTCGTCGAGGTCGGCGGTGACGAAGTGCGAGGTCGCGCCGATGAGCTTCACGCCGCGCTCGTGGGCCTGATGGTAGGGCCGCGCGCCCTTGAAGCCGGGCAGGAACGAGTGGTGGATGTTGATGCAGCGGCCCGACAGCTTCGCCGAGAGGTCGTCGGACAGGATCTGCATGTAGCGGGCGAGCACGACGAGGTCGGCGTCGCTCTCCTGCACGAGGTGCCAGAGCTGCGCCTCCTGCGCCGCCTTGGTCTCGCGGGTGATCGGCAGGTGATGGAACGGGATCGCGCCGAACTCCATCGCCCCGTAGGTGTCGCGCGGGTAGTTCGAGACGATGCCGCAGATTTCCATCGGCATCTCGCCGATGCGCTGGCGGTAGAGCAGGTCGTTGAGGCAGTGGTCGAAGCGCGAGACGAGGATCAGGACCTTCTTCAGCGCATCGCGCCGGCGCAGGGTCCAAGTCATGCCGAAGCGGTCGGCGAGGGGCGCGAGGCGGGTTTCGAGGTCGTCGAGTTCCGGCAGGCCGGCGGGGGAGCCGGCGTTGAATTCGACCCGCATGAAGAACCGGCCGCTCTCGACGTCGTCGAATTGCTGAGCCTCCAGGATGTTGCAGCCGGCCTCGAACAGGCTGCCCGACACGCCCGCGACGATGCCCGGCACGTTGCGGCAGGAGAGCGTGAGGATACAGGACGGCGAGGGCTGCGACATGGGACCTGAGACCGTGGGTGACGAGACGGGAGTCGCGCGCAGGTAAGCGGGCGGGGATGGTCCCGGCAAGGCGTGTGCCGAAAACGGCGAAGGCCCCCTCTTCCACAGAACCCCCATGGAAGAAGCTGGCGCGGGACTTCTCCTCTCACCCGCTGGCGGCAGGGCTGTCAGGGGAAATGAGTAGCGCGTCTCCCCTCTCCCGAGTGGGAGAGGGGCCGGGGGTGAGGGTGGCTCGGTCTCCGCAAGAATCCCGAACTGTTGAGCTGCGCGGCTCGACGCTCGGTGCTTGATCCTGAACCGTCTCCACCCTCGCCCCTACCCCTCTCCCACTCGGGAGAGGGGATCCCGCGCTTGATTCTCAAAGGATTTTTCCTCGGACACGCCCTGCACGAGTGGGACGCTGAGACGACCAGCTTCCCGCCTCAATGCGCCGGCTGCGGATCCCCGTGCGAGCCGCCGCCGTGCTCGTCCTTGCCGCGCCAGCGGTTGATGCGGATGAGCAGGTTGCGGATCACCACGTAGAAGACCGGGGTCAGGAACAGGCCGAACACCGTGGCGCCCAGCATGCCGAAGAGCACCGCGGTGCCGAGCGCCTGGCGCATCTCGGCGCCGGGACCCGTGGCGATGGCGAGCGGCACCACGCCGAGGATGAACGCGAAAGCGGTCATCAGGATCGGCCGCAGGCGCAGCCGGCACGCCTCGACGGCGGCGGCGACCGGGCCGCGCCGCTCGCTCTCCTCGATCTGGTGGGCGAACTCGACGATCAGGATCGCGTTCTTCGCCGCCAGACCGATGAGCACGATCAGGCCGATCTGGGTCAGGATGTTGTTGTCCTGCGCCCGGAGCTGGACGCCGGCCAGCGCCGCCAGCACCCCGGTCGGCACCACCAGCAGGATCGCCAGCGGCAGCGCCCAGGATTCGTACTGCGCGGCGAGCACCAGGAACACCAGCAGCACGCCGAGGGCGAAGACGTAGATCGCGGTGTTGCCGGCCGCCTTCTCCTGGAACGCGATCTCGGTCCACTCGTAGCTCATGCCCTCCGGCAGGGTCTTCTTGGCCAGCGCCTCCATCGCGTCGAGGGCCTGCCCCGACGAGATGCCGGGCTTGGAATCGCCCTGCACCGGCACCGAGTAGTATAGGTTGTAGCGCTGCACGATCTGCGGCCCGGCGATGTCGCGGATGCCCGCGAGCGTCCCCATCGGCACGAGGGCGCCGGTGGAGGAGCGCACCATCAGCCGCTCGATGTCCTCCTTCTCCAGGCGGTCGCCGGCCTGGGCCTGGGCCCGGACCTGGTAGATGCGGCCGAAGGTGTTGAAGTCGTTGACGTAGGCGCCGCCGAGATTGACCTGGAGGGTCGAGAACACGTTGGCCAGCGGCACGTTCAGCATCCGGGCCTTGGTGCGGTCGATGTCGAGGAAGATCTGCGGCGTGTCGTTGCCGAAGGTGGTGAAGACGCGGGTCAGGGCCGGGTCGCGGTTGGCCGCGCCGATCAGCTCGCCGGAAGCGGCGAGCAGCCCGGCGATGTCGGAGCCGGTGCGGTTCTGCACCTGCATCTTGAAGCCGCCGGCATTGCCGAGGCCGCGCACCGGCGGCGGCGGGATCGCGATGATCCGCGCCTCGGTGATCGAGCCGGTCTTGGCGAACACGTCCTGCACGATCGCCCCGGCGTTGCGGCCCTTGGCGGTGCGTTCCTTGAACGGCTTGAGCGTGAGGAACATCACGCCACCGTTGGTGGTGTTGGTGAAGGTCGCGCCGTCGAAGCCCGAGATCACCACCGCGTTGGCGACGCCGTCGACGGTGAGCGCGCGCTTGGCCGCCTCGCGCACCACCGCGGTCGTGCGCTCCAGCGCCGCGCCCGGCGGCAGTTGCACCACCACGATGAGGTAGCCCTGGTCCTGCTGCGGGATGAAGCCGGTCGGCGTGATGCGGGCGAGGTGCAGCGTCCCGGCGATGACGCCGCCGTAGAGGACCAGCATCACGATCAGCGGCACCACCCGGCTGGTGAGGAACCGGACGGTCGCCGCGTAGGCGTTCGAGGTCGCGTCGAAGCCGCGGTTGAAGGTGTTGGCCGCCCAGGCGCCGAACCGGGCCAGGAAGAAGCGCGGCTGGTGGTGCTCGGAATGGGGCTTCAGCAGCAGCTTGCAGAGCGCCGGCGACAGCGTCAGCGAGTTGAACATCGAGATGATGGTCGAGGCCGCGATCGTCAGCGCGAACTGCCGGTAGAACTGGCCCGAGATGCCCGGGATGAAGGCGGTCGGGATGAACACCGCCGACAGCACGAGCGCGATGGCGACGACCGCGCCGCCGACCTCGTCCATGGTCTTGTGGGCGGCCTCGCCGGGCGATAGGCCCTCGGCCATGTTGCGCTCGACGTTCTCGACCACGACGATCGCGTCGTCGACCACGATGCCGATGGCCAGCACGAGCCCGAACAGCGTCAGGTTGTTGAGCGAGAACCCGAGCAGCGCCATCACCGCGAAGGTGCCGACGAGCGAGACCGGAATCGCGATGATCGGGATCAGCGCCGTGCGCCAGCTCTGGAGGAAGACCAGGATCACGATCACCACGAGGACGACCGCCTCGCCGAGGGTCTTGTAGACCTCGTGCACCGACTCGGCGATGAACTCGGTCGGGTTGTAGGCGATCTTGTATTCGAGGCCGGGCGGGAAGTCCTTGGCCATCTCCTTCATCAGGCTCTGGACCGCCTCGGCCGCCTCGAGGGCGTTGGTGCCCGGGCGCTGGAACACGCCGACGCCGATCGCCGGCTGGCCGTTGAGGAACGACTGGGTGACGTAGTCCTTCTGCCCGAGCTCGACCCGGGCGATGTCGGAGATCCGCACGAGGCGCCCGTCGGACGCCTTGACGATCACCTTGCGGAACTCGTTGGGGTCGTTGAAGCGCCCCTGCGTCTGCACCACGAGCTGGAACGCCTGCGAGGCCGGCGACGGCGGGGCGCCGAGGGCGCCGGACGCCACCTGGACGTTCTGCTCCTGCAGCGCCGAGAGCACGTCGGTGGTCGAGAGCTGGTAGGCGGTGAGCTTGTTGGGGTCGAGCCAGATCCGCAGCGCGTATTCGCTGCCGCCGAACACCGTGATGTCGCCGACGCCGTTGAGCCGCAGCAGCGGGTCGCGCAGGCGCAGGTAGATGTAGTTGGCGAGGTAGTTCTGGTCGTAGGTGTTGTCCGGAGACAGCACGTGCACGACCATCATCAGGTCGGGCGACGACTTGCGCACCGTGACGCCGAGGTTGCGCACGTCGCCGGGCAGGCGCGGCTGGGCGACCGAGAGCCGGTTCTGGACCAGCACGTTGGCGATGTCGAGGTTGGTGCCGAGCGCGAAGGTGACGGTGAGCTGCATGTTGCCGTCGTTGGTCGACAGCGACGACATGTAGAGCATGTTGTCGACGCCGTTGAGCTCCTGCTCGATCGGCGTCGCGATGGTGGCGGCCACGGTCTCGGCGTTGGCGCCCGGGTAGGAGGCGCGCACCACCACGGTCGGCGGCACGATCTCCGGGTACTGGGCGACCGGCAGCGAGATGTACGAGACGTAGCCGATGATGAGGATAACGATCGACGTCACCGAGGCGAAGATCGGCCGGTCGACGAAGAAGTGGGCAAAGCGCATCGGGGACCTCGCGCGCCCTCCCCGGCCGCGGGCCGGACGGGCGCTGTGTGTCGTCGCGGGCGCGCCCCGCGGATCGTCCGCGGGGCGGTTCGGCTATTCCTTGACCGGAGGCAGGTCCTTGCGCTCGGGCGTCACCTTGGCGCCGGGCCGGACCCGGGTCAGGCCGCTGATGACGATCGTCTCGTCGCCCTTCAGGCCGTCGCGCACCACCCGGTAGCCGTCGATCTTCGGGCCGAGCCGGACGTTCTGCGACGCGACCGTGTTGTCGTCCTTGACGACGTAGACGATGCGCTTGTCCTGGTTGGTCGCCACCGCCTCGTCGGGGATCAGCACGCCCTGGAACGGCGGCGAGGCCGGCATGCTGATGATGCCGAACAGGCCCGGCTTGATGAAGTTGTCGGGATTCTCGACGGTGGCGCGCAGCATGATCGAGCCGGTCTGGGCGTCGAACTGGTTGTCGACGAAGTCGAGGACGCCCTTGCGGGTCGGCTTGGCCTCTCCGGTCAGGGCGATCAGCACCCGGACCGTGTGCTCCTTCTGGGTCGCCCCCATGCCGATGCGCAGGTTGCCCTGGTAGGCGAGGAACGAGCGCTCGTCGACCGGGAAAGAGAAGTAGATGGGATCGAGGGAGACGATGCTGGTGAGGATCGTCTGGTCGGTGATGACGATGTTGCCCTCGGTGACCCGGCGCTGCGAGATCCGCCCGTCGATCGGCGAGCGGACCTCGGTGAAGTCGTAGTTGAGCTGGGCCTGCCGCAGGGCGGCGGTGGCGCTCTCGACGTCGGCCTGGGCGGTCAGCGACGCCTGCCGGCGCTGGTCGGTGACCTGCTCGGAGATGTTGCCCGAGCGGCTGAGCGTCTGGGCGCGCTCCAGGTCGGTCTGCGAGAAGTTCAGCCGCGCATTGGCCGAGGCGAGCGCCGCCTGGGCCTGATCGAGGGTCGCCTTGTAGGGGCGGCGGTCGATGGTGAACAGCAGGTCGCCCTTCTTGACCCGCGACCCGTCCTGGAAGTGGATCTTCTCCAGGTAGCCGGTGACGCGGGCGCGCACGTCGACGTTCTCGATCGCGTTGAAGCGGCCGGTATAGTCGTCGTGCTCGACCACCTCCTTGACCACCGGCTTGGCGACGATCACGGTGGGCGGCGGTCCGCCCGGGGCCTGCGCCCGCGCCGGCAGCCCGGCGACCACCAGGAGCGCCGGGATCGCCGCCGCCAGCCAGTGCCTGCGCATACTCACTCTCCCATCCATCCGATGCGTTCGGCCCGGAATCCCGCCGGCCAAGCGGCACGGGCGGGAGCGGGCTCATGGCCGCGACGGGAACCGCCCCCGGCGGGGACGCGGCCCTCCCGGGGCCCTCGATGTCGTGCCGGCGTCGGCCCTGCGGGCGGCGTCAGGCGATGGTCTCGCCGGCGCCGACCCAGTCCTTGAAGCCGCCGGCGTAGTGCTCGGTCAGGGCGACGCCCTGGCTCTGCGCGTAGTGCAGCGCCCGCGCCGAGCGGATTCCGGCCGCGCAGGCGAGAACCGGGCGGCGCCCGTCCTCGGCGATGAGGGCCTGGAGGGCGTCGAGGTCGAAGCGCGACAGCGGATGCGACACGGCCCCCGGAATGTGGCCCTGCTCGTATTCGTGCGGCTCGCGCACGTCGATCAGCAGCACGGTGCCGTCCGCCAGGCCGCGCTTCAGTGCCTCCCGGTCCCAGTCCACGATCGTCATGCCGCCCACCCGCCGTGCCGGACCCCGCCGGCGCCGTGCCATCGAACCGTCGGTTGCGGGGGCCTCGCCGGCTCCGCCCGGCGACCGTGGCGTCGGCGCCGGCCCGGGTCAACCCGGGCGGGTCGTCCCGGACGCCCGCGCACCGCCGCCAACGGCGAGCGCCCCTCGAACGGCGCGGGGGCGCCGATCCGCGAGGCGCAACGAAGCTCCGCTGACGGTTGGGATATTTCATCACTGGTCACGAACGCAAGGCTCATCCCGGCCGGCGGCGGCGGCGTGTGCGCGAGCGCACAACCCGGCCCGGTGGCGGCACCCGGCCCGATGGGCTACCCGGAGCGCCCCTGCCGCACCGGTTGTGCCTGCCCGTGACCTCCCTCGCCTTCGACCTCACCCGCCTCGTCACCCGCCTGCGCTTCGCGACGCCCTCCGGCATCGACCGGGTCGACCTCGCCTATGCCCGCCACGTCCTGGCGCAGCCCGGCGAGCGGTTCGGCGTCGTGTCGACCCCGTTCGGGCCGCGCGTCCTCGACCGGGCCGAGGCGGGCGCCCTCGCGGAGCGGGTCGCGGCCGGCTGGGCCGAGGAGGTCGGCGCCGGGGACGACCCGGTCTATCACCGCCTGCTCGGCGCGCTCGGCGCGGCCACGCCCGGGCCCGCCCCGGCGGCGCGGGGCGACGGGGGGCGCCGGCACCGGCGACGGGCCTGGGCCGCGGCCTCCCTGGAGATCCTGCGCCGCCCCGGCCCCGGCCGGCTGCCCGCCGGCACCACCTATCTCCACACCTCGCACCTGCGGCTCGACCGGCCGGAGCGGTTCGACTGGCTCTACGACCGCCGCGACGTGCGGGCGCTGTTCCTCGTCCACGACCTCATCCCGATCGAGTTCCCCGAATACGGCCGCGGCGCCGAATCGGTCCGCCACGCCGAGCGGATGCGCACCGTCTCGCGCCACGCCGCCGCGGTGATCGCCAATTCCGCCGACGTGGCGGCGCGCTTGCGCGCCCATCTCGCCGGGCGCTCGCTGCCATGCCCTGCGGTGACCGTGGCGCATCTCGGCATCGAGCCGACCTTCGGCGCGAGCGACGGCCCGGCGCCGGTGCCCGACCGGCCGACCTTCGTCGCCTGCGGCACGATCGAGCCGCGCAAGAACCACCTGATGCTGCTGTCGGTGTGGCGCGACCTCGCGGCGCGGCTCGGCCCGGCGACGCCGCGCCTCGTGCTGGTCGGCCGCCGCGGCTGGGAGAGCGAGAACATCGCCGACATGCTCGACCGCTGCCCGGCGGTGCGGGCCCACGTCGTCGAGGTCGCGGGCCTGTCGACCGCCGGGCTGGTGCGGCTGCTGCGCGGCGCCACCGCGCTGCTGATGCCCTCCTTCACCGAGGGCTACGGCCTGCCGGTGCTGGAGGCCGCCGCCGCCGGGCTGCCGGTCGTCGCCTCCGACATCCCGGTCCACCGCGAGATCGCCGCCGGCTTCGCCGAGTTCGTCCCTCCCCTCGACGGGCCGGGCTGGAGCGGGATCGTCGAGGCCCTGGCGCAGGACGGCTCGCCGCTGCGCCGGGAGATGACGGCCCGCCTCGACGGCTTCCGGCCGCCCTCCTGGGCCGAGCACTTCGCCACCGTCGACCCGCTCCTGGCGGGCGGCTGAGGCCAGGGGATCGGCCGTTTTGGCAACGGCCGCGCTTTGCGCCTATGATTCGCGGCCCGGCAACCGGACCGAGACCATGGACGACAGCACCTATCCCCGCGACCTCGTCGGCTACGGCCGCAACCCGCCCCACGCGCAGTGGCCCGGCGGCGCGCGCCTCGCGGTGCAGTTCGTCATCAACTACGAGGAGGGCGGCGAGAACTGCCTCCTGCACGGCGACCGGGCGTCCGAGGCGTTCCTGTCCGAGATCGTCGGTGCCCAGCCCTGGCCGGGCCAGCGCCACATGAACATGGAGTCGATCTACGAGTACGGCTCCCGGGCCGGGTTCTGGCGGCTGTGGCGGCTGTTCACCGCCCGCGGCCTGCCGGTAACGGTCTACGGCGTCGCCACCGCGCTCCAGCGCAACCCCGAGGCGGTGGCGGCGATGCGGGAGGCCGGCTGGGAGATCGCCAGCCACGGGCTCAAGTGGATCGACTACCGCGACTTCTCGCTGGAGGAGGAGCGGGCGCATCTCGGCGAGGCGATCCGGATCCACGCCGCCGCCACCGGCGAGCGGCCGACCGGCTGGTATACCGGCCGGACCTCGGAGAACACCCTGCGGCTTGTCGGCGACGAGGGCGGCTTCCTGTACTACGCCGATTCCTACGCCGACGACCTGCCCTACTGGGTCGAGGCCGGGCGCGGGCCGCAACTCGTCGTGCCCTACACCCTGGACGCCAACGACATGCGCTTCGCCACGCCGCAGGGCTTCAACAGCGGCGACCAGTTCTTCACCTACCTGAAGGACAGCTTCGACGTGCTCTACGCCGAGGGCGGGACCGCGCCGAAGATGCTGTCGGTCGGGCTGCATTGCCGCCTCGTCGGCCGGCCGGGCCGGGCGGCGGCCCTCGCGCGGTTCCTCGACTACGTCGCGGAGCATCCCGACGTCTGGGTGACCCGGCGCCTCGACATCGCCCGGCACTGGATCCGCCATCACCCCCCGGCCGACCTGACCCCGAGCCGGATGAGCCGGGCCCTGATGGCCGAGCTGTATGGCGACGTGTTCGAGCACAGCCCGTGGGTCGCCGAGGCCGCCCACGCCGCCGGGCTGACCGCGGCCCACGACACCGCCGAGGGCCTGCACGACGCGATGGTGACGGCGATGCGGGCCGGCGGGCCCGAGCGCGCCCTCGACCTCATCCGCGCCCACCCCGACCTCGGCGAGCGCGTCGCCGGCATGACCGCGGAATCCCAGGCCGAGCAGGCCTCGGCCGGCCTTGATTCCCTCGACGAGGCCCAGCGCGCGCGCTTCCTCGACCTCAACGGGCGCTACAAGGCGCGGTTCGGCTTCCCGTTCGTGATGGCGGTGCGCGGCCGGGGCGCCGAGGAGATTCTCGCCGCCCTCGACGAGCGGATCGGCAACGAGCCCGACGTCGAGCGGGCGCGGGCCCTCGCCGAGATCGAGACGATCGCCTTGCTGCGCCTGCGCCAGCGCCTGCCCGCCCTGCCGGACGTGACCCGGGGCGCCTGAGCGCCCGGCCGGGCGCCCCGCCGGATCAGGCGCCGATGAGCCCCCGCGCGGTCTCGACGAGCTTCGCCAGACGGTAGGGCTTGCGCAGCAGAATGCTGCCGGGCACCTGCCGCGGCGGCCCGACGCTGAAGCCGGTCGCGTAGATCACCGGCAGGTCCGGCGCGAAGCGGCGGGCCTGCTCGGCGACGCCCCAGCCGTCGAGGGCGCCGGGGAGCTGGATGTCGGTGAACAGGAGATCGGCCCGCCCGGCCCCGGCGAGGAACGCCACCGCCTCCTCGCCGGTGGCGCAGGCGGCGACGCCGAAGCCCGCCTCCTCGAACTCCGCCTGGATGATCGAGAGCAGCATCTCCTCGTCCTCGACCACCAGGACGGTCATGCCGCCCGCCTGCACGCTCACGGCGGCCATCGCTCAAGCGGCCGGCAGGGACTGGAACTGCATGCGCGGCTCGGGCAGGCCCGGCGGGGCCGCCGGGACGGCCGCGCTCTCCGGCAGGGCCGGAAACACGAGGCGGATCGCCGTCCCGCCGCCGACCCGCGAGCTGATCGCCGCGCTGCCGCCGGATTGCCGGGCGAAGCCCGAGACCTGACTGAGGCCGAGCCCGGTGCCCTGTCCGGACGGCTTGGTGGTGAAGAACGGCTCGAAGGCCCGGGCCGCCACCTCCGCGGTCATGCCGATTCCGTTGTCCCTGACCTCCACCAGCACCCGCGCACCGCCGCCCTCGCCGCCGGGGATCATCGCGGTGGTGAGGGTGAGCAGGCCGCCGCCCGGCATCGCGTCGCGGGCATTGATCGCGAGGTTGAGGATCGCGTTCTCGAGCTGGTTGGGATCGACCCGGATCAGCGGCAGCGCCGCGGCAAGGTCGGTGGCGAGGCGGATCCGGGCGCCGATCGTGCCGCGCAGGAGTTCGACCACCTCGCCGATCAGCGCGTTGACGTCGGTCTCGGCCGGGGCGAGGGGCTGCTTGCGCGCGAAGGCGAGGAGCTGGTGCGTGACGGCAGCGGCGCGCTCGGCCCCGGTCATCGCGTCGCGCAGGGGCCCGAGGACGCCGTCCTCCTGCGGCACCTGCCGCTCGATCCGTTCGAGGTTGCCGAGGATCACGTTGAGCAGGTTGTTGAAGTCGTGGGCGACGCCGCCGGCGAGATGGCCGATCGCCTCCATCTTCTGCGACTGGCGCAGCAGCTCCTCGGTCCGGGCCCGCTCGGCCTTCGCCCGCTCGAGCGCCGCGAGGGCGAGATCGCGCTCGGCGGTCAGGGCGGCGAGCGCCGGGTCGGGTCGGGCCGAGGCGGACGGCGCCTCCGGCCGGGCCCGCCATAGGGCGATCGCCGCGGCCAGGGCGACGAGGGAGGTGAGCAGGACCGCCGGCGCCGCGGCGCTTCCCGCCCGGGCCCACAGGCTCAGCAGGTCCAGCCCGTGCAGGACGCCGCAGGCCGCGACGAAGATCGCGAAGGCACGGATCCTCCGGCCGGTCCGGGCGTCGGTCTGCTGCGTGGCGGCACGCAGCAGCACCAGAAGAACGACGAGGCAGGCGAGCGCGGCGAGACCGCCGGCAGCGTTGGTCCATAGCAAGTCCAGCCGCGACGACAGGCATCCCGCCTGTGACGGAAGGCTGCCCGGCCCCGGGGCCCCAGCGGTGGTGTCAACCATGGCGAGCAAGCCATATCCCTGCTGTCATCAATACTGAAGGATGACTATGACGAATTGAGATGTCAAGCTACCGCGGCGCATCAACCATGTATTAGCAATGACACCAATCGAAATCGCCGCACGCAGCAATGGCATATTTGCAAAATCAACAAAAGATCATGTCGAGTGGACGATCGTTGGCGACCGGTCATCGATCGGTCGCCGTCCTCCGAGGGATCGATGAGGGAGCGGCACGGCGTCGAAGCCGGCGACATCCGGGCCAGGTTGCCTTTCAGTCAGGATCCGGCGAGTCCTTGCCGGACCGGTCTTCGGCCCCCGATGGGTCGGCCCCGTGCTGCGGTTCGGCCCGGGGATCGATAAGATTCGACTGGTTGTTACAACTTGAGGTCGAGGAAGGACGGTCGATTCGACGGGTTCCGGAAGCGGACATCCGATGCGGAAGGTGGATCGGCCGGCATTCGCGCGGTAGACAAGACGGCCGGATCGCGCCGCGACCGCGCCCGGTGCCGTGCCCTTCCGCCCGGAAGGTCCCGCATTCCGGCCGATCCGCTTCCCAAGGCTTTCATCGGAAAGGCAGGATGTCCATGACGACCGACGGTAGCGGGCTCTCGCTCGTGATGATCTCGACATCGGATGCCGAGAGCGGACGCACGGAGATGCTCGACCGGATGATCGATTCGGTCGCCGCCTTCGCGGCGCGGCGCCCCGCGATCCAGATCACGCTGCTGCTGCTCATGCAGCGATCCCAGGACCCGGCCGCGCTGGCAGCCCGCAACTGGCCGTCCTTCGTCGAGGTGTCCCACGTTCCCGGCAGGCTCTCGCTCTCGGCAGCCCGCAACCGGCTGATCGCGGAGGCCCGCGGCCGTCAGTCGTTCCGCGACGACGTCCTGGTGCTGTTTCCGGACGACGACTGCTGGTATCCGGACGGCGTGCTCGAGGGCATCTACGACATCTTCGACAGCCGGCCGCGGCTTGATCTCTGGTTCTGCCGCTACTCCTCGGCCCCGCTGCCGTACCTGCCGGGCGGCGAGGTCCCGGCCCGGGCGGCGCAGGTCACCCGGCGCGCCTCGTCGAACACCTTCGTGTTCCGTGGCCGGATCTTCGCGGACGGGCTCGGCTTCGACGAGACCCTCGGCGTCGGCACGCCGAATCTCGGCGGCGAGGATACCTCGGTCGCCCTCAGCGCCTACGGCCGCGCCCGCGAAACCCTGTTCCTGGATCGCGCCTGCATCGGACACCGGGATCCGGACGTCCGCTTCGTCTCGCGCTACTATCGCGGGGCACTGTTCGCCCTGGCCCGCAACGCCCGGGTCCCGGGAGTCCGGGCCGAGTTCACCCGCAAGCTGATGGTCGGCGGATACCTCGTGCTGTCGCGCAGGCTCCCGCTGCGCAGCTTCCTCGGAGATGCCAGCGCGGGTTGCGGCAACTTCCTCCGGGCGCTCCGGTCGACGCAGTCCTGACGCCGCGTCGCGGTCCGGCCTCCCGGGCCGATCCTCGCGGGGGCCGGCGGAACGGCGTCCGATCACGCTGTGATCGGACGCCGCGGAGGTTCCGACGTCCCTCTCGGCAGACTTGCCTCATCATACGGTTTCCGATTGATCGCTCGGCGATCCCTGCGGGATCGCCGAGCGATGCGGGAACCGCCTTCGCTCAGGTGTGTGGAGCCTTCGGCTCCACCGCGCGGGCTTGTGATACGGTTTTTGAACGAATCGTCCAAAAACCGTATCAGACTTGCGTCGGCAGGCCGATGCAAGTCTGATGAGCTCATTGTCTTGTCGCAGGTTTTTCTCGCAAGAGCGTCAATCGCTCTTGCGAAACCTGCCTAGACGATGACGAGGTCGTCGGCGGACAGGGACGGCCGGCCCGACAGCGTCGCCAGGAGAACGCGGGACGACGGATCGGGACTACCCTCCCACATCAGCCGGCCGCTCCCGGTCTCGTAGAACAGCGTCGGCTCGGCAACGCTCGGGGGCAACGCCGCGACGGAGGCGAAGCGGACCGAGGCGAGCCGCGACGGATCGACGACGCCGCTGAGCTGGACCTCGAGCCGGTCCTCGCCGGACACGAAGTCGGCGATCGTGTCGGCCGAGCCGCTCCCCTGAGCCGCGCTGATCACGAAGGTGTCCGACCCGGCCCCGCCGGCGAGTTGGTCGTAGCCGACGCCGCCGATCAGGCGGTCGATGCCGAGGCCGCCGAAGAGGTGGTCGTTGCCCGTGCCGCCGAGGAGGAGGTCGTCGCCGTCGTCGCCGTGCAGGGTGTCGTTGCCGGCGAGGCCGTCGAGGGTGTCGTCGCCGGACCGGCCGCGGACGACGTCCCCCAGGCTGCTCCCGGTCAGGCCGTCGGCGAAGGATGATCCGTGCAGGCCGTAGATCCGGGAGTAGCGGTCGCCGGCCGCGTCTCCCGTGTTGTTGTCGGGGTTGGAGAGGTCGGCGACGAGACCGGAGGCGGAGGATCCGTAATCGGCGGTGTTGATACCGTCGCCGCCCATCAGCAGGTCGGCGCCGGCTCCGCCGTCGAGCGTGTCGTTGCCCGCGCCGCCGTCGAGGCGGTCGGCCCCGCCTCCGCCCACGAGCGAGTCGTCGCCGCCGAGGCCCCGCAGGATGTTGCCGGTCTCCGAGCCGAGGATGAGGTCGCCGGCCTCGGTCCCGACGGCGTTGGTGATGGCCCGCAGGGTGTCGCGGTCGCCGAACCCGTCGACTGCCCGGCCCTGCTGGAGATCGACCGTCACGCCGGCCGTGCCGCCGGCCGCCGCATCGAGGCTGTAATCGACGGTGTCGAGCGGCCGCAGGGCGGTGCCGACGAAGGTGTCGTTGCCGGCCAGCCCGCTGAACGTCGTGCCGCCACGTCCGCCGGTGAGGACGTTGGCGGCGGCGTTGCCGGTCAGGGTCGTCTCGAACAGGCCGGTCGACACGAGGTTCTCGAGGCCGTCCGACAGCACGGCGGCGCCGCGCCCCGAGAAGATCACCGTGTCGATCCCCTCGCTCACCGGGGCGAGGGGGATCAGGGTCGCGTCGGCGAGGGGAATCGTCAGGCCGCCGTCGGCGGACGGCGAGGCCGTGATCGTGTTCGCCGAAGCCAGGGGAAGCGCTGCGCTCAGGATCTCGTCGGCCGTCGATCCGTCGGGAAGGACCGCTTCTGCCGGCAATCCGCCCGGGGCGAGGAGGCCCGCCGTGAAGGCCACCTTCTCGACGTTCCGGAGGGTCAGGTAGGCGTTGAGGCCGGCCGCGAGATCGTAGACCCGCGCCGCGCCGGGCACGAACGGCACGGCGACGAACACGTAGCGGGAGGCCGGCCCGTGCAGGACCACGGTGTCGGTGCCTGCACCGCCGTCGACCGTGCCGGTCGCCGAGAGCGGATCGAGGATGTCGTCCCCCCCCTCGCCCGCGAGAGTGTCGGTGCCGGCACCGCCGACGAGGATGTTGGCGGCGGCGTTGCCGGTCAGGCTGACCGGGCCGGTCCCGGTCGCGACGGCGTTCTCGTACCCGGCGGGAAGGATCAGCGACGATCCGCCGAACCGGACGGTGTCGACGCCCGCGGTCGCCAGGAGCGGCGTCACGGAGGTCGCGCTCGCGGTGAAGAGGTCGCGCCCGCCGGCGGCGTTGCGGCGGAAGGACGCCGTCACCGCCTCGGCGATCGGCATCTCGACGGTGGACGCGATCTCGCCGGTCACTTCGTCGAACTGGCGGAAGCGCAGCCTCTCGATGTCCTGGAGCCGGTCGCCCTCCTGGTCGGCCGCCAGGAGGTCGACGACCCGGAACCGGCCGGGGGCATCGAGGTCGCGCAGGACGACGAACTGGCTGGCCGGCCCGACGTATTCGGCGACGTCGAGCCCGGCGCCCCCGTCGAGCCGATCGCTGCCGCCGAGCCCCCGGAGGACGTCGTCGCCGCCGCCTCCCGCGAGCGTGTCGTCGGAGGCGTTGCCGATCAGGATGTTGGCGGACGCATTGCCCACGAGGTTCCCGGCGCCGGCGCCCCGCACCGCCGCGTTCTCGAAGGCGTCGGCGAGGACGAGCGGCGCCGTTCCCCCGTACACGACCGTGTCGGGCTGGTCGGTCGCGAACGAGGGCAGGAGCAGGGCCGCATCGTCGAGGACGATGTCGCGCCCGCCGGCGAGGTTGCCGCGCAGGCTCACCCGGGTCGCGTCCGCGATCGCCACGTCGACGGCGCTGGTCTGGACGCCCGTCACCGCGTCGTGGCTGCGGAAGCGCAGCGTTTCGACGCCGCTCAGCCGGTCGGTGCCCTGGTTGCCCTGGGTCCCGGTGTCGATCGCCGCGTAGGTGTCGGCGTCCAGGTCGTGGACGACGATCAGGCGGGACAGGTCGCCGTTGTACAGGGCGACGTCGATGCCGTTGCCGCCGATGATGGTGTCGTCGCCCTGGCCGCCGCCGAGGGTGTCGTCGCCCTCGCCCCCGTCCAGCGTGTCGTTGCCGGCCGCGCCGTAGAGCTGGTCGTTCTGTTCGAGGCCGGCGAGGGAATCGGCGTAGGCCGTCCCCTGGAAGTAGTCCAGGCCCGAGTTGCCGATGCGCGTCAGCGGATCGGGCAGCGAGACGGTGTTCTGGGTCGCGAAGGCGCGGATGCGGTCGATGTAGTAGGTCGGGTCCCCGGTGAGCGTGTTCCCGCTCGGAGCGCCGCCCCAGTTGCCGCCGACCGCGAGGTTGGCGATCATGTACATCGGCCGGTTCTTCATGTCGTCCGGCGTCTTGGCGGTCCCGACGGCGACGCCGTCGAGGTACCAGGTCAGGTGATCCGGACCCCAATCCATGCCGAAATCGTGATAGCCCGCGGTCAGATCCGGCGTGAGGAGGGAATAGCCTTCCTTGGTGCGGACGCCGGTGGTGCCGCTATGGGCCGTCATGAGAGCGTTGAACGGGTTCTGGCCCAGCGCCTCGAACACGTCGATCTCGGTGATCGGCCCGAGGTCGGCCGGCAGCATCCAGAAGGCGGGCCACAGCGCCTGGCCGCTCGGCAGCTTCGCCCGGATCTCGAAGTAGCCGTAGGTCTGCTGGAACGAGGAGAAGCTCGAGATCATGCCGGAATAGTACGGCCGCCATGACGTCCACTGGTTGAGCTCGGTCGGCGTGGCCGCGGCCTTGATCTCCAGCACCCCGTCGTCGATCGTGAACGGGTTGAGGCCGATCGAATCCGGCGCCTGGTTGAAGCGCACGCCCTTGTAGTCCGAGTCGACGTAGATCTGCCGCTCGGCCTTCGACGGGTTGGTGTAGCCGGCCAGTCCGTCCCACTGGTGCTTGGTGACCCAGGTGCCGTCGACGCCGTCGAAACGGTCGAACGTGTCGAAATCGTCGTTGAACGTCAGCCGCCACTTCGAGGTGTCGAGGCCCGTGGCGAAGTCGTCGGCGCTGAAGTTCTGGACGTTCTGGTTGAGGAAGCGCAGCGTCTCACCGTTGCCGAGGTTCAGGATCGCGGTGGTGCCGTCCTGCACCATCGCCGCCCTGATCTGGTCGAACGACGTGAAGTCGTAGCCGACGAGGCTGACGATCGAGGACGTCGTGTGACCGGCCCTGAAGTCGCCGATGGCGTCGGAACCGTTGCCGGCGCGGATCACGAACACGTCGTTGCCGCCGCCGCCGTAGAGCAGGTCGTTGCCGGCCCCGCCGTCGAGGTGGTTGTTGACCGCGGTGCCGCGGATGATGTTGGCGAGAGCGTTGCCGTAGCCCGACTTCTCGATGCTTCCCGCCAGGGTCAGGTTCTCGACCCGGTCGGGAAGCCGGATGGTCGGCAGGTACGAGATGAGCGTGTCGATGCCGCCGTCCTCGTCCTCGTCGATGAGGTCGCCGGGATTGTCGATGTAGTAGGTGTCGTCGCCGAGGCCGCCGGACATCGTGTCGGCACCGGACAGGCCCGACAGGGCGTCGTTGCCGGCGGTTCCGACCAGCGAGTCGTCGACGCCGTCGTTGCCGACGACCGAGGTGGAGGGCCGCTTGCTCGCAGGCGGAGCGACCCACGGCTGATTCACAACATCGGTCATGGCCATCCCCTGCGACGGACGCATCGCCACGGTGTACGACAAATGGATGCCGCCGGTACCGCACGAGGTCAATCGAATCAAGATGCGCGCCTGCGCAATTTCTACTGGTGTGACGGCGAGAAGACGGCGAAAGTTCGACTCCGATAGACATCGCTCGGCGCGTCAAAGCCGCGCACAAGTCAGCACGCCACCGCCGTGCCGACCAAATGCCGCACGCGGAAAAATTCCGGAATAAGAACAGCTCTCGATCGTGCCGGAAGATCGACACGCGCCATCCATGGTGAACGGGGCACGCCACACCGGATGCCGCCCCCATCTCGTGTCTTGATGCCGCCTTACCCAAGGAGACGAAGCGTCGGGCACGACCGGAATGCGGCCGGATCCGATTTCACGACTTTCGATCCGCTCGCGAGGACCGGAGCAGCAGCCATGTCTCGTACGACATCCGATCGATCGCCTGGCGATCCCCGCGGGATCGCTTCGCGATGCGGCTGTCGGCGTCGCCCATGCGTGTGTAGCCCCCCGGCTCCACCGCGCGGGCTTCGATACGATGCCCGGAGCCACTCTTCCGGACATCGCATCACCGGGCGGGATGGCAGGAGGGTCGTCCGCGGCGACGTCGGTGCATCGCCGCGACCGTCTCCTTCCGGCGCCCGGCCGATCCAAGCACGGATCGGACCCGGGAGCCACATCGGTCCGTCCGGCTACGTAGATAACCGAAGAAACCGCCTGCATCGCACGGCAGCGGGAAGTCGAACTGTGTCCGTTCGCACACGCACGTTGCTGCGGTGCAACTCGTGCAACGGCGCACGTCGCACCGTCTCGTCGTCCTGCCGGACGGGTCACGGCAGTCACGAAGGGGCGATCCATCCGCCGCTCGAAGACGATTCGCCTCCAATTCATAATAGAAATTTAAACATCTTCGCCACTCGTCCGCGCGCAACTCCGATGAGGAGGCGGGGAAACATCGGAGACGGACTCGCCAGGCGCCGCAGCGGTGGCTACGAAAGAGGTATCACTGCGATCCGAGAGCAAATCCATGGCCGGGGAAGATTGCGCACAACTCGTTTTTGTGCAGGGCGAGGTTGTTGAGTCGCAACCCGATCCTCTTGGCGGAACCAAGTTTCGCCCCAAGCTTCGCAGAAACACCGCGATGCCAGCAATCCGGAGACTTGACGTTCGCCATCCGGCAGCGTAGGAAACCATCATACCGCAGCGCAGCAAAATGGCTCTTGGGCCATGTGAGGTGCAATGACCACACCTTCGCAGGCGACAGCTTCGTCCTCGTCCCAGGCAGATCACGCAGCCGTCGCGGGGTTCGGCGGAGGGCTTGCGGTCGCCGGTGTCGGCCGGGTCGACGCCAAGGTCGCCCTGGATTTCGCGGCCGCCCTGTTCGGCCTCGTGATGATCGCGCCGTTCCTGATCATCGTCGCCGTCGCCATCGTGCTCGACAGCAAGGGGCCCGTGTTCTTCCGCCAGACGCGGACCGGCATCGACGGCAAGCCGTTCAAGATCTTCAAGTTCCGCACGATGCGCGTCCAGGAGGACGGCCACGTCGTCACCCAGGCGAAGGTCGGCGACAGCCGGGTCACCCGGGTCGGACGCTTCCTGCGCAAGACCAGCATCGACGAGTTGCCCCAGCTCATCAACGTCCTGCGCGGCGAGATGTCCCTCGTCGGTCCCCGGCCGCACGCCCTGGCCCACGACCAGCTCTACGGCCGCGAGATCCCGGCCTACAAGGAGCGCTTCGCGGTCCGTCCGGGCCTGACCGGCTGGGCCCAGGTCCAGGGCTCCCGCGGCGAGACCCCGACCACCGCCGACATGGAGCGGCGGATCACCCTCGATCTCTGGTACATCGAGAACCGCAGCCTGCTGCTCGACATCCAGATCATCCTGCGCACGGTCTGGACCGAGATCGCCCGCAAGACGAACGCCTACTGATCGACGATCCCGGGCGGCCTCCCGTCCAGGGCGGTCGCCATCGATCCGCGCAAGCCTCGCGACCGTCGTCGCGGGGCTTTTCCGCGTCGAGTCCGGTTCACGTCTCGGTTCGCCGCGCCTGCTTCGCCTCGGCGCGGCAGCGGTCGGAGCAGTAGCGCACCTCGTCCCACACCTTCGCCCACGCCTTGCGCCACGCGAACGGCCGGTGGCAGACCGGGCAGACCTTCTGCGGCAGGTCGCCCTTGCGGCGCATCTTCGGCATCGGACCGTCCCTCAGCGGCCGGTCTTGCCGGCATCGGCGAGGGAGATGGTGCTCCAGCGGGTGATCTGCACGTAGCCGTCCCGGGCCGCCACCACGACGTGCCGGCGGTGACGGTGCACGACGGTGCCGGGGGCGTGACGGTGCGGCTCGGTCCAGCCGTCCGCCGCCGCGACGAAGACCCGGGCGTCGCCGAGCCGCGCGATCGTCTCGATCGTCCCGAACGCCCGCACCCGCCGCAGCACCGCGTCGACGCCCTGGCGGAAGTCGAGGGTCCGGTCGGCATCCGTCGCCCGCGGCCAGTAGGCGCCGTCCCCCTGGGGCTCGGCCGCCCGCCACCGTGCCGGCAGGTCGCGGGCGATCGGTCCCTCGACCAGCCGCTGCGCCGCCATCTGGCACTTGGCCAGCAGGGTCTCGTGGGTCTCGTGCGGGGCGGTGGCGAACAGGTCCTGGGCCAGGATGTCGCCGGTGTCGAAGCCCGATTCTGCGAGAACGTGGGCGGTGACGCCCCAGGTCTCGTAGGAATCGAGGATCGCCTTGAACAGCGGGTAGGGACCGCGTCCGTCCGGCAGCGGCGACGGGTGCAGGTTGAGGGCGTAGCGGACCCGCCCGGCCCAGCCGGTGACGAGCCACGGATAGCCGGCCACCACCAGGGCCCAGTCGCGGCCGTGAATCGCCGCCAAGGCGTCGAGGTCCGCAGGCCGCAGCCGCGAGAGCTGGATCGGTACCTTGTGGTGGCGTGCCAGGGCGACGACGGTCTCGTTGTGGTCGTAGATCCCGTCGCAGGGCCGGGTGAACAGCTTGACCGGCTCCCAGCCCGCCCGCACCAGCCCCTCGAACACACCGCCGAGGAAGTCGATCCCCGCGAAGGCGAATTTCATCGGCGCACTCCCTTGCGATCCGCCCCTCGCGCGGGGTCGTGCGGGACGCCGGCCCACCTCGCCCGGTCGCCGCGGATGCCGGGCCAGACCTACCCAAGCCCGGTCGCCGTCGGCAACTCCCCGAAGGACCGGCCAGCCGCCGAGGCCGGGTTCAGTCGAGATCCCGCCACAGGGTCAGGGCGCCGTAGGCGCCCGGCCGCCGCTCGCGCTCCTCGTAGAGCCAGCCGCCGGACAGGCGCAGGCTCACGCCCCACCCGGTCCACTCGGTCGCATGCAGGCCGAGGCTCCACTTCCGGTAGCCGGTCCGGTCGGCGTAGAGCGCGATCTCGGGTCCGAGATAGGCCCCGAGTGCCCGGACACCGAACGATCCCCGGGTCCACACGTCGCCGCGGGCGCTGCCGGCGATCGCCGTCAGGGTCAGGAGGGTCGTCGGAGCCGGCCGCGTCCAGACCTCTCCATGGAGGCGAAGGCCGGGAGACGGACCGACCGCCTTCGCGGCCTCGCGCTGGTCGAAGTCGATCTCGGGACCGACGAACAGCGCCACCACGCCCCAGTCCGCGAACCATTGCCGGCCGCCGACGACGCTCGCCTTGACCGTGTGCCGGCGCACCCGCTTGGGCGAGCCCTCCCACGCGCCGCGGATCTCGGACCGGCCGCCATAGCCGAGGCTGCCGAGCACGACGGCGCCGTCGCGGCCGACCGGATCGACGGCGTGCTTCGCTCCCACCGTGACGAACGAGGAACTGCCGGCATCGAGACTGCCGAACAGCACGGTGCGGGCGTCGGCCCGTTCGTCGGCCCAGGCGAGGTCGGCGAGCACCAGCCCGCCGAGGCCGACGAGGCGACCGGCCCGCCGCAGACCCGCCCTGCGACGCATGTGCGTCTCCGCCTCTCCGAATACGGAAAGAAGTTTTCCATTTTACCTTGCGTCATGCAAGTCGATGATGCCGACGGCACGCGCCGCGCCTCCGGCGACGGTGCCTGGAGCGACCGGGCCCGGCAGATCCTGCTCGGCCGGCGCTGGCACTCGCAGTCGAAGATTGCTAATGCGAGCGTTCACCAAGCTATCGACAGAAAAAATCGTTGATTTTAACGATCCCTTCACCGCATCATCGCAGTGTTAACCGGCAAACAAGTCGGCCCTCCGGCCGCTTCATCGAAGGAGGTCACATGGTCTCCACGGATTTCCTGCGTCAGATCGAGGGTTACGGTCTCACCACGGCGCGGATCCTGTACCGGATCCCCGACCATCGTTCGGTGCTCCAGACCTATCTCTGGCAGGATTACGACCTCGCTCCGGACTTTCCCGTGCTGCAGAAATTCCTCGCCTTCTGGAAGCGCGAGCTGGACGGGCCGCTGCACTCGGTGCGGGTGGCGCATTCCTGCCTCATCAAGCCGGCCGAGTTCCTCAGCGTGAACGGCGTCCTGACGCTGCACTGAGGCCGGGTACGAGCCGTTGACGTCGACTCGGCCCCGCGCCCGGCTCCGCGCTCGACTCCGCGCTCGACTTGGCCCCGGGGTCACTCTGGGCTAGAGCAGGCGCGCCAGCGAGGCAGCGGACGGCCCGAGCTCCTTGACCCAGTTTGCGCGAACTTCCGAGGTTCTCACCGTGCTGGCGGCACAGGAGACGGACCGGCTCACGGTCGGCGACATCGTGGCGGTCCTGCGCGACCGGGCCTTCGCCCTGCTCATCGTGCTCCTCGGCCTGCCGAACTGCCTGCCGATGCCGCCGCCGATCCCGCTGATCTGCGGCCTGCTGCTCGCCCTCGTGGCCGGCCAGCTCGCCGCCGGCATGGCCTCGCCGTGGCTGCCGCGCAGCCTGCTCGGCCGCTCGATCCGCAAGGCCGACCTGCAGCGCGCGGTGTCGCGGGCGGTGCCGATCCTGCGCCGGCTCGAACGCTGGTCGCGGCCGCGCATCCGCCTGTTCGAGCACGGGCTGGCCATGCGCACCATGGGCCTCTTGATCCTCACCCTCGCCCTCGCCCTCATCGTGGCGGCCCCGATCGTCGGGCAGATCCCCCTCGGGCTGGCGGTCTCGCTGGTCGGGCTCGGCCTCGTGGAGCGCGACGGCGTGGTGGTGATGATCGGCCTCGGCCTCGGCGCCCTCGGGGTGCTGCTCAACCTCGGCTTCGTCTACGCGGTCTTCACCGGGATCATGAGCCTGCTCAGCCTCGCCTGATCCCGCCTCAAGCCGTCACCGGCCCCGGGGCCGGCCTCAGGCAGGCACTGGCCTCAGGCAGGCAGGCGGGCGAGCGCCTCGGGCGTGTCGACGTCGGCGAGCACGCCGTCGCTCGCCACCGGCCATTCCAGCACGTCGCTCCGTCCCGTCAGGAGCGGGCCGAAGCCGCGGTCGCCGGAGAGCCCCGCGAGTTCGGCGGAGAGGCGGCGGCGGTCGATGAGGACCGGGTTGCCGCGCCGCCCGTCCCGCACCGGAACCACCGCCGCGGGCGCCGGGTCGCCCCCCGCGAAGGCCGCCGCGAGGCTGCGCAGCAGGGCGGGCGTCACCCGCGGCATGTCGCCGAGGAGCACGATCGCCGCCGCGACCGCGTCCGGCAGCGCCGCCAGCCCGGCCCGGACCGAGGTCGACAGCCCTTCGCCGTAGAGCGGGTTGAGGACGGTGCGCAGCGCGAGCCCGTCCAGCGCCGCGGCGACCCCGGCCGCCTCGTGGCCGAGCACCGCCACCACCGGGCCGAGTCCCGCCGCGACGGCGGCCCCGGCGGCATGGCGGACCAGCGGCCGGCCGTCGAGGGGCGCGAGCAGCTTCGGCGCCGCGCCGAAGCGGGTGCCGCGCCCGGCGGCCAGCACGACGATGCCGACCTCCCTCACGCCTCGTCCTCGCTCGCCTCGCCGCCCCGGGGCTGCGGGCGCGACACGATCTCCATCAGCAGGCCGCCGACGCCGAAGCCGATCACGTCCGCCCGCGTCACCGGCAGCCCGGCGAGCAGCCGGTGCAGCACCCAGTCGAAGCCGTTCTCCTTCGGCGAGCGGGCGCAGCCCGGCGCGCCGATCACCGGCATCGCCCCGAGGCGACCGAGCAGCAGCAGGTTGCCCGGATCGACCGGCATGCCGAGATGCTCCACCGTCCCGCCGGCCGCCTCGATCCCGGCCGGGATCACGTCGCGGCGGTCGGCGATCGCCGAGGCCCCGAACACGACCGCGAGATCCGCCCCCTCCCCCGCCGCCCCGGCGAGCGCGGCGGCCAGGGACGCGGCCTCGTGCGGGATGCGGGCATCGGCGACGAGGCGGGCGCCGGCCGGGGCGAGCCGCTCGGCGAGCACCCGCAGGGTCTTGTCGACCACGCTCGGCTTCAGCCCGGGCAGCAGGGTCGAGACCGCCGCCACCCGGCTCAGGCGGTAGGGCGCCACCGCGAGCGGCGGCCGCCGGAGCACGGCCAGCGCGCGGTCGAGGACCGCACCCGGCACCGCGTAGGGAATGATCTTGACCGTCGCGACCATCTCGCCGGGCACCACCGGCTTGAACGGCGTCAGGGTGGCGAGGGTCACCGCCTCGTCGACGGCGTTGACCGCGTCGACCGCCGGGCGGTCGATCGTGAGCAGGCCGGCGCCGGTGGCGTGCAGGTTGGCCCGGCCGGTGAACGGCGCCGCGACCTCGAGCCCCGGGCCGGCGCAAGCCGCCGCGAGCCGCCCGGCCGCCTCGTCCTCGGGCACGTCCCCGGGCTCCAGCGCCGCCGCCACGATCTCGTGCAGGCCGGCTGCCGCCAGCGCCCGGGCGTCGTCGGCGCCGATGGGGCGGCCCTTGCGCACCACCACGTCGCCGGCGCGCACGGAATGCGCCGCCACCAGACCGACGGCCTGCGCGACCGGAACCGGGCCGAACCTCACGCCGGAGCCCGGCGCGGCCCCTGGCGCAGGGCGGCGACGACCTCGGCGAGCACCGAGACCGCGATCTCGGGCGGGCTGACGGCACCGATGTCGAGGCCGATCGGCGCGCGGATGCGCCCGATCGCCTCCGGCGACAGCCCGGCGGCGGTCAGCCGCTCGACCCGCCTCGCGTGGGTTTTCCGCGAGCCAAGCGCCCCGACGTAGAAGCACTCGGCCCTCAGCGCCGCGACGAGGGCCGGATCGTCGATCTTGGGGTCATGGGTCAGGGCCGCGACGGCGGTGTAGCGGTCGAGCGGCGGGAGCCCGGCCAGGGCCTCGTCCGGCCACAGGGCGATCAGCGGCACGTCCGGGAACCGCTCGGGGGTCGCGAAGGCGGTGCGCGGGTCGATCACCGTGACGTCGAGCCCGACCGCCGCCGCCATCGGGGCGAGGCCCTGGCTGATATGGACCGCGCCGATCAGGATGAGGCGCGGCGGCGGCACCTGCACGGTGAGGAACTGCGCCCCGGCCTCGGTCTCGACGAGGCCGCTGCGGCCGGAGCGCAGCCGCGCCAGCAACTCGTCGGAGAGCGGGTCGCCGGCCGCCTCGTCCTCGCGCACGAGGCGCTGCTCGCCGCCCTCGACGGCGGTGACGAGGATCGCCGCCCGGCGGGCGGCGCGTTCGAGGTTGAGGCGTCGCAGGAGATCGAGCTTCACGGCCGCCCCCTCACTCGACGCGTTCGAGGAGGACGCGGATGCGGCCGCCGCAGGACAGGCCGACCCGCCACGCGGTCTCGTCGGCGATGCCGAATTCGAGCACCCGCGGCCGGCCGTCCTCGATCACGTCGGCCGCCTCGGTGATGACCGCGCCCTCGACGCAGCCGCCGGAGACCGAGCCGAGGAAGTTGCCCTCCTCGTCGACGACGAGATGGCTGCCCACCGGCCGCGGCGCCGAGCCCCAGGTCTCGATCACCGTCGCGAGGGCGACCCCGCGCCCGGCGCCGCGCCACGACTCGGCGGCGGAGAGGATGTCGGTCTCGGTCGTGAGCATGGCTGGCGGACTCGCTGGACCCTTGATTATGTTCGTGGCCGCCGGCGGCGCGTCAAGCGGCTGCGTCCCGACGCCCGCGCCGGTCAGCCATGATGCGGCTCGCCCGGTGACGTCCGGGGAGCGCCGCCGCGGTCGAGGGCGGCGCGGATCCGGTCGGCGAGCTCCGCCTTGCGGTAGGGCTTGCCGAGCACGTCCATGGTCGGGGCCTGCGGGCCCTCCGCCACCAGTTCCTCGTTGTAACCGGTGGTCAGCAGCACCGGCAGGCCGGGCCGGCGCCGGCGCGCCTCCTCGGCGAGCCGCAGGCCGTTGAGGCTGCCCGGCATCACGATGTCGGAAAACAGCAGGTCGAAGGCGGTGCCGGCCTCGACCACCCGCAGGGCCTCGTCGCCGTCGCGGGCCACGAGGACCCGGTAGCCGAGGCTCTCGAGGTAGTCGCGGGCCAGCGCCCGCACGTCGTCGCTGTCCTCGGCCACCAGGATCGTCTCGTGGCCGATCCGCGGGTCGCCCCCGGCCTCGCCGCCGAACGCGCCGGCCTCGCCGGCGGAGGCCGGAAACAGCATCGACACCGTGGTGCCGGTGCCCGGCCGGCTCTCGATCGTCAGCCGCCCGAGGGATTGCTGCACGAAGCCGTGCACCATCGCCAGCCCGAGCCCGGTGCCCTTGTTCGGCCCCTTGGTCGAGAAGAACGGCTCGGTCGCCCGCTCGGCGACGTGGGCGGGCATGCCCTCGCCCTCGTCGCGCACCCGCAGGCGCACGTAGGGCCCGGGCTTGAGACCCTGCTCGCCGGGCCCGATCTCCACCGCCTCGGTGACGATCGTCACCGGGCCGCCCTCCGGCATCGCGTCGCGGGCGTTGATGAGCACGTTGAGCAGCGCCATCTCGAGATGAGTGCGGTCGAGCACCGTCGGCGGCAGCCCGGGCGTCAGTTCGAGCCGCAGGACGATGCCGGCGCCCAGCGTGTTCTCGATCACCTCCGCGAAGGCGAGCACGAGGGCGTTGAGGCCGAACGAGGTCGGCTCCAGCCGCGTCTTGCGGGCGAAGGCGAGGAGCTGCTTCGTCAGCTTGGCGCCCCGCTCCGCGGCGCGGGCGGCGTTGCCGATCTGGCGCAGCGGCCGGTCGGCCGTGACGTGGCCGCGCGCCATCTCGAGGTTGCCCGAGATGACCTGGAGCAGGTTGTTGAAGTCGTGGGCGAGGCCGGCGGTGAGCTGGCCGATCGACTCCATCTTCTGCGCCTGACGGAACGCCTGCTCGGAGTTGCGCCGGCGGGTCACGTCGAGCTGCGAGGCGAAGAAGTACAGGAGGTCGCCGGCCTCGTCGTAGACCGGCCCGATGAAGATGCCGTTCCAGAACGGCGTGCCGTCGCGCTTGTAGTTCAGGATCTCGGTCGAGATCGACTGCCGGGCCTCGACCGCCTCGCGCAGCTCGCGCACCGTCTCGCGGTTGGTCTGCGGCCCCTGGAGGAAGCGGCAGTTGCGGCCGACGAGTTCGGCCTCCTCGTAGCCGGTGAGGTCCTGGAACGCCCGGTTGGCGAAGATGATCGGATTGTCGCCCTGGCGCGGATCGGTGAGGATCATCGGCATCCGGGTCATCTCGACCGCGGCGAAGAACACGCTGCCGCGCTCGTCGAGGCCCGGACGGGTCACGGTGGCGGAGTGCCGGTGATGGATCACCGGTTCGGCTCCGTGTCCGGGCGGCTCGCCGCCAAGGCTGTCGCTGTCGCTCACACCCGTCCCGCTCGTCGTGCCGCCCCGCAGGCAGAAGATGGGCGCTGCGGCGAGCACGACAATGTTGGCATCGATCCGGCCGCGCAAGCGCCGCCGCCGAGGATCCTGTGCCCCCGATCGGCGCCCGGCAAAAAACCCGGCCATTTTCCGTCCCGGCCCGCTTGCGGCCCCCGGGAGCCCTCGCTATAAGCCCCCTCGTCGGCGGCAGCCGGCGCGGTTCGGAGTGTAGCGCAGTCTGGTAGCGCACCACGTTCGGGACGTGGGGGTCGCAGGTTCAAATCCTGCCACTCCGACCATTCAATCATGGGCTTTGCCGGGATCCCGAAACTCCCGCCCATGGAGCCACCCTATACTTCGACGGTCTTCGCTCGGGTGGTTTTCACCCTCGGTGGTCGCTGTTGCCCGGCCGGCTGCGCTTTTTTCGCTGGATATGGAGCGCGTCGCGTCTGCGACCGATCCCGGCGGCGCTGCCCTCGACCGCGCGGGTCCCGAGCCGGCGGTGTCGCTGGCCGCGAATCCCGCCCGCCGGTGCGGGCCTGCCGCCGAAGCCCGAACGACCACGGTGACGGCGGTCGCCATGACGCTCCGGCGTCGCATGCCCTCGACATCGGCCAGCAATGCGGGATGAGGGCCCAGGTCCGGGTGGACGCGCCCGGGCAGCATCTCATACCAACGGTCGATGAAAATGGCCTTTGCTTCTGCTCTCGAATTTCCGCCAAGCCTCTGGCTGAGCGTCGGAAATTCGAGATGCGTCAGCATCCTGGGTCGTTGGTATCAGGAGTCGCCGTGACCGAAACGGGCGTGCTGCCGCGCTGGCGGCTGATCCTCTCCCGCACCCTCCGTCAGGCGTGGGTGAGGGCGACGCTCTACTGCGCCGGCGGCGTCGCCTCCGCGCTGCTCGCCTGGGAGTTCCAGTTCCTGGTCCCCGAGGACGTCGCCCTCAGCGTCGGCGCCGACGCGGTCGGCAACATCCTGAGCATCCTCGCCTCCTCGATGCTGACGGTGACCACCTTCTCGCTCACCGTCCTGGTCAACGCCCTCGGCACCGCCTCCTCGGGCGTGACGCCCCGGGCCACCACGCTGTGGAGCGAGGATCGGCGGGCCCACAACGCGCTGGCCACCTTCCTCGGCGCGTTCATGTTCTCGGTGGTCGGGATCATCGCCCTGTCCACCCGGATCTACGGGCCGGGCGGGCGGCTGCTCCTGCTCGCCGCGAGCGTGCTGGTGATCGGCCTGATCGTCGTCACCCTCCTGCGGTGGATGCAGCAGCTCACCCGCTTCGGCCGGGTCGGGGAGTCGATCCATCTGGTCGAGGCCGCCGCGTCCAGGGCGCTTCGTGCGCGCCGGGAGCGGCCGCATCTCGGCGGCGTCGCCCCCGACCCCGCCCGCCGGCAGCCCGAGCCGGTCTTCCCGGACCGCATCGGCTACGTGCAGCACGTCGACATGGCCGCGCTCACGCACGCGCTGCGCGAGCGGGACGTGCGGCTGGACGTGGCGGTGCTGCCGGGATCCTTCGTCCATCCGGCCACGCCCCTGGCCTGGGTCGATGCGGCCATGGAGGCGCAGGCGCGGAACGAGGTCCGCACGGCGTTCCTGGTCGAGGACGACCGCTCGTGGGAGCAGGATCCCCGTTTCGGCCTCTCGGTCCTGGCCGAGATCGGCTCGAAGGCGCTGCCCCCGACCGCGGCCGACTACGGGACGGCGATCGCGGTGATCGGCGCCGGCCTGCGGGTGCTGTCGCACTGGATCCCGACCTCCGCTCCGGTGCCGGAGCCGCAGCATCCGCGGATCAGCGTGCCGGCCCTGTCCGCCGACGATCTGATCGAGGACTTCTTCCACCCGCTGGCGCGCGAGGCGGGCGGGATCGTACAGGTCCTGGTCCGGATGCAGAAGGCGCTCGCCGCGCTGGCCGCGCTCTGCCCCGATCGGTTCGGCGACCCGGCCCGCCGCGCCTCCGCCCTCGTCGCCGAGCATGCCGCCGCCGCCCTTGCCGTGCCGTCGGAAAAGGCGCTCGTGGACGCCCTGACGGTGCGGTAGGGCCGCCGTGCCTCCTAAATAGAAACTCGCTGCAAACGACTGGTTTTGCAGTCGAAATTTTAAGCGCGGGATCCCCTCTCCCGGGTGGGAGAGGGGTAGGGGTGAGGGTGGAGACGGTGCCGGATCAGGCCACAACGGTTGAGCTGCGCAGCTCGACGCTGGGCGTTCATCTCGGAACCCGGGCCACCCTCACCCCCGGCCCCTCTCCCACTCGGGAGAGGGGAGCCGCGCCACGATGAAGCCGCCTTCCACGGTTGCAACGGCTGCAGGCGGACCACCGCCCGGTTTCATCCGCAAGGGACGGCAAAGCCGGTGAGCAACTGATACGAAAATCCCTATCGAAGCCCGCGCGGCGCTCGAGCGAAGCCGGTTTCCCCATCGCGAAGCGATCATTCAGAAACCGTGTCAGGGATGGGACCCGGCGGGCTCGCGCAGGGGCACGATGTCGGGCGCGAGCACCCGGTCGCGCAGGCTCCTCGGTCCGAGCAGCAGCGCGAAGACGTCGAACTCGCCCGGGCGGTCGTTGGCGAACAGGAACTGGAAGTGCATCCGGAACGGCCGCCGGCGCACCCGCCGGTAGACCGCCGGGTCGACGATCTCCCGGAACCGCGCCGAGCGGATCAGCGGGTTGGCGACCCGCGCCGGCGGCGGGCCGAGGTCGCGGGCCGGGTTGAAGCCGGGGAAGTTCATCCAGTCCTGCGGCGCCTGGTACTCGGCCCAGACCACCCGGTCGCAGGCGACGACCGCGGCGATGTCGGCGCGCACCCGCGCCGCCCGCGGGACGAGCGCCACCAGCGGCAGCCCGGCGCCGAGAGTGAGCAGCGACAGGCGCGCGCCGGGACGCAGGACGATCACCCGGGCGGCGACCTCGACGACGGCGAGCGCGCCGGAGGAATGGCCGACCAGCGTGATCTCGTCGGCGCCGTCGGCATCGATGCGGGCGGCGACGCGGGCCGCCATGGCGTCGAGGCACGCGGTGTAGTCCTCGCGCCAGCCGTTGCCGTGCTGCCACTTGAACACCCAGTCGTTGGCGAGTTGGCGCAGGAAGAACCGGTCGAGGACCGGCATGGCCAGTTGGACGAAGCCCAGGGCCGCGGCGACGGCGACCAGGATCGCACCCCAGGACCCGGCGGGCTGGCCGACGAGCCGGGTCAGGCCGCTGCCGATCCCCGCCCCCACGGCGAGCAGGATCGACGACACGACGAGCGGATAGAGCGGGATGACTCCGGCGAACCGCCGGCTCAGACGGAAGAGGTGCAGCAGGGTGCCGGTTCCCAGGCTGTGGCCGACGCTGAGCAGCAGCAGGAGCAGCGACGCCAGGACGGGGCGAGCCATGTCCCGCCGGACCATGTCGTCCCAGAGCAGGATCTCGAAGGTGGTCGCGGTCCGCCGACCCGCCAGACCGGCATCGACCGTCCAGGTTTGCGTCCGCCGATCCGCGGATTCGACGAGCGGCGAGACGTGGTGCAGCCGCATTTCGAAGCGCGCCGCATAGCGACCGAGTTCCCGCGCGAACAGGGCGTGGTAGCGGTGCCGCGCCTCGGGATCGTAGCCCGGCACATAGAAGGCATGGCGGCGTTCGATCAACCTCGTGTCGTCGGGCGCGAGATCCGGCGGCGTGAAGCCCAGCTCGCGCAATCGATGTCCTGGTCCGGGGTTACTCTTACCGTCGACGACCACGTGATCCCTGCAAACGACACGCTCGCGCACGGCGCGGCGCGGCGCGGCGCCGGCACCATGGTTCATCGGCCTACGATTCGCAAACCGGCCCGGTGTCCGTCGCGGACCCGTCCCGGCGGCCCTGCGCGGAGCACGCCGGCCGCCCTACCTCCGGCGCTCCGGGCCCTGTCCCTGGTTGGCCACGAGGGTCGCGAAGCGCTGGCGGGCGCCCCCGTCGGGATCGCGGCCGTGGAACAGGCACCACGCGATGAAGTCGTGGACCTCGATCGGCACGCGCGTCGCGAGCCGCCCGCTCCGGATCACGGAGGCCTCGAAGCTCTGTGCCTCGTTCAGCCATGCATCGTATTGCCGGGGCAGCGTCTGAGCATCCGCCATGAAGCGGCGCGCGAGCCGGTAATTGTCGGAGTCGAACCAGGGAATGCCGACAGCCTGCTCCTGGCGACCCGTCATCGATCATGTCTCTCAGCGTCAGCGATGGACACCAACTTGACTGGATCAGTCCCGTTCCAGGATTACAATTGTTCTAATTCTCGATCGCCGTGACATGGTCTCCCGGGGGTGGTTGGGGCGGCGGGGCCGCCAGCAGGCCGCTCGCGAGGCACCGGAACGCCTCGATCGCCTTGGCGAGGACCGCGCGGGGCTCGGCGGCGGCGGCGACCCACAGGGCGGCGTCGAGCGCGGCGCCGTTGATCAGCCGCGCCGCCGCCTCGGCGTCCACCGGCCGCACGATCCCCGCCTCGATGAGGGCCTGCACCGTCTCGGTCGTCTCCCGCAGGCAGGCGTTCTGCCCCGGCCACCGCGACGGATCGCCGAGGACGGCGGGCCCGTCGAGCAGCACGATCCGCTGGATCTCGGGCTCCAGCGCCAGCTCGATATAGGCCACCCCTTCCGCGACGAAGCCGAGCCAGGGAGACTCCGCGCGATCCCGCGCGGCGCGGGCCTTGGCCACCATCTCGGCGTCGATCTGGTCGATCACCGCCCGCAGCAGGCCCGTCTTGTCGCCGAAATGGTGGTAGAGCGCGCCCCGCGTCAGCCCGGCCCTGGCGGTCAGCTCGTCCATCGACGCCGCGGCGTAGCCCTTCTCCGCGAAGGCCGCCCGCGCGGTCCGGATCAGCTTCGCCCGGGTCTCCTCCATCTTCTGCGCGCGACGGCCCGTGGTCATTCCGATCTCCCGAATTTCACATACGACACGCATGTGATTTGACATACGGCACGTATGTCGCAATCTCCCGCGGATGCGGCGTCCGTGAACGTCGCCTCGCCGCCGGACAGGGCGTCCGGACGGCCGCGAACAGGAGATGGACCATGACACGGCGCGACGCGATCTTCCCGCCCGGCCGCCGGGCGCTCTACGACAGGCACCGTTACTCGGCCGCGATCCGCTCGGGCGACCTGCTCTTCGTCTCCGGTCAGGTCGGCAGCCGCGAGGACGGTTCGCCCGAGCCCGACTTCGCCGCGCAGGTCGGGCTGGCGTTCGAACGGCTGAACGCGGTCCTGGCGGCCGCCGGCTGCAGCTTCGACGACGTGGTCGACGTGACCACCTTCCACACCGATCCGGAGCGGCAGTTCGAGGCGGTGATGGCCGTGCGCGACACGGTGATCGGCGCCCCGCCCTATCCCAATTGGACCGCCGTCGGCGTGACGTGGCTGGCCGGCTTCGACTTCGAGATCAAGGCCATCGCCCGCATCCCCGACCGGGGCCGGTAGCGGACGGCGCCGGTCGGGCGGGCGGGCCGCCTCCCTGCGGGGCAGGGTCCGACCGGACCGCGACGCCGGATCCGCGGGAGCCGATTCCCGCGGCCGGAGTTGGTCCGCAGCTTGCACGCCGCAAGATCCGGCCCGGCGCTGCCGGGACCGCCCATGACGGGAGGCGCAGATGACCACTCCTCCGCATCATCATCCCCTGCTCGCCCTGACCTATCCGGCGGCGCTGCTCGGCGCCGGCATCCTGATCTGTGCCTGGGGCCTCACCCACGAGAGCGCCGCCGGCACCGTCGACGACACCGTGACGGCCGAGGTTCAGTCGCCCTGACCCTTCGGCCGCGGCGTCCTCAGCGCCAGAACGGCCGGACCTCGACCAGCGCCTCGTGCGCCCCGGCCGCCTGCTTCAGCAGCTTCGCGGAGCGGGTCTCGTTGTCCGCCGCGGTCAGGCCGGCGGCGAACAGGGCCGAGGCCGGGGCGCCGACTTGTGGCGGCAGGTCGGCCGCGAGGGTGTGGGCGGTGGCGATGTCGTTGAGGTCGCCGAGATGGTCCTGGAGATCGGACAGGGCGGCGACGAACGCCTTGTGGCGCTTGGCCGCCTTCTTGCCGGTGTAGAGGCTGCCGAAGAACTCGGAGCCGTAGCGCAGCTTCTTGGCGGCGATGCGGACCCGGTGGCGCGCCTCGGGCTCCAACTCGTCGAGGTCGCGGCCGCGCGTCTTCACCTGCCGGCGGCGCTTCTCCAGCACCCCGGTGGCGAAGGCCCGTGCCGGGGTCGCGGCCGCGGGGCGCGACAGCCACGCGCCGGTCTCGATCCAGGTCATGAGGTCGAGGACGAAGCCGCGCCATTCCGCCGAGGTCAGGGTCGCGACGACGCCGTCATAGGCCTTCAGCCGCTCGGCCTCGAGGTGCTTCTCCAGGGCGAGCAGGCCGGGCTCGTCGGGGCGCCGCTCGCGCTCGGCCGGCAGGGTCTTGGCCAGGAACACGTCGAGGTTGCGGGTGTCGCCGAACGGTTCGCTCAGCCGCTTGAGCGTCGCGACGAGGTCGGGCGTGCGCGAATCCGCCACGAGATCGCCGAACAGCGACACCGCCGAGCGCAGGCGGCGCAGGGAGACGCGGAGTTGGTGCAGGGCCTCCGGCTCGCGATGCGCCAGCAGGGCGTCCTCGTTGATCCGCATGTGGCGCAGGCAGGCATGGGCGATCGCCTGGAACGCCGCCCCGGCGCTGGCCTCGGGGTCGAGATGCAGCGTCTCGGCCTTGCTGAAGGCGCCGAGGCGCTCCCGCCGCAGGGCGTCGCCGCGCTCGGCCTTGGTCAGCACGCCCAGGCGCAACGGCACGCTCGCGGCGACCTCGCGGGCGAGCCCGAACAGATCGGCGGGCGAGCCCTGCTTGAGTTCCAGCTCGATCTCGTTGACCGGCGCGTAGCGGCCGCCGCCGTCGAGCAGGGCGGCCCGCCCCTGGTCGAGGGCGACCTCGATCCGCGCCTCGCCATGCGCCACCACCCGGGTCGCGCGCTCGACCTCGACCGCGAACATCGGCGCGACGCCGGCCTTCCCCACGAGGTCGCCCGCCGGCGTGTCGCCGAGGCGGCCGAGATCCGGGTCCGGCCCCGGCACCGTCCACTCCCATTCCGGCCGGTCGAACAGCCCGGCGGCCGAGGCGCCCGGTCCCTTCAGCGTCTGGACGTAGCCGTCGCCGTCGTGGCGCACCCGCAGGGCGTAGCCCGCCCCGCGCAGGGCGTCGTCCTCGGTGTCGAAATAGACCGATCGCAGCCGGCGCGCCGTCCAGTCCCCGTCGCCGAGCGCCGGATGGGACTTCAGCGCCGCAAGGTCCGACCCCTCGATCTCCAGCTTCAACTCGGTCTCGCGCGGCTCACTCATCCTGTCCTTCCCAATCCCACGGTGCAGCCCATCAGGGTGCCGGATGCACCCGCGGCAACGCCCGAACAGGCGACGGGATCATGAGCGAGATCAGATATTTGGCAAGGGAGGCCGCGGGCAGGGCAGCGCTTTGCCGACAAAGCGTTGCCGGTCAAAAGGTTTCCATCGGCGAGCAACCGCGCGGACGGAGTCCCGGGGGAAACCCGGCGCTCACCCCCGCCCGCGCTGGCGCAGATGGTCGAGGAAGGCCGCCGCCGCCACCTCGGGGGGGCCGTCGTTGACCAGGGTGAGGTCGGCCCGGATGCGGACCGAGCGGGCGAGGCGCGCCGCGAGGTCGCCGTCCTCGGCCCGGCCGCGGGCGGCGAGGCGCTGCGCCAGCACCTCCGGCGGCGCCGTCACCTCCACCACCGTCACCGCCGGCAGCCGCGACCGCGCCTCGGCGACCACCCGCCGCGAGACGTTGCAGACGACGACGCGGCCGGCTTCCGCCAGCCCAACGAGATCAGCCGGCAAAGCATAGCCGAGGCCGTGGGCGCGCCACGACAGCGCGAAGGCGCCATCGGCCTCGCCGCGGGCGAAGGCGGCCTCGTCGAGGGTCTCGTTGTCCTCGTGGGCGGAGGCTGGGCGCGTCACCAGCCGGCGCGGGAAGGCGTAGCCGGGCGCGTCGCCCAGCGCCTCGCGGGCGAGCCCGATCAGGGTGTCCTTGCCGGCGCCGCTCGGCCCGACGACGAGGACGAAGCCGCCGGCCATCACGCCACCTGCGCGCCGCCGCGCCAGACCCGGCGCACCACCGGGATGCCGGCGGCGACCTGCACCCGCACGAGGTCGGCGCGCAGGCCCGGCGCCAGGGCGCCGCGGTCGTCGAGCCCGGTCGCCCGGGCCGGGTTGGCGGTGACGGTGGCGATCGCCTGCGGCAGCGGGATGCCGGCCTGCTCCGGCAGGGCGAAGGCCGCCATCAGCAGGCTCGCCGGCACGTAGTCGGAGGACAGGATGTCGAGGAGCCCGGCCTTCGCCAGGGTCGCGGCGGCGACGTTGCCGGAATGCGAGCCGCCGCGGATGAGGTTGGGCGCCCCCATCATCACGGTGATGCCGGCGGCGTGGCACGCCTGCGCCGCCTCGATCGTCGTCGGGAACTCGGCCACCGCCACGCCCTCGTCGCGCGACTGCGCCACGTCGTCGAGGGTGGTGTCGTCGTGGCTCGCCAGCGCGATGCCGGCGGCCCGCGCCATCGCGACGATCGCCGGGCGGTTGGCGGCGTTGCGGGCATGCCCGTCGCGGATCTTGGCCGCGGTCGCGGCCTGGATCTCCTCCAGGGTCCGACCGCTGCGGCGGGCGTAGATGTAATACTTCTCGATGTCGCGGAACTGCCGCTGGCCGGGCGTGTGGTCCATCAGCGAGATCAGCCCGACCGGCAGGCGCGCCGCGAAGGCCGTCACCGACTCGACCACGTCCGGACAGGGCAGTTCGCAGCGCAGATGCGCCCGGTGGTCGACCCGCAGCAGCCCGGCCTCGCGCCCTTCCTCGATCGCCTCGGCGAGGCGCATCAGGTCGCGGCCGAGCCCGCTCTCGTCGGGCTCGCTGCCGGCGCGCAGGGAATCGAACACCGTGGTGATGCCCGAGGCGGCGATCTGGGCGTCGTAGGCGATCACCGCCGCCAGCGGATGCCAGCGCACCTTCGGCCGCGGCACGTAATGGCTCTCGAGGTGGTCGGTGTGGAGTTCGACGAGGCCCGGGATCAGGGTGTCGCCGGCGAGGTCGAGGCCGCGCTCCGGCGCCCTCCCCTCGCCGATCTCGGCGATGCGGCCGTCCGTTACCGCGATCCAGCCGTGCTGCACCCGGTCGGGCAGCACCAGCGTCGCGTTCTCGATCAGCATGTCGGTCATGAGCGGCCTCGCGCGTCAGGCGGCCTGACGGGGGTGGAAGCGGGTGACGTCGACGATCCGGGTCGCGACCGCGTCCCGCACGTCGGCGTCGTGGAAGATGCCGAGCACCCCGGCCCCCGCCGCCTGCCGGGCACGGATCAGGTCGATCACCACGGCGCGGTTGCCGGCGTCGAGGGAGGCGGTCGGCTCGTCGAGGAGCAGGAGCGGGTGGTCGCCGACCAGCCCGCGGGCGATGTTGACCCGCTGCTGCTCGCCGCCCGAGAAGGTCGCGGGCGGCAGGTCCCACAGCCGCTCGGGCAGGTTGAGCCGGGCGAGCAGGTCGGCGGCGCGGGTCGCGGCCTCGCCGGCGGGGAGCCCGGCCTCGCGCCCAGCCGCCGCCACCACCTCGCGGGCGCCGACCCGCGGGATCACCCGCAGGAACTGCGTCACCGAGGCGATCACGGTCCGGCGCAGGGCGATGATCCGGCGCGGGGAGGCGGTGGCGATGTCGACGGTCGCGTCGCCGTCGCGCACCAGCACGCGGCCGTGGTCGCAGCGGTAGTTGCCGAAGGCGATCTTCAGGAGCGAGGACTTGCCGGCCCCGGACGGCCCGCCGAGGACGACGCACTCGCCGGGATGGACCGAAACGTTCGCGTCCTCGACCACCGGCAGCCGCAGGCCGCCGCGCAGGTGCAGGGTGAACGCCTTGTGGACGGACTCGAGGGCGAGCAGCGCGGTCATGCGGCGAGCACCGAGGCGACGAGGAGCTGGGTATAGGGCTCGGCCGGGTCGTCGAGCACCCGGTCGGTGAGACCGGTCTCGATGACCCGGCCCGCTCGCATCACCATCACCCGGTGCGACAGCAGGCGGGCGACCGCGAGGTCGTGGGTGACGATGACGACCGCGAGGCCGAGTTCGGCGACGAGCCCCCGGATCAGGTCGAGCAGGCGCGCCTGGACCGAGACGTCGAGGCCCGAGGTCGGCTCGTCCATCAGCAGCAGCCGCGGGCCGGTGACGAGGTTGCGGGCGATCTGGAGCCGCTGGCGCATGCCGCCCGAGAAACTGCCCGGATGGTCGTCGATGCGGTCGGCCCCGATCTCGACCTTGCGCAGCCAGTCGAGGGCACTGCTTCGGATCTCGCCGTAATGGCGCCAGCCGACCCCCATCAGCCGCTCGCCGATATTGCCGCCGGCCGAGACGCCCATCCGCAGGCCCCTCGTGGCGTCCTGGCGCACGAAGCCCCAGTCGGTGCGCATCAGCGCCCGCCTGTCGGCCTCGCTCAACTCCGTGAGGTCGGCGAGCCGCCCGTCGCGCAGGCGGAAGCGCACCCGCCCGGCATCGGCCGGCACCTCGCCGGCGATCAGCGACAGCAGCGTCGACTTGCCCGAGCCCGATTCGCCCACCACCGCCAGCACCTCGCCGGGATGGAGGTCGAACGACACCCCGGCGCAGCCGAGCCGGCGGCCGTAATGCTTGCCCAGCCCCTCGACCCGGAGCAGGGGCGCGTCGTCGTCGGTCGTCATGCCCCCTCCCCCCGGTGGCCGGCCTCGCGGCGGGCCTCGCAATGGTCGGTGTCCGAGCAGACGAACATCCGCCCGCCGGCATCGTCGGTCAGCACCTCGTCGAGATAGACGTCGCCGGCGCCGCACAGGGCGCAGGGGCGGTCGAAATGCTGGACCCGGAACGGATGGTCCTCGAAGTCGAGGCTGCGCACCCGGGTGTAGGGCGGCACCGCGTAGATCCGCTTCTCGCGCCCGGCGCCGAACAGTTGCAGCGCCGGGCAGTCGTCCATCTTCGGGTTGTCGAATTTCGGCGTCGGCGACGGGTCCATCACGTAGCGGCCGGCGACCTCGACCGGGTAGGCGTAGGTGGTGGCGATGTGGCCGTGCCGGGCGATGTCCTCGTAGAGCTTGACGTGCATCGGCCCGTACTCGGCGAGCGCGTGGAGCTGGCGCGTCTCGGTCTCGCGCGGTTCGAGGAAGCGCAGCGGCTCGGGGATCGGCACCTGGTAGACCAGCACCTGCCCCTCGGCGAGCGGCGCCTCCGGGATGCGGTGGCGGGTCTGGATCACCGTGGCGTCGCGGGTGCGGGTCGTCACCGCCACCCCGGCGGTGCGGGCGAAGAACGCCCGGATCGAGACCGCGTTGGTGGTGTCGTCCGAACCCTGGTCGATGACCTTGAGCACGTCGTTCCGGCCGAGGATCGCCGCCGTGACCTGCACGCCGCCGGTGCCCCAGCCGTAGGGCATCGGCATCTCGCGGGCGGCGAACGGCACCTGATAGCCGGGGATCGCCACCGCCTTGAGGAGGGCGCGGCGGATCATCCGCTTGGTCGCCTCGTCGAGATAGGCGAAGTTGTAGCCGGTCTCGGGGACCCGGACCCGGGGGGTCATTCTGCGGCCTCCTGCGTGGCCTCGGCGTGTTCGGCGCGCATCCGGCGCACCAGCTCCAGCTCGGCCTGGAAGTCGACGTAGTGCGGCAGCTTCAGGTGCTCGACGAAGCCGGTCGCCTGGAGCGCGTCGCAATGGGCGAGGACGAATTCCTGGTCCTGGGCCGGGGCACCGCCCGCCTCGCCGAGTTCGTCCGCCCGCAAAGCGCGATCGACCAGGGCCATCGCCATCGCCTTGCGCTCGCTGTGGCCGAAGGCGAGGCCGTAGCCGCGGGTGAAGCGCGGCGCCTCGGCGGCGCTGCCGTGGAACTGGTTGACGGTCTGGCACTCGGTGACGGCGAGGCGCCCGAGCGGCACGGCAAAGCCGAGTTCCTCGGGCACGAACTCGACCTCGACCTCGCCGACCCGGATCTCGCCGACGAAGGGGTGGGTGCGGCCGTAGCCGCGCTGGGTCGAGTAGGCGAGCGCCAGCACGAAGCCCTCGTCGCCGCGGGCGAGCGCCTGAAGGCGCAGGTCCCGTTCGGCCGGGAAGTCGAGCGGCTCGCGGGTGAGGTCGCCGACCGGCGCGCCCTCGTCGGGGGGCGAGGCCTCGATCAGCCCGTCCTGCCCGAGGAGGTCGGTGACCCGCGGCGCCCGGGCGGCGTCGGGGGCCGGCTCGGCCTGCGCCGCCGGTTCGGAGGCCCCTTCCGCGGCGAGCGCGAAGTCGATCAGCCGGTGGGTGTAGTCGAAGGTCGGTCCGAGCACCTGCCCGCCGGGCAGGTCCTTGTAGGTCGCCGAGACCCGCCGGGCGAGGCGCATCGCGCCGGTGTCGAGGGGCTCGGAGGCCCCGAAGCGCGGCAGGGTGGTGCGATAGGCGCGGACGAGGAAGACCGCCTCGATCAGGTCGCCGCGGGCCTGCTTGAGCGCGAGCGCCGCGAGGTCGCGGTCGTGGAGCGAGCCCTCGGTCATCACCCGGTCGACCAGCAGGGCGAGCTGTCCGGCGATCTGGTCGACGCCGATCTCCGGCACCGCGGGATCGCCTCGTCGGGCCTCGGCGAGGAGGCGGTGGGCGCTGGCGATGGCGGCTTCGCCGCCCTTGACGGCCACGTACATCGGGTCAGGCCTCCAGGAGGCGCGCCGTGCGCGGCAGCCCGGCGACGCGGCCGGGGGCAGCGAGCAAGAGGTCGATCCCGCGGGGAAACAGGGCGTGGTTGGCCGACCACCGCGCGGCGAAACCGGCGGGAAGCGGCGCGACGCCGAGCCGGACCCGGCCGCGGATGCCGGGTCCCTCGAAGGCGAGGCCCTCCCCTGCCGCCAGATGCCGGACCGCGAGGACGAGCGTCGTCGAGCGGTCGGGATAGGCCGGACTGCCCTGGGCGAAGGCGGAGAAGTCCGGGCAGGCTTCCGGATCGGCGACGAGGGCGAAGGCCGCCTCGGCCGGGTCGGCGACGAGGCGGGCGCCGGTGTGGAAGCGCAGGAACTCCTCCACCTCCGGGGCTTCCGCGAGGGGTCCGTCGAGCCAGACCGGCGCGTCGGCATCGGCCAGCGCCAGGGCGATCGCCGCGAGTTCCGACGTCAGCGGCGCCGGCGGTGCGAGGGCGGCGGGCAGCGCCTGCACCAGCCCCGGACGGGCGAGGGCGTCGAGCATGGCGCGGAAGGCGCCCTGCGCGTCGTGGACCGGATCGGCAAAGCCGCGGGCGAGCGCCATCAATCCTCTCCCCGGGCGAGCGTGAAGAAGTCGACCCGCGTCGCGGCGGTGCGGCGCGCCTGCGCCTGCCGCTCCGCCTCCTCGCGGGCGGCGACCGGAGCGAGCGCCCGCTCGACGGCGTGGCGGCGGTCCGGCTGCTGCCAGAGCGCGTCGAGGATCGCGGCGAGGCGCGCCTTCGCACGGTCGCGGCCGAGATGATAGGCGAAGCCGGTCTCGCCCTCGGCCAGCCGCACGGCCGCCCGGGTCACCGTGACCTCGCCGAGATTGAACCGCCGCCCGTCGCCGCCGATGCGGCCCCGCGCCATCACCAGCCCGGTCTCGGGCGGGCGCAGATCCTCGGCCTCCGGCGCCTCGGACGCCGCCAGGGCCGCGCGCAGTTCCGCGGGGTGGGCCAGCGCGCAGAGCGCCATCACGGCGCGCCGCGCCGCAAGGGCCTCGTTCCCCGAACTCTCGACATCCGGCATCATCGATCCGATGGCCCCCTGGGTTGTCTAATGGTATAGACAACCGACACCACGAAGGCAAATGAAGTTTGGGTGACACCATGAACGGGTCCGGCGACGAGCGGGTGACGGCGTTGCGCCGGGGCGAGGGCTGGACGGCGTGGCGGCAGATCGCCGACGAGCTGACCGCCGACATCGAGGCCGGCCGCCTCGCCGCCGGGGCGCAACTGCCGACCGAGGCGGCGCTGGCGGCGCGCTTCGGCGTCAACCGGCACACCGTGCGGCGGGCCCTGGCGGGGCTGTCGGAGCGGGGTCTGGTGCGGGCGGCGCAGGGGCGCGGCACCTTCGTCGAGGCGCCCCGCCTCGCCTACCCGATCGGCCGCCGGACGCGCTTCTCCGAGATTGTGTCGCAGGCCGGGCGCGAGGCCTGGGGCGACCTGCTCGCCGCCGCCGCGGTGCCGGCCGACGCCGCCACCGCCGAGGCCCTGGACGTCGCCCCGGGCGCGCCGATCCTCGAACTGCTCACCCGCCACCTCGCCGACGGAGTCCCGCTCTCCACCGCCCGGACCTGCCTGCCGCTGCCGCGCTTTTCCGGCTTCGACCGCCGCTACGCCGATCTCGGCTCGCTCACCCGCGCCTACGCGGCGCACGGCGTGGCCGACTACAGCCGCCTCGCGACCCGGATCGGCGCCCGCCCCGCCGCCGCCGACGAGGCGGCGCGCCTCGACATGGCTCCCGGGCGGGTGCTGCTGGCGGTGACGAGCGTCAACGTCGATCCGGACGGCGCCCGCATCCAGGCGACGCGCAGCCTGTTCGTGGCCGACCGGGTCGAGCTGGTGATCGAGCCGTGAGGGGTCCCGGGGTGCTCCGGGGGGCCGGCTGCGGCACGGCACAGGAATCACTTGACCGTCCCCCGGAACCCGCCTATCTGCACCTCACCCGAGGCGCTGGCCCTGCGGACCGGCAGCGATCTGCCCGTGACCGCGTGGAACGGCCAGCCGGCTTGGTGGGGGATAGTTTAACGGTAGAACAGCGGACTCTGACTCCGTTAGTCGTGGTTCGAATCCACGTCCCCCAGCCACTTCACCCTCAGGCACTTAGCGCAGGTTTCTCAAGCAAAGCCTGAAGCGGTTAGACACACCGCCGGGTCTTGTTAGACACGCCTGCCGCGCGTCCTGTTCGCCTCGTCCAGCTTGTCCACCACGCCCCGCAGCTTCGGCTCCAGGTCGGCCTCGCGCGAGTAGTGCGCCGCCATGCCCTCGGTCTCCTGGCCGAGCATGTCAGCGATCGTGCGCGTGTCGAACCCGAGCTGGCGCATCTGCGTCGCCGCGGTGTGGCGCAGGCCGTGGAAGGTCAGGCCGTCCGCGACCTTGCCTTCCGCCTCCAGCCGCCGGATCAGGCGGAAGAACGAGCCGCGGAAGCCGTCCTCGCGCCACGGCCGGCCGCGGCTGTTGACCAGCAGCGTCGCCGCCGCGTGCGCCGGCAGGCGCGCCAGCGCCGCGGCCACGGTCTCCGGCGCCTGCACCTTCACCACCTTGCCGCTCTTCGCCGAAACGCGCGTGAGCGTGCCCGCCTCGCGGTTCCAGCTGTCGCGCTTGACCGACAGCGCCTCGCCCTGGCGATAGCCGAGTACGCCGCCGAGCAGGATCGGCGCCAGCAGCTCGGGCGGTGCCGCCGCGATCACGGCCTCCCACTCCTCCGACGACCACGGCCGGTTGGCCCGCGGCTGGTTCTTCGGCCGGCGCAGCTTGCGCACGTCGCGCACCGGGTTGGTCTCGGCCAGCTCGCGCTCGATGCCGTGGACGAACACCACCGACACCACGCTGAGCACGTAGTTGGCGAAGCGCCGGCCGCGCTCGCGTTGCGCCTTGTCGCGCAGGGTCGCCACGAAACCGCGCGTCCAGCGGTCGAGCCCGACCTCGTGCAGCGGCGCGAGGTAGTCGAGGACGTGCAGGTAATCGGACCGGGTGCGCGGCGCGATGTCGTCGAGGAAGCGCGGGCTGCCCCGGTAGGACACCACCAGGGCGCCCCAGGTGCCCGGCGCCTCGGCGGGCTTCGGCTTCGCCTTGGCGCGGATCGTCTCCAGCGCGCGCCACCACTCCGGGGTGCCGATGGCGTGCGGCGGGGTCAGCCGCGCGCCGGAGGCGCGATCGTAGGCGTAGAGGATGCCCCGGGAGACGTAGATCTTAACGCCGGGAACGCGCACCTTTGTCATCGATCAGCCTGTCGAGCAGTTGCGCGTCGGTTTCCGTCTCGGGGCCGGCCTCGAGGGAGTCGATCCAGCGGTCGAGGTCGCGCAGGTCGTAGCGCAGGCCCTGCTTGCCGGGCCGGACCCGCTTGGGCGCCACCGGCAGCGGCGCGGCCGGGCCGAGGCCGAGATAGGCCGCGGCCTCGCCGCGGTTGAGCAGGCGCGCGGTCGGTAGGGGTAGGGAGCGCGGCGCCGCGAGCCGGCGCGGGCGCACGGCCACCCCTGTCCCGTCGCGGTCGAGAGTGCCGGACATTCCGGGTGCTCCTCGTCAATCCCGGTCGTCGGCCGGCGGCGTCAGCAGGGCGAGCAGGGCGCGGCGGCGCTCCGGCGCCAGGCCGGCATAGAGGTGCAGCAGGGCCGGTGCGCCCGGGGTGGCGAGCAGCGCCACGACGGCGTCGGCCTCCGGCGGGGTGCCGTCGCCGTAGAGGCTCGCCACCTGGATGCCGAGGGTGCGGGCGATGAGGTTGAGGCGCGCGGCGGCGATGCGGTTGGCGCCGCGCTCGTATTTCTGCACCTGCTGGAAGGTGACGCCGATCGCCTTGGCGAGCGCGGTCTGCGACAGGCCCTTGGCCCGGCGGAACGCCGCGACCCGGGCGCCGACATGGATGTCGAGCGGGGTGATCTGCCGACCCGAGGTGGCTTCCAGGGTCGGGGTCACCGCTCGCCTCCCGCGCCGGCGCCGTCCCGTTGCAGCGCCGCGGCGAGGGCCGCCACCCGCGGGACGAGGCCGCCGCCGCGCAGTCGGCCTTCGGCCTGGAAGCCCTCCAGCATCGCCACCGCCGCCTCGGCGGCGGCCAGGATCTCGGTGCGCGGGTAGCGCGGCGGCACGGCGAGGAGCAGCACGGCGAGCGCCGGCGCCTCGTCCTGGCCCAGGCCGGTGGCCGCGTCGATCAGGGGACCGGCCTCGCCGAAGGGCAGCGCGACCTGCACCAGTACCGGCTCGGATGGTTCGTCGATGACGAGGTCGCGGTACTGGCCGAGGAAGACCGGCGGGCGGGGCGGGCTCATCGGCAGAAGCCTTCCCAACCCAGGCGCATCGAACCGGGTGCGCAGCCTGTCGCCGCCGGGGCGGGCCTCCGGTGTTCGTCAGGGACCGGCCGCGGTCCCGGGGACATCGCCATGACACTCCCCCATATCGGGTGGCCAAATTTCCCCCAAGTTGGGGAGATTGGTCAACCCCAATTCGGGGGAGATAGTGCTCCAGAATGGAGTTCTGACGGTCAGGCCTTGCCGGGGGTGCGGGAAAACAGGTTTGCTGCGACCTTCCAGGCACTGTCGGCCGTACCCGCAACGGCTGCGTAGGCATCGCCGGCGGCGGTCGTCGCCGTGGCGGCGGCATCGGTCGCCAGCGCTCGGGTCGCCGTCAGGGCCGCCTCCGCCGTTTCCAGGAGACCGGGCGAGACCGGGCCTGCCTCCGCCCCGGCGACCGGCGGGGGCTCCGAGGCTGTGACGACGGGTGCCGGAGCGGGCAGCGCGATCCGTGCCGCGCGGTCCGGCAGCAGCACGGGGCCGGATCGCCACTTGGCGGGGATCGCCGCGGCCGCACGGGCGCGCTCCCGCTCGACGAGCTCGCGGGCGGTCCGCGCTTCGGCGGCGATGCGGGCGGCCACGCCCTCGTCGCAGACGCACACGAACCCGCGACCGTCGTCGAGCGTGATCTGCGCGAGGACGCGCTTGTCGCCGGCACCCAAGGCTCCGAGCCCGGCGCCGATGGCGGCAGCCGTGACGCCGATCGCCCCGACCACGGCAAGCGGGGCGACGAACAGGCCGGCCATCATCGCCACCGGGGCCAGCCCGAGGCCGCCCCCGATCATGCCGCGCAGCGAGCCGAGGATGTTACGCTCGATGAAGGTGGCGCTCTCTTCGACGGCCACCACGTGCTCGACGGGAACCAGCACCTTGCGCGGCAACACGAACTCGCCGGCCGCGTAACGCCCTCTGCCGGTCCCGAAATGCCCACCTACCAGTTCCAGCTCGATCACGGCTCGCCCCCTCGACAGTCATCGAGACCCGGCGGCGCGCTGGCCTACCGGGGCTTGATCCAGGTGATTTTCGATGTCCAGACGACGTCGGCGTTGCGAACGGGCTCGTAGCCAGTGCCGAACAGGTCGTAGAGTTCCGGCTCGCGGCCGTGGAAGATGCGTCGGATCCGAAGCGCACCGTCCGTGGTGCAGACGTGGCACAACGCGCCGATCCATTCCTCGGGAACGCCGACCTTCTCTTCGTCGTGATAGATCAGCCAGTCCTCTTCAGCCACACAAGGCAAGGCGTCACCATCCGCAACTACGAGCGACACCGTTGCTAACGTAGCGTCGTCCGGGCGCGGTGCAACCTCAAATTCTTCACGGTTGCCATCGTAGAGCGTCACCAGACCGCCTCGGGCGACCTGCCCGACCACGCGCACCGGGTTGCGCGCGCCGATCACGTCCACCTCCGGGACCTGGAACACCTCGGCCGCGCGCGTGATGCGATCGGCGGTCAAGCGGCGCTCGCCCCGCTCGATCTTCTCGTATCCCTTCGCGGACAAGCCCATGGCGCTGGCGGCGAGTTCCATCGTCCACCCGCGGCGCTGGCGCAACTGCTTCAGGTTGTTCCCCATTGCGGGGCGACCATGCTGCACGGTCCCGTTTCCGTCTCCCCCCATTCCGGTCCTGACTCGGCTTGACGAACCACCCCAAAATGGGGGAGTTTGGCGCCGGCGGTGAGACATGAAGCTCGATCACTGGATGAAGCGGAATGCCGTGACCCCGCAGGGGCTCGCGAGCGCCATGCGGGCGCATCTCCCCAATGGCGAGGGGTGCTCGGCGAAGGCGGTCGAGAAGTGGCGCTACGGCCAGCGGACGCCGCGCAAGGGCAAGATGCGGGCGCTGATGCTCGCGACCGCTGGCGAGGTGACCGCCAACGACTTCGCCGACCTCGGCCGTGAGGCTCCGTCCAGCCGGGCGGCGGGAGCCTCCCCGCCATGACCGAACCGCTCTCCTGCCTCGAGCTGCATGCTGCGATCCTCGGCGTCGCCGCCTACCAGTCGGCGCGAGACGCCGCCTGCGAGGCGGCCGAAGGCGCGGCGACGGCGGTCGGCGATGCGCTCGAGCGTGCCGCCGGGTGGTCGGCCGGGATCGTGGAGTGCCTCCCCGAGATCCCGGCCCTGTTCGCGTCGTTCTCCGTCTCCGGCACCTCCTCGCCCGAGGCCGCCCCGGTGGCCGCCCCCACGCCTGCATCGTGGGAGATCGCCGTGGGACAATCGTCCGAAAGCCCCGACCCGGTTTGGCCGGAACGCTGGACAAACTGGCAGAGCCAGATCGACGCCGCCGGCATGGTGCGCTGGCTGCGCAGCACCCACCCGAGCAAAACCGCCGCCTGCGTCGCCGCCGACCTCGGCGTGCCGGTCGACACGGTGACCAAGTGGCTCGCCCGCGAGGCGCTGCCCAACGGCCGCACCGTGGTGCTGATGACCTGCGTCTACGGCCCCGAGTTCCTGGCCGCCTTGCTTCACCACCCGCCGGATTGGCTCGACGCCGCAGTGCGGCAGGCCGACCTCGCCCGGCTGCACGCCCGCCTCGCCGCCCTGCGCGGCGAGCTGGCCCAGCGCGGCGACGAGGCCCGACCGGGAGAGCCGGCATGACCGCGCCCCGCGACGGCTGGCGCCGCACCGGCTACGCGCTGCTCGGCGCCGGCCTCACCGCCCTGGCGTGGCTGCCGGTGTTGGTGGCGCAGGGCATCGCCGCCGCGGCGCGCGCCTGCGACGAGGCGGCCCGGCCGCGCCCCGCCGACGAGCCCGCGGCGCCCTCCCCCTCCCGCCCTGACCCCGCTGTGCCTGTGCGGCGCGCTGGCGCGCGCGCGCAGCGCCTCCGGCCGCTGGTTCTGCGACGAGCACCTGCCGCGGCGCGAGACCCCGCCGCCGCCGCTGCCCGCCCGGCCCAAGCCCGCCCCGCCCAAGCCGGCGCAAGCCGACCTGTTCGAGCCATGAGCGCCCGGCGCGGCCCGCCCCGCGCCGCTGCGACTCGGACTCCGCCTCGTGCTTCCCATCGCGCCGAGTGCCGCGTCATGAGCCCCACCCTGCCCCGGGCCTGCGCCTGGCCGCCCATCCGCGGCCCTCCCCTCCCTCCCCCCGACCGGATCGCTGCCTGCCCGCGCGTGACGCGGCGCCCCCTCTCGGGCCCCGCGGCCGCGTGTGCGCCCCCTGTCCCGCCGCGGCGCGAGCCGCCTTGGCGAAGGCGGGCGCGCGGCCGGACGCGACCCCACCCGAACCGCCGCCCCCGTGCCCGCGCGAGCGCCCTCGCGCGGCCCGAGGGCCCTTGCGCGCCCGGAGCCCGAAGGGGGTTCGCGGCGCAACGCCCCCGCCTTGCCGAAACCCGCCGACCATGAGCGTGCAGGCCATCGCCTACGTCATCTCCCAGCGCATCGAGGATGCGGGCGCCAAGCTCGTGGCGATGGTGCTGGCCAACTACGTCGACGCCCGCACCGGGCTCGCCTTCCCGACGATCCGGGCGCTGGCGGAGGATGCCAGCCAGAGCGAGCGCACGGTGCAGCGCAAGCTGCGCGACCTCGCCGAGCTCGGGCTCATCACCATCCGCAAGGGGATGTGCCCGCGGACCGGGCGGCAGCGGGCCAACCACTACCTGCTGCACCTGCCCGGCCTCGCCCCGCCGAGGGGTGACAGCGCGGGCGAGCCGGCCGGGCCCGAACCCGCGAGGGGTGACAGCCTGACACCCCATGATCCGGATGAGGGGTGTCAGCCTGACACCGGGGAGGGTGACAGCGTTGTCACCCCCGGGGGTGACACTGCTGTCACCCCTCTAAAGGGAACCGTCATAGGAACCGTCAGACAGGCCCCCCCCCAACCCCCCGATCCCGGGGGGCTGGCGCACGGGCCTGCCGAGGTTTCGGGGAAGGATCCGCCGGAACCCGAGCCCGGCACGGTGGCGGCGCGGTTCGACCGGCTGCTGGCGGCCTACCCGGCGCGGGGCAGCGCCTGGGCCAATCGGCAGGCGGCCCGCACGCTGTTCGCGGCGCTGACCCCGGCCGAGCAGTTCCAGGCGATCGCCGCAGCGGCGGCCTACGCGGCGCACTGCACGGCGAACCCAGGCGGGACGCCGAAGTACCTGCACTCCTGGTTGCGCAACGGGGTGTTCCGCAACCATGCGCCCGGGCCGGTGGCGGCGGGTGGGGCGACGCCGCGGTCGGTGTTCGTGCCGGCGGGCTCGGCCGGGTGGGAGGCGTGGCGGGACCATTTGCGCCGCCAGGGCCGGCCAGTGCCGGCGCCGATGCGCTCCGATGCGGCCCGCACCGAGGGTTGGTGGTTCCCGACCGCCCTGCCGCCGGAGGCGCGGCCATGACCGCGGCCGGACCGCCGCCGCCGGACGGCCCGGATTTGTCAGGGCCTTACACCGTTGCTGATGTACGGCGCTGGTTGACAGAAGTGGAGCGGCGAGCCGGCGTCAGCCTCGCCGAGCGGCGGCCGGTGCCAGGGGATGCGCCGGTGTGGCGGTGGCCGGACCTGTACGTGAAGGACTACCAGACGCGGCAGTATCTCAAGGCGTGGATCTGGTGCGAGGCGCACGGGGAGTCATTCGCGGCGGTGTGCCGGGGGCGGGAGGGGTGGTCGGTGCGGACGGGGGCGCGGAAGGCGGCTTGGGCGATGCGGGTGATTGCGAAGGGATTGAACGACGGTGTGGACCAGCCCAGTAGGGCTTCTTACCACGATTAAGCGCTTGCAGCGTCATTTAAAGAACAGATGGATTGTTACAAGCAAATTATCTCGAATAATTCTCGAACTTCATCTGGCCGAACATGGGACCGCACTTGCCCATTTTGGCAGCACAACAAGGATAAATGATCTATAAATCTACGTAAATATTGTCTTAAATATTTGCTAATAAATTTTAATAAGATAAATACCGCACGCGCAAAATATCAGGATGCCGAATTCCGCGATCCATCCGACGCAATGATGTGGACCGATCTAACGACGAAATACTTCCTGTGGCGCACTTGGACAGAAAAATGAGGCTGAACTCAAGTATTTCAACTCAGCATTCTAACTGCTGCGTCACAGCTTCTCTGCAAGCCATTGCATGAAATTTTCTAGATCATGAGACCAGAAGACCTCAACATCAGCATCCGTTAAGCGTTGAACATCTTTAGGCGCTATGACACCTTGAAGTAAGGCGGCGGTGATTACAAACGTGCCCCAATGTTTTTTCCATGCCTCTGCTTTTTTTAGCACGTCATTGATGCGTTTGACAGAGTTCGTTTCATCATTTGTAACTTTACATTCCATCGCCAAGACATATGTCTTTGGCAAGCCGCACGCGATATCAACCTCCTGTGGGGTTGTCGTCGCAGTAGCAAACCGAGTTTTGTGCATAAAATGCTTTGCAGGAACGGCTGCCCTGATATCTATCGTTTTACTCGGAAGCCGGGTCCACCCATATTGGCCTAGAAGGCTTACGACGGCGTCCTCTTGTTCGTTGGCAAGCCGTTTTCGACGCGCGGTTTGAATACGTTGCATAGCCAGCAACACTGCCACGACTTTCAGGAACAACGTGATATCGCTACGAGTCGCAGCACGCCTCCCGGTAATCCATGGGGCCAAGGTGTAATCTAACCGAGAATAGATCGCCGTTGCAGTTGATCGCGCCGCCGCCTCGCTGAGAGCTTTGCCGCTGTTCTCCGACGTCTTTGACCATTCTGGGCAGACAAGCTTGAATTGGTCTTGGCTTAGCGGTGGAGATAGCAACTGACGGAAGACAAGAGAGTGTCTGGCGTCGACAGTCAGAGCGGCGGCGATGTCCCGGAGGTAGTTCGAGGCGCGCAGGGCATTGCTTGCGAAGTCCCTCGCCTCACGCACAGCAAAGAGCCAGTCCGCCTTAGCTTCTTCCGGCTTCAAGTTATCGAGGTATAACGCCTTGGCTTTGGCAGCGTCGTCAATGTGCCGCGGGAGGATCGCCATGTCATGAAACCAAGCGTGTCAACGACAAGCGGGAAACACGTTTGGCAGGGGCAGATCGGCGAGAGTTCCCATTAGAAGCCTCCTCCCTAGTCGTATAAGCCACATGGTATGCAAGTCTTGGAGGGAGCGGCATCAAGTCTACAAATTTCTTACGTTCACTGGCTGGGATTTCTTCGCCGGCCGCAATCAACCCCTCCCCAAGCACCTGCGCGAGCGCCGGCGGAACTGCGTTCCCAATGAGCTTGTACTGAGTTGTGAACCGACCGTGGAAAGGCCATCCTTCCGGGAATGTCTGCAGCGCGGCACATTCCCGCGGGCAAAGCCGTCGCAATCCTAGACGAGGATCTTTGATCCAGTCTTGTTGCGCATTCGCCGTCACAGTCCGAGCTGGCATATCGAGGTCGGCGACGAAGGCGCCCTGCTTGTAGCCCCAATGGCCGCCAGGCCGGGTCCTCTCCGCCTTGCCCGGACTCTTCACGCCCTGCCCAGGCGGGATCAACTCCAGCTCTGCCGCCAGCCGTTCGTTCGGCCGGATGATCTCGTCAGGGTTCAAAGGGCCGACCGACTCAAGAGCTTCGCGCATCGTCACCCACGACTTCAATCCTATGACGTCAGCCGCCTTAGCGTGGGTCGGAGCTGGCGCCATGGGGGCATCCCCCGACCGAAAGCCGACCATGAAGAGCCGTACGCGCCGCTGTGGCACTCCATAATCCGCGGCGTTGAGCAGGATGACTGAGGTCTGGAAGCCGACCTTCAGAAGCTTGTTGCGGATGTGAGTCAGCGCAGAACCAGGCACGCCGTCGGGGCCTCGCGCCGTGAGCAGACCGCGCACGTTTTCAAGGAGTAGCCATCGAGGGTCGAGGCCGTCGGCGATGCGAATGAAATCGTCAAACAGCTTACCCCGTGGGTCATCCAAGCCAAGCTGGTGACCCGCGCTGCTCCAGGACTGGCAGGGGGGACCACCAGCGAGGAGTTCTATGTTGCCTTTGGCCAGTCCGGCGCGCGCGCGGATCGTGCCCGCCGTTAACGTGCGCACGTCCGCACGCTCTATGAAGGCGTGTGCCATGGCCTTGCCTCCTTGCGGGAGGGCGACGGCCCGAGAGGCCTCTAGGGTCTCGGCGGCCGTCTTGTCGTAATCGGATGCGTAGGCGCACGTCCACCCAGCCTGCTCTAGGCCGAGATCGAGACCTCCGGCTCCCGAAAACAACGACACGAAGGTATGCGCTGCCTTGCTCAATCTCGCTTTCCCCGAGCCACACGGCCATGTCTGCCGACCGGCGGCCTGCGTCGCAAGAGGCCGTACCGCAGACGAGGTCTGCTGCAACGCTCGCCCGGTAACGTCAATCAATCGTTTAAGAATGCGGTCAAGGTTGCTCCCAGCCGCGCCGAGTCACCCAATTCACACTCCCAGACGACGAGCACCTGCCAGCCGGCGGCCTCCAAGGCGGCGACGTTGCGCGCGTCGCGCTCCTTGTTGCGCACGAACTTCCCCTCCCAAAAATCGGTCCGACTCTTAGGGCGGCTTGCGATCTTGCAGCCTGCCGCGTCGTGTGCGTGCCAGAAGCAGCCGTGAACGAAGATCGCCTTCTTGCGAGGGCCGAACGCAACATCCGGCTTTCCGGGTAAATCCTTGCGATGAACCCTGTATCGATAGCCGAGGCCGTGGAGGAGACGACGGACGATCATCTCCGGCTTGGTGTTCGAGCCCTTGTTGGCTCTCATCACCTTGCGCGTGGCTTCCGTGACCCCTTCGAAACGCCCGGCCTCACTCGGCCGCGGCGGCCGGGGCCTCGCTGTCTGGTCAGCGCCCGCCCGATTGGATGCCTTCCTGCCGGGAGCTTTCACGCCGCGCCGCCTATCGAACCTCGACCTGATATGGAGATGGGGCACGGGTTCCCTGGTATCCACGATGTCTAACGCAGCACGACTTGCTTTGCCGCCCTCAGCCGTCGCGTCGGCGACGCCGACCAAACGTGACAAAATTGCCCCTTGCACATGGCGCGACCGGCAGCCGAGCCAGATGTTGCCACTCCGTTTCGGGACGACCTCCGCCATGGACCCGGTGACCCGCCTCATCCTCCGGACGCCGCTCTACGCGGCCCGGGATCGTTACGACGGCGGCCGGGCGGTGACGCCGGGCAGCCTCGCCCGGCCGCGGCCTTCGGACGGGGTGCGTACCGCCGTCGCCGCGGTGCTCGATCCGTGGCCCGATCCGGAGCGCGATCCCCTCGCCGAGCCGGCGCGGGTGCGCGTCACGGTCAACCGCTGCACCGACCTCTTGGAGCGCGAGGCCAGCCACGGGCGGATCAGCCGGGAGGCCTACCTCGTCGGGCGCGTCATCGCCGAGGTGTTCGAGCGCCGGGCCGGCCCGCGCGGGCAAGGCTCGCCGGAGGGCGGCAACCGGGTCGACCACACCGTCGCGCACGAGCTGGCGATCCTGCTCGCCATCGATGACGGGCGGATGGTCGAGGGGTTGCTGGAGCGGCTGCACCGGGCGGTCGGCAGCGTGGGCGCGGCGTTCCTGCACCGGGTGCTGGCCGAGGGGCATGACTTCGCCGGCCTCGCGCGCCGGCTCGGCCGCGGCGACGGCCGGGCGGCGGTGGCCAGCGTGGCCGAGCGGTTCCGGGGCCTGCTGGAGGACATCGCGGCCGACTGGCTGGTGCAGCAGGCGGGCGAGACCCGGGACGAGGCGCCGATCGTCGGCACGGCGGCCGAGCCGGCGCGGCCGGGGGAGGCGTATGACGCGCAGGGGCGGCAGGTGCCGGTGACGCAGGCCTACGCGATCGGGCGCGATCCGGACGGGTCGGGGCGGTGGGTGCCGGCGGGCAAGCGGCGGGCAATGGAGCGGTAGGCCAACGGGCAGATCGACCGCGGGCGGCGGCGAGGGCGTGGCTAGGCCAGTGTCATGTCCAGAAGGGCTGCCAGTCTGGCCCGGACCTCGTCGATGGTCGGCTGCGGCATCTTTCCGATGAAGACAGACCCTCGTTCCGTCCACGAGACGCTCTTCGCGTGATCGGAGAGCAGAACGCCATGCAATTCGCCGTTCAGCACGCCGTCGATCACGCCGATGCCGTCCGGCAGGGTGATCCCTGGGGGTACGGCGACTTCGAGACGCCCGCCGCGCACGGTTCGCGTGATCGGGCAGGCGATGCACAGGCGTGCGTAGGTGTTGTAGCGCCTCTCCGTCAGCACCAGGGCGGGTCGCGCCCCGGCTTGCTCGCGCCCGGCTTGAGGACTGAAGTCCAGCGCGATGATGTCGCCGCGATCAGGGCAGTAGGGGCCGCTAGAAGATTTCTTGGCCTCTTGGACGATCCGCGAAAGACTCTTCATGGACGTGCTCTTCCTTGAAGCCTTCTAGGAGTTCGTCGAGCGTGTAGCGCGGTCGATGGGCGACGGGAGACAGGACGAGGCGCCCGTCCTCCACCGTCAGGTCGACCTGCGATCCTTCGCCAAGCCCCACATCCTTGAGGGCATGGGCCGGCAGCCGGACAGCGAGGCTGTTGCCCCACTTCGAAAGCTGAACGAGCATGGCACCGATCCGTCTGGCGATGGGCGCACCGATCGGCCGTCGCCGAGGCACGTATCGACAAGGTAGATACACGCGGCTCGTGTGGCAAGAGGCGGCGCAGGCGTTGCACTGACGCAGTGAACCTGCCATGATTGTCACGTTCGCAGAACCGCGCCCGCAGGCTCACCGCCCGGCGGGCGTTTCGCGTTTCTGAACCCCGGAGAGCTGTCGTGCTGGACCACGCTGTGGAGGCGCTCCAGCTCTCCACCTTCGCCGACCGGCTGGAGCGCCTTGCGCCAAGCCATCGCGACCCTGAAGCCTTCCACATCGAGAAGGACGCCCTGATCGGTGACCTGCGCCGGGCGGCCCGCGAGCACCAGCTGCTCGGCGCGGTGGGCAAGGCGGTGGCGCCGCGTCCGGAACCGGGCACCGTGCGCCTCGGCGTGGTGGCAAAGGACGGCCGGCTCGTGCCGGTCGAGCCCCGTTTCCGGCGGTCCGGGAAGCCCGAATAACGCATATTCCTGAATATGCGTTCGTGGCAGGCCGCCACAATTGAGAAACGCCAAATATACTAACAGTCACAGAGGCTTGCATGGCGTCCTCCGGTTCCCGGCGGGTCGGGCGCCTCCAGGCCCGCAACCGCGCCGCCGCCGCGGCCCATGCCGCTGTCGCTACACGCGCCGTCGCCTACCTCCGGGTCTCGACCGATGAGCAGGCCGAGCAGGGCCACGGCCTCGATGCCCAGGACAAGGCGGTCCGCGCCTTCGCCGACAGCCAGAGCTACGAACTGGTCGACGTCGTCACCGATCCCGGTGTCTCCGGCGCGATCCGCCCGGCCGACCGGCCCGGCTTCGCCCGGCTGCTGGAGATGGCTGCGGCCCGCACCTTCACGGTGCTGCTGGTCACCCGCTTCGACCGCCTCGCCCGCGAGATCCGCTTCGCCGTCACCACCGTGTCCGAACTGGCCGAGAGCTACGGGGTGGTGATCCGCTCCGTCACCGAGCCGATCGACACCGCGACCCCGATGGGCCGCACCCTGTTCGCGATCCTCGCCGGCATGGCCGAGAACGAGCGCTTCGTGATCCGCGACCGCACCGCCGGCGGGCGCACCGTCAAGGCCGGCCGCGGCGGCTATGCCGGCGGGCGCGTGCCCTACGGCTACCGGCGCGACACCGAAGGCCGGCTCCAGGTCGAGCCCGGCGAGGCCCGGACCGTCCGGCGCATCTACCGCGAGCGCGGCCGGGGCCGCACGCAAGGGCAGATCGCCGAACGGCTCAACGCCGACGGCGTGCCGGGTCCGCGCGGCGGGCGCTGGCACCAGGCGCGGATCGGCTACATCCTCGACAACCCGCGGTATCGCGGGCTGTCGGAATACCTGTTTCGCTACACCGGCACAGACCAGCATGTGCTTTGTGCCGGTGAGCACGCCGCGATCATCGACGACGGCGAAGACTAGGGCTCGCAACATCATGGATCATCGAGAGGGCGCCGCCCGCGCGGGCGGCGTGTCGGCGCGCGACGCCATTCATGGGGCGACGGCGCTGCTGATGGGCGGCGAGCTGCGCACGGTCGACGACTACCAGCGCCGGGCCGCGGAGATCGGCCGGGTGCCGGTCACCTGCCCGATCGCCCTCTCGGTCGCGATGGCGGCGGAAGCGGTGCTGATCCGGCAGTCCCGGAAGCTGGCGCTGCGCTCGGTCCGGCTCTGATGGCGCAGGCCGAGCCGCATCCGGACGTGCTGCACGCGCAACTGCGCCATCGCGCGCTGCCGTGCCTGTGCCCGCGCCAGCACGATGCCCGCGGCCCGCGCGGCGGGGCGATCCCGGGCAGCGGGCAGACGGCCCGGACCATCGGCTACTCGCTCGCCCGCGGGCAGTTGCGGGAGCGGGTCGCCTGCAACGGCTGCGAGCGGCGCTGGAGCCGGGTCAATGTCTGACGCGCTGGCTGTGATCGAGGCCCGTATCGCCACGCTCCAGACGGCGCGGGAGATGCTCGAATACGCCGACAGCTTCGAGTTCTGGGGCCTGCGGTCCCGTCAGATCGACGCCGAATTGGCGACGCTGGCGGGCCAGCGCGACGGGCTGATCCGGCAGCGCCAGCAATTCAACGGCTGCGAGGGACGGCTCGGCGGGCCGATGCTCGCCAAGGGGCGCCCGAGCGCCTAAACTGTTCCGGCTCCGTAAGGAGGCGGGAGCCAGGGTGCTAGCGACACCCTGAACCGCGTGGTGGGCCCACGCATGACCCTATGCCGGCCGGACATCCGGTCACCCCGCCACCGCGCGCTGCGGCGGGCGGGACCATAGACGCAGGTCATGCCTCAACACCATTCCTTGACCGCCGATCGGCGGTCACCCGTGCGCGCGTCAGCTCCCGACGCGCTCCAAGACCCCGCATCGGCCCTCGGCCGGTGCGGGGTTGCTGTTTCCGGCTTCCGCGAGGTGTTGCGCATCGGATCGGCGACGCTGATCCGGGCCGACTCCCTCGACGTGCTGACGGCGTTGGCCGAGGCCGCGCCGGGCAGCATCGGGGCCGTGCTCGGCGACCCGCCCTATTCGAGCGGCGGCGCCACCGCCGGCGAGCGCGCCCGCCCGCCGAGCCAGAAGTACCAGCAGAGCGAGTACCGGCACCGGCACGCCGAGTTCGCCGGGGACATGCGCGACCAGCGTTCGTTCCTGGCGTGGTCGGCGCTGTGGATGGCGCGGGCGCGCGAGGCCACAGTTTCCGGCGGGCTGATCGGCACCTTCACCGACTGGCGCCAACTGCCGGTGACCACGGATGCGCTCCAGGTCGCCGGCTGGGTTTGGCGGGGCATCGTGCCCTGGGACAAGACTCAGGCCGTGCGCCCGACCCTCGGCCGCTACCGGACCCAGGCCGAGTACGTGGCGTGGGGCACCAACGGCCCCCGCACCATGGCGGGGCCGACCGCGCCGGGCGTCTACACGGTCAGCGTGCCGAAGGTGAAGCTCCACATGGCGGCCAAGCCGGTCGCCCTGATGGAGGGCCTGCTCTCCGTCATGGAAGGGCCGGTGCTCGACCCGTTCATGGGCTCGGGCACGATCGGGCTGGCCTGCGCCAACCTCGGCCTGCCGTACATCGGGGTGGAGATCGATGCGGGGCACTTCGACGGCGCCTGCCGGCGCATCGAGGCGCACGGGCAGGCCGGGGAATGACCCGGCACCCGGGCGCGACGCCTGGGATCCCGCCCGACCCTGGCGCAAGTGGTACGGGACCGCGCGATGGCAACGACGGCGGCGGGCCCTGCTCGACGCCTCGCCGCTCTGCGTCTCCTGCACCCGCCGCGGGCTGGTGGTCCCCGCCACCGTCGCCGACCACGTCGAGCCGCACCGCGGCGACCCCGACACGTTCTGGAACGGCCGGCTGCAGGCCCTCTGCAAGCCCTGCCACGACGGCGACAAGCAGCGCGAGGAACACGGCCGGCCGCGCATCGCCGTCGATGCCGACGGATGGCCGATCGCCGGCTGATCCGCCCCCCGGGGGCCATCGAAAGTTGACGCCAGAGCAGCGTCCTGACCGGCTTTGGAACTCCGTTCGCAGCGTCGCGAAATTGAGGTGGGGGGGTTTGCCCGGCACCTGAGCCGGAGGGGGGAGAGATGCGCGGACGCAAGCCGATCCCGGTCGAGCACAAGCTGACCACGGGCAATCCCGGGCGCCGGCCGCTGCCGGCGATCGAGGAGCTGGCCAAGGTCGCCGGCGAGCCGGAGATGCCGCCGGGCTTCGACGCCGAGCACGCCGCCGAGTGGACCGTGCTCGCCGACGACCTGCGGGCGGCCTCCACCCTGTCGCGCGAGATCGGCGCGGTGATGGAGATCTACGTCCGCAACCTCGTGCGCATGCGCAAGGCCGAGCGGCTGGTGGTGGAGCGCGGGCCGATCGTCGAGGCGCCGCGCACCGGCGCCCTGATGCAGAACCCCGCCCTCGCCGTCGCCAACCGGGCCGCCGAGGCGGTGGCGAAGATGGCGGCCGAGATGGGCCTGTCGCCCTCGTCCCGCGGCCGGGTGAGCAAGGTCGATCCCGGCGAGGTCGATCCGGCCGATGCGTTCTTCAACTGAGGCGCGCTGGCTGCGCGCCCGCGTCCCGGCCGAGGCCGACCCGGTCACCGCCTGGGCGCAGGCGGTGGTCGCCGGCGAGGTGGTGGCCGGGCCGCATGTCCGCAACGCCTGCCGGCGCCACCTCCACGACCTGGAGGACGGACCGGGCCGCGGCCTGACCTGGGATCTCGCCGCGGCCCGGCGCGCGATCGAGTTCTGCCCCGTCGTCTGCCGGCTCAACGGCGGCCAGTTCGAGGGCCGGCCCTTCACGCTCCAGCCGAGCCAGGCGTTCAAGACCGGCTCGCTGTTCGGCTGGAAGCGGGCCGACGGCACCCGCCGGTTCCGCCGCGCCTACATCGAGGAGGGCAAGGGCAACGGCAAGTCGCCGTGGGCCGCCGCCACCGGGCTCTACGGCATGGTCGCGGATGGCGAGGCCCGGGCCGAGATCTACGCCGCCGCCTCGAAGAAGGATCAGGCCTTCGTCCTGTTCCGCGACGCGGTCGCGATGGTCGACCTGTCGCCCGCCCTCGCCCGCCGGCTGGTGAAGTCCGGCAAGCAGCCGGTCTGGAACCTCGCCGACCCGCGCAGCCACTCGTTCTTCCGGCCGATCAGCTCGGAGGACGGCCAGTCCGGCCCGCGCCCGAGCTTCGCGCTCTGCGACGAGGTGCACGAGCACCGCGACGGCCGGGTGCTGGAGATGCTGGAGCGCGGCTTCAAGTTCCGGCGCCAGCCGCTGCTGGTGATGATCACCAACGCCGGCACCGACCGTAACTCGGTGTGCTGGGGCGAGCACCAGCACGCCGTGCGCGTCGCTGCCGGCACCCGCGACCCGGACCACGCCTTCACCTATGTCGGCGAGGTCCTCGACGACACCACGTTCTCGTTCGTCTGCGCCCTCGATCCCGACGACGATCCGCTGACCGATCCGGGCTGCTGGGCGAAGGCCAACCCGCTGCTCGGGGTGACCATCACGCGCGACTACCTCGCCGGCGTGGTCGACCAGGCCCGGCAGATCCCGGGCAAGCTCAACGGCATCCTGCGACTGCATTTCTGCGTCTGGACCGACGCCGAGACGGCGTGGATGGGCCGGCAGGCGCTGGAGGCGGTGCTCGCCGAGTTCGACCCGGTCGCGGAGCATGGCGGCAAGGACGCCCATGGCGGGCTCGATCTCGCGGCGGTCCAGGACCTGACCGCCGCGGCCTTCGTGGTCGAGACCGGCCGCGTCGCGGTCGCGCGCGAGGACGGTTCCGTTGCGCTCATGCCGACTTTCGATGCGTGGGTCGAGGCGTGGACGCCCGGCGACACCCTGAGCGCCCGGGCGCTGCGCGACAAGGCACCGTACGAGACCTGGGTGCGGGACGGCTGGCTGCAGGCGCCGCCGGGCAAGCTGATCCGCAACGACTTCGTGGTGGCCCGGCTCGCCGCGCTCAACGCGACGTTCCGGCTCCGGCAGATCGCCTATGACCGGCACACCTTCCGCCGCTTCGAGGAGGATTGCGCCTCGTTCGGCCTGGACCTCGCCTTCGTCGAGCATCCGCAGGGCGGCAAGCGGCGGGCGCGGCCGACCGAGGAGCAGGTCGAGGCGGCGCGGCGCGCGGGGGTCGAGGCGCCGCAGGGCCTGTGGATGCCGGGATCGATCCGGGCGCTGGAGACGCTGATCCTGGAGCGGCGGATCCGGATCCGGCGCTCGCCGGTGCTGATCTCGGCCGCGATGAGCGCGGTGCTGTCGCACGACCCCTTCGACAACGCCTGGTTCGAGAAGCGCAAGGCGACCAACCGCATCGACGCGATCGTCGCCCTGGCGATGGCGGTGGGCGCCGCGGTCGATGCGCCGCCCCCGGTCGAGACCAGCATCAGCGTCGGCTTCGTCGACCTGTGGGAGGAGGACGCGTGAGGTTCTGGCGCCGCTCGGCGAGGGCGGCCGACAGGCCGCGCGTCGAACCCACGGTCGAGGCCTCGACCACCTTCCTGTCCTCCGACGCCGAGGCGTGGAACGACGCCCTGCCGGGTGGCCTCGGCGCCAGCGTGTCGCCGGCCACCGCCATGCGCCACGCCGCGGTCTATCGCTGCGTCAGCATCCTGGCCTTCGCCTCGGCGATGCTGCCGCTCAAGACCTACCGCGAGCTGCCGGGCGGCGACCGCGAGCCGAGTTCCGACCATCCGGCGGCCGACCTGCTGCGGGTGCGGCCCAATCCGCGCCTGAGCCGCACGATGTGGCTGCGCACCACGGTCGCCCAGATGCTGCTGCAGGGCAACGCGGTGAGCTGGATCGAGCGCAAGGGCTCGGGCGACCCGGTGGCCCTGTGGCCAATCCCGTTCGAGCGCGTGGCCATCGACCTCGCCGGTGAGCGCCTGCGCTACCGCCTCGGCCTCGACGACGGCACCGGCATCGTGGTCGACCAGGACGACGTGCTGCACATCCCCGGCTCGCCGCAATGGACGGGCGTGAAGGCGCTGTCGCCGATCCAGGCGATGGCGGCGGCGGTCGGGCTCGGCATCGAGGCGGATCGCTTCGCGCAATCCTACTTCGAGAACGACGCCGCGCCGACCGGGTACATCACCTATCCGGACAAGTATTCCGGCGACAAGGACGAGCTGCGCAAGTTCTGGGTCCGCACCTTCGGCAAGGGCAACCGCGGCAAGGGCCCGGCGGTGCTCGACCAGAGCGGCAAGTACGAGCGCATCCCGATCTCGGCGCAGGACGCGCAACTGCTCGACACCCGTCGGTTCCAGATCGAGGACATCGCCCGGATCTTCGGCGTGCCGCGGTTCCTGATGGGCATGGACGAGACCAGCTGGGGCTCGGGCATCGAGGCGCTCGGCATCGGCTTCGTCACCTACACCCTGGATCCGCACCTGTGCGCGATCGAGGACGAGGTCAACCACAAGCTCTACGGCCGCGGCCGACCCTCGCGGCCGGGCCCGAACCCCACCCGCTACCTCGGCGAGTTCGACCGCGACGTGCTGGTGCGCGGCAACATCGAGAGCCGGTTCAAGGCCTACGGCACGGCGCTCGGCGGCTCGGCCGGCCCGGGCTTCATGACGCCCAACGAGGTGCGCCGGCGCCAGAACCTCCCGGCCCGGCCGGACGGCGACGGCCTGTCGGGCTGGGTCGCCAAGGCCGCCGGCCCGACCGATCCGCAACAGGACCCGACCCGCGATGCGCCACCTGCTGACCCTGCTCAATAGCAACCGCGGCCGGGGCACCGGCACCCGCATCGTCCGGGCCGAGGACGGGTCGGAGACGGCGACCGTCTACGTCTACGGCGCGATCGGCGAGCATTACGGGGTCGATCCGCAGCAATTCGTGCGCGATCTCCAGGGCGTCACCGCCGCGACCCTGCACCTGCGCATCAACTCGCCCGGCGGCGACGTCTTCGGTGCCCGCGCGATGAAGACCGCCCTGGAGCAGCACGGGGCCACGGTGGTGGCGCACATCGATGGGCTCGCCGCCTCGGCCGCGTCGTTCCTGATGCTGGCGGCCTCCGAGATCGAGATCGCCGCCGGCGCCTTCGTGATGATCCACGAGCCGTGGAGCTTCGCGCTCGGCACCGCCGACGACCTGCGCGCCTCGGCCGATCTCCTCGACAAGGTCGGGCTGGCGATCGCCGCCGACTACGTCCGCCGCACCGGCGAGGGCGAGGCCGAGATCCTGGCGCTGATGAAGGCCGAGACCTGGTTCGATGCCGACGAGGCGGTGGCGATCGGCCTCGCCACCCGCAAGGCCGAGGCGCCGGCGGTCGAGAACGCCTTCGACCTCGGGGCGTTCCGGAACCCGCCCCGGGCCCTGACCAACCCGCCGCCCAAGCCGTTCGAGGCCGCGGCGGCCGACCATTCCCGCTACGCCGCGCGCCTGCGCCTCTACGAGCGCGCCGCCTGATCCCGCCACCCTCGTTCGTCCCCCATCCGCCGCCCGCCGAGGCGGCTTTTTCGTTGGAGCACCCACGATGACCGCGTCCGTCCAGGCCCTTCGCGAGGAGCGCGCCGCCAAGGCCCGCGAGGCCCGCAACCTCCTCGACACCAAGACCGGCAAGGACTGGACCGACGACGTCCGCAACCAGGTCGACGCCATCTACGCCGAGATCGACCGCCTCGACGAGCAGCTCGCCCGGTTCGACCGGGTGCTCAAGATCGAGGATTCCCTGGAGCAGCGCGGGCGTGGGCTCCACGCCCAGAACGGCCTGTCGATCGACGAGAACGCCGCCACGATCCAGGCCGAGAAGGCGATCTTCTCCGCCTGGGCCCGCGGCGGCGTCGAGGCGCTGACCGACGACCAGCGCGCCCATGTCCGCGCCCGCCGCCAGGAGGCCGAGCGCATCTATGGCCAGCAGTCGGTCGGCACCGGCTCGCAGGGCGGCTTCCTCGTGCCGCGGGACTTCTCCGCGACCCTGCTGGAGCGCGTGGCGGCCTTCGGCGGCATGCGCGCCGTCGCCAGCGTGATCCAGACCGACGGCGGCGCCTCGATCGACTATCCCACCGTCGACGAGACCGCGTCGGAGGGCGAGCTGGTCGGCGAGAGCGTCCAGGCGAGCGGCGGCGACATCGCCTTCGGCACCACCAGCATCGACGCCTACAAGTACAGCTCCAAGATCGTCGTCATCCCGATCGAGCTGCTCCAGGACTCGCGCATCGACATCGAGCCCTACGTCACGGCGGCGCTCGCCAACCGCATCGCCCGCGTCACCAACCGCCACTTCACGGTCGGGTCCGGCGTGAGCCAGCCGCGCGGCATCGTGGTCGCGGCCGGCGCCGGCAAGGTCGCGCCCGCCGGCCAGACGACGTCGATCGGCTACGACGACTTCGTCGACATGGAGCACGCGATCGACCCGGCCTACCGCAGCAACGGCGGCTGGATGTTCCACGACCAGACCCTCAAGGCGGTCAAGAAGCTCAAGGATAGCCAGGGCCGGCCGCTGTGGCGCCCGGGCGTCACCGGCGGCGACCCGGCCGACATCCTGAACTACGGCTTCACGATCAACCAGCACATGCCGGTGCTGGCGGCCGGCGCCAAGGCGGTGCTGTTCGGCGACTTCAAGAAGTACCTCATCCGCGACGCCATGGCGGTGACGCTCTTCCGCTTCGCCGACAGCCGCTACATGGAGAAGGGTCAGGTCGGCTTCCTGGCGTGGTCGCGCCACGACGGCGACCTCATCGACGCCTCGAACGAAGCGGTGAAGTCCTTCCAGACCGCCGCGGCGTGATGGAGCGGCCGGGCGCCCGACCGGCGTCCGGCCCCCGCAATCCGGCAACCGGGGCCGACCACCATGTTCATCCGCATGCTCACCAGCCTCGCCGGTGATGCGTTCTCCTACGATCACGGCGAGACGGTCGCGGTCGACAACGCGATCGGCCGGGCCTGGATCGCGGCCGGGATCGCCGAGGCGGCGCCGGCGACGGCGGCGGCCGAGAAGGCGGCCAGGGATCTGCGCGGCCAGGTCGAGGACCTGACGGCGCGGCTGGCCGACGCCGAGGCCGACCGCGACGCCCTGCGCGAGCAGGTCGCCGCGCTCGCCGCCCAGCTCGCCCCGGCGGCGTGATGCTGTCCTACCGCCGGGTGACGGCGCCGGCCGGCTCCGTGCTGTCGGCCGCCGAGCTGCGCCGGCATCTGCGCCTCGACGAGGCCGACGCGGATCCGGCCGAACTCGCGGCGGCGATCGCCGGCGCCGAGGAGCACCTCGACGGCTACGACGGCGAGCTGCGCCACGCGCTCCTCGAGCAGGACTGGGAGGCGGTCGCCCCTGGGCCCGGGCCGTGCGGCCTCGGCGAGGCCCGCGGCTTCCTGATCGACCTCGCGCCGATCGCCGACGTCGTGTCGGTCGAGTTCCTGTCGGGCGGCGCCTACCAGCCGCTCGGCGCCTGGCGCGAGCTGTACCCGTTCCGCCGACGCTGCGTCGCCCTGCTGCCGGCCGCCGGCGGCGCCTGGCCCGTGGCGGATCCGGACCCGGCCGCGTGGCGCATCCGGTTCCGCGCCGGCTACCCCGACGCCGCCGCCGTGCCCGGGCCGATCCGCGCGGCGCTGCTGCTCGTCGCCGGCGACCTGTTCGACAACCGCGGCGCCCGGCAGCCCGCGAGCCTCGCCGACAACCCCACCCTCGAGCGCCTGCTCGCCCGCTTCCGCCCCTCCGAGGCGTGAGGCCATCCCGGAGCCTGCCATGAGGAGCCAGCCATGAGCGGTCCGATCACCACCGCCCCGCGCGTGAGCGACAACGGGGACGGCACCCACACGCCGCTCACGGCGCGCGACCTCGCGGTCTACACCCTGCTGGCCGCCGCCAGCGCCACCGGCTCCGGCGTCGCCGGCATCCGCGGCGGCCAGTACGTCTACGCGATCGACGGCACCTTCGGCGGCCGCACCGCGACGCTCCAGACCCGCGCCCTCGACGGCGTCGCCTGGAAGGACGTCAGGAACCCCGACGGCACCAGCCTCGCCGCCACCGCCGAGACGATGCTGACGCTGCTGGTCGGCCAGAACGCCGAGCTGCGGGTGGCGATCACCGGCTCGGGCGCGGCGGCGTCGCTCAACGCCACCCTGGCCGGGGTCGCGTGATGGCGGACCTGCCCCTCGTCCCCGGACAGCGGGTCACCCGCACGGCCCTCGGGCCGGGCGTCGCCGCGATCCCCGCCGGCAGCACCGCGCCGATCGCGATCACCGGGCTCGGCGACGGCGAGACGGTGGCCGGCGTGACGCCCGCGGCCCGGTTCGCGGAGGCCGGCAGCAGCATCGTGCCGCGCTGGGGTGTCCCGGCCGGCACCTACCCGATCACCGTCACCACCAGCCTCGGGCGCCCGCTCGCCCTGGTGGTGACCGTGGTCGGGGCTCCCGCGGGAGGCGCCGGCGGCGGCGCCCTCGACTTCTCCGACCCCGCCAACAGCGGACACATCCCCGGCCTCTGAGCCTCCGGAGCACCCCGACATGCTGACCCGCGTTTCCGTGGCCCTGGCCGCCGCGCTCTCCCTGCTCGCCCTCTCGCCGGCGAGCGCGGCCGACAACTACCAGGTCAAGGACGGCAACGGCACCGTCATGACCATCAAGTCGAAGGACGTCGGCAGCGGCGTGCAGTCGCCGCAATTCGTGCCCTCGGACGCGAGCGGCAACGTCCTCACCGGGACCGCCGGCGCGCCCTCGACCGGCGCCCTGACCGTCCAGGGTCTCGCCGGCGGCACGCCGCAGCCGGCCGACACGGTGGTGCGCGCCACCGCCACCTCGCGCTCAACCGTCATCCCGGTCGCCGGCGTCTCGGCCGCGGTCTCGGCCGGCGGCACCGGCCACGCGGTCGGCGACGTGCTCACCCAGACCGGCGGCACCTGCACGGTGCAGCCGCGCTGGACGGTCGCCACCGTGGCGAGCGGCGCCGTCGCCACCGTCACCCTCAATGCCGCCGGCTCCTGCACCGTGCTCGCCACCGCGCCGGTCGCCACCACGTCGAGCGGGTCGGGCACCGGCGCGACGCTGACCCCGGCCTACGCCTCGATCCCGACCCAGGTCATGGCGGCCAATCCCGGCCGGCGCGGGTTCCAGATCCAGCCGCAGGGGTTGCCGGCCTACCTGTCGGGCCTCGCCACCGCGAGCGCCGACCAGGCCAGCCTCAAGCTGCCGGCCGACGCGCTCTACGAGAGCCTACCCCAGCACGTCGGCACCGGCGCGATCAGCGTCGTGGGCACCGCCGGCCTGCCGCTGCCGGTCTACGCCCGGGAATACTGACCCGGCCCGCTCCCCCGTTCCTCGCGCTCCGGGCCTCCCATGACGATCCTTCGCCGCGCGCTCGCCCTGTGGCTGGCGCTCACCCTCGCGCTCGCCTCCGGCGGCCCGGCCGCCGCCCGGATGCTGTTCGAGCCCAACGGCACCGGCCAGCTCCTCGCCCTGCCGATCGCCACCACCCTCGGCGCCCCGATCCCCGCCCCCAACGGCCTCGGCGTCGGGATGGGGCATTCGCAGATCGCCAACCAGTCGGCCGTCACCGGCACCGACGCCAACACCGCCCCGACCAAACCCTTCAACGGCGGCACCACCGCCCGCTCGGTCATGGAGCAGCTCGCCCGGGTCTCGGGCCAGCGCCTGTTCACCAGCGTGCGGCTGAACTACGGGCTCGGCAACGACACCAGCGCGGCCAGCAATTCCGGCCCGGGCCTGCTCGCCCGCCTGCCCGGCGCGCTCGCCGCCGCCCGCACCCTCGGCGCCGGCTTCTGCTACGTCGACATCGTCGGCAACAACCTCAACCGCACCCGCCAGGCCCCGGGCGTCGACGGCACCACGCGCTTCTCGGCCGCCAACACCCGCGCCGACCTCCAGCAGGTCGGCGCGGCCTGCCGGGCGCAGGGGATGATCGTCATCCTGCTCAACCTGCACCCGGTCGGCGGCGCGACCGTGCCGGGCAGCGGGTTCACCGGGGCGACGCTCCAGCTCGCCCGCGAGACCCGGGCCGCGGTGGCGAGCCTGCACAACCCGGGCCGGGGTTGGTACGTCGTCGATCCCTACGCCGTGCCGGGCCTGCTCGGCGACGAGGCCGCCGGCACGATCGCGGCCGGGATGTCGCCCGACGACCTGCACTACAACGGCCGCGCCGCCGCGATGGTGGCGGCGAGCGCCTGGGCGCAGCTGTCGGCGCAGGGCGCCGCGCCGCCGCGCGCCGCCGTGGTGCTGCCGGGCGCCACCGCCCTGCCGGGGGCGCTCAACACCCCCGACATGGCCGACGCCAACGCGGACGGCTACGCCGACGGCTGGCTGGCGCCGACGGTCCCGTCCGGCATGACGCTCGTCCCGTCGATCCACACCGACCCGGAGACCGGGCTGCGCTCCCAGCAGATGACGCTCTCGGGCACGCCGGGCGCGGACGCGGCGATGCTGTTGCGGCGCAACCTCGCCCCGCCGGGCGTCGTGGCGGGCGGGCGTCTGTCGGGGCTGTGCGAGGTCCAGGTGACGGCAGGCTCCACCGGGCTCGGCGGCGTCGCCTACACCCTGCGCCAGGCCTACGCCTACGGCGCGGGCAACACGGCCGGCAGCTTCCTGCCGGTCGCCGGCCAGTCGACGACCGCGGGAGACCGCGACCTCGGCGACGGCGTCCGGCGGGTGCTGATGTCCGAGGCGTTCGTGGTGCCGCCGGTCGAGAACGACGCCGACGCGCTCACCGCAGTCACGTCGCTGAGCGAGCAGGTGATCCTCTCCCTCAAGGCCGGGGTGCCGGTGAGCGCCACCGTGCGGGTCGGGCGCTGCGACGCCCGCTGGAACCGCGCCCTGCCATGAGCCCGCGGGCCGGCCCCGGCCCGCCCCGTCCTGCCCCGCGAAAGGCTGCCCCATGGATCCCGGCCAGTTCGACCGGCGCGTCACCGTGCGCCAGCGCCCCGGCGAGGGCCGCAGCCGCGGCGCCTATGCCGACGCCTTCACGGTCTGGGCCTGCTACCGCCCCGAGAGCGCCCGCGAGGCGGTCCAGGGCGGCCGGGCCCAGACCGTCGAGAGCGGCACGCTGGTCGTGCGCGACAGCGCCCGGATGCGCACCGTGTCGAGCGCCGACCGCGTCGTCCTCGGCGGCCGCGACTTCGCCATCGAGGGCGTCGGCCTGCCCGACCGCCGCACCGGCCTCGTCACCCTGAAGATCGCCACCACCCTCGGAGGGCAGTGATGATCGACCTCTCGCCGGGGCTCGGCGCCTACGACCAGGGCTCGGCCGCCCTCGACCTCGCCGGCCATGCCCGCGCCTTCGCCACCGGCCCGGGCGTCCTCTCGGGCCTGCGCCTGATCGACACCGTCACCGCGATGGTCGGGATCGAGCGCGTCACCGGCCAGCTCGCCGGCGCGGCGTTCAAGCTCGCGCTCAAGGGCGACCGGGCGAGCGAGGACGCCGCCGGCACCATGGTCGAGGCGATGCGCGCCCGGGTGCCGGTCGACTCGGGCCGGCTGCTCAACGGCATCGGCTGGCGCAAGGAGGGCAGCACCGTCATCGTCGAGGCGAGCGCGGTGCGCGGCGACGTGAACTATCCGCGCTACGTCGAGTTCGGCCACCATGCCGGCTCGGGCCATGCCGACGCGGCCTTCTTCGCCGGCCAGGACCACGCCGCCCTGCGCGGCCCGGCGGGCGCCGGCGCGAGCGAGGTGCGGCCAGCGCCGTTCTTCTGGGGCTCGGTGCGCGAGGGGCTGGCGCAGCTGCGCGGCGAGGCCGGCACCCTGCTCGGGGAGGACGCATGACCCCCGAGACTGCGCTCCTGCGCGTCGTCACCGACGCGCTGGTGGCCGATCCCGCCGTCGCGGCGCTCGTCGGCGACAAGGTGTTCGACGAGATCCCCAACGACCGTCGCGGCGGGGCCCCGCCCTACGTCTATGTCGGGCCGATCAACCGCCAGCGGCTCTACCTCGAGTGCGGCACCGCCTGGACGGTCCGGGTGCGGATCTACGCCGTCACCACCGCCTTCGGCCGCGAGCAGGGCTGGGAGGTGATCGAGGCCGTGGTCCAGGCCCTCGACGGCCGCGACGACCTCACGCTTCCGGCACCGTTCAGCCTGCAGAACCGCCTCGACGTCACCCAGGCCGGCGACGTCGTCGATCCCCTCGCCCCCAAGGCGATGTTCCTCGACCTCACCACCATTGTCGCCCGCGACACCCCGATGGAGGAGCCCCTCGGATGACCACCCCGACCCTGTTGCCCGGCAACCGCTTCCGGGCCTATCGCGGCGATGGCGCCACGCCGACCAACTGGGCGTTCCTCTGCCTGGGGACGTCGGTCACGCTGACGCTGACCAACGCGTTCGAGGACGCGACCGTCCCGGATTGCGACGAGCCGCTGAAGATCCCGGTGCGCAAGAGCGTGCTGTCCTCGACCTCGTGGGGCGGGCGCATCGCCGGGCAGGTCGACGCCACGCGGCTGGCCAAGCTGCGCGCCGACGCCGAGAGCCAGACGCCGGTCCTGTACCAGTTCCGGGTCGACCAGAGCGCCGCCAACGGCGGCGGCGCCTGGACCGGCACCGTGTTCGTCGAGAACCTGGAGATCGCCAAGACCAACAACGGCATCGTGGGCTTCACCTGCCAGTTCCGCGGCGACGGCGCGCTGGCCTGGGCGGACGCGGCGGCATGATCGCGGCGGACACCTCGCGCACGCGGGTGCGGGCGCCGTTCGGCGGGCGGGAGCGGTCGTTCCAGCTCCGGCTCGGCGAGATGGCCGAGCTGGAGCGGCTGTGCGGGGCCGGCATCGGCGAGATCATGGCGCGGCTCGCCACCCACCGGTTCACGGTCAACGACGTGTGGGAGACGATCCGGCTCGGGCTGGAAGGGGCGGGCACGACGCCGATCGAGGCGCAGGCGCTGGTGATGCGCTACCACCCGCCGGCCTGGCCGCTGGGCGAGTTCCTGGCGCTGGCGGCCGAGATCGTGACCGCCTCGGTGAGCGGGGTGCCGGCGGGAAAAGCCGGGACGGAGGGGAGCGACGCGCCCGCCCCGGCGACCTCTCCGTCTACGTCGCCGCCGGGGCGGTGATCGGGTTCACGCCGGGGGAGGTGCGGGGGATGACGCTGGCCGAGTGGCACGCCGCGGTCGAAGGGTTCGCCGAGGCCCACGCGCCGGCGCAGCCGGAGGCGAGCGAGGACGAGTTCCTGCGGGTGCTGTCGGAAGAGATCGCGGCGGGGCGGGCGTAGGGCGAGGATGACGGCCGTCAGGCCGCCCTGATCTTCCGCGCGGCCTCGGCGAGCGCGTCGTTCATCCGGGTCTGCCAGCCCGGCCCTGCGGACTTGAACGCCTCCAGGACCTCCGGATCGACCCGCAGGGAGATCGGCACCCGCTTCGCGTCGGCTTTCGGCCGGCCGCCGCGGCTGCGGAAGGCGGCGGCCAGTTCGGGCGGCAGGCCGTCCGGGCCGAGCCGGAGGCGCGACAGCTCCTCGTCGGTCAGCGGCGGGTTGTCGGAGACCTCGTCCCAGTCCTCCTGGGTGTAGGCCGGGTTCGGCACGTAGCCGGGGGCGTGTTCAGAGCGCGTCATAGGTGGCCCTTTCCTGGGGGTCGGCCCGGCGGACGCTGACGATGTCGGTCGCCTCCGAGCCGAGCGGAGAGACGATCACCACCACCACGGTCTCGCCGTACCACGTGCCGACGAGCTTGAACCGGGTCCGGCCGGTGCGGCTGGGCCGGGCCGGCAGGGCGGCGTAGCGGTCGAAATCGAACGCGTCCTCTAACTCGGCGAAGTCGAAGCCGTGCTTCGCCAGGTTCGCCCGCCGCTTGGGCTCGCCGTAGGTGAACTTCATGGTTTCGGTATATACGAAAACCGGGAAGCCGCCAACGGTTCCCGCGCGGTTTCCCGGCCTGTACCACGCTCCCGCCCATCCGGACCCGATCCCGCCATGGCCGACCCGCTGACCATCTCGTTCGCGGCCGACACCTCGCGGGCGCAGAGCGCGATCACCAATCTCGCCGCCTCGATCGTCGGCAACATGAGTTCGGCCGCCGTCTCGATGACCGGCATGGCCGCCAACATGAACTCGACCGGCGGCACCATGGCAGGGCTCGCCCAGACCGCCTCGCGCGCCGCCGCCGCCGTCGCCGGCGACGCCCGCAAGATCGCCGGCGCCACCGTCGCGGCCGCCGCCAAGGAGGGCGCCACCCTCCAGGGCATCGCCACCGCCTTCACCCTCACCGCCGCCACCTCGCAGACCGCCCAGGCCACGCTCCAGACCGGGCTGTCCACCACCACCGGCCTGGTGAACGGCCTGGCCAACCAGATCCCGGTGCTCAAGGCCGCCCTCGGCGGACTGATCGCCTTCACGGCGCTCACCACCGTGCTCCACCTCACCGCCGAGGCCGCCCGCTCGGCCGAGGAACGCCTGCAATCGATCCTCAAGCTCGCCGAACGCTCGCAGGCGGCGGGGGTCGGCACCACGGTGTTCCAGAGCCTGCTCGGCCAGGCCAAGGCCCTGCGCACCGAGGCCGCGACCCTGGAGGGCTACCTCACCAAGGCCCGCGCCGCCGCCACCGTGCGCCAGGGCGAGAACGGCGAGGACCACACCAGTTCCGGCCGCGGCAAGCTGGAGGCCCAGGTCAAGGCCGGCAACCTCGTCCAGGCCGACCTCGACGCCTTCACCGGCGCCGGCGACCAGGAGGCCCGCATCCGGGTCGTGCTCGACCTCATCGAGCGGTTGCAGGCCAGCCAGCGCAACCTCGCCGCCTACTCGATCGCCGACGGCTTCTTCGGCGAGGATTTCGAGAGCAAGCTGCGCAACGGCATCCAGATCGTCGGGGCGATGCGCCAGGCCCTCGACGGGCTCAAGAGCGGCGACGACGGCCGCATCATCAGCCCGGAGGAGTTCGCCCTCGCCCGGCAGATCAACGCCGAGCTGGAGAAATCCCGTCGCGTGCTCGCCGACGCGCTGGTGCCGCTGCAGAAGGACTTCGCCGACTACCAGAACCAGCAACTGCGCGCGATGACGGAGTTCGCCGCCAAGATCAACTATGCGGCGGCGGCCTTCGCCGGGCTGTACAAGTATGTCCAGGCGGTCGGCGACGCGATCACGGCGCTCGGCAACGCCGAGGTGTTCCAGCGGATCTACGACGTCGCCAAGGCGATGGGGCTCGGGGGCATGAACGGCGTGGTCGAGATCACGCCCGAGGACCGCGAGCGCGACCGGCGCGCCGCCGCCGGCGCCGACGTGCCGCTGCCGCAGATCGACGTGCCCAGGGACCGCTCGAAACCGCTGCCTGCCAAGCCGGAGACGGCGAAGTCAGGCGGCGCCGAGGCGGGCGGGTCCGACCCGGTGCAGACCTTCATCAACCAGTTGCAGAAGGCGGCGGCGGCGCTGAAGGCCGAGGCCGAGGCGTTCAAGGCCAGCAACGCCGAGAAGCTGATCGCGATCAACCTCGCCAAGGCGCAGGAGGTGGCGAGCCAGAACGGCGCCACGCTGACCGACGCGCAGACCGAGGCGATCCGCCAGGCGTCGCAGGCGGCGTCCGAGTACAAGGACAAGCTGCTCAACCTGGAGCAGGCCGAGCGGCAGGCGGCGGAGGCGGCGCGATACTTCGGCGACGCCGCCGCCACCGCGCTCGGCGACGCGATCCTCGACGGCAAGTCTTTGTCGGACATCCTGTCGGGCCTGAGCCGGCAGCTCTCGCGCTCGGCGTTGCAGGCGCTGGCCACCGGCCAGGGGCCGCTCGCCGGGCTGCTCGGCACCGCGCCGGCGGCGAGCGAGGGCGCCAACGCGGTCGGGGGCGGGGCGAGCGTGCTCAACGACCTGTTCAAGAGCGCCTTCGGCGGGTTCCGGGCCGGGGGCGGCCCGGTGCAAGCGGGCCGGGCCTACACGGTCGGCGAGATCGGCCGCGAGCTGTTCGTGCCCGATCGCGACGGCAGCATCGTGCCGGTGCGCCCGGCCGCTTCGGGCGGTGGTTCCGCGGGAGCCTCGGCCGCGCCGGCGCCGGTGGTGGTGCAGATGCGGGTCGAGAGCCCGGATGTGGGCGGCTTCCTGCGCTCGGAAGCCCAGGTCACCGCCGCCCTCGCCCGCGCCGTGCAGCGCGGCACCAGGAGCCTGTGAGCATGCCGGCCTTCCACGAGGTGCGCTTCCCCCTGCGTCTGTCCTACGGCTCGCGCGGCGGGCCCGAGCGGCGCACCGAGATCGTCACGCTCGGCTCGGGCGACGAGGAGCGCAACAGCCTGTGGCGCCACTCGCGCCGGTCGTACAATGTCGGGCCGGCTTTGCGATCGGCCGCGGACGTGGCGGCGCTGATCGCGTTCTTCGAGGAGCGGCGCGGGCCGCTGCACGGGTTTCGCTGGTGCGACACCTTCGATCACGCCTCCGCCGCGGCGGGGGCGGAGATCGGCCCGGGCGACCAGTTGATCGGCACCGGCGACGGCGGCACGGTCGCGTTCCCGCTCGCCAAGACCTACGGCGCGGCCTTCGCGCCGTACCGGCGGCCGATCGTGAAGCCGGTGGCCGGGACGGTGCGGGTGGCGGTGGCGGGGGTGGAACTGGCCGCCTCGGCCTTCGCGGTCGATGCGGCGACCGGGCTGGTGACCTTGCAGGCGCCGCCGGCCGCGGGGGCCGCGGTGACGGCCGGGTTCCGGTTCGACGTGCCGGTGCGGTTCGCGACCGACCGGATCGAGGTGGATCATCAGGCGGTGCAGGCCGGGATGGTAGCGGACATCCCGGTCATCGAGTTGCGCCGGTAGGCTTTGGATTTAATGACTGGGCAGGGCGAGAATTAGAGCCCTTAACATAACCAGCTCTCGCCCGCGCTAACTGGTTGATTTTGCAGGGGCATAGGCGGCTTAGATAGGTGCACTTAGTCTCGGCCTGCCACCCAGAGGCGAATTTTACGGCCCCTACACAACTTGGCCGACCGAGGTGCCAATTTCGCTCCAATAAAGTAGTCGTTCCCTATTCAATAACTTCGGCTTGGGATTATAAAAAACGTTAATCCGAGTGGATGCCATGACATTTTTTGAATTTTATACCTGATCCGCATGGACAAGGATCGTTTCGGCCGACCTTGGAAATTCTATGTGTCCTCGCGCGACGACGTGATGGTTTGACAAATTCGGTGGTCTTCCCTTCATGACGTCGTAAAGTGTGCGTAGAAAAAAAATTAAATCCTTTATTTTTCTCCCTAAATTCCATTTCTCGTTCTCTTGACCAATCAGTACAATCAAGAAGAATAAAATCTTCGCCGATCGCAGTACTAATCTTAGGAGGCTCTATTCCAATGCCAATTATAGTATGTAAATCAGGCATGTGATTTTTTGCAGCTCCGCATGCTATTAATAAAATTTCCTGTCGTACAGTTCGCTCATCGATGCCATAATTATTATTTCTGAAGCCGGGTGGGACAAATATTTGCAGAAAAACATACCCTTTTCCTTTTTCATGGGATGGTATAAACCTCATATGTCGCATCAATTCTGTTGGATTATTAGGGAAATTAAGAATAGCTCCAAACATCAATTCTACTATTGACCTTCTTATAAAACGTGGCTCCTTTGCCATTTCGCGAATAGCAGACCGGCCTTCCAGTAAATCACTATTACCTAGCAAAACGCCCTTTAAAAAATTCTCGCATGTACGATTTATGAGATCGTCCCAAAAATATGATTGCTGATTAGCTTCTTTAGTTGCTTTATACTCAGGGCGTTTTTTTAGTGATTCCCAGGCGCCTTCGGCAACCATGAAGCTATTGATTTTTTCATCATAGGTCCCGATAAAATGTTTGTTTTGATCGTCGATATTAAGCCAATAATTTGCAAGCAAATCCTCCTCGCCGCAATATAGCAAATCTTCGTACTTGTTTATTGCCATAATCTTAGCATCTAAATAATTCGCAAAATCCTTTACTGTATCCAGCTCTCCCAGGATAATTGGCAACGTGTTGCTGTCCAAAATATGAACAGGTCTAGATTTTTCGAGATTGATTGTGAATGGGAATGGCACATCTATGTTTTTGTCACTGTAGCTAATTGCAAGACTACCGGAGATATTATTTTCTGAAAATTTCCTGCAGGCCTCTGCAGCACCGTGCGCCACAACTATTTTATGTATTATTGCATCTGAAATATCGAAAGTTACAGGAAAAAGTTTCTCTTTTTTTGCGTCTAGGAATAATTTTCGACCGCTGAGGAGATAGCGCTCTGCTCCATGAGCAGTTTTGATTTGACTTTCGATCGCTCTACGCTTCCACCTATCCCAACTAACGCGCGGATTATCGACCTCAGTCAGATCAGGGAGATATTTATATCTGTCAAAAAATATAAATACATGACGATCAAATACGGCGATTACGTCACAGAACTCATTACCATCATCCTTAAATGGATTTGCATAACTCCATAATCTCAAAAAAGATTTCAAGCATAGATTATAAAGCAAATGCTCAGTTGCAGTTACCCCTTTATTTTCTTGCTCGCTTGCCATCAATGAACCCACCAGTCTGTCAATTTTAAGATGTTTGCCACGGCTGCGAATTGCCACTCACAATCATTCAGAGTCAGCGCTGCAACATTATTTAGCTTTGCCGCAATCTTCGCAAGGTGCTACCGGCAATCGGGGGCAATTTTCACGGGCAATATCTATATAATAAATTTGCTTTATCAATTAATATAATCTGCCAGTATCCGACATATTTATAGCACTATCAAACAAAATAATTCTAACTAAATTAGTTTTGGATCGCATTAAAATATTTTTTTGTGAAAATAAATTGAATTTGCGCTTGGACATGGCTGCCAATGCTTGAAAGAAGCTGGAAGTACCGTGTCAGACGGCAAAGGTAAGGGCTCTGTAAGGGGAGCCGTACTGATCGCTCACGCCCATGGTTGCTTCGGTGCATCCGCCGTCTGGCCGCAGATGGATAGGGAACCCATTAATCCAGTCATAAGCCTCGGCCTAGTCTATAGCTGGAAGTGGACCTTCCCAGGGACCGCGATGGGTCGGCCGTAGACACTGGACCTCCGCTCCGCTGGCCCACTCTCACCCCGGCCCCCTATGAAAACCCTGCCCCCCGGCCTCGCCGCGAGCCTCGCGAGCGGGGTCACGACGCTGTGCCAGTGCTGGATCATCACCCGCACGGACGGCCTGCGCCTCGGCTTCACCGACCATGACGAAGACCTCACCCTTGAGGGCGTCGTGTGCTCGGCCGGAACCGGCGCCACCGGCAGCGCCGTCGAGCAGGCCGCCGGCCTTTCGCCCGACAGCGCCGAGATCATGGGCGCCCTCACGGACGGGCGCCTCGCCGACAGCGAACTCGCCCGCGGCCTGTTCGACGGCGCCGCCGTCGCGGTCTGGCGCGTCGACTGGCAATCCCCCGAGAACCGCGTCCTGATCCTGTCGGGCCATCTCGGCGAGGTCGGCCGCGGGCGAACCGCCTTCACGGCGGAAGTCCGCGGCCTCGCCGACCGCCTCAACCAGCCCCGCGGCCGGCTCTATCAACGCTCCTGCGACGCCGCCTTCGGCGATGCCCGCTGCGGCCTCGACGCCACCGCCCCGGCCTATCGCGGCCTCGCCACCGTCGCCCGACCGCGCTCGCCCCGCGCCCTCCTCGCCGCCGGCCTCGACGGCTTCGCCCCGGACTGGTTCACCGCCGGGCGCCTCGTCTGGACCACCGGCGCCAATGCCGGCGCCGTCGCCGAGGTGCGCGCGCATGCAAGCGACCGCGCCGGGGTCGGGATCGAGCTGTGGCAGCCGATGCCCGCCCCGATCGCCGCCGGCGACGCCTTCACCGTCACCGCCGGTTGCGACAAGGCGTTCGGCTCGTGCCGGACGAAGTTCGCCAACGTCCTCAACTTCCGCGGCTGCCCGCACCTGCCGGGCAACGACTACGCCGCCGGCGCGACCTCGGGGAGCGGCAACGATGGCGGACGCCTCGGCTGAGATCACCCGCGTGGGCATCACGCGTGCCCGCATCGTCGCCGAGGCGCGGTCCTGGCTCGGCACGCCCTACCATCATCAGGCGTCGCTCCGCGGCGTCGGCTGCGACTGCCTCGGCCTGCTGCGGGGCGTCTACACCGCTCTTTACGGCGCCGAGCCCGAGGCCCCGCCGCCCTACTCGCCGAGCTGGGCCGAGGATCACGGCCAGGAGACGCTGCGGGATGCCGCCCGCCGCCATCTCGCCGAGATCGACCCCGACGCGGCCGAGGCCGGCGACGTGGTGCTGTTCCGCTGGCGCGCCGGCCTGCCGGCCAAGCACTGCGCCCTCCTCACCGGCCCGCGCCGGATGATCCACGCCTATGACGGCCACGCCGTGGTCGAGAGCTGGATGCCCGACGCCTGGATGCGTCGGCGCGCCTCCGCCTTCCGCTTTCCGGGGATCGCATGAGCACGCTCGTCCTGTCGTATGCCGGCAAGGCCGCCGGCACCGCGCTGGGCGGGCCGCTCGGCGGCTTGCTCGGCGGCGTCGCCGGCACCCTCGCCGGCGGGCTCCTCGACCGGGCGCTGTTCGGGTCGCGCCCCAAGCCGCAGATCAACACCGGCCCGCGGCTCACCGACCTCTACGTGACCGCCTCGACCGAAGGCGCGGCGGTCGCCCGCGTCTACGGCCGCACCCGCGTCGCCGGACAGATCCTGTGGGCGACGAAGCTCAAGGAGACGCAACACGTCGAGCGGGTGAAGACCTCGGGCGGCAAGGGGATGCCGACGCAGAAGACGTTCAACGTCACGTATTCGTATTCCGTCTCGGTCGCGGTCGCCCTGTGCGAGGGGCCGATCAGCGGGCTCGGCCAAGTCTATGCCGACGGCACGCCGCTGGTGCTCGCGCGGTATGTCCATCGCCTCTACCTCGGCGGCGAGGACCAGGGGCCGGATCCAAAGATCGAGGCGGTGGAGGGCGCCGGGCGGGCGCCGGCCTATCGCGGGCTGGCCTACCTCGTGTTCGAGGATCTGCCGCTCGCCGCCTTCGGCAACCGGGTGCCGGTCATCACCGCCGAAATCATCCGCCGCCCGCCCGCCGTCACCGGCACGCCGGTGCTCGAGGAGCTGATGACGGCGGTGACGCTGATCCCGGCGATGGGCGAGTTCGTCTATGCCACCGTGCCGGTCACCGCGAGTCCGGGGCTCGGCAGCCTGTCGGGCCAGAACACCGTCTCGGGCGGGATCGACCTCGCGCGGGCGCTCGACCAGTTGCAGGCCGAGGCGCCGCAGTGCCGGCACGTCTCGCTGGTGGTGGCCTGGCACGGCACCGACCTGCGGCTCGACGCCTGCCGCATCCTCCCGAAGGTCGAGCGGGCCGCCAAGGTGACCAGCCATCCCTGGCAGGCTGGCGGTCTGACGCGCGAGGGTGCGCCGGTGGTCAGCCTGCTGGCGGATGGCACGCCCGCGGTGGGTGGCGCGCCGGCCGACTGGTCGGTGGTGCAGGCGATCCACGAACTCAAGCGGCGCGGCTTCCTCGTCACGCTCTACCCGTTCGTGATGATGGACATTCCCGCCGGCAACGGCCTGCCCGATCCCTATGGCGGGGCGGAGCAGGCGGCGTTCCCGTGGCGCGGGCGGATCACCTGCCATCCGGCCCCCGGCCGGCCGGGCTCGCCCGACAAGACCGGCGCGGCGGCCGACGCGGTCGCGGCGTTCTTCGGCACCACCACGGGGGCGGACCTGGCGTGGACCGGCGCGACCGTGACCAGCGCCAAGCCCGCCGAGTGGAGCTTTTCCCGCTTCATCCTGACCTGCGCCCGCTTGGCGGAGGCCGCCGGGGGCGTGGACAGCTTCCTGATCGGGTCGGAGATGATCGGGCTGACCACCCTGCGCTCGGATTCCTCGACCTTCCCGGCGGTGGCGCGCCTGCGGGCGCTCGCCGCCGAGGCCCGTGCCATCCTCGGGCCGGGCACGGCGATCGGCTACGGCGCCGACTGGACCGAATACGCCAGCCATCGCCCGGCGGACGGCTCGGGCGACGTGTTCTTCCACCTCGATCCGCTGTGGGCCGATCCGGCGATCAACTTCGTCGGCATCGACAACTACATGCCGCTCGCCGACTGGCGCGACGGCTTCGACCATCTCGACGCCCGCGCCGGCACCGCCTCGACCTGCGACCCGGCCTATCTGCGGGCCAACGTGGCCGGGGGCGAGGGCTTCGACTGGTACTATGCGAGCCTTGCCGACCGCGATGCCCAGATCCGCACGCCGATCGCGGACACGGCGCATGGCGAGCACTGGGTGTTCCGGGTCAAGGATCTGCGCGGCTGGTGGAGCAACGCCCACCACGACCGCCCGGGCGGCGTGCGCGCCGCAACCCCGACCGCGTGGGTGCCGGGATCGAAGCCGGTCTGGTTCACCGAACTCGGCTGCCCGGCGGTGGACAAGGGCGCCAACCAGCCCAACGTCTTCGTCGATCCGAAGTCGTCGGAGTCGTTCCTGCCGTACTACTCGACCGGCCGGCAGGATCTGGCGGTGCAGCGCGCCGCCCTCGAAGCCGTGCTGGCCTACTGGCGCGATCCGGCGGTGAACCCGGCCGCGCCGGCCTATGGCGGGCGCATGGTGGCGGCCGAGCGGATCTATCTGTGGACCTGGGATGCCCGGCCCTACCCGGAGTTCCCGCTGCAACGCGGGGCGTGGGCGGACGCGGCGAACTACCATCTCGGCCACTGGCTCAACGGCCGGCTCGGCCTGCCGTCGCTGGCCGCGGTGGTGGCCGACCTGTGCGCCGGCTCGGGCGCGGCGGTGGACGTGTCGCGGCTGGTCGGGGTGGTGCAGGGCTACGCCATCACCGACGTGCAGGCCCTGCGCGACTCGCTCGCGCCCTTGCGCACCGCGTTCTTCTTCGACGGCGCGGAAAGCCAGGGACGGCTCGTGTTCGCGCCCCTCGCCGGGCCGGTCGCGGCCTCGTTCGGGCCGGACGAGCTGGTGGCGTCCGAGGGCGGGTCCGACCTGACGCGCACCCGGGGCGAGGAGACCGCGCTGCCGGGCGTGCTGGCGCTGAGCTACCTCGACCCGACCCGGGCCTACCAGACGGCCGCGGTCGAGGCCCGCCGGCTCGACGGGCGCGCGGCGTCGGTCTCGCGGGTCTCGCTGCCGCTGGCGCTCGATACCGGCGCGGCGCGCGGGCTGGCGCGGGCGCTGCTCTACCAGGCGGTGACGGAGCGCGAGAGCGTCGTCACGGTCCTGCCGCCCTCGGCGCTTGCCCTCGATCCCGGCGACGTGGTGGCGATCGGCGCCGAGGCGACCGAGTACCGCCTGACGCGGCTCGGGCACGAGCGCGGCCGGCCGGCGAGCGGCGTGCGGGTCGATGCCGGCGTGTTCGCGTACCGGGATGGCAACCCGGAGGCGCGCGAGCCGTCGCCGCCGGTCGTGGCCGGGGTCGGGCTGTTCGAGGTGCTCGACCTGCCGATGCTGCGCTCCGCGGCGATCCCGCACGCGCCCTACCTCGCCGCCTACACCGCGCCGTGGTCGCCGGTGGCGGTGCAACGCTCGGTCGGCGGCGGGGCGTTCGAGGACGACGCCACGCTCGGCGCCCGCTCGATCGTCGGGCGGCTGACCGCGCCGCTGCATCGCGGCCCGGCCGGGCGCTGGGACCGGGTCAACACGCTCCACGTCGAGGTGCCGGCCGGCGCCGAGCTGGCGGCGGCGACCGACCTCGCGGTGCTGGCCGGCGCCAACGTCGCGGCCCTGCGCCTGCCGTCCGGCGAGTGGGAGGTGCTGCAATGGGCGGGCGCGGTGCTGGCGGCGCCGGGCCGCTACCGCCTGTCGCGGCTCTTGCGCGGCCAGCTCGGGACGGAGGCGGTGATGGCCGACGTGATCCCGGCCGGGGCGGCGTTCGTGGTGCTGACCGATGCACTGGTGCAATCCGGCGCGCCGCTCGCCACCCGCACCCTGCCGCAGGTCGTGCGCTGGGGGCCCCTCGGCGAGCCGCCGGACGCCGCGTCGTGGCAGGCGGCACCGCTGACGGTGCGGGGCGTGGGATTGCGGCCCTACGCGCCGGCCCACGCCCGGGCGCGGCGGCTCGGCAACGGCGACCTCGCGCTGACCTGGATCCGCCGCACCCGCCTCGACGGCGACGCGTGGGAACAGGCCGAAGTGCCGCTCGCCGAGGAACGCGAAGCCTACGAGCTGGACGTGCTGGCCGGCGACGGGTCGGTGCTGCGCACCCTCGCGGCGAGCGAGCCGGCCGTCACCTACACCGCGGCGATGCAGGCGGCCGACGCCGGCGGGCCGGTCGCGGCCGTGTCGCTGGCGCTGTTCCAGCTCTCGACCACCTGGGGCCGCGGCGCGGCCCTGCGCACCACCCTGCATCTCTGAGGCGACCCGATGGACGCGACCCCGCTGCTCGCGCTGCCGCTGCTGGCGGCGGCGCAGGCGCAGAAGCACATCACCCACAACGAGGCGCTGGGCGCCCTCGACACGCTGGTCCAGCTCGCGGTGCGCGACAAGGACCGCACCGCGCCGCCGGCCGACCCGGCCGAGGGCGACCGCTACCTGATCGCCTCGGCGGCCCCGAGCGGCGCCTGGGCCGGCTGGGCCGGGCGGGTGGTGCGGTTCGAGGACGGCGCGTGGCGCTCGTTCGTGGCGCGGCCGGGCTGGCTGGCCTACGTCGCCGACGAGGCGGCGCTCTACGCCTATGACGGCGCGGCGTGGCGCCGGCCGGGCGTGGTGACGGTGGCGGCGCGCATCAACTTCGACGCCTACCTGTCGGCCGACGCCTGGACGCGGGTGCCGTTCAACGAGGCGGCATCGAACGACCAGGGCGCGTTCGACGCCGGCGCCAACAGCATCACCGTGCCGCTGGCGGGCGCCTACGCGGTGCAGGCCGGGCTGACCTACCGGCGCAACGGCACGAGCGCACCGAGCGCGCTGGAACTGCGGTTCGAGCGCAACGGCGCGGCGGCCGGGGCGGGCCGGGCGGCGGCGACCGGCACGCTGGTGAGCGAGGTGACGGCGTTGGGGCTGTCGGCGGTGCTGGTGCTGGCGGCCGGCGACGTCGTGACGGTGGCGGCGCGGTTCACCGGCGCAGACGGCTATCTCGCCGCGGCCGACTCGGGGTGGGGCCTCCACCGCCTGCCCTGAGCCGCCGACCCTCTCTCTGATCGTCCACCGCCCGCCCTCACCGGCGGGCTTTTTCGTGCCCGGAGACATCACCATGGCCGCAGAGACATTCGGGCGGGCGCTCGCGCTCGTCCTGCGCCACGAGGGCGGCTACGTCGACCATCCGAAGGATCCCGGCGGGGCGACCAATCTCGGCGTGACGATCGGCACCCTCGGCGACTGGCTCGGCCGGCCGGCGACGAAGGCCGAGGTGAAGGCGCTGACGCCGGCAGGCGTCGGGCCGATCTACCGGGCCCGGTACTGGAACGCGGTGCGCGGCGACGAGCTGCCGGCGGGCCTGGACGTCGCCGTGTTCGACTTCGCGGTGAACTCGGGCCCGGCGCGGGCGATCATGGCGCTCCAGCGCGCCGCCGGGGTCGCCGACGATGGCCGGCTCGGCCCCATCAGCCTGAAGGCGATCCACGCGCGAGCGAGCGCCGACCTCGTGCAGCTCGTCTGCGCCGACCGCCTCGCCTTCCTGCGCCGCCTCTCGACCTGGCCGAGCTTCGGCCGCGGCTGGGCGCGCCGCGTCGCCGGCGTGCGCGCCGAGGCCCTGCGCCAGACCCGGCTGGCCCCCGCCGCCTGATCCCGCTCCCGCGCGCCGGCGGCCTCCGGCGCATCCCCCGAGGTGTTTCGATGCGCAAGATCCTCACCCCCGGCGTCGTGGCCGGGCTGCTCGCGGCGGGCGCGGTCGCGGCCGGCCTCGCCGGTCGCCCGGCCCTGGCGGCGTTCCTGTCCGATCCGGACACCGCGGCCCACGTCGTGACCGCGGCCGGCGCGATTGGCGCCCTGGTGGCCGGCGCCCTCCAGGGCGTGCGGGCCGAGTAAGGCCCCTCCCCCCGGCGGCCACCCGGCCGCCGGTTCCTCTCACGCGAGGTCCCGCGATGCTCGACGCGCTCATCCACCACGGCAAGACGGCGGCGGCGGCGATCGGCGTGGTCGGGTCGCTCGGGGCGGCCTACCTCGCGAGCGGCCTGCCGGTGCCGGCGACGCAGGCATTCGTGCGCGCCGAGGTGGCTGGTGTTGCCGGCAAGATCGACGGGCTGACGCTGGCGCAGCTGGAACTGCAGCGGCGCACGCTGGTGCACACCCGGGCCCGGCTGCGGGCGGAGCTGACCGCGAGCGGGGCGCTGCGGGCGCGGGCGGATGCGGTGCATCGGCTGGCGCTCGACCGGCGCGCGGCCGAGATCGGCGACGAACTGGCCGAGCTGGAGCGCGAGGACGAGGGCCTGCGCCTGCGCATCGATCGGCTGCGCGCAGGTTGAGGACCGTCACCGCCGACTCCGATCCTCCGTCGGCCTCATCACCGCCCGCATGGGAGGCGATCGCCAGCCTGTGTCGAAGGGGGTTTCGGCGACACGGGCGTTAGACATTTCGCGAAATTCTCCAACGATCTCGTCGAAAGCTAGACATGCCCCAAGCCGTCATGTCGTTGTCTTAGACGGTTTGAAACCTGCCTCTGACTCCGTTAGTCGTGGTTCGAATCCACGTCCCCCAGCCACTTCTCCCCCGGGCACGCGCCGACCTGCAGCGACCGGGCCACGTTGTCCTCGCTATACGAGCCGGATCGGAGTGTCGGGTTCGCCGACGCACGCGCATCGCGAACCGGCGAGCACAGACTCGGCCTGGGACGTGACCGCGCCGGGCGAGGTCGTCCGACGCCCTTCCGGCCGGCGTTGGACGCCCGTTCGACACGACGTCCGGAGGTCGAAGGGGATGAGAAACCTGCCCCCGATGCGGTCCGGCACTCAGCCGCGCAGCGACACGCCGAGATGGGCGGCGACCGTCGAGGCCCGCGGCCCGATCTGTCGCACCGCCTGACGCAGTTGCTCGTCGGTGATGCCGAGCCGTTCGCTCCAATGGGCGCGACTCTTGTCGCAGTAGATGTCGATGGTCTGGATCGCGCGATGCGGCGAAGACGGTCCGGACGCCATGGGAAGGCTCGCCTGCTGAAGAAGAGAAGGGATTTGCCGGGGCCCGCGTGGAGCATCGGCACCTTCGTCAACGTGGCTGCGGCGGATTCGTTGCCGGCGGATCGGCGCGGTCCGCCGGGGCGGGCCGCCGGCGCAGGAGGTCGAGCCGGTAGGCGTCGGCGCGGGTCGCGACGACCGGCTCCAGGATGTCCCGGGCCTCCGCGATGAACAGGTCGGCCGCCTCGTCGCCGCCGAGCGGGTAGTCGGTCTCGCCGGTCCAGTGGACCAGCACGACGTCACCGCCGGGCGCGAGGCTCGCCCGCACCCGCCCGGCGAGCCGGGCGACGTCGGCGCGATCGAGGTAGTAGATCACCTCCGACAGCAGGATCAGGTCGAACCGGTCCTCCGGCCACTCATCCGGGATGCGGGTGCGGGCGAAGCGGATGTGAGGCTGGTCGGCGCAGCGCCTCCGCGCCTGGGCCAGGGCGGCCTCGGCCACGTCGAGGCCGAGCAGCGCGTCGCAGCGCCGGCCGAGGGCGGCGGTCAGCACGCCGATCGAGCAGCCGACCTCCAGGGCCGTGGCGTAGCGCGCGCGCGGCAGCGCCGCGAGCGTCGCGGCATACTTGTCGCGCTCGTAGGCGCTGGTGGCGAAGTCCCACGGGTCCGGGTCGGCGGCGTAGCGGGCGTCGAAATAGTCCGGCGGCAGCGAGGCGGGGTGGCGGCTCATGGCTCGACCTCTGGATCAACCTCTGACTCGACCTCCGGATCGACCTCGACGAAGATCTCGAACGGCTGCGCGAAGCGCGCGATCATCGCCGGCTCCAGCCGGAAGCCGCCGGGATCGTCGGCGATGAGGCCGGTGGTCTGCGAGCGGTGGGCCGCGACCGCCGCCCGCTTGGCCGGGAGGTGCGCCGCGATGGCGAGGCGGGCGCCCCGCGGTGCCGGCCCGACCTCGGTCCCGGGCGGCAGCGCCCAGCCCCAGACCGGATAGGCGTGGAGGCGCACCGGGCCGAGGCGGGCGCGGGCGAGCCGGGCGAGCGCGGCGCTGGCCTCGTGGTCGCAATGCGGGTCGTGCGCCCAGGTGACGAACAGGGCGGTGGCGCCGCTCTCGCGCGCCGCCGCCGCGATGGCGTCGGCCGCCGCCTCGGCCGCGGGGCCGGCGCTCGGCACGAAGCGGTCGGGCAGGCGCAGGAAGCGGACATGGACGGCATCGAGCCCGAGTGCCCGGGCGGCCGCGAGGGTCTCAGCCTCGCGCAGGTCGCGCAGCCGCTCGGGCGGGTGGCTCGGCGAGTTCGGGTGCGAGCCGACGCCGTCGCTCACCACCACCAGCCGCACGGACAGGCCGCGGGCGCAGGCCTCGGCGATCAGCCCGCCGCAGCCGAGGCTCTCGTCGTCGGGATGCGGCGCGACCACGACGAGGCCGCCCGGGCCGACGAGGTCGCGCAGGTCGCGCACGGGCAGCGCCTCCGCGGCGGCGAGGAACGCGTCGGCCCTCAACGCGCCGCCTCCGGTTCGGTCCGCCACAGGTCGCCGATCGTGGCGTCCGCTGCCAGGATCTCGGCCGCCGCGCCGGTCAGCGCCCGGTCGGGGGCCGGCTGGCGCAGATAGGTGGCGAGGTCGCGCGACAGGCGCTCCAGCGGGTGCTCGCGCAGGAAGCCCTGGAGCCCGACCGAGCGCTGGGCGAGCTGCAGTACGTCGAGCCCGGCCCGCTCGACGGCGAGGCGGGCGAGGTTGACGTAGGCGACGATCCGCTCCGGGGGCAGCGCCTCCCCGGCGACGACGCGGGCGGCCTGCGCCACCCACAGCCGGGCGCCCTCCAGCGCGATCGCGCCCTCGCCGAGCCGGGCGAGCTGGTGCGGGTCGGCGCCCCGCCCGGTGCCGGCGAGGTGCCCGCGCCACGCCTCGGCCACCGCCTCGATGCCGCCGAGCTGCACCGCCGCGAAGCGCCACGCGCCGCCGGAGAAGTGCGGCTGGCGGTGGTAGTCGTCCGGCCCGCCGAGCACCGCGTCGGCCATCACCGTCAGGCCGGTGAAGTCGAGGCGGCCGGTGGCCGAGGCGCGCATCCCGTGGGCGCGCCACGCCGACAGGTCGGCCCGCGTGCCGGCCTCAAGCGGCACCACCAGCATCAGCGGCGCCGCCTCGCCGGGGCGGCGGGCGGTGACGAGGGCGCGGGTGACGAAGCCCGCCCCCGACGCGAAGGTCTTCTCGCCGCTCAGCGCGAGAATCGGGCCGGTGCCGGCCAGGACCAGCCCGCCCTCGGACGGCTCGGTGTTCCAGACCCCGAACAGGTGGCCGGCGCGGGCGTCGGCGAACAGGCGCCGGCGCTGGGCCGGCGTGCCGTAGCGGGCGACGAGCTGGAGCGCGTTGACGTGCCCCTCGTAGAGCCGTCCGAGGGCGAGGCTGCCGGCGCCGACGAGGCGCAGCACCGCGGCGAGATCCTGCGCCCCCTTCTCCTCGCCGAGCCCGGCGCCGCCCTCGTCGCATGGGACCGGGGCCGCGAGCAGGCCGAGCGCGGCGAGATCGGCCACGTCCTCGGCCGGGAAGCCGCCATCGCGGTCCTGCGCACCGGCCCGGCGGGCGGCGCCGGCGGAGACGGACCGGGCGGCGCGCACGGCCGCCGGCTCGTCGGGAGACGGCCCGGGCTCAGACATGGCCGGCCGGCTCCGCCGCGCGGGTCGCCTCCGGGGCCCGGGCCGGGACGAGGCCGACGGCGAGGGCCTCGGGCGTCGGCTCCGGGCTGCGAGACCGGGCGGCGGCGAACCGGTCGCGCAGGCGCTCGACCTCTCCCAGCAGGCGCAGGACCGCGCGCGCGGTCCGGATCGCGCCCGGCAGGGCGGGGGGCGACAGCGGCCGGGGGGCGAGCAGCGGGCTTGCCGCCTCGACCGCCGCGATCACCGCGCCGGCCGTACCGAGCTGGGCGATCTCCCGGGCCGCCCCGGCCCGCAGGCCGAGCCACGGCGCCCAGGCCGGCACGCGGCCGATCCGGCCGGCGGCGTGCCACCGCCGCAGCCGGCGCCGGACCGCGAGGCGCAGCAGCGCCCGCCATGGCGGCTCCAGGCGCGGGTCGCAGGGGCTGGCGGGATCCTCGCAGCGCCGCCGCATCGTCTCGGCGGCGCCCCCCGGCGCCCGGCCGTCGAGGCGGCCGGAAGTGACGACGGTGATCTCCGGGGCGTGGCGCAGCCGGGCGTCGCGGGCGAGCAGCGCGGCGACGAAGGCCCGGTCCTCGCCCACCGGCAGCGCCGGCAGGCCGCCGGCGGCCCGGTAGGCGTCGAGGCGCACCGCGAGGGTCGCGCCGGAAGCGGTGGCGTGGTTCGGCCAGGGATCGTGCGGCAGCGGGTCGAGGCGGGCGGCGAGTTCGTCGAGCAGCACCTCGTAGGCGCCCTCCAGCCGGCCGCGGGCGTGCAGGCGCGCGGGCAGGCGCGCCGCCTCGTCCGGGTTGAGGGCGATCCGGCCGGCGACCGCGTCGGCTCCGGCGTCGATCGCCGCGAGGTTGAGGGCGACCCAGTCCGGCGGGACCCGGCTGTCGGCGTCGGTGGTGAGGATCACGCCGTCCGCGCCCCCGCCCTCCTCCAGCCAGGACGCGGCCGCCTCCATCGCCTCGCGCCGGGCCCATCCGGCATGGGCGCCGGCGAAGTCCTGCGCGACGACGCGGACCGCCAGCCCCGGGACGTCGGCCCGGGCCGCCACCACGGCGGCGGTCGCGTCGGTGCAGTTGTTGAGGAACAGGACGAGGCCGAGCGTCCGGCCGCCGAGGCCGTCCTGCCGGGCGAGGGCGTCGAGGCAGGCGCCGATGCGCTGCGCCTCGTTGCGGACCGGAATCGCCACCACCGCCCGGAACGGGCGCGCCATCATCGGCGCACCGTATCGCGGAGCCGGGACCATCGGGACAGATTTCACGCGAGACTCCGGCTGGCCGCGCGCGACCGGCCGCGACCTCCGACCAACATAGGACAGCATTCCGGCTTTCCCCGGGGCTGCGACATTTCTCCCGAAACGCTCGTCCATCGGTGGAAATGGTGCAGTGCAGGAGCGATCATCGACCGTGATCTGGCGCTGTTCGCTCGCTCCCCGGCCGATCCCGGTCGGAGATTGGACCGCACCGGGATCATCCGCCGGTGCCCCGCGTTGCGCCCGGATGACCGCCCTCCTCGCCGAGCCCGCCGCCGACGCCCCGCCGAAGCCGAAGCTGTGGCGGCCGCGCCGCGTTCTCGTCACCCCCGCGGCGCTGGAGTGGGAGCACGGCCGGGCGATGGCGGCGCGGGCCGAGGCGCTCGGCATCGAGACCGTGCGGCTGAAGGCCAACCGCCTCGCCGGCCTGTCGGGTCCCGACCCGCGCCGGGCCTATGTCGAGGCCAAGTCGACCCTCGCGGTGGTGGTGGCGCCCCCGGCCAAGCGACGACTCCAGCCGATCCCGCCGAGCGCCGACTGGCGCCTCGACCTCGCCGAGGGCTGCCCGGCCCATTGCCAGTACTGCTACCTCGCCGGCAGCCTCGCCGGGCCGCCGGTGACCCGGGCCTACGCCAACCTGCCGGAGATCCTCGACGGGCTCGGCACTTATCTCGGCACCGGGGCCGTGACCTCGCGCTCCGACGCGCGGCGGCACGAGGGCACCACCTTCGAGGCGTCGTGCTACACCGACCCGCTCGCGATCGAGCACCTGACCGGCTCGCTCGCCGCGGCGATCCGGCATGTCGGCCGCCTGGAGGCTGAGGCGCAGTTGCGCTTCACCACCAAGTTCGATGCGGTCGGCCCGCTCCTCGACCTGCCGCATCGCCGCCGCACCCGGATCCGGATCTCGGTCAACGCCGCGCCGCTGGTGCGCTTCGAGGGCGGCACCGCGGCGCTGCCGGCCCGCTTCGCCGCGGCGCGGCGCATGGCGCGGGCCGGCTACCGGGTCGGGCTCACCGTCGCGCCGATCATGCCGGTGGAGGGCTGGGAGGCGGCCTACGCGGCCCTGCTCGACGGGGCGGCCGCGGCGCTCGGCGACCTGCCGGAGGCCGACCTCACGGTCGAGCTCATCACCCACCGCTTCACCCCGGGCTCCAAGGAGGTGCTGACCGGCTGGTATCCTGGCTCGGACCTGGAGATGGACGAGGCGGCGCGGGCGCGAAAGCGCACCAAGTTCGGCTCGCTCAAATACGTCTACGCGCCGGAGACGATGCGGGCGATGCGGGCGTTCTTCGAGTGCGAGATCGCCCGCCGACTGCCCGCGGCCCGCATCCTCTACTGGACCTGAGGTCAAGGGCCATCGCTTCACCGCTACGGCCCTTGTTCGTTGCCTGGCCTCAGGCGCCGGCAGTCACGTCCGTGACCTTGGCTTTCGCTTCGCCCTGCGGGCGACGGCAGGGCCATCGCCGAAGCGGTCGCCCTGCCGTCGCCCCTGGGCGCCGGCCGCGCGATCCGCTACCACCCGGGCCGCGGCCCGCCCGTCACGGCCGCCCGACGGAGCGACACGGATGGATACGGCAACCCTCGCGCCCCACGCCCATCAGGTCCTGCGGGAGGCGACGCTGCCGGAACTGCCCGGCCATTACCGCGGCAAGGTGCGCGACAATTACGACCTGCCGGACGGGCGCCGCATCCTCATCAGCAGCGACCGGATCAGCGCCTTCGACCGGGCCCTGGCGGCGATCCCGTTCAAGGGCCGGGTGCTGACCCAGACCGCCCGGTACTGGTTTCAGGCCACCGCCGACCTCTGTCCCAACCACGTCCTCGCCTATCCCGACCCCAACGTCGTGGTCGGGCGCCGGCTCGACATCCTGCCGGTCGAGATCGTGGTGCGGGGCTACCTCGCCGGCACCACCGCGACCTCGATCCTGACCCGCTACAGGGCGGGCGAGCGCGAGATGTACGGCCACCGCCTCGCCGACGGGCTGCGCCCGAACGAGCGCCTGCCGCAGGCGATCATCACGCCGACCACCAAGGCGGCGGACGGGGCCCACGACGAGCCCCTGACCGAGACGGCGATCCTGGAGGGCGGCCTGCTGACGCCGGAGCAATGGCGCACCGTGTCCGAGGCGGCGCTGGCGCTGTTCGCCCGCGGCCAGGAGCTATCGGCGGCGCGCGGGCTGATCCTCGCCGACACCAAGTACGAGTTCGGCACCGACGCCGAGGGCCGCGTCGTGCTCGCCGACGAGATCCACACGCCCGACAGCAGCCGCTACTGGTTCGCCGCGAGCTATCCCGAGCGTTTCGCCGCCGGCGCGAACCCGGAGAGCTTCGACAAGGACTTCGTGCGCAACTGGGTCGTGGCGCGCTGCGACCCCTACCGCGACCCGGTTCCGGAGATTCCGGCCGACGTGGTGCTGGAGACCGCCGCGGTCTACATCCGCGCCTTCGAGACCATCACCGGCGAAACCTTCGCGCTGCCCGACCCGGCCGAGGATCCGCTGGAGCGGATCCGCCGGAACCTGTCGGCGTATCTGGCGGGCGGGCGCTGAGGCGCGGACGGCGCCCGGCTCGCGGAGGGCGTGCGAATCACCGGTCGGGCCGGCACCTTCGCCGAGGCCGGCCGCGACGAATCTGCGCCCCGCCCCCCGTGAGAGCGGCCGCGGCGTGCGTCCGACGCCGCCGCGGAGCGATCGGCCCTCGTCCCGCGCGACAACACAGAGACCAGTCCGCGCCAGTACGGTCAGGGCCCCGGCCGTCGGCGCAAGCGTTTCGCCCGCCGCCGTTTCGGAGTTCTCGCCGATCATGCATCCGGACGGGCTGGAACCGGCTCCCGATTGCGATCCCGCATAACACTCACGGCAATCGATGTCAGGGCCGCCCGAAAATTTTAATCATCGATGACTTCGCGAATTTCTGTAATTTCATGAAAGTTAACATTCGATAGGTTGTGCGGCACCGGTTGTTGTGCAGTGCAAAACAGCTTGTTCGGCGCGGCCGAGCTCGACATTGCCGAACGAACCTAGTTATCAGCGTCATTCTACTTTCCCTTTGGGTAGTATTTTACTCAAATCGCGAGATTCATACAGTATTTTAAGAAAGCAATAGGAAAGTTTTTCTGAATGGCGCCGACAGACTGTTGCGGTTCCGTCACAGACAGGCCGTAAAATTCCCATTATTTCGGGATCATAAGAAACGCGGGCACGGAGGATGCGCAGGCATCCGCGATGCCATCACCGACACCGCAGACTACTCGCGACAACGCTGCGCAAAGAAGGCGGTTGCGGGAAGCCGATCGATCCACCTGGGGGTTTACCGTTCCATGGCCTTGCCGACTTCCGCCAAACCGACAAAGACATTCTCGGCCGTCACCGCCACCGACACCGTCACGGGCACCGCCGGTGCCGACCGCCTCGTCTCGGTGGGATCGATCACGACCGGCGGCGCGACCCTGATCGGGGGTGCCGGGGACGACACCTACAGCGTCAACTCGATCCGCGACAAGATCGTCGAGAAGTCGAACGAGGGCGTCGACACGGTCCAGGCGTTCGGCAGCTACCGGCTTCCCGACAACGTCGAGAACCTGATCCTGCGCGGCAGCAACGGTCTCAGCGGACGCGGCAACGGCCTGGCCAACATCATCACGGGCAATGCCGGCGACAACCTGATCGACGGCGGCGGCGGCGGCGACGAGATCACCGGCGGCGGCGGCAACGACCTGTTCCGCGTCCATGCCGGCGACACGATCACCGACTTCAGCGGCGGCCTTGGCCTGAGCGATTTCGTCGACCTCCAGGACTACGCGCAGTTCTCCTCGTTCGCCGACGTCCGGCTGGCGATGACCCAGGAGAACGGCAACACCATCCTGACCCTCGGCGACGGGCAGACCGTCACGTTCCTGGGCGTGCGCAAGAGCGACTTCGTCGCCGACGACTTCCTGGTCAACAAGCCGACCACGAACTACCAGCTGACCTTCGCCGACGAGTTCAACGCGCTGAACCTCTACACGGGAGACAACAGCCCGGGGACCTGGGAGCCGAACTATCCCCGCGACGGTCTGGCCGGCCACACGGTGGTCAATCACGACGAGGTCCAGTACTATACCGATCCCACCGACCCCGGCAGCAGCGGCACCACCCCGCTCGGTCTGAACCCGTTCTCGATCGATTCCGGCGTGCTGACGATCGAGGCGAACCGGGTCGACCCCGCGACCTCGTCCAAGATCTACGGCTACGACTACACGTCGGGGATGCTGTCGAGCTATCCGACCTTCGCTCAGACCTTCGGCTACTTCGAGATGCGGGCCAAGCTCCCGGCGGGCAAGGGTCTGCACCCGGCCTTCTGGCTGCTTCCTCTCGACGAATCCTGGCCGCCCGAGCTCGACGTGATGGAGCAGCGCGGCGTCGATCCCTACCAGACGACCGGAACCGCGCATTCCTTCGCCGACGGGACGCACACCGCCACCAGCGGCACGTTCGATGTCGGCGACACCACGGCCGCCTTCCACACCTACGGCGTCGACTGGAAGGCCGACTACATCACCTGGTACGTCGACGGCGAGGCGGTACGGCAGGTCGCGACGCCGTCCGACATGAACAAGCCGATGTACATGATCGCCAACCTCGCGGTCGGCGGTCCCTGGGCCGGACAGCCGACCGCGACCACGCCGTTCCCGGCCGAGATGCAGATCGACTACATCCGCGCCTACGCGAACGAAGACACGGTCGAGAAGGGTCCCGTGACCAAGGTCGGCACCGCGGCCGACGGGACCCTGTTTGGAACCAACGGCGGCGATTCGCTGGCGGCGGGCATCGGCAACCACTCGATCTACGGCGGCGCCGGCAACGACGTCCTCCAGGACGGCTCCGACACCGCCGCACTGATGGGGCAGACCGGCAACGACACCTACATCGTCGACAATGCCGCCACCACGATCCGGGAACTGTCGAACGAAGGCGTCGACAGCGTCGTCACGAGCCTCTCGGCCTTCACGCTTCCGACCTACTTCGAGAACCTGTCCTACAGCGGACGGAGCGCCTTCACCGGCACCGGCAACAACGCCAACAACGTCATCCGCGGCGGCAACGGCGGCAACACGCTCAGCGGCCAGGGCGGCGACGACCTCATCGTCGGCGGCGACATGGCCGACACCATCCAGGGCGGCACCGGCAACGATTCGATCGATGGCGGCAGCGGCAACGACTCCATCCGGGGCGGCACCGGCGACGATTCGATCTTCGGCGGCAACGGCAACGACCTGATCCAGGGCGAGGAAGGCAACGACACGATCAACGGCGGCTACGGCAACGACACGATCCGGGGCGGCGCCGGTGCCAACCTGCTGCTCGGCGGCCTCGGCTCCGGAGCCGACACCTTCGGCGGCGACCTCGTGGTCGGGACCGACACCATCGACGGCGGCTGGAGTGCGGCCGACCTCTACCTGATCACCGGGACCGCCTCGGACACCGTCTCGGTCGACCTCCAGGCCGGCACGGTGACGGGCGGCTACCGGTCCGGCTCGCGCCTCACCGGGATCGAGAACCTCCAGCTCTGGACGTCGTCGACGGCGACCCGGCTGACCGGCAACGCCGCCGACAACATCCTCACCAGCGGCGACGCCGCCGACCTCCTGCTCGGCGGGGGCGGCAGGGACACCCTGCGGGCGGGGGCGGGAGCCGACACCCTCGACGGCGGAGCCGGCGCGGACACGCTGTACGGCGGAACGGGGGCGGACGTGTTCGTGCTCCGGCGCGGCGAGGCCCAGGGCGACCTGCTGGCGGACTTCTCGGTCCGCGACGGCGACAAGATCCAGCTCGTCGGCTACGGCAGCGGCGCCACGTTCCAGGCCAGCGCCAACGACCTGTCGACCTGGGTCGTGCGGACCGGCGACGGCTCGTTCAGCGAGTCGGTGAGCTTCGCCGGCAACCAGTGGAACATCGGCGCCAACGTCCAGTTCGCCTGATGGCCCTGAGCCGGGCGGGCCGCCATCGGACCCGCCCGGCCCGCGGAACACGCCCGCGCCGCGAGCGCGGGCTGCGGCTCGTCTCGATCGGCCGCCGGCGAAGCGGCGTCCGCCTGGCTGCGCGATCCCCTACAGGTAGTTCGCCAGGGTCAGCTTCGCGAGCGTCGAGGTGGTCTGGTAGCTCGCCTGCAACTGCGTCTGCAGCGTCATGAGCTTGGTCGCGACCTCCTCCATGCTGGCCGACTCCACGCCGTCGACGGCGTTCTGGAGGATCGACTTGGTCGCGGCGTTGTCGGCCTTCCGGGTCGTCACGGCGCTGGCGGCGAGGCCGAACTCGGTCGCGATCCCCTCCAGGGTCTGCGCGGTGCCGGACGGCTTGACCTGATCCTGGATCCGGGTGGCGTAGGCCTGGAAGCGGGAATCGTCGGTCGTCGCGCCGGCGAAGCTCACGCTCGCCACCACGGCGATGCCGGCCAGCGCGCTGCGCAGGGCGGATTCGTTGGCCTGCGCGCCGATCCCGACCGTCTGGCCCGCCGAGATCTGCACGGTCGTGGTGGTGCGCGGGTCGGTCGAGGTGTCGTCGCCCTTGTACCAGATCACCGTGCGGCCGCCCGGATCGGCGGCGAAGCCGGTCGCGTTGCCGGCGGCATCGGTCGCGACCCGCCGGGGGCTCAGGCCCGCCGTGCTCGATCCGGCGAAGAAGTCGTCCGCCGCCCGGGTCGCGGAACTCGCCGCGAGGTCGGTGGTCGCGGCGGCGTCGAGGGCGGTGCCGAGCGCCGCCTTGAGGTTGCGGGCGGTCTCGGCGGCGTCCGCGCCGATGACGAAGCTGTTGGCCCCGCCCGCCTTGACGGCGGCGGTCAGGGTCAGGGTCCGGGTGGTGCCGTCGCGCATCCCGAGGGTGATCCTCACGCTGTCGCCCGCCACCGGCTGGCCGGCCACCGTGACCGCGGCGGAGGCGGCCGAGCCCCCCGACAGGGCGGCCGACACCCCCGGCGGCGTCCCGCTCTGCGCGCCGGTCACGGTGGCGCCGCCGAGCGCCGCCGCGAGGTTGGCGGCGCTCTCCGCGGCATTCGCCCCGATGCGGAAGCTCCCGGCCGCGGCCTTCGGGTCGCTGCTCGCCGTCAGGTCGACGAAGCTCTGGCTGCCGTCCGGATTCTCGACCGTGACCCGCACCCGGTCGCCGTCCCGCGGCTGGGCGGCGAAGGCGAGCGACGCGGCGGCGGGGCTGCCGGGGGCGAGCGTGACGGCGAGGGCGCCCGGATTGGTGCTCGTCGCCGCCTCGATGGTGAAGCCGAAATTCGCTCGCACGCCGGGATCGAGGCTCTCCGACAGGCCGATCGCGGTGCCCGACCCGGTCAGGGCGAGCCGTCCGGTCGAGGGCGAGCCGGTGCCGAGGTCGGCCGCCTGCCGCTCCCTGATGAGGGTGCCGATGCCGGCGAGGCCCGCGGCCTCGTCGCCGTTGAGGATGATCCCGGCCTCCTCGACGGGCGGGGTCGTGGTCGCGCGACCGGAGAACAGGTAGCTGCCCGACACGTTCTGCGACAGGGCGTCGAGGGCGGTGGCGAACCGGTTGGTCGCCAGGGTCTTGAGGTTGGCCCGGGCGCTGCCCTCCGACCCCGAGCGGTTGACGTCGAGCTCGCTCCAGGTCGCGGTGGCGAGCTTCTGGACCTGCGCGATGCTGGCGGTGGCGAGCGACAGCCGGGTGTCGGCGGCGGTGATGCCGGCGGCGTAGCCGTCGAGGGCGCTGATCTGCGCGCGGGCGTCGAGGCTCGTCGTGCGGCCGGCGCCGAGGCCGGCATAGGTCTCCGAGATCCGCCCGGTGGCGAGCTGGCGCGACAGCCCGTCGAGCTGGCCCTTCATGTCGAGCAGGCGGCTGGTGTTGAGGTCCCGGGTGTAGGTCCCGGCCGCGAAGGGGCGGATCGTCATCGGGGGTCTCCGCCGGATCAGATTCTCAGGAGGGTGTCGAGCATGTCGCGCGCCGCGGTCAGCACGCGCGCATTGGCGCTGTAGGCGGTCTGGAGCTGGATCAGGTTCGCCATCTCCTCGTCGATGCTGACCCCCGAATCGGCGCTGAAGCGGCTGCGGGCGGTCGACAGGGCGATGCTCTGGCCCTGGTCGAGCTGGTCGGCCTGCTCGGCGGCGGCGCCCTGGAAGTCGATGATGCCCTGGGCTAAGCCCTGCACCGAGGTCGTGTAGGGCGCGCTCACCCCGCCGAGGCCGCTCGCCGCCGAGAACGTGCGGGCGGCGCCGGTCAGGGCGTCGAGGAGCGCCTTCGGCCGGGTGCCGTCGCCCGGCAGCGTGCCGGCGGCGGTGACGATGAGGCCGGCGCTGTCGGCGGCGAGCGCCGGGTTGAGGACGAGGCGCTGGGCGAGGCCGGTGAGGTGCGGTCCGCCCTCGAACGAGCCGGTATAGACCGTGTCGCCGTAGCCGGAATCGACGAACACCGCGAGCTGGGTGCCGGCGGTGCGCACGTCCCCGGCCCGGGTCGGCACGGTGATCGAGGCGTCGATGCCGGTGAGCGCGGTTGCGCCGGTGGCGAGGATCCGCACGCCGCCCCCCGTCGTCGCCGAGACGCGGTAGCCGTCGCCGAGCGCCGCGCCGATCCGTGCCGCGGTGGTCGCCGGCCCGCCCGAGATGTCGACCGTCAGGACGGTGGCGGTCGGGTCGTTGGTCTGGGCCGCGCTCACCCCGGCGGCGTTGCCGGTGGTCGGCACGAGGACGATGGTGTGGGCCGCCCCCGAGGCGCTGCGGGTCGCGAGCGTCACCGCGTTGCCGGCCTGGAGGCCGGTGAGGTCGATGTCGAACCCGCTGGCGGTGCCCTCGCTCGCCGGCGTCCCGGCGACGGCGCGGTCGCTGAGCGCCCGCGACAGGCCGGCGGCGAGGTCGTCGAGCTGGCGCTGCGCCTGGACCAGGGTGTCGTCGCGCAGGGCGAGCCCGGCAGCGATCGAGCCCGAGCGGACCGTCCCGGTCGCCACGAGGTCGATCCGCGCGCCGCTTGGCATCACCGCGACGATCGTGCCGACGCCGCGGGTGGCGGGATCGTCGGTGTAGGTCGCGCCGGGATCGAGCCGTCCGCGCCCGTCGAAGCCGAGGCTCGCCGCCGCGCCGTGATCGACGAGGGTGATGCCCGAGCCGGTGGTGACGGTGACCGAGCCGTCCGCCTGCAGGCTGGTCTGCAGGTCCATGTACCGGGACAGCTCGCCGAGCGCCTGATCGCGCTGGTCGGCGAGTTCGGCGCCGCTGGCGGCGGAGCGGTCGCTGCCGTTGAGCCCGATGATCTTCGTGTTGAGCCCGGCGATCCGCGACAGCAGGCTGCTGGCGGCGGCGACGTCGGTGTCGAGCTGGCTCTCGGTGCCGCTGCGCAGGGTCTGCACCCCGTCCGAGATCGTCGCGAGGGCGCCCGCGAGGCTGCGGGCGCCGGCGAGCACCGTCGCACGCGCGCCGGTCGAGGACGGATCGCCGGCGAGCGTCTGGAGCGACTGCGTGAAGGCGTTGAGCACGCCGTCGAGGGCCGAGGCGCTGCCGGGCGTGCCGTAGAGCGCGCTGAGGCTCGCCTGGGTCGTCGCCATGAGCCCGGTATAGGCGGCGCCGGACGTTTCGAGGCGCAGCTGCCGCTGCGCGGTCTCGTCGAAGATCCGCGTCACCGTGCCGGTCGTCACCCCGGCATTGCCGTCGGTCGAGACCGTCGAGAGCCGGCGCCTGACGTAGCCGTCGCTGCCGGCATTGGCGACGTTCTGCGACACGATGCCGATCGCGGCCTGGGTGACCCTCAGGCCGGCGGTCGCGGTGTTGAGCGCGTTGATCGACATGGGGCGGACCGGGGAGGCGGAAGCGGAGTCGACGGGATCGGGGTTGACGGAACGCTAACGATCCCGCCGATCAGCGGATGATGTTGATGATGTCCGACATCATCTGCTGGGCCGTCGACATGACGCGGGTGTTGGCCGAGTAGGCCTGCTGGGTGACGATCAGCTTCGAGAACTCCTCCGAGGTGTCGGTGTTCGAGGCCTCGACGTTGCTGCCGACGATCGACGACCCGTTGAGGCCGTTGACCGGAGCGCCCGATTCGATCGTCTGGATGTAGTTGCCGCCCGAGGTCGCCTTGAGGCCGTTGTCGGCGGCGAACTGGACCACGCCGACCCGGGCGAGCGCGATGTTGTTGCCGTTCGAGTACGCCCCCATGATCCGGCCGTCCCCGGTGACCGAGAGGCTGTTGAGGGTGCCGGCGGCGTAGCCGTCCTGCTGCACCGTGCTGGTCGCCACCGTGCCGCTGGAATCGGCGTACTGGGTCAGGCTGCCGGGGCCGGTCCGCAGGGTGAGCGAGCCGAGCGAGACGCCGTCCACGGTCACGTCGGGCAGGGTGAGCGACGACCCGCTCGGGGAGGCGAGCTGCCCGCCGGCATTGAAGGTGAAGGCGGTGCCGACGTTGCGCCAGGCCGCCCCGCTGGCGGTGGCGCCGTTGGTGGTGGCGTAGAACAGGTTCCAGGTGTCGGGCGTGCCGGTGGCGGCGTTGGCCTGCGCCACCTTGGCCCAGCGCAGGTCGAGGTTCACCGGCGAGCCCGCCGGGTTGTAGGCGGTCAGCGAGCCGCCGGCGACGCTCGACGACACGAAGGTGCTGGTGTCGGTCGCCGCGACGTTCAGCGTGCCGGTGCCGCCGCCGCTCAGCACCCGCACGTCGCCGCCCGGCAGGGCACCGAGGATCGTCGCCGCCGAGGCGGCGTCGCCGGTCCCGGTCCGCGGCGTCGCCGGCAGGTTGGCCGCGTAGGTGAGCGAGGTGGTCGGGCGCGCGGGAATCGGCTTCGTCGGGATCGACAGCACCCCGGTGCCGGTGCTCTGCCCGGTCAGCGGGTCGAGGCTCTGGCCGACGAGGTAGGCGCCGGCGCCGTTCACGAGGCGGCCGGCCGCATCGACCGAGAAGTCGCCCCGGCGGGTGTAGAGGTCGGAGGTCGAGAAGGTCGTCAGGTTGGCGCTGTCGCTGGTCTTGGTCTTGACGACGAAGAAGCCCTCGCCGTTGAGCGCCATGTTGGTCGGGACGCCGCTGCTGGTGATGGTGCCCTGCGTCGTGTTGGTGAGCTGCGACGAGGCCGACACCGAGCCGCTGGTCTGATAGCGCGGGACCTGCTCGGTCAGCATGTCCTCGAACGCGGTGTCGATGCGCTTGAACCCGGTGGTCTGCGAATTGGCGATGTTGCCCGAGATGTTGTCGAGGGCGAAGGACTGCGCCTTCAGGCCCGAGACGGCACTCTGCAACGCACTGAAAATATCCATCCGTCCGGCTCCGGCCCGCAGGGCACCGGGGCTGCCGGCGCAACCCCCGTGCCAGGGCCAAGTCCTTGATTCCGCGGCGTCATGCCCGGAACGCCCGGCAGGAACGGCCCGGCGCGCGGGAACCGTGCGGCAGAAAGTGCCGGGTGGTCGCGCAAGCTTGCGGGATCGCGTTTACGGCCTGTTGAGCCACTCGGGCCTATCACCCTGGGACGTGTCGGAGAGGGCTCATGCGAGCGAAGCGGACCAGCCTCATCCATCTGATCTACTTCTCGCGCTCGCAGCTCTCTGCCGATGCGCAGGCGCGGATGCGCGAGCTCGGCGAGATCGCCCGTCAGGCCCAGAAGAAGAACGAGTTCGCGGTCATCACGAGCTTCCTCATCATGGAGCAGGGCCACTTCCTCCAGATCCTGGAAGGCGAGCGGACCTCGGTGCAGGAGACCTTCGCGCGCATCAGCGGCGACGGCCGGCACCGCGAGGTGCAGATCGTCGAGTGGCGCGAGATCGCCAAGCGCGAATTCGTCACCTCCTTCGCCACCGCCGTGCGCACCCCGGCCAACGAGGCGCTGTTCCAGAAGGCCAACCTGACGCCGATGCTCCAGCGCGGCACCCCGAAGGCGGCGAGCATCTACGGCCTCGCCCAGGCCCTCCACACCGAGAGCATGTCGAAGCAGGGCATCGAGCACCTGTTCGTCTAAGCATCATTCGCCAAAATGGTCACCGTTTTGGCGGAGAGAATGATGCAGGAACAAGAATCCAGGCAGAGTTGCCCTGCGCAACTCTGCTGAGTGGCGCCGCCGGCGGTCGCCGGCACGCCGACGCCGTACCCTCCCGCGGCCGCGGGGGCGTGACCCGCCTCCCGGCCCGAGGCCGACACCCGACGAGCCCCCATGAGCGAGCCTCCTCCGATCATCATCGTGGACGACCAGGTCAAGCTGGTGCGTCTCGTCACGGAGCTGATGAACCGCCTCGGCTTCCCCGACGTGGTCGGCGTGACCGACGGTCCCCAGGCGCTCGAGACGATGCGCGAGCGTCGCTTCGGCCTCGTGATCTCCGACCTCGACATGGAGCCGATGGACGGCATCCAGCTCCTGCGCGAGATCCGGGCCGACGACGGCCTGATGAACACGCCGTTCATCCTCACCGAGACCTCGTTCAGCTTCGAGGACATCAACATGGCCCACCTCGCCGGGGCCGACGCCTTCATCCTCAAGCCGTTCGACCTCGCGCTGCTGAAGACCAAGCTGAAGCAGGTGCTCAACGGCCGGCCGCGCAAGCGCGAGATGCCGGTGACCCCGGTCTCCAGCCTGTCGGTCGACTTCCCGATGCTGGGCAAGTTCTGAGAGCCTGTTTGAGCGATGGTCAATCGTATTGACCGCGCGAAGCTCCCCTTTCCCGGACGACTGAAGCGATAGCGGAAGGAGATCCGGGATCCAGACGTCAGATGTGCCGCGAAGCGGCTCCGTGTGCCGGCACTATCGCTGCATACGGACGCTTCGCGACTTCTTGCGCTGGATCCCGGATCTCCTTCCACTGCGTTCCAGTCGTCCGGGAAATGGGAGCTTTTTCTTTAGATCGAGAGTCAAACAGGCTCTGAAGGACGGGCCGCCGGCGCGGCGCGATCTGCGGCGGCGACCGCCCGACCGGTCGGCGCGTGCGAGGATGCGTCCCACGATTTCCGATCGATCGCTCGACGATCCCTGCGGGATCGCGGCGCTTGCCGTGCCATCGCCGGCGCGATGCGGGAACGGCCTCGCTCAGGCTCCGCTCAGGCGCCCGATCGTGCCGGGGCCGTGCCCCTCCCCTAGAGGGCTTCACGATCGCGTTGCAATCGCGAAGCTCTCCAGGTCTCTGATTTTGCCGCATTTTCTACGACGAACCGGTATCCACTTCGTCGGAAAATGCTTTAGCGCGCTCCCCGCCTCAGGTCGTCGCCGATCAGCAGCGCGCTCTTGCCGTCGAGCCGGTGGCGGTAGACCTGGAGGTTCTCGGTCACCCGCTGGACGTAGTTGCGGGTCTCGGTGAACGGGATCCGCTCGACCCAGTCGACCGGGTCGACGGCCGGGTCGCGCGGGTCGCCGTAGGCGTCGATCCACTTCTTCACGTTGCCGCCGCCGGCATTGTAGGAGGCGAAGGCGAGGATGTAGGAGCCGCGCCAATCCTCCATCAGTTCGCCGAGATGGGCCTGACCGAGGCGGGCGTTGTAGGTCGGGTCGCTGGTGAGGCGGTCCTGGTCGAAGGCGGTGCTGACCCGGCGCGCCGTGCGCTGGGCGGTGGCCGGCATCATCTGCATCAGCCCGCGCGCGCCGACGCTCGACATCGCCCGGGGATCGAACTGGCTCTCCTGCCGGGCGATGGCGAACACCATCGCGCGCTCGACCTGCGGCACCGCCGAGAACGCCTCGTAGGTCGGGATGCCGATGACCGGATAGGCGTGCTGGTCGAGCGGCAGGCCGCGCTGCACCGCGACCTTGCCGATCGCCACCAGGGCGCGGGGATCGTTGACGGCCACCGCGACGTCGCCGAGCGCGTTCAGCTCGGCCGGGTCGTCGAGGCGCTGGGCGAGGTCGATCGACAGGGGCAGCGCCAGTTCCTTGAGGCCGGCGGCGGCGAGGAAGCGCAGGGCCTTGATCGGCGCCCGCGCCTCGAAAGCGGCGCGGGCCTCGCCCTCGAGGCTGCCGGCCTGTCGCAGCGGCAGCGTCGCCTGCCCGAGCCGCGCCCGGGCGAGCTGGCCGTAATAGGCGATCGGCTGCGCGGCGGCGCGCTCGTAGAAGCCCTTCGCCTCCGTCGCCTGTCCGAGGGCGTCGGCGGCCCGGCCCTGCCAGTAGGCGGCGCGGGCGACCGAGATCGGCGTCTCGGCCACCGCCGCGGCGGCGGCGAAGTGGCGGGCGGCGGTCTCGGGCTCGCGCAGGAAGCGCAGGGCGATCCAGCCGGCGTGGAACTCGGCCTCGATGCGCTTCTCGGTCACCCGGGCGCTGTGCCCGGCCACCACCGCGTAGGCGGTGCGGGGATCGCCGAGATCGATCAGCTTGCGGGCGACGATGCGGCGCTCGGTCCACCATTCCTCGGGATCGACCAGCACCTCGGGGTTGCGCGGGGCGGCGAGCAGCGCCGCGGCGGCCTCGGTGTATCTCTCGGAGCGGCGCAGGTACTGGGCGCGGGAGAACAGGAACGACGAATCGTTGCGCAGCGACGGCGGCACCGCGTCGAGGGCGGCGCCGGCATTCGACGCCTTGGCCTCGACGGCGCGGCGCGCCCGCACCAGGGTGCCGTAGGCCCGGCCCGCATAGGTCGCGGCGCGGCCGGCGGTCTCCCAATCCTCCTTCATCAGCGCCCGCTCCATGCGGGCGCGGTGCTCGACCTCGCCGATCACGCCCGGGAAGGCGTCGAGCACCCTGAGTTCGAGGCTGCGGCCGAAGGCGTCGTCACGCCACGTCTCGCGCACCAGCGCGGCGGCGTCCTCGTCGAGACCGTCGGCCTTGAAGGCGAGGGCGAGGGCGAAGCGGCCCGGCGGGCTCGACGGCCGGCGGGTGGCGAAGAACGCCCGCACCACGGCCGGGGCCTTGCGCTGGCTGAGCAGGGCCGCCTCGGCCCGGCGCCGCAGCAGGCCGGTCGCCGGCCAGTCCGGCGTGTCGCGCAGGAAGCCGGTGATGCGCTCGAAGCCGATTCCGGCCCCGAAGCGGATCGCCACCCAGTCGAGCAGCGCCCGCGCCGCTGGGTCGGACAGGCCGTCGCGGATCCGGTCGCCCTCGTCGACCTTGCCCCGGCGATACGCCTCGACGGCGCTGCGCAGGGCCGGGATGTCGAGATCGACGGCGAGCGACGGGCGGCCGGGATCGGGCACCGCCGGGACCGGGGCCGACGGCGTGACCGCGGCGTCGGGGACCGGGAACGCGATCGGCGCGTCGGGATCGGCGGAGGCGTAGGCCGAGACGCCGGCCGGGAGCTTGCGGGCGCTGCCCTCGTCGGCACCGACGCCGCCGCGCAGGCCGGCCTCGTCGTCCTCCGCCCCCGTCTTCGGGGAGACGGCGACGGCCTCGTCGGCGACCGCGGCTGCCGCGGTGCCGCCCGTGGCGGCCGGTCGGGCGAGCCCCGGCACCGCCGCGGCCGGGGTGGTCCCGGTGCCGAGGGGTCCGGCGGCGAGAACCGGCAGGCCGCCGAGCGCGCTGCCGGAGGCGAGGAGGGCCAGAACCGCGAGGCGGCGCCGACGGAGCCTAGGCTGCATGGTCCTGCTTCCCTCTTCGCTGGTTGCCTGGATGGCCCGACGCCCATGGTGGAAGCGCCGCGTTAAGAAGCCATTAGCCTTGTGCGTTCGGCGTTTGCGCGCCGCCCGCGGACGCCCTATGTGTCCTCAGCCGTACGGCCGAGTCCGACGCGGCGAGGCCGCCGGGCCGCGATTCCCGAGCGCGACGGCCCGGACCGGGTTGAGGAACGCCAGCATGACGTCGACGCAGATCTCGCAGCGCCTGAGGGGCTCGCTCACCGCCCTGGTGACGCCGTTCCGCGACGGGGCCTTCGACGAGAAAGCCTTCCGCGCCTTCGTGGGCTGGCAGATCGAGAACGGCACCCACGGCCTCGTCCCGGTCGGCACCACCGGCGAGAGCCCGACCCTGAGCCATGGCGAGCACGACCGGGTGGTCGAGGCCTGCATCGACGAGGCCGCCGGCCGGGTGCCGGTGGTGGCCGGCGCCGGCTCCAACTCGACGGCGGAGGCGGTCGAGCGGGCCCGTCATGCGGAGAAGGCCGGGGCGGACGCGGTCCTCATCGTCACGCCGTACTACAACAAGCCGACGCAGGAAGGGCTGTACCGGCACTTCAAGGCGGTGAACGACGCCATCGGGATTCCGATCCTGATCTACAACATTCCGGGCCGTTCGGTGATCGACATGAGCGTCGACACCATGAAGCGGCTCTACGAGCTGCCGAACATCGCCGGGGTGAAGGACGCCACCGCCAACGTCGCCCGGGTCAGCCTGCAACGCCAAGCCATGGGCGAGGATTTCGTCCAACTTTCTGGCGAAGATGCGACGGCGCTCGGCTTCATGGCGCATGGCGGCCACGGCTGCATCTCGGTGTCGTCCAATGTGGCGCCGCGCCTGTGCGCCGACTTCCAGGAGGCCTGCCTCGCCGGCGACTACCGCACGGCGCTGGCGCTGCAGGATCGGCTGATGCCGCTCCACACCAACCTGTTCCTGGAAACCAACCCGGCGCCGCCCAAATACGCCCTCTCGCGCCTCGGCCTGATGAGCGAGGAGGCGCGCCTGCCGATGGTGCCGATCGGCGCCGCGACGCGCGAGGCGGTCGACTTCGCCCTCCGGCACGCCGGCCTGATCAACCACTGAGGGCGGTCCCCGCGCGAGCGGGTCCCCCGCTCGCGCCACGCCAACAGACACGGACCCGATGGCCCCCAAGCCCGACCCGAGCCGGCGCATCGTCGCCGACAACCGCAAGGCCCGCTTCAACTACGAGATCACCGACACGGTCGAGGCCGGCATCGCGCTCACCGGCACCGAGGTGAAGTCCCTGCGCGGCGGCAAGGCCACGATCGGCGAGGCCTATGCCGGGCCGTCGGGCGAGGAGTTCTTCCTCTTCAACGCCTACATCCCGGAATATCTCGAGGCCAACCGCTTCAACCACGAGACCAAGCGGCCGCGGCGCCTGCTGCTGCACAAGCGCCAGATCCAGAAGTTCATCGGCGCGACCCAGCGCGAGGGCTACACCGTCATCCCGCTGAAGATCTACTTCAACGACCGCGGCCGGGCGAAGGTCGAACTCGGCCTCGGCCGCGGCAAGAAGCTCCACGACAAGCGCGAGACCGCCAAGGAGCGCGACTGGCAGCGCGACAAGGCCCGCCTGATGCGGGACAAGGGGTAGGCGCCGCCGCGCCGGGCGGACGGGCCGCGCGATGAGCAGGCCGTCGCCGTTTCCCGCCGCCTCAACGTCGCGCGCGGCAATACAGATGGGCGTCGAGAGGTCGGGTCATCCGGTTGCGCGTGAGACCGCGCGAGACGAAATGCTCGACATCGTAGTCATAGGTCGCGAAGCCGTTGCGCTGCAGGGCGGCTTCCAGCTTCTCCCGGTACCAGCCGGATTTGTGTTCGTCCCCAGGCCAGCGCTGCCAGCCGTAGAGCGTGTTGAAACAATGCTCGATGGTGAAGGGGATCGGCCTGCCGGCGAAATGATCGACGACGTAGCCGCACCAGACGGGGATATCCGGCACGTCGAACAGGAACATCCCGGTCGGAGCGAGCATGCGGTGCGCGTTCGCCAGCGTCCGCTCGAACTGCTCGTTGGTGAGATGTTCCATCAGGCCAAGAGCGATGATCTCGTCGAGGGACCCGTCCGGGAGATCGATCTCCCAAGGGTTGCTGACGAGTTCGACACCCTCGAACGGATTGATGTCGTTGGCGATGTACCCGGGAGTCGGGCGGTGACCGCAGCCGAACTCCAGCTTCCTGCGTGTCAAGTCCATTGGTGCAACCTAGGGCTTACCATAGCATAATACAATCTAAAGTAGCAAGAACGCACAGGAGGCGGGCGAACCTCACGGCGATCCTCCTGTCGCGGCACGCGCTGAAGCCGTCGCGCCGGACGACGACCAGGAGGGTGCCGCGAGTTCCCCGAGCGCGCCTGTCCTTCTGCGACCAGCGGATCCATCTCCGCCCGGGATACAACCAGCAGCATCGCGCTTCCGGGTTTGAAAGCCTTACAGGTGGAGGCTTCACGGCGGCAATAGAGACCGCAAGATAGCAACTCGCATGGCAGGATATCCAGCAGCTCTAATGAGCGCAGTTCAAACTCCGCGCCAGGGAAAGTGTCCGCTCGACAACCGCATCTGTATTCAGGTACTCGAACTCCGCAAAGCGCCCTACCGATTTGATACCGATTCCTTCCAGATATGCCAAGATCTTATCGACATTCCTGCGATGATCCAAGTCGTAGATCACGTATGCGTAACGCTCCCGCCGGATCGCGGTGTCGACCACATCGACGCGGTCGATGAAGCCGACTTTCTCCAAGTCCGCGATCGTTCGCTCGATGACCTCACATTCACGAAGCGTGGACAGATAGCTGTTCGGCCTGAACGTGACCTCGGCCATCAGGGTACTGCCGCCATCCGGCAGCGAGTAACCCTCGCCCAGATGGTTGAGCTTCGACACGCGATGGAAAAGCACATCGCTGTCCGGAACGTACAAGGCGAAATGATCGCCGATCTTATCTTTTCGACACTGAATCACGACGATGTAGATGGAATTGTAGAGCAACCGTTGGAGCGCCTGAGCGACCTCGGCCGGAGGCGTCAGCAACTTGAACAATTCATGGATTGGGATGCTGCTGATGAGTTGCCTTGCCTGGAATTCCGCCGTGCCGGTCTCGATCGTCCATCCGTCAGCCAGCCTCGTCAGGCGGCGCACAGGGGATGAGGTCCGCACGTCCTGGCCCGCCGCCTCGGCGCGGGCCTTGTAGGCATCCACGAGCGTCTGAAATCCGCCTTTGGCCGGATAATGATAGTAGAGTTGATGTTGATATCCTTCCGTGACCGTACCGTTGGCCGATGCGATCACGTCATCCCGGGGCGGCTTCGGTATGCGCTCGACCATCTGCGTATCCATGCACGACGGATCGAATTTCCAGATTTTTTCATTGTACGGCTGCAGGTACAGACGAGTGATGCCCTCACCGAACGTACCCAGGAAAAAATGGAGCATGTTCGTGCCGGAGAAACGCTCGTACGGATTATGCAGGAATTCCTGAAGGCAGTAGTCGCGATCGGCCGGATCGAGTGCCGAAAGATCGTTCTCGAATGGGTACTTGACGTAGCGGCCCTTGAACACGATCTGATTGGACCGCTTGATCCTGTTTGTCTCGATCATCGTCGAATGGAGATCGAGTACCTCTTGATTCTTCGAGAAGATGACGTGAGGACCAATGTCGTAATCAATACCGTTGAGCCTGTAACTGCGACTCAGTCCGCCGACCCGATCCTGCGCTTCGATCACGATGCTGCGCCGATCGAGAAACGAGGCGAGAGATAAGCCAGCGATGCCACCTCCCAGGATAGCGCAATCATACATGAGACCTGACCAATCCTGAAAAAGGAGACGAGTGGCGTGTTCGGGGCGACCCTGTTCAGATTTGATTGCGGGCCGACATCGATCGGTACGGCATCCGGATCGATTTCCTCATCACCTGCCGGCAGCACCTCATCGTGCTGAGGGCATTCCTGAAGCTGTAACGCTCGCGATCCTGGCGCGGGCGGGTTCGCGGTGTGGCATCCGGGATTTCGCGCCTACGCCAAACCGGCCGTATGTCGAGAACCGGAGGCGCTTATCTCACATATCCATGCTCCACATGCCTTAGTTCCACCCCGTACGATCTCACCACCATGGCCTCGTCCCGGAGTGCGGCTTTCACATCGTAACTCGTTGCGACAGGTCGCGTATGACGAACCGGAACAGCGTCGATGACACCGATCCGGTTCTTGGGATCACCCAGGATAACGGGCCACACGGTGTCGAGCCCCCAGCCACTTTCGCCGAAGTGAAAGGTTCCGCTGCAACGGCGCAGGGCCGATCGCGCGAAGAACGGAGTCATGATCTCCACGAAATTCGTGAAGCGAACGATCTTGTCAGGTTGCTGACGGAGAATGGGATGGGCGATGAAGCTGTCATGAGACAGTGCCGGCTGGCCCAGCAGCAAGTTGTAGTCTGCGCAGAACTGGAATATCCTGTTCAGATCCAGCCAACTCGTAGCGATATCATCATCGGGAAAGGCGACATAATCATAGTCGAAAACAGGACTTCCTGGATAGAACAGCCTGTGCAAGCACTGTAGCTTGGTGCCCTTTCTCAGTAGCACACTGTATTCCGAAGGGGGACGCTGCGAATACGACGCTTCGTCTCCATACCATGCCAGGCACAGATCCCAGGATCGGCGAGCCGGATCGATGTCCTGTGGCCATTGCGTGTGCAGCGACTTGGCATTCGCGCTCAGGACGATGAGATTCTTCCTGCGCGCTGCGATCGGTTCGATCGTCTGCACTTCCTGCGCGGACGGGGCTCGCGCGTAGCGCTCGGTCTCGATCAGGTAGTGGGTTCTGTCGCGTCCGGTCTCGTCGATGCCGACAAGTACCAGTTTATGCGGTTGCGATCGCTGGTCCACAAGGAAGCGCAGGAGAGTGGCCCCTCCCTGGTCCAGAAAATGAACGATTCCCTCTTCGATACACCAGCGCACGACGCTGGGATTGCTGACGCCACCGATCGAGCCGTCTTCGTCCAGAAGGAGTTGAGGCGAGATGACGCGACCATCCGCTTGCGCGAAAATCCAGGCGTGATCGCACAACGGCCGATCGGCGGGTGGGCTCGCATCGGTCGCGCCGCGGCTGAAAGCGTCACGAGGTGCCGAGGAAGAGAGTGACAGCATGGGCGCGCATCCTGGAGTGGCGCGGCGGCGCCTCGTCTCGACGCGAAGATTGATCTCGGTTAAGGTTAAGTTTAAGTAAAAATGGATCGACCTGATCCACCACCATCGACACAATGCCTCGACCCTGGGTCAGGCATCGAATCGAGGGAAGCGACACCCGCGGGCCTGAGCGGGCGGCTTCGCTCCGGGCTCCGCCGGTGCCCCTTCTACCGGCGCCTTGGTAAAGAATCCTTAACCATAACATTCTCATGGTCGACCAGTCGCAATCCCAGGCCGACGGCGCGACATGGGGTGCCGAAGGCAGAACGGATGTCCGCTGTGCAAGACGGTCCTCATGAGCCCGCGACCGGTTTCGCCTCCTCCTACATCCTGAAGGTCGCGGCGTGCCTGGGCCGGATCGACGCCGCGGCGATCGATGCGGCGGTCGCGGCGATCCATCGGACCTGGGTCGGGGGCGGCGACATCATCGCGTTCGGCAACGGCGGAAGCGCGATCACCGCCCAGCACTTCATCACGGACTGGAACAAGGGGGTCTTCTCGGCCACCGGACGAAGCTTCCGGGGTCGCACGCTGATCGACAACCTCGGCGTCGTGACCGCGTGGTCGAACGACGTGTCGTACAGCGACGTCTTCAGCGAGCAGTTGCGCAATCTCGCCCGGCCGGCCGATCTGGTCGTCGCGATCTCGGGCAGCGGAAACTCCGAGAACGTCGTCCGCGCGGTGGCCTACGCCAACGCGATCGGGTGCACGACCATCGGCCTCTGCGGCTATTCCGGCGGCCGGCTCAAGGGCATGGTCCAGTACCCCGTCTGGGTGCCGATGGAGGACATGCAGGTGGTCGAGGACGTGCATGCCATGTTCGGCCACATCGTCATGCAGGCCCTGAGCCGCAGCGTCTCCGACGCGGGTGCGGCCCGGCACGCCCGCGCCGGCGGCGATCCGGTCGCCCTCAGGCGCACGGGAACCGGCGGGTAGGAACGGCCGGTCATGCGCCATCACGCCGTCACCGGAGGCGCCGGCTTCATCGCCTCCACGCTGATCGACCGGCTTCTGGCGGAGGGAGATCGCGTCCTCGCGCTCGACGACCTCTCCCGCGGTCGCCGGGCGCATGTCGACCGCTTCGCCGACCGGCCCGGCTTCCGGTTCGTGGCCGTCGATTGCGCCGACCTCCCCGCCTACCGGGCCGCCATGGTCCAGGCCCATGCGGCGCATCCCATCGACGAGGTCTGGCATCTCGCGGCGAACTCGGACATCCCCGCGGGCATCGCCGATCCGACGATCGATCTCGACGGAACCTTCCGGACGACCTTCAACACCGTCCTGATCCTGCGCGACCTCGCGATTCCGGCTCTGCGCTTCGCCTCCAGCTCGGCGATCTACGGCGACCTCGGCGAGGCGGCGATCCGCGAGGAGGCCGGCCCGCTCGAACCGATCTCGAACTATGGCGCGATGAAGCTCGCCTCGGAGGCGCAGATTCGGGCGGCCGTCGAGGCCTTCCTGCCGCGGGCCGACATCTTCCGCTTTCCGAACGTCGTCGGCGTGCCCGCGACCCACGGGGTCATGCTCGACTTCGTCCGCAAGCTGAAGGCGACCCCGGAGGAGCTCGACGTTCTCGGCGACGGCACGCAACGCAAGGCGTACCTGCACGTCGAGGAGCTGGTCGCGGCGATGCTGTTCATCCGCGACCGCGCGACCGCCCGCTACAACGTCTTCAACATCGGGCCGCGGGACGACGGCATCACGGTCTCGGAGATCGCCGGACTCGTGCGCGATCGGGTCGCCCCCGCGGCCGCGCTCCGCTTCGGAGAAAGCGCCCGCGGCTGGGTCGGGGACGTGCCGCGCTTCCGCTACGACACGAGCCGGCTCGCCGCACTCGGCTGGCTCCCGACCCTCGACTCGCGCGCCGCCATCCGCCGCGCCCTGGACGAGATCGTCCGCCAGGAGGCGGGATCCTCCCCGGATCGGCGCTGATGCAGGCCGTCATCCTCGCCGGCGGCAAGGGCACCCGGCTGGCCGCCCGGCTGAACGGACGCCCCAAGGCGCTCGTCGACGTCGACGGCGTTCCACTCCTCGAGCGGCAGCTCCTGAGCCTCGCGGCGCAGGGCGTGGACGAGGCGATCATCCTCGTCAACCACGCGGCCGATCAGATCGCAGCCTACTGCACCTCGCGCAACGCCTTCGGCCTGGCGCGGCTGCGGCTCGTGGACGATGGCGAACCCCGGGGCACCGCCGGCGCGACCCTGGCCTGCCTGCCCGACCTCCGGGACCGCGTCCTCGTCGTCTATGGCGACACGCTGTTCAACATCGATCTCGCCCGCTTCGTCGCCGCCCATGAGCGGAGCGGCGCGGACGCCACCCTGTTCCTGCATCCGAACGATCACCCCCACGATTCGGACCTCGTCGAGATCGACGACGCCGGCTGGATCACCGCCTTCCACCCCAAGCCGCACCCGCCCGGCGTCCCCCGCGCCAACCTCGTCAACGCCGCGTTCTACGTCATCGAGCGGCGCGCCCTCGAAGCGTGGCGGGACGCGACGACGCCCTGCGATTTCGGGCAGGACCTGTTCCCGGCGATGCTGGCGGCGGGGTCGCGCCTGTTCGGCTACAACAGCTTCGAATACATCAAGGACCTCGGCACGCCGGCTCGCCTCGACAAGGTCACCGATCATCTCCGCCGCGGCGTGGTGGCCCGGGCCAGCCTCGCCGTCCCGCAGCCCTGTGTCTTCCTCGACCGGGACGGCACGCTGAACGCCCTGCGCGACTACGTCCGCGGGCCCGGCGACCTCGTGATGCTGCCGGGAGCGGCCGCGGCGGTGCGGCGCCTCAACGAGGCCGGGCGGCGCGTCGCCGTCGTCACGAACCAGCCGGTCCTGGCCCGGGGCGAATGCACGCCGCAGGACATGCGCGCGATCCACGCCAAGCTCGACGGCGAACTCGCCGGGGCGGGAGCCTTCGTCGACCGCCTCTATCTCTGCCCCCATCATCCCGACGCCGGCTTCGCGGGCGAGGTTCCGGATCTCAAGATCGCCTGCGACTGCCGCAAGCCGAAGCCCGGGATGCTGCTGTCTGCCGCGCGCGATCTCAATGCGGACCTCGCTCGATCCTGGATGATCGGGGACAGCACGGCCGACATCGCCGCGGCGAAGGCCGCGGGGGTCTGGGCGATCCTCCTGCGTACCGGGGAGGGCGGCCGGGACGGGCGATGCGACGCGACGCCGGACGCCATCGCCGACGACCTCGCCGGGGCGGTGGAGCTGATCCTGTCCGCCTCCCGATCCTGAAGGCCCGACCATGATCATCAGCCGGACGCCCCTGCGCATGAGCTTCGTCGGCGGCGGCAGCGACATGCCGGACTTCTACCGCCGGCACGGTGGTGCCGTGCTCTCGACGGCGATCGACAAGTACATCCACGTCACCGTCAACCGGAAGTTCGACGGCGGCATCCGCGTCGCCTATTCCAGCACCGAAGAGGTCGATCGCGTCGCCGACATCCAGCACCGGCTGGTCCGCGCCGCGTTCGAGATGCTGGAACTCTCCGGGGGCGTGGAGATCACCACCATCGCCGACGTTCCTTCCCGCGGGACGGGACTGGGCTCCTCGAGTTCCTTCACTGTGGGCCTCCTGCACGCGATGTCGGCCTATCTCGGGCGCTACGTCTCGGCGGAGGAACTCGGCCGCAGGGCCTGCGAGATCGAGATCGACCGCTGCGGCGAACCGATCGGCAAGCAGGACCAGTACGCAGCCGCCTTCGGCGGTCTCAACCTGATCGAGTTCAAGGCCGACGACAGCGTGCTCGTCTCGCCCGTCATCATGCCGCCGGGCCTGCGGGAGACCCTGGAGCGGCGCATCCTCGTGTTCTACACCGGCATCACCCGCGGCGCCGCCAGCATCCTCAGGGAACAATCGGCCGCCATCGCGGGCGACCACGCGAAGCGGGCGGCCCTGGCCCGCATGGTGGACCTCGCCTACGGGCTCCGCGAGGAGCTCCAGTGCGGACGGCTGGATTCGTTCGGCGAGATCCTGGATGAGAACTGGCGGCTGAAGAAGACCCTCGCCAGCGGCGTCAGCACTCCGGAGATCGACACCTGGTACGCGGCGGCCAGGGCCGCCGGCGCCCTCGGCGGCAAGATCCTCGGCGCGGGCTCCGGCGGCTTCCTCGTCTTCTACGCGCCGGAAGACCGGCACCCGTCGGTGGAGCGGGCCCTTCCGGCCCTCCGGCGCGTGCAGACCCGCTTCGAGCCCCTGGGCAGCCGCATCATCTTCTACAATCCGCAATGACGGGCGGCCCGGACGTCTCCTCCCCGCGCCGTTGAGCCGTTGCCGGCTCAGATCGACCGGATCGCGCCGCCGTCGACCCGCACCATGCTGCCGGTGACGTAGGAGGCGCGCTCCGAGGCGAGGAAGCAGGCGACGTCGGCGAATTCCTGCACACGGCCGTAGCGCCTGGCCGGAATCGCCGTGCGGGCCGCCTCGGCGACCTCCTGCGGGGTCTTGCCCTGCTTCTTGGCGTTGGCGGCGTCGAGTTCGCCGGTGCGGTCGGTCTCGATGCGGCCGGGCAGGATCATGTTGACCGTGACCCCGTCCGCCGCGACCTCCGCCGACAGGGTCTTGGCCCAGCCGGCGATCGAGGCGCGCAGGGCGTTCGACATCACGAGATTGGGGATCGGCTGTTCGACGCCGCTCGACGCCACCACGACGATGCGGCCGAACCCGGCCTGACGCATCCCCGGCAGCACCAGACCGGCGAGGCGGAACACCGGCACCACCATCGCGTCGAATTGCGGCGCCCAGGCCTCGGGGGCGACGTCGACCGCCGTGCCGGCCGGCGGGCCGCCGGTGTTGGCGACCAGGATGTCGACGCCGCCGAGCGTCTCCTGCGCCGCGGCGTGGATCGCCTCGACGCTGCCCGTGAGATCGCCCACGAAGGCGTGGGCGCGGCCCTGGCCGCGGCCGTTGATGGCGGCGACCGCCTCGTCGAGTCGCTCGGCCGAGCGGGCGGTGAGCAGCACGTCGGCGCCCTCCGCCGCGAGGCTCTCGGCGATGCCGCGGCCGAGCCCGCGGCTCGACGACAGGACGATGGCGCGCTTGCCCTTGAGTCCGAGATCCATGGGTTTCTCCTCTCGACAATCCGGTATCCGGTGGTGGCCCTCAGCAGATTTCGCGAAAGCGGCTGCCGGCTTTTGCGGTAGAAATCTGCGACCAAACAGGAATCTCAGCAGACTTGCATTGGCCTGCCAACGCAAGTCTGCTGAGGCCGGGCTGGTTGCGGTCAGGCCGGCGCCTGCCCGAGCAGTCCGAGCCAGCGTTCGGCCTGCGCCCGCACGTTGGCCGGGGCGGTGCCGCCGTAGCTGGTGCGGCTGCCGACCGAGTTCTCGACCCCGAGCACGTCGTAGATCGCAGCGGTGATCCGCGGCTCCTCGGCCCGCATCTCGTCGAGGCTCAGCGCCTCCAGGCCGATCCCGCGGGCGGAGGCGGCGCCGACGAGCCGGCCGGTGACGTGGTGGGCATCGCGAAAGGGCAGGCCGAGCTCGCGCACCAGCCAGTCGGCGAGGTCGGTGGCGGTGGCGTAGCCGGAGCCGGCGGCGGCCTTCAGCACCTCCGGGACCGGCTCGAGGTCGCGCACCATCCCGGCCATGGCCGCGAGGCACAGCGAGAGGGTCTGGAGCGCGTCGAAGGTGCCCTCCTTGTCCTCCTGCATGTCCTTGGAATAGGCGAGCGGCAGGCCCTTCATGACGATCAGCAGCGCCGACAGCGCGCCGATGACCCGGCCGGACTTCGCCCGCACCAGCTCGGCGGCGTCGGGGTTGCGCTTCTGCGGCATGATCGACGAGCCGGTGGTGAAGCGGTCCGAGAGCTTCACGAAGCCGAACTGCGCCGAGGTCCAGACCACGATTTCTTCCGCGAAGCGCGACAGGTGCACCGCCGCGATGGCGGCCGCCGAAAGGGCTTCGAGGGCGAAGTCGCGGTCGGCGACGGAATCGAGCGAGTTCGCGGTCGGCCGGTCGAAGCCGAGGGCGGCGGCGGTGGCGTGGCGGTCGATCGGGAACGAGGTGCCGGCGAGCGCCGCTGCGCCGAGCGGGCACTCGTTGAGGCGGGCGCGGGCGTCGCGGAACCGGCCGCGGTCGCGGGCCAGCATCTCGACATAGGCGAGCAGGTGGTGGCCGAAGGTGACCGGCTGGGCCGATTGCAGGTGGGTGAAGCCCGGCATCACCGTGCCGGCATGCGCCAGCGCCGTCTCGGCCAGCGCCCGCTGCAGGTCGGCGGCCTGGGCGTCGAGGTCGTCGAGGGTGTCGCGCACCCACAGCCGCATGTCGGTGGCGACCTGGTCGTTGCGCGAGCGGGCGGTGTGCAGCCGCCCGGCGGTCGGCCCGACGATCTCGCGCAGCCGGCTCTCCACGCTCATGTGGATGTCTTCGAGGTCGCGCCGGAACGTGAACTGTCCGGCCTCGATTTCGCCGCGGACGGCCTTGAGCCCTTCCTCGATCGCCGCCACATCCTCGGCCGGCAGGATCCCCGCCTTGCCCAGCATCGCGACATGGGCGAGCGAGCCCCGGATGTCCTGGGGAGCGAGGCGCTTGTCGAACCCGATGGAGGCGTTGATCTCCTCCATGATCTCGGCCGGCCCGCTCGCGAAGCGCCCGCCCCACATCCGGTTGCTCATGTCCACACCTCGTCCGGCCCGGTTCTCATGACGAAGACCCTTCGCCTCGCCCTCGGGGGCGGACTCCTCGTCGCGGCACTCGGTCTCGGGGCCGCCCTATACGGGAGTCGGGACGGGGGCAACAGCGCCTGCCCGTCCGCCGCCGCCACGGCCGCCCGCCTCGCGCCCCTCGCCCGCGGCGAGGTGGCGGCGCTCCAGGTCGATCGGTCGCCGAAACCCGCCCCCGCCCTGTCGTTCCGCGGCCCCGACGGGCAGCCGGCGAGCCTGGAGGGCCTGCGCGGCAAGACGGTGCTGCTGAACCTGTGGGCGACGTGGTGCGCCCCGTGCAAGGCCGAGATGCCGGCCCTCGACCGGCTCCAGGGCGCCCTCGGGAGCCCGGATTTCGAGGTCGTCGCCCTCAACGTCGACACCCGCAACCTCGACCGGCCGCAGGCCTGGATGAGGGAGAACGGGATCACCCGCCTCGCCTTCTACGCCGACCCGCCCGGCCAGAGCCTGCCGGTGCTCCAGAAGAGCGGCGACCTCGTCGGCCTGCCGACGACGCTGCTGATCGACCCCGCCGGCTGCCGGCTCGGGGTGATGAAGGGGCCGGCGGAATGGGCGAGCGAGGACGCGCTCAGGCTGCTGCGGGCGGCGATCGGGCGGGGGTGACCGCTACCACGCCACGCCAGCGCAAGGTTCGGAGCGCTCCAGCACCGACCGGTACGCCCCCAGTACCCCCTCGGCCATCGCCTCGGCGGTGTAGGCGGCGGCGCGGGCTTGCGCCTCGGCGCCGAGGCGGGCGCGAATCGCCGGGTCGGCCGCGACGGTCTCGATCGCGCAGGCGAAGCCGGCCTCGTCGTCGGGCGGGAGGAAGATCGCCGCCTCGTCCCAGAGTTCGCGGTGGGTGGGGATGTCGGACAGCACCAGGGCGCAGCCGGCCTCGGCCGCTTCCAGCACGCCGAGGCCGAAGGGCTCGTAGCGGGCGGCCGAGACGTAGATCGGCGCGCCCGACAGCCAGCGGGTGACGTCCTGCTCGCTCAGCACCCCGAGGGCGCGCAGGTGCCGCGGCCCGAACTCCGCCGCGTTCGGCCCCTTCAGCGGGCCGGCGGCGAGGAACGGCAGGTCGATCCGGCCGGCGACCCCGTCGAGGATCCGGGCGTTCTTGGCCTCGTCCCACAGCCGCCCGGCCGCGAACGCGAAGGGAGAGGCCGATCCGGCCGGGCTGCGGTGGCCGCGGGCGGCGGCGCTGCGCCGGCCGTTGGGCACCACCCGCGGCGGCGCGGACAGCCCGTAGGTCGCGGCGGTCGCCTCGGCGAAGGCGCGGGTCGGCGCCAGCAGCAGGTCGGCGCGCCGGCAGCCCTCGGCGGTGAGGGCCGCGCGCCAGACGAGGTCCGGCGGCAGCCGGCCGCCGCGCATCGCCATCCACCACGTCGCGACGCAGCCATGGGTCGCCGCCACCACGGGGGCGCGGAACGGCGCCAGGGCGGCGAGCGCCGGGCTGTTGAGATGGATCAGGTCGGCCTGCGCCCGCTCGGCCTCGCGGGCGACCATCCAGGCCGCCATCTCGATCTCGTTGCGGGCGAGCGCGCTCCATTCCAGCGCCGCGCCGGGCACCCGCAGGTCGAGGCCGCGGATCGCCCGGGTGGCGCGCAGCTGCTCCTGGCTCGGCTCCGGGCCGAGCACCGCCAGGGTGACGCCGATGCCGTGGCGGTCGAGCTCCATCGCGAGATCGAGGCCGTACTGCCAGATGCCGCTGACCGCATCGACCGTCATGAACAGGTTGAAGCCAGCCGAGCGGGCCGGGGCGGGCCGCGCGACCGGGCGGAGGGGAGACGTCACGGCGGGGATCATCGCCGCCGGTCCGCACCGGGCCCGCCGGCCGGCGACAACCGGGCCTGGGCCGCGCCGCGCCGCGTGTGCTGCCTGACGCTCATCGGGAACTCCCCCTGGCCCTGCGGGCGGCGTCGCCGAAGCTTGGCCGTACTCGCTGTCGCAACGCTTCGCTCAAGGGCGCGGTTCCAGGGCTCGACGGGTCCGGACGGCGCGGAATGCGACGGGGCACCGCGATGCAGCCGAATCACCGGGATTCGGCGGCCGAATCGCCGGGGTTCGGCGGCATCCTGTTGCCGACAGGGTTTCCGAATGGTTGCCGGCACATGCACGGCCCGCATGCCCCGCCCCCGCCGGCGTTCTGGCGCCGTTCAGCCCCCGACACCTAGCAAGACGAGGCCGGACATGGCAGCACCCGGCCGCCAGAGCCTTCCCTCCCCGCGTCGCGGCCCCCGCATCGAACCCCCGCCCATGATCGCTCCCGACCTGCCGCACACCGCGTCGCTTCGTGCGCGCCGCCTCGCCCTCGCAGTCCCGACCCTGGCCACCACGGCGCTCGTCGCGTGGCTGGCCTGCCTCGCCGCGCCGCCGCGCGGCCCGCTCGACGCCGCCGTGCTGGTCCTGTTCGTGCTGGTGATGGCGTGGCAATCCTACATCGCGTGGCAATACGCCTACGGGGCGCTCGCCGCCCGGCTCGGCCGGCGGGTGCAGTCGGAGGTCGAGCGCGCCGCGTCCCGGATTCCGGGCGTCGCAAGCGGGCGCAGCCGCACCGCCGCGGTGGTGGCGATCCACGCCGAGGACCCGGCGGCGGTGTTCGCGGCGATCCGCGTGATGGCCCGCTCCCTCGCCCGGGGCGGCGGCGACGGCAGCGACCTCGACGTCTTCGTGCTGAGCGACACCCGGGACCCCGCCATCGCCGCCGAGGAGGAGCGACACTACGCCCTGGCGCGGGAGTGGCGCGCGGCCGCCGGGCCGGGCCTGCCGGCGATCCGCTACCGCCGCCGCGCCGACAACCGCGGCCGCAAGGCCGGCAACATCGACGAGTTCTGCCGGACCTACGGGCCCGACTACGACTTCATGATCGTGCTCGACGCCGACAGCCTCATGACCGGCGCGACGATGCGCCGGCTGGTGCGGCTGATGGAGGAGAATCCCCGCCTCGGCCTGATCCAGACCGTGTCCTACGCCGCCGGGCGCGACACGCTGTTCGCCCGCATCCAGCAATTCGCCGTGCGTCTCTACGCGCCGCTGTCGATCCGCGCCCTCGACACCTGGCAGGGGCCGGACGGGAGCTACTGGGGCCACAACGCGATCCTGCGGCTCGCCGCCTTCGCCGAGACCGCCGAGCTGCCGGTGCTGCCCGGCCGGGCGCCGCTCGGCGGCGAGATCCTGTGCCACGACACCGTCGAGGGCGCGCTGTTCCGCCGGGCCGGGTGGGAGCTGCGCCTGCTGCCCGAGGAGGGCGGCACCTGGGAGGAGATGCCAACCAACCTCGTCGACCTGCTCGGCCGCGAGCGGCGCTGGTGCCAGGGCAACCTCCAGCATCTCGGCGTCGTCGGCCTGCCCGGCCTCACCGCCGGCAGCCGCTGGCACCTGATCTCCGGCATCCTCGCCTATTGCGTCTCGCCGCTCTGGGTCCTGTTCCTGGCCCTCGGCACCTGGCAGGCGGCCCGCGACGGCGATCTCGGCCTGCTCGGCTACGGCCTGACCCTCCCGGGCACCGCCGCCCACGCCCTCGCGGCGGTGACGGTCGCGGTGCTGGCGCTGCCGAAATGTGCCAGCCTCGCCCACGTCCTCCTCGACCGGGAGCGCCGGGCGGCGTTCGGCGGCACCGGGCCGCTGCTCGCCAGCGCCGCCCTGGAACAGGCGCAGTGGGTGCTGCTGTGGCCGGTCCTGACCCTGTTCAACGCCGGCGCCGTGGTCTCGACCTTCGCCGGCCGGGTTGTGCGCTGGGACGCCCAGGCCCGCGACGACCGCCGGGTGCCGTGGCGGGAGGCGTGCCGGCTCCAGGTCGACGCGATCGTCGCCGGGGCCCTCCTGGGGGCCGGCCTGCTCTACGCGGGCGACCCGCTGCTCGGGCTGTGGATGGCCCCGGTCGCCGCCGGCCTGCTGCTCAGCCCGGCGATGAGCGTGCTCACCAGCCGGTCCGACCTCGGCACCGGCGCCCGCCGGCGGGGCCTGTTCCTGACCGTGGACGACACCGCCCCGGCGCCCGAGCTGCGCGAGCTGGCGAGCCAGCGCGGCCAGCCGCTGCCGAAGGCGGCCGCCCGCACCCCCGCCGCGCTCCTGGCCGAGGAGGCCGCCTCCGCGCCGCGGGGCTGAACCCCGCCCCTGCACCCTCCGCAGGCGTCCCATGCGGCCCCGCGGCTGATACCTCCCCCCGCTCCCGCCTTATGCTGCGCTGCAGCAACGGGAGCCGACATGCAGCACACCCTCCGGGCCGGGGCCGACGCCGCGCGCCCCTCCGCCACCCTCGCGCTCGTCGCGCTCGCGGTGGCGTCGTTCGGCATCGGCACCACCGAGTTCGTCATCATGGGCCTGCTGCCCGAGATGGCGACCGACCTCGGCGTCACCATCCCGCAGGCGGGGCTGCTGGTCTCGGCCTACGCGCTCAGCGTCACCTTCGGGTCGCCGGTGGTGGCGGTGCTGGTGGCGCGACTCGACCGGCGCCGGGCGCTGCTGGCGTTGGTCGGCCTGTTCATCCTCGGCAACGCCCTGTGCGCCCTCGCCTCGGGCTACGGCCTCCTGATGCTCGCCCGCATCGTCACCGCCCTGTGCCACGGCGCCTTCTTCGGCCTCGGCTCGGTGGTGGCGGCCGACCTCGTGCCGCCGCACCGCAAGGCCAGCGCCATCGCGGCGATGTTCACCGGCCTGACGCTGGCCAACGTGCTCGGCGTCCCGTTCGGCACCGCGCTCGGCCACGCTTACGGCTGGCGCGCGACCTTCGCGGCGGTGGTCGGCATCGGGCTCGTCGCGGCGCTGGCGCTGCTGGCATGGCTGCCGCGCCGCCTGCCGGCGGAGGGCGGCGATCTTCTCGCCGAGGCCCGGGTGCTGCGCCGGCCGCAGGTGCTGCTGGCGATGCTGCTCAGCGTGCTGGCGTCGGCCAGCCTGTTCAGCGTGTTCACCTACGTGGCGCCGCTGCTCGCCGCCACCGCCGGGGCGACGCCGAACCAGATCACCGGGATCCTGCTGCTGTTCGGCGTCGGCCTGACGCTGGGCAACATGCTCGGCGGCCGGCTCGGCGACTGGCGGCTGATGCCCTCGGTGATCGGCCTCGCGGTGGCGCTGGTCGCGACCCTGCTGGCGCTGGTGCCGGCGAGCGCCGGGCTGATTCCGGCGACCGCGGTGATCGGCTTGTGGGGCATCCTCGCCTTCGCGCTGGTGGCGCCGCTGCAGATGCGGGTGCTGAACGCCGCCGAGGGCGCCCGGGCGCTGGCCTCGACGGTCAACCAGGGCGCGTTCAACTTCGGCAACGCCGCCGGCGCCTGGATCGGCGGCGTCGCGATCGACGCCGGCCTCGCCTACGGCACCCTGCCGGTGCTCGGCGCCGGGCTCGCCGCCGCGGTGGCGGCGGTCGGCATCGTGGCGCTCAGGATGGATCGCTGAGCCCGCGCCTCAGCCCGGCGCCCCCGGCTGGTTCCTCGGATGCGCCCTGGCGAAGGCGTCCTGGGACAGGCACTCCTCGGCAATGCGCCGCACGGTGGGATAGGGCGCGGTGTCGACGCCGAAGATCGCGGTACCGACCCACAGGCTGACGAGGCACAGGTCGGCATGGCTGACCGCGTCGCCCTGGCAGTAGCGGCCGGTTCCGGGCTCCTGCGTCAGGCGCGTCTCCAGGGTCGCGAGCCCGGTGCCGAACCAGTGCCGCAGCCACTCGCGCATCGTTGCGTCCGGCAGGCCGAGCGTGTCGGTGAGGTAGCGGCGCACCCGCGGCACGTAGAGCGGATGGCTGTCGCAGGCCACCGCCTGCGCGAGCGACCGGGCGCGCGCCCGCGCCCGCGGATCGCGCGGCAGCAAGGGCGGCTCGGGATGGGTCTCCTCGAGGTAGTCGAGGATCGCCAGCGACTGGGTCAGGGGCGGCCCGTCGCCGTCGAAGAAGGCCGGCACCGCGCCCTGCGGGTTGATCGCCCGGAACTCCGGCCGGTGCTGGTCGCCGGCATCGAGGTCGATGAGGGTCTCCTCGTAGGGGAGTCCCTTCAGGTTGAGGGCGATGCGCACCCGGAAGGCGGCGGCCGAGCGCCAATTGCCGATCATCCGCATCGCGCTGCTCCGCTGGGTGGTTAGATCCTGGCAGCTTGCCGTTGACCCTGACGCGGCATGCGATGGCTCAGGAGCGTGGCGGGTCTCACTCCCGTGCGTGTGCAGGCGTCGAAACGGTTCAGACCACGCTGAGAGGTCGGCCGACGGATCGTTCCAGTTGAAATGTGGCATCCATGTGGAAGCCTGGCGAGGCGCCTGGAACTGGCCTTCTTTCGAGTATCCCAATCGCATATAAGATAATGATATGATTAGAGATATGAGAAATAGCGCTATATGTCGAATTTTTAAGGAAAAAACTGTTTGCAGATCAAATTTTTATAGAGATTATAATTAGAAAATCCTATATACCGACCGATATATTTAATTTGCTGCATTTTCAAGCGATCTGAATCATGTACAAAAGACATACTAAGCTGCGGTCGAATCAAACCGCTTGCAATATCTTAGATCACACTGCATGATACGTCGTCCGAGAGAAATCATCAAGGTCATTATATATTTTATATTGAGATGTTGTACGTAAGCTCATCAGAATGCGCATCCCATGTTATCACAATAAAAGGATGGAACAATTTTGAATAAGCCCGGTGTATTAATTTTAATCCACGGCGTACTTAGCAGCCCAGCATCTTGGACTAATTTAGTGGAATATTTGCAAGAAGATATTTATATAAAAAAATTTTTTGATATTGAGTTATTTACATATCCAACGCCGGCATATCGCCTCAATCCCTTAAAGCGCATTCCTAATTTTAGTGATATCGCAGATAGATTAACCACGGCCCTCAGAGAAGATAAAAAATACAGGGACAAAACTTGCATTGTCCTAGTTGGTCATAGTCAAGGCGGCTTGATCATCCAGCGGTTCATTGCTGATGCTGTAAGGAATGCACGTGCAAGTGACGAACTGAGCCGGATTCGTGGGGTTGTCTTGCTTGCCACACCTAACAATGGCTCGGAATTATTTTTGAGCGCACGCCGTGCACTTGGAATGCTCATACGGCACCCGCAAGAAAAATACTTGCGACCTTTCAATGAACAGATCGCGGAGGTCCATTCATTAATATTAAATAGAATTATATATACACATCGCTCATCAAGCACAAGCCATCCGATACGTTTCGATGTTTATACGGGAGATGAAGATGGCGTTGTACCTGCCCATAGCGCCAGAGGAATGTTTCCAAATGTAGGAACATTGCCTGGCGATCATTCCTCAATTATTCGTCCGATTAAATCTAATGATACGATTATTAATGCCTTATCCGATGCTTGTTATCGCGCTTTCAATACAACAAATCCAGATGCAACTATTTTGCGAACCGAATTCCTAGATCCCAAAAACAGAAAAGATGTTGAAGAGACAGAAACTCTACTGGGAAGTAATTTTCTCTCATATCAAAACGTGAGTTCAGAAGATTTTCGTTATTGGCTCAATAATTACGAGCACACATTTGGACTGCCAATGCGAGTTTTGCTAGCGAGGCAGGATGAAACTATAGCAGGAATGCTAATGTTTCATGAAAGCATGGCTGACAATATGATAGTTATTGACTACATCGCATGTCGTAGTGAGGCTGAATTCCAACATATTCCTTTTCAAAAGCTGGTTAGACAGCTGCGATCACGCGCATCCTCTGTAGGAATTTCATCTGTCGTTTTTGAACTTCAGAACCCTTCCTACCTCAAAGGCTCGGAGGCAGCACGCGCTCGCGCTCGTATACGTAGGTTTCAATCACTTGGAGCTCGTTGCATAGTTAATTTGCGCTATCAGGCGCCAAATATGGACGAATTTGGCAGCATTGCAGAGGAAAGCTCTTATTTCCTTATGCACGTGTCTGCTGGAGCGCAACCGGAGACGCTAAGTCGCTCCCGAGTGCAAAAGATTGTACAATTTCTTTATACTGTCTGGTATCGCAACTGGTTTTCGCGCCGATTCGGCGCTTCTCAAAATGAACTCGATGAATATGTAGATAATATATACAGACGAGTTGCGGGTATAGATGCCGATCTGCCAGATAAAATGCCTCTCGAATATCTTGATATTTGATATAAATATCAAAACTTATACCTATCTAGTCGGAAATTTTGATTGCATCAAATACTGTCACCGAATTTACATATATCACAATTTTGCGCTCCACGATATTTGCGTGATCAAGTTCAGATTGATACACCATCTCACATAAGATCAATTTGGTCAGGCGATATCGACTCCGCCCAGGGCGATGACGAAGCCACCGACAATCTAGCCTCAGACGGTCGGATCTCTGTCAGCGGCGGCAGCGTTCCGGCTGCCCCTCCGCCAATCAGCTGGTAGTGGACTCACGGCGAGAGCGTGAGAGCGGCGCCCGCAACTCACAACAGCCAGATGAACCCTCCGAGCCCGAGCCCCGCGACGATGATGAACCCGCTGTAGAGGGTCAGGACGACGTTGGTGCGGTTGTGGGCGTAGCCGAGCTTCCGGGCGGCGAAGCGCCAGCGGTCGCGGGATTCGGCGCGGCGGGCGGTGGCGATGTCCTTCGGCGACAGGCCGTTGCCGCCGGCCTCCTCGCAGGTCCCGAGCATCGCCATGCCGGGGTCGAACACCTCGACCTTGTCGCCGCTGCGGCCGGAATCGATGTCGCCCTTCAACATCGCGGTGTTCGGCTTGGCGGCGTCGAGCGGCGCGGGCGTGTCGCCGCGCTGCGCGGACAGGTGGGGCGGAACGTCGGTCTCGAAGGCCATCGTCTTGGGTCTCGCGGTCGATCGAATCGTCCCGACCAACCCGCGGCGACGGAGCGGCGTTCCTGGCGCGCCGTTGCGCCGCGCGGCCGCCTGCCGGCGAACCGATCGCCGCCGACGCGGTTGACCCTGCGGAGGTCGCCGTGATGAAGAACCCTGCCCTCAGCCTGTGGCTGTCGTCCGCCAACCGCGCCGCCGGCTGGTGGATGGGCCATGCCGCCAACGCCGTGCGCCGCCAGCAGCGGGCGGCTTTGTCCGCGGCGACCAAGTCCGCCACCGGAGCGAAGCCGAAGCGACGGCGCCGGCCGGCCCGCAAGAAAGCCTGAGCGGGCCCGGCCGGAGGGTCAGTGCGACAGGATGCGCGAGAGGAATTGCTGCGCGCGCTCGCTGCGCGGGCTGCCGAAGAAGTCCTCCTTGTGGGCGTCCTCGACGATCTCGCCCTTGTCCATGAAGATCACCCGGTTGGCGACCTTGCGGGCGAAGCCCATCTCGTGGGTGACGACCATCATGGTCATCCCCTCGCGGGCGAGTTCGACCATCACGTCGAGCACCTCGCCGACCATCTCGGGATCGAGGGCCGAGGTCGGCTCGTCGAACAGCATCACGATCGGGTTCATCGCGAGCGCCCGCGCGATGGCGACGCGCTGCTGCTGACCGCCCGAGAGCTGGCCCGGGAACTTGTGGGCATGGGCCTTGAGCCCGACCCGCTCCAGCAGCGCCAGCCCCTTGGCCACCGCCTCGTCCTTGCCGCGGCCGAGCACCTTGCGCTGGGCGAGGCTGAGGTTGTCGGTGATCGTCAGGTGCGGGAACAGCTCGAAGTGCTGGAACACCATGCCGACCCGCGAGCGCAGCTTGGGCAGGTTGGTCTTCCGGTTGGCGACCTGGGTGCCGTCGACGGTGATCTGGCCCTTCTGGAACGGCTCGAGGGCGTTGACGCACTTGATGAGCGTCGACTTGCCCGAGCCCGAGGGGCCGCAGACCACCACCACCTCGCCCTTGCGGGTCGCGGTGGTGCAGTTGGTCAGCACCTGGAAGTCGCCGTACCACTTGCTGACGTTGTCGATGGCGATCATCGGGGTGCCGGGCGCGGCCTGGGTGGCGGCCGGCGTGGCGAGCGGCGCCGTCACCGGGCCGGTCGGCGGCACCTCCAGGGATGAGGCCGGATTCGGGGCGGGAGCGGCCGGGGGCATCGCGGACGAGGTCATGGGCGGGATCCCGAAGTCAGCGGATGATGGCGACGCGGCGCTGCAGGCGGCGCACCAGCAGCGAGGCGATGAAGCAGATCGTGAAGTAGACCACCGCCGCGAAGAGATACATCTCGACGAGGCGGCCGTCGCGCTGCGCGACCTTCGAGGCGGCGCCGAGGAAGTCGGTGATCGACAGCACGTAGACGAGCGAGGTGTCCTGGAACAGCACGATGGTCTGGGTCAGCAGCACCGGCAGCATGTTGCGGAAGGCCTGGGGCAGGATGACGTTGCCCATCGACTGCCAGTAGGTCAGGCCGAGCGCCGAGGCCGCCGCCGCCTGTCCCTTGGGGATCGACTGGATGCCGGCGCGCATGATCTCGGAGAAGTACGCCGCCTCGAACAGCGTGAAGGTGATGAGCGAGGACGAGAACGCGCCGACCTGGATCGGCCGCTCGGCCCCGGTGAGCCACTGCCCGATATACGGCACCAGGAAGTAGAACCAGAAGATCACCAGCACCAGCGGCAGCGAGCGCATGAAGTTGACGTAGATCTTGGCGACCTGCGGCAGGCCCGGGATCCCGGACAGCCGCATCATCGCGATCAGGGTGCCGAGCACCACGCCGCCGACCGCGGCCAGCGCGGTCAGCGTCAGGGTGAAGGTCATGCCGTCCAGGAACAGGTACGGCAGGGCGTTCAGGATGACCTTGAAGTCGAAATCAGCGAACATCGGAGGGCTCTGCCGTCTGGATCAAGGACAATCAGCGACCCGGCACCGCGAAGCGGCGCTCCAGCATGCCGGAGACGGTCACGACCACGAGGTTGATGAGGATGTACAGGATCGTCGCGGCGGTGAACGCCTCGAACACCTGGAACGAGAATTCCTGCATCGAGCGGGCGCGAGCGGTGAGTTCGAGCAGCCCGATCGTCAGCGCCACCGACGTGTTCTTCAGGTTGTTGAGGAACTCCGAGGTCATCGGCGGCAGGATGATGCGGTAGGCGTTGGGCAGCAGCACGTAGCGGTAGGTCTGGGCGGTGGTGAGCCCGAGCGCCGTGCCGGCCATGCGCTGGCCCCGCGGCAGGGCCTGGATGCCGGCCCGCACCTGCTCGGCGACCCGCGAGGCGGTGAAGAAGCCGAGGCAGACGACCGCGGTGTAGAACGGGGCGTTCGGCAGCTGCTTGAGCCAGGTCCCCCAGGATTCCGGCAGCACCTCCGGCAGCACGAAGAACCACAGGAACATCTGCACGAGGAGCGGGACGTTGCGGAACAGCTCGACATAGGCGTTGCCGACCGCCTGGGCGGCCCGGCTCGGCAGGGTGCGCAGCACGCCGACCACCGAGCCGATCGCGAAGGCGATGACCCAGGCGCAGAGCGCGGTGACGATCGTCCACATCAGCCCCGAGAGCAGCATGTCGGCATAGGTGCCGGTGCCCTCGGGCGATAGGTCGAAGAAGATGCCCCAGTTCCAGTTGTAGTTCATGCCTCGCCCCAGGACGGTCCTCTTCGGGGGTGTCGTCGCCCGTCGGCGCCGATGCTTAACCGTTTCCACCGGCTCCGGAAGGCCGGTGCGGGCCCGGCGACGGGCTGTCACCGGGTATTTTGCGGGAACGGCCCGGCTCCGCACGGGAAGCCGGGCCGCCGGGGCCGCTCAGTACATCGCCGGATCGGGGCTGTCGCTCGGCTGGGCGAACGCCTTCTGCAGCGGCTCGCTCATCGGCAGGTTCAGGTTGATGTCCCGCGGCGGGATCGGCTTGGTGAACCACTTGTCGTAGGTCGCCTTGCCCTCGGGGCTCTTGTAGAAGGCGGCCGTGGCGGCATCGACGACCTTCTTGAACGGCGCGTCGTCCTTGCGCAGCATGATCCCGTAGGGCTCGGGCTTCGACAGGGCGTCGGCCGAGATCATGTAGGCGCCGGGATCCTTCGAGCCGGCGGCGAGGGAGGCGAGCAGCACGTCGTCCATCACGAAGGCGACGGCGCGGCCGGTCTCGACCATCAGGAACGCCTCGGCGTGGTCCTTGGCCGGCAGGATCGTGATGCCGAGCTTCTTCTCGGTGTTGTACTCGTTGATCTGCCGGATGTTGGTGGTGCCGGAGGTCGAGACGACGGTCTTGCCCTTCAGGTCCTCGAACTTCGAGACGTTGCTGGCCTTCTTGGCGACGAAGCGGGTCGCGGTGAGGAAGTGGGTGTTGGTGAACCCGACCTGCTTCTGGCGGTCGGCGTTGTTGGTGGTCGAGCCGCATTCGAGGTCGACGGTGCCGTTGGCGATCAGCGGGATGCGGGTCGCGGAGGTCACCGGGTTCAGCCGGGTCTCGAGCTTGTCGAGCTTCAGGTCGGCCTTCACCGCGTCGACGATCTTGTGGCAGATGTCCATGGCGTAGCCGACAGGCTTCTGGCTGCCGTCGAGATAGGAGAACGGCACCGAGGAGTCGCGGTAGCCGAGGGTGATCTGGCCCGTCTCCTTGATCTTCTTCAGCGTCCCCGTCAGTTCCTGAGCCGAGGCCGGGGCGACCGCGAGACCGGCGATCACGACGGGAAGCAGACATTTCAAACGCATACGTGCTCTCCGATTGGGCAGGGCCATACGTCCGTCACGCCAGCAACGGCGTCAAGGGCGGCGGATCGAGGTTGATGATGCGGAATGCGGCAGGGCCCGACCCCGTCCGCCTTCGTCACGCAAGGAGCGGGCCAGCGCCCATCGTCCTGGGACGGGACATACCCGCCGTCCTGCGACGGGAGAGAGGCGCCAGGGCAATCGGGTGAAACCCGATTGTCGATGCGGCGGGCGCGAAGAGCGCCCCGCGCAGCGGGTCCGGGAGGACGAAGGTCCTCTCGGACGCAGAGCGGAGCGAAAGCCAAAGTCACGGATGTGACTGCCGGCGTTTGAGGCCAAGCAAGAAGCCCAGGGCAATCGGGTTCACCCGATTGCCCTGGAGAGGCGCGCGGCGCCCTTGCCCCGGAGGCCGGCCCCCCGCATCATCCCGGCGGCCGTGACGACCCCGCTGGCCGGCCCGAAGCCGGCCGCCCGCGATCCGGCCGGCCCCGATCGATCGTCGTCCCCGGAGCGCATCATGCAGATCGCCACGCCCTACCTGATGTTCCTCGGCGACGTGCCGGACCGCCTCGCGGCCAAGACCGCCTACGGCATCGTCGACTGGCGGCCCGAATGGTGCGTCGGCCAGTTGCGGCTGCCGGGCTGCGCCGCCGATCTCGGCATTCCCGACCTCACCCTCGCGGAGGCGATGGCCAAGGGCGCGCGCACGCTGATCGTCGGGGTGGTCAATGCCGGCGGCGTGCTGCCCGAGCACTGGGTCGCCAGCATCGTGGCGGCGATCGAGGCCGGGCTCGACGTGGCGAGCGGCCTGCACACCCGGCTCGGCTCGGTGCCGGCGATCGCCGAGGCGGCCGAGCGCCGCGGCCGCCGGCTCCACGACGTGCGCCATTCCGACGAGCGCTTCGACACCGGCAAGGGCACGAAGCGGCCGGGCCGGCGCCTGCTGACGGTCGGGACCGACTGCTCGGTCGGCAAGAAGTACACCGCGCTCGCCCTGGAGCGCGGGATGCGCGCCGCCGGCTTCGACGCCGACTTCCGCGCCACCGGCCAGACCGGGGTGTTCATCTCCGGCCGCGGCGTCGCCATCGACGCGGTGGTGGCCGACTTCATCTCCGGCGCCGTCGAGTGGATCTCCCCCGCCGCCGCGCCGGAGCACTGGGACCTGATCGAGGGCCAGGGCTCGCTGTTCCACCCCTCCTTCGCCGGGGTCAGCCTCGGCCTGCTGCACGGGGCGCAAGCGGACGCCTTCGTGATCTGCCACGAGCCGACCCGGACCCGGATGCGCGGCGTCCAGCACCCGCTGCCCTCGATCCGGGAGGTGATCGACCTGACGATCCGCTGCGGCAGCCTCACCAACCCGGACATCCGCCCGGTCGGGATCGCGGTCAACACCCAGGCCCTCGACGAGGCCGAGGCCCGCGCCGTGCTCGACCGGCTCGCCGGCGAGCACGACCTGCCGGCAACCGACCCGGTCCGCTTCGGCGTCGAGGGCCTCGTCGCGCGCCTCGCCGCCCTCTTCCCGGCGGGAGCGGCGGCATGATCCGGCTCGACGTCGCGGTGGAGACCTGGCCGATCGCCGGGCGCTTCACCATCTCGCGCGGCAGCCGCACCGAGGCGGTCGTGGTGGTCGCCCGGGTGAGCGACGGCGCCGTGACCGGCCGGGGCGAGTGCGTGCCCTATGCCCGCTACGGCGAGACCGTGGAGGGCGTGCGCGACCTCGTCCTCGCCCAGGCCGGGGCGCTCGCCGCCGGCGCGACCCGCGAGGCGTTGCAGGCCGCCATGAAGGCCGGGGCGGCGCGCAACGCCCTCGACTGCGCCCTGTGGGACTACGAGGCCAAGGCGCGCGGCGTGCCGGCCCACGTGCTGGCCGGGCTGCCGGCGCCGCGGCCGGCCACCACCGCCTACACGCTGAGCGTCGGGTCCCCCGAGGAGATGGAGGCGGCCGCCCGCAAGGCCGCCGCCCGCCCGCTGCTAAAGGTGAAGCTCGCCGGCGACGGCGATCCGGAGCGGATCGCGGCGGTGCGGCGCGGCGCGCCGGACTCGCGCCTGATCGTCGATGCCAACGAGGCGTGGCGGCCGGCGAACCTCGAGGCCAACCTCGCCGCCTGCACGGCGGCCGGCGTCGCCCTGATCGAGCAGCCGCTGCCGGCCGAGGCCGACGGGCTGCTCTCCGAGATCCCGCACCCGATCCCGCTCTGCGCCGACGAGAGCCTGCACGACCGCGCCGGCCTCGACGCGCTCAAGGGCCGCTACGACGCGATCAACATCAAGCTCGACAAGGCCGGCGGCCTCACCGAGGCGCTGGCGCTCGCCCGGGCGGCGCGGGAGCGCGGCCTGTCGGTGATGGTCGGCTGCATGCTCGGCACCTCGCTGGCGATGGCGCCCGCGATGCTGCTCGCCGGCTTCGCGACGGTGATCGACCTCGACGGCCCGCTCCTGCTCGCCCGCGACCGCGAGCCGGGCCTGCGCTTCGAGGGCAGCACCATCCACCCGCCCGAGCCCGCGCTCTGGGGCTGACCGCCGCGGCTCGCCGTTAGGTCCGGCTTCCCCGGGGTCGCGTCGCGGCCTAGGGTCGCGGCGGACGCGGCGAACGACGGGCCCGGGGCGGCATGACCAGCAGGGACGGAACGGCACCCCACAGGATCGTGGTGGTGGGCGGCGGCGCGGCGGGCCTCCAGCTCGCCACCCGCCTCGGCGAGCGCTTCGGCCGCCGCAAGGAGGCGGAGATCGTCCTGATCGACCGCTCGCGCACCCACATCTGGAAGCCGCTGCTGCACGAGGTCGCCGCCGGCAGCATGGATGTCGGCCACCACGCCGTCGACTACCTCCACCACGCCCACGCCCACGGCTTCCGCTACCGCATCGGCCGGATGACCGGCCTCGACCGGAACGCCAGGACGATCCGTCTCGCGGCGAGCCACGATGCGGAAGGGCGCGAGATCACGCCGGAGCGCTCGGTGCCCTACGACACCCTGGTGATCGCGGTCGGCAGCGCCAGCAACGATTTCGGCACCCCCGGCGTCGCCGAGCACGCCATCGCCCTCGACACGCCGGACCAGGCCGAGCGCTTCCACCGCCGGCTCATCAACGCGATGATCCGCGCCCACGCCCAGGAGCAGCCGGTGCGGCCGGGTCAGCTCCACGTCGCGATCATCGGCGCCGGCGCCACCGGGACCGAACTCGCCGCCGAGCTGCACCGCACCACCCGGCAGGTCGCCGCCACCGGCCTCGACCGGATCGACCCCGACAAGGACCTGAAGCTCACCCTGATCGAGGCGGCCGACCGGGTGCTCCCGGCGGTGCCGCCGAAGCTGTCGGGGGACGTGCTGGCGCTGCTCGGCCGCATCGGCGTCGAGGTGCTGACCGGCGCCCGCGTGACCGAGGTGCGGGGCGACGGCGTCCAGCTCGCCGACGGCCGCTTCGTCCCGGCCGAGCTGACCGTGTGGGCGGCCGGCGTGCGCGCGCCGGACTTCCTGCGCGACCTCGACGGGCTGGAGACGGCGCGCAACAACCAGCTCGTCGTCACGCCGACGCTGCAGACCACCCGCGACCCCAACATCTTGGCCCTCGGCGACTGCGCCCACCTCGTCGATCCGGCCACCGGCGCCCCGGTGCCGCCCCGCGCCCAGGCCGCCCACCAGCAGGCGACCCACCTGCTGCGGCAGATGCCGAACCATCTCGCCGGCAAGCCGATGGCGCCGTTCCGCTACCGCGACTTCGGCTCCCTGGTCTCCCTCGGCGAGTATTCCGCCGTCGGCAACCTGATGGGCTTCATCCGCGGCAGGAATGTCTTCGTCGCCGGGCTGTTCGCCCGGATGATGTACCAGTCGCTCTACAAGATGCACCAGCGCGCCCTGCACGGCACCGGCAAGGTCGCGCTCGACACCGCGGCGCGGGCGCTGACCCGCCGCACCGAGCCGCGGGTGAAGTTGCACTGATTTGGTCCGGGTTGCGCCGGCCGGGGTTCGGTGCTCCTGTTCCGCCGAGCCCACGGTCCGACGGGGCCCGTGGGCCCGGGGAGGAACCACCGCATGATCCAGGTCAGCGTGCTCTATCCGAAGGGCGAGGCGTTCGACCTCGACTACTACCTCAAGACCCACATGCCGCTGGTGCGCGAGCGCTGGTCGGCGCTGGGGCTGGAGAAGGCCGAGGTGGTGCGCGGCGCCGCGACGCCGGACGGCTCGCCCCCGCCCTACCAGATCATGGCGCTGCTGAGCTTCCGCTCGCTGGAGGACTTCCAGGCCGCCGCGGCCCGGCACGGCGGGGAGATCTTCGCCGACATCCCGAACTTCACCAAGGCGCAGGCGGTGGTGCAGATCAACGAACCGCTGCCCTGGTAGCGCTCCCGCGATGATCGACATCGTCCAGATGGTGCGCGAGCAGCACCCGGATCTCGGCCCCTACGTGCTCGTCCTGCGCGAGCCGTCGGGGCTGCTGGCGCCGGAGGATCCCGACGCCCTCGCGGCCGAGGTCCTGGAGTGGAGCGCGGCCGAAGCGCCGGGCGTGCGGCTGAGCCGCCGGCCGGTCACCTACGCCGCCTCCCGGAGCTGGCCGGAGGAGACCCGCCACCTCGCGCTCGTCGCCTTCCCGAGTGCCGGCGAGCTGGCGCGCTTCGCGGCGCGCTGGACGGGGTAGGCGGGGCGCAGGGCTGTGCGAGAAAGACCCTTTTGGAATGAGGCGTGGAATTTCCCTCTCCCGATCGGGAGAAGAGATCCTGCGCGGGATCCCGAAGGGCATTCTTCCCGAACGTCCGGCGCGCAACGTCCCTGAGGCCCCCCGAAGCGCACTTCCATCGACGGAGCAGCGGCATGGATCTCGGACTCGCGGACAAGGTGTGCCTCGTCACCGGCGCCAGCACCGGCATCGGCCGGGCCACCGCCCTCGAACTCGCGCGGGAAGGCGCCCGCGTCGTGGTGGCCGCCCGCAACCGGGAGGCCCTGGAGACCCTCGCGGCCGAGATCGAGCGGGCCGGGCACCCGGCTCCCGTGCGCCTCACCGCCGACCTCACCGCGGCGGACGGTCCCCGGGCCCTGGCTTCGGCGGCGCTGAGCGCCTGCGCCCGGGTCGACGTTCTCGTCAACAATGCCGGCGGCTCGCGGCCCCTGGCCCGGGCGGACGACGAGGCGGCCTGGGAGGAATCGTTCCTGCTCAACTTCACCGCCGCCCGCCGGCTCACCGACGCCCTGGCGCCCGCGATGCTCGACCGGGGCTGGGGCCGGATCGTCAACGTCTCGGGTGCCCTGATCGCGAAGGCCCTCAACGCGGCCTCGCCGGCCAAGGCCGCCCTGGAGAGCTGGTCCAAGGCCGCCGCGGCGGCCTACGCCTCCCGGGGCGTCACCGTGAACTGCATCGCGCCCGGCCGCATCAACACGCCCCAGATCCTCGACCGCCTGCATCCGACCGAGGAGGCCCGCCGCGCCTTCATCGACGCCAACATCCCGGCCGGGCGCTTCGGCGAGCCGGAGGAGGCCGCCGCCCTGATCGCCTTCCTGGCCTCGGAGCGGGCGAGCTTCATCACCGGCGCGGCGGTCCCGGTCGACGGCGGGTCGCTGCGTCTGGCGTTCTGACGCGGGTCGGGATGCTCCTGCGGCAGCCCTCCTTGGACTCCAGGGCAATCGCCTCGGAGCGATTGCCCTGGTTTCTTGCTCGGCCTCAGGCGCCGGCGTTCGCATCCGCTCACTTGGCTTTCGCTCCGCTCTGCGTTCGCGGGGACGTTCGTCCCCTCGAACCCGCTCCGCGGGGCGCTGTTCGCGCCCGCCATCGAGCGTCGCCCTGCGGGCAACCGCAGGACAATCGCTGAAGCGATTGCCCTGCCTTGGACTCCGGTCGGGATTGACGCCCGCCCCGTCCCGCGGCCTGATCGGGGTTCGAGCGGGCCCCGTCAGAACGCCCGCCACAGGAGACGCCATGGCGTGGCTCGCGCGGCAGGCCGGATTCCGGCCTCTGGACCTTCCCGGATTCCGGCCGCTGGGCGTTCCGGCGCGATGAGGGAACCGGGATGGGTTCCGGGCGAGGCGCCGGCGGGCGGCGACGTCCGCGACCGGCTGCTGACCCTGCGGGCCGGGCTGGAGGACGGCCTGATCGGGGCGAGCGCCCTGGTCGAACGCCTGCTGATCGGGCTGCTCACCGGCGGCCATCTGCTGATCGAGGGCGCGCCCGGCCTCGCCAAGACCCGGGCGGTCAAGCGCCTCGCCGACGGGCTGCACACCGGCTTCGCCCGGATCCAGTGCACTCCCGACCTGATGCCGGCCGACCTCACCGGCACCACCGTCTGGCGGCCGGACGGCGGCCGATTCGAGTTCCTGTCGGGACCGCTGTTCCACTCCCTCGTCCTCGTCGACGAGATCAACCGGGCGCCGCCGAAGGTGCAGTCGGCCCTGCTGGAGGCGATGGCCGAGCATCAGGTCACGGTCGCCGGCACCACCCACCCGCTGCCCGACCCGTTCATGGTGGTGGCGACCCAGAACCCGATCGAGCATGCCGGCACCTACCCGCTGCCCGAGGCCCAGCTCGACCGCTTCCTGCTCCACGTCGTCGTCGGGATGCCGGACGAGGCGGCGGAGCGGCGCATCCTCGACCTCGTCGAGGGCGAGCTGACCGCGGTCGCCGCGCCGATGCCGGTGCGCCTCACCGCCGAGGAACTGCGTGAGGCGCGGGCGGCGGCCCTGCGCACCCACGTCGCCCCGGCGCTGAAGGACTACCTCGTGCGCCTCGTCGCCGCGACCCGCAGCGAGGAGGCCGCGCCGGATCTCCGCGCCGCGATCGAGCACCCGGTCTCGCCGCGCGGGACGCTGGCGCTGATGCTCGCCGGCAAGGCCCGAGCCTACCTGCACGGGCGCGACCACGTCGTGCCGGAGGACGTCGCGGCGCTCGCCGCCGACGCCCTCGCCCACCGCCTCGCGCTGACCTGGCGCGCCGCCGCGGAAGGCCAGACCGCCCGCGGCCTCGTCGCCGGGCTGCTCGACCGCGTGCGCCCGCTCTGAGACCGGCGATGGCGAATCCCGCCGCTCCCCTCGCCGCCCCCGGCATCGCCCTCGAGGCCGGCGCCCTGATGGGCCTGCGCCACCTCGCCCGGCGCGGCGCGGCGCCGCGGACCCGCGCCCTCGTCGGCCTGCCGGGCGGCATCGTCACCCGGCGGCGCGGCCGCGGCTCCGAGCCCGACGACGTGCGGCTGTGGGCCGAGGGCGACGACGTGCGCCACATCGACCGCAACAGCACCGCCCGCACCGGGCAGCTCCACACCCGCACCCACCACGAGGAGCGCGACCGCGCCGTGGTGATGCTGGCCGACTTCCGGCCCTCGATGCTGTTCGGCACCCGCCGCGCCCTGCGCTCGGTCGCGGCCGCCGAGGCGCTGGCGCTGCTCGGCTGGCGGGTCGCCGGCGACGGCGGGCGGGTCGGGCTCGCGGTGGTGCGGCACTTCAATAGCGTC
>NZ_SACP01000130.1 GCF_004004555.2 Methylobacterium oryzihabitans
AGAAAACCGCCCCAGTGGGTTTCGAAGTGCTCGATGGCAGCCTGGTAGCTGCGCCGGGTGTTGTCACGGGTGGCGGCGCGAAGGTAGCGCTCGATATCGGTCATGGTACGGGTGTCGATGGGTAATGGGCACACCATAAACCGAATCAAGGGATATTGCATGCCAGCGCGGTCTCTGTAGAGCGGCCTTGCGTCGCGATGGCGCGCGAAGCGGGCCCAGGTTGTCAGCTGGGGGGCAGTGGGGCAGCGCCAGTGTTCGCATTACACGCACGCTTTCTCCTCGACACCATAGAACGGCGGGTACTCGCGTAACTGCGCCGGCGACAGTGGCCGACTGAAGTGGTAGCCCTGGGCGATATCACAACCGGCAAGCTTCAGGCACATCACCTGTTCGCGGGTTTCCACGCCTTCGGCAACCACTTCCCGGCCCAGGCGCTTGGCCAGGATGATGGTGGAGGACACGATCGGGCTGTCATCAG
>NZ_SACP01000131.1 GCF_004004555.2 Methylobacterium oryzihabitans
TTACCACTTGGCAATACAGCACAACCAGAGCGGCGTTTCGCTTGAGGACTATGGCGACGTCGGTGCCGGTTTCATCGAGCGGCTGCTGCGCATGGGCGCTCAGGTCAGGGATATGCTCGACTCAGCCACGTTCGACCGCATGGCCGGCGACGACCCGGGCCGACCGCTGGTATGGCTCAGCGAGCTGGCCAGCGACGGGGAAAGCATTACAATGCGCCCCCCAATCTGAAATATGTTTTTCCCATGAAATCACTGCTTTACGCCGTAACCTTAGTGTTTTCCTTCACCCTCCCTGCCTTGGCCAACCCGCCAGCGACGTTCACCGAGGCCAAGGTGGTGGCCAAGCAGAAGGTGTACCTGGACCAGGCCAGTAGTGCCATGGGTGACCTGTACTGCGGCTGCAAGTGGACCTGGGTGGGCAAGTCGGGTGGGCGCATCGATGCGGCTTCGTGCGGCTACCAGACGCGCAAGCAAC
>NZ_SACP01000132.1 GCF_004004555.2 Methylobacterium oryzihabitans
TACCAGTAGCTGCCAGCATCCGGCACGCGGAACTTGTAGTCGAAGTACTCGCCCGGCTTGACCGGCAATTGCGACACATAAGGCACGCCGTCCATTTCCAGCGGCAGCCGAATGCCATGCCAGTGAATGGTGGTCTCCACCGGAAGGTGGTTGATGAAGCGCACCCGCAACCAGGTGCCTTGGCGCACGCGCAGCTCGGTGCCCGGTGCCGACGGCCCGAACGCCCAGGCCTCGGTCTTGAAACCTGGCACCAACTCGACATCCAGCGGCGCGGCGATCAGCTCGTAATCATGCCCGGCATTGTCATCTTCGACCTTGCCCAGCCAGTAACGCGCCGCGCCACCGGCGCCCAGGCCAACCACAACCAGGCCGGTCAGGCCCTTGAGCATTTGTCGACGGGTGAAGGACATCGGTGCGGGTACCTCGTGTTCTGCTCAATCAAGCTGCCAGCAGTGGCTGGCGATGAAGGGCGAAT
>NZ_SACP01000133.1 GCF_004004555.2 Methylobacterium oryzihabitans
TGTTGCTCATGACCGTATCGATCTTGGCGTTTTCCAAGTTTTCGCGCTGGATCGGCAGGTCGTCGACCTACTGGTCCAGTTCGTCGATGTTGGCGGAGCCGGCGATGAAGTTGTTTTCCATCATCAGCAGGCAGTAGATCGCCTCGTGCACGCCAGCAGCGCCCAGCGAGTGACCCGACAGGCTCTTGGTCGAGCTGATCTTCTGTGCCTTGTCGCCGAATACCGCGCGAACGCCCTTGATCTCGGCAACGTCACCGACCGGGGTCGAGGTGCCGTGGGTGTTCAGGTAGTCGATCGGGGTGTCGACGGTGGACAGTGCCTGCTGCATGCAGCGGATGGCGCCTTCGCCGCTCGGGGCAACCATGTCGTAGCCATCGGAAGTCGCACCGTAGCCAACGATTTCGGCGTAGATCTTGGCGCCACGGGCCAGGGCGTGTTCCAGCTCTTCGACCACAACCATGCCGCCACCGCCAG
>NZ_SACP01000134.1 GCF_004004555.2 Methylobacterium oryzihabitans
CATGCCGCCTCAGGTAGCGCTGGGGCAGGAGAAACTGGTAAGTACGCTGGGTACGCTGGCTGCCATCCGCAACTTCCTGGCCAACAGCAAGATGGTCTGGCAGGTGGCACTGGTTGGCGTACCTTTCTCACTGCTCGGCGCCTATCTGGGAGCGCACCTGATTGTCTCGATCTCTCAGGAAACCGTGGGCAAGATCATCCTGGCATTGATCCCTTTCGGCATTCTGATTTTCCTCACTCCCAAGGACCGCCCGATAGAGGAGCGAGTGCTGTCGGCGCGGATGCTCTACACCGTCGTGCCGTTGACCTGTCTGGCCATCGGCTTTTACGACGGCTTCTTCGGCCCAGGTACCGGCAGCATGTTCATCATCGCTTTTCACTACCTGCTGCGCATGGACCTGGTTTCCAGCTCGGCCAACTCCAAGACCTTCAACTTCGCCTCCAACATCGGTGCGCTGGTCGCATTCATCATG
>NZ_SACP01000135.1 GCF_004004555.2 Methylobacterium oryzihabitans
GATGTCGCCGATCTCGTCCTGGCGGTCGGTGGCCGGGGTATAGGGCTGCGGGTCTCGCAGCCACACCCGCAACTGCAGCAGCGGCAGGGTGATATAGCGGCCCTGTCGCAGGCTCAGGCTGAGGGCCAGGGCCAGCAGGATGGCCGCCATGATGCCCATGCTCTGCAGGCTGATGAGCATCGGCTGCTGGAACTGGCTCATGTCCAGGCTGATGCGCAGTTGCCCGGCCGTCACGTCCTGGAAGGTGATCTTGGTCTGGTACAGGCCCTCTGCCTCGCCCAGCAGGCTGTTGCGCGGGCGCTGGCCGGCCTCGGCGAGGATGCGGTTGTCCACGCTGTAGATGGCCGCGTGGGCCACCAGCGGGTTTTTCACCAGGTTGCCCAGCAGCACGTTGAGACTGAGGATGTCGTTAGACACCAGCAGCTCGGTCGCCGAGGTGGCGGTCTGGGTGGTCAGGCTCTGGCCAAGGG
>NZ_SACP01000136.1 GCF_004004555.2 Methylobacterium oryzihabitans
CCCGCGCCGAGTTCAACCAGGCAGAACTCGACCCCCACTCGCAACGCCTGCTCAAGGTCTACGACCTGTGGAACAAACCGCTGCCTGTGGACAAGATCCACGACGCCCGCCGCGCTTACTTCGGCGCCTGCAGCTACATCGACGACAACATCGGCCAGCTGCTGCAAACCCTGGAAGAGTGCAACCTGGCCGACGACACCCTGATCGTGTTCTCCGGCGACCACGGCGACATGCTTGGCGAGCGTGGCCTCTGGTACAAGATGCACTGGTTCGAGATGTCGGCGCGGGTACCGCTGCTGATCCATGCGCCCAAGCACTTTGCGGCGGCTCGGGTCAGTGCCTCGGTATCGACCTGCGACCTGCTGCCAACCTTGGTAGAACTGGCTGGCGGCACTGTGGATAACAACCTGCATCTGGACGGCCGCTCGCTGCTTGGCCACCTGCAAGGGCAGGGCGGCCACGATGAAGTG
>NZ_SACP01000137.1 GCF_004004555.2 Methylobacterium oryzihabitans
GCATGGGTAACCTGGCGTTTCTCGGCTCGCACAGCGTCAACGGCGTGTCGGCGCTGCACAGCAAGCTGATGAAGAGCACTGTGTTCTCAGAGCTGCACAAGCTCTACCCGCAACGAATCAACAACAAGACCAACGGCATTACCTTCCGCCGCTGGCTGTACCAGTCCAACCCACTGCTGACCGAGATGCTGGTCGAAGCGCTCGGGCCGGGGCTCAAGGACGACCCTGAAGGGCTTCTGGCTGGCCTTGTGCCGTTTGCTGACAAGGCGGGCTTCCGCAAGCAGTTCGCCGCTCAGCGCCTGCACAGCAAGCGCGCCCTGGCCAGCATCATCCAGGACCGCATTGGTGTCACGGTGAACCCCGACGCGCTGTTCGATGTGCAGGTCAAGCGGATCCACGAGTACAAGCGCCAGTTGCTCAACCTGCTGCACACCGTGGCACTGTACCGGGCCATACGCAACGACCCTG
>NZ_SACP01000138.1 GCF_004004555.2 Methylobacterium oryzihabitans
ATGGACGGCCTGCGCGGCGTGAAGGAAACCTGGCCTGCCGCCCTGGTCGCCGGCCTGAGCTTCGCCGTTACCCAGTACTTCACGTCGAACTTCATCGGCCCGGAACTGCCCGACATCACCTCGGCACTGGCCAGCCTTATCTGCCTTACCCTGTTCCTGAAAGTCTGGCAGCCAAAGCGTTCGTTCAGCGAAGCCAAAGGCAGCGTCGGCGCAGCCGTTGTGCAGCCAAGTGGCAGCCAGCCTAGCCCTTACAGCTTTGGCGAAATCTTCAAGGCCTGGTCGCCGTTCCTGATCCTGACCGTACTGGTCACCATCTGGACCCTGAAGCCGTTCAAGGCAGCGTTCGCCCCGGGCGGTGCCATGTACAACTTCGTCTTCAACTTCGCCATCCCGCACCTCGACCAGTTGGTGATCAAGACCGCACCGATCGTTGCCGCGCCCACTGCCATGCCAGCGGTGTTCAAGCTT
>NZ_SACP01000139.1 GCF_004004555.2 Methylobacterium oryzihabitans
GTTCAACCATATCCAGATCATCCGCGCCCTTGGCCAGCCGATGATCATGGTGACCATTTCGCTGATCGCCACGGCTTACATCCAGCCGCAGGACGCGGGGTCGGCATCGAGCCTGTTCAATATCCTGCGTAACCTGGGCGGTGCGATTGGCATCGCCTTGCTGGCCACGCTGCTGGATGCGCGGACCAAGGTGTATTTCGACTACCTGCGCGAAGCGGTAGTGCCGAGCAACCCGCAGGTGGCGGAACGGCTGGCGCAACTGGCCGAGCGGCTGGGCAATGACAATGCGGCGCTGGGCAAGTTGAGCGAGATCACCCACCAGCAGGCCATGATCATGGCGTACAACGACGCGTTCCACTTTGTCGGGATCGGGTTGGCAGTGAGCATGGTGGCAGTGTTGCTCACCCGCAAGCTGCCGGAAGGGTTGAAGGCTGGGGAAGCTCACTAGCTTGTGCTGGGCCTATCGCC
>NZ_SACP01000013.1 GCF_004004555.2 Methylobacterium oryzihabitans
CGGCGGAGCCGGCCCGGCGCGCCGCGCTCGCCCGGGCGGCGACCGACCTCGCGACCGCCGCCCGGGTGATCGGCCGCCACGGCCGGCTCCTGCGCCACCTGCGCGCCACGGAGGGGTGAGGACCATGCTCGGACACCGCGACATCGAGATCGGCGGGTTGCTGGTCTCGTCCTTCGCCGGCTTCGTGCTCGCGACCTGCCTCGTGATGCTCGCCCTGCGCCCGGCCCTGCGGCTGGCCCGGCTCGACCGCTGGACCGCCAACGGTCCCCTCGCCGAGGCCGGCCTCGCCCTCTGCCTCCTCGCCCTCCTGATCGTGCTGCTGTGATGACCCACGACGACCCCCTCGCGGCCAAGCCTGCTGCGGCCAAGCCCGCTTCGGCCGACCCACGGCCCACGCCCCGTCTCGGCCGGGCGCTCCGTCTCGCCGCCTCGGCGGCGATCCTGGCGGTGTCGGTCCTCGCCGGCGCGGTGGTGTGGCAGTTCTACGTCCTGTCGCCGTGGACCCGGGACGGGCAGGTGCGGGCGCAGGTCGCCAACGTCGCGCCGCAGGTCTCCGGCCCGATCACGGCGCTCGCCGTCACCGACAACCAGGTCGTGCGGCGCGGCGACCTGCTCTTTTCCATCGATCCGTTCGACTACCGCACGGCGCTGGCCGCCGCGGCCGCCGAGGTCGCGAGCCGGGCCGCCGACCTGAAGATCCGCAGCGAGGAGGCGGCGAGCCGCGAGGCGCTCGGTCCCGACGCGATCTCCGAGGAGGAGAAGCAGCGCTACGTCGCGGCGGCGCGCATGGCGCAGGCGGCCCACGCGGCGGCGCAGGCGCGCGAGGCCCAGGCCCGCATCGACCTGGAACGCACCGAGGTGCGCAGCCCGGTCAACGGCTACGTCACCAACCTGCTGCTGAGCGTCGGCACCTACGCCGAGACCGGCCGGCCGGCCCTGTCGCTGGTGAACGCCGACACGTTCTGGGTCGACGGCTATTTCGAGGAGACGAAGCTCGCCCGCATCCGCCCCGGCGCCGCGGCCGAGATCCGGCTGATGGGCTCGCCCATACCCCTGCGCGGCCGGGTCGAGAGCATCACCCGCGGCATCGCCGCCCCCAACGCCGCCGCTGGCCCGCAGGGCCTGCCGTCGGTGGCCCCGGTCTATACCTGGGTGCGGCTGGCCCAGCGGGTGCCGGTGCGCATCCGCATCGACGAGGCCCCGCGCGACCTGCCCCTCGTCGCCGGCCTGACCGCGACGGTCGCCCTCGCCGACCCCGACGGCCGCGACCGGGGAATCGCTGCGACCGTCCTGGCGAATCTCGGCGGGGCGGTCGATGCGCTGATGGGGCGGGAGCCGGCTGCGGTGGTGGCTCGGGCGGAGGGGGGGCGGTAGTGTTTACCTTCAACTATCTGGACAGCGCAAATACTACCAATTTATCAGTAAAACATTATATCTGCAATCAAATATTATATGATATCTGCGATAGCCATGGGAATATCTAGCAGTCTATCGATGATCTGATTTACAAATTGCGTGCAGTTATTCTGCTAAAGGCTCGGCTATGACCGCAGGCATGTGTCTGCCAATTGAAACAATGAAATCGATAGTGATCGATGTGTCGACTTTATCGATCGGCCAAAGCGCGACGCCGGACAAGGTCGGATTTACATCAGCTTCGTGAGCAATCTGATTTCTTCTTTTCCACACACTCTTGAGCTGCCCCTTGATGTCTTCTACTAGTCTTGCGTCCGATTTAGGCAGGTCAGCATTTATGCGCGCTGCCAAATTTTCCCACGGTTTCGTACAATAACAAGATAGCATTTCTGCGAGTTTCCCAGGATCTACAAATGCCTTGTATGCATTAGTCTGTCTTACATGCGTTTCAGCAGTAGATATTCGCAGACTGTCATCCGAAATAGTCATTATTTCCATGGGAAGATGTATATTTCTGGTTTTGAGACCATTTGCGAGTCTGTGCTTTGCCTCGACAGCCGCCAACTCATGCGCGAAGAAGTCGAACGAACTCACCGCTAGAAAATACGCTGATCTCAGAGCATCATCGTTGGCAGGCTCCCGCGGCCGCAACGCTGAGAGTGCGTCGTACAGCGAAATCATCTGGCGCGCCCGATCCATAGCATGATCAAAAGTAGCAGCGGCATCATCGAAGCGATTCATTGCTAGAACTGGTCCGTCAGTGCGATGACTTTCTCAGCGCCTTGTCTGAATCCATTTCCGACAACATCAATCTTGGCTTGATATGTTTCGGCAACCCCTCCCCTGAAATCCGTATCTTGCGGCAAATCAATGGCAAATACGGGCTTAGCTAATTCTTGAGCGGTCGCAATAAGGCCGTCGAGGGATCCAATCTCCATAAGAAATTGGTTCGTTGGGGCATGGGCCTTGGCGTAAACCTCGGGACTCAGAAGCATTCGAGCTGCTCCTAGAGCTTGGAGAAGTTCAGTATCTCGAACTTCTGCTAATCGATCAAACCATCTCTGAAAAGCCATTGTTGGCTTGGCCTCCTCGCCCCCTCTTGCTCTTTTGCGGAAGTTGTTAACAGTAGCTCCTAGATAAGCAGGTGTAACTGGTCGAAAGGGATAATCGGCTTCTTTAAGAATCAAGTTCGATGCAGCTTTCTTGCCCCATTCCCCCCACTTGGGAAGGGTCCTCGCCAATGAGCGCAGAGCCATTGATGAGAACAAATCTGGCGCCATTGGAAGAATGAAGCCGTCACTTGTCATGAAGAGATTTTGATTGATAGCACCCAGACTCGGACTCATGTCGACAAACGCATAATCGATATTATTGGCGATTGCTGCGCGGTCTATAGCGTGATGAAGAGCGCCTGGTATATTTTGCAGGGCGGAGAGTGTATTGCTAAGTTCATGAGCAACGGCCAATTGGCTTTCATACTCGGATAGGCCGACATGCCCAGGAAGCAAAAAGAGCCCTGGCCTTAATCGAGATTCATAAAGTTCTGTTGCGGTTATTGTGTATGGGCGCGACTCAAAAGCCGGTCGCACCGCGTCTCGTATGTTTCGCGGCTTTTGGGGCGACTCACTTTCGAATGGATAATCATCCGTATCCAAATTTCCGATAAATACGCCCGTAAGATTACATTGAGGATCGCAATCAACAACCATCACTCTCTTGCCGAGCGCGGCAAGCATCCATGCAAGATGGAACGTCATTGTCGTCTTCGACACGCCGCCCTTATGATTAAATATCGCAATCTGTTTCATTTTGCTCTCTGTTGGGCCATCATCGCATTCAGCAATGAGGTCGCCTTTAGCAATCCACCCTCATAATGCACGGTGTTGCTCGGACAGCAACCTTCATTTCAGCCGCGCTCAGGCTGGCTGCGATGCAATCAAGACACACGGAGCCCGCATCTACCGCAAATTACAATACTAGTCATGTCAGACAACCTTCATAAGGCCGTTTTAGAACCTGTCAGAGGAATAGCTATTGAGACCTTCAGTCGACAGCAGATCACATGGACTCCTAGTGCGCTTTTTATATTTGATTTATTGAGTTGAATTCTATATTATTGACTTAGATTATCGTTTTTCGGCTATGATAACCAAGAAAGGAATCTCCCAATTCATCAATCGCACAGGCTGCTAGAAGACTTACGCTTGGACTAGCCGCCGAACCAGAATCCCCATCCTCCCCCTCCCCCCGACGCAACCCCGACCTTCCTCCCCGGTTCTCCACCAGGGCCGCGGACCGTTTCCGGCGGCCGCGTTCGTACAGGAAGCGTCCCGTCGCGATGGCGAGCATCCCGGCCGTCCTCGACCGTAGCCTCGACCGGATCGACCGGATCGTGCCGCCGACGGAGCAGTGGCTCTACGCGCTGCGGATCTGGCTCGCGATGATGCTGGCGCTCGGGCTCGCGTTCTGGCTCCAGCTGTCCAGCGCCTCCTCGGCGCTGGTCTGCGTCGCGATCCTGGCCCAGCCCAAGCGCGGGCAGGCGCTGTCGAAGGCGGTCTACCGCCTCGTCGGCACCCTCGTCGGCGGCGTCGTGGCGGTCGCGATGGTGGCGGCGTTCGCGCAGGACCGGACGCTGCTGCTCGTCGCGTTCGCGGTCTGGCTCGCCGGCTGCGTCTTCGTCGCGCAATACCTGCGCGACACCCGCGCCTACGGGGCGGTGCTGGCGGGCTACACCGTCGCGATCATCGCCGTGGCGCAGATCGACGCGCCGCAGCAGGTGTTCGGCGCCGCGGTCGAGCGGGTGGCTGCGATCGTCCTCGGCATCGTCGTCATCAGTGTCGTCAACGACGCCCTCGGGGCGCCGGTCACCTGGCCGGGGGTGCGCGACGGCCTCGCCACGGCCAGGAGCGGGACCGACGCCTATTGCGCCAGCGTGCTCGACGGCGCCGAGCCGGCGCCCGAGCGGGCCTCGGCGCTGATCCGGCAGGTCGCGGCGATCCGCGCCGACGCCCACGCGGTCGAGACCGAGCGCCGGGGCCGCCACCGGGCCGCGGGCGCGCGCAGCGCCATCGCGGCCCTCTACACCCAGATCGCCGCCTGCCACGCCCTCGTCGCGGCGCGCGCTGGTCGCGGACGCGGTCGGGGCGGGGCGCGCCGTCGAGGAGGTCGCGGCGCTGCAACGGGCGCTCGATCTCGCCAACGCCGCGACCTTCGCCGAGGACGGCGCCCGCGCGCTGGCGACCGGCGCGCGGCCCTTGCGCGACGCCCACCTGCCGACCCACCGCGACGTGCAGGAGGCGCTGCGGGCGGCGCTGCGGGTCGCCCTCGCCTTCGGGCTGACGGCGGCATTGTTCGTCGCGCTCGGGCTGCCGCAGACGACCTTCGCGCTGGTCCAGGTCGCGGCCACCTGCGCCCTGTCCTCGGTGACGCCGGATCCGCGCGGGTTCGCCCGCTCGGTCGCCATCGCGATGCCGGTCGCGGTCGTCCTCGCCGGGCTGACGCTCTACGGCGTGCTCATCCACGGCCAGGGCTTCCCGCTGTTCGCGATCGCGCTGGCGCCGACGGTCTTCCTCGCCTGCTTCCTGTCGCTGCGGCCGGCCACCGCCGGGATCGGCTTCATCCTACTGGTGTTCACGCCGGTGCTGATCGCGCCCGCCAACCCGCAGACCTACGAGGCCGGGACCTTCCTCATGAATGCGCTGCTGATCGTGGCCGCGGGGTTCATCCTGTTCCTGACCGTCCGCCTCGTGCTGCCGGTCAGCGCCGGCCGGCACCGGGCCTTCGCCCTCGACACGGTGCGGCGCGACCTCGCCGATGCCCTGGCGGGCGAGGGCGGCGACGCCACCACCCGCACCAGCCTGAACGCCGACCGGCTGGTGCAGTTCTCGCGGTGGACCTCGGGCAGCGGCGCCGCCCGGCGGGCGAGCCTGCGCCACGCCGTCGCCCTGCTGCGGCTGGAGGCCGCCGCCGCCCGGGCGCATGCCCAGCTCCGGCGCCTCGCCGCGGTGCCGGGCCTCGCTGGGGCCGGCGGCCCTCGGCCGCCTCGGCGCCGGGCTGGCCCGCGCCGCCGATGCCCTCGTGACCGCCGGGCGTGCGGCGGAGCCCGAGACCCGCCTGACCCTCGCCCGCGCCGCCGCCGACCTCGCCGCCGCCTCGTGGCTGATCGCCCGCCACGGCCGCCTGCTGCGGCGGCTGCGCCTCGTGGAGGCGTGAGCATGGTCTCGCTGTCCCACCACGACCTCACGCTCGGCGGGCTGCTGATCTCGTCCTTCGTGCCGTGCGCGCTCGCGGCCTTCCTGCTGCTGCTGGTGCTGCGGCGGCTGGTGCGGCCATTGCGCCTCGGCCGCTACGTCGCCAACCTCCCCCTGGTCGAGGCGAGCGTCTACGTCTGTCTCCTCGCCCTCGTGATCGGGCTCCTGTGATGGCCGACGACGACGATCCCCGCTCCGACGCGCCGCGCCCCGACGGCGACGCCGCCGCGCCCGCCACCGCGCCGCCCCCGCGGCGACGGCGCGGCCGCAGGCTCCTGCGGCTCGCCGCCACCACGGCGATCCTCGCCGTCGCGGTGGTGGCCGCTTTGTTCGTGTGGCAGTTCTACGTCCTGGTGCCGTGGACCCGCGACGGCCGCGTCCGGGTGCAGGTCGCCGCGATCGCGCCCCAGGTCTCGGGCCAGATCACCGAGCTGCGGGTGGTCGACAACCAGTTCGTGAAGAAGGGCGACGTGCTCTACGTCATCGATCCCTTCGACTTCCAGGTCTCCCTCGACAGCGCCAAGGCCGAGGTCGAGAACCGCGCCGCCGACCTCCAGGTCAAGCGCGCCCAAGCGGCCCGGCGCGAGGCGCTGACCACGGTCTCGACCTCGGTCGAGGAGAAGCAGCAATATGCCGGCACCGCCAAGATCGCCGAGGCCGCCTACGCCTCGGCCCAGGCCCAGCTCGCCCAGGCCAAGGTCAACCTGGAGCGCACCGAGGTGAGGAGCCCGGTCAACGGCTACGTCACCAACCTGCTGCTGCGGGTCGGCAACTACGCCAGCGCAGGCACGGCCAACATCTCGGTGGTCGATGCCGATTCGTACTGGATCGACGGCTATTTCGAGGAGACCAAGATGGCGCGCATCCGCCTCGGCGCCGAGGCCGAGGTGGCGCTGATGGGCTATGCCGAGCCGATTCGCGGCCGGGTCGAGAGCATCACCCGCGGCATCGCCACCGCCAACGCCGCGGCGAGCACGCAGGGGCTGCCGAACGTCGACCCGGTTTATACCTGGGTGCGGCTGGCCCAGCGGGTGCCGGTGCGCATCCGCATCGAGCAGGTGCCGCAGGGCGTGCCGCTGGTCGCCGGCATGACCGCGACGGTCTCGATCGCCGACCCGACCGCCGACCGCCGCGACCGCCTCGGCGCGGCGCTCGCCGATGTCGGCACGGTGTTCCGGGTCCTCACCGGCCGCGAGCGCCAGCCGCCGGATTCCGCCGTCACCACCCGGGTCGAGGGCGCTCGCGACGTCTCGGCGATTCCGGCGCCCGAGGTCGGCCCGACTCCGCCGGCCGACAGGGTCGTGCCCACGCTGCCGATCAACCCCGAGCGGCCGGACATCACGGCGCCGGCGGGCAAACGGTAGGGCCCGCCCGTCCCGCCAGACCCATTGGGAATGCCGTCAGCGCTTCGTGCCGGCCTTCTCGGTCGCCAGCCCCTTGGTGCTCGGGGCGGCCGCGATGGTCTTCGGCGCCTTCTGCTTCGGCTTCTTCACCTCGCGATTGCCGCGCTTGCGATCTCCGCTCATGGGGCTCTCCTGGCTCGTCCGGATTGCCTGGATCGCGCCGGTCGGGATCGACCGGCCGAGGTCAGGCGGGTGAAGTCGGCGAGAACGGCGGCGACCATGCTCTGCAGGCGAGGGTCGTCGCAGGACGGCGAGGCCGCGAAGCGTTCGGGCAGGTCGCGCGCCGTCCCGTCGGCCTCGGGCCACCCCGCCGCCTCGAACAGGACGGTTTCGAGGTCGCGCCGGCGCGCCGCCAGGGCGTCGTGCTGCGCCTTCGCGCCCGAGTGCTCGCAGCGCAGGATTGCTGGCTTTCCGGGCCGCCGTCCCGCGTCGTTCGTCGAGTTCGATCGAGCGATCCGTCACGGCATTCACCTGCGCTGGACCGGTCGCAGTCTAGCAGCTTCTTGCGCGTGGAACAGCGGAATCGCGTCGATGTCGCCGGATCGGCAGAACAAGGACGAGGCTTTGCTTTCGCAGCCGGACGGGATCGGAGACGCGTTCCGCCGTGCGATCCTCCGGCAGGCGGGTCGCTACGAGAGCCTGTTTGACTCTCGATCTAAAGAAAAAGCTCCCCCTTTCCCGGACGACTGGAACGCAGTGGAAGGAGATCCGGGATCCAGCACAAGAAGTCGCGAAGCGTCCATATGCAGCGACAGTGCCGGCACACGGAGCCGCTTCGCGGCACATCTGACGTCTGGATCCCGGATCTCCTTCCGCTATCGCTTCAGTCGTCCGGGAAAGGGGTGCTTCGCGCGATAAATACGATGGACCATCGCTCAAACAGGCTACGAGACGACGACGATCTCGCTCTCGCGGACCGCCCGTTCCGTCATCCGGGAGCGGATGCGGTAGGACGCTTCCCCGCTCCGGTCCTCCGGCATCAGGCGCACGATCTCGAAGATGCCGGCGCTCACCGCCTGGCTGTCCGACACTCCGGGCCGGACGAGTTGCACCTGCTGGTGCAGCTTGAACTTGTGTTGCATGGGCTCGGTGTCCTTCGTCGGGGCCGGCCGGGGAATCGGCCCCGGCCGTGCGAGGCGTCAGGCGCGCCGCCGGGCCTTGCGGGCGGCGTAGCGGGCGTCGCGGGCGGCCTTCTGCTCGGCTTCGAGCGCGCCCGCGCGGGCGATGGCCTCGGCCGCGTCGCGCGCCCGGTCGGCTTCCTCCCGCTCGCGCAGGCGAAGCGCTTCGGCCTCGGTGCGGGCGGCTTCCGCCCGGCGCGCGGCGTCGCGCTCGGTCAAACGACGATGGCGTGCTTCGCCGGCCAACCGCCGCGCGGCCCGTCGTGCCGCCACCGCCGGGTCGTCGCCGGCGGGCCGCGCCTTGAAGCGCAGCAGCATGGCGTCCCGGGCGCTGCCGGAGGATGTCAGCCGGTCGCCGAGGGAGACGTCCTGGAAGCTGGCCATCGGCTAGAGCCGGCTGACGGTGAGCGAGCGGACGGGGCTCGCGAACCGGTCGGCGAGATGCCAGCGCAGTTCCCGTTCCGAGTGGTAGCCGTAGGTCCGGTCGATCAGATGGCTGACGTCGAGACGCTTGGCGTCGGTCTGCTGCCACAGCCGCCGCACCCGGAAGGTGGCGGGCTCCATCGTCGGAGCGGGTACCGTCTCAGTCGTCACAAAGGAAAAATTCAAAATCTGTTCCTGAACATGCCATGATTGTCGTAGGCACGAGGCAGACCGGCACGGGCATCGCGATGCGTGCCGATCCTGCTGCGGCCCTCGCGGAACGCGATCGTCGTCCGATCGCATCCCGCCGGAAGGCGTCCGGGAGGCCGTCCCGCCTACGGAGGCGGCCCCGCCGGTGTCTGTCGGGAGATCAGGCCGCCCGCAGGTTGCCGGCGGACTGCTTGCCGCTGCGGCGGTCGGTCTCCATCTCGTACGAGACCTTCTGGCCTTCCGACAGCGTCTGCATGCCCGAACGCTCGACGGCGGAGATGTGGACGAACACGTCCTTGCCGCCGTCGTCCGGCTGAATGAAACCGAAGCCCTTCTGGCCGTTGAACCACTTCACGGTGCCGACGTTCATGATCGTGTCCTTGAATCCATAGGTGTACGCTGAGCCTGACGCACGATCAGTGCGGCCAAGCCTCGAGTGATCGATAAATTTGGGAAGGGTGGGGGAGCGTGCGCCCCGCGTGCAGGGCGAAGAGGCCCGGTCGTCCGGCCAAAAATCGATTTATGGAGTATGGGCCCCCTGCCGATGGATAGCAAGGCACTCGGGAAAAAGATTGCGGCCTCGACGGGTCGTTCGATTCCTGAACATCGGTTCTTGAGATTTTTTCTTGACGATTTTCGCCGGAGAACCGTGTGATCGGTGGATGATGACGGCCCATGGACGTTCCGTCCGGCGCGGCGGCGTTTCCGCCCCGGCGCAGGTCCCTACGCCCCCGCCGCCCGCGCCACCTCCTCGGCGCAGACCTGCATCGCCGCCAGCACCGCGTCGCGGTCGGTCGCCTCGAAGCGGTAGGTCGGCATGCTGACGCTGATGCAGCCGAGCACCCGCCCCCGCGGACCCCGCAGGGCCCGGCCGTAGCAGCAGATCTCCAGCTCGTTCTCCTGCCGGTCGAGGGCATAGCCGCGGTCGCGGGTGCGGGCGATCTCGGCGCGCAGCCGGTCGGGATCGACGAGGCTGTGGGGCGTGCGCGGCGTCAGGGCGGCGCGGGCGAGCAGCGGCGCGAGGTCGGCCTCGGCGAGGGCCGCGAGCCACGCCTTGCCGACCGCGGTCGCGTGCAGCGCCACCCGGGTGCCGATGCGCGAGGCCATCCGGACGGCGCGGCGGCTCTCCAGCTTGTCGAGGTAGACCATCTCGCCGCGGTCGTGCTCGGCGAGATGCACCGTCTCGTCGAGGGCGTCGCGCAGGCGCAGGAGCGGCCCGCCCGCCACCGCGCGCAGGGGCGAGCCGTCCCGGGCCCGGAAGGCGAGGCTGACCAGCCGGGGCCCGAGATGCAGGCGGCCTTGCCCGTCCTCGCCGAGCAGGCCCTCGGCCACCAGGGCGGCGGCGATGCGGTGCACGGTCGGCCGCGGCAGGCCGGTGGCGAGGGCGAGCCGGGCGACGGTGGCCTCGCCCGGCCCGTCGGCCACCGCCTGGAGCACGCGCATGAACTTGCCGAACGCCGCCGTGCCCGGCACCTCGGCCCGCGGCGGATCACCGGTCGGGTCGGGCGGCATCGCGCTCAGGCGACCAGGTAGCCGCCGTCGACCGGCAGGATCACCCCGGTCATGAAGGACGCCGCCGGGCTGACGAGGAAGCTCACCGCCCCGGCCACGTCGCCGGGCGTGCCCCAGCGGCCGAGGGGCGTGCGGGCGAGGATCGGCTGCGACCGCGCCGGGTCGTCCTGGAGCGCCCGGGTCAGGGGCGTGGCGATCCAGCCCGGCGCGACCGCGTTCACCCGGATCCCGTCGGGGGCGTAGGCGAGGGCGAGGGACTTGGTGAGCTGGGCCACCGCGCCCTTGCTGGCGCTGTAGGCCGGCACGAGGCTGCCGCCGAAGAACGACAGCATCGAGGCGGTGTTGACGATGCAGCCGCCGCTCGCCGCGAGCTTCGGCCGCGCGGCGGTGCAGACCCGCATCGTGCCGGTGAGGTTCACCGCCAGCACCCGCTCGAACACGTCGAGCCGGTGCTCCTCGACCCGCCGGATGATGCCGGCGCAGTTCACCACGACGTCGATGCGCGGGCAGGACTCGACCAGCGAAGCGACCCCGGCCTCGTCGGTGACGTCGAGCTCGCGGGGCGCGACGTCGAGGCCGGCCGGAGCGCGATAGGCCCCGGCCTCGATCCCGGCGGCGATCACCCGGGCGCCGAGGCCGGCGAGCGCCTCGGCGATGCCGGCGCCGATCCCGGTGGTGCCGCCGGTGACGATCGCGGTGCGGCCGGCGAGCAGGTCGGGCCGGAAGGTCATCGGACGAACCGGTCGGCGTAGTCGGCGCCGAGGCCGACCGCGTCGTAGTGCTTGCGGCACATCTCGATCTTGGTGAAGACGTCCTCGTAGCCGGTGTGCCGGCCCCACGGGTCGACGTAGTACATGCAGCCGTTGACCTGGAAGTAGGTGATCATCTCCTCGACGCCCTCGTCGACCACGAGGGTGTGGGTCTCGCCCGGCGGCTCGAAGGCGTAGGAGCCCTCGGTGGCGACCCAGTCGTGTTCGAGGTAGCGCCAGCTTCCCTTCAGCACGAAGGCGTGGACCGGCCCGGGATGGCGGTGGCGGCTGAGGATGCCGGACTTGCGCACCCGCAGCAGGTTCATCCAGTAGCCGCCCCCCACGTTGAGGCAGAGCGGCCGGAACCACACGTTCTCGGCCTGCGGCACCCAGATGCGCTCGTCCTGCGGGATCGCCGGCGCGACCACGAGGTCGGGCAGGATCCCGGCCGGCTGGGGGTGCTGGTAGGGCATCCGCTTCAGCGTCGCCGCGTCGAGGCCGGCGGCGGGATCGAGGGGTGGAGCGGCGTCGCTCATCGGGTTGTCCTCCGGACGGTCCACAATGTGGGCATGCCGTCCACATCATGGAGGATCCGCCCTGGCCGGCCCGCTGTCAAACCCGCAGCGGTCCGATCGACGCGCCGGGTTTGCGCCGGAGGGTCCGGTTCTCGGACGAACGGCCTCGAAATCCATGCCGGGCGTCCGCCCGGCGTCCTACTCGTCGTCGGAGGCGTCGGACGGGTCCCATGCCGGGCGTCCGCCCGGCGTCCTACTCGTCGTCGGAGGCGTCGGACGAGTCCGACGCGGCGTTCTCGGAGGCGCCGGAATCCGGGCCCCGGGTGAAGACGTAGAAGTCGTCGACCCGCCGCAACTCGCCGCCGCCGGTCATCGCGCTGAGATAGGCGTTCACCGTCGCCGGGGAGGCGTCCGGCAGCGCCCGCATGATCTGGGCCGGGGTCAGCCCCTGCGGTCCGGCCTCCTGCAGCAATTGGCGCAGCCGGCCCTTGGCCGAGTTCGCCCGCGGGCCGCGGCTGCCGCGCCGCGATCCGCGGCCGCCCTCGGTGCCGAGGCCCGGCAGGGACGGGATCTGCGCCTGGGACAGCGGCGTGTTCTCGACGATGGCCCGCAGGGCGGCCTCGGCCTGACGCAGCTTCGTCAGCTCCATGCTGATGCGCTCGTACTCGGCTTCGAGGGCCGCTCGCTGCTCGCTGACGTCGGCGAGAGCCTGCGCGAGCGTATCGTCACTTGCCATTGCGTGTTCCCATTGCGTCCTTGGCGTCGACCTGTTCCTTAGGGCGCAACACCGGCAACGCCTAGAGCAAGTCCAGCCGCGGACGGGATTTTCGCGCGCGGCACGCATCCGGCCGGACGCGCCGCGCCGCCGAGGCGCAGGGTTCGCCGGAAGACCGCACGCCGATACGGCCGAGCTCAAGTAACACTTTGGAACAGCTCTGAATTTTGTTCGATCACTTGATTCGCCGGCGCCTCCCGCGATAGTGCATCGCCGCATCCGGCGACGGAACGTCCACTTCGCGGACTGGTCCGGCCGCCCCATCCACCGCGCGAGAATCGCCGGGAATCGCGAATGCACGCCGCCGACGCCTGGATCCGGACCCGCAGGGCCGATCCCGGCGGCGCGGCGCGTCGGCGGGGCCGGTCGGGCACCACCGCGACGAGACGAGAAGGAGCGACGGCTGTGTTCACCCAAGGTCTGCCCTGGTACCGCGCCCGCATCGGGCACCTCGCCCTGGACCTGCTGTTCTGCCTCGTGCTCTCCGTCGTGCTGCTGGCCTCGGCCCTGGCGCAGGCCGCCGAGACCCCGCTGCGGATCGAGCTCAACAAGCTCAGCACCACCGGCGAGACCTGCCAGGCGACCATGATGGTCGAGAACGGCAAGGGCGGGGCGATCAAGTCGCTCAAGCTCGACCTCTACGCCTTCGACGACGACGGCGTGGCGCAGAAGCGCGCGCTCGTCGAACTCGGCCCGGTGGTGGCGCGCAAGACCGTGCTGCGCCAGTTCGAGATCGCGCCCACTCCCTGCGCCAAGGTCGGCCGGGTCCTGCTCAACGACGTCGCCGCCTGCGAGGGCGGCGACCTGACCCGCGAGACCTGCCTCGAGCGCATCGAGCCGGCCTCCGCCAAGGGCGCCGCCCCCTTCGTCCGCTGAGCGCCCGCCGCCCGAACCCCCGAGAGACCCCCATGGATCCCACCACCGCTCCCGACGCGGCCGCCGCCGCGGCCGCCCACGACTTCTCCTTCATCGGCCTGTTCCTGCAGGCCGACCCGATCGTGAAGGGGGTGATGATCCTCCTCGTCGTCGCCTCGGTGGCGTGCTGGACCGTGATCGTCGAGAAGATCGTGCGCCTCGCCGCCGCCCGCCGGCAGGCGCGGCTGTTCGGCCGCGTCGCGGCGAGCGGCGGCAGCCTGGAGGAGGCGCGCTCGGGCCTCGCCGCCCGGGTGGTGGCCGCCGCCCAGGAGGCGTGGCGCGACCAGGATCCGACCGAGAGCCGGGCCGAGCGCCGCGAGCGGATCGAGCGGGCGATGCGCGCCGCCCTGACCCTGGAGGTCAAGCGCCTCCAGGTCGGCCTGCCGCTGCTCGCCACCGCCGGCTCGGCCGCCCCGTTCATCGGCCTGTTCGGCACGGTGTGGGGCATCATGAACTCGTTCTCGTCGATCGCGAAGAGCCAGGACACCAGCCTCGCGGTCGTGGCGCCCGGCATCGCCGAGGCGCTGTTCGCCACCGCGATCGGCCTCGTCGTCGCGATCCCGGCGGTCATCGCCTACAACAAGCTGTCGGGCGACCTCGGCAAGATCCAGTCCTCCTTCGTCGCCGGCATCGGCACGCTCGGCAACCGCCTCGCCCGCGACCGGGCCCTGCACCACCGCAGCGCCGCCGCCGAGTAGCCGCGGCCCCCGGAGGCGGGACCCCCTCCCCTTCCGCATCCCGCCGGACCGGACCACGGTCCGGCCGTTCCGTTCAGACCCCCGGGAGATCCAGATGGGCATGGGACCGCTGCAGGCGGGCGGCGCGGCCGACGACGAGTTCGAGGCGGTGCCGGTTTCCGAGATCAACGTCACCCCGATGGTCGACGTGATGCTGGTGCTGCTGATCATCTTCATGGTCGCGGCGCCGCTCATGACCGTCGGCGTGCCGGTGCAACTGCCGAAGACCGCCGCGGCCAAGACCTCGGAATCGAAGAAGCCCGTCGTGGTGTCGGTCGACAAGGACGGGCACGCGTTCCTCGCCAAGGAGCCGCTGCCGGAGGGCGACGCCGCGCTCGCCCGCCTCAAGGCGCTCGCCGCCGAGGACCCGAACCAGACCGTGCTGGTGCGCGGCGACAAGGACGTGGCCTACGGCAAGGTGATGGAGGTGATGGGCGTCGTCGGCCGGGCCGGCTTCGGCAAGGTCTCGCTCGTCGCCAACGCGCCCTCCGGCGCCCCCGTCCCCACCCCCGCCCGCTAGAGCCCGATGTCGAGCCTGACCACCACCACCGAGGGGCCGCAGCCGCCTGGATCCGGCTCCGGCCTCGCCGCCGCCTTCCTGGTCGCCTTCCTGCTGCATGCCGGCGCGCTGGGCGCCCTCGCCCTGTGGCGCGCCGGTGCGCCGACCCCGGGCGAGAACGAGATCACCATCGACCTCGCCCCCGCTCCCGGCGAGGTCTCCGAGCCGAACGAGGCGCGCCAGGTCGAGGACGTTCCGCCGCCGGCCGAGGTCATCGCCGACAAGCCGCCGGAGGAGCCGACCGCGCCGCCGGTCGAGACCCAGACCCAGACGCCGACCGAGGTCCAGCACACCGAGCTGCAGACCGCCCCCCTCGACGAGCCGGAGGAGACCCCGGCCGAGACCGCGCCGCCCGAGACGGTGACCGAGGCGGTGCCGCTGCCCGAGGAGCAGGTCATCACCTCGACCAACGCCCTCGCGCCGGTCGCGCCGCCGCCGCCGGCCGTGGTCGCCCGCGAGGTCAAGCCGCAGGAGACACCAAAGCCGCCGAAGGTCGTGCGCAAGCCGCCGCCGCCCAAGCCGGTCAAGGAGGTCAAGCACGAGAAGCCGAAGCCCGCCGCGGCGCGGGAGCGCTCGGTCACCGAGCGGCAGGAGCGCCGGACCACCGCCTATGCGTCGCGCCAGGAATCGGCCGGTGCCGCCGCGGCCTCGTCGAACGAGCCCAACCTGCTGCGGGCCTGGGGCTCGATGATCACCTCGACGATCCGCAGCCGCGTCCGTCACTCCGGGGTCGGCGGCACGGTCTCGATCCGCTTCACCGTGTCCAAGTCCGGCCGCGTGCTCAGCGCCTCGCTCGCCGGCAGCAGCGGCAACGGCGCCCTCGACGCCGCGGCGCTGGCGGCCACCTCGGGCTCGATGCCGCCGGCGCCCGAGGGCGTCACCCGGGCGCAGCAGAGCTTCTCGGTGCCGCTGCGCTTCCAGTAGGCGAACGCCCGCCGCAGCGCAGTGTTGTCCCGGGATTCGGATCCCGGGACGCGCCACGATGCGGATTTTTTGGACGATCAGTCCAAAAAAACCGTATCGAAGCCTGCGCGGCGCATGAGCGAAGCCGATTTCCGCATCGCGAAGCGATCCCGCAGGGATCGCCAGAAGCGATCGATCGGAAATCGTATGACCGTGTACTTCACCAGCGACACCCATTTCGGCGACCCGCGGGTGCTGCGCATCGACCGGCGCCCCTTCGCCGACCTCGCCGAGCACGACGCCGCGCTGGTCGAACGCTGGAACGGGACCGTCGCCGAGGGCGACACGGTGTGGCATCTCGGCGACTTCGCCCTCGGCCCCCCGCCGGCCCGGGTCGCGGACCTGCTCGCCGGCCTGCACGGCGAGAAGCACCTCATCGTCGGCAACAACGACGGTCCGGCGACCCTCGCGGCCCCGGGCTGGGCCTCGGTGGCGCATTACGCCGAGATCGAGGTCGAGGGCAGCCGGCTGGTGCTGTGCCACTACGCCTTCCGGACCTGGAACCGCATGGGACGCGGCGTCGTCGACCTGCACGGCCACTCGCACGGCAAGCTCAAGCCGGTCCCGCGCCAGTTCGACGTCGGCGTCGATGCCTGGGATTTCCGGCCGGTGACCCTGGCGACGATCCTGGCCTCGCGCCGCCGCCGTACAACCGCAGGCTGAGTCACCCGGAACATCGCCCGGGAACCTGAGCCGCACGGCGACGTTCCTCGAACACGACAGCGAGCGGCGCCCCCGGATCTCCAAGTCAACCCGGAACGCCGCGCCACCCACATCTTGTTCGAGAGTGCAGCGATGCCGCTTTTGCACGGCACAGCCCTGTTGCGCCCTGCCCTCGCCGCGATCCTCATCCTCGCGGCGGGCACGGCCTTCGCCCAGCCGGTCTGCTCCGGCGCCCAGCGCAAGCTCGACGAGGCCGCCGCCCTGCGGTTCCAGGCCCGTCAGGACGCCCGGACCGGCGACCGCGACCGGGTCTGCGACAACCTCGGCGACGCCGAGGACCGCTACGACGAGGCCCGCGACGCGTTCGAGGATTGCGGCCTCGGCGTCGCGTCGATCGACATCAAGAGCGCCCAGCGCTCGATCCGCAGCGAGAAGCGCTTCTTCCGCTGTGATTAACCGGGTGCGCCGGCGCACGCCGGCCGGCGCGTATACCCGTCATCAAGACTTCCACGATTTGACTGGATCCGACGAGGACACCGCCATGACCCACGCTTCCACCGACGCCCACCGCCTCGACGTCAAGCCGGCGGCCCATTCGTTCACCGCCGCCCTGTGCGGCTTCCTCGGCTCCACCGCGGCGACCACGGTGGTGATGTTCCTGCTCAGCGCCGTCTGAGCGCGACGCCCGGGCGGGCGGTCGCGACCCCGAGGACCACGACGACAGCGGCTCCGCCGTCCCCGCCCGCGAGGGGGACGGCGGAGCCGCTGTCGTTTCTACGGCGTCACCGACCAGAACCGGCGTCGGGAGAACAGCAGGTCGGGATGGCCGATCGTCGGCGGCGCGCCGGTCCCGGCCTGGGCGGCCGGCGGGCAGGCGGGCTCGGGCCGGCGCAACGGGAGGATCACCGGCGCGGGCTGGACCAGCCCCATGCGGAGCTGGACGTCGGGATTGCGCAGGGCCGCGATCGTCGCCACGGCCGCCATGAGGGCGCCCGCGACGGCACCGATGACGAAGTTCAGCATAGTGGCCGGTCCTTGGGACGACATCTGAGCGGTTTCGGGGCAGGTCGTGCCGGCACGGCGGCGCGCGGGCCGGAATCCGCCGGCCGGACCTTCCGCTGCGACAGGGACCCTCATGCAAGCCTCGAACCGCGACCTGTTCATGGCGTGGGCATAGGGCGAGGTTCACAACCGACGCTTAACGCTCGCGTGCGACAAACGCCGCCCGAGGCCCGGGTGGCCGCCAGGAGACCCGACGATGAGCTACGGTGCGAGCGCTTACGCCCGGGTGTCGCAGACCGTGCTGACGCCGCGGGAGGCCGAGGCCGCCGTGCTGATCAAGGCGGCCGCCCGCCTCCAGGCGATCCAGGACAACTGGCCGCAACCGCTGCCGGCGGTCAACGAGGCGCTCGGATTCAACCAGAAGGTCTGGACCATCCTCGCCACCGCGGCGACCGAGCCGGACGCGCCGCTGCCGGAGGAACTCAAGACCTCGATGGCCCATCTCGGCGCCTTCGTGCTCACCCGCACCCTCGACGCGATGGTCGAGCCCGACCGCGACAAGCTCACCGCCCTCATCAGCATCAACCGCGAACTGGCGACGGGCCTGCGCGGGAATCCGTGAAGGGGCGCGTGCGGTGCCGCGGCGGGCGGGTGCTCCTAGCTCCGCTTGCGGCACGGCTGTCAGGGGAAAATTCCGTTTAGAATCAAGCGCATCTCCCCTCTCCCACTCGGGAGAGGGGAGATGCGCTCCTTATTTTCCCTGGACAGCCCTGCCGCCCGCGGGGAGAGGAGCGAACCAGCGCATCATCGAGAGAGGCGTGTCGACGATAGCCCGAGCGGGAGCCCCCTGACAGCCGCTCCCGGCGGGTAACGCCCACGCCGAAACCCCCCGGCGCCGGATCCCGGACACCGCGGCTTGCCGCGACGAGGTCCCGGACCGCTCAGGCCGTCCGGGCCACCGTGGTGCCGATCTCGGTCGTCTGCTGCGCCTCGGATTCGCGGGCGTAGGTGCGCGCCCGCAGCACCGCCTCGGACGGCAACTGGTCGACCACGTTGCCCGAGGTCGGGTCGACGACCTGGAACACCATCTGGCGGGTGTCCGGGTCGCGCCGGTAGCGGGCCTGCGCCGTCGCGGCCGCCTCGGTCGCCTGGGAGGCGGAGCGCCTGGCCTCGGGGCTGAGGTCGAGCGTCACCGCCGGCTCCAGGGGCGGGCTCTCGGGAGGCTCGCGACGGGCGGGCATGGGCGATCCCTGCCCCTCCGCCTCGATGAGGGTGGGAGAGACCGCCGCGGTCAGACTGCGGATCTCGAGCATCGAACGGGTCCATTGCACGCGATGACGTCCGCAGAATCGCGCCCGCACCCCTTCCGGACTCTTAACGCCCGGGCGGACCAGCAAATCGACGTTAAGGACCGGTTACGGAAATCGAGAATGCAGGTCGGGGGGCCCCCGCGACGCCGCCGCTACAGGGCCACCAGCAGGGTCGCGGCGGTGCCCTTGCGGTCGGCGAGGTAGCGCACCTCGGAGCGCAGGTTGGACGCCATCGCCCGGATGATGCGCGAACCGAGGCCGGTGCCGCGGGGCGTGCCGGTGCCGTGCCAGCCGACCCCGTCGTCCTCGACCGCGAGGCGCAGGGCCTCGCCCTCGCGCAGGACGGCGACCCGGATCTCGCCGGTCACGCCGTCCGGATAGGCGTACTTGTAGGCGTTGGTGACGAGTTCGGTGACGACGACCCCGAGGGAGACCGCCTTGTCGGTGGCGACCTCGACCGCGTCGGCGGTGAGGCGGATGTGGTGGCGACGGCCGCTGGCGTTCATCGCCGCGTCGAGCTCCTCGACGAGGCTCGCCAGATAGGCGTCGATCGCCACGATCCGGACGTCGTCGGAGGTGTAGAGGCGCCGGTGGATGCCCGCGATGGCGGTGATGCGGGCCTGGGTCTCCTCCAGGGCGGCGCGGGCGGCGGGGTCGGCGACGGCGTTGCCCTGCATCCGCACCAGGGCCGCCACCAGGGCGAGGCTGTTGGCGACCCGGTGGTTGACCTCGCGCAGGAGCAGTTCGGCCCGGTCGCGGGCCTCGCGCACCTCGGCCTCGGCGCGCTCCTTCTCCCGGCGCAGGCGGTCCTGCTGCACGGCGGTCGCCACCGCCTCGGCCAGCAGGTCGCGGAAATGGCCGTGGATGTCCTTGAACACGTAGTCGACCGCGCCGGCCTTGAGCGCGGCGACCGCGACCCGGCTGTCCTCCGAGCCGGTGACGTAGACGACCGGGGGCGGGTCGGGCAGGGTGCGGATGCGGGCGAGCAGGTCGAGGCCGGTCTCGCCCGGCATGTGGTGGTCGAGGGCGACGACGTCGATCCCGCCGGCGCCGAGGCGGGCGAGCCCGGTCCCGCCGTCGGCCGCGTGCTCCACCGCGCAGCCCCGCGCCGTCAGCGTCCGGGCGACGAGACGCGCGAGGCCGGGATCGTCGTCGACGTAGAGGACGCGGACCGGCGGCGGGGCGGCGGGGCCGGTCACGCGGTCTCCGGGACCTGCATCACCGAGAAGAACAGGCCGAGCTGGCGGATCGCGTTGGCGAAGCCCTCGTAGTTGACCGGCTTGGTGATGTAGACGTTGCAGCCGAGGTCGTAGCAGCGCTGGATCTCGCGCTGGTCGTCGGTGGTGGTGAGGATCACCACCGGCGAGCGGCGCAGGTGCGGGTTCGACTTCACCGCCTGCAGGATGTCGACCCCGGTCATGTCGGGCAGGTTGAGGTCGAGCAGGATCAGCAGCGGCCGGCCGGCATGGACCTGCCCGCTGCCGTCGGGCCCGAGCAGGTAGGCGAGCGCCGAGGTGCCGTCGCGGAACGGCTCGATCGGGTTGTTGACCCCCGCCCGGCGGATGTTGCGCTCGATCAGGCGGGCGTGGCCCTCGTCGTCCTCGACCATCACGATGTGCACGGGCTGCACGGGGATCTCCTTCGGTGCGGACCGCGTCCGGACCGGGCAGGATCTAAGCACCATTCGCCGGAACCGTCACCGTTCCGGCGAGGAATGCCACGGGGGAAAACCCGGGCAGGGCTGCACGGAGCCGCTCTGCTCAGGGCTGGCGCAGCGGGAGCGTCACGGTGAACGTCGTACCAGCCCCAACGACCGAGGCAAGGTCGATCTGGCCGCCCAGCGCCCGGGCCAGAGTGCGGACATGGGCGAGCCCGATGCCCTCGCCCGGCCGGTCCTGCCGGCCCGAGCGTCGAAACAGCTCGAACACCCGGGCGTGGTCGGAGGCCGCGATGCCGCGGCCGTTGTCGGCGACCCGGAACACCGCCTGTCCCTCGACCACCGCGCCCGTGACCGCGATGCGGCCGGGCCGGCCGTCCTCGAGGTACTTGATCGCGTTGTCGAGCAGGTTGCCGAAGATCTGCCCGACCGCGACCCGGTCGGCGACGATCTCCGGCAGCGGGCCGATCTCGACGCTCGCGCCGGCCGCCGCGGCCTGATGGCGCTGGGCGTCGGCGAGGTCGTGCATCACCGCCGTCATGTCGAGGGGCTCGGGATGGAAGCTGCGCCGGCCCTCCCGCGACAGCCGCAGGATCGCGTTGATGAGGCCGTCCATCTTGGTGATCGCCGCCTTGATGAAGCCGAGGGACTCGGCGAGGTCGGCGTCGATCCGCCCGGCCTCCGGGTGGCCGGCGAGCGCCGCCGCGATGTCGCCGCGGCTCGCCTCGATCTCGCTGGTGAAGCCCATGATGTTGACGAGCGGCGCGCGCAGGTCGTGGCTGACGATGTAGGCGTAGCGCTGGATCTCGTCGTTGGACTCGCGCAGGGCCGCCTCGGCCGCCCGCTGCTCGGTGATGTCGGTGTGGACGCCGACCCATTCGCGGAGCGTGCCGTCGGGCTCGACCACCGGCACCGCCTTGATGGCGAAGGTGCGCCAGATCCCGTCGTGGCGCCGCACCCGGTGCTCGTGGGCAAACAGCCGCCGGCCGGCGACGGCGGCGTTCCACGCCTCGACCGAGGCGGCGCGGTCGTCGGGATGGACCGCCTCGGCCCAGCCGTAGCCGCGGTACTGCTGGGGCCCCTGGCCGGTGAGCGCGCTCCAGCCGGGCTGGTCGCCGGCCATCCGGCCGCCCGCGTCGTTGGTCCACAGCACGCCGCGCACCGCCTGCACGGCGGCGGCGAAGCGGTCCTGCGAGCGGCGCACCGACTCGAACAGGGCGGCGTTGTCGAGGGCGACCGCCGCCTGCCCGGCAAGGCCGGCGACGAGGGTTTGCTCGCGGTCGCCGAAGCGGCGCGGCTCGGGATGGCCGAACAGCAGCGCGCCGAGCGTGGTGCCGGTGCGCGAGACCACCGGCAGGGCGAGGTAGCTGCGCACCGGCAGGTGGCCCTGCGGCATGCCGCCGAGGCTGCCGTAGCGCGGGTCGGCCAGGATGTCGTCGCTGCGAACCGGGCCGTCGGCCCGGAAGGTCGGGGCGAACAGGCCGGTGGCGCGGGGCAGCCCGAAGCGGGTGAAGCTCTCCAGCGGCGCCCCGGCGAGGCTGAGCAGGTGCCAGCGCTCGGGCGCGTCGACGCTCGCCGGGACGCGCTCGAACAGCGCGCCGTAGGCCGCGCCGGTGAGCCGCGTCGCCGCCTCGATCACCGCCTGCCCGAGGCGCTGCCGGTCGAGTTCGCTGCTGAGCGCGAGGCCGACCCGGTTCATGACTTCGAGGCGCTGGGTCTCCTCGCGCAGGGTGGCGGCGGCGCGCTCGCGCTCGGCGGCGCGGTCGCGCTGGAGCTGCGCCGCACGGGCCAGTTCGGCGCTCACCGCCTCGATCTCGGCCGGCACGTCGGCGAGCGGCCTGACCGCCTCGCCGCGCCCGAGGGCGACGGCCTGGGCGGCGAGCCCGCGCAGGGGAGCGGCGATGTGCCGGGCGACCGCGAGGGCGAGGGCGACCGCGAGCGCCGCGAGGGCGAGGCCGAGGCCGACGAACCACAGCACCGAGGCCCGGACCGGCGCCGTCAGGGCCTCGAACGGCACGCCGACCGCGACCCGCAGGCCCGAGCGCGGGGCCCGGGCGTAGGTAACGAAGACCGGCTCTCCCTCCATCGAGTCGCCGCTCCAGCTTCCGCCGCTCCCGGTGGCGCGCTCGCGCAGGCTCCGGGGCACGAGGCTGCCGACGTAGAGGTCCGGGGCGCGGGTGCGGGCGAGGATCCGGTCGCCGCTGTCGAACACCGTCGCGACCCAGGACGCCGGCAGGCCGTCGGCGAGGAGCAGGGTGCGCAGGCGCTCCACCGGCAGGTCCAGCGCCAGCAGGTACAGGACCTCGCCGGTGCCCGCCCGCAGGACCGGCGAGACGATGCGGAAGCGCGACGCCTCGGGCGGATCGGTCCGCAGCACGTCCGAGACCACGGCCCGGCGCCCGTCGAGGGCGGCGCGGTCGGCGCCGTCGAGGCGGCCGGCCCCGGCCTCCGGCTCCCCGGCCAGGACCGTGCCGTCGGGGGCGCGCAGCAGCGCGTCGAGGCCGGTGCGCTGCCTGAGCGCCGCCGTCTGCGCCCGGAAGGCCGCGAGGTCGCCGCGCTGGAGCGAGCCGGCGAGACCGAGGGTCTCCAGGGTGGCGATCAGCCCGGCGACGTCCTGGTCGAGGGTCGCGGCGGCGGCCCGGGCGCGGTTGTCGGCCTCGCGCTCGAGATGCCGGCGCGACTCCGCGCCGTACTGCCACAGCAGCACTCCGGCGAAGACCAGGATCGGCACGGTGAGCGCCAGCGCCAGCACCGACAGGCGCGCGAGGATCGAGAGCCGGCTCACGCGGAGGACCGGAGCGGGCGGGAGGGAGAGCGGCACGGGGAGCGGGCTCGGCAGGCGGGTCGGGGCGCGTCTCTAGCACGGTTTGCCCGGGTGCCCGCAGGACTGCGCTCCCCGGCGTTGCCTCCCGGTACGTTCCGAACTATCGCCTGATGAACATTGTCTTTCGCCGAAGGTCTGGCCGATGAAAGCGCGCGTCACCGTCACCCTGAAGAACGGCGTCCTCGACCCGCAGGGCAAGGCGATCGAGGGGGCCCTGCGCTCCCTCGGCATCGCCGGCATCGCCGGGGTGCGCCAGGGCAAGTTCTTCGAGGTCGAGGTCGAGGCCGCCGACCGGGCCGAGGCCGAGGCGACCGTGAAGGCGGCCTGCGACCGGCTGCTCGCCAACACCGTGGTCGAGAACTACCGGGTCGAGATCGCGTGATGAAGGCCGCCGTCATCGTCTTCCCGGGCTCGAACCGCGACGGCGACGTCGTGCGGGCCCTGCGCCAGGCCGGGGCCGAGGTCTCGCGGGTGTGGCACGCCGAGACCGCGCTGCCGGCCGGCACCGACCTCGCGGTGCTGCCGGGCGGGTTCTCCTACGGCGACTACCTGCGCTGCGGCGCCATCGCGGGCCGGGCCAACGCCATGGACGCGGTGCGGGCCCACGCCGCCCGCGGCGGCCTCGTGCTCGGGATCTGCAACGGCTTCCAGATCCTGTGCGAATCCGGCCTGCTGCCGGGCGTGCTGATGCGCAACGTCAACCGCCGCTTCATCTGCCACCGGCAGTTGCTGCGGGTCGAGCGCACCGACACCGCCTTCACCCGCGCCTACGGTGAGCGGCAGGTCATCGACGTCTGCGTCGCCCACGGCGAGGGCAACTACTACGCCGATCCCGAGACCCTGGCGCGGATCGAGGGCGAGGGGCTGGTGGCGTTCCGCTACTGCGATGCCGCCGGCACCCTGACCGAGGACGCCAACCGCAACGGCTCGGTCAATTCCATCGCGGGGATCTACTCGCAGACCCGCACCGTGCTCGGGCTGATGCCGCACCCGGAGAACTTCGTCGAGGATCTGGTCGGCGGCACCGACGGACGCGGCCTGTTTGAGAGCCTCGCCCGGGCGGCGTGAGGCGGGCCGGGCGGGCGGATCCCCAGCCAACCGCCGCCCGCCCGCGCGGACGCCTTGAAGTCCAAGCGGTTTTTCCGCACATCGGAGCGTCGTCCGCCCGTCACAGGAGCCCCGGCCCCGCATGATCGACCACGCGCTCTTCGACCCGGCGAAGGCCGATGCCGAGGCCGAGCGGCTGAACCGGGAGATCATCGCCGCCCAGAAGGCGGCGCCCGACCCGTGGGCGATGCCGGTCGAGGAGGTGCGCGAGCGGCGCCGGCGCGGCAGTGCGGCGATCCCCGCGATGGCGCGCAGCGCCCGGGCCGAGACCCTGACCATCGACGGCCCGGGCGGGCCGCTGGAACTCCGGGTGATCCGGCCGCAGCGCAAGGCGCGCGGCGCCTACCTGCACGTTCATTCCGGCGGCTTCCTGTGGGGCGGGGCCGACGAACAGGATCCGTGGCTCGAACGCATCGCCGACCGCTGCGGCTTCGTCTGCGTCTCGGTCGCCTACCGCCTCGCCCCCGAGCATCCCTACCCGGCCCCGATCGACGATTGCGAGGCCGCGGCCCTGTGGCTGCACCGCGAGGGCCGCGCCCTGTTCGGGGTCGAGGCGCTGACGATCGGCGGCGAATCGGTCGGCGCGCACCTCGCCGTGATGACGATGCTGCGCCTGCGCGACCGCCACGCCCTGCCGAAGGCGTTCCGCGGCGCCAACCTGTTCTCCGGCCTGTTCGACCTCGGCGTCACCGCCAGCGCCCGCAACTGGGGCGCCGAGCGGCTGGTGCTCAATTCCGAGGACGTGCGCCGCTTCGCCGACGGCTTCGTGCCCGAGGGGGTGGCCCGGCGCTCGCCGGACGTCTCGCCGCTCTACGCCGACCTCGCCGGCCTGCCGCCGGCCTTGTTCTCGGTCGGTACCCGCGATCCCCTGCTCGACGACACGCTGTTCATGTCGATGCGCTGGGCGGCGGCCAACAACGGCGGCTACACCGCGGTCTATACCGGCGGCTGCCACGTCTTCATCCGCTACCCGATCGCGATGAGCGACCGCGCCCTCGAACTCATCGAGCGGTTCCTGATGGCGCTGGCCTGAGCGGGTCTTATGCGAAATCCGAATCATCGCTTCTGGCGATCCCTGCGGGATCGTGGCGATTGCTCTGCAATCGCTGCCGCGATGCGGATTTCGGCTTCGCTCAAGCGTGTGGAGCCGAAGGCTCCACCGCGCGGGCTGGTGATACGATGTCCGGAACGGATCGTCCGGAACTCGTATCACTCGACCCCGGCCGGCGGGCGCAGCGTCGCGCCGATGCGCGAGGAGGCGATCACCGCCTGGGTGCGGCTCTCGACGCCGAGCTTCTGCAGGATCGCCGAGACGTGGGCCTTCACGGTCGCCTCGGAGACGCCGAGCTCGTAGGCGATCTGCTTGTTGAGCAGTCCTTCCGACAGCATCATCAGCACCCGCACCTGCTGCGGCGTCAGGGTGGCGAGGCGGCGCATCAGGTCCGCGGTCTCCTTGTCCTCGGAGGCCGGCAGCTCGCTGTCGGGCGGCGCCCAGGTGCCGCCGTCGAGGACCTGCCGGATCGCCGCGCCGATCGCGTCGATGTCGAGCGACTTCGGGATGAACCCGGCGGCGCCGAAGCCGAGCGCCCGGCGGATCACCACCGGGTCCTCGTTGGCCGAGACGATTACCACCGGAATCGCCGGGTGCTGGGCGCGCAGGTACATCAGCCCGGAAAACCCCTGGACCCCCGGCATGGTCAGGTCGAGGAGGATCAGGTCGACCTCGGCTTCCGCGTCGAGATGGGCCGTCAGGGCGTCGAGGCCGCTCGCCTCGACGATGCGGGCCTCGGGGAGCAGGGCCGCCACCGCGCCGCGCAGGGCACCCCGGAACAGCGGGTGGTCGTCGGCGATGAGGATGGTCTCGGTGCTCAAGGAAAGCCTCTCGCGCCAGCCGATCCGGGCCGCCCCGTCGACGGCATTCCGGCGCTCGTCCCCCGATCTTATCCCCCCGCGGGCACGCCGACAATTTCTCCGCGACGCCTCATCCCCCGGGGTTTTCACCGCGCATCCCGGTCAGGCGCCGGCGAGATGCAGGACGATGCTGCGGGTGTGCGGCCGGTCGCGGTGCTCGATGACATAGATCCCCTGCCAGGTGCCGAGGGCCGGCCGCCCGTCGAGCACCGGGATCGACAGGGTCGAGCCGGTCAGCATCGTGCGGATATGCGCCGGCATGTCGTCCGGGCCTTCGAGGCCGTGGACGTAGCCGGCGTCGCGGGGCGCCAGCCGGTCGAGCGCCGCGGCGAGGTCGGTGCGCACGTCGGGGTCGGCGTTCTCCTGAATCGTCAGCGAGGCCGAGGTGTGCCGGCAGAACACCGTGAGCAGCCCGTGGCCGATCCCGCTGCCGGCGACGAACTCCGCCGCCGCGGCGGTGATCTCGACGAAGTCCCGGCCGCGGCTGAACACCGTGAGCTGCCCGGTGACCTGCCGCGTCACCGCGCCCTCGGCGATCCGCTCGACGCCGCCCACCACCCGATCCCGCCGCATCCGCCCCGCTCCCCTGCCCGTGCCGCCGGCCCGACGCCCGTCCGCGGCCCGCCGACGGGGACAATCCGCGGCGCCCCGCACGGATCCGCAAACCCGGTCACGCGGCGCTTGCATCGCCGGGCCGGATGGTGTTTATGCCCTCCACCGGCGCCGCCGAGGCGGCCGCGGAACGCGAGAGCGGGTGTAGCTCAGGGGTAGAGCACAACCTTGCCAAGGTTGGGGTCGAGGGTTCGAATCCCTTCGCCCGCTCCAGTTCCTCCCTCATGGTCGAGACGCCGGCGAGCGATGCTGCGCGATCCGCCACAAGCCGGCGGGGACCCCGGGGTCTCGGTCCTCCGCATCACCCAGGCGACCACCGCGACCTTCGCCAACCTGTATTTCCGGCTGACGTTCCTGTTCTTCGTCCGGACCGGATCGAAGCGGGTGCTGTGCCCCGTGAGCGGCGAGCTGGTCGGGCAGGCGGGCGACGTGATGATCTTCCCTCCCGCGTCGCTGGTGACGATGGAGAACCGGCCCCTCCTCCACGAGAGCTACAGCGCCGACGGCGTCTGCTTCTCCGACGACCTGATCGAGGCGGTCTTCTCCGGCCGGGATCCGCCGGCCGGCCCGGTCGGCATCCAGCGGCTCGCGGCCGAGCCGTACCGGCCGGGACTCGTCCTCGACCTGCTCAGGCACACCCTGGCCGATCCGGGCCTGCCGCCCCCGATCAGGCGGCACCGGCTCCTGGAGCCGCTGATCTGGCTGCGCGAGAACGGGGTCCGCCTCTCCGGTCGCGGCGAGGAGCAGCCGTTCAGCAGGGTCCGGCGCCTGATCGAGACCGATCTCGCGCGGTCGTGGCAGCGTCCGGAGGTGGCCGCCCACTTCGCCATGAGCGAGGCGACCTTCCGGCGCTGGCTCGCCCGATCGGGGCACCGCTTCTCCGCGATCCTGTCCAGCACGCGCCTGGAGCGCGGGCTGACCCTGCTCCAGACGACGGACCTGCCGGTCTCCCGCGTGGCTCTGGATTGCGGCTTCAAGACGCCCTCGCATTTCTCCGACGCCTTCCGCGCCCGGTTCGGGATCGCGCCGCGACGGATCCGCTCGGCCGGCAAATGACCGCTCGCCGACAGTCTCTGATCGTCCGGCGGAAGCGGACGCTCCCGCGGGCGGCTACATCCCGGGACGGGTCGACCCCGAGCCCAGGAGCCCGACGATGGTTGCAGGAAGGTTGTTCGCCACGCTGATGCTCACCGCCATGGCGGCCGGCGCCGCGCAGGCACAGGAGTTCAGGCTGTCCAGCGCGTCGATGTCCGAAGGCGTGCCGCTCTCGTCCTCGCAGGTGTTCGACGGCTTCGGCTGCAAGGGCGGCAACGTCTCGCCGCAGCTGTCGTGGTCGGGTGCGCCCAAGGGCACCAGGAGCTTCGCGATCACCCTCTACGATCCCGATGCGCCGACGGGATCCGGCTGGTGGCACTGGACCGTCGTCAACATCCCGGCCTCCGCGACCGCCCTCGAATCCGGCGCGAGCGGAGGCCGGGCGCTGCCGACGGGAGCGGTCGAGACCACCAACGATTACGGCACCGCCGGCTTCGGCGGGGCCTGTCCGCCGCCCGGCGCGATGCATCGCTACGTCGTCACGGTCCACGCCCTCGCGACCGAGCGGCTGACCCTGCCGGAGAAGGCGAGCAACGCCCTCGTCGGCTTCATGATCGGCGCGAACACGATCGCGAAGGCGCAACTCACCGCCGTCTACACGCGCTGAGCGCCGGCGATCCGCGCGGGGCCGCCCGGTGCGGTCGCCCCGCGCGGAAGACGCGCGGAAGAGATGCGGCGGAGACGAGCCGGGCGGAAGAGATCCGGCCGATCACGCGGCCGCGGATCCGGCGGCGCGGCGCAGGACGGCGTAGCCGGCCGCGGCCGAGATCACCGAGGCGATCAGGACGCCGAGCGAGGCGGTCTCGCGCACCTCGTCCTCGAAGGCGAGGCCGGCGATGAACAGCGAGATCGTGAAGCCGATCCCCGCGAGCGCGCCGATCCCCGCCACCATCGTCCAGCTCACCCGGTCGGGCCGGCGCGCGAGGCCGAGCGCCGTCGCGGCCCAGGTGAACAGCATGAAGCCGAGAGGCTTGCCCAGCGCCAGCCCGGCCACGATGCCGAGCACCAGCGGCGAGGCCAGGGTCCCGAGCAGTTCCGGCGAGACGTGGACGCGGACGTTCGACAGGGCGAAGAGCGGCAGAACGAGGTAGGTCACCCACGGCGTCAGCCCGTCGATGAGGCGCCCGCTCGTCACGTGGGTCGCGCTCGTCATCTCCTCGATGTAGCCGAGCCGCGCCTCGGCCGCCTGCTGCGCCTCCATCGCGGTCTCCTCGTCGTCGGTCTCCTCGGCGGTCCTGTGCGCGCGCTGGAACTCGTCGATCCGCTTCTGGACCTTCTCGGCGAAGGTCGAGCGGTCGAGCCGCGGCGTCACCGGCACGGTCAGCCCGACCATGACTCCGGCGATCGTCGCGTGGACGCCGGATTCGAACACGCCGGCCCACACCGCCAGCGCGAGGGCGACGTAGGGCAGCGGCGAGACCACGCCGAGGCGGCGCAGGCCGAGGATGCCCCCGAGCGCCAGCGCCGCCACGACGAGGCCGGTCGCATGAATCGCGTCGGTGTAGGCGAGCGCGATGACGAGGAGCCCGCCGACGTCGTCGACCGCCGCGAAGGCGAGCATCAGGGCCCGCACCCCCGCCGGCAGCCGGTCGGAGAACAGCGCGATCAGCGCGAGGCCGAAGGCGGTGTCCATCGCCACCACCGTGCCCCAGCCCTTGGCCTCCGGCGTGCCGTAGGTGACCGCCAGGAACAGCGCCACCGGCACGACCATGCCGCCGACCGCGCCGGCGAGGGGGAAGGCCGCGGTCTTCCAGCGCGACAGCGCCCCGCCGACCAGCTCGCGCTTCACGTCGGCGCCGATCAGCACGAAGAACAGCGGCAGCAGGGCGTGGTCGATCCACTCGGCCAGGGTGTGGCCGACGCTGCGCTCGCCGAAACCGAAGGTCAGGCTCGTGTCCCAGAACGCCTCGAAGGCGCCGGCGAAGGCCGTGTTGGTGGCGACCAGCGCGACGACCGCCGCGATCAGCAGCGGCCCGCCGGTCACCTCGCGGCCGGCGAAGAACGGCTCGACGGTATGGAGAAACTTCGCCGCGATGGGCGAATGGTGCGCCCGCGCCAGGGCGCGGCCGGCACTTCGGGGGGAGAGAGCCATGGACGGCACAACGTCCCCGCCGGACCCGCGGTTTCAGGCGCGCTGATGCGCCTCATGCGAAATCCGAATGGTTCGGATTTCGGCTTCGCTCAGGCGCCGCGCGGGCTGGTGATGCGGCTCCCGCGGGTGATCGCGGCGCCGAGCCGGCGCGAGAGCTGGTCGGCCGAGTACGGCTTGTTCAGCAGCGGGAAGCCGTGGGTGCCCTCCTGGGCGAGCACGTGGCTGTAGCCGGAGGTGAGCAGCACCGGCAGGTCCGGGTGGCGCCGGCGCAGCTCCTTGGCGAGCGCGATGCCGCCCATGCCGGGCATCACCACGTCCGAGAACACCGCGTCGAACCCACCCCCGCGCTCCAGCCGCTCCAGCGCCTCCTCGGCGTTGGCGGCCCAGGTCGTCTCGTAGCCGAGATCCTGCAGGATCTGGGTCGCGAAGCGGCCGACCTCGACGTTGTCCTCGACCACCAGCACCCGCCGGCCGGCGGGAACCGGCATCGGCTCGGCCTCGTCGCGGCCGGGGCCCGCCACCAGCCCCTCGGGGGACACCTCGGGCAGGTAGAGGGTGAAGCGGGTGCCCTCGCCGAGCCGGCTCACCACGTCGACGTCGCCGCCCGACTGCTTGGCGAAGCCGAACACCTGGGACAGGCCGAGCCCGGTGCCCTTGCCGACCTCCTTGGTGGTGAAGAACGGCTCGAAGATCCGGCCCAGCACCTCGGGCGCGATGCCCGAGCCGCTGTCGCTCAGCGACATCGCGGCGAACGGGCCGGCGGCGGCGGCATGGCCGCGGATCGGCGGCATCGCGGCGCCGCAATCGATGCGCAGCGTCAGCGTGCCCTCGCCGCGCATGGCGTCGCGGGCGTTGACCGCCATGTTGATGAGCGCGGTCTCGAACTGGCTCACGTCCGCCCGCACGTAGCACGGCGCGTCCGGCACCTGCGTCAGCACCCGGATGCGCGCGCCGGTGACCGTATCGAGCATCTCCGCGACCTCGCGCAGGCGCGCCACGACGTCGAACACCTCCGGCGCCAGCGCCTGCCGGCGGGCGAAGGCGAGGAGCTGGCCGGTGAGCTTGGCGGCCCGATCCACGGTGTCGGAGACCGCGTCGAGGTAGCGCCGGCGGCGTTCCTCGGCGAGGTCGGGCCGGCGCAGGAAGTCGACCGAGGAGCGGATGATGGTCAGAAGGTTGTTGAAGTCGTGCGCGACCCCGCCGGTGAGCTGGCCCACCGCCTCCATCTTCTGCGACTGGTGCAGCGCCTCCTCGGCCTGGGCGAGGCGCATCATGCGGTCGCGCTGCTCGGTCACGTCGCGGGCGACGCAGTAGAGCAGCCCCTCGGCCGGCACCGCCCGCCACGACAGGGTGCGGTACTCGCCGCCACGGGTGCGGAAGCGGTTCTCGAAGGTCAGCGTCGGCTCGCCGGCGGCGAGCCGCGCCACCTCCTCTCGGGTCTTGTCCTGGTCGTCGGGATGCTCCAGCCACGCAGAGGTCTGCCCGACCACCTCGTCGACGGTCCAGCCGAGGGTCGCGGTCCAGGCCGGGTTCACGCTGAGCCACACCCCCCGGCCGTCGGCGACGCCGAGCATGTCGCGGCTCACCTGCCAGATCCGGTCGCGCTCGGCGGTCCGGGCGGCCACCTCGCGCTCCAGGGTCTCGTTGAGGCGCCGCAGGGCCTGCTCCAGGCGGCGCCGGTCGGTGACGTCGTTGAACAGGATGCCGACCCGGTGCGCGCCGGCCTCGTCGACCCGGAAGGCGTGGACGTCGTACCAGCGGTCGCCGAGCGCCCGGGCGGGGTTCTCGAACCGCACCGGCTCGCCGGTGGTGGCGACCCGGCCGTAGAGGTCGAACCAGTGCGGCTCGTGGTCGGGGGCGATGTCGCGCATCCACCGGCCGACGGCGCCGGCGATGCCGGTCTGGCGCACGAAGGCCGGGTTCACCTCCAGGAAGCGGTAATCCTCGGCCTGCCCGGCTCCGTCGAACCGCATCTCGACGATGCAGAAGCCGGCGTCGATGGCGTCGAACAGCGTGCGGTGGCGGGTCTCGCTCCGGTGCAGGGCGGTCTGGGCCTGCTTGCCGGCGGTGACGTCGACCACGAAGGCGAGGCCGACCCCGTCCTCCATCAGCCGCGCCGAGATCAGCCCCCAGAACCGGCCGCCGTCCGGGCGCCGGAACTCCTTCTCGTAGGGGGCGGTGCGCCCGGTGGCGCGCAGCTCGTCGAGGGCGCGCACCGACGCCGGCTGCCACTCGGGCGGGGTCACGTCGCGGAACGACAGCCGCCCGGCCCGCAGGGCGGCCGGGTCGCAGCGGCTCATCGCCAGGAACGACGGGTTGGCGTCGAGGATGCGGCCGTCGAGGTCGAACAGCACCGCGCCGACCGTCTCGATCGCCAGGGCGTCGCGCAGCCGGCGCTCGTCGAGGCGCGGCAGCGGGTCGCCCGCCTCCCCCTCGGCCTGCCGGAGCGCGTCGCGCAGCCGCGCGCTTTCGGCCTCCGCGGCGGCGAGGCGGCGGCGCAGGTCGGCGGGATCAAGGTCGGCGGGATCAGACACGCCGCCGCCTGCCGGTCGAGGCGGTCGTCGGCCCGACCGGCTCCGGCCGGAGGGCGGCGCTGCACGGGACGGCGGACATGAGCGGGCTCCTCCCACGCAGGCGTGCGGCCTGTCGGATCGTCGTCATGGGCCCGATCCGGGCCGATACGGGCCCGATCGGGGCCGGTCGGCAGGCTATATCGACCGGCAGGGCCGGCCGGTCCAGCATCCGCGTCCCGGTCCATGTCGTCGCAAGGCGGGAAGGCCCGGCCTTGAGGCCGCCCTGATCGGGGTTCGACGGCGTCGGCCGGTCATCTCACCGGTCCGAACCTTGTTCGCCGCCGCCGCGTTCTTCCCGCCGGGGCCGCCGCCCGGGACGCGCTGATCGCCTGCCTCCGCTTCGGCCCATCCCTCGCGACGCAGGAGCCGCCGCATGGCACGCAACCTCGACGGCCTCTCGGTCGTCATCACCGGGGCGTCGAGCGGCATCGGCCGCGCCGCCGCCCTCGCCTTCGCCCGCCGCGGCGCCTGCGTGACCCTCGCCGCCCGCCGCGGCGCGGTGCTGGAGGCGGTGGCCCGCGACTGCGAGGCGGCCGGCGGGCGGGCGCTGGCGGTCGCGACCGACGTCACCGACCCGGCGGCGGTGGAGCGCCTCGCCGCGGCGTCCGTCCGGGCGTTCGGCGGCATCGACGTCTGGATCAACAATGCCGGGACCGGGGTGTTCGGGCCGTTCCAGAACGCCGCGCTCGACCTCCACCGCCGGACGATCGAGGTCAACCTGCTCGGCACCCTGCACGGCGTCGCGGCGGTGCTGCCGCTGTTCCTGCGCCGGGGCCGCGGCACGCTCATCAACACCGTCTCGCTCGGCGGCTGGGTGCCGACCCCGTTCGCCGCCGCCTACACGGCGAGCAAGTTCGGCCTGCGCGGCCTCACCACGAGCCTGCGCCAAGAGCTGCGCGGCCATCCCGGCATCCACGTCTGCGGGGTGTTTCCGGCGATCGTCGACACGCCGGGCTTCGAGCACGGCGCCAACGTCACCGGCCGCGCCCTCGACATCGGCCCGCTGCTCTACGCCCCCGAGGCGGTGGCCGAGACCTTCGTCGCCCTGGTGCGCCGCCCCCGCGGCGAGGTCGCGGTCGGCTGGCCGGCCCGGGCCGGGCAGGTCGCCTACGCCCTCGCGCCGGCGCTGACGGAAAACCTCATGGGCTTCGCCATGGCCCGCGCCCTCGACCGGGCGGCGCCCGGGCCGGTCACCGAGGGCTCCCTGCGCGCGCCGAGCGACCGCGGCACGGCGGCGAGCGGCGGCTGGCGCGCCCGCAAGGGCCTGCCGCGCTCCCCCGGCTCGCTCGCCGGCGCCCTCGGCCTCGCGGCGCTGGCCGGCCTCGCCCTCGTGGCCGGCACCCGGGCGGCGCAGGGCCGGCGCTGACGCAGGCCCCTGGCACGCCGCTTGCGATCCGGGCGGACCACCCGCGGTCGTGGGCCCTGGCTCCGGAACGCCTCGCGGGCGGGTGCCCCGCGACCGCCGCCGGGAGCCTGCGATGAAGCGCGAAGACCTGACCGAGAAGCTGCTCGACATCAAGCGCGAGAAGGGCTGGACCTGGAAGCACATCCAGGACGAGATCGGCGGCCTGTCGCCGATCCTCATCACCGCCGCCTGCATGGGCCAGATGAAGCTGCCCAAGGCCCAGGCGGCCAAGGCCGCGGCCCTGTTCGGGCTGAGCGAGGCCGAGGAGCGGATGCTGAACGAGGCGCCCTATCGCGGCTCGATCCCCCAGATGCCGCCGACCGACCCGCTGATCTACCGCTTCTACGAGCTGGTGATGGTCTATGGCACCACCTGGAAGGAGCTGATCCAGGAGGAGTTCGGCGACGGCATCATGTCGGCGATCGACTTCAACATGACCATGGAGCGCGAGCCCAACAACAAGGGCGACCGGGTGAAGCTGCAGATGTCGGGCAAGTTCCTGCCCTACAAGTATTACGGCAACGAGGAGGGCTTGCCCGAATACGGCTTCAAGGAAGGCTGATCCGATCCCGGCGCCGCCGCGGCGGCGCCGGACGGCCGGTCAGCGCTTGAAGACGAGCCCCTGCTCCGACCACGGCAGGCGCGTCACCCGCGTTCCCCGCGCTTCGAAGAAGTCGTCGAACCGCCAGGGCGGCGCGGCCAGATGCCCGTAATTGTCGAGCAGCAGCGGCGCGCCCGGCAGCAGGGTGTCCCAGGCGAAGCGCAGGCCCGGCTCCTGCCAGCCGAGGTCGATATGGGCGAAGCAGAGCGGCCCCCGGACCCGGGCGAGGCAGGCCGGGTCGTCGACGAGCCCGACGATCATCTCGACGTGGTCGTAGACCTCGTTCATCCGCACCGCGATCTCGTCCGTGCACATCGTCGCGGTCGGATCCATCATGTGGGTCTCGAACAGGTCCATCATGTAGAAGGTCCGGGTCTGGCCGAGATACTTCAGCGTCCTGGCGATGAACCAGGAACTGCCGCCCTGCCAGCTTCCCATCTCCAGGACGCTGGCCTCCGGCGAGAGGGTCAGGCCGGTCCGCAGCAGCTCGACGAGGAAGCGGATCTTCTCCGGGTTCATCATCGAAACCGGGGCGTCGGCCTCGTTCCTGAGCACGGCGTGGTAGAGCGCCTCCTGCTCGTAGGGCTTGATCTCGGTCGTGTCCTTGTAGGCGAGCCTCGGCGGATAGTAGTGCCGCGTCCAGCCGAAGTGCCGGACCACCCGGCCGAGATACTCGTACAGGTGCCGGTACTCGCAGCCGAGGATCAGGGCGGCGTCGACCCGGTGCGGGATGTCCACGACCGGCACGCCGCGGAACCGCATCTCGCGGCCGGCATAGAGCGGGTTGGGATCGTACACCGCGGCGATGCGGTCGGGGCGCAGGTTGATGACGTGCTTGGCGTACTCGCCGAAGCCGACGAGCACCACCGGCCCGCTGGTCTCGTCGCAGGCCCGGATGAGGTTCGCAAGACCCTCGTGATCGACGAAGACCGTGGGGGTGGCGTGAACGGGATAGGACATCGGGTGGGCCGCTTTTTTCAGGAAAGGGGGACGATCATCCGGTGATGCCCGCGGACCATCGCGACCGAGGACGGCGACATCAAGCGGCGGGTCACCGGACAGGAGGGCGCACGACCTCGATGCTGGCGCAGCTCGAAGCAGGTCGATGGGGGGCTACCGCGGTCGAACGATTCCGCAGCGGTCTTGAGGGTTGCATCCGCGGGCTCAACTATCCTCGACATGATCAACCGCCATGATACCGCCCGATCCCGCCGAGGAGGTCAGCGCCCGATGAGCCGCTCCATGCTCGACATGAGGCGATTTTGTTTGACGGCAGGTGCGGTAGAGAAGATGTGGTCGTAGTAGCTTCTAATCCTGTTGACTTTGTGGTCAGCGCCGACGCCGCCGCAGAAATGGACAAGTCCTCGCCCGGTAATGTCCTCGTTGCGCTCGGGCGGCCACGGGTGAACAAATGGCTCCATGACATCGAGGTCGTAGCTGGACAGCTTGCTAAAAATATAATTTGCCGCCGGCTGATCGTAGGCTTCCTGACTCGTTCGGGCTAGCCCATGCCGCAGATGTGAATAAATTGAGTGTATCACTGCTTTGAAGGCCCATCTCACATCATCGATATTTCTAAATCCGATGACTCCGGAATTGAAGCCGAGCAACTTCTGCGGCTTGCAATGTTCGTCTCCTGCGATCAGTACTGATCCATAATGCGGAAGATCAATTGCTCCCTCCGATTTGACAGAAATGCCAGATTGGCTTGAGAGCTTTATCAGGGTTTCCAAGATGCTGGAGTTGCAAATAATATCAAAATCGCAATACATTATCGGTTGGTAACGACTGATTATGTCGATGTCGTAGACTTTGAAGCGAGCGCAGACCATGTCGATCACATCATGGACTGGCACGAAGACGACGTGCAAGCGTGCGGGATCGATGAAATCGAGAATATTCTTTATGTAATTTTCGCTCATATTGGTAATAATCATATAATCGCCGCAATAATTGCCAGCATTTTCAATGCTAGAGATGCACATTCTTAGAAGTATAAAGGAATTATCCTTTCCATACGCCGAAAAATAAAGTAGTGGCTTGAAAAGATCAAGACGTTCGATTTTGTATTTGTCGTGTATGAGATAGACACTCCGCGCCTGATCTGTGTAGGAATACTTTGCAATATCAACTAGAAACGTAGAGAAATTTCCGATCCTCAGGCTGAAGTTTGCCTCGAATGAAACATCTTCACGCCGAATTCGCTGTTTTAGCGACGGTGATATCCAGTCGTTGCTGATCAAGAGATTTTCTATAGAGTCGTCATGGAGTAACCAGAATCGCTCGTAGACTTCCATCCACGGCTTCAAATTCATGATGCCATTCGGCTCAGCGGAAAGGAATAGGCCGTTTTGCTCCAGACAGACGAAAGCCGTCCCGTGCGAACTCAGGGCGAACCCACAGGACCGGTTTGGTATCGTGGCAACCGCGCGTGTGGCTCCGCCATCGAAGGCGATGTACACGGCCGTGTTTTTCTCGTCTCTGAAATAGAGGTATGCAAGACCGTCGATGTCAATCATGCGGACGGCATGACGGTCCCGGATATCCTTGGAAGCGGTCAGGGTGTCCGTCCCTGCATCGTATGAAACGACCTGCCCATGCACCGTGACGAGTTTGGGATGGGTCATCGATCCAGTCTCGGACTCTTGGGTAGGGTGAGAAAGCGACCATGCATGATAGGCATAGTGTTGGGACGACGCATGATCTCGGACAGGCGTCGTGTCAAGTCTCTTATATTATGAGATCCGCATGGCAGCATATTTCGGCATACAATGCAGTGTTTGATGCAGTAATCCGTTGGAATGATCGACAATTCGTATAGATATGCGGTAGATTGTCGCTTGTCATCCTGTAAAATCTACGGGGTTTATTCATATTAGGAGGTGAATGCAAAAATTATTTATTGTCAATGTTGGATAATAATTTTATTCGCCGAATTTATCGATTCTCGTAGTATGCCGACCGCAATTTTGTTGACGCGAGTGAAAAATTGTGCAAACATCGTATATGTTTTTCTTCCAAACATCTATGACTAGACACTATCTTGATACATTCACCATCTTTCGAGGCACTATCATTGCCGAAGGGTGGTGTGAAAATTTTAACCCGGTTTTGTATTACGACGGCCGTCGTGTGAAGATCAGCACGTGTGAAGTGCTTCGCCCGGATCTTGTTCCCACCTTCGGCGAGAAGGCAGCCCGATGGGGCTTCCGCTTAAGCGCGGCGATGCCCGAATACGGCATCGCTCATGAGAAGTTGATGCTGAGGCTGAACCGCAGGACGGCTATCACGGCGCCGGCCGATGCCTTCCGTCCAGCGGACGCCCAGTTCGCGGCAATGCGGGACACATTCCGAGACGAGGTCGCGCGACGCGGCGGCAGCCTCGTCGAGATCGGCTCGCGGGCTCGCAGCGGCGTCACCTATCGAGACTGGTTTCCAGCCGGGATCCGCTATGTCGGGATCGACATCACGGCCGGTGACAACGTCGATATCGTCGCCGATGCCCACCATCTGACCGACGTTCTGCGCGAGCGGTTCGACTTCGCTTTCTCGATGGCGGTCTTCGAGCACCTGTTGATGCCGTGGAAGGTGGCGCTCGAGCTCAACGCGGTCCTCAACGACGGGGCGCTCGGTCTCATTGTGTCGCACGGCGCTTGGCCGCTGCACGAGGAGCCATGGGACTTCTGGCGCTACTCCAAGGACGCTTGGCGGGGGATTTTCAACCGACACACCGGGTTCGAAGTCGTCGCCGCCGAGTATGAACACGCCGCCGCGATCGTCCCACGCTTCGCCAGCGGCGGGCCGCTACGGGGCATCGACGGGTCGGGAACGTTTCTCATGAGTGGGTGTCTCATCCGCAAGGTTGGCCCGGCGCTGGTCCGCTGGGACGGACGGGCCGGCGATGTCTACGACCTGGGTTATTCGCACGGCTGACGCGGGCATGGTTCGTCCGATTCCGGCAGGAGGAAAGCCTCGCTCTCCGGCCGCCGCAGCCCGAGCGCCAGCCGCCCCATCCCCGGACGGGTGCGGGCGTTCATCCAGCCATCGGCGATCGAGCCGATGTCGACCGCGACGCCGCCGGATCGCCGGATCCGGTCGCAATAGAACTTGCCGAGGATGCCGGCCGCCACGAGGTACAGCCGGCCGTCGAGCGGCCGCGTCAGGGCCTCGATGATCTGTTCGTAGCGGTCGGGCCAGTGCGTGCCGGCGACCGCCCCCTCGCTCAGGAGGTGGCCGTGCCCCTTCTCGCCGGGAACGTGGTGGTACTCCACCTCCCGGAAGCCGAAGCGGCCGGCGAGCCTGTCGGGGAGTTCGGCGTGGCAGGAGATCAGGCCGATCCGCTCCTGCGACGCCATGATCTCGGCGAGCAGCCCGGTCTCGTGCAGCTCGACATGGACGAGCTGGATGCAGCTCAGGGCCTCCGGGGGGCGGTCGACCCGCAGGAGGTTGGCGAGCGTCGTGATCCCGGTCATGCTCAGGATCCGGTACTCGTGCTGCAACCAGCCAGTGTAGGGCATCCCGACGATGTCGGCATCGCGGATCACGTCGGTCAGGCCGAGGGCGTGGCCGAGGAACGGGTCCGCCGTGGCGTCGACCGTGCCGGCGAACCAGACCTGCGCCCGGTTCCGGCGGTTGGCCCGGTAGAGATGGGCGTGGCGGGCCTCGTCGAGATGGCCGAAGGACACGAACGCGCCCTCGCCGTCGCCGCAGCGCACGAGGCCGAACCCGCGGCGCTCGCGCAGGGCCGCGGCGATGCGGTCCGCGACCGCGGCGACCGGCAGGTAATGCGGCGAGGCTTCGAGCCGGGCCACCATCGCCATGACCCGCGCGCGCGGATACCGCGCCGCATAGAGGCCGAACTCGGTCACGATCCGGATCTGCTGCTCCCATGCCGCCCGGTCCTGGACCCGGTCGAGGGGAATGCGGTCGAGGCAGCGCGCCGCCTCCGCGTGGTCGCCGAGCCCGTGCAGCACCCGCGCGGCGAGCAGGCAGGTGCGGTCCTCGTGCGGATGATCGGCGAGGATCCGCCGCAGGGCGTGCAGGCCATCGACGTGCAGGCCCTCGTGCAGGAACAGGACCGCCTTCTCGTAGCGCGCCGCGATGTCGGTCGGGCTGCGCCTGCAGACCCGGTCGAGCATCGCGAGCGCCGGATCGCGCAGGCCCGCATCGCGGGCGACGATGCCGAGCTCGACGAGTTCCCCGGATCCGACCTCGTCGCCCGCCGCCAGGGCCGCGGCCATCACGCGGCCGAGTTCCGCCCGGTCGGGCAGGACGGAGCGGGCCTCGTGCAGGAAGCGGTGGGACATCGCGGGCAGCGTCCTGAGGTCCGGCGGGACGGGCTCACCTCCCGGCCGCCGCCGGGCATGAGGACGGCCGCGGGAGAGGCGTCCCCGCCCGCCCGTCGGCCGGGGCCGGCTATCGCATACAACCTTTCCTGGTAGAAGCCGTGCTGCAACCCTCGGTGGCCGGCCGCTCAGGGCGATCGCGCGAAGAGCGATCGCGCCGTGTGCCGGGCGCGGAGCGAAAGCCGGGTGAGCGGGCGACACGATGGGTCGCGCACGAACGCCGGCGCTCGAGGCCGAGCCGAAAATCCAGGGCGATCGCGTTCGAGCGACGGCCCTGCCCGGCCGTTCCGGCCACCTTGCCATCGTGCGCCCGATCCGATAAAGGGCCGCCCATCCCACACGCGGAGCCGGCCTCATGGAGCAATGAGGCCCCTTCCGGTGGCCGGTGCCCTGCGCCGGTCGCATGCCTCCGCGGCGGAGAGAACCGGAGACACCACCATGGCCCTTCCCGATTTCACCATGCGTCAGCTCCTGGAGGCCGGCGCCCATTTCGGTCACCAGTCGCACCGCTGGAACCCGAAGATGCAGCCCTACATCTTCGGCACCCGCAACAACATCCACATCGTCGACCTCGCCCAGACCGTGCCGGCGCTCTACCAGGCGCTGCAGGCGGTGAGCGACACCGTCGCCAAGGGCGGCCGGGTGCTGTTCGTCGGCACCAAGCGCCAGGCGGCCGACACCATCGCCGACGCGGCCAAGCGCTCGGCCCAGTACTTCGTCAACTCGCGCTGGCTCGGCGGCACGCTGACCAACTGGAAGACGATCTCGGGCTCGATCTCGCGCCTGCGCAAGGTCGAGGAGACCCTCGCCGGCGGCGGCCAGGGCCTGACCAAGAAGGAGCGCCTGATGCTGTCGCGCGAGCGCGACAAGCTCGAGAAGGCGCTCGGCGGCATCAAGGACATGGGCGGCGTGCCCGACCTGCTGTTCGTGATCGACACCAACAAGGAGCAGCTCGCGATCAAGGAGGCCAAGCGCCTCGGGATCCCGGTCGCGGCGATCGTCGACACCAACTGCGACCCGGACGGCATCACCTACGTGGTCCCGGCCAACGACGACGCCGGCCGCGCCATCGCGCTCTACTGCGACCTCATCGCCCGCGCGGCGATCGACGGCATCTCCCGCGGCCAGGGCGCCCTCGGCATCGATCTCGGCGAGTCCGACGAGCCGGCGGTCGAGGAACTGCCGGCCAACCTCAACGAGCCCGAGGTCGCGCCGGTCGACGTCAACGAGCCGTATGTCGGCGAGCCCTTCGAGCTGCTGGCCGCCCCCCGCGGCGCGCCGGACGACCTCACCAAGCTCACCGGCGTCGGCCCGCAGCTCGTCCAGAAGCTCAACGACGCCGGCATCTACCACTACTGGCAGGTCGCCGCGATGACCCCCGAGGACGTCGCCAAGGTCGATGCCGACCTCAAGCTCAACGGCCGCATCGACCGCGACGGCTGGGTCGGCCAGGCCCGCGGCTTCGTCGAGGCCGCCGCGGCGGCGTGAGCCGCCCCGCGGCGCAAGCGGCCGGTTCCGCCATCCGCCGGGCGCGTGCCGCGTCCGGCCCCGAACCGTTCCAGCCCGGCGCCCACCAGCGCCGGGCTCCCTTTATCGGATCATCCGCCCGCGCGGCGCCCGGACGGAGCCGGTCGCGGCATCGCGACGGCGATCTCGGGCGATCCATCGAAGACCACACGAAAGGACGTCCCATGGCCAACATCACGGCAGCGATGGTCAAGGACCTGCGCGAGAAGACCGGCGCGGGCATGATGGACTGCAAGTCCGCCCTCAACGAGACCGCCGGCGACATCGAGGCCGCCGTCGACTGGCTGCGCAAGAAGGGCCTCGCCAAGGCCGCCAAGAAGGCCGGCCGCGTCGCCGCCGAGGGTCTGGTCGCGGTCGAGTCCGCCGGCCATCACGCGTCGATCCTCGAAGTCAATTCCGAGACCGACTTCGTCGCTCGCAACGACGGCTTCCAGGCCTTCGTCCGCGAGGCCGCCAAGCTCGCGCTCGGTGCCGGCGGCAGCGTCGAGACCCTCGAGGCGACCCACTTCCCGGGCTCGCCGACGACGGTCAAGGACAAGCTGCAGGAGCTGATCGCCACCATCGGCGAGAACATGACCCTGCGCCGCACCGCCGCGCTCCAGGTGAGCCAGGGCCTGATCGCGAGCTACGTCCACAGCCAGGTCGCCGAGGGGCTGGGCAAGATCGGCGTGCTCGTCGCCCTCGAATCGGCCGGCGACGTGGCCTTCCTCGGCACGCTCGGCCGCCAGATCGCGATGCACATCGCCGCCACCAACCCGGTCGCCCTCGACGCCTCGGGCGTCGACGCCGCCACGCTGGAGCGCGAGAGCAACATCCTGCGCGAGAAGAACGCCGGCAAGCCCGACCACGTGCTGGCCAAGATCGTCGAGAGCGGCCTGAAGACCTACTACAAGGAGGTCACCCTCCTCGAGCAGCCCTTCGTGCACGACACCTCGAAGTCGGTCGCCCAGGTGCTCAAGGAGGCCGAGGGCAAGGCCGGCGCTCCGGTCAAGCTCACCGGCTTCGTGCGCTACGCGCTCGGCGAGGGCATCGAGAAGGAAGAGGCCCCGGACTTCGCCGCCGAGGTCGCGGCCGCCGCCAAGGGCTGAGGCCGCGGGCCGACGCCCGGGGCGTCGACCCTCGCCGGTCACGGGCCGGACCGCGAATCCGCGGTCCGGCCCGTCGCGTTTCGGGGCCGGGCGGCGACGCCCACGGCCCGCAACGCGGGACGCCGGAGCGCCTGCGACGCCTCGACGGGGCCGGCGCCCGGGGGTAGAAGCCGCCCGGGCACCCCGTGCCCGCCCGATTCCCAACCGTGAGCCGGCCCCCGGGGCGGCGGCAGGAGAGCCAGATGTCGGAGACGACGCCGTTTCGCCGCGTGCTCGTGAAACTCTCCGGCGAGGCCCTGGCGGCCCCGGACGGCTACTGGCTGCACCCGCCGACGCTCGCCGCCCTCGCCGAGGACATCGCCGGGTCGGTCAAGGCCGGGCTGCAGATCGCCCTGGTGGTCGGCGGCGGCAACGTCATCCGCGGGGCCCGCGTCTCGGCCGCCGGCTGGATCGACCGCGCCACCGGCGATTCGCTCGGCATGATGGCGACGGTGATGAACTCCCTCGCCCTCGAGACGGCGCTGAACGCCGCCGGCGTCGCCGCCCGCACGATGTCGGCGGTGTCGATGCCGACGATCTGCGAGACCTACGCCCGCCAGCCGGCGCTGCACCATCTCGACAAGGGGCAGGTCGTGGTGCTGGCCGGCGGCACCGGCAACCCGTTCTTCACCACCGACACCGCCGCGGTGCTGCGCGCCGCCGAGCTGCGCTGCGACGCCGTGCTCAAGGCGACCCAGGTCGACGGCGTCTATTCCGCCGATCCGAAGACCAACCCCGACGCCGTGCGCTACGATCGCCTCACCCACGACGAGGCCATCGCCCGCGACCTCAAGGTGATGGACACCGCCGCCTTCGCCCTCGCCCGCGAGAGCCGGCTGTCGATCGTCGTCGGCTCGGTCCACGCCCCGAGTTCGGTGACGGCGATCCTCACCGGCCGGGCGCCCGCGACCCAGGTCGTGCCGTAAAGTGTCGCTCCCGACCCGCCCGGGACCCGATCCGGTCCCGCAGCCATTTGCGGCAGGTCGGGTTTTGGTCCATTGAGGCCGGACCCCGGGGACGGGCCGGTCCGTCCCCCCGCGATGTCCCACTCCGCCCGGGAAGAGCAGAATGGCCACCCCCAGCTTCGACCTCGCCGACATCAAGCGGCGCATGCAGGGCGCGGTGAACGCCCTCAAGCACGATCTCGGTTCGCTCCGCACCGGACGCGCCACCCCCTCGCTCCTCGATCCGATCACGGTCGACGCCTACGGCGCCGCGATGTCGATGGCCCAGGTCGCCACCATCAGCGTGCCCGAGCCCCGGCTCCTCAGCGTCTCGGTCTGGGACCGCGGCATGGTGGCGGCGGTCGAGAAGGCGATCCGCGAATCCGATCTCGGCCTCAACCCGATGACCGAGGGTCAGACCATCCGCCTGCGCATCCCCGAGATGAACGAGCAGCGCCGCAAGGAGATGGTCAAGGTCGCGCACAAGTACACCGAGGAGGCCCGCGTCGCGGTCCGCCACGTCCGCCGCGACGGCCTCGACCTGCTCAAGAAGCTGGAGAAGGACGGCGCGATCAGCCAGGACGACGAGAAGCGTCAGGCCGATCAGGTCCAGAAGGCGACCGACCAGCACATCGCCGAGATCGACGGCGTTCTGGCCTCCAAGGAAAAGGAGATCATGCAGGTCTGAGACGGCCGGCACGATCGAACGGGGCGAGGTGGCGTGCAGGAGGACGGGTCCGGACTGCACGGGGCGGAACGGGCATGGCGGGCGACAGCAAGACGGCAACTCTCCTCGGCACGGCCGGGCCCGTTCCCGGCCGGCCGGTGCCGGCCCACGTCGCCATCATCATGGACGGCAACGGCCGCTGGGCCTCCCGCCGCGGCCTGCCGCGGGTCGAGGGCCACCGCCGTGGGGTCGAGGCGGTGCGCGGCGCGGTGCGCTCGGCGATCCATTTCGGCATCCCCTTCCTCACGGTCTACAGCTTCTCGTCGGAGAACTGGCGCCGGCCGGCGGCCGAGGTCGCCGACCTGATGGGCCTGCTCAAGCTGTTCGTGCGCCGCGACCTCGCCGAACTGCACGGCAACGGCGTGCGGGTGCGCATCATCGGCGACCGCGTCGGCCTGCCCCCCGACATTGAGGAGGTGCTGCGCGAGGCCGAGGAGCGCACCGCCCGCAACGCCCGCCTGTCGCTCCAGGTCGCGTTCAACTACGGCGGCCGCCAGGAGATCGTGCGCGCGGTGCGCAGCCTCGCCGCCGCGGTGGCGGAGGGGCGCCTCGCCCCCGGCGAGATCGACCTCGCGACGATCGCCGACGCCCTCGACACCAGCGGCATCCCCGATCCCGACCTCGTGATCCGCACCTCCGGCGAGCAGCGGGTCTCGAACTTCCTCACCTGGCAGACCGCCTATTCGGAGTTCGTGTTCACGCCGGAGCTGTGGCCGGACTTCGACCACGCCGCCTTCGCGGCCGCGATCGGCGAGTACCAGAGCCGCGACCGCCGCTTCGGCGGCCTCGGCGCGCAGGCGGGCTGATGGCGGCCGGGGGCGGCAGCGGCCTGCGCGCGCCGGCGGGGCCCGGCGGCCGCCCGCCCTGGCCGGCGACCGAACTCGGGGTGCGGGCGGTCTCCGGGCTGGTGCTCGGCGTGCTCGTGCTGGCCGCCACCCTCACCGGCGGCTGGATGTTCGCGGCGGTCTGGCTCATCGCCGCGGTGGCGATCGTCGGCGAGTGGCTCGCCATGACCCGCACCGCCCCGCACCGGCTGCTGCTGGCGGTCGGCGCCGTGGCGCTCGCCGCGCTGACGGTCGGGACGCGGCTCGGCTGGCCCCCGTCCTGGCTCGCCGCCGGGCTCGCCGCAGGGTGCGCCGTGCTCGCGCTCGCGGCGCGGCCGCGCTCGGGGCGGCTGTGGGCGCCGCTCAGCCTCGCCAGCGCGGCGGTCGTCGCCCTGGTGCCGGTGCTGCTGCGCGACGATCCCCGCATCGGGCTCGCCGGCCCGCTCTGGCTGTTCGGCGTCGTCTGGACCTCCGACATCGCCGCCTACTTCACCGGCCGCAGCCTCGGCGGGCCGAAGCTGTGGCCGGCGGTGAGCCCGAAGAAGACGTGGTCGGGCTTCTGCGGCGGCCTCGTCGGTGCCACGCTGGTCGGCGGCGCCATCGCGGCCGGCGCGCGCCATCTCGGCGCCGCCGACGCCCTGCCGCTCGTCCCGGCGCTGGCGCTGTCGGCGCTGGGCTCGGTGCTGAGCCAGGGCGGCGACCTCGCCGAATCCGCGCTTAAGCGCGCCTGCGGCGCCAAGGATTCCGGGCGCCTGATCCCCGGCCATGGCGGCGTGATGGACCGGCTCGACGGCTTCTGGGCGGTGGCGCTGCTCGCCGGCCTGATCCTGGCCCTCGCCCGCCTCGCCTGATCCCGCGCCCAACGAGGACCTGATCCCGTGACCCTCACCGTCTCCGTCCTGGGTGCGACCGGCTCGATCGGCCGCTCCACCGCCGACCTCCTCGACCAGCACCGCGACCGGTTCCGGGTCGGCGCGGTCGCCGGCGGGCGCGACGCCGCCGCGCTGGCCCGGGTCGCGATCGACCTGAGGGCGCAGTTCGCCGCGCTCGCCGACCCGGCCGGCGGCCCCGCCCTCAAGGAGGCGCTCGCCGGCACCGGCATCGCCTCCGGCGCCGGCCCCTCGGCGGTGATCGAGGCGGCGACCCGCGAGGCCGACCTCGTGGTCGCGGCGGTGAGCGGGGCCGCGGGCCTCGCGCCCACCCACGCGGCGATCCGGCTCGGCCGCACGGTGGCGCTCGCCAACAAGGAGAGCCTCGTCTGCGCCGGCGCCGCCTTCATGCGCGACGCCGCCCGCTCCGGCGCCCGCATCCTGCCGATGGATTCCGAGCACAGCGCGCTCGCCCAGGCGATCGGCGCCGGGCGGATCGAGGACGTCACCCGGATGACCATCACGGCGTCGGGCGGCCCGTTCCGCACCGCGCCGCGGGAGCGCATCGCCGCCGCGACCGCCGCCGAGGCGGCGGCGCACCCGACCTGGTCGATGGGGATGAAGATCAACATCGACTCGGCCACGATGATGAACAAGGGCCTGGAGCTGATCGAGGCCCACCACCTGTTCTCCGTCGAGCCCGAGCGCCTCGACGTCGTGGTGCATCCGCAATCGATCATCCACGCCCTCGTGACCTGGCGCGACGGGGCGGTGACCGCCGAACTCTACCTGCCCGACATGCGGGTGCCGATCGTCCACTGCCTCGGCCTCGGCGAGCGCCTGAGCATCGCCCGCGGCCGCCCCCTCGACCTCGCCGCCACCGGCAGCCTCACCTTCGAGAAGCCGGACGAGGAGCGCTTCCCCTGCCTGCGCATCGCCAAGGCGGCGATGGCGGCGGGCGGCGCGCAGCCGACGGTGATGAACGCCGCCAACGAGATCGCGGTCGCGGCGTTCATCGCCGGGCGCATCGGCTTCTACGACATCGCCGCCCTGGTCGAGCGCGCCTGCGAGCACCACGCCCCGCGCTTCCCCGACGCCCCGGCCGACGTCGACGAGGCCCTGGCGATCGACGCCGAGGTGCGGACCTGGTCGCAGGCCGCCCTCGCCGCCTGATCGGCGCCCTGGCCCAACGGGCGCCGAGGCGCTAGGATCGCGGCTTTCCCGCGGGCGGAAGCGACCGAGAGGAGCCGGCGCGACGCCGGAAGACAATCAGGATGGATTTCCTTGCTGCCCTGGGCGGCTACTCCACGAGCCTCCTCGGCTACGTGGTGCCGTTCCTGTTCGTGCTCACCATCGTGGTGTTCATCCACGAGCTCGGCCATTTTCTCGTCGGGCGCTGGTGCGGCGTGGGCGTGACGAGCTTCTCGATCGGCTTCGGGCCGGAGATCGCCGGGTTCTACGACCGGCGCGGCACGCGCTGGAAGATCTCGGCGATCCCCCTCGGCGGCTACGTCAAGTTCGTCGGCGACGCCAACGGCGCCAGCGTGCCCGATCCCGGCTCGATCGCCCGGATGGACCCGGCCGAGCGGGCGGCGAGCTTCCACACCAAGAGCGTGTGGAAGCGCATCGCCGTCGTGGCGGCCGGCCCGATCGCCAACTTCCTGCTCGCCATCGCGGTCTTCGCCGGCGCGATCTACGTCTCGGGCCGCTATGAGGTCTCGCCGCGGGTCTCGGCGGTGCAGCCGGGCAGCGCCGCCGAGCGCGCCGGCTTCCAGCCCGGTGACCTCGTCCTCTCCATCGACGGCGCGCCGGTGCGCAACTTCGCCGAGATGCAGCGCACCGTCTCGGCGAGCGCCGGCGATTCCCTGGCGATCTCGGTCGAGCGCGGCGGCGTGCCGACCGCGCTGACCGCGGTGCCCGACAGCGTCGAGGAGAAGACGCCGTTCGGCACCCACCGCCTCGGCCGCCTCGGCATCCAGGGGCCGCGCGACCCCTCCGACGCCAAGCTCGTGCGCTACGGCCTCGTCGATTCGCTGACGATCGGCGTGTCCGAGACCTACTACGTCGTCGAGCGCACCTTCGACTACCTCGGCAAGCTCGTCACCGGCCGGGAATCCGCCGACCAGCTCTCCGGGCCGATGGGCATCGCCCGCGTCTCGGGCGAGGCCGCCAAGGTCGGCGGCATCGGCGCCCTGATCGGCCTGATCGCGGTGCTGTCGGTGTCGATCGGACTCATTAACCTGTTTCCGGTGCCGCTCCTCGACGGCGGCCATCTTCTGTTCTACGCCATCGAGGTCGTCCGCGGCCGGCCGCTCAGCGAACGGGCGCAGGAGATCGGGTTCCGCATCGGCCTCGCCCTGGTGCTGATGCTGATGCTGTTCGCGACCTGGAACGACATCGTCCATCTCGGCACGTCGCTGCGGGGGACCTGACCCCCCTCCCCTCCCGACCGGCCGTTTCGCGCCGCCGCAGGCCCAGAATGGGAATGCGGCGGCGCTCGTCGTTTCAGGCCCCGCTCACCTTAAGCGTTGAAAAGCTTGGCCGTACCCCGTGACAGGAAGGCCACGTCCACGCAAAATCCCGGCAAGCCCGACCCCTCGGCGTTTGCGCTGCGGGGGAATCCCGATAGAAGCGGGCTGGGACCAGAAGAACGCCGTCCTCGCCCCAAAGCGAGGAACGACGATCCGCGGGTGCAAACCCGTATCGATAAGAATGAGACGGGCCATTTGATGATGTCGATGACGGGTAAGCGCCGGCGCGTGTCGGCCACGGGCGCCATAGTCATGGCAGCCGCTATGGTCGCCGGCGCAGCTCAGGCCCAGCAGATCGTCGTGCAGGGCAACAGCCGCATCGACGCCGACACCGTCCGCTCCTACGTGACCGGGGTCTCGCCCGAGGAGGCGCGCCGCAACCTGCTCGCCAGCGGGATGTTCTCGGACGCGCGGGTGTCGCAGAGCGGCGGCCGCACCGTCGTCAGCGTGCGCGAGAACAACACGATCAACCGCGTCGTCTTCGAGGGCAACAAGAAGGTCGAGAAGGGGACGCTGGAAGGCGTCGTCGAGGCCAAGTCCCGTGGCGGCTACAGCCCGGCGGTGGTCAACGCCGACCTCGAGCGCATCCGCGACGTCTATCGCCGCTTCGGCCGCGGGCAGGCCAAGGTCTCGGTCCGCACCGTCGACCTGCCGAACGGCCGCGTCGACGTCGTCTACACCATCGACGAGGGCGACAAGACCGGCATCAAGGAGATCCGGTTCAACGGCAACCAGGCCTATTCCGACGGCCGGCTGCGCGACCTGATGACCTCGTCGGAGATGAACCTCCTGAGCTTCATCAAGACCTCCGACGTCTACGATCCGGACCGCATCGCCAACGACCTCGACCTGATCCGGCGCTACTACCTTAAGAACGGCTACGCCGATTTCCGCGTCGTCTCCGCCGACGCGAACTACGACGACGGCGCTGGCGGCTGGATCCTCACCATCACGGTCGAGGAAGGCCAGCAGTACCGCGTCGGCAACGTCGCGATCGATTCCCGCATCCCGGGCGTCGACGGCACGGTGCTGCGCGACGACCTGCGCACCGATGTCGGCGACGTCTACAACGCCGAGGACGTCGAGCGCACGCTGACCAAGGTCACGACCGAGGTCGCCAAGCGCGGCTATCCCTTCGCCCAGGTCCGCCCGACCGGCGAGCGCGACCGCGCCACCGGCACCGTCTCCCTCGGCTACATCGTCGAGGACGGCCCGCGGGTCTACATCGAGCGCATCAACGTGCGCGGCAACACCCGCACCCGCGACTACGTCGTGCGGCGCGAACTCGACATCACCGAGGGCGATGCCTACAACCGCGTCCTCGTCGACCGGGCCGAGCGGCGCCTGAACGGCCTCGGCTTCTTCAAGAAGGTCCGGTTCTCCAACGAGCCGGGCTCCGCCCCCGACCGCGTCGTCGTCAACATCGACGTCGAGGATCAACCGACCGGCTCGTTCTCGGTCGCCGGCGGCTACTCGACCGCCGACGGCATCATCGGCGAGGTCTCGGTCTCGGAATCGAACTTCCTCGGCCGCGGCCAGTACGTCCGCGTCGCCGGTTCGGCCGGCCAGTACACCCGCGGCATCGACTTCTCGTTCACCGAGCCGTACTTCCTCGGCTACCGCCTCGCTGCCGGCTTCGACGTCTTCAACAAGTACAGCGACCTGACCCGCTACTCGCGCTACGTCACCGACGTGGTGGGCGGCCAGCTCCGCCTCGGCCTGCCGATCACCGAGGAGTTCGGCGTCACCCTGCGCTACTCGCTGTACAACACCGACCTGAAGATCCCGAACACGCTCAAGCGGCCCTACAACGACTGCTCGGCGCCGATCCCGGGCTACACCGCGATCTATCCGGGCGGCACGGTCATCAATGGCCAGAACGTCGGCGGCCTGTCGCAGTATCCGGGCTGCGCCTATGACGGCGAGGCGTCGATCGCGCTCAAGGAGGCGGTCGGCTCGACCCTGACCTCGCTCGCCGGCCTGACGCTCGCCTACTCGACCCTCGACAATCTGCAGCTGCCGCGCAACGGCTTCTACGGCGAAGTCAAGCCTGAATTCGCCGGCATCGGCGGCGACTCGAAGTTCTTCCGCGTGACCGGCGAGGCCCGGTACTACAAGGAGTTGTGGGAGGACGTCGTCGGGTTCGTGAAGTTCCAGGGCGGCCACGTCGAGCCGACCGACCGCAACCTGCGCGTCACCGACCAGTTCTTCCTCGGCCCGTCGCTGGTGCGCGGCTTCGCTCCGAACGGCATCGGCCCGCGCGACATCGGCATCGGCGATTCCCGCTCCAACGCGCTGGGCGGCACGACCTATGTCGGCGCCTCGGTCGAAGTGCAGTTCCCGATCTGGGGCCTGCCGCGCGACCTCGGCCTGAAGGGCGCGGTCTTCGCCGACGCCGGTACGCTGTTCGGCTACAAGGCCCGCCGCACCTTCGACGTCAACGGCGACGGGTTCATCAACGGTTTCAGCCCGTCCGGCTCGTGCAACTTCAGCGCCTACACGATCGGCGTCGAGCCGGAATGCGTGAACGTCCGCGACAGCGCCAAGATCCGCTCGTCGGTCGGCGCCTCGATCCTGTGGAACTCCCCGCTGGGCCCGATCCGCTTCGACTACGCCTACGCCCTGACCAAGGACGAGGGCGTGTTCGACGGCGTCGGCCGGGTCGGCAAGGACCAGACCCAGGCGTTCCGCTTCTCGGGCGGCTCGCGCTTCTGACGCCATCACCCACGGACATCGCCGGGCCGGCTCCTCGCGGAGCCGGCTCTTTTCGTTTGTGCCGCCGGACCCGAGCCGCTAGTGCGGGCGCCTCCCTTCCGGCGTCCCGGGTTGCCCCATGTCAGAACCGGTCTTCTTTCCCCGCGGGGGCGCCCTGACCCTGCGCGCCGTCGCCGAGATTGCCGGCGCCGCCCTGCCGGAGGGCATCGACGGGGAGACGCCGATCCACGGCACGGCGCCCCTGGAGAGCGCCGGTCCCGACGACCTCGCCTACATGGACAACGCCCGGTACGGCGAGGCCCTGGCCGCGACCCGGGCCCGGGCCTGCCTGATCTCGCCGCGCTTCGCCGGGCGGGTGCCCGAGGGGGTCGTCGCCCTGGTCACCCGCGAGCCGTATCGCGGCTTCGCCCGGGTGCTGGCCCGGCTGTTTCCGAGCGCCGCCCGGCCGACCTCGCTGTTTGGCGCCACCGGCGTCTCGCCCGGCTCCTTCGTCCACCCCTCGGCCCGGCTCGAACCCGGCGTGGTGGTCGATCCCGGCGTCGTGGTCGGGCCCGGCGCCGAGATCGGGGCCGAGACCGTGCTCGCCGCCGGCTGCGTCGTCGGGCCGGAGGTCCGCATCGGGCGCGGCTGCGCGGTCGGCCCGGGCGCCTCGGTGCTGCACGCGCTCGTCGGCAACCGGGTCATCATCCATGGCGGCGCCCGCATCGGCCAGGACGGGTTCGGCTTCGCCATGGGGGCGGGCGGGCACCTGAAGGTGCCGCAGGTCGGCCGGGTCATCGTCCAGGACGACGTCGAGATCGGCGCCAACACCACGATCGACCGCGGCGCCAGCCGCGACACGGTGATCGGCGAGGGTACCAAGATCGACAACCTCGTGCAGATCGCCCACAACGTCGTGATCGGCCGCCACTGCGTGATCGTCGCCCAGGTCGGCATCTCGGGCTCGACCACCCTGGAGGACTACGTCGTCCTCGGCGGGCAGGTCGGGGTCGTCGGCCACCTGCGCATCGGCATGGGCTCGCAGATCGCCGGGTCGAGCAACGTCAACAAGGACGTGCCGCCGGGCTCCCGCTGGGGCGGCACGCCGGCCAAGCCCGTGCGCGAGTGGTTCCGCGAGATCACCACCCTCAAGACGCTGGCCGCCCGCAGCCGGGCAGGCGGCGACGAGGCCGAGTAGCCACCCGCCCCGCTCCCGCCGCAAAGCCCTTGCATCGCCGGGCTTTCTCGCCAAAGACGGCGCCACATCCACGACCGGGCGGCCGCCCAGCGCCGGCTCCCGATGCCGCCAGGGAGCCCTCACCGATGACCGACAAGCCTGCCGAGCTCGGCGCCGCCGACATTCAGCGGGTGATGGAGCTGCTGCCGCACCGTTACCCGTTCCTGATGGTCGACCGGATCATCGCGATCGACGGCGACGACAGCTGCATCGGCATCAAGAACGTCACGTTCAACGAGCCGCAATTCACCGGCCACTTCCCGTCCGCGCCGGTCTTTCCCGGCGTGCTGCTGATCGAGGGCATGGCGCAGACCGCCGGCGCGATCTGCTGCGCCCACAAGCTCGCGGGCGAGGCCAAGCCGAGCAAGGTCTTCTTCATGACCATCGACAAGGCCAAGTTCCGCAAGCCGGTCGTGCCCGGCGACCGGGTCGAGTACCATATGAAGAAGATCACGAACCGCCGCTTCATGTGGTGGTTCCGGGGCGAGGCGAAGGTCGACGGCGTGCTGGTGGCCGAGGCCGAGATCGGCGCGATGCTGGTGACCGAATGAGCGGGGCGCGCATCCATCCGAGCGCGGTGGTCGAGGACGGCGCGGTCGTCGGCGACGGCGCGGTAATCGGCCCGTTCTGCCATGTCGGCCCGGAGGCCGTCCTCGGCGAGGGGGTCGAGCTCGTCGGCCACGTCGTGGTGGCCGGGCGCACGACGATCGGCCCGCGCACGAAGGTCTATCCCTTCGCCTCCCTCGGCCATCCGCCGCAGGACCTGAAGTACCGCGGCGAGCCCTCGACGCTGGCGGTCGGCGCCGACTGCCTCGTCCGCGAGGGCGTGACGATGAATCCCGGCACCGCCGGCGGCGGGCTGGAGACGGTGGTGGGCGATGCCTGCGCCTTCCTCGCCAACAGCCATGTCGGGCACGATTGCCGCGTCGGCAGCCACGTCGTGTTCTCCAACAACGTGATGCTGGCCGGGCATTGCAGCGTCGGCGACTACGCGATCCTCGGCGGCGGCGCGGCGGTGATCCAGTTCGCCCGGGTCGGCGCCCACGCCTTCGTCGGCGGGCTCTCGGGCCTGGAGAACGACCTGATCCCCTACGGCATGGCGATGGGCAACCGCGCCAGCCTGTCGGGCCTCAACATCATCGGGCTCCAGCGCCGCGGCTTCTCCCGCGAGACGATCCACGCCCTGCGCCGCGCCTACCGGCTGCTCTTCGCCCAGGAAGGCACGCTGATGGAGCGGGTCGAGGACGTGGCGGCGGAGTTCGACCAGCACCCGGTGGTGCAGGAGATCCTCGCCTTCATCCGCGTGGGGGGCAAGCGGTCGGTCTGCACCCCACGCGAGGCGCCGGGCGCCGCCTGATGCCGGAGGCGGACGCCGCGCGCCCGGCCGCGGCGCGCGCGCCGGGGACCGGGGCGGTCGCCGTCGTGGCCGGGGCCGGGCGCCTGCCGCTGCTCATCGCGGAGGCCCTCGACCGGGCCGGGCGCCCGTGCCGGATCCTGGCGATCCGGGGCTTCGCCGACGCGGCGACCCGCCGCCGGGCCGAGGCCGCGGTCGACCTCCTCGACATCCGCGGGACCCTCGCCCGGCTCGCCGCCTGGGCGCCGGCCGGCGTGACCCTGGCCGGCGCCGTCGCCCGGCCGAGCCCGGCCGCCCTCCTCAACACCCTCGCGGCCTACCGCAACCGCGACGCCCTGCGGGCGCTGGCCTCGGGCGGCGACGACCGCCTGCTGCGCGGCGTCCTCGACCTCCTGGAGGAGCACGGCCACCGCATCCTCGGCGTCCACGACCTCGCCCCCGACCTGATGGCGCCGGCGGGACTCCTCGGCGCCGTCGCGCCGCAGGGCGTCGCGCCGGCTTCCGTGGCGGCCGGCCGCGCGCTCCTCGCCAGCCTGTCGCCGCACGATGTCGGACAGGCGGCCGTGATCGCCGAGCACCGCGTGCTGGCGGTCGAGGGGCCGGAGGGCACCGACCGGATGCTCGCCCGCGCCCGGGCGCTGGCGCGCCGCCCCCTCGGCCTCGGCCGGGCGCCGGCCGGGATGGTGCTGGTGAAGGAGGCCAAGGCTGGCCAGGACCTGCGGGTCGACCTGCCGGCGATCGGCCCGCGCACGGTCCGGCACGCCGCCGCGGCGGGCTGCGCCGGGCTCGCGGTCGGCGCCGGCACCACCCTGATCCTCGACCGGGCCGAGACCGTCGCTGCCGCCGACCGGCTCGGCCTGTTCCTGCTCGGCCTGGAGGCCCGCCCGTGACCGCACCTGCCCCGCGACGGATCTGGCTCGTGGCCGGCGAGGAATCCGGCGACCAGCTCGGCGCCAAGCTGATCCGGTCGCTGCGCGCCGCCTCGCCCGGGCCGCTCGCCGTCGCGGGGGTCGGAGGCGACGCGATGGCGGCCGAGGGCCTGACCTCGCTGTTCCCGCTCGAGGACGTGGCGGTGATCGGCTACCTCGCGGTCGCGGCCCGGATCCGGCTGCTGATGCGGCGCATCCGCCAGACCGTCGCGGCCTGCGTCGCGGCCCGGCCCGACGTGCTCGTCATCATCGACAGTCCCGGCTTCACCCACGCGGTGGCGAGCCGGGTGCGCAAGCGCCTGCCGGATCTGCCGGTGGTCGACTACGTCAGCCCGAGCGTGTGGGCGTGGCGGCCCTGGCGGGCGAAGACCATGCGCGGCTACATCGACCACGTGCTCGCGCTGCTGCCGTTCGAGCCCGAGGCGCATGGCCGCCTCGGCGGCCCGGCCTGCACCTATGTCGGGCACCCGCTGATCGAGCGCCTCGCCGAACTGCGCCCCGGGCCGGACGATCTGCGGGCGCGGGAGGGCGGGACCCCGGTCCTCGCCGTGCTGCCGGGCTCGCGCCGGTCCGAGATCGAGCGGCTGATGCCGGTCTTCGGCGCCGCCCTGGCGCAGGTGCGCGCGCGCGGCCACGCCTTCGCGGTCGAGTTGCCGGCGGTGGCACGCCACCGGGCGCTGATCGAGCGGCTGGCCGCGTCCTGGCCGGTGCGCCCGCGCCTCGTCGACGGCGAGGCGGAGAAGCACGCCACGTTCCGGCGCGCCCGCGCGGCGCTGGCGGCGTCGGGCACCGTGACCCTCGAACTGGCGCTCGCCGGGGTGCCGATGGTGGTCGCCTACCGGGTGGCGAAGATCGAGGAGGTGATCGTGCGCCGCCTGATCCAGGTGCCGACGATCGTGCTGCCGAACCTGATCCTCGGCGAGAACGCGATTCCCGAGCTGATCCAGGCCGAATGCAACCCGGAGCGGCTCGCCGCCGCCCTGGCGCCGCTCCTGCCCGACGGCCCGGCCCGGGCGGCGCAGGCTGCCGCCCTCACCCGCCTCGACGCCGCGATGCGCCTGCCCGACGGCGACGACCCGAGCCGCAGCGCCGCCCGCATCGTGCTGGCGGCGGCCGGGCGGGGTGGCTGAGGGCGGTGGGGACGAGGCCCGGCTTCGGACCTGTTCCGCGGGATGCGGGATCCGTGCAATTTTTGGGAACTACGAACCGCCACCGCGAACCCTCCCCCCTCTGCGGGGGAGGGTGGCGAGCGGGGCGAGCCGGGAGAGGGGAGCGCCGTTTCCGGAAAGGTCTGAGCCTTTCTGACAGGCGCCACGTCCGGCCCCGTCGCGCTCCCCTCTCCCGCCCGGCCTTCGCCGGGCACCCTCCCCCGCGGAGGGGGGAGGGTTGGGCCTTGCGGCCTCTTTCGTCAGCCGCGCTGCGAGACCGCGACGTATTCGCGCTGCGGCGCGCCGGTGTAGAGCTGGCGCGGACGGCCGATCTTCTGCGACGGGTCCTCGATCATCTCGGCCCACTGGCTGATCCAGCCGACCGTACGGGCGAGCGCGAACAGCACCGTGAACATCGAGGTCGGGAAGCCCATCGCCTTCAGGGTGATGCCCGAGTAGAAGTCGATGTTCGGATACAGCTTCTTCTCGATGAAGTACTCGTCCTTGAGGGCGATCTGCTCCAGCTCCATCGCCACGTCGAGCAGCGGATCGTCCTTGATGCCGAGTTCGGCCAGCACCTCGTGGGTGGTCTTCTGCATGATGCGGGCGCGCGGGTCGTAGTTCTTGTAGACCCGGTGACCGAAGCCCATCAGGCGGAAGGGATCGTTCTTGTCCTTGGCCTTGGCGACGTACTCGCCGACGCGCTCGGGCCGGCCAATCTCCTCCAGCATCTTCAGCGCCGCCTCGTTGGCGCCGCCATGGGCGGGGCCCCACAGGCAGGCGATGCCGGCGGCGATGCAGGCGAACGGGTTGGCGCCCGACGAGCCGGCGAGACGCACGGTCGAGGTCGAGGCGTTCTGCTCGTGGTCGGCGTGGAGGATGAAGATCCGGTCGAGGGCGCGCGCCAGGACCGGGTTGGCCTCGTACTCCTCGCACGGCACCGCGAAGCACATCCGCAGGAAGTTCGAGGTGTAGTCGAGGTCGTTCTTCGGATAGACGAACGGCTGGCCGATCGAGTACTTGTAGGCCATCGCCGCCAGGGTCGGCATCTTGGCGATCATGCGCATGGAGGCGATCATGCGCTGCTTTTCGTCGTTGATGTCGGTCGAGTCGTGGTAGAACGCCGACAGGGCGCCGACGCACGCGACCATGATCGCCATCGGGTGGGCGTCGCGGCGGAAGCCCTGGAAGAACCGGTTCATCTGGTCATGCACCATGGTGTGGCGCGTGACGCGGTAGTCGAAATCGGCTTTCTGCGCTGCGGTCGGCAGCTCGCCGAACAGCAGCAGGTAGCAGGTCTCGAGGAAGTCCCCGTGCTCGGCGAGTTGCTCGATCGGGTAGCCGCGATACAGCAGCACGCCCTTGTCGCCGTCGATGTAGGTGATCTTCGACTCGCAGGCCGCCGTCGACGTGAAGCCGGGATCGTAGGTGAACTGGCCGGTCTGGGCGTAGAGCTTGCTGATGTCGACGACGCTCGGGCCGATCGTCCCTTCCTTGACCGGGAATTCGATCTGGCGGTCGTTCACCGTGAGGGTGCTGTTGGGTAGGCTCATGGGGGGTGAGACCCTTTCATCAACGGGAATGAGCGTCGGGCGTGCAGCCGCCACCCGGTGCGCCGCGGGCGCGGCGCCGGACGGCGGACACCGATGTTGCAGGTGCTCACTCGCCGCACGGGTTAGCGGATCGACGCACCGGCTTCAACTGCATGGCCGGAACCGGATGACAAACATCGCACTTTGTCCGCCGACCGGCACGCTTCCACTGACGGAGCATCCCGGTCCCGGCCGTGCGCCTGTCGCCCGCTGGTCCCTCTAGGGAAGGCAAGCAGGATTCAGGCCGCCGCCTGGTCGTGCAGGCGCCGCAGGCTCTCGTCGCGGCCGAGCACCGCCATCACGTCGAACAGCGGCGGCGAGGTCGCCCGGCCGGTCAGCGCGGCGCGCAGCGGCTGGGCCACCTGCCCGAGCTTGACGCCGGCGGTCCCGGCGAACGACCGCACCGCTTCCTCGGTCGAGGCGGCGGTCCAGTCCGGCAGCGCCTCGAGCTGCGGCAGCACGCCGGCCAGCCGCTCGCGCCCGCCATTGCCGAGCAGGCCCGACGCCTTGTCGTCGAGGGCGAGCGGCCGCGGGGCGTAGAGGTAGTAGGCGCTGTCGAGGAGCTCGATGAGGGTCTTGGCGCGCTCCTTCAGCCCCGGCATCGCCGCCAGCAGTTTTTCGCGGAGAGCCGGGTCGAGGGGGGCCGTGAGGCCGCGCGCGGCGCCCTGCGTCGGCAGCACCGCCTCGATCGCCGCGACGAGTTCCTCGTCCGAGGCGTGGCGGATGTAGTGCCCGTTGAGGTTCTCCAGCTTGGCGAAGTCGAACCGCGCCGGCGAGCGGCCGATCTGGGCGAGGTCGAAGGCGTCGATCATCTCCTGCGTGGAGAAGATCTCCTGGTCGCCGTGGCTCCAGCCGAGGCGCACGAGGTAGTTGCGCAGCGCCGCCGGCAGGTAGCCGAGGTCGCGGTAGGCGTCGACCCCGAGCGCGCCGTGGCGCTTCGACAGCTTGGCGCCGTCCGGTCCGTGGATGAGCGGGATGTGCGACAGGCTCGGCACGGTCCAGCCGAGCGCCCCGTAGATCTGCGACTGGCGCGCGGCGTTGGTGAGGTGGTCGTCGCCGCGGATGACGTGGGTGACGCCCATGTCGTGGTCGTCCACCACCACGGCGAGCATGTAGGTCGGCGTGCCGTCCGAGCGCAGCAGCACGAGGTCGTCGAGATCCTTGTTCTGCCACACGACCCGGCCCTGGACCTCGTCCATCACCACGGTCTCGCCCTCCGTCGGCGCGCGCAGGCGGATCACCGGCCTGACCCCGGCGGGGGCCTCGGACGGGTCGCGGTCGCGCCAGCGGCCGTCGTAGCGGAGCGGCCGGCCCTCGCGCTTGGCCGCCTCGCGCATCTCGGCGAGCTCCTCCGGCGAGGCGTAGCAGTGATAGGCGCGGCCCTGCGCCAGCAGGCCCTCGGCGACCTCGCGGTGCCGGGCGGCGCGGGCGAACTGGTAGACGACGTCGCCGTCCCAATCGAGGCCGAGCCAGGACAACCCGTCGAGGATCGCGTCGATGGCCCCTTGCGTCGAGCGTTCCCGGTCGGTGTCCTCGATGCGCAGCAGCATGCGGCCGCCGTGCTTGCGGGCGTAGAGCCAGTTGAACAGGGCCGTGCGGCCGCCGCCGATGTGGAGGAAGCCCGTGGGCGAGGGAGCGAAACGGGTGACGACGGAGGACATCGGGGGCGCGGACCAGTTCGGAAACGGAGCGGGGACACGAGGGGCGGGCGGGGACGGGGTCGTTCGACCCGCCGGCGAGGCGTCGTGTAGCACGCGCGCGACCGGCCGTTAAGGATCCCGGCGCCGCGGGGCCGGCCCGCGCCGTCCCCTGAAAAACGGCGGTGGACCAAGGGCCTGTCCGCACCGGCCGGTGGCCCGGCGGCCTTCCTCAGCGTAATGTCGCCCACCGAGGCGGATCGATGGCGCAGGACGGGACCGGGACGCAGGTCGTGCCGCGGCGGGCGGCCCTGGCGCACGTCCTGGCGCCGGGCGAGATCCTGCCCCGGGCCGGGCGCGCCCTCGCCGCCGGCCTCGCCGAGGAGGCCGGCCAGCGGCGGCTTTTTCCCTGGCTCGCCGTGGCCTTCGGCGCCGGCATCCTGCTGTTCTTCGGCGCCGCCGACCGGCTGCCCTCGCCGGTGCCGGCCCTGGCGGCGGCCGCGGCGTTCGGCGGGGCCGCGTTCGGCCTGCGCGCCCGCCCGGTCGGCCTCGCGCTCGCTCTCGCCCTCGCGTTCCTGTTCCTCGGCTTCGCCGCGGCGGTGATCCGCGTCGCGACCGTGGCGGCGCCGGTTCTCGCCCGCACCACGATCGCGCCGCTCGCCGGCTTCGTCGAGGGCATCGACGAGCGCGACGAGGGCGCGCGGCTGATCGTGCGGGTCCACGGCCTCGGCACGCTCGGCCCGGCCGAGCGTCCGGCCCGCGTGCGGGTGTCGTTCCGCCGCCCGGAGGTGCCGCGCCCGGGCGACTTCGTCACCGCCCGGGTCCGCCTGCTGCCGCCGCCGGAGCCGGCGCGTCCCGGCGGCTACGACTTCGCCCGCGATGCCTATTTCCGCGGCATCGGCGCGGTCGGCTCGGTGCTCGGGACGGTCACGGTCGGGCCGCCGCCGGAGCCGCCGCCCTGGGACCTGCGCCTCGCCGCGGCGGTGGACGAGGCCCGCAACGCCCTGACCCGTCGCATCGCCGCGGCGCAGGGCGGGCAGGCCGGCGCGGTGGCGGCGGCCCTCGTCACCGGCAAGCGCGGGCTGATCGCCCCCGAGACCAGCGAGGTGCTGCGGGCCGCCGGCATCTACCACGTCGTGTCGATCTCCGGCCTGCACATGGTGCTGGCGGCCGGCGTGATCTTCTGGCTGATCCGCGCCGGGCTCGCCCTGGTGCCGGCCCTCGCCCTCTTCTGGCCGATCAAGAAGATCGCGGCCCTCGGCGCGATGGCGGGCGTCACCGCCTACTGCGCCTTCTCGGGCTGGGACCTCGCCGCCGAGCGCTCCCTCGTCATGACCCTGGTGATGCTCGGGGCGATCCTGGTCGACCGGCCGGCGCTGAGCCTGCGCAACCTCGCGCTGGCGGCCCTGATCGCGCTCGCCCGCGAGCCCGAGGGGCTGCTGGGCCCGAGCTTCCAGATGTCGTTCGGGGCGGTGGCCGGGCTGATCGCCTGCGCGCGGCTGATCGACGGGCGGGTGTGGCGGGCCGAGGGGGCCGGGCCGCTCGGGCGGCTCGCCGCCGCGATCCTGACCGCGGTGACCGGCACGCTCGCCACGACGCTGGTCGCCCAGATCGCGACCGCGCCGTTCGCCACCTACCACTTCCAGGCGGTGCAGCCCTTCGGCCTCGTCGGCAACGCCCTCACCCTGCCGCTGGTCTCGCTGGTGGTGATGCCGGCGGCGGTGCTCGGCATCCTCGCGCATCCGTTCGCCCTCGACCGGCCGGTCTGGTGGGCGATGGGACTGGCGGTGCGCGGCATGCTCGACATCGCCGGCTGGATCCGCGGCTTCGACCACGCCACCCTGACCCTGCCGGCCTTCGGGACCGGGGCGCTCGCCCTGATGAGCGCCGGCCTGCTGCTGCTGGTGCTGCCGGCCTCGCGGCTGCGCTGGATCGGCCTCGTGCCGGCGCTCGCCGGCGTCGCACTGGCGGCCCAGCCGGCCCGGTTCGACCTCTATGTCGACCGCGAGGGCGGCGGAGCGGCCCTGCGCGGCGCCGACGGTCGGTTGCAAGTGCTCGGGCGCCCGCCCCCGTTCGTGCTGGAGCAGTGGCTGCGCGCCGACGGCGACGGGCGCAGCCGCGACGACCCCGGGCTGAAGGCGGGCCCGCGCTGCGACCGCCTCGGCCGCGTCGCCACCTCCGGCACCTGGGACGTGGCGGTGGTGCGCGACAAGCGCGCCTTCGCGCAGGATTGCGCCCGCGCCGCAGTGATCGTGGCGAGGGCCGCCGCGCCGCCGGGCTGCGCCGCCCGGCTGGTGCTCGACCGCGCCTTCCTGGCCGCCCACGGCGCCACGGCCCTGCGCTTCGGGCCGGACGGGCCGGATGTGGTCACCGCCCGGACGCCCGGCGAAACGCCGCCCTGGCGCCCGCCGCCGGCCGCCGTGCCGAAGCCGGTGCCCGAACCGGCCCGCCCGGCCGCCGAGCCGGAGCCGGCACCGGAGCCCGACGACGGCCCGGATGCCGACCCGTAACGCGTCAGTACTTGCGGATCAGGCTGACGAGGCGGCCCTGGATCCGGACACGGTCGGGGCCGAGGACGCGGGTCTCGTAGGCCGGGTTGGCGGCTTCCAGCGCGATCGAGGAGCCGCGGCGGCGCAGGCGCTTGAGGGTCGCCTCCTCGTCGTCGATCAGCGCCACGATGATGTCGCCGGTATTGGCGGTCTCCTGCCGGCGGATCACCACGAGGTCGCCGTCGAGGATGCCGGCATCGACCATCGAGTCGCCGCGCACCTCCAGGGCGTAGTGCTCGCCGCCGGCGAGGAAGTCCGGCGACATCGCCACGGTGCGGCTCTGGCTCTGGATCGCCGAGATCGGCGTACCGGCGGCGATCCGGCCCATCACCGGGACGCGCACCGCGCGGCCGTGCTCGTCGAAGGCCGAGACCGGCTGCACCGGCGCGCGCGGCGCCGCCGGCTCCTTCGACCGGCCGCCCTCGACCACGCTCGGGCTGAAGCGTACCACCTCGGCGGCGGCCGCGGGGGCGTCGATCTCGGGCAGGCGCAGCACCTCGATGGCGCGGGCGCGGTTGGGCAGGCGGCGCAGGAAGCCGCGCTCCTCGAGCGCGGTGATGAGCCGGTGGATGCCGGACTTGGACTTGAGGTCGAGGGCGTCCTTCATCTCGTCGAAGGACGGCGGCACCCCCGTCTCGCGCATGCGCTGCTGGATGAAGCGCAGCAGGTCCAACTGCTTGTGGGTCAGCATGGGGCACTCTCATCGCCCGCTCGGGGCATTCGCGAAACAAATCGCGAACATGCTAAAAGTTCTGGAAGTGTTCCGCAAGGGTCCCGCATGGCGCCCCGTTGTGCGTCGGCACGGCGTCCCGGGTGAGGAACACGGTCTCATCCGCTCAGGCGTCGCCACTTCCCGGTCGTCGTGGGCTTTTGCAAGGCCACGCCGCACATCGTGCACGACGGCCACGGACCGTGCCGCGCGCTCCGCGACACCCTCGCTGGATGCGGGCTGCGCGCCGTCCGTGCCGCCCGACGAGGGGGTTCTCGAATGGCCCTGCCTTCCTGACCTGCCGCCCGTGACCGCGCTTTGCGCCGGACAGGTCGCGCGGACGGCGGCGCTACCCGCCCGGACGCCCGGACCAGGGAATAAGGGGGGCCGGATCCTCGCCTTCGACCTGCGCCAGCCTGCGAATTCCGTCCTCCAGACTCGCCCTGTGGTCGGCCGAGAGGCGCGCGGCGCCGAGGGCGAGGAACCTGCGCCATTTCGGCCCACGTCGATGCGCCTCCGTCCAAGCCAGCCCGAGGTCGATCGTCGTGCCGGCGAGCCGCTTGGCCGCGATGATCGCGCCGCATTGTGCGATGTCCTTGGCGACCTTGGCCTGGTCGTGGCCCGCCCGCAGGCACGTCACGATGAGCTTGTGGACGGCGAAGCGCTCCGGTGCGGGGACCATGACGGGAATCCCGGCATCGTAGAGAGCGACCGATCGGACCGGATCCTTGACCAGGAACTCCAGGTACTTGAGGGCCTGGGCTCCCATGTTCGCCATGACGCGGGACCGGTGGACCGGGCTCGGGCCGCCTTTGGACGGAACCAGCAGCTCGACCTTGTAGCCCATCCGGTTGCGGAACCCGACCGGCACCGAGGCCTCGGCCGGATGAAACTCGGGCGCGAAGGTCGGATCGACGGTCTGCAGCAGTGCGGGAAGGTCGATCGTGGCCCGGGCGACGGGAAGGACGAGCTCGGCGAAATCCGCGTCCTGCGTCCGGTACTCGGCCTCGTCCAGCAAGACGGCCAGGGGACCGCTGTAACTCTGATAGGCCAGCGTGCCGACGAGCACGATCCTGCTCCAGGCATCGACGCTGGCGAAGGCCTCCAGGATCCGGCCCTCGATCGGTGACGGCGCCGGAAGGCCGCTGCGGCGGAGCGTGGCGGCCAGTTCGCGGCGGGTCCGATAGAGGTCCTTGTTGCGCCCGAAGTTCTCGACACGCCGTCGTACCTCGGGGTCGTCCGTGGGGCCGACATAGATGAGCTTATGCTTGCCGGGCGCACCATCCGTCGCCCGCTCGTATCCCTTGTAGTAGAAATAGTCCTTTTTGCCCCGCTTCTGACTGATGAAATTGCCGTTCGCCGGAAAAATCAGGTCGAACTGTGAATCGAAAGCCTTGGAGCACAAGTCCGCGAAGGCGATCTGATCGAGGTGGGAGAGCGCACGCAAGAACCGCCGGCCTTGTTACCAAATTGTCGGATTTGGTAACAAGGCGGCCTCGGCCAGGCAAGCGTCTTGTTACCAAAATCCGTCGGTTGGTAACAAGACGCCCTCCTGCTGCTCCCGCTCACCGTGCCGCCTGCGGTGGACAGGCCCGCGCGGCCGAGCGGGGCCGAAATCCGCATCGCGACAGCGACCGCGAACGGTCGCCGGAAGCATCGCCCGGATCCCGCATGACGGCGTCACGGCGACGCCCTCGCCGCGTCACAGCCCGATACCACCTCCGCCCCCGCCTTGGAGCTAGTCTAACCTGGATCGGCGGCGCGGGATCCGGACCGCGAGGCCGCGATCCCGAGTCCAGGAGCAGAGACCGCGACCCCATGGCCAAGCCCGTCCACTCGATGATCCGCGTGCGCGACGAGAATGCGTCCCGCGCCTACTATGCCAAGGCGTTCGGCCTCGAACTCGCCGAGCGGTTCGCCTTCGACGGGTTCGCCCTCGTCTACCTGCGTCATCCCTCGTCGCCGTTCGAGCTGGAACTGACGGTCAATGCCGACCGCAGCGAGCCCTACGACCTCGGCAACGGCTACGGGCACCTCGCGGTGGTGGTGGACGACGTCGATGCCGAGCATGCCCGCTTCACCCGCGAGGGCCTGCCGGCCACCGCGCCGAAGGACTTCCAGCACCAGGGCAAGACGCTGGCGCGGTTCTTCTTCGCCACCGACCCGGACGGCTACAAGATCGAGGTGATCCAGCGCGGCGGCCGCTTCGCCTGACCGTTTCCGGCACGGCCCGTCACGACACGACACGACAAGAAGAATCCCGAGGAAACGCCCGAGGAGCCACACGATGAGAGAAGTCGATCCGCGCCGGCAGGTCAGCCGCCGCAACTTCCTGCAGAGCGCCGCGGTCGCGGCCCCCGCCGCCGCCCTGGCCACCGGCGCGGGATTGTCGGTCGACGAGGCCTGGGCCGACACCGCCGCCGCCCTGTCGCCGGCCGAGCTGAAGACCCTGGTCAAGGTCGCGCGGGACATCTACCCGCACGACTTCCTCGCCGACGTCTACTACATCACCGCGGTCAAGCCGTGGGACGGCAAGGCCGCCGCCGACCCGGCCGTGAAGGCGATGCTGAGCGAGGGCGTGGGCCGGCTCGATGCCGACGCCCGCAGCCGCCACAAGGTGCCCTACGCCCAGGTCGGCTGGGAGGCCGACCGGGTCAGGCTGCTCGCCGGCATCGAGCACACCGACTTCTTCAAGAAGATCCGCTCCGACCTCGTCGTCTCGCTCTACAACCAGCCCGAGATCTGGCCGAAGTTCGGCTACGAGGGTTCGTCGGCCGACAAGGGCGGCTACATCGACCGCGGCTTCAACGACATCGACTGGCTGCCGAAGGTCTGACGACTTCGGCCCTACCGATCATCCGCACACGATCCCGCCCGAGGACCCGCAGAAGGTCCCGAACGGCGGGAGGAGGAAACCCCATGGCGACATTCGATCTCAACGACGACGGGCTCGTGGTCATCGTCGGCTCGGGCGCCGGCGGCGGCACGCTCGGCACGCAGCTCGCCCTCAAGGGCATCAGGACGGTGATCCTCGAGGCGGGCGCCCGCCACAACATGGAGGATTTCGTCAACGACGAGTGGGCGAGCTTCGCCCAGCTCGCCTGGAGCGACATGCGCACCACCTCCGGCTCGTGGCGGGTGGCGCGCGACTTCCCCAACCTGCCGGCCTGGATCGTCAAGGCGGTCGGCGGCTCCACCGTCCACTGGGCCGGCGCGTCCCTGCGCTTCGAGGAGCACGAGTTCCGCATCCGCGACGCCTACGGCGCGCTGCCGGGCGCCAACCTCCTCGACTGGCCGATCACGCTCGCCGAACTGGAGCCGTGGTACGCCAAGGCCGAGGACCGGATGGGCGTGACCCGCACCAACGGCATCCCGGGCCTGCCGGGCAACAACAACTTCAAGGTGATGGAGGCCGGCGCCAAGCGGGTCGGCTACAGCCAAGTCCATACCGGCCGCATGGCGATCAACAGCCGGGAGCGCGACGACCGCGGCTCGTGCCAGCAGATCGGCTTCTGCTTCCAGGGCTGCAAGTCGGGCGCGAAGTGGTCGACCCTCATCGCCGAGATCCCGAAGGGCGAGGAGACCGGCAACCTCGAAGTGCGCCCGAACTGCATGGCGATCCGCATCGAGCACGACGCCGCCGGCAAGGTCACGGGCGTCGTCTACGCCGACGAGAAGGGCACGCTCCAGCGCCAGAAGGCCCGCATCGTCGCGGTGGCCGGCAACTCGATCGAGAGCCCGCGCCTGCTGCTCAACAGCGCGTCGTCGCTGTTCCCGGACGGGCTCGCCAACTCGTCGGGTCAGGTCGGGCGCAACTACATGCGCCACATGACCGGCAGCGTCTACGGGGTGTTCGAGCGCTCGGTGCACATGTACCGCGGCACCACCATGGCGGGCATCATCCGCGACGAGGCCCACCACGACCCGAAGCGCGGCTTCGTCGCCGGCTACGAGATGGAGACGGTCTCCCTCGGCATCCCGTTCATGGCCGCCTTCCTCAATCCCGGCGCCTGGGGCCGCACCTTCACCAGTGCGATGGAGCAGTATCCGCGCATGGCCGGGATGTGGCTGGTCGGCGAGGACATGCCGCAGGAGACCAACCGCATCACCCTCGATCCGGCGGTGAAGGACAAGTTCGGGATGCCGGTGGCGAGCGTGCACTACGACGACCATCCCAACGACGTCGCGATGCGCAACCACGCCTACCAGCAGGGCGCGGCGATCTACGAGGCCGTCGGCGCCACCGTGACCTACCCGACCACGCCCTATCCGAGCACCCACAACATGGGCACCAACCGGATGAGCGCGAAGCCGCGCGACGGGGTGGTGAACAGGTTCGGCCAGACCCACGACGTGAAGAACCTGTTCGTCTCCGACGGCAGCCAGTTCACCAGCGGCGCGGCCTGCAACCCGACCCTGACGATCGTGGCGCTGGCCCTGCGGCAGGCCGACCACATCGCCGGCGCGATGCAGCGGCGCGAGATCTGAGGATGCGCGCCGCCCTCCTCGCCCTCGCGGTGCTCGCGACGCCCGCGCCGCTGCACGCCCAGACGCCCTCCCCCACTCCGGCCGAGGCCCCGCGCCAGCCGGGGGGCGCCGCCGCCTATCCCGGCAGCCCCGGCGGGACGCCCGCGGCCGAGAGCGGCGGCCGATCGGTGGCGACCGACGCCGCCGCCTGCCCGCCGGGCGGGGCGCCCTGCCCGGCCTCGCCCGCGCCGTCGCCCGCGGCCGATACCGGCACGATCCCGACCCCGGCCCGGCCCACGGGACCCGCCGGGGCGGTGCCGAGCACCGCCTACCCGAACGCACCGGGCGGCCTGCCGGCGAATCGCCCGGACGGCGAGGCGCCGCGGCGCTGATTGTCGCTTGACCGGAGCGGGGATCGGGGCAGGACGGCGCGATGTTACCCCTTCCCGCGCCCTGGCGGCCGATGCGCGCCGCCGACCTCCCCGGCGTGCAGCGCCTCGCCGGGCTGATCCATCCGGCCTATCCCGAGGACCCGGCGGTGTTCGCCGAGCGCCTGCGTCTGTGCCCGGAGGGCTGCCGGGTGCTCGACGGAGCGGACGGTCCGGCGGGCTACCTCGTCAGCCATCCCTGGCACGCGCGCACGGTGCCGGACCTCGACACCCTCGTCGGCGCGCTGCCGGCGCGGCCGGGGGGGTGGTGCCTCCACGACCTCGCGCTGCTGCCCGAGGCGCGCGGTACCGGCGCGGCGGCCGGGGCCGTCGAGGCCGTGCTCGCCCTGGCGCGCGGGCGCGGCGTGCCGGAGGCGATTCTGGTCGCGGTCGGGGCGGCCGGGCCGTTCTGGCAGCGGCGGGGGTTTCGGGCGATCGAGGACCCTGCGCCGGCCGGCTACGGCACGGGGGCGCGGCTGATGGTGCGCCCGCTCACCCGACCCGCTACTCCGCCGCCATCAGGGCGGGCGTGAAGCGGCCGGACGCGCCCTGCGACAGGTAGATCAGGCACGAGCAGCGCAGCAGCGAGGCGAAGTTGCGCACCTCGCCGTGGCGCTCCAGCACCTCGTCGTGGAGCTTGGTGGCGAACTTGGCGACGCTCAGGCCCTGCTGGCGGGCGATGTCCTCGAGGATCGACCAGAACGCCGTCTCGAGCCGCAGCGAGGTGCAGTGGCCGCCGATCCGCAGCGACCGGGTCTCGTAGGCGTAGCTCTCCGGCGGCTGCTCGGCGAAGATCCGGCACATGGGCGCTCTCCCTCGTCGGCCGCGCCTCGCGGGCGGGCTCGGTTTGCCGACATGATGATCCATCCGGCGCACGGCAAGCAAGCACTTGGCCCGGGACGGCGAAACTTTACGACAATTCCGCGACGGCGCCCGTGACCTTGAGCGTTCTGCGGCGTTTCCGTCCTGGCGGGCCGCGGCACGCGCGGCGTCGACCGGCTCTTCAGCGTGGAAAGGAGCGGAACGATGGCATCCGGCGTCGCGGGCGACCTGTTGCGCACGAAACCGATCGAGCAGCTCACCGGCGACGCGGGCGGCGGCGCGCACGGGCTGGAGCGCACGCTGGGGGCGATGAGCCTCATCGCGCTCGGCATCGGCGGCATCATCGGCGCCGGCCTGTTCTCGCTCACCGGCATCGCGGCGGCGGAGCATGCCGGGCCGGCGGTGGTGATCTCGTTCGCCATCGCGGCCTTCGGCTGCGCGCTCGCCGGCATGTGCTACAGCGAACTCGCCAGCATGATCCCGGTCTCGGGCAGCGCCTACACCTACGCCTACGCCACGATGGGCGAGTTCGTCGCCTGGATCATCGGCTGGGACCTCGTGCTCGAATACGCGGTCGGGGCCGCCACCGTCTCGGTGAGCTGGTCGAAATACGTCGTCACCCTGCTCCAGGGCTTCGGCCTCACCCTGCCGGCCCGCCTCGTCCATTCGCCGTTCGAGACGGTGCAGCTCGCCGACGGCACCACCACCCACGGCCTCGTCAACCTGCCGGCGGTGCTGATCCTGTGCCTGATCTCGCTGCTGCTGATGCGCGGCGTGCGCGAATCCGCCCGGGTCAACGCCGTGATCGTGGTGGTGAAGGTCGCGGTGGTGCTCGCGGTGATCGCCGCCGGCGTGTTCTACGTCAAGGCGCAGAACTACGTCCCGTTCATCCCCGACAACACCGGCACCTTCGGCGAGTACGGCTGGAGCGGGATCATGCGCGGGGCCGGCGTGGTGTTCTTCGCCTATATCGGCTTCGACGCGGTCTCGACCGCGGCGCAGGAGGTCAAGAACCCCCAGCGCAACATGATGATCGGCATCCTCGGCTCGCTGGCGATCTGCACCGCGCTCTACATCGCCTTCGCGGCGGTGCTGACCGGGCTCGTGCGCTACGACACGATGAAGGGCGACGCCGCCCCGGTCGCGACCGCGATCATGCAGACGCCGTTCCCGTGGCTCCAGACCCTCGTGACGCTCGGGGTGATCGCCGGCTTCACCACCGTGATGCTGGTGCTGCTCTACGGCCAGTCGCGGGTGTTCTACGCCATGGCGCAGGACCGGCTGCTGCCGCGCTTCTTCGCCGCGATCCACCCGACCTGGCGCACCCCGGTGCGCTCGCACCTGTTCTTCATGGGGCTGACCGCGCTCCTCGGCGGCTTTCTGCCGATCAGCCAGCTCGGCCACATGACCAGCATCGGCACCCTGCTGGCCTTCATCATCGTGTGCGCCGGCGTCGTCATCATGCGGCGCACCCACCCGAACGAGGCGCGCGGCTACCGCGTCCCGCTGGTGCCGGCCGCCGGCATCCTGGTCTGCCTCGCCATGATGGTGTCGCTCGACGGCGAGACCTGGCTGCGGCTGGTGATCTGGCTCGCGATCGGGCTCGCGATCTATTTCGGCTACGGCCGCCGCCACAGCCGGGTCGGGCGCGAGCAGGCGGGCCAAGCGGTCCGGTAACGGAACGGAAGTCCGGCGGAGCCGTTCAGCAGCGGTGGCCGCCGCGCCTCGTTCGGACCGGAGTTCCCGTGGGCAACCTTCTGCGCATCATCCTGCTGGTCATCATCCCGCCGGTCGGGGTGCTGTTCACCGTCGGCCTCGGCCTGCAGTTCTGGATCAACCTCGTGCTGACGCTGTTCGGCTACCTGCCCGGCCTCGTCCACGCGGTCTGGGTGGTGACGCGGCGGGATTACTGACCATCCCTTACGGTTTCTGATTGATCGCTCGCTGATCCCTGCGGGATCGCTTCGCGATGCAGAAACCGGCTTCGCTCATGCGCCGCGCGGGCTTCGATCCGGTTCTTGGACGAATCGTCCAAGAACCGGATCGGAGAAAAGGGGCCGGATCGCTCCGGCCCCCTCGTCTCCCGGTCGTGCTCCGACGATCAGAGCGAGTAGTACTGCACGAACTCGATCGGGTGCGGGGTCATCTCGAACCGCATCACCTCGGTCATCTTCAGCTCGATGAACGAGTTGATGAAGTCGTCGTTGAACACGCCGCCGGCCTTGAGGAACTCGCGGTCGGCGTCGAGGCTGTTGAGGGCCTCACGGAGCGAGCCGCACACGGTCGGGATCTCCTTCAGCTCCGCCGGGGGCAGGTCGTAGAGATCCTTGTCCATCGCCGGGCCGGGATCGATCTTGTTCACGATGCCGTCGACGCCGGCCATCAGCATCGCCGCGAAGGCGAGGTAGGGGTTCGCCATCGGGTCGGGGAAGCGGACCTCGACGCGCTTGGCCTTCGGCGAGGTCGTCCACGGAATCCGGCACGAGGCCGAGCGGTTGCGGGCCGAGTAGGCGAGCAGCACCGGCGCCTCGTAGCCCGGGACCAGCCGCTTGTAGGAGTTGGTCGACGGGTTGGTGAAGGCGTTCAGCGCCTTGGCGTGCTTGATGATGCCGCCGATGTACCACAGGCATTCCTGGGACAGGTCGGCGTACTTGTTGCCGGCGAAGACCGGCTTGCCGTCCTTCCAGATCGACTGGTGGACGTGCATGCCCGAGCCGTTGTCGCCGTAGACCGGCTTCGGCATGAAGGTCGCGGTCTTACCGTAGCTCTGGGCGACGTTGTGGATGCAGTACTTGTAGATCTGCATGTGGTCGGCCATCAGCGTCAGCGTGTCGAACTTCATGCCCAGCTCGTGCTGGGCCGAGGCGACCTCGTGATGGTGCTTCTCGACCTTGACGCCCATCGACTGCATCGCGGCCAGCATCTCGCCGCGCATGTCCTGGGCCGAATCCTGCGGCGGGACCGGGAAGTAGCCGCCCTTGATCTGGACGCGGTGGCCGAGGTTGCCGCCCTCGTACTCGGTCTGGCCGTTGATCGGCAGCTCGACCGAATCGAGCTTGAAGCCGGTGTTGTACGGGTCGGCCGAGAAGCGCACGTCGTCGAAGACGAAGAACTCGGCCTCGGGGCCGACGAAGATGGTGTCGCCGATGCCGCTCGCCTTGACGAAGGCCTCGGCCTTCTTGGCGATGCCGCGCGGGTCGCGGCCGTAGGGCTCGCCGGTGCCGGGCTCAAGCACGTCGCAGACGATCGACATCGTCGAGGCCGAGAAGAACGGATCCATGCACGCCGTCGCCGGGTCGGGCATCAGCAGCATGTCGGACTCGTTGATCGCCTTCCAGCCGGCGATCGACGAGCCGTCGAACATCGTGCCCTCGGCGAAGATGTCCTCGTCGACGAGGGAGACGTCGAAGGTGACGTGCTGCCACTTGCCCCGCGGGTCGGTGAAGCGGAAGTCGACGTACTTGACGTCGTTGTCCTTGATTTCTTTCAGGACGTCCGTCGCGGTCTTAGCCATGGGTGGGGCCTCTCCGTGGGGACGGCATATAGCCGTCGTTAAATCCGCGGTCCGGTGGTCCGGCCGCGGTATCGGTCGTGCAGCGCTGCAGGTGTGCGGAGGCTCAGATCGCGTCCGCGCCGGTCTCGCCCGTGCGGATGCGGATCGCCTCCTCGATCGAGGACACGAAGATCTTGCCGTCGCCGATGCGGCCGGTCTGGGCCGACTTGCGGATCGCCTCGACGGCGCCGTCCACGAGGGTGTCGGGCAGCACGATCTCCAGCTTCACCTTCGGCAGGAAGTCGACCACGTACTCGGCGCCGCGATAGAGCTCGGTATGCCCCTTCTGCCGGCCGAACCCCTTGGCCTCGATCACGGTGATGCCCTGGAGGCCGACCTCCTGCAGCGCCTCCTTCACCTCGTCGAGCTTGAAGGGCTTGATGATCGCTTCGATCTTCTTCATGCCGGATGGGCCTGGTCTGCAACGGTTCCAGACCTAGTCCTAGCACTGCGACGCCGGGACCGCCACGGGCTTTTCCCAGGCGAAATCACCGTGATTGACGACGAATTAGGCAAGTCCTGCTCATTTATCAGGCGCATGCCGAACGATGCCCCGGTTGCCGCGGCTACGCTTGCCCGAACCGGCGCCTGTCGAGGAGACGTCCATGGATGGATGCCGGGTTTTGACCACGGCCCAGATGCGCGAGGCCTACGCCGCCGCGATCGCGGCCGGCACCGCCGGGATCGACCTGATGCGCCGCGCCGGCGCGGCGGTGGCGGAGCGGGCCGCCGCGATGGCCGGGCCGGGAGCGCGGGTGCTGGTCCTGTGCGGCCCCGGCAACAACGGCGGCGACGGCTTCGTGGCGGCGGGGCTCCTCGCCGGGGCCGGCCGGGCGGTGACGCTCGCCCTGCTCGGCGCCCGCGACGCGCTGAAGGGCGATGCCGCGCTGGCGGCTCAGGACTGGTCCGGTCCGGTCGCGGACGCGGCCGCCGCCGTGCCGGAGGCGTTCGACCTCGTGGTCGACGCCCTGTTCGGCGCCGGGCTCACCCGGCCGCTCGACGGCGCGGCGGCGGCGCTCGTCGCGCGGCTCAACCGCGCGGGCCGGCCGGTGCTCGCGGTCGACGTGCCCTCGGGCCTCGATGGCGATACCGGCGCGCCGCGGGGCGAGGCGGTGCGGGCGGGCGAGACCGTCACCTTCGCGGCGCCCAAGCCCGGCCACCTGCTCCAGCCCGGGCGAGCCCTGTGCGGCCGGATCACGGTGGCGGAGATCGGCCTCTCCGACGAGATCCTCGCCGGCACGGGCACCACCGCCTTCGCCAACGGCCCGGCGCTGTGGCGCGCCCGCTTCCCGCAGCTTGCCGCCGACAGCCACAAGTACACCCGCGGCCACGCCCTGATCCTGTCGGGGCCGGCGACCCGCACCGGCGCGGCGCGCCTCGCCGCCCGCGGCGCCCTGCGGGTCGGCGCCGGGCTCGTCACGGTGGCGGCGCCGCACGCGGCGCTCCCCGAGAACGCCGCCCACCTCACGGCGATCATGCTGCGCGCCTGCGACGGCGCCGACGACCTCGACGACCTCCTCGCCGACGAACGGCTGAACGCCATCGTGGCCGGTCCCGGCCTCGGGGTCGGCGGCCCGACCCGCGACCTCGTGCGGGTCGCCGCCGAGGCCGGCCGCGCCCTCGTGCTCGACGCCGACGCGCTGACGAGCTTCTCGGCCAAGCGCGACGAGCTCGCGGCGATGCTGGCCGAGGGCGGCGGGACGGCGGTGCTGACTCCGCATGCCGGCGAGTTCGCCCGGCTGTTTCCCGACTGCGCCGAGGGCTCGAAGCTCGACCGGGCGCGGCGGGCCGCCGCGGCCGTGGACGCGGTGGTGGTGTTCAAGGGCGCCGACACGGTGATCGCCGCCCCCGACGGCCGGGCCGCGATCAACCACAACGGCGCCCCCTGGCTCGGCACCGCCGGCAGCGGCGACGTGCTCGGCGGGTTCATCGGCGGCCTCCTCGCCCAGGGCATGCCGCCCTTCGAGGCCGCAGCCGCCGCGGTCTGGCTCCACGCCGAGGCCGGCCGCCGCCACGGCCCGGGCCTGATCGCCGAGGACCTGCCGGAGCTGATGCCGGGAGTGCTGGCGCGGCTGCTGGGGTGGGCGGGGCCGGATCGGGCGCCGGCGGGCTGACGGTGGGGCGAGGCGCGACGGTGGGGGATGGGCGGGGGCGTCCGGCCGTGCACTAACGGTCGTCCAGGGCTCCAACCCTCCCCCCTCTGCGGGGGAGGGTGGAGAGCGGAGCGAGCGCAGCGGGACGAAGTCCCGCCGAGAGGGGAACGCGACGCTGGTCCAGAGGGGCGCGCGTTCAAGACGGTCGCGACCTCTCCGGAGGCGGCGTCCCCTCTCCCGCCCGGCCTCCGCCGGGCACCCTCCCCCGCTGAGGGGGGAGGGTTGGAGGTGGCGCCTCTGATTCAGGTCCGGATACGACGACAGACCATCCCGATGGCCGACCGCCCCCCAACCCCCGACCCCCTCACGTCACCTCGAACCAGCCCCACAGCCCGGTGTCGAACCGCTCGAGCACGGTCGCGCCGATGACCCACTTGCCGGGATTGTCGGCCTGGAAGGCGAGGCGGGTGGTGCGGCCCTCCAGCAGCAGGAAGGTGTCGAGCCAGTACGGCTCCCAGCCGTCGTCGAGGGGGTGGAGCAGCCGGAAGACGTGGCCGTGCAGGTGCAGCGATTGCGGGAAGGCGGTAGCGTTGGTGAGCGCCAGCACCACCACGGTGCCGCGCTTGACCGTGAACAGCGGCGGGTTGCCGGCGCCGCCGGGGGCGCCGTTGAGGGTCCAGATCCGGGCCGGATCACCGGTGAAGGTCGGGGGCGCCTCGGGCTTGGCCTTGTCGAACGCGGCCCCGCCCGCGATCGCGATGTCGCGCCGGAAGGCGTTCTGGAGCTTGATCTCCGCCGGCAGGCGCGGGTTCTCGCCGATCGGCCCGACCGGCGGGCGGGCCGGAACGGGGTCGCCCTTGGGCACGATGTGGGCGAGCGGCATGCCCTGGCCGATCAGCGCCGTGACGCTGCCCTTCGCGTCGGCACCGGCCGGCACGTCGAGCAGCACGTCGTAGCGGGTGCCGGGCGGGAACGGCAGCGTCGCGCGCAGGGGCTCGAAGGTGTCGGTCGGCTGGCCGTCCACCGCCGCGACCCAGGCTTTGAGGCCGTCGAAGCGGATCCGGGTGGTGCGGGCGTTGCAGCCGTTGGCGAGCCGCAGGCGCAGGCGCGTGCCGGGCGCCGCCTCGATCGTCTCGGGCGCCGGACGGCCGTTGACGGTGAGCGCGTTGCCGAGCCGGCCGGAACTCGCCGCGAAGGCGGTCACGCCGAACGGCGCCAGGGTGTTGTCGGGCTCGATGCGCCAGTCCTGGAGCAGCAGGGCGACGTCGCGGTCGACGGGCGGCGCCTTGCGCTCCTCGACCACCAGCAGGCCCGACAGCCCGCGCCCGCCGGGCTCGCTCGCCCCGCCGACGACGAGCGGGCGGATTAGCGACGTGCCGGCGTCGGGCGGGGTGAACTCGTACAGGAAGCCCGCCCCGGGGGCGACCGGCGCCTGGGTGAGCCCGCCGACCCCGTCCATGGCGTTGGCGTTGCGCACCCCCTGCCAGTGCAGGGAGAGCGGGCGCTCGGTGCGGTTCTCCAGCCGCAGCCGCACCGGGTCGCCGTGCCGGATCCGGATCACCGGCGGCTCGGCCCTGCCGTCGAAGGCCCAGACCGGCACCGGGGGCGCCGGCTCGGGCCGCAGGCGCGCGCTCAGCGGGCCGGCCGTCAGCGCCGCCGGGGCCGGCGCTCCCGGCACAGCCGCGGGCGCTCCCGGCGCCGCCAGGGGGGTCTCCGCCGCGAGGGCCCGCGCGGGCAGGAGCGCGGCGGCGCCCGCGGCCAGGACGGCGCGGCGGGACGGCGGACGGGTCGACATGGCACCTCCGGCGCGGGGATCGGTCGAGGGCCTTCTAACCAAGGCGGGGGGCCTCGGCGAGGGCCGCGGGCGGGCCAAAATTCTTGCTGCGCCCCGAACCGGGCATGCTATAGAGCCGCGCCCGGGCGTCACGGCGTTCCCGGGCGAACGCGTTGCGGGCGTGGCGGAACTGGTAGACGCGCTGGATTTAGGTTCCAGTGACGAAAGTCGTGGGGGTTCGAGCCCCTCCGCCCGCACCAGCTCCGCCCGGTGGCGACGCAGCGGATTGGCTTTTCACGAACAGAGGGCCGGCCGAAGACCCCGTGGATCCCGTCGTGACGCAGGGCGTCGTCCGGGAGCCGCGGGCGGACCGGATTCACACGAAGGCGGATGACGACGATGCAGGTGACCGAGACCAAGGCCGAGGGGCTGAAGCGCGAGTTCCAGGTGGTCCTGCCCGCGACCGAGCTCGAGACCCGGCTCACCAGCGAGCTCGACGGCATGAAGGGCAAGGTGCAGATCAAGGGCTTCCGCCCCGGCAAGGTGCCGGTCGCCCATCTGCGCAAGGTGTACGGCCGCTCGATCATGGCCGACGTCGTCCAGAACGCCGTCAACGAGGCCAACCAGAAGATCGTCGAGGACAACAAGCTCAAGCTCGCCTTCGAGCCGCAGGTCCAGTTCCCCGAGGACAAGGACGCGGTCGAGAAGGCCCTGGACGCCAAGGGCGACCTCGCCTTCACGGTCGCGCTCGAGGTGATGCCGAGCTTCGACCTCGTCGACATCTCGGACGTCAGCCTGACCAAGCCGGTCTTCGCCACCCCCGACGAGGAGGTCGCCCAGACCCTCGACCGGATGAGCCAGCAGGGCCGCCCCTACACCGACCGGATCGAGGGCCAGTACGCCGAATCCGGCGACCAGGTGACGATCGACTTCGCCGGCCGCGTCGACGGCGAGGCGTTCGAGGGCGGCTCGGCCGAGGATTTCGAGCTCGTGCTCGGCTCGGGCGCCTTCATCCCGGGATTCGAGGACCAGCTCCTCGGCGTCCATGTCGGCGACCGGCGCACCGTCACGGTGACGTTCCCGGAGGCCTACCCGGCCGAGAATCTCGCCGGCAAGCAGGCCGAGTTCGACGTCACCGTGAAGGCGATCAAGTACCCGGGCGAGGTCGTGCTCGACGACGAGTTCGCCAAGGGCTTCGGCTTCGACAGCCTCGACGCGCTGAAGGACGCGGTGCGCTCCAACCTCGGCCAGCAATACGAGGCGCAGTCGCGCCGGCGGGTCAAGAAGGCGCTGCTGGACGCCCTCGACGAGCGCTACTCGTTCGACCTGCCCCCGAGCCTCGTCCACCAGGAATTCGCGGCGGTGTGGGCCCAGGTCGAGAGCGACCTCAAGGCCCGCGGCAAGACCTTCGAGGACGAGGGCACCACCGAGGAGAAGGCGCAGGCCGAGTACCGCCGCATCGCCGAGCGCCGTGTCCGCCTCGGGCTGGTGCTTGCGCAGGCGGGCGAGAGCGCCGATATCAAGGTCTCCGACGACGAGGTGAATCAGGCCCTGATCGCCCGTCTGCGGCAGTTCCCCGGTCAGGAGCAGCAGGTCTGGGATTTCTACCGCAAGAACCCCCAGGCCATGGCCGAGCTCCGCGCCCCGCTGTTCGAGGAGAAGGTGGTTGACCACGTCCTCGGGCAGGTCAAACTGGTCGAGGAGCCGGTCTCCAAGGAGGCGCTGTTCGCCGACGAGGACGAGGACGAGGGGGCGGACAAGCCCGCCGCGTCCGACGCTCCCGCCGGCGAGACCACCGCGGCCTGATCCCGGCCCGGCTTCCCCGACGGGGCGGCGGACCGGGGCGGCCGTGAGGCCTCCCGTCTTTCGCCGCCAGCCCGGCCGCCGCATGGTGGCCGGGTCCCGTTGAAGCCAAGGGCCACCCGTGATGAGAGACCCCGTCGAATTCTACAACAGCGCGCTCGTGCCCATGGTGGTCGAGCAGTCGAGCCGCGGCGAGCGCGCCTTCGACATCTATTCGCGCCTGCTGCGCGAGCGCATCATCTTCCTGACCGGCCCGGTCGAGGACTACTCCGCCTCGCTGATCGTGGCGCAGCTGCTGTTCCTCGAAGCCGAGAACCCGAAGAAGGAAATTTCCTTCTACATCAACTCGCCCGGCGGCGTGGTGACCTCGGGCCTGTCGATCTACGACACGATGCAGTTCATCCGCTGCCCGGTCTCGACCCTCTGCGTCGGTCAGGCCGCCTCGATGGGCTCGCTCCTGCTCGCCGCCGGCGAGCCCGGCCACCGCTTCGCGCTGCCGAACGCCCGCATCATGGTCCACCAGCCCTCCGGCGGCTTCCAGGGCCAGGCGACCGACATCCTCATCCACGCCCGCGAGATCGAGGCCCTCAAGCGGCGCCTCAACGAGATCTACGTCCGGCATACCGGGCGCGACTACGAGGCGATCGAGCAGGGCCTGGAGCGCGACAACTTCATGACCGCCGATGCGGCCAAGGAGTGGGGCCTGATCGACGAGGTGCTCCAGAAGCGCTCCGGCGAGGCCCCGACCACCTGATCCGACGGCCGCCGGCCGGCGGCGCCCCCGGTTCGCGCCCGGCCGATGCGGCCATTTGGCGAGAGCCGCGAGGCGCCGCCGGGGATTGATCCGGCGGTGGCTGCGTGTTTGCATCGCGATTCTGTATCGGGCGCCCGGCCCGCGCGCGGCGGTGACTGTTTCTTTAGCCGGGCGTCACTATCTAGAGCGACGCGGCCATCCCCCCGGGGCATGGCCGGTCGGGGACTTGGAGACCCATATGAGCAAGGCTGGCGGCAACGACTCGAAGAGCACGCTGTACTGCTCGTTCTGCGGCAAGAGCCAGCACGAGGTCCGCAAGCTGATCGCGGGCCCGACCGTCTTCATCTGCGATGAGTGCGTCGAGCTGTGCATGGACATCATCCGCGAGGAGTCGAAGTCCTCGCTGGTGAAGTCGCGGGACGGCGTACCGACCCCCAAGGAGATCCGGCGGGTCCTGGATGATTACGTCATCGGGCAGGACTTTGCAAAGAAGGTGCTCTCGGTAGCTGTGCATAACCACTACAAGCGGTTGGCGCACGCGACCAAGCACAACGACGTCGAGCTGGCGAAGTCCAACATCCTGCTGATCGGCCCGACCGGGTCGGGCAAGACCCTGCTGGCCCAGACCCTCGCCCGCATCCTCGACGTGCCGTTCACGATGGCGGACGCGACCACGCTGACCGAGGCCGGCTACGTCGGCGAGGACGTCGAGAACATCATCCTCAAGCTGCTCCAGGCCTCCGACTACAACGTCGAGCGGGCGCAGCGCGGCATCGTCTACATCGACGAGATCGACAAGATCTCGCGCAAGTCCGACAACCCGTCGATCACCCGCGACGTGTCGGGCGAGGGCGTGCAGCAGGCGCTCCTGAAGATCATGGAGGGCACGGTGGCCAGCGTGCCGCCGCAGGGCGGTCGCAAGCACCCGCAGCAGGAATTCCTCCAGGTCGACACCACCAACATCCTGTTCATCTGCGGCGGCGCCTTCGCGGGGCTGGAGCGGATCATCTCGGCCCGCGGCAAGGGCACCTCGATCGGCTTCGGCGCCACCGTCCAGGCCCCGGACGACCGCCGCACCGGCGAGATCTTCCGCCACGTCGAGCCCGAGGACCTGCTCAAGTTCGGCCTGATCCCAGAATTCGTCGGCCGCCTGCCGGTGCTGGCGACCCTCGAGGACCTCGACGAGACCGCGCTCAAGCGGATCCTCCAGGAGCCGAAGAACGCCCTGGTCAAGCAGTACCAGCGGCTGTTCGAGATGGAGAACGTCGACCTGACGTTCCAGGAGGAGGCGCTGACGCTCGTCGCCCGCAAGGCGATCGAGCGCAAGACCGGCGCCCGCGGCCTGCGCTCGATCCTCGAGAGCATCCTGCTCGAGACGATGTACGACCTGCCGGGCCTCGAATCGGTCGAGCAGGTGGTCATCGGCCCCGAGGTCGTCGACGGCAAGGCACGGCCCCTCTACATCCACGGGGACCGCAACAAGGACGTTCCGGCCGTCAGCGCCTGAACCGAGCACCGGAGGCCGCCCGCAAGGCGGCCTCCTGCGTCTCTAGCGGCCCGCCGCACGTGTCGCGCCCCGCCGGGTTCCTCACCATGGCACGGCGCTTGAAAGACCGCTTCCCAACGACCACCTGAAGTCTCGACGCGGTGGCCGCATGCTCAACTCAGGGGTGCGGTGCCGCGACCCGGCCGCCTCACCTCTTCCGACCCTCGCGGCCCGGTCGGCCCCCAGACTTCCGTCCGCTTCTTCCCCGTGAGGGACCGGGTCTGGGCGTCACCATCAAGGAAGTCAGTCAATGACCCAGCCGAAATCGCGTCAGCCCGTCGTCCCCGGCTCGTCCGGGACCTACGCGGTGCTCCCGCTGCGCGACATCGTGGTCTTCCCGCACATGATCGTGCCGCTGTTCGTCGGGCGCGAGAAGTCGATCCGGGCCCTGGAGGAGGCGGTGCGCGCCGAGCGCCACATCCTGCTCGCGACCCAGATCAACGCCACCGACGACGACCCGGCCACCGACGCGATCTACACCATCGGCACGCTGGCGAGCGTGCTGCAGCTCCTGAAGCTGCCCGACGGCACCGTCAAGGTGCTGGTCGAGGGGGCCGGCCGCGCCAAGATCCAGCACTTCACCCGCTCGGACGAGTTCTACGCCGCCGAGGCCGAGGTGCTGCCCAACGATCTCGGCGACAAGATCGAGGCCGAGGCGCTCGCCCGCTCGGTGGTCTCGGAGTTCGAGAACTACGTCAAGCTCAACAAGAAGATCTCGCCCGAGGTGGTCTCGGCGGTGGTCCAGATCGACGAGCCCTCGAAGCTCGCCGACACGGTCGCCTCGCACCTCGCGGTCAAGATCTCCGACAAGCAGGCGATCCTCGAGATCCCGACCGTCGCCGAGCGCCTGGAGCGCGCCCTCTCGCTCATGGAGAGCGAGATCTCGGTGCTGCAGGTCGAGAAGCGCATCCGCACCCGCGTCAAGCGGCAGATGGAGAAGACCCAGCGCGAGTACTACCTGAATGAACAGATGAAGGCCATTCAGAAGGAACTCGGCGACGAGGACGGCCGCGACGAGCTGGCCGAGCTCGAGGACAAGATCGAGAAGACCCGCTTCACCAAGGAAGCGCGCGACAAGGCGATGGCCGAGCTGAAGAAGCTGCGCCAGATGTCGCCGATGTCGGCCGAGGCCACGGTGGTGCGCAACTACCTCGACTGGATGCTCGGCATCCCGTGGAACAAGCGCTCGAAGATCAAGAAGGATCTCCTCGGCGCCCAGAGCATGCTCGACCACGATCACTTCGGCCTCGAGAAGGTCAAGGAGCGCATCGTCGAGTACCTCGCGGTGCAGCAGCGGGCGAACAAGCTGACCGGGCCGATCCTGTGCCTCGTCGGGCCTCCCGGCGTCGGCAAGACCTCGCTCGGCAAGTCGATCGCCAAGGCGACGGGCCGCGAGTTCGTGCGCATGTCGCTCGGCGGCGTCCGCGACGAGGCCGAGATCCGCGGTCACCGCCGGACCTATATCGGTTCGATGCCCGGCAAGATCGTCCAGTCGATGCGAAAGGCCAAGACCTCGAACCCGCTCATCCTGCTCGACGAGATCGACAAGATGGGCATGGACTTCCGCGGCGACCCGTCCGCGGCGTTGCTCGAAGTGCTGGATCCGGAGCAGAACGCGACCTTCAACGACCATTACCTCGAGGTCGACTACGACCTGTCGAACGTGATGTTCGTGACGACGGCCAACACCCTCAATATCCCGCCGGCGCTGCTCGACCGGATGGAGGTGATCCGGCTCGCCGGCTACACCGAGGAGGAGAAGGTCGAGATCTCCCGCCGCCACCTGATCCCGAACGCGCTCAAGAAGCACGGTCTGGACGTCAAGGAGTGGTCGATCTCCGACGACGGCCTGCTGCTGCTGATCCGGCGCTACACCCGCGAGGCGGGCGTGCGCAACCTGGAGCGCGAGGTGTCCAACCTGATCCGCAAGGCGGTGAAGGAGATCCTGATCTCGAAGGTGAAGAGCGTCGAGGTCACCGACGGCAACCTCGACACCTTCCTCGGCCCGGCGAAGTTCCGCTACGGCGAGGTCGAGACCGACGATCAGGTCGGGGTGGTCACGGGTCTGGCCTGGACCGAGGTCGGGGGCGAGCTGCTCACGATCGAGGGCGTCATGATGCCCGGCAAGGGCAAGATGACGGTCACCGGCAACCTGCGCGACGTGATGAAGGAATCGATCTCGGCGGCGGCATCCTACGTCCGCTCGCGGTCCGTCGATTTCGGCGTCGAGCCGCCGCTGTTCGAGCGTCGGGACATCCACGTCCACGTGCCGGAGGGGGCGACCCCGAAGGACGGGCCGTCCGCCGGCATCGCCATGGCGACGGCGATCGTCTCCGTCGTCACCGGCATCCCGGTGCGCCGCGACATCGCCATGACGGGCGAGGTGACGCTGCGCGGGCGGGTGCTGCCGATCGGCGGCCTCAAGGAGAAGCTCCTCGCCGCCCTGCGCGGCGGCATCAAGATGGTGCTGATCCCCGAGGAGAACGCCAAGGACCTCGTCGACATCCCGGCGAGCGTGAAGAACGGCCTTGAGATCGTCCCGGTCTCGCGGATGGACCAGGTGCTCCTCAAGGCCCTGATCCGTCAGCCCGAGGCGATCGAGTGGGACGAGCCGCTGCCGCCGAAGGCGCCGCGGGCCGAGGACGACGCCTCGGGCCTCGTCGCGCACTGAACCGGAGGGGGCGGGCGACCGCCCCTTTCCCCCGAACGACGAAAGGCCCCCGGAGCCGGCTCCGGGGGCCTTTCGTCGTCTGCTCGGGTCTGGAATGCCGGCCGTCCGCCCCTGCGGCCGGCGTGTTGGTCATTCGGTTTCTGATCGATCGCTTCGCGATGCAGAAACCGGCTTCGCTCAGGTGCCGCGCGGGCTTCGATGCGATGTTCGGAACTGATCGTCCGAAAATCGCATCAGGCGCTGCGGCGACGGCCGAGGCCGCTGTTCTTCGCCAGTTCGGAACGCTGGGCGGCGTAGTTCGCCGCGACCATCGGGTAGTCCGGCGGCAGGCCCCACTTCGTGCGGTACTGCTCGGGCGTCAGGCCGCGGGTGCTGAGGTGACGCTTGAGCGACTTGTACTGACGGCCGTCCTCCAGGCTCACGATGTAGTCCGGGGTCACGGTCTTCTTGATCGGCATCAGCGGAACCGGCTTCTCCTGCTCCGGCATCGGCGTGCCGAGACGGGCCAGGGAAGAATGCACCGCGCTGATGAGAGCAGGCAGTTCCGCCATCGGGACGGAGTTGTTGGACACGTAGGCCGACACGATGTCGGCGGCGCGTTCAATCAGGTCGGTTTCTTGTTGTTGGTCGAGCATCGGTCTCTCCGGTTAGCAGACTGAATGCCCCATGCGGGGATTTCGCCTGCCCGTCAATGATGTATTTGTACAATGCGACAGTCTTGCACGAGAATTTGCCCCGTAACGGGACAGTGACCCGGCGGCAGCGAACGGCGCCACCGCCACCTATGCGATGGCGTTATGCAACTGATGCGCCCAAGTTCTGACTTTTCTGGACTGTTTCCCAAACAGGGATGGCGACTTCCCAGAATGGGACAGCGACGGGAGGTGGCCTCGGGCCGCGACCTGCCACATTGTCCCGGACCGGCCGCGGCCGGGGGCGCCCCACGGTGCCGCGTTGCTGCACCGGCCCGCCGACCCCATATCCCGGTGGAGACTGTTCCCGCGGCCGGGCGGGCGTCCCAGGATGGCCGGGAACCCGCTGGCACGACGCCCGCACCGGCCGAACCCCGCCCCTCCTCAACCGAGTTCTTCGTTGGCCAGACGCATCGATCCCAAGGGCGAGCCGAGCGCCCTCCCGTCCCGCGAGCAGATCCTCGCCTTCATCGCCGAGGCGGGCAGCGTGGTCGGCAAGCGCGAGATCGCCCAGGCCTTCGGCATCAAGGGGTCGCAGAAGGCCGAACTGAAGCACCTGCTCAAGGACCTCAAGCACGAGGGCGCGATCGAGAAGGACCGCAGCGGCCTGCGCAAGGCCGGCCGCCTGCCCCCGGTCCTCGTCGCCGAGATCACCGGCCGCGACCGCGACGGCGACCTCGCGGCGCGCCCGGCGGAGTGGGATCCGGAGGCCGGGCCGGCGCCGCGGATCGTGGTCGTGGCCTCCCGCAGCCGCCGGCAGACCGGGCCGGCACCGGGCGTCGGCGACCGGGTGCTGGTCAAGCTGGAGCCGCGGCGCGAGGCGCCCGACCGGCCGCTGGCGCGGGTCATCAAGGTGATCGGCCGCAACCGCGCCGAGACCATCGGCGTCTACCGCGCCCTGGAGCAGGGCGGCGGCCGCATCATCCCGGTCGACAAGCGGGCGCAGGGGCGCGAGATCGCGATCGCGCCCGGCGACGAGGGCGAGGCCCGCGACGGCGACCTCGTCAGCGTCGCGGTGGCCGCCGAGACCCGGTTCGGGCTGCCGCGCGGGCGGGTCAAGGCGTGCCTCGGCTCGCTCGGCTCCGAGAAGGCGGTCAGCCTGATCGCGCTTCACGCCCACGGCATCCCGCACGTCTTCTCCCGCGAGGTCCTGGCCGAGGCCGAGGAGGCGGCGCCGGTCGGCCTCGACGGGCGCGAGGACTGGCGCGACTTGCCGCTCGTCACCATCGACCCGCCCGACGCCAAGGACCACGACGACGCGGTGCTGGCGGTGCCGGACAACGACCCGGCCAATCCCGGCGGCTTCGTGGTCACGGTCGCGATCGCCGACGTCGCCGCCTACGTGCGCCCGGGCAGCGCCCTCGACCGCGAGGCGCTGGTGCGGGGCAACTCGGTCTACTTCCCCGACCGGGTCGTACCGATGCTGCCGGAGCGGATCTCCAACGACCTGTGCTCGCTGCGCCCGAACCAGGACCGCCCGGCCCTGGCGGTGCGGATGGTGTTCGGCTCCGACGGCCGCAAGCGCCGGCACGGCTTCCACCGGGTGACGATGCGATCGGCCGCCAAGCTCGCCTACGCGCAGGCCCAGGCGGCGATCGACGGCCGGCCCGACGACGTGACCGGACCGCTGCTGGCGCCGGTCCTGCGCCCGCTCTGGGCCGCCTACGCGGTGCTGGCGGCGGCGCGGGACGCCCGCGGCCCCCTCGCCCTCGACCTGCCCGAGCGCAAGGTGATCCTGACCCCGGACGGCGGCGTCGACCGGGTGGTGGTGCCCGAGCGCCTCGATGCCCACCGGCTGATCGAGGAGTTCATGATCCAGGCCAACGTCGCGGCGGCGGAGGCCCTGGAGGCGGCGAGCCAGCCGCTGATCTACCGGGTCCACGACGAGCCCTCGCTGGAGAAGATGCGCGCGCTCGGCGAGATGCTGGCCTCGATCGGCATCAAGCTGCCCAAGGAGGCGGCTTTGCGCCCGGCCCTGTTCAACCGCATCCTCGCCATGGTCGAGGGCAGCGAGCACCAGCTCTTCATCAACGAGGTGGTGCTGCGCTCGCAGGCCCAGGCGGCCTACGGGCCGGAGAATAGCGGCCATTTCGGGCTCAACCTGCGCCGCTACGCCCACTTCACCTCGCCGATCCGCCGCTACGCCGACCTGATCGTCCACCGCGCCCTGATCCGGGCGCTGCGCCTCGGCCCGGACGGGCTGCCCGACCGGATGGAGGCCGGCTCGCTCGCCGAGATCGGCCAGCAGATCTCGCAGGCCGAGCGGCGCGCGATGGCGGCGGAGCGCGAGACGATCGACCGGCTGATCGCCCACCACCTCGCCGACCGGGTCGGCGCGACCTTCGCGGGGCAGATCTCCGGCGTGACCCGGGCCGGGCTGTTCGTGAAGCTCGACGAGACCGGCGCCGACGGCTTCGTGCCGGTCTCGACCCTCGGGGCCGACTACTACCGCTACGAGGAGAACCGCCACGCCCTCGTCGGCGAGCGCGGCGGCGAGAGCTTCCGCCTCGGCGACAAGGTCGAGGTCGAGCTGGTGGAGGCCGCGCCGGTCGCCGGGGCCCTGCGCTTCGCGATCGTCTCGGAGGGCCGCCGCGACGCGCCGAACCGCCGCCGCGGCCCGCCGCGGCCGGGGACGGGTCGGCGCGACACCGCCACGAAGCGACGGGGACGACAGGCATGATCGAGATCGACGGCCGGCCCGGGGCCGGGGAGCATCCGGCGACGCGCGAGGGCTGGCCCCTCGCCGTGTGGCGCGGGTTCCGCAACCGCTGCCCGCATTGCGGCGAGGGCCGGGTGTTCGGCCGCTTCCTCAAGGTCCGGCACGCCTGCGAGGCGTGCGGGACCGAGCTGCACCACCACCGCGCCGACGACCTGCCGCCCTACCTCGTTATCTTCGTCGTCGGCCATCTCGTCGGCCTCGCGATCCTCGAGATCGAGATGCGGGTCGACGACGTGCCGCTGTGGCTGCAGATGACGGTCTGGCCCCTGGTGGCGCTGGTTCTCAGCCTCGCCCTGCTCCAGCCGACGAAGGGCGCCGTGGTCGGCCTGCAATACGGCCTTGGCATGCACGGCTTCGCCGGGATACGCGGCGTGGGGGCCGGCACGGCTCCGAACCGGGAGGCAAGCGATGAGCAGAGCAGCGGCCCAGACGGCGCGGCCGACCGAGGCGGCCTCCGCCGCGCCTGAGCGGCGGGCGGCGGCCCCGCGCCCGCGCAACGCCGCGACGCTCATCATCCTCGACCGCTCCGGACGCGGCGGGCCGAAGCTGCTGATGGGCCGCCGCCACGACGGCCACACGTTCATGCCCGGCAAGTTCGTGTTCCCGGGCGGGCGGATCGAGCTGGAGGACCGCCATATGCCGGTGGCCGGCACGCTCAACGACCGCGCCGAGGCGGCGCTCGCGGCGCGGGTGACCCGGCCGCCGCACCATCTCGGCCGGGCGCTGGCGCTCGCGGCGATCCGCGAGACCTTCGAGGAGACCGGCCTGATGATCGGCACCCGGGATTACGGCCCGCCGGACGCGGCGCCGGACGGACCCTGGGCGGCGTTCCGGGACGAGGGCGTGCTGCCCGACCTCGAGGCGCTCCAGTTCATCGCCCGGGCGATCACGCCGCCGCAGCGGCCCAAGCGATTCGATACCCGCTTCTTCGCGGTCGACCGGAATGCGGTCGCGGCCGAGCGCGGCGGCATCGTCGGCCCGGATTCGGAACTGGTGGAACTGGCCTGGGTCGACCTGAAGCAGGCCCGCGCCCTCGACCTGCCGCGCATCACCGCGATCGTGCTCGACGAGTTGGAGGCTCGCCTCGCCGCCGGGTTCAGCCCGATGCTGCCGGTGCCGTATTTCCGCGAGGTCCGCGGCCGGCACGTGCGCGAGGAGCTGTGATAGGATTTTCGGACGATCCGTTCCGAAGATCCTATCAGTCCTTGTCGAGGCTGAGGTCCGGCGCCTCGGGGTTCTTCATGCCGACGACGTGGTAGCCGGCATCGACGTGCAGGATCTCGCCGGTCATGCCGCGGGACATGTCGGAGACGAGGTAGGAGGCGGTCTCGCCGACCTCCTCGATCGTCACCGTGCGGCGCAAGGGGGCGTTGTACTCGTTCCACTTCAGGATGTAGCGGAAATCGCCGATGCCGGAGGCCGCGAGCGTCTTGATCGGGCCGGCCGAGATCGCGTTGACCCGGATGCGCTGCGGGCCGAGATCGGCCGCGAGGTAGCGCACCGAGGCTTCGAGGGCCGCCTTGGCGACGCCCATCACGTTGTAGTGCGGCATCCACTTCTCGGCGCCGTAATAGGTCAGCGTCAGCAGCGAGCCGCCGTCGCGCATCAGCTTCTCGGCCCGCTGGGCGATCGCCGTGAACGAGTAGCACGAGATCAGCAGCGACTTGGTGAAGTTCGCCTCGCTGGTCTCGAGGTAGCGGCCGGTCAGCTCGTCCTTGTCCGAGAAGGCGATGCAGTGGACCACGAAGTCGAGGCCACCCGGAAACACCTTCTCGGTCTCGGCGAAGACGGCGTCGATCGAGGCCGGATCGGTGACGTCGCAATGCCCGACGACGGCCGCGTCGAGTTCGCGGGCCAGCGGCTCGACCCGCTTGCGCAGGGCGTCGCCCTGGTAGGTGAAGGCGAGGTCGGCGCCGTGCTGGCGGGCGCTGCGGGCGATGCCCCAGGCGATCGAACGGTTGTTGGCGACGCCGAGCACTAGGCCGCGCTTGCCGGCGAGCAGCCCGGCCTTCGGCGCCGCGGCATCCGCGATCCCCTGAATCCCTGCCCGGTTGGAATCCGCCATGTGTCACCCAAACCCTGTTGTCACCCAAACCCTGTGCCGCGCAGCCGCGGTGCCGCCGCGGGACGCCGCACCCGGCCGGGATCGAGGCCGCCCCTGACATGGCTCCGCCGGGCATCCTTAGCCGAGGGAGGCGGGCGACGGAAGTCCGGGCCGACGCGGGCGCTGCCCGCGCGGCGTCATACGGTTGCTGATCGATCGCTTCGCGATGCAGAAACCGGCTTCGCTCTTACGCCGCGCCGGCTTCGATACGGCTTTTGAACGGTTCGTCCAAAAACCGTATTAGGAGGACGCCTGCGCCGCCCGGCGCCGGCGGGCGAAGTCGAGCAGTGACTCGTCGGCGGCGGCCGGCAGCGTCACCGCGACGACGGCGAGCAGGTCGCCGCGGCCGCCGTCCTTGGTCGGCAGCCCCTTGCCGCGCAACCGGAACGTGCGGCCGGAACTGGTCATCGCCGGGATCTTCATCTCGACCGCGCCGGTGAGGGTCGGCACCCGGATCGCTCCGCCGAGGATCGCGTCCTCCAGCGGCACCTCGACGTGGATGCGCAGGTCCGTTCCCTCGACCCGGAAGCGCGAATCGGGGGCGATGCGGATGGTCAGCAGCGCGTCGCCGGCCTCGCCGCCGAGGACGCCGGGATAGCCGAGGCCGCGCAGGCGGATGGTCTGGCCGTCGGCGACGCCCTTGGGCACCACCACGTCGACCTCGCGGCCGGTCGGCAAGGCGAGGCGCAGCTTCGACTCGCCGGCGATCTGCTCCAGGGTGACGGTCAGCTCGGCCGAGACGTCGTCGCCCTTCTGGGCGGCGGCGCCGCCACCGCGCCCGGCCCCGGCGCTGCGGAACGCCTCGCCGAAGAGGTGCGAGAAGATGTCCTCGGCACCGCCCCCGCCGCCCCCGGTGCCCCGGCCGGCACGGGCCATGCTCTCGAAATCGAAGCCGCCGAAGCCGCCGCCGCGCCCGCCACCCCCGGCTCCGGCGAAGCCCTCGAAGCCGGTATGGCGCGGCTTGCCCTCGCCGTCGATCGCACCGCGATCGAACTGCGCCCGCTTCTTGGCGTCGCCGAGGATCTCGTAGGCCTGGTTGACCTCGGCGAAGCGGTCCTTGGCCTTGGCGTCGTCCTTGTTGCGGTCGGGGTGGTAGGTCTTGGCGAGGCGGCGGAACGCCTTCTTGATGTCCGCCTCGTCGGCGGAGCGGCTGACGCCGAGGATCTCGTAGGGATTGCGCATGGGGCTTCCGGGACGCGGGGCTTCTCGGGAGCGGTGACGCTCCCCGGATGGGTTCGGGTGGGATCTGGGGAGTCTGTTGCCGCATTGCAACAGTCCCGCGCGCGAAACGGCGGGCCGGGCGGTGCCCCGCCCCTCCCGCCGGCCGCGACCCGCCCCGTCCTCAAGTGATCTTCCGGGAAACCTTCAGGCTCTTCAGCTCCCAGGCGCCGCCCGAGGGACGGCAGCCGGTGCCGCGCACGAACCGCTGGCCCTCCGGCCCGACGACCGAGGCGAGGAAGTTGCGGCAGATCTCGTCGTTCCTCACATAGGGGGAGCCGGTCGGATTCACCATCCCCCGCATCCGCGAGTCGGGATTGTCCCACTTCACCGGCTGGCCGTTGCCCTGCGGGTCGAGGGCGACGCCGAGCGCCGCGTGGGCCCGGCGCCAGTCCTCCGCCGACAGGTCGGGGCCGAAGCTCCTCGGCGCGGCGGGCTCCAGGCTGCCGGTCGACACCGGTTCCTCCACCGGAGGCTCCGCCGGCGCCTTGGTGGGGAACGAGATCAGGACCTGGGAGCAGCCGCCGAGACCGAGGGCGGCCGCACCGAGCAGTCCGGCGCCGGCGAGTCCGGTGGCGAAACGGGTCCAGGCGGGCCGGGACCGGCGGGCTTTACACACGTCGCGACGCATTACACCTGTTCTCACGACGGGGCGGATGCGGTGCGCGCGGGTGGTCCTGCGACGCCGGTCCGCCCCCGAACCGGCCTTCACGAGTGGGAACGATGCCGTGGCTGAGTTAACGAAGGGTGATTTCACCGCCAGTCCCGATCCGTGGGCGCTGTTCCGGCAATGGCTTGCCGAGGCGGAGGCGGCGGAGCCCGAGGATCCGAACGCGATGGCGCTCGCCACCGCCGACGCGGACGGCCTGCCCGACGTGCGCATCGTGCTGCTCAAGGGCGTCGACGCGCGCGGCTTCGTCTTCTACACCAACACCCTGTCGACCAAGGGCCGGGAGCTCGCCGCCAACCCGCAGGCCGCCCTGGTGCTGCACTGGAAGAGCCTGCGCCGGCAGGTCCGCGCCCGGGGCCCGGTCGGCCCGGTGAGCCCGGAGGAGGCCGACGCCTACTTCGCCTCCCGCCACCGCGACAGCCGCATCGGCGCCTGGGCGAGCCGGCAGTCGCAGCCGCTGGAGAGCCGCGCCGCCCTGGAGGCCGCGGTCGCCGAGGTCGCGGCCCGCCACCCGGAGGGCGAGGTGCCGCGGCCCCCGCACTGGAGCGGCTACCGGATCGACCCGGTCAGCATCGAGTTCTGGCAGGACGGCGCCTACCGGCTGCACGACCGGGTCCGCTTCACCCGCGCCGACGGCGCCTGGACCGGGACGCGGCTGTTTCCGTGAGCGCGCCGGTTCCTTGGACCCGGGCAAGTTCCTTGGACCGCGGCAAGTTCCTTGGACCCCGGCAAGCCTTGCTGCGGCGCGGCGGAGGCTGGATTTCCCTGCATGCGGCGCCTAGGTTGCGCCGACCCGGGACCGGGCGCGACGGCCGGTCCCACCCCGCCCGGATTCGAGGAACGGCCCCAGCCATGGCGACCAACGAACGCCGGCGCGTGATGCTTCTGACCGGTGCCAGCCGCGGCATCGGCCACGCCACGGTGAAGCGGTTCTCCGCCGCGGGCTGGCGGGTCATCACCTGCTCCCGCCACGCCTTCCCGGAGAACTGCCCGTGGGAGATGGGGCCCGAGGACCATCTCCAGGTCGACCTCGCCGACCCCGCCGACACGGTGCGCGGCGTCGAGGAGGTCGCCCGGCGGCTTGATGCCGAGGGCGGCCTGCTGCACGCGCTCGTCAACAATGCCGGCATCTCGCCCAAGGGCCCGGGCGGCGAGCGCCTCGGCACCCTCGGGACGAGCTTCGGCGACTGGCAGCGGGTGTTCCAGGTCAACTTCTTCGCCCCGATCCTGCTCGCCCGCGGCCTGTGCGACGAGCTGACCCGCGCCCGCGGCTCGATCGTCAACGTGACGTCGATCGCCGGCTCGCGGGTCCATCCCTTCGCCGGAGCGGCCTACGCGACCTCGAAGTCGGCGCTCGCCGGCCTGACCCGCGAGATGGCGGCGGATTTCGGCCCCCTCGGCGTGCGGGTCAACGCGATCTCGCCCGGCGAGATCGACACCTCGATCCTGTCGCCGGGCACCGACAAGCTCGTGGCGCAGATCCCGCAGCGCCGCCTCGGCACCCCCGATGAGGTCGCCAAGGCGATCTACTTCCTGTGCACCGAGGCGTCGTCCTACGTGAACGGCGCCGAACTGCACATCAACGGCGGACAGCATGTCTGACCCGGGGGCCGGGCGCTCCGGCCTCCGCAGGCTCGCCGCCGCAACCCTCCTCTGGCTCGCCGCCGGCCCCGCGGTCGCCGAGCCCGCCGTCGCGATCGTCCCGCTGCCGTTCCGGGTCGCCCAGTTGCGCGGCCCGGACAGCGAGGTCGCGCTCGCCGCGGCGACGTCCGGGCTCGGCCGGCCGCCGCCGGGCGGCGTCGCGGTCGCGTGGGGCGACGAGGGCGGGGCGATCCTGTCCCTCGACGGCGACCGGATCGCGGTCCGGCCGCTCGCCGCCGAGGCGATCGAGGCGCTGGCCGCCGGCGAGACGCCCCGGGGCGCCGTCGCCGGCTCGCGCCGGGCGCTGAGCGGCCCGGTCTCGGCCTATCTCTCCGGCGCCACCCGGGGCGGGCCCGACGGGCTGCCCGGCGCCGCCGGCCTCACCGTGCGCGAGCGTCAGCCGGTGGCGATGAGCGCCGACCCCAAGCCGGTGCCGACCCATACCGAGACGGTCACCCCCGGTCCCGACGCGGTGTTCACCGCCTCACCCGTCCGGGCGGCCGAGATCGACGGCGGGCTGCATCTCCTCGCGGTCAAGCGCCAGGGCGCCGGCAGCGGCCTCGCGCTGGTCGGCCGCGACGGCGGCGGCTGGCGGGTGCGGGCCGAGATCCCGCCCGCCCCCGGCGGGCTCGACGCCGCGGCGGCGGATTTCGACGGCGGCGGCCGGGCCAGCCTCGCTCTGCTGCGCGGCTCGCCCGAGGGCGGCCGGATCGAGCACTGGACGCTGACCGGCGGCAGGCCCGTCCTCGCCGCCACCGCGCCCGGCCCGTTCGCCGGCCCCGACGACCTCGTGGCGGCGGCCGACCTCGACGGCGACGGCGCCGCCGCCCTCGTCGTGCCGGGCCCGGCCCGCCGCGCCCGGGCGGCGCTGCCGGCGCCGGCCCGCGCCGTCGCGATCCTCGGCGGCGGCCGGGGCGCCCGCATCCTCGTCGCCCTCGCCGACGGCCGGCTCGCCGAGGTGCGGCCGTGACCCCGAGTCCCGTCGATCCCTGGCAGCGCCGCTATCCGGCCCGGCCGTTCCTCGCCGCCTCGGTCGCGGTGGTGCGCGACGGGCGCGTCCTCGTCGCCGCCCGCGGCCGGCCGCCGATGCAGGGGGTGTTCTCGCTGCCGGGCGGCCTCGTCGAGCCGGGCGAGACCCTCGCCGGGGCGGCCCTGCGCGAATTGCGCGAGGAGGTCGGGCTCGCCGCCGAGATCGTCGCCGTGCTGGCGCCCCTCGAGATCATCGAGCGCGACGGCGGCGGCGTGCTGCATCACTACGTCGTCCTGCCCCACGCCGCCCGCTGGACCGGCGGCGAGCCCGCGACCGGGCCGGAGGCGCTGTCCCTGCGCTGGGTCGACGCGGCCGAGGTGCTGGCGCTCGTCACCACCGCCGGCCTGCCGGCGGTGATCGCCGGGGCGCTCGCCGCCGTGGCGGGAGCCGCCGCATGAGCCGCCTGATTCTCGCCGCCGCCCTCGTCCTCGCCCTCGGGGCGGGGGCCGCCGCGCAGACCCGCGCGCGCGCGCCGGCGAAGCCGCCGGAGAAGGAGGCGCCGCCGCCCCCGCCGGCGGACCTGCCGGCACCCTACGACCGCGACCTGCTGCGCCTGTCCGAGATCCTCGGCGCGCTCGGCTTCCTGCGCGACCTGTGCGGCCAGCCCGACGCCGCCGAATGGCCGGCCCGGATGCAGGCGCTGATCGAGGCCGAGGGCGGCTCGCAGGCCCGGCGCGACCGGCTCGCCGGCGCCTACAACCGCGGCTATCGCGGCTACGCCGTCAACTACCGCACCTGCACCGCCTCGGCCCGGGAGGCGGCGACCCGCTTCCTCGCCGAGGGAGAACGCCTGTCGGTCACCCTGTCGGGCCGGTTCGGTGGCTGAGCGTGGCGGGACCGCCACAGGTGTGACGCCGCCGCACGGATCGGTTGCATTGGCCGGGCGCCGTTAACCTCTTCGCAATTCCTCGCTGGCCCGGCCCGCATCGGCACCCTATGACTCGGGGGCGTCCAGTTCCTCAGCCCGCAAGGCCGTCGATGTCCGACTCCCCGATGACCTCCGCCCCGATCGATTCCGACCAGGAGGCCAAGCGCGCCGCCCTCGGCTACGTCTCGGAAGCCTTCGCCGAGGGCTGTCTCGACGGGCTCGACGGCGACTGCATGGCTCAGGCCGCCCTGTTCGCGGCGTTCCAGGAACTGGTGCAGACCTACGGCGAGGAGGCGACCGCCCGCTACGCCGAGGGGTTTCCCGATCGGATCCGCTCGGGCGCCTACACCGTCACCCACCACCCCCACCATTGACCCCGTGAGCGCGGCCCGCACCGTCGCGGTGACGATCCGCGGCCGCGTCCAGGGCGTCGGCTACCGCGCCTGGATGCGCGACGAGGCGCGGGCGCTCGGCCTCCACGGCCACGTCCGCAACCGGCCCGACGGCGGCGTCGCGGCGCTGGTCTCGGGCGAGCCCGAGGCGGTCGGGCGGCTGCTCGCGGCCTGCCGGCGCGGCCCGCCGGGCGCGCGCGTCGAGGACGTGACCGAGGCGCCATCCACCGAGGTTCCGGCCGCGGGCTTCGAGATCCGGTACGCCTGACGCCGTCATGATCGAGCAGTGGTTCGGCAGCTTCTCGTTCCTCGACCTGTGCGCGGTCGGCTTCTTCATCGCGGCCTGGTTCGCCTACGGCCTCGCGGTCGAGCACCGCGACGTCCGGCGTCCGAGCCTCAACCGGATGATGCACCGGCACCGCTACGGCTGGGCCGAGCAGATGGAGCAGCGCGACAACCGGGTCGTCGACACCACCATCAACGCCTCGCTCCAGAACGGCACGGCGTTCTTCGCCTCGACCTCGCTGATCGCGCTCGGCAGCGTGCTCACCCTCAGCCGGTCCGCCGACGACGTGCTGACGCTGTTCTCGACCCTGCCGTTCGGCACTCCGACCACCCGGGCGATGTGGGAGATCAAGGTCGCCGGGCTGGCGCTGATCTTCGTCTACGCCTTCTTCAAGTTCGCCTGGGCCTACCGGCTGTTCAACTACGGCGCGATCCTGATCGGCGCCGTGCCGCCCCGGGGCGGCGACCCGGTCGAGATCCGCCGCGCCGCCCGCCGGGCGGCGGCGATGAACGTCGCGGCGGGCGAGCACTTCAACAACGGGCAGCGGGCGTTCTTCTTCGCGCTGGCCTATCTCGGCTGGTTCGTCAGCGCGGCGGCGCTGCTGGTCGCGACCGCGGCGGTGCTGATCGTGATGGGGCGGCGCCAGTTCGCCTCCACCGCCCGCCGCGCCCTGCAGGAGGCCGACGATGACGCGCCCGACCGATGAGACGATCGCCGAGACCCTGCTGCGCCTCGTCGCCGAGCGCGGCGCCGACAAGACCGTGTGCCCGTCCGAGGTCGCCCGCGCCCTCGGCGGCCCGCACCCGGACGGCTGGGGCCCGCTGATGCAGCCGGTGCGCCGGCAGGCGGTGCGGCTGACGAAGGAGGGCCGGATCGCGATCCTGCGCAAGGGCCGCCCGGTGGAGGACCCGGACGATTTTCGCGGGGTGTACCGGTTGTCGCTGCCGCGGTGAGGTGCCCGCCCCCGCTGCGGGGGAGGGCAAGGTTACCCCCTACGGTTCCGGCCCCGGCACCAGCGCGTCGGTGTAGCCGGCGAGCCGGTAGGCGAGGAGGCCGACCCATTCGCGGGCGGCGATGTCGAGTTCGAACAGCCCCTCGCTGATCGTCGCGTACTGGGCGTAATAGCCGCGGCCGGTGCGGTAATCGACCGGGTAGGCGGTCACCGGGAAGCCCGCCTGCCGGAAGCAGCCGATCGACCGCGGCATGTGCCAGGCCGAGGTGACGAGGAGCCAGCGCTCGCCGGGCTTCGGCGACAGCATCGCGGCGCTGAGCGTCGCGTTCTCGCGGGTGTTGCGCGACTGCTCCTCGTAGAGCATCCGCCCGGGCGCAACGCCGAGGGTCCCGATGTAGCGGCGCACCGCCCCGGCTTCCGACTCGCCGCCCTTGAGGCTGCCCGAGCCGCCGACGAAGACGAGCTTCGCCTCCGGGTAGCGCCGGGCGAGGTCGCCCAGCGCGATCATCCGCTCGCCGGCATCGTTGGTGACGATCTGCCCGCGCGAGGCGCTGCTGCGCGCCTCGACCGAGCCGCCGAGCACCAGGATGCCGGTGACCGGGCGGCCGTCATCCTCGAACGGCGGCAGGCGGTCCTCCAGCGGCCGGGTCACCCAGGCGGCGAGCGGCGACAGTCCGGCGAGGGCGAGCCCCGCGAGGCACAGCAGCGCCACCCCGAAGCCGGCGCCCCGCCACGGCGTGAACCCGCCGACGAGGCAGCCGGCGGCGGCGGCCAGGATCAGCAGGTGCGAGGGCGCGGCGAGGAACCAGACGATCTTCGAGGCGGTGAAGAACATCGCGGCTCAGTCCTGCGCGGTCTCGGCCTCGTAGCGCGCCCTGGTCTCGGCGTTCGGCGGGTAGAGGCCCGGCAGCGGCACACCCTTCTCGACCTCGCGCATGATCCACAGTTCCAGCCGCTCCTGCTCGACGGCGGCGAGCGCCACCGCCTCGGCCATCGCCGCCGGGATCACCACCGCGCCGTCGTTGTCGGCCACGATGATGTCGTTCGGGAACACCGCGACGCCGCCGCAGCCGATCGGCTCCTGCCAGCCGACGAAGGTGAGGCCGGCGACCGAGGCCGGGGCGGCGACGCCCGAGCACCACACCGGCAGGCCGGTGCCGGCGACGCCGTCGGCATCGCGCATCACGCCGTCGGTGACGAGGGCGAGCACGCCGCGCTTCTTCATCCGCGCCGACAGGATGTCGCCGAAGATGCCGGCATCGGTCACGCCCATCGCGTCGACCACCGTGACGCAGCCCTCCGGCATCGCCTCGATCGCCGCCCGGGTCGAGGTCGGGCTCGACCACGATTCCGGCGTGGCGAGATCCTCGCGGGCCGGCACGAAGCGCAGGGTGAAGGCCGGGCCGACCACCCGCTCGCCGGCGGCGAAGCGCGGCATCGGTCCGCGCATCCAGCAGCGGCGGATGCCCTTCTTCAGCAGGACGGTCGTCAGCGTCGCGGTGGTGACGGCCTTCAGCGCGTCGACGAGGGTCGGGTCGAGGGACATGGGGACACCTGCACGGTCCGGAGGACGTGACCGTGCCGTAATCCATTCCGGCGCCCGCGGCCATGCTCGGCGGCGCATGACGCCCTGCATCCCCGCCCGCTCAGTCGGTCTCCCGCGGCGGGTAGGCGTGCCGCCCGCCCCACGGGTCCTCGACCCGCCAGCCCTCGCCGTCCGGCTCCAGGTAGCCCGGCCCGACCGGCACCTTGCCGTGGCCGCCGGGGATGTCGAGGATGTAGGTCGGCTGCGCCAGCCCCGAGACCCGCCCGCGCAGGGCTCGCATCAGCGCCCGCCCCTCGGGAATCGAGGTGCGCAGGTGCGCGGTGCCGGGGGCGAGGTCGCCCTGGTGCAGGTAGTACGGCTTGACCCGGTTCTCCACGAAGGCGCGCATCAGCCCCTCCAGGGTCGCGGGGTCGTCGTTGACGCCGCGCAGCAGCACCGACTGGCTCACCAGCGGGATCCCGGCATCGACCAGCCGGGCGATCGCCGCCCGGGCCGGGGCGGAGAACTCCCGAGGGTGGTTGGCGTGGAGCGCCACGAACACCGCGCGCCCGAACGCCTTGAGCGCGCCGACGAGCGCGTCGTCGATCCGGCCGGGATCGACCACCGGCACCCGGCTGTGCAGGCGCATCACCTTGACGTGCGCCGTCGCCCCGAGGGCCTCGGCGATGCGGCCGAGGCGGCGGGGCGACAGCATCAGCGGGTCGCCGCCGGTGACCACCACCTCCCAGATCTCCGGCCGGTCGGCGATGTAGGCGAGCGCCGCGTCGAGTTCGGTGTCGGCGAGGGTGCCGAGCCCGTCCGGTCCGACCACCTCGCGGCGGAAGCAGAACCGGCAATAGACCGGGCAGACGTGGAGCGGCTTCAGCAGCACCCGGTCGGGGTAGCGGTGGACGATGCCCGGCAGCGGGGCGTGGGCGTCGTCGCCGATCGGGTCGGCGCGCTCCTCGGGCCGGGCGTCGAGTTCCTCGACGCGGGGCACGAACTGGCGGCCGATGCCGTCCTCGGCGGTCTCGATCAGCCCGGCGACGTCCGGCGTGACCGCGACGGCGTAGCGGGCCGCGACCCGCTCCAGCGCCGCGACCTCGGCCTGCGGGATCAGCCCGGCCTGCGCCAGGGCGGCGGGGGAGCGCAGCGTCCTCACCGCGGGGCCTCCGCCACCGGGGTCCAGATCACCTCCTCGATCCGCCGGGCGCCGGTCGCCAGCATCACGAGGCGGTCGAAGCCGAGCGCGACGCCGCTCGCCTCCGGCATCGCCGCGAGGGCGGCGAGGAAATCCTCGTCGAGGGGGTAGCGCTCGCCGTAGATGCGGGCCTTCTCGTCCATCTCGGCGGTGAAGCGCCGGCGCTGCTCGTCGGCGTCGGTGAGTTCGCCGAAGGCGTTGGCGAGTTCGACCCCGCAGGCATAGAGCTCGAACCGCTCCGCCACCCGCGGGTCGGACGGGCTCGGGCGGGCGAGGGCGGCCTCGGGGATCGGGTACTCGCACAGGATCGTCGGGCGACCCATGCCGAGCCGCGGCTCGATCCGCTCGACGAGGACCCGGCTGAACAGGTCGGCCCAGGAATCGTCCTCCGCCGTGCGGATGCCGGCGGCCTCGACCCGGGCCTTCAGCCCGTCGCGGTCGGTGGCGCCGTCCGCCGCCACGGTGGCCAGCAGATCGATCCCGGCATCGCGGTCGAACGCCTCGGCGAGGGTCAGCCGCTCGGGCTCGGCGAACGGGTCGGCCTCGTGGCCGCGGTAGCGCAGGCGCGTCGTTCGCGCCGTCTCGGCGGCGAGCGCCAGCACGGCGGCGCAGTCGCGCATCAGCGCGCCGTAGCGCTCGCCGGCGCGGTACCATTCGAGCAGGCAGAATTCCGGGTGGTGCAGCGGACCGCGCTCGCGGTTGCGCCAGACCGGGCCGAAGCTGAGAAGCCGGGTCTCGCCCGCCGCCAGCAGCTTCTTGCAGGCGAATTCCGGTGAGGTGTGCAGGTAGAGCGGCTGCACCGCGCCGTCCGGCGCGATCGCCGCGGTGGCGAAGGCCGACAGGTGGGCCTCGTTGCCGGGCGAGACCTGGAGCGCGGCGGCCTCGACCTCGACGAAGTCCCGCTCGGCGAACCAGGCGCGCAGGTTGGCGCGGATGCGGTTGCGCAGCATCAGCCGCGGCCGGCGGTCGGCGTGGACGTGGGGGGCCCACCAGGGCGAGGCGGTGGTCATCGGCGCAAGAGTTCCAAGGCGGCGGGCGACTGGCGGCAACGCCCCAGATGCGATAGGGCGGGCCCGAAGGCTCCCGCCGCGGCCCTGCCGCTTGCGGGAATCGACCCGTTTCTGTCAACGCTCTCAGGATCCACGCCCGTGAAGGTGATCGCCAGTTCGCTCCGCAAAGGCAACGTCGTCGACAAGGACGGCAGGCTCTACGTGATCCTCTCCGCCGAGAACATCCACCCCGGCAAGGGCACGCCGGTGACGCAGCTCGACATGCGCCGCATCACCGACGGCGTGAAGGTGTCGGAGCGCTACCGCACCACCGAGCAGGTCGAGCGCGCCTTCGTCGAGGACCGCGAGCACACCTTCCTGTACAACGACGGCGAGGGGTTCCACTTCATGAACCCCGAGACCTACGAGCAGGTCGCGGTGCCGCAGGACGTGGTCGGCGATCAGGCCGCCTACCTCCAGGAGGGCATGGCGGTGATGCTGTCGTCGCACAACGGCGTGCCGCTGACGATCGAGCTGCCCCAGCGCGTGACGCTGGAGGTGACCGACACCGAGCCGGTGACCAAGGGCCAGACCGCCTCGTCGTCCTACAAGCCGGCGACCCTGTCGAACGGCGTGCGCACCCTGGTGCCGCCCCACATCAGCACCGGCACCCGCGTCGTCATCATGACCGCCGACGGCTCCTACGTCGAGCGCGCCAAGGACTGACGCACGGGTGCGAACCCTCCCCCCGCGCGGGGCTGTCCGGAGATCAAGAAAAAGGCGCTGGTTCCTCCTCTCCCCGCGGGCGGGGAGAGGGCCGTGTCCCCCCTGCCGGGGACACGGCAAGCCCGCAGGGCGAGGGTGAGGGGGCGGTTCCGGAGGAGCCTCGTTCGTCGAGACCTCCTCACCCTCGCTCCGGCTGCGCCTGCGCTTGCTTCACCCCGACAAGGGGGTGAAGCCCTCTCCCCGCCCGCGGGGAGAGGAGACGACCCGCGCCCTTACTACCCTCGGACGCTCCGCCGCAAAGGGGGAAGGGTTCCACGTCGCGCCCTACCGCGCCGCGCCCTCCGCCCCAGCCGCCCCCGCGAAACACGCCTGGGCCAGGGCCACGGCCCGGCCGCGCTCCTCCGGGGTGAGATCGCCCCGCCACAGCCCCTCCTCCCGCAGCCGCCCGAGCAGGCAGCGCGCGGTGTCCCGGCAGATCGCCTCGCCGCCGCCCGCCTCCCGGCACGAGGCCGCGTAGGCGCCCCGGAACCCGGCTTCTCCGGCCCGGGGATGCGGCCCGGTCACCGCCGCCACGCCCGACAGGATCAAGAGCAGCAGCGGCTGGTGGACGAGATAGACCGCGAGGCTGTGGCGCCCGGCCCAGGTCAGCCCCCGCGCCGCGCGGCTTCCCGGCCGCCAGCGCCCGAGGCGCGACCCGGCGAGACGCGGCACCCATACCCGCCCGGCCAGCACCCCGGCCAGCACCCAGCCGAACCACGGGAACAGCGGCACGTAGTCGTTGGTGTTCGGCACGGTGCGGCCGAGCCCGAGGACCAGCAGCGCCGGCGCATCGAGCCAGTCCGGCCCGCCGCCCGCCGCCGCGAGCAGTCCCGGCAGGGCGACGACCGCCACCGCCGCGGCGGCGACCAGGGCGAGCGGCGCCTGCAGGGCCGGCAGGGCGAGCACGCTCGACAGCGCGATGCAGTGCAGCACGCCGAAGAAGATCCAGCTCTGCGGGAAGACGAACCACGTCGCGGCGGAGATCAGCGCCGCCGCGCCGCCGATGCGGGCGAGCCGCAGGCCGAACGGCCGAGGCCGGAAGCCGGGGCCCTGCGCCAGCACGAGGCCGAACCCGACCAGCACCAGGAAGCTGCCGGCGATCCCCTCGGCCGCCGCCTTCCCGAGCGGGGTCAGCGCCCAGTTCTCCGGGGTCAGGCGCAGATGGCCGAGATCCCAGGTCAGGTGATAGAGCGCCATCGCGGCGAGTGCCGTGCCGCGCAGGGCGTCGACGGCGGCGAAGCGGCCAGCCCCGCCTGCGGCGAAACTACGCAGAAACCGCGCCGCTCCGGGAATCCGAGTCGCCGCCGCCTCGAACCGGCCGGGGGATCGCCCCGGCTCTGCCTGCGCTCCGGGCAGAGTGCTCGGCACGGACGCAACAGGGGCGCGACGACTTGCCGGTCCCGCCACATTCGGGCCCGATTTGGGGTTCCCCGAAGTCATGACTTTGTTAATCTCTCTCGCGAACCGCATGGCGCGATTCGGTGTGGGTTGCTTACGATGTCGGACGATCTCGGTTTTGGCCCGCTCGGCGCTCGGCCGGCATCCTCCTACGAGGCCGCCTCGCACCGGCCTGCCGCCGAGGTCGCCGGCGAGACCGAACGGCCGCTCGATCTCGTCGAGATCAGCGGGCGGATCAAGTGGTTCGACGTCGCCAAGGGGTTCGGCTTCATCGTCCCCGACGACGGCTCCCCCGACGTGCTGCTCCACGTCACCTGCCTGCGCCGCGAGGGCCACCAGAGCGCGAGCGAGGGCGCCCGCATCGTCGTCGAGGCGGTGCAGCGCAGCCGCGGCTGGCAGGCGTTCCGGGTGATCTCCCTCGACCAGTCCACCGCCACCCATCCGGCCGAGCTGCCGATGCCGCGCACCCACGTCACCGTGGTGCCGACGAGCGGGCTCGAGACCGCGGTGGTGAAGTGGTTCAACCGCCTGCGCGGCTTCGGCTTTCTCAGCCGCGGCGACGGCACCGCCGACATCTTCGTCCACATGGAGACCCTGCGCCGCTACGGCATCGCCGAGCTGAAGCCGGGCGAGACCGTGCTGGTGCGCTACGGCGACGGCTCCAAGGGCCTGATGGCCGCCGAGGTCAGGCTGGTGGACGGGGCGCTTCCGGCGTCGCATTGAGGACGGCGCGGCCCCTCCGGCCCCCTCCTCTCCTCGTCCCCGGGTCCTCCATGTTCGCCTTCTCCCCCCGCTCCGCCGTCGCGGCGGCGCACGCGGTTCTCCTGGCGCTTCTCCTGCTCGTCGGCCCGGGCCGTGCCGCCGACCCGAGCCCGGCCGAGCCGCTCACGATCGTCTCCCGCGGCGGGCGCCACGCCTTCACGGTCGAGGTGATGCGCAACGAGGCCGACCGGGCCCGCGGGCTGATGTTCCGGCGCAGCATGGCGGCCGATCATGGCATGCTGTTCGACTTCGAGCGGGTCGAGCCGGTCGCGATGTGGATGAAGAACACCTACCTGCCGCTCGACATGCTGTTCCTGCGCGCCGACGGCACCGTCGCGCGCATCGCCGCCGACACCGAGCCGCTCTCGACCCGCACGATCCCGTCCGGCGAGCCGGTCCTCGGCGTGCTCGAACTCAACGCCGGCACCGCCGCGAAGCTCGGCCTGCGCGCCGGCGACCGGGTCGAGCACCCGCTGTTCCGCGGGCGGTGATACGGTTTTGGGACGTTCAGCTCCGAAACCGTATCACCAGCCCGCGCGGCGTTTGAGCGAGGCCGGTTTCCGCATTGCGAAGCAAGCAATCGGAAGCCGTATGAACCCTCAGCGCAGCATCGCCTCCAGGCCGCGCAGGTACGGCCCCGGCAGGCCGGCCTCCCGGGCGGCCGCCACGACGCCTTCGAGGTAGCCGGGCCGAGGCGCGCCGCCCTGGCTGCGGCCGAGATAGATCAGCGCCCGCCGCACCCCGCCGCCGGCCACCGTCACCGGCTGCTGCGCCTTGACGTAGAGTCCGCCGGCGACGCCCTCGTAGCGGTCGAGCGGCGGGATGTCGGCGAGCGTCAGGCTCCACAGCAGGCCCCAGACCGTGTGGCCCGGGTCGCGCACCACCGAGGCGTAGCCCTCGCGCATGATGACGAAGCGGTGGCGGTGCAGGCGCGCGACCTCGACCGGCTCGGCGCCGGGGCAGCGCCGGGCCATCGCGGCCCGGTCCATGTTCGACCCGTAGGCGAAGTAGAGCGGCACCCGTCGCTCAGGCGAATTCGAGGATCACCGCGTCGACCGCGAGGCTGTCGCCCTCCTTGGCCTGGATCGTCGCGATGGTGCCGTCGCGCTCGGCGCGCAGCACGTTCTCCATCTTCATCGCCTCGACCACGGCCAGCGGCTCGCCCGCCTTCACCTCCTGGCCCGCGGCGACCATGATGCTCTTGACCAGCCCCGGCATCGGGCAGAGCAGCTGCTTGCCCGAGCCGCCGACCTCCTTGACCGGCATCAGCGCGGCCAGCTCGGCCTCGCGCCGCGTGTAGACCCGCGCCTCGGCGGCGGCGCCGGCATGCTGCAGGAACACGCCGTTGAGCAGGCCGCGGACCTGCACCGCGGCCGGGACGCCCCCGACCGTGCCGGTCCAGACCGGCTCGCCCGGGCGCCACGGGCTCGCGACCGTCCAGGTCGGGCCGTCGGCGAACGCCACCGCGATGCCGTCCTCCACCGTCTCGACGCTCGCCTCGAAGCGCTGGTCGCCGAGCCACACCACCCGGTCGCGCTCGAAGCGCAGGTATCTCGGGTCGCGCATCTGGCCCGAGATGCCGCGCTTGCGCTCGTTGAGCCCGTGGTCGATCGCGGCGGCCACCGCCGCCATCCGCAGGGCGACCTCGCCCGCCGGCATCGGCGCCTCGAACCCGCCCGGGAACTCCTCGGCGATGAAGCCGGTCGAGAGCCGGCCGTCCTGCCAGCGCGGATGCTGCATCAGGGCGGTCAGGAACGGGATGTTGTGGCGGATGCCGTCGATCGCGAAGGCGTCCAGCGCCTGCGCCTGGGCGGCGATCGCCTCGGACCGGGTCGGCGCCCAGGTGACGAGCTTGGCGATCATCGGGTCGTAGTGGATCGCGATCTCGCTGCCCTCCTCGACGCCGGTGTCGTTGCGCACGATCGCGCCGCCGCGCTCGCCCTCCGCCGGAGGCCGGTAGGTGGTGAGCCGGCCGATCGAGGGCAGGAAGTTGCGGGTCGGGTCCTCGGCGTAGACGCGGCTCTCCACCGCCCAGCCGTCGAGCGTCACCTCGTCCTGGGTCAGCGGGAGCCTCTCGCCGGCCGCGACCCGGATCATCAGCTCGACGAGGTCGAGCCCGGTGATCATCTCGGTCACCGGGTGCTCGACCTGGAGCCGGGTGTTCATCTCGAGGAAGTAGAACGACTTGTCCTGGCCGGCGACGAACTCGACGGTGCCGGCGGAATCGTAGTTCACCGCCTTCGCGAGCGCGACGGCCTGCTCGCCCATCCGGCGGCGGGTCGCCTCGTCGAGGAGCGGCGAGGGTGCCTCCTCGATCACCTTCTGGTTGCGGCGCTGGATCGAGCACTCGCGCTCGCCGAGATAGATCACGTTGCCGTGCTTGTCGCCGATGACCTGGATCTCGATGTGGCGCGGATCGGTGATGAACTTCTCCACGAACACCCGGTCGTCGCCGAACGACGAGGCCGCCTCGGAACGGGCGCGGGCGAAGCCTTCCGCGACCTCGCCGGCGGAGTGGGCGATGCGCATGCCCTTGCCGCCGCCGCCGGCCGAGGCCTTGATCATCACGGGATAGCCGATCTCATCGGCGATCGTCACCGCGTGCTCCGGGCTCTCGATCACGCCGAGGAAGCCCGGCACGGTCGAGACCTCGGCGGCGGAGGCCGCCTTCTTCGACTCGATCTTGTCGCCCATCGCGGCGATCGCGCCCGGGTTCGGGCCGATGAACACGATGCCGGCCTCGGCCAGCGCCTTGGGGAACGCCTCGCGCTCGGACAGGAAGCCGTAGCCCGGGTGGACCGCCTGAGCGCCGGTCCGCTTGCAGGCGTCGATGATCTTCTCGATCACGAGGTAGGACTGGGCGGCGGGAGCGGGGCCGATATGCACCGCCTCGTCGGCCATGGCGACGTGGACGGCGTCGCGGTCGGCGTCGGAATAGACCGCCACCGTCCTGATCCCCATGCGGCGCGCGGTCTTGATGATGCGGCAGGCGATCTCGCCCCGGTTGGCGATCAGGATCTTCTCGAACATCGGAGCGCGCACTCGAACCTGCTGGAAGGGACGACCGGGCGATCACGCCCAAGCTCATGTCCACGTAAAGCAGTTGCGCCGAATGCGGAAGCTTGCGTCGCGCCCGACCATCGGCGGAGCGCGGCGGCCGATCTCACGCGGCGAGCGCGAGGCTGGCGCGGTCCTCGGCCGCCTCGTGGCGGCAGGCGTTGATGGCGAGGGCGAAGGCGACCAGCACCGGGTCGGTGGACTGGGCCTCGCGCACCACCTCCTGGGCGATGCGGGCGCCGAGCGCCGTCGGGCCGCGGCCGCAGGCGAGGCTGGCGGCGAGCCAGCGGGCGGTCTCGGCGAGGATCCGGCCGGTCGGGCGCTCGCCCCACACCGCGAAATCGACCACCGCGGCGGTGAGGAAGTCGGCGAAGGCCGGATCGGCGGCCGCCACGGCGCGGTCGAGGCCGAGCAGCATGTCGGCCTCCTCGCGGCAGATCAGCCCGTCGGGCAGCAGCTCGCGCGACAGTTCGTTGACGTCGTCGCGGTTGATCGCGCCCTTGGCGACGATACGGTTGCAGAAGTGCTGGAGCGAAGCCTGGATCATCTGTGTCGCCTCCCCGGCCTTTGCTGGTGCCGGTGTTCGTCCCTGTCTGTGCTCGACTATGCAGGCGAGGAGGCTTTGGCCGGTTAACGGCGAGATCTGAATCCCTGTTCAGGTTAAGCTCCGGCAAGCAAGCGGCGTTGCCAAAGCCTTTCCGGCCGGGCTCAGCGCACGATCACCGGCGCGTCGACCGGGACGCGGTTGAAGAGGTCGACGACGTCGATGTTGCGCATGCGGATGCAGCCCGACGAGGCCGCCTGCCCGATGCGCTCCGGCTCGTTGGTGCCGTGGATGCGGTAGAGCGTATCGCGCCCGCCGCCATCGGCGAGGTAGAGCGCGCGGGCACCGAGCGGATTGGCCGGCCCGCCCTTCATCGGGTGCACGTGCGGCCAGCGCCGCACCATCTCGGCGGGCGGGTTCCAGTCCGGCCAGGACGCCTTGCGGAACACCCGGGCCGAGCCGGTCCAGCCGAACGCCTCGTCGCCGACCGTGACGCCGTAGCGGACCGCCTTGCGGTCGGGCAGCACGAAGTAGAGCTGGCGCTCGCGGGTCTCGACCACCACCGTGCCGGGCGCAGCCCCGGTCGGGTCGTCGACGAGGTAGCGGGCGAAGTGGGGGTCGAACTCCGCCTGCGGCACCATCGCCATCCAGGCCGCGTCCTGCGCCGAGAGGTCGGGGTCCGGCGTCGAGCGGAACGAGCATCCCGCCAGGGCCAGGGTGATCGCGGCGAGGGGGAGGAGGCGCGGCATGGGAGAGGATCCGTCGGGATCCGCGAATCGTGCGGAGGTCATGGTTAACCAAGCGTGACCGTAGCTGCGGGCGGCGTCCGCGCGCACCCGTCGCGGCGCGCCGCCGGCGTGTTCGCGGCCGGGTGTTGCGTCCCGGTATCGGCCCTGCCACGGTGCCGCCCGACAACGCGGACCGGCGCGACGCCACGCGCGGGATCCTTCGGGGACACGGTCAATGAGCACGCTCTATCTCGGCCATCCGGCGTCCCTCGACCACGCCACGCCCCCCGGCCATCCCGAGCGGGCGGACCGGATCCGGGTCGTCGAGCGGGCGCTGGAGGACGAGCGCTTCGCCGCGCTGGTGCGCGAGCAGGCGCCCCGGGCCGAACTCGCCGACGCCGCGCTCGCCCACCCGATGCGCCACGTCGAGGCGGTGGCGGCCCTGGCGCCGCGGGAGGGACTGGCCGCGATCGACGGCGACACGGTGCTGTCGCCCGGGAGCCTGGAGGCGGCCCTGCGCGCCGTCGGCGCCGCGATGCGGGGCGTCGACGAGGTGATGTCGGGCCGCGTCGCCAACGCCTTCGCGGCGATGCGCCCGCCCGGCCACCACGCCGAGCGCACCCGCGCGATGGGGTTCTGCCTGTTCAACCACGCGGCGATCGCCGCCCGCCACGCCCGGACGAAGCACGGCGCCGACCGCGTCGCGCTGGTCGACTGGGACGTCCACCACGGCAACGGCTCGCAGGACATTTTTTGGGACGATCCGGCGGTCCTGTACGCCTCGACCCACCAGATGCCGCTCTATCCCGGCACCGGCGCCGCGTCCGAGCGCGGCGAGCACGGCACCATCGTCAACGTGCCGCTGCATCCGGGCGACGACGGCACCGTCTTCCGCGAGGCGTTCGAGCACGGCGTGCTGGCCCGGCTCGACGCCTTCGCGCCCGATCTCATCGTGATCTCGGCCGGCTTCGACGCCCATTGGCGCGACCCCCTCGCCAACCTGCGCCTGACCGAGGCCGACTTCGCCTGGGCGACCCGCCGGGTGATGGAGGTCGCTGACCGCCATGCCGGCGGCCGGGTCGTCTCGGTGCTGGAGGGCGGCTACGACCTCGAAGGGCTGTCGCGCTCCGTCGCGGCGCACGTCGAGGCCCTGCTGGGCCGCTGACGGCACCGCGGCCGAGGCCCCGTCGGACCGCCGGCCTGCGACGGCAGCCGAGGCGCGGATCGCGCTCGCGCGCCCTCTTGCGGAACCCCGACTTCCGCCTTAACCCGGGCGGGCCGGGCGGTTAGCTCAGTTGGTAGAGCATCTCGTTTACACCGAGAGGGTCGGCGGTTCGAGCCCGTCACCGCCCACCGGCGATCCTTGTGCCTCGCGTGGTCAGACGAGCCACCGATTCTGGTCCTCGCGCTGCGCGGAATCTCCGGATCTTACTCGGCGTCGGAATGCGGGTTGCACTTTGGCAGTGCAGTTTGTCTCTCAACGTGCCTGCCTGATCCTTCCCCTGGAAGGCTGTGCCTGATGACGACTGCCATCGAGGATGCTCGTGTCCTGAGTCGGGACGGCATGCCTGTTTATCGGCGTCGCTCAGGTGTGGGAAGCCTCCGGTCCCACCGCGTGGGCATGCGTTACGAGTGTCGGAACCGATCGTCCGCAAACCGCATCGCCCCGCCGCCGTGGATCGGAGCCGCGCCTGGGTCTGGATGAGGTCCGCCGCCGGGACCGCGGCCGTCTTCCGCAAGGACCGATCCCGCCGGGCGACGGCCCGATGCCGGACAATCCCGGAGCCGCGCGACTCGGGACGTGACGCAGCGGCCGCGGGACCGATCGACCGACTGGCATGCACGGTGCGGGTCATCGCCCCGCAAGGGGGCTTGCATCAAGAATCGCCTCCAATTGCCGTAACGATCGTCATGCGATGATGCGCATTCGGTCTAACGATCAGCGTGATGCCTGGATACGATCGCCGGCTGACCAATCGGCAGGAATCTTCGTATCGGGATGTCTTGATATCTTCCGCGACCTTTTCGCTTGCATCGATCGATTTGTTGTGGTCTGCCGCAGACATGGGCCCGGCAATGCGTACCGCCTGAGACACCATGATTTTGGACTGGGAGGCCGCGGAATGACCGAGAACAGACGACCGACTCGAGCCACGCGGAATGCACGCCAGGCCGTCGCCGCATCGGCATCGGCGATCGCCATCCGGCCGGTTGCGGGACGCCGGATCCTGCTCGTCGACCTCAACAACTTCGCCAGCTTCCCGACGCTGGCCATCGGCCTGATCGTTGCCGCCCTTCGCAACCGCGGCCACGAGGTACAGGTCATCTGCCCGCTCGCCCACGACGTCCCGGCCGCCCAGCGCGAGCGGCGGGAGACGATGGTCGATCACGTCAAGCGCCGGGTGCACCTCTCCGACTGGCAGCCCTTCCTCGGGCTGCGCGACGGCCTGCGCCGGCTCCGGCACTGGTCGAACGAGAAGCCCCACCCGGTCGTGCTGCGGGAGGTCGGCCGCGCCCTCGACGGGCGGCCCGACATCGTCCTGCTGTCGGCCTATCTCCAGCACTACAACTCGGTGCGCGAGATCGGCCGGCTCGCCGCCGCCCGCGGCACCCCGGTCCTGCTCGGCGGCCCGATGTTCAACGTCGCCGGCGTCGCCGACGCCTGGTGCGACCTCCCGGGGATCGCCGGCGTCGTCGGGGCCGAGGCGGACCTCTCCGTGCCGGACATCGTCGAGGCGGTCTGCGACCGCGGCGACCTCACCCGGTTTCCCGGCGTCACCCTGCCGGGGGGGACCCGGTCGGAGGCCGCGCGGCCGCTGCGCAACCTCGACGCGACCCCGCTGCCGGACTTCACCGACTTCCCCTGGGACCGCTACCCGGTCCGGATCATGCCGCTGATGACCGGGCGCGGCTGCCAGTGGGACAAGTGCGTGTTCTGCTCGGACGTGGTCTCGGTCAGCGGCCGCACCTTCCGCACCCGCTCGGTCGACTCGGTGCTGCTGGAGATGCAGGAACAGGCGCGCCGGCACACGACGGCGAGCTTCCTGTTCCTCGACCTGAAGCTGAACTCCTATCCCGACATGATCCGGGGCATCGCCGAGGGGGTCGGGCGCTACGTCCAGGGAGCGGAGTGGATCGGGACCGTCCACGTCGACCAGCGCCGTGACAACGGCCTCTCGCGCCGGGACCTCCAGGCGGCGGTGGCGGGCGGCATGCGGCGCGTCAGCTTCGGGCTGGAGAGCGGCAGCCAGCGCCTCCTCGACCTGATGAACAAGGGCTCGTCGGTCGAGGGCAATTCCGAGTTCATCCGCAACGCCCACGAGGCCGGGCTGTCGATCCGCTGCACGATGTTCAAGGGCTTCCCCGGCGAGACCGCCGAGGACATGGAGGCGACGGCGGACTTCCTCGAGACGCACAGCCCCTATCTCGACCGCGTGCGGTTCAACGACTTCTCGCTCCTGCACGACACCCCGATCTTCAAGGCGGTGATGGAGCGTGGCGGCGCGATGGACACCCTGACGGTGCGCACGCTGCACGACCGGCGCGCGCGGGCGGAGTACCGCAACCCCGCGATGGCGGGCCGGGGCTACCGGCACGCCAAGGCGCGGGCGCTCGCCGCCGTGTACGGCATCAACCGCCGTCCGCTGCGGGACGCGGCCCGGCAGTTCGACGGGCTGATGTGATGGCAGGATCGCTGGCGCGCCGGAGCCTGGCGCGGTTCGGGCTCCTGCGGAGCGACTACGTCACCGGCGCCAACCCGCTCGCGCGGCGCCTGCGCCGGATCTCGGCCCTGGAGCGGCGCGAGGAGGCCCGCGCCTTCCTGCACGCCCACAACGAGGCGACCGGCGCGGGCCGCGCCGCCTTCGAGCGCCGGTGGGCCGAGGCGCGCCGCGACCTGTCCCGGTCCGGCCACTACGACCACACCCCCGAGGAGATCGCCTTCGGGGCCCGGGTGGCGTGGCGCAACCACGGCCGCTGCATCGGGCGGCTGTTCTGGGAGAGCCTCGAAGTCGCCGATTGCCGGGCGATCACCGAGCCCGAGGCCATGGCCGGCCGCATCGCCGACCACATGGGCGAGGCGCTCGGCGACGGCCGCGTGCGCTCGATCATCTCGGTCTTCGCCCCGGTCCGGGCCGGCCGCCTGCCGGCCTATCTCGAGAGCCAGCAGATCACGCAATATGCCGGACACGCGATGCCGGACGGGACCATCCTGGGCGACCGCCAGAACGTCGAGGCGACGCGCATCGCCCGCTCGCTGGGCTGGCGTGCCCCGGGCGAGCCCGGCCGCTTCGACCTGCTGCCGTTCCTGATCCGCGACGCCGCCGACCGCCGGATGCTGTTCTCCCTGCCGGAGGGGGCGGTCCGCGAGGTGCCGATCCGCCATCCGGAGCATGCCGCCCTCGCGGAGCTGGACCTGCGCTGGTACGCGGTGCCGTGCGTCAGCGGCATGATCCTGACCATCGGCGGGATCGACTACCCCTGCGCCCCGTTCAACGGCTTCTACATGGGCACGGAGATCGCCTCGCGGAACTTCGTCGACGTCAAGCGCTACGACCTGCTGCCGGACATCGCCCGCGCCTTCGGCCTCGACACGGCGGCGGCGGGCGCGCCGTTGTGGCGCGACACCGCCCTGACCGAGCTCAACCGGGCGGTGCTGCACTCCTTCCGCGACGCCCGGGTGACGATGGTCGACCACCACGCCGCGAGCGACCAGTTCATGGAGTTCCACCAGCGCGAGCAGGCCCAGGGGCGCCGCGTGGCCGCCGACTGGCGCTGGATCGTGCCCCCGCAGGCGTCCAGCCAGTGCGAGGTGTTCCACCTCAGGATGCGGAACTTCCATCCGGTCCCGAACTACTACTACAACCGCGCCGACGACGGCCTGCAGCTGATGCCGTATTACGGCGACCGGCAGCGCTCGCGTCGCGCCCGGATGGTCGACCGGGTGGTGCGGCGCTGGAAGATCTGGAAGCGGATGGCCTGGTGAGCGCGGCGGCGCGGGGCCGGGGGGGGTGATCAGGTCGATGGCCGCCTGATTCGGGAAGCCGAACCCGGCCCCGAGCTCGATCGTGTCGAAGCCGTGGCGGAAATCGACGATCGTGTCGCCGCCTTCCTCCGGCGTATCGAACACGAAGGTGTCGCGTCCGGCCCCGCCGATCAGCGTGTCGGCGCCGAGCCCGCCGATCAGCAGATCGTTGCGCGCCCCGCCGTCGAGCCTGTCGGCACCGGCGCCGCCGATCAGGGTGTCGGCGCCGCCGAGCCCCGCGATCACGTCGTTCCCGTCCCCTCCGTCGATGAGGTTCGTGCCGTTGCTGCCCCTCAGGGCGTCGGCGTGGTCCGAGCCGAGAAGGTTGTCGATGCTGTAGAACACGTCGGACCTGGCTTCGCCCACGGAGCCGAAACCCCGGCCGAGGTCGGCGGCGACTCCGGCCGTCGCGGCCTCGTAGCTCGCCGTGTCGCGGCCGGCGCCACCGTTGAGGAGGTCTCCGCCCGCGCCGCCCAGCAGCGTGTCGTTCCCGGCCAGGCCGGAGAGGCGGTCGGCTCCGCCGAGGCCGAGGATCAGGTCCGCCGCCCCGGTGCCGGTGAGGATGTCGGCTGCCGCGGTGCCGGTCAGGGCCTGCGGAGCCGGGCTCGGCGTCGTCGCCGGCGGGGCGGCGCCCTCGGATCCGGAGCCCGATCCTCCGGTCGCGGGCGCGTCCGGCGCCGGCGAGACGTAGGCGCTGCCGCCGGTCAGCATGCTGGTCTGGATGTTGTCCGCGGTCAGGCTCGTGGCGGTCACCCCTTCGAGCGTCGCCAGGATCACGAAGCTGTTGGCGCCGCCGTTGCTGTCGATCCGCACCAGCGTGTCGGCACCGGACTGCGTGAATGCGAGGTACCCGCCCGCGAGGGCGTCGCCCTTCCAGCCGTAGCGCTTGGCCATCACCGACAGGTCGAGGACGTCCCCCTTCGCGCCGGCCTTGAAGTCGGTGATGGTGTCGCCGGCCTCGGAGACCTGATGGAACGCGAACCGGTCGCGCCCGGCACCGCCGGTGAGCGCGTCGCGGCCGGCTCCGCCCCAGAGGTAGTCGTTGCCCCCGGCGCCGAGCAGCGTGTCGGTCCCAGCGCCGCCGAGCAGGCGGTCGTTGCCGGAGGTTCCGGTCATCCGGTCGTCGTCGTTGCCGTCGGACTTCTGCACGACGGTGTTCACCAGCCGGGTCGGGCCGAGCAGCCCCGCGTTTCTCTCGTAATCGATGTAGCTGTTGGAGATGACGTTGTTGGTTGTCGTCCCCGTCACCATGTAGCCGTAGAACGCGACCTCCTTCATGTAGAGGTTGTCGACGACCATGTCGCGGCCGTCGCCCTTGCCGTACTCGAAGAAGACCACGCCGCGGTCGTCGCCGACGCTGGCGGAGTTCAGGATCTTGTTGCCGACGCCGCGCAGGCCGGCGAAGCCCCACGAGTCGAACGACATCACGTTGTCGAGCAGGTTCCCCCGGCCCTCGGAGTGCCAGGAATACGAGCCGGACGAACTCTCGTAGGCCACCGTGTCCTTGACGACCATGCCGATGTCGGCGCCGTACTTGGACAGGTCGGGGAAGTTCCGGGGCGTCCAGACCGAGTTGTCGTCGGTCGCGTGGCGCACCCGTTCGGTGTAGAGCCCGATCACCGTCGTGCCAACCGACATCCCCGAATGGACGCCGTACCCGAAATAGCCGTTCGGGGTGTCGTCGCGCAGGTTGATGACGGCGCTGTCGAGGACCCGGGCGTTGACGCTGTTGCCGAAGTTGATGCCCATCGAGTTGCCGTCACGGACGGTCAGGTTCTCGACATGGGCGTCGATGCTGTTGCGGATCGCCACCAGGGCATCCTTCCAGCCGGTCTGCGACTGGTTGCCCTGGACGGTGCCGTTGACGAGGGTCAGCGTGCCCGATTCGATCTCGCCGGCACGGACGTTGGTCCGGTAGAGGCCGGCATCGAGGGGCCGTCCCTCCAGCGTGACGGTCCGGCCGTTCACGCCCAGCACCTTCATCGCCTGCCCGAGCCGCGTCGGCTGGCCGCCGTCCAGATGGTCGTAGGGCAGCACGTCGTCGGAGGTCAGCTTGACCCAGTCGCCCGCCTTCAGGCCGGTCGGGGCTGCCGCATAGGTGAGGGTCGTGTTGCCGCCCGACTGACCGAGGGCCACGGACGAGGCCTTGCCCATGTGCCCGCCGCCCGCGATGACCGAGGTGTTGCCGGCCTGTTTCAGGGTCGAGCCGTTGAGATCCAGAGTGATGTCGCGGCTGGTCGTATCGATCGTCAGACCCTGGCGGATGAGGATGGTCTGATCCTTCGGCAGTACCACCGTGCCGCCCTCGGACAGGCTGGCCACGGCCGAACGGATCGACGCCTCGGTGGCGCCGTTGCTGAGATAAATAACACTCGCCAAAAGCATTTACTCCTAAGGATGACGCCGGCTATCAACATCCGAGCCTTGATCGGATTAGCCTGGGTTAAGGCGTCACAACATGGGTTAGTTAGCAAAGAATTATGGGCTGATAAAGGCCAAGCTTCGGGCGCAGGGTTGGTCGGCGCGAACGGCTTGGTATTGCTGCAAATTCTGGCCTGACCGCAGCACGGGTGCCGGCAACCGCCGTCCGTATCGGCACGGGATTGCGCGCGAATCAGTCGGCCGGGCCGGGGTCGCTCAGGGCGCCGCCTTGTCGCCGTAGCGCCGGCGCCATTCGGCGACGATGCGCGGCCGGTGGCGGGCCATCCAGGCGAGGTCGATGCGGATCATCCGCGCCTCGGCGTGGGGCGGGTAGATCGGGGCCGGGTTCGAGACTCCCGGATAGGCCACGACCGCGTAGGTCTGGGCGTAGAGCTGGTTGGCTTCGCGGCTCACGCCCCAGTCGGCGACCCGGCGGGCGAGGTCCGGATGCGCGGTGCCGGCGAAGATCGCCAGCCCCTCCTGGTCCCAGCCGGTGCCGTCGACCGGAACCACGATGTCGATCGGCGCGCCGCCGCCCTTCTCCGCCGCCGCCCGCATGTCGAAGGACAGGCCGGCCGCCTTGCGCCCGGCCCCGGCCTCGGCGCAGGGGGCGGTGCCGCTCGCCGGGTAGGCGTCGACCTGCGCGTGCAGCGCGTCCATGAACGCCCAGGCCGGCTCCTCGCCCATGCTCTGCAGCCAGCCGGCGACGAGCATGTAGCCGGTGCCCGAGCGGGTCGGGTCGGGCATCGTCACCCGGCCCCGCAGCCGGGGATCGAGCAGGTCGCGCCAGAAGTTCGGCCGCGACAGCCGGTCGCGCGCCGCCACCTCCGCGTTGAAGCAGATCACGCCCAGGAAGGCGTCCATCCCGCTCCAGCTGTAGGGCGGGGTCGGATCGCGGAACGACGCGCGCAGCCGCTCGGCGCCCTTCGGCGTGTAGGCGTCGAGCAGGCCGGCCTGCTCGAACTGCAGCAGGCTCGTCACCGCGAGGCCGAATGCCATGTCGGGCCGCCCGCCCTCGCCGCTCAGGATCCGCTCGGTCAGGATCCCGGTCGAGGCGCGCTCCCACGCCACCTCGACCTCGGGCACGGCCGCCTCGATCGCCTGCTTGGCGGCGGCGATCTGCTCGGGCTCGAACGCGGTGGCGATCCGCAGCCGCACCCGCTCGGCGGCGGCCTCCGCCGCCGCGAGCCCGACCACGCCCAGCACCAGAATCCCGGCCACCGCGTTCCGGATCCGCAACCCGTGTCCCCCCGCCGTCGGCGGGGGCATAGCGCGCGCGGTCCGCGATGGGTAGGCCGCGCCCGGTGCGGACGGTCCTCAGGCGGCGAAGGTCACGTCGCCCGACGCCGTGCCGGACAGCAGGTCGAGCCCGGTCACCCCGGCGACCCGGAAGGTCTCGCTCATCCCGCCGAGGGCCGGCCCGGCATGGATCGTGTAGAGGTCGCCGCCGGCCTCGTGGGTCAGGAACGCGCCCGCCCCGAAGCCGCGGAACTCCAGCCGGTCGCCGCCGGCCGCGCCGGCCCCGGCGAAGTCCTGGATCACGTCGCCCTCCGTCTCCCAGGCCCGCAGCACGAACACGTCCTCGCCCTCGCCGCCGATGAGGGTGTCGGCCCCGCCGCGCCCGTCGAGCACGTTGCGGCCCCGGTTGCCCCGGATCGTGTTGTCGACGGCGTTGCCGGTCCCGTCCAGGTTCGCGCTCGTGGTGAGGGCGAGGATCTCGACGTTGTCGGACAGCGTGTAGCTGACCTGGGACAGCACCCGGTCGGTGCCCTCCCCGGCCTGCTCGACGATGACGTCGCGGGCATCGTCGACCGTGTAGGTGTCGTTACCGGTTCCGCCGATCATCGTGTCGGCGCCGCCCATGCCTTCGAGGCGGTCGCTGTTGCGGCCGCCGAGGATGAGGTTGTCGAGGTCGTTGCCGAAGCCGTGGAAGGTCGGCTTGCCGATGTAGACGAGGGTCTCGACGTTGGCGTCGAGGGTGTAGCGGGTCAGCGAGGTCCGCACCGTGTCGTTGCCGCCGCCTGGCAGTTCGGTCACGATGTCGTTGGGGCCGTTGACGAGGTACACGTCGTCGGTGGGCCCGAAGGGATCGATCGTGATGTCGAGGACCGCCTCGGCGGTGCCGCCGCGACTGTCGGCGACGGTGTAGGTGAAGCGGTCGTGGTTCGTGCTCGCGACCGGGGCGGTCGCGGCGTAGCGGTAGGAGCCGTCGGCCGCCAGGGTGAGCGTGCCGAAGCTGCCCGCCACCGCCTGCCCGACCTTGGCGGTCTCGCCGCCGACGGCGGTGACCCGGAGCGTATCGCCGTCCCGGTCGGTGTCGTTGGCGAGCACGCCCTGCGCCACGCCCTTCGTCACGGCCCCGTCGGCGCCGGTCGACCCAGCGTCGGCCACCAGGGTGGGGTTGTAGTTGACGAAGCCGTTCGGGCCGTAGGTCCCGGCGGCGTCGACGAGGGTGTCGATCGCGTGCGAGAAGAACTGGTTGCGCTGGCTGATCGTCAAGGTCAGGCCCTCGACCACCAAGGTGTCGGAGCCGGCGCCACCCTGAATCAGAGCCGCGGCGGCGAGGCTGTCGACCTTGAAGAGCGTGCCACCCGCACGAGTACCCTCGATCGACCCCGCGGACGCCCCTCTGATCGCTTTTCCGGTCAGGTCGAGGCTCGCCTCACTTGTCGTGAATCGGACACCGTCATCGAGCGTGATGGTTCTCACGTCGGCAAGGGACGCGGCATCGACCTTCACGACCGGCGCGGGCTCGGCGGTGCCGCCGAACCGGCCGTGAACGACGAGATTTTCGACGTTGCGGAGCGTGATTGCCGTCAGGTCATAGGAATCGGAAACCGAGGAGGCGTTGTCGATCTCGACGGTGTCGAAGACGTTGAGTTGGAGTTCATCGATGCCTTGTCCGCCGTCGATGACGCTTCCGGCCTTCAGTCGATTTCCCTGCGCCGCCAGGATCGTGTCCGCCTCGCTGCCGCCGCGCAAGGTCACCCTGCTCTCGGCGAGATGAACCGTGATGCCGCCGGTCTCACCGGGCGCGGCACCGCCATCGCCCAGGGTCACGAGCAGATTGCCGCCGTTGCGCAGGATCACGCTGGCCGTCGCACTCGTGGGATTGACGACGCGGACCTCTTCGAAGCGGGAGAAGTAACGAAGGCTCGCGAGGTCGAAAAGGCCTGGACCCAGGAGTTCCAGCGCGTCCCAGCCTGCACCCCCATCGAGCACATCGCCGCCATTATAGTACTTGGTCGCGCCTGAACTATATGTATATGTCCCATTGGTCAGCGTCGCAGCCGTCGCCGTGAGGACTTGGTCCCCGGCCCCGAGCGAGATCGTGTCGATGCCTTTGGAGAGGGTCACGGCACCGGAAGGCTTCTCCGGCTTCGTGTAGGTTCCTGCCGCGTCGATGATGGTTTCGACGGATCCGCTGAAGACCAACTCGCGCTGGGCGGTGGTGAGGGTCTGTCCGACGACCACCACGGTGTCGCGACCGGCACCGCCGCGGAACAGACCCGCCGCCACGGCACGGTCGGTCGTGAAGGTCGTGCCGAGCACGTTCGTGCTCTCGATGCCTCCGCCGTAGAGACCGCTGATCGTCCTGCCGGACAGATCGAGAGCCGCGTCTGCCGTGACGAGCGTGGCGCCGTAGGAGAGGTCGATCGCCTCGACGCCGGCCAAAGCTGACGCGCCCGCCTTGACGACGGTCATGCCGCGTTGGGTCACGCTGGTTCCGCCCTGAACGGACAGTTGCTCGACGTTGCGCAGGACGATGGCGTTCAGATCGTAGATCGAATCGAGGGAGGCGCCTGAGTTGGTCTTGGCCGAGCGATCGTACTGGAGTGAGAGTTGATCGCGACCTCCGCCGCCGTTGATCACCGTGCCGGCCTGCAACCGGCTCGGAGCCGAGGCCGAGATTGTGTCGGCTTCGTCGCCGCCGTTGATGGTGACGCGGCTGTTGGCAAGGATGACCTGAACGGATCCGGCATCGCCGGAGCCACCGGCTGGGCCACTCAGCGAGACCGTGAGATCGGCGCCGTCGCGCAACGCGAGGCTGCTGGTTCCGGAGGAGCTCGCCGGGATCGTGAAGCGCACCTCCTCGAAGCCGGTGAAGCGGTCCAGTCCGGCAAGGTTGACGGTGCCGGCTCCCGAAATCGAGAGTACGTCGTAGCCAGCGCCGCCCTCCAGACGGTCGCCGCCGGTGTAGGAGACCGATCCGCTCGGGCCGTAGGTGGGCCAGCCGGCGTTCAGCGTCGCTGTGGTTGCCGTGACCGTCTGGTCGGCATCCGAGGGCGGGATCGCATCACGGCCGGTCGTGAGGGTCGAGCCGTCGGCCGGGACCGTGAAGTCCTCGAAGGTACCAGCGGCATCGACGATGGTCTCGATGCCGGCAGCGAAGATCTTGTCACGCTCGATCGAGGTCAGGGTCTGGCCGGTGACGACGACCTTGTCCCTGCCGCTTCCCCCCTTGATCAAGGCCGCTACTGCGGCATTGTCGACCGTGAAGGTCGTGCCGGTGGCATTGCGGCTCTCGATGAAGGTGCCGGAGGTACCAGTGACCGCCTTGCCGGTCAGATCCAGGACCGCACTCTCCGTCACCAGTCTGGCGGTGTTGGACAAGGCGATCGTCGTCACGCCGGCCAGAACAGTCTCATCGACTTTGACGATGGTCGTGGTGTCGGCGTACCCATAAAAGGCACCGATCACGACAAGCCTTTCGACGTTTGTCAGGCTCACGTTGGTCAGATCGTAGATCGTATCGACATAGATGCGACCCAGATACTTGTTGCCTCCGGTTTTCGGATCGTAGGCGTAAGATTCCGGCACGAGATAGTAGCTGAGACGCAGGGTGTCGGAACCGCCGCCACCATCGATGATGCTGCCAGCGTGCAACTGACGAGCCTCGACAGCCGACACGTCGTCGTTCTCGCGACCTCCGCGCAGAGTGACGCGGCTCTCGGCGAGCTGGACCGCGATGCCGCCGGTGGTTGCATTGGCGGACCCGGTCGTGCCGTCTCCCAGGGTCACGATGAGGTCGGCACCATCGCGCAGGGTCAGGCTGGCGACGGTGGCAGTGGTGTTGGTGAGGCGCACCTCCTCGAAGCCGGTGAAGCGTGCGAGGCCCGCGAGGTTGAAGCTGCCCGAGCCGGACAGGGCGAGAACGTCGTAGCCGCCACCGCCATCGAGGCTGTCTCCGCCTGAATAATAGGCTATTCTGTCACCGGCATATTGGGGCGTGCCGGCGTTCAGTGTCGCGGCGAGACCCGCGACCGTCAGGTCGGCCTTCCACGGGCGGATCTCGTCCCAGCCGACCGTCAGGACCACTGTGCCGGCCGGCGTTCCGGGCTTCCTGTAGGTTCCCGCGGCGTCGGTGATTGACTCGACCGAACCGGTGAAGATCAACTCGCGCTGGTCCGCTGTCAGGGTCCCGTTCCTGACCACCACCCGGTCCCGGCCGGCGCCCCCTTGGATCAGGATCGCCGATCGCGCATCATCGACCGTGAAGGTTGTCCCCGAGGCGTTGCTGCTCGTGATGACGCTGCCCTCGGTATCGCGGATCGACTTCCCGGTCAGATCGAGCGTGGCGTCCGCCGTGGTCATCCGGGCGTTGCCGGAGAGGGATATCATATCGACGTCAGCCAGCGCCCGATCGCTGACCTTCACGATGGTGGTCTTGTTGGAAAGGGAATTGCCAGAGACATCCAGTCTCTCAACATTACTCAAGGTGATACTTGTCAAATCGTAGACGGTGTCGGTGTACTCGCCGGAGCGCATGTAGTTGTAAGCCAAAGACAACGAGTCGCTCCCGAGACCGCCATCGAAGCTACTGCCGGCTCGAAGCTGTTCGGATCTGCGAACAATAACATCTTCGATGCCGTTGCCGCCACGCAGCGTGACACGGCTGTTGGCCAAGTAAATTCTGGTGGAGCCTTGGCCCATGTAGGGATACAGATCAGGCTCGCCCGGCGCGGACATGCCGTCACCGACCGTCACGGTGAGATCGACGCCATCACGAAGGGTCAGTTGAGCGCCGCCACGGGTGGTGTTGGTGAGACGCACCTCCTCGAAACCGGTGAACTGAGTGAGAGCAGAGAGATCGAAGATACCGGACTCGAAGAGAGCAAGCACGTCGTGACCGGCGCCGCCGTTGAGGCGGGTCCCACTCGTCAGCGCCGCTGCCTTGCTCTGCACCACTTGGTCGGCGTCCTGCGGGAGGATCTCGCCGCCCTCTGTCAGAACGGCACCGTCCGCGGGAAGAAGCTTGACGTAAGTACCCGTGATATCCGTGATCGACTCGACGGAGGCTGCGAAGATCTGATCGCGCTGGGCTGCCGTCAGGAGCCGTCGATTGAGCACCACCTTGTCCCGGCCTGCACCGCCCTTGACGAGCAATGCCGCCTGCGGATCGTCGACCGTGAATGTCGTTCCCGAAGCGTTGCTGCTCGTGATCGTGCCGCCTGCCGAGCTGCTGATGAGCTTTCCAGTCAAATCGAGCGTGGCATCGACCGTGGTGAGCTGAGCGCGGTTCGAGAGGGAGATCTTCGTCACATTAGCGAGGGCCCGGCTGCTGACCTTGGCGATCGTCGTACCGCCAGGACCGGTGTTCCCTGAAATCGACAAATTCCTCACACGGTCCAGATCGATACTGGTCAGATCGTAGACGGTGTCGGGGAAGACGCCAGGGGACGTCGCCGCCTCATAGGACAGCGACAGTGAGTCGGTCCCGAGTCCGCCGTCGAAGCTGGCACCGCCATCGAGCCGGTCACCGCTCGCCAGAGTCGAGGCCATGCCCTGCGCCTGATCGACGTCTTGGGACGGCACATCATCGACATCCGTGGTGAGGTCGACGATGGTGCTGACATTGGCCATGACGCTCTGATCCCGACTTTGCGGCGGCTTCGTCATAGGCGGATCGTGGGAGCACGAGCAAATGAAATCATACCAACGGCCCAAGATGCTGACGCATCGACTCGATCTCGGGCAGGCCCGAGATCGACGAGGCCGTTGACTCATCTCGAATTTCCGACACCAAGTCAGAGGCTTGGCACAAGTTCGAAAGCGGAACCAAAGGTTGTTGTCAATGACTGTTGGTATCAGAGCATCGCGGCCACGAAACCACCCCAGCTCCGTGCTTTGAGTTGCATATTTTTTAAAAACGTACCAAGAGTTGCAGAATTTCTGGCCGCCCTCGGAGGGGATGATTTCGAAATATCCGAGTTGATGTTGCAGACAAATTGTTCGCCCGTAGGCCATGGCAGAAAGGCCTGCGACACAGGGGCATGTTTCGACTGATGGCGTCGTCGAGAGCATCGGTGGAAGGCAGATGACCCCACCGTGTCATGCGAGATCGGGGTGATCGTCCGGCGAGCCCTGTGGGATCGCTTCCGGCGACCGTGGACGATCGCTTGCGCGAGGCGGATGCCCGGCTTCGCCCAGGCGTGGCGAGCCTCCATGAACGCCGGGTCCCCCGCCGGAACTGCTTCCAGCCGTCGCCAGCACCTCGCGCACCGCCCACCCTTTGACCCCCGGCCCCACTCCCGGCATACCGGTCATGCTGCACTGCAAGACGCCGTGCGCCCGCCCCGCGACCCTGGTTCAGGATCCCGCATGACGACGACGCGCTGCCTTCTTCTCGGGGCCCGGGTGCAGGAGGGGGCGGGCCGGCTCGGCTGCGACATGGGGCCGAGCGCCTACCGGGCGGCGGGCCTCGCCGAGGCGCTCGCCGGGCTCGGGCTCGACGTGGTCGACGGCGGCGACGTGGTGCCGGGGCCGGCGGCGGATCTCGCCCACCCCAACCCGGCCCTGCGCCAGCTCGGCGCCTTCGCGGCCTGGACCGAGGCGCTGGCGGGCGCCGCCTACGCGGCCAGCGCCGACGCGGTGCCGGTCTTTCTCGGCGGCGACCACAGCCTGTCGGCCGGGACGCTGGCCGGCCTCGGCCGGCGCGCCGCCGCGGAGGAGCGGCCGCTCTTCGTGCTGTGGCTCGACGCCCATGCCGACTTCCACACCCTCGACACCACGACGAGCGGCAACCTGCACGGGGTGCCGCTGGCCTACGCCACCGGCCGGCCGGGCTTCGCCGGGCTGCTGCCGCCCCTCGCCGCGCCCCTCGACCCGGCCCATGTCTGCCTGATGGGCACCCGCAGCCTCGACCCCGCGGAGCGCGGCCCCGTCACCGCCTCGGGCATGACCGTCTACGACATGCGCTCGATCGACGAGGACGGCATCGTCGGCCCGCTGCGGGCCTTCCTCGAACGGGTCGCGGCGGCGGGCGGGCGGCTGCATGTCAGCCTCGACGTCGACTTCCTCGATCCCGAGATCGCGCCCGGCGTCGGCACGACGGTGCCGGGCGGCGCCACCTTCCGGGAGGCGCATCTCGTCATGGAGATGCTGCACGATTCCGGGCTCGTCGGCAGCCTCGACCTCGTCGAGCTGAACCCGTTCCTCGACGAGCGCGGGCGCACCGCCCTCCTGATGGTCGACCTCGCCGCGAGCCTGATGGGCCGGCGCGTCCTCGACCGGCCGACCCGGACCTATTGAAACGCGCGCGGCCGGCCCGCGGGGACGGGCCGGCCGGCTTTGGTCTCCGGCGACGCCGGTCAGACGATCCAGCGCAGGACGATCAGCACGCCGGTCACCGTCAGGGCGCCGCCGATGCGGGTGGCGATCTGGGCGAACGGCATCAACTGCATCCGGTCGGCGGCCGTGAGGATCGCGACGTCGCCGGTGCCGCCCTGGCCGGAGTGGCAGGCGTTCACGATCGCGGTCTCGATCGGGTACATGGCGAGCCAGCGCCCGACCATGAACCCGGTCGCCATCAGGGTGAACACCGTCGAGACGATCACCGCGAGGTTCACCAGGGTGAAGGCCGCCATCAGCTTGTCCCACGGCGTCATCGCGACGCCGATGGCGAACAGCAGCGGGTAGGTCATGCCGACCTGCACGAACTTGTAGACCACGAACCCGCCGGCCTGGAGGTGGGGCGACACCGCCTGGGTCAGCTTGGCGAGGACGGCGAGGAACAGCATCGCCACCGGGGCCGGCAGGCCGACGACGTGGTGCATCATCACGCCGAGGAGGTAGAGCGTCACCGCGGTAAGCCCGGCGCCCGCGATGGTGGCGACGTCCATGGCGCCGCCGGTCTCGCTCTTGGCCGTCTCGCCCTTCATGTCGAGGGCGTCGTCCCCGCCCGGCTGCAGGCGGCCCTCGCCGGTGAGGTGGGGCAGGCGCTTGCCGACGTAGTTGAGGATGCCCGAGAACACGATCGCGGTCAGGCTGCCGAGCATCACCGGCGGCAGCACCTGGGCGAACAGGTCGCCCTGCGGCTGGCCGAGGATCGCCGCGTAGCCGATCGAGAGCGGGATCGCGCCCTCGCCGACGCCGCCGGCCATGATCGGCACGACGATGAAGAAGAAGGTGTGGTAGGCGCCGAGCCCGAGCATCACCCCGACCAGCGTGCCGACGCAGGCCGCCGCGACCGATCCGGCGGCCAGCGGCACGAAGATCTTCAGGAAGCCGCGGATCAGCACCTGCCGGTCCATGCCGAGGATGCTGCCGACGATGATCGCCGCGATGTAGATGTAGAGGAAGTTGGTGAACTTGGTGAAGTCGGTGATCGACTTCTGGATCTGCGGCGGGATCAGCCCGTAATAGGCCAGCGCCGAGGGAATGAAGGTGGCGAAGATCGCGCCCGCGCCGATGCTGCGCAGCACCGGCAGCCGCTTGCCGATCTCGGCGCAGGTGAAGCCGCCGAGCACCAGCACGGCGATCATCGTCGGCGCGTCGGCCTTGATCTCGCCCTCCTGGGTCAGGATCACCAGCAGCACCGCGAGGATGAAGTAGACCGGAAGCGGGATGATGCCGATCTTCCAGTCCATCAGCCGCCACCAGCCGAGCGGCCAGAATTTCCGCGGGTCCGCCGGGCGGGTCCCGGCGGTCTGGGTCGGCGGCAGCGTGGATGCACCGAGGGCGTTGGCCTGCATCGTGTCCTCCCGTTGGACGCGGCCGGAGGCGGGCGCCGGCACGGCGCTTGGCTTCGGTCCGCGGGTTGCTATTGTCGGGAGGCGATAGCGCACGACCCTGACACCAACCTGACGCGGGATCGGGCCATGACGATCCCCGGGACCTGACCCAGCGATGCGGATACTCGTCGTCGAGGATACGGCCGACATCGCCGAGATCATCATCGCGGGTTTCCGGCGCATCGGGCACAGCGTCGACTGGGAGAGCGACGGCGCCGAGGCCCGCGACCTGCTGGCCACGCAGGGCTACGACCTCGTCGTCCTCGACCTGACGCTGCCGGGCTGCGACGGCGCGGCCCTTCTGAAGGCCCTGCGCGGGCGCGGCGACGCCACCCCGGTCCTGGTCCTCACCGCCCGGGCGGGAATCGAGGAGCGGGTGCGGGTGCTCGACCTCGGCGCCGACGACTACCTCGTCAAGCCGTTCGACTTCCGCGAGGTCGAGGCGCGGGCGAGGGCGCTGCTGCGCCGCGCCGCCGGCGAGGCCACCAACGCGCTGGTCTGCGGCGACATCGCCATCGACCGCGCCGCCCGCTCGGTCCGCGTCGCCGGCGTGCCGGTCGAGCTGACCCGGCGCGAACTGATGCTGCTGGAGATCCTGGCGGCCCGGCCCGGCCGGGTGTTCGGCAAGGACGAGCTGCTCGACCGCCTGTTCTCCCTCGACGAGGCGCCGAGCTTCAACGCCGTCGAGCAGTACGTCGCCCGCCTGCGCCGCAAGCTGGCGCCGTCGGAGGCGCAGATCCGAACCCTGCGCGGGCTCGGCTACCAGCTCACGCCGAAACCCGGCGGCTAAGCAGACTTGCGTTGGAAGGCCAACGCTTCGTCCGCTTAGATTCTTGTTTTTCGCAGATTTTTATCGCAAAACCGGCTACCACTTTTGCGAAATCTGCTTAGGCCGTGGCACATCGACCGGACCGGGGCGCGGCGCGCCCGTCGCTGTACTGGCGCGTCACCGGCCTCGTCGCCGCGGTGCTCGCCGCGACCGGGCTCGCGCTGGCGGGGCTGGCGGGCTCCTACGCCCGCTCGGCGGCCGACGACGCCTACGACCGCCTGCTGCTCGCCGCCGCGCTCCAGATCTCGGAGAGCCTCTCCGTCGAGGACGGGCGCCTCCTCGTCGACCCGCCCTTCGCCGCCTTCGAGACCCTGGCGCTCGCCGCCGACGACCGGGTGTTCTACGCCGTCACCGCGCCGGACGGCACGATCCTGACCGGCTACGACGACCTGCCGCCGGCGCTGCCGCCCCGTCCCGCCGGCACCGGCCCGGCCTTCGGCGACGGGGTCTTCTCCGGCGCCCGGGTCCGCCACGTCCGGGTGCGGCGCGCGATCCCCGACATCGCCGCGCCGGGCTTCGCCGAGGTGGCGCTGGCCCAGACCACCGGGGCGCGGGGGCGCCTCGCCCGCGACCTCATCGCCCGGGCGCTGGCGCTGCTCGGCGCCATGATGCTGCTCGGCTTCCTCGCCGCCCTGCTGGCGGTGCGGCTGGCGCTGGCGCCGCTGGCCCGCCTCGAACGGGCGATGCGCGCCCGCGACCCGAAGGACCTGACGCCGATCGCCGTCGAGGCCCCGCGGGAGGTCGCCGCCCTGGTCGCGGCGATCGACGGCTTCACCGAGCGGCTGGCGCGCCACCTCGCGGTGCTCCAGCGCTTCATCGCCGAGGCGAGCCACCAGATCCGCACGCCCCTGGCGGCGCTGAACGCCCAGGTCGAGATGCTGGCCTGGTCCGCCGACGATCCCGATGCCGGGGCGCGGCGCGAGCGCCTGCTGCGGGTCCAGGCGAGGGCGCAGGAACTCGCGCGGCTGACCAACCAGCTCCTCGACCACGCCATGGTGAGCCACCGGGTCGAGACCCTGCGCTTCACGCCCGTCGACCTCGCGGCGCTCGCCCGCGCGATCCTGCGCGACCGCGCCGGCACCCTGGCGCGCGAGGTCGATCTCGGCTTCGACGGGCCCGAGGAGCCGGTGCCGGTCGCGGGCGACGCGCTGAGCCTGCGCGAGGCGGTGGCCAACCTCGTCGGCAACGCCCTCGCGCACGGCGCCCGCACCCGGCTCGACGTGACGGTGGCGGCGGAGGGCGGCGAGGGCCGGCTCACCGTCGCCGACGACGGCCCCGGCATCCCGCCGCAGGCGTGGTCGCGGGTGACGCGGCCGTTCGAGGGCGCCGGCGGCACCAGGGGCGCCGGGCTCGGCCTGTCGATCGCCAGCGACGTGGTGCGCGCCCATGGCGGGCGTCTCGCCTTCGCGACCCTGCCCGACGGGCGCTTCGCGGTGACGATCGCGATTCCTCTTGCCGCGCAGGACCCCGCATGAAACGCCTCCGCGCCGCCCTCGCGGCGCTGCTCCTCGCCGCCTCCCCGGGCCGCGCGGCCGAGACGACGCGGTTCCCGGCGGTCGATTCGGAATCGCTGGTGCTGGTGCTGCACGCGGCGACCGACCTCGAGGCGATGCGCCCGCTGATCCGCGACTTCCAGGACACCGAGCCCCACGTCGCGGTGGCCTACACCGAAACCGTGACCGGCGAGCTGTTCGAGCGCATGCAGGCGGCCTGCCGCGGCGCCGGCGGGGTCGACCTCGTGCTGTCCTCCTCCGTCGACCAACTGGTGAAGCTCGTCAACGACGGCTGCGCCGCCCGGCTCGGCCTCGCGGAGGCCGACCCGCTGCCGCGCTGGACCCGCTGGCGCGACGAGCTGTTCGGCTTCACCTTCGAGCCGGGGGTGATCGTCTACAACGCCGACACCGTGCCGCCCGAGGACCGCCGCCGCAGCCGGGCCGAGCTGATCGACCTGCTGCGCACCCATCCCGGGCGCTATGCCGGCCGGATCGGCACCTACGACGTCACCACCTCGGGCATCGGCTACCTGTTCTCGGCCTACGACCTGCGCGCCGGCGCGGTGTTCGGGCGGATGCTGGAGGCGCTGGCCCGGGCCGACGCGGTGCTGAGCTGCTGCACCACCGACCTCCTCGCCCGCCTCGCCGACGGCCGGCTGGCGATCGGCTACAACCTGCTCGGCTCCTACGCGGTGGCGGCGATCCGGCGCGGCGCGCCCCTGCACGTCGTGGTGCCGCGCGACTACACGGTGGTGCTGAGCCGGGCGATCTTCGTGCCGGCCTCGGCGCCGCAGCCCGCGGCGGCTCGGGCCTTCGTGCGCTACCTCCTGTCGGAGCGCGGCCAGCGCGTCGCCCGCGCCACCAGCTTCCCCTTCGGCCTCGACGGCGCCGCGGTGCCGGAAGCGGACGGCCCGGTCCTGTCGCCGTCCTCCGCGGCGGTGCGGCCGATCGAGAACGGGCCGGAACTGCTGGCGATCCAGGACCGGGCGAAGCGGGCCCGGCTGATCGGGGAATGGCGCGGGGCGGTGAGGGGGCCGGAGAGCGGTGCGGCCGCGCGTGATACCGACGGTCGTTGACGACGACCTCTGGTTCCGGTCTCGAAGTTTCGCCAGGCCCGAGGTCCCGAACGTCTGGGCTTGGCATCGGAAATTCGAGATGGATCAAGGGCCCTGCCGATCTCGGGCAAGCCCGAGATCGACGTTGATGCGTCAGCATCCTGGGCCGTTGGTATCAGTTGCTCACCGGCTTTGCCGTCCCTTGCGGATGAAACCGGGCGGTGGTCCGCCTGCAGCCGTTGCAACCGTGGAAGGCGGCTTCATCGTGGCGCGGCTCCCCTCTCCCGAGTGGGAGAGGGGCCGGGGGTGAGGGTGGCCCGGGTTCCGAGATGAACGCCCAGCGTCGAGCTGCGCAGCTCAACCGTTGTGGCCTGATCCGGCACCGTCTCCACCCTCACCCCTACCCCTCTCCCACCCGGGAGAGGGGATCCCGCGCTTAAAATTTCGACTGCAAAACCAGTCGTTTGCAGCGAGTTTCTATTTAGTTGCACACCGGCATGGCCGTCCCTTGCGGATGAAACCGGGCGGTGGTCGTCTGTATCCGTTGCCCCGGTCGAAGGCGGCTTTCGCTTTGGCACGCCTCCCCTCTCCCGAGTGGGAGAGGGGATCCCGCGCTCCAAATATCCAATTTGAAATCAGATACTTGGAGCCAGTTTCTATTTAGGCCGCCTCGCCCCTCAGCCGCGCCTCGGCGCGCGCCCGGCCGATCAGCGGCAGCAGGCCGGCGAGGTCGGGCCCGTGGTCGAGGCCGGTCAGCGCGAGGCGCAGGGGCAGGAACAGCGCCTTGCCCTTGAGGCCGCTTCCCGCCTTCACCGCCTCGGTCCAGCCCTTCCAGGTGGCGCCGTCCCACGGCTCCGGCGGCAGCAGGGCGGCGGCCTGCGCGGCGAAGGCCGGATCGGCGATCGCCGGCGTCACCGGGCCGCGCACCACCCGCCACCACTCCGCCGCGTCCGAGACCCGGACCAGATTGGCCCGCACCGCCGCCCAGAACGGCGCGGCGACGGCCGGGTCGATCCCGAGCGCCGCGAGCCGCGGCGCGACCTCGGCGGCATCCATCGCGTGGACGAGGCGAGCGTTGAGCGGCTCCAGCTCGTGCTCGTCGAACTTCGCCGGCGCCCGCGAGACGTGGGCGAGATCGACGAGGCCGGCGAGCTCGTCGAGGTCGGCCACCGGCCGCACCGCCTCCGCCGAGCCGGTCAGCACCGCGAGCGAGGCCACCGCGCCGGGCTCGAACCCGGCCGCCCGCAGGCCGCGCAGGGAGAGATGGCCGAGGCGCTTCGACAACCCCTCTCCGCTCGCTGTGGTGAGCAGGTTGTGGTGGGCGAAGACCGGGATCGGGGCGCCGAGGGCGGAGAAGATCTGGATCTGGACCGCGGTGTTGGTGACGTGGTCCTCGCCGCGGATGACGTGGGTGATGCCCATCTCGGCGTCGTCCACCACCGAGGGCAGGGTGTAGAGATAGCTCCCGTCCTCGCGCACCAGCACCGGGTCGGACAGCGAGCCGGCATCGACGTGGCACTCCCCGCGCACGAGGTCGGTCCAGGTCACCGGGCCGGGATCGAGGCGGAAGCGCCAGTGCGGCCGGCGCCCCTCGGCCTCCAGGGCGGCGCGCTCGGCCTCGCTCAGCCGCAGGGCCGCCCGGTCGTAGATCGGCGGCTGGCCGCGGCCGAGCTGGCGGCGGCGGCGGCGCTCCAGCTCGTCGGGGGTCTCGTAGGCCGGATAGAGCCGCCCGGCCCGCCGCAGCCGCTCGGCGGCTTCGTCGTAGAGGGCGATGCGGTCGGACTGGCGCACGCGCCGGTCGGGCACGATGCCGAGCCAGCCGAGATCCTCGTCGATCGCCGCCGCGAACTCCGCCGTCGAGCGGGCGGTGTCGGTGTCGTCGAGGCGCAGCACGAACCGGCCCCGCTCGCGCCGGGCGTAGAGCGCGTTGAGCAGGGCCGGCCGGGCGTTGCCGATATGCAGGAAGCCGGTGGGCGAGGGGGCGAAGCGGACGACGGGAGCCATGGCGGGCTTCTACGCATCCCCGCCGCGGCTGTCACACGGGCGGGCCGGGGAAATCGGCGCCGCCGGAGCGGAACCGCTTGACGCCCCGGCGTACCCCGCCTAGAAGCCCCGTCACCGGGCGCGTAGCTCAGCGGGAGAGCATTCGCTTCACACGCGAAGGGTCACAGGTTCAATCCCTGTCGCGCCCACCATCCTCCGGTCAGCCGACATTCCGATCATGAGCGTTCTTCCGGGAGCGCGCTCTTCGGCATGAGCATGTGGACGCCCTTGTTGCCGTCGACGGTCTGGGTGATGCGCAGGTTCCCGGCCAGCGAGCACAGCATGTAGGCCTGGTTGCGGGTGAGGCTCGTGCGCTCGCACAGCCGCGCCACCATCTCGCGCACCGCCTGCCGCATCGCCTCGTCGAGACTCTCGTGCAGCCCGATCGACATCAGGTCGGTCGGCGTCTCGGCGAACGGCCACACGTAGCCCAGGTCCTTGCGCACCGTGAGCCGGAACCGGCCCTGCAGCGCCGTCTCCAGGGCGGTGATGCAGACCTCGCCGTCGCCCTGCACCGCGTGGCCGTCGCCGGCATAGAAGCCCGCGCCCTCGTTGAAGACCGGCAGGTAGAGCGTGGTGCCGGCGCGCAACTCCTTGTTGTCCATGTTGCCGCCGAACCGCCGCGGCACCGGCGTCGTCACCCGCCCCCATTCCGCCGGCGGCGCCACCGCCAGCACGCCGAAGAACGGTTCGAGCGGCAGCTCGGTGCCCCAGGGCAGCACCGCGACGTTGCGGTGGAGGTCGATGTCCGGGTGGATCGTCTCGTACTCCGTGAACTCGTCCGGCAGGGTGCCGAGCAGCGGCAGGATCGAGACGAAGCCCCAGTCCTGGGTCAGCGTCAGGTCGAGGATGTCGACCTGCAGGACGTCGCCCGGCATCGCCCCGCGGACATGGACCGGGCCGGTGACGAAGTGCGGGCCGATGCCCGGCTCGTGGGCGGCGAGCGCCGCCCGGTAGCCGGCCGGCACCCGGGCCGGGTCGGGATGGAGCGAGCGGCTGCCGCCGGCCGGATGCGCATGCAGCGTGACCGTGTCGCCGGATTCGACCGTCAGCACCGGCGGCAGGGTGGCGTCGAAGTAGCCGAGGATCGTGGTGTCCGGCACGGCCGGGATCTCGTGATGGGTCGGCATGCGGCCTCCGTGGCGAGGCCCCGATCATGCGGGGCGGGGCCGCCTCTGCAAGGCCCGTTCCGGGGCGCCGGGGTGGAACGAGGCTCGACAGGTCCGGGCGGCTCGCCCACAAGTCCGGGCACGCTCCGTGCCGTCGATCCAGGAGGCCAGACCGATGCCCCGCCGCCCGGCCGCCCTGCTGCTGCTCGCCGCGCTCGCGGCCCCCGCCCCCGCGGTCGCGCAGGCGCCGCGCCCGCCCGTGCCGAAGCCCGCCACCCCCGATCCGGCCTTCGAGGCGGCGCGGACCGCCTTCGAGGCGCGGCCCGAGGACGAGCGGCGGCGGGTGCAGGACGCCCTGGTCTGGGCCGGGGACTACAACAGCGTCACCACCGGCGCCTTCGGCCGGCGCACCTTCGAGGCCCTTCAGGCGTGGCAGGCCTGGGCCGGCGCGCCCGGCACCGGCCTCCTCGACGACCGCGAGCGCGCCGCCCTCCTGGCCGCCGGGGAGGCGGCCCGCAGGGCCGCGGGGTTCGTCGTGCGGGAGGACCCGGCGACCGGCCTCGTCCTCGGCGTCCCCGAGCGGTGGCTGCCGAAGCGCAGCCGCCAGCCCGACGGCACCCGCTGGCAGAGCGCCGACGGCCGCGTGACCCTCGACAGCAAGGCGTTCGCCCCGGGCGCGGCCGACCTCGACGGGCTGTTCGAGCGCGCGACCCTCGCCACGCCCGACCGCAAGGTGACCTACAAGCTGCGCCGGCCCGACTTCCTCGTCGTGACGGGAGAGACCGCCACCGGCAAGTTCTACATCCGCTACGCCGCCGGCGCGGCGGGCGTGCGCGGCTTCACCCTGGCCTACGACAAGGCGCTGGCGCGCGACCTCGACCGGCTGATGATCGCGATCGCCAACAGCTTCGTGCCGTTCCCCGCCGAGGCGCCGCCCGTCGCCCCCGTCGCGGCGTCGCCGCCCGTCCGCCCGGCCGCGCCCGCACCCGCACCCGCCGCGGCGGCGCCCGGCGCGCCGGCGACGGCCCCGGGGCTGCCCGATCCCGACGCGGCCCTGGTGGGCGTGGCGGCGGGGCGCGAGGGCGGTCCGGCGGTGGCGCCGGGGGTGGCCGGTCCGGGCGGAACGGTGGCGGCGCCGCTCCAGCCGGGTGCGGCCGGGGCGCCGGTCCTCGACCGGTCCGGCCGGCTGGTCGGCCTCGTCGCCCGCCTGCCGGCCCGGCCCCGGCTGATCGCCGGGGTGATGCCGCCGACGAGCCACCCGGTCGTCGGCCTCGACGCGCTGCGAACCTTTCTCGGCCGCGACGGGACCCTGCCCCCCGCCGCCGGCGAGGCCGCGCCGCGCAGCGCCGGCGCCATCGCGGCGAGCGTCGCCGGGCGGGTGGTGGCGGTGCGGTGCGGGTCGTGAAACCGGCGCCCGGCGGGGCGCGGAGATCGGCGGCGGCGCCGAAGCGCCGCCGCCGTTCACCCGGCGCCTATTGCGGCTTGCCGTCGCCGGTCGTGCCGGCGGCTCCGTCCGCGGGCGGCTTGGCGAGCTGCTGGCGGGTCTCGGCGAGCTTCGCCTGGGTCGCGGCGAGATCCTGGCGCGCCGCGGCGAGCCGGTCGTCGAGGGCGGCGGTCTCCTTGTTGCGCGTCGCCAGGGTCTCGGTCAGCGTCGCCAGCTCGGCCTGGGCGTCGGCCTGACGCTTGCGCAGGCCGTCGAGGGCCGCGGTGGCGGCGTCGCGGTCGGCGGTGAGCTGCTGGAGCGTCTGCTCGGATTGTGTCCGCTCGGCGATCACCCGGTCGCGTTGCGCCTGGGCCTCGGCGAGGTCCTTGCGAACCCCGGCGAGGGCATCCCGGGCCTGGGTGAGGTCGCGGCCGCCCTGATCGATGTCGGCGCGCAGCTTGTCGCGGTCCGTGTTGAGACCGGCGACGGCCTGCTCGATCTCGCCGCGCTGCTTGCCGGCGGCCTCGGTCGCCGACCGAGCCTCCGCGAGGTCCTTCTGGGCCGCCGCGGCGCCCTCGCGGGCCTTCTGCTGGCTCTGCTCCGCGGTGACGAGGTCGGCCGCCTTGGTGGTGGCCTCCTGGGTCATGGCGGCGAGGTCGGCCCGCAGCTTCGCCTCCTGCCGGCGCGCCTCTTCGAGCCGGCGCCCGACCTCGGCGAGTTCCTGGGTCCTCGCCACCGAGGTCTTCTCGGCCGCCGTGATCGCGTCGCGCAAGGGGCTGAGCTTCTGCTCGGCCTGGTTCACCTGGGCCTGGATCTCGGTGAGGCGCTGCGTCTCGGTCTCGGCGGTCTTCTTCGCCTCCGCCGTCCTGGCCTCCGCCGCCGCCTGTTCCCGGGTCAGGCCGGACAGCCGCGCCTGCGCCTGCTCGGCGCCCTGGGCGGCGTCGCGGTTCTGCTGCGCGGCCGCGGCGATCTTCTTCTGGAGCGCGTCGAGGCTGCCGGCGGCCGAGATCTGGCGGTCGAGGTCGGTCTGGAGGGACGCGGTCCGGCCCTGCAGCTCGAGGATGCGCAGGTCGCGGGCCGTGCGCTGGCGGCCGGCGGCGATGGACGCGACCACGAGCCAGATCAGCAGCACCGCGGCGATGACCGCGAGGCTGAACGGCACCGGTCGGCGGAGTTCGGAACGGTAATCGATGGCCATGGTGGTCTCGCGTTAGGGGGAAACGGTGCCGGCCGTCGGCGTCGATCCGGGGGCCGCTCGCCGCGCGTAACGACGATCCCCGCCGTCGGACTCTCGGACGGGGCGGCGAGGAACGTCGTCGGTCATGAGGAGGCCTCGCCGCGACCGGGCTAGGTCCGGCCCGGGGCAGGTGTGCTCCGGAGCGTCGCCTTCAATAGGTCTTTCGTACCAGTACAGCGAACTTTATCGCCCATCCCGACAGTCGCCCCGATTCGGTTGCGGCCCCAGAGCTTTGCGGCTCGGCGTTTCCAGTCGCTCCGGTGTGCCTCCACACTCCACATCCGAAATCCGGCGACAGTCCAGGCCCAACACGGACCTGCTGAGCGACCGCTTCGTCACGATTTATGACTTACCTGGTATGGTCGTATCATTGAAGCGAGCCGTTCCGACCAAAGATGAGCCATGCCCGGTTCGGATGGCGGCTCCTGGCGGCTCTCGGCCAGCCCGGACTCTCCACGATCCGAACCGGTACTCGTCGACAGGAGGATCGAGACGATGGATCACGACATCCGGCGCCGCGTCGCGGCTGAATTCTTCGGCACGTTCTGGCTCACCTTCGGCGGCTGCGGCGCGGCCGTGCTCTCGGCGGCCTTCCCGGACCTCGGCATCGGATTCCTCGGCGTCTCCCTCGCCTTCGGCCTCACCGTGCTCGGCATGGCCTACGCGGTCGGCCACATCTCGGGCGGCCACTTCAACCCGGCCGTCACCCTCGGGTTGTGGACGGCGGGCCGCTGCGCCGACCGGCACGTCCTGCCCTACCTCGTCGCCCAGGTGGTCGGGTCGGTCGCGGCGGCCGGCGCGCTCTACCTCGTCGCCTCCGGCAAGGCGGGCTGGGTCCTCGCGGGCTTCGCCTCGAACGGCTACGGCGCCCTCAGCCCCGGCCGGTACGGCCTCGTCGCCTGCCTGACGACCGAGGTCCTCACCACCTTCTTCTTCCTCACCATCATCATCGGCGCGACCTCGAGGGGCGCGGCGGCCGGCTTCGCCGGAATCCCGATCGGCTTCGCCCTGGTGCTGATCCACCTCATCTCGATTCCGGTCACCAACACCTCGGTCAACCCGGCCCGCTCGACCGGCGTCGCCCTGTTCGCCGGGAGCGAGTACGTCGCGCAGCTGTGGCTGTTCTGGCTCGCCCCGATCGCCGGCGCGATGGCGGCCGGCCTGCTGGCGCGGTGGCTCTACCGGGAGAGCCGGATCCTCGACACGGTCGTTGTCGAGAAGCGGGCCGCGTGAGGCGATGGCGACTCCTCTCAGCCGCGCCCTCGCCGCGTCCGCCCTCCTCCTCGTCCTCGCCGCTCCGGCCCGGGCGACCACCCGCTTCGACGGGGCGTGGTCGGTCGTGGCGACGACCGAGAGCGGACGCTGCACCGGTCCCTACCGCTACCCCATCGTCATCCGCGGCGGGATCGTCGACGATGCCGGCGGGAACGACGTCGACGCCAGCGGACAGGCCGCGGCGGACGGCCGGATCACCGGCCGCATCCGCCAGGGGCTCGCCAGCGTGTCGGTCTCCGGCCGCCTGCGCGGCGCGGCCGGCAGCGGGCGCTGGACCCTCTCGGGGCTCGGCGGCTGCTCCGGCCGCTGGACGGCGCGCCGGACCGGCTGAGGCTCCCGAGCCGGCAGCCTCTCAGCCCCGCGCCAGCCGCACCGCCGCGTCGGTCAGCGCCCCGTCCGGCCGGATCATCCGGTCGAGGATCGAGAAATGGTCGTCGTCGAGGGGCAGCAGGTCGCCGCTCAGGCCGTGGCCGGTCCAGGCGGCGTGGTACTCCGTCGATTGCCGGCGCAGTTCCGGCAGTTCCCGCGTCCCGAACGCCACGGTGAGCGGGCCGGCGATCGTCGGGAGGTGGCGGATCGGCGACAGGGCCTCGACCTCGCCTTCGGACAGGCGCAGGGCGTCGTCGAGGGCGGTGCCGCGGATCGGTTCGAGGTCGAAGATCCCGCTCACCGCGAGGCCGGCATCGACCTCCGGCCACGCCGTCGCCAGGGCGGCGAGGTGGCCGCCCGCCGACCAGCCGGAGACGACGAGCCGCCGCATCCGGCCCGCTTCGGCGTCGTGGGCGCGCAGCCGCGCGAGCGCCGCCCGCACCTCGTCGGCGATCCCGGTCAGGGTCGTCTCCGGGCACAGGGTATAGCCGACCAGCGCGACGTCGAGCCCGCGGGCGAGCGGGCCCTCGGCGAGGCTCGAGAACCCCTCCTTGGCGTTGCGCTGCCAGTAGCCGCCGTGGATGAACACGAGGAGCGGCGCGTCGGCGCTCCCGCAGCCGAACAGGTCGATGCGCTCGCGCTCGCGCTCGCCGTAGGCGAGCTCGCGGCAATGCGGGTGGCCGGCCCGGAAGGCGGCGCTGCGGGCGCGCAGCGCCGCCATGGTGTCGGCGCTGCCCGGCACGGCGCCGGAATTGTCGTAGGCCGCGCTGAGCGCGGCGCGGTCGAGGGTCCGCCAGTCGGGATCAGGCATCGTCACCGGTTCCGAGATACCAGTCGAGGATATCGCGGCCCTGCCAGAACACCACGTCCGATCGCGCCAGCAGCGCGTCGAGCAATCGCTCGACCACCGCGATCCGGTGCGGCACGCCGGTGAGGTAGGGGTGGATCGCGAAGCTCATCACCTTGGCGCCGCCGAGCGGTCCGTCGCCCGCCGCCTCCGCCGCCAGCCGCTCGACCTGGGCCAGCGCCCGGGCCAGAAACTCCTCGGCCGGCTGCTGCTGCACGGCGATCAGCGGCACGTCGTTGATCTCGACCGAGTAGGGCAGCGTCACCAGCGGCCCGTGGCGGGTGGCGATCCGGCACGGCCGGTCGTCCATCGGCCAGTCGCCGAGATAGGCGATGCCCGCCGCCTTGAGCAGGTCGGGGGTGTCGAGGGTCTCGGTCAGCCCCGGGCCGAGCCAGCCGGCGGGCGGCGCCCCGGTGCAGGCGGCGATCGCCTCGACCGTGCGGGCGATCATCCCGGCCTCGTCGGCGACGCGGTGGGTCGGCACCTGCACGAAGCCGTGGCCCATGAACTCCCAGCCGGCATCCCGCGCCGCCTCCGCGACCCGCGGATAGGTGCGGCAGACCGAGCCGTTGATCGACAGGGTCGGGCGGATGCCCCGGCGCGCGAAGGCGTCGAGGAAGCGCCAGAACCCGACCCGCATCCCGTATTCGTGCCAGGCCCAGTTCGGCACGTCGGGCAGCAGCGGCGCGGCCGTCGGCGCCACCAGGGCCTGGCGCGGCATCGGGTTGTCGATGAGCCAGTGCTCGACGTTGACCACCGGCCAGACCGCGAGGTGCCGGCCCCCCGGCAGCGTCAGGCGCGGACGGTCGACCGCGGCACGGTAGGTCAGGCGGTGCTCGGGACGGCGGGGATCGTCGCTCATCGCCGGGTTCATGCGGCCTTGCGGGAATGGTGGCTGTGGAGCTGGCCGGCGAGCATCCGGCGCAGGTCGTTGAAGGCCGGGCTCGCCACGTCGCGACGGCGCGGCAGGTCGATCTCGTGGACGGTCTCGATCCGGCCGGGGCCGGGCGACATCATCACCACGCGGTCGGCGAGGAAGATCGCCTCCTCGATCGCGTGGGTGACGAACAGCACGGTCAGGCCGGTGCGGCTCCACAGGTCGAGGAGCTCGTCCTGCAGCCGCTCGCGGGTCATCGCGTCGAGTGCCCCGAACGGCTCGTCCATCAGCACCACCTCGGCGTCGTTGGCGAGCACCCGGGCGATGGCGACCCGCTGCTTCATGCCGCCCGAGAGCTGGTGCGGATGGGCGTCGGCGAAGCGCTGGAGGCCAACGAGTTCGATGTAGCGCTCGGCGGTCTCGCGCACCTCGGCCGCCGGCCGGCCGCGGGACTTCGGCCCGAAGCCGATGTTGTCGCGCACGGTGAGCCAGGGAAACAGGCCGTAATCCTGGAACACCATGCCGCGACTCGGGTCCGGCCCGGAAACCGGCTTGTCCCACATCAGCGCCTCGCCCTCGGTCGCGGTCTCGAACCCGGCGACGAGGCGCAGGAGGGTGGACTTGCCGCAGCCGGAGGCGCCAAGCAGGCACACGAACTCGCCCCGCTTCACCGTGAGGGTGGCGCCCTTGAGCGCGTCGATGCGCTTGCCCTGGACGGTGAACGACTTCGAGACGTTGCGGATGTCGAGGATCGGGATCGTCGGCTCAGGCATGGGACGGGCTCCAGGACAGCAGGCGGCGGCCGACGAGGCTGACGATCCGGTCGGAGACGAAGCCGAGCGCCCCGATCACCACCATGCCGCAGATCACGATCTCGGTGCGGGAGAGCTGGCGCGCCTCCATGATCATCGCGCCGAGGCCGGTCGGAACCCCGGTCATCTCGCCGACGACGATCACCACCCAGGCGAAACCGAGGCCGAGCCGCAGGCCGGTGAAGATCGACGGCAGGGCGGCGGGCAGCACCACGCGGACGAACTGCGCCGAGCCGCGGCAGCCGAGCATCGCCGCGGCCTCGAACAGCCGCGGCTCGACCGAGCGCACCCCGAACACCGTGTTGACGAGGATCGGGTAGAACGCCCCGAGGAAGACCAGGAAGTAGGCCGAGCGCGGCCCGAGGCCGAACAGGATCATGGCGAGCGGCAGCCACGCGGTGACCGGCACCGGCCGCAGCACCTGGAAGGTCGGGTCGAGGAGCTGGCGCACCACCGGCACCCGGCCGATGAGGAGCCCGATCGGCAGGCCGAACAGCACCGCGAGGCCGAAGCCGCCGAACACCCGGGCCAGCGAGGCCAGCGCGTGGGTGGCGAGCGTCGCGCTGAAGGCGTCGTCGTTGACGCCGCCGACCGCGAGGTCGCGCATCGCGGTCCAGACCTCGGCCGGCGGCGGGATCAGGCTGTAGGGCCGCCCGACCGTGGCGATGTGCCAGACGAGGAGGAGCAAGGCCGGCACGGCCAGCGCCAGCAGGCCGGTGCGGACCGGCTCCCACAGGCGCCGGAGGCCGAAGGCGGCCGGGGCGGGCATCGCGCCCGTCGCGGCCGGCGGTGGCGCCACGGCAGCGCCGCTCCCGGCGCTCACGCCGCCCTCATCGCGTCGACGAAGCGGGTGTCGATGAAGCCGGCCTCGGGCAGGCGCTTGATCTGCTTGAGCGCCAGCATGTGCTCGGCATAGGCCCGGGCCTGCTTCACCTCGGTCTCGCCGAGCTGCCAGGTCAGCTCGACGTTCGGGGCCGAGAGTTCGATCGCCTCGCGCTTCTGGCCGAGCTTGGCCACCGCCATCGCCACCATCGCGTCGCGGTTCTTCGCCGCGAACTCGGTCGCCTTGCGGTGGATGTCGAGCATCTGGCGCACCAGGGCCGGCTTCTCCGCCGCGGTGTCGCGGTGGGTGCCGAACACCATGTTGAGGGCGCCCATCTCGGTGCCGTAGGGGTATTCGACGAGCTGGCCGACGCCGCTGGCGAGGCTCACCCCGGGGCCCGGCTCGGCGCCGACATAGGCATCGACGTCGCCGCGGGCGAGCGCGATGTGCATCTCGCTGAACGAGACCCGGACCGGCGTGATGTCCTTCACGCTCATCCCTTCCTGGCGCAGGCGCTCGAGCACGAACACCTCCTGGGTCGAGCCGGGCCAGATCGCCACCCGCTTGCCCCTGAGGTCCTTCAGGCTGGCGATGCCGCCGTCCTTCCTGGCGATCACCGCCATGCCGCGGTTGCAGGTCGAGGCGATGACCAGCAGCGGCTCGCCCGCGGCGGCGCCGAGGGTGGCCGCCGCGATGCCGAAGGTGCCGAAATCGACCGACTTCGTGACGACCGCGTTCTTGCACTCGGTCGGGCTCTCGAACGGCACCACCTCGACCGTCACGCCGGCCGGGGTGAACCGCTCGTAGAAGTGCGGCGCGATCGAGTGGATCAGCTTCAGCGACCCCATGCGGATCACCGTCGGGGCCTGCGCCCGTGCGGGCCGGATCGCGGGCAGCGGGGCGAGGGCGAGACCGGCGGCGAGGCCGGTCAGAAGGTCACGGCGGCGCATCATGGGTTCTCCGGCAGCGGACAATCCGGAGGCTAGTGACAGCGGGTGTTGCAATCGAGTGCTGGTTTTCGATTGATCCGTTCGCGGAAACGCAACACCCTGCGGCGAGGCCGGGAGTCCCGATGAAGCACCTGCGCACGCTGAGCTACATCGCCGAGGTCGCCCGCAGCGGCTCGATCCGGCGCGCCGCCGAGACGCTCAACATCACGCCCTCGGCCCTGACCCGGCAGGTCCAGGACATCGAGTACGACCTCGGCACGCCGATCTTCGAGCGGGTCGCCAAGGGGATGCGCCTGAACGCGGCCGGCGAGTTGCTGGTGCGCCACATCCGCGACCAGATCGCCGACCTCGACCGGGTGCGCTCGCAGATCGCCGACCTGTCGGGGGTGCGGCGCGGCCACGTCGCGCTCGCGTGCAGCCAGGCCTTCGTCAACCACGTCGTGCCCGAGGAGGTGGAGGCCTACCGCGCCCGCTTCCCGCAGGTCTCGTTCACCGTGCAGGTTCGCGACCACGTCCAGGCGGTGGCCGCGCTCGTCGCCTTCGAGGCCGACCTCGCCCTGGTGCTGCAACCGCCGCCCTCGGCCGACCTGCACGTCCTGTTCGCCTGCCGCCAGCCGGTCTGCGCCCTGATGCGGGCCTCGCACCCGCTCGCCCGCGAGGCCGGGCCGGTGCGGATGCGCGACTGCCTCGCCCACGCCCTGGCGCTGCCCGACCGCTCGCTGGCGCTGCGCCACCACATCGACCGCGCGGTGGCGCGCAAGGGCGCGACGATGCCGCCGACGGTCGAGTCGGGCTCGCTCGAATTCCTGCGCAACCTCGTGCTGCGCGAGGACGTGGTGAGCTTCCAGGTCCCGAGCGGCATCCCGGACGACCCGCGCCTCGCCGCCCGCCCGATCGACGGGCGCGATCTCGACACGATGACGATGATCCTCGGCCAGCTCCGCGGCCGGATGCTGCCGGTGGCGACCGCGAAATTCGCCGACGGCCTCGCGGCCGGCCTCCACCGGCGCTACGGCGCCGAGGCGGTCGGCGGGGGGTGATACGGTTTTCCGGACGATTCGTTCCGGAAACCGTATCACCAGCCCGCGCGGCGCAGAGCAAAGCTCTGCGCGCACCTGAGCGAAGCCGATTTTCGCATCGCGAAGCGATTGCGCAGCAATCGCCGAGCGATCAATCGAGAATCGTATGAGGCCTCGGCGGGGTCCGCGCCGCGCCCGAGGGCCTGCGCCCGCGGTGTGGCGCGGGGGCTCAGGCGGCCTGGGTCGAGCGGCCCGGCTGCGGCCGGCCCGTGAGGTCGCCGCCGCGGAATGCCGCGCGCCGGCGGCCGAGGCCGGCGGTCTTCGCCAGTTCGGAGCGCTGGGCGGCGTAGTTCGAGGCGACCATCGGGTAGTCCGAGGGCAGACCCCATTTCTGCCGGTACTCGTCCGGCGAGAGGCCGCGCCCGGCGAGATGGCGCTTGAGCGTCTTGTACGGCTTGCCGTCCTCCAGCGAGATGATCGCGTCGGGCGTCACCGTCCGGCGGATCGGCACCGGCGGCGCCGGCCGCGGCACCTCCTGGCGCACCGGCCCGGTGCGCAACTGCGCCAGGACCCCATGGATCGTGTCGATCAGGCCGGGAAGATCGCCGATCGGAACCGCGTTGTTGGAAACGTAGGCCGTGACGATCGTCACGCACTGATCGACCACGGGCTCCACGGCCCCGACCCCTGATTGCGCCATGACTGCTCCTCCCGGGCTGGCTAGGGAAGCGTTCAGTCTCCCAGATCGGAGCGCGGCGATCATCAGCATAGATCAACTTTCCGGCGTTATTTTTTGCCAGTTTGCTGTGATTCATATCCCTGCGGCCACGTCCGCAACACGATCGTCTGCTCTTCGGCAGCGGGCGGTCCCGACCGGGCAAATCTTGCCGGGCCGGTGAGACAACCGACCCGGTCACCGAATCAGGATCGGCGCGCCCCCGGGGCCGGGCCGGAAGCCGAGGCGGCGCCACACCTCCGGCGCCGTCACGCCCTCCCGCCGCAGCGCCGCCAGGGCCACCGAGCCGAGGCTCTTCGACAGCTTCTCCCCGGCCGGGTCGCGGATGAGGGCGTGGTGATGATAGGCCGGGCCGGGCAGGCCGAGCAGCGCCTGGAGCAGGACGTGCAGGTCGGTCGCGGCGTCGAGGTCGCGCCCGCGCACCACGTGGCTCACGCCCTGCACGGCGTCGTCCCACACGACCGCAAGATGGTAGCTCGTCGGCACGTCCTTGCGGGCGATCACCGCGTCGCCCCACCGCGCCGGCGCGGCCGGCCGGACCGACGTGGCGCCCGGCGCGGCGAAGACCGTCACGGCGAGCCCGTCCCGCGCCTGCGCCCGGGCGGCCTCTCCGTCGAGGCGCCAGGCATGGGGATGGCCGGCGGCGATCAGGGCCCCGGCATCGGGTCGCCCGCGGCAGGTGCCGGGATAGAGCGGCGCCCCGTCGGGGTCGCTCCCGCTCGCCGCCGCCGCGACGGCCCTGCGCGAGCAGAAGCACGGATAGGCGAGCCCGCGCTCGCGCAGGCCGTCGAGCACCGCGCGGTAATCGGCCATGTGCTCCGACTGGCGCCGCACCGGGGCCTCGAAGCTCAGCCCGAGCCAGGACAGGTCGTCGATCACCGCCGCGGCGAGATCCGGCCGGCAGCGCAGGGGGTCGATGTCCTCGAGGCGCAGCAGCAGGCGGCCGCGCATCTCCGCGGCGAATGCCGCGTTGAGGAGGGCCGAGTAGGCGTGGCCGAGATGCAGGCGCCCGTTGGGGCTGGGAGCGAAGCGGAGGACCGGGGACGGCATGACCGGGAACGAGATGGCACCGTCCGGCCGGCACGGGAAGGCGGCAGGGGAAGGCGGCAAGACGATCCTCGCCTCCGAGGCGGTGCTGCGCGAGGGGATCGACGCCCTGCGCCGCCTCGACCCGGTGATCGACCGGCTGGTCGCCGGCGGCGCGGTGCCGCCCCTGCGCAAGCGCCCGCCGGGCTTCGAGGGGCTCGCCGGCATCGTGGTCGCCCAGCAGCTCTCGACCGCCAGCGCCGGCGCGATCTGGGGCCGGCTCCGGGCCGCCCTCGGCACCGTGACCGCGGACCGCCTCGCCGGGGCCGACGACGCGGTGCTGCGCGCCGCCGGCCTGTCGGCGCCGAAGATCCGCACCCTGCGGGCGGTGGCCGGTGCGGTCGCGGCGGGCGACCTGCCGCTCGATGCGCTGCACGCGCTGCCGGCCGACGAGGCCCACCGGCTGATGGTGGCGGTGCGCGGCATCGGCCCGTGGACCGCCGACGTCTACCTGCTGTTCTGCCTCGGCCACCCGGACGCCTTTCCGGCCGGCGACCTCGCGGTCCAGAAGGCGGTGCGCCTCGCCGACGGGCTCGACGCCCGGCCGGGGCCGGCGGAGCTGACCCGGCGGGCCGAGATCTGGCGCCCGTGGCGGGGTGTCGCCGCCAAGGTGCTGTGGGCCTATTACGGGCAGGCGAAGGCCCGGGACGCCACCCCGGTCGCGCCCTGACGCTTCGGAGTCCCTTGATGCCCAGCCCGCTCTCCGGCCCGCGCGTGCCGCCCCGCTCCGGCCGCGCCCCGCGCCAGCTCGTGGTGCTGCTGCACGGCTTCGGCGCCGACGGCAACGACCTGATCGACCTCGCCGAGGCCTGGGGCGGTCTGCTGCCCGACGCGGCCTTCGTCTCGCCGCACGCGCCCGAGCCGTGCATCCAGGGCTTCGGCCGGCAGTGGTTCCCGCTCACCTTCCGCGACCCGCACGAGCGCTGGCGCGGGGTCAACCGGGCCGGCCCCGGCCTCGACGCCTTCCTGGATTCGGAACTCGCCGCGAACGGCCTCGACGAGAGCCGCCTCGCGCTCGTCGGGTTCAGCCAGGGCTGCATGATGGCGCTGCATGTCGGCCTGCGCCGGCAGCGCCCCGTCGCGGCCGTGGTCGGGCTGTCGGGGCTCGTCGTCGCCGAGGAAGGCAAGGGACCCGAGGCGCTCCAGGCCGGGATCCGCTCGGTGCCGCCGGTCCTGCTCGTCCATGGCGACCGGGACGAGGTGATCCCGGTCGAGGCGCTGTTCCTGTCGGCGGACCTGCTCGCGGCGGCCGGCGTGCCGGTGGAGTGGCACCTGTCGGCCGGCACCGGCCACGGCATCGACGAGGGCGCGCTGCACCATGCCGGGCTGTTCCTCGCCCGGCGGTTCGGCGGCGCGTGACGCGCCGCCGGAGGGTGCCTCAGAGCCTGTTTGACTCTCGATCCAAAGAAAAAGCTCCCCTTTTCCCGGACGACTGGAACGCAGTGGAAGGAGATCCGGGATCCAGCACAAGAAATCGCGAAGCGTCCATATGCAGCGACAGTGCCGGCACACGGAGCCGCTTCGCGGCATATCTGACGTCTGGATCCCGGATCTCCTTCCGCTATCGCTTCAGTCGTCCGGGAAAGGGGAGCTTCGCGCGGTCAATACGATCGACCATCGCTCAAACAGGCTCTCATACGATTTTCGATTGGTCGCTTCGCGATGCGAAAATCGGCCTCGCTCAGGCGCCGCGCGGGCTATTGATACGGTTTTCGGAACTGATCGTCCGAAAACCGTATCACACCGCCCCGGCCATGATCGCCACCCCGGCCAGCGCGACGGCGGCGCCGGCGACCGGCGCCATCCGGGCCGGCAGGCCGCAGCCGGCGAGCCAGCCGAGACCGAGGCCGGCGCCGTGCAGCAGCGCCGTGGCGGCGAGGAAGCCGAGGCCGTAGGTCAGCCCGGAGGCGTCGGCCGGCATCTCTGTGCCGTGGGCGTGGCCGTGGAACACCGCGAAGGCGCCGACGAGGGCCGCGAGCGCCGCCACCGGCAGGCCGGCGCCGAACCCGACTGCGAGGCCGAAGGCGACGACCGAGAGCGCGATCCCGGTCTCGACGAAGGGCAGCGGCACGCCGGCCGCGCCGGCCGCCCCGCCGAGCGCCATCATCCCCAGGAAGGCGAGCGGCACCGCCCACAACGCCCGGCCGCCGCGCAGGGCCGCCAGCAGCCCGACCGCCACCATGGCGAGCAGGTGGTCGGGACCCCCGAGCGGATGCGCGAAGCCGTGCGCGAAGCCCGACGGGTCGCCGTGCCCGGCATGGGCGAGGGCCGCCTGGGGCAGCAGCGGGAGCAGGGTCGCGAGGCCGGCGAGGAGACGCTTCATCATGGGCTCCGAAAAAAACCTGGGCTCCGAGAGACCGGGATCCGGCGGATCGTGACCGGCCCGCGGGGTCGTGCCCGGAGAGCTTAATCCATCGCGCGGCGCGGTGTCGCCCGCCCGGGCTCGAAAAAGCGGGCGCCGGGCCCGCCGCCGCCCCGCCCTAATGCTGACATGCTGGCATCCGAGAGCCGGGGACAGGCGCCCGGCATCCGCGGCCGGCGGTTGATCCCGGTGCGGCGGCCGAGCATTGTCGCGGCGGCAGCCGGATGTGGGGCCCCGCGCCCGTGCGGCGCGGTCGGCAGGAGTGCTCGCGACAGCCATGGTGAAGCGCACCCGCCCCGAACCGGCCGTCCCCCCCGGCGTCGCGGCGCGGCCGGGCCGGACCGATCCCGGCCACGCGCCGCCCCTGGCGCTCCTCGGCGGCGCCTCGCCCGAGACCGACCGCCGCGACGTCAACCTGCGCTGGCTCGCCGCCTGCGTGCTCGCCGGCATGACCGGGGCCGGGCTGCTCGGCTCCGCGATCTGGATCTCGCTCCAGGGCGAGGTGACCTTCGCCGACCTGCCGCAGGCCGTGGCGGTGGCGGCCCGGCCGCAGCCGAGCGACGGCGGCGCCAACCTCGCCCGCAAGGGCGACCGGCTGGTGCGCAACCCGATGGTCGCCGTGGCCAAGCAGCATTTCCGCGCGCCGGTCGCCCTGCGGGTCGGCGAGCGCGAGATCATCAAGATCCGGCCCTTCGTGCGCATCGCCACCGCGCTCTCGACCAATGCCGGCCTGCTCGCGACCGACATCCCGCCCTTCGACCCGATGCGCTTCTTCGCCGAGCCCGGCACCGAGCGGGCGCCCGAGCCGTCCGGTCCCGACGCCAGCGAGGGCGAGTTCTCGGTGGTCAAGCGCGACCTCGCCGAGATCGTCGTCCCGGCCGACGCCCCGGCGCTCGGGGACGACGACGTCGCGGCGCAGATCGAGGAGGAGCGCCGGCTGGCCGCCGAGGCCGGACGCCGCGCCGCCCTGCCGATCGCCCCGCAGATGCTGCTGTCGCGGGCGCTGCGCAGCATCCCGGCCCTGCCGGGCCTCGAAGGCAGCGAGTTCGGCCGCGATTCCGGGCCGTTCAAGTCGATCGAGGTCCGGGTGATGCGCGAGAACGTCACCGACCTGCCGAAATACGAGACCCGGCCGAGCGAGCCGCCGCTGGTCGAGGACCGCGACGTCGCGATCCGGCGCGGCGAGACCCTGGAGGCGGTGCTGCGGGCGAACGGCGCCCTCGACGAGCAGATCCGCCCCATCGTCACCGCGCTCGGCACCCGCGCCCGCGCCGGCGGGATCGGCGAGGGCCAGCAGATGCGCCTCCAGATCGGCCCCGGGCCGAAGCCGGGCGATCCGCGCCAGCTCACCCGGGCGATCCTGTACGGCGAGTCCGGCGTCGAGGCCATCGCCGCGATGAACGACCGCGGCGCCTTCGTGTCGGTCGCCCCGCCGGTGGAGGAGGGCGCCTCGCGCAAGGCCGTCGCGAAGGCCGACGACGACGACGGCGACGACGAGGGCACCGGCCCGCGGCTCTATGCCAGCCTCTACGAGACCGCGGCGCGCCACAACCTGCCGCGCAGCACCGTCGAGGATCTGGTGCGGATCTTCGGCTACGACGTCGACTTCCAGCGCCGGGTCTCGTCGGGCGACAGCATCGAGCTCGTCTACACCTACGACGAGGAGGTCAATGGCGGGCCCGAGCATCCCGACCTGCTCTCGGCCGCCCTCACGGTCGGCGGCGAGCAGCGCAAGGTCTACCGCTTCCAGTCCCCGGACGACGGCACGATCGAGTATTTCGACGAGGCCGGCCGCTCGCTGAAGAAGTTCCTGATCCGCAAGCCGGTCGCCGACGGCACGATGAGCTCCGGCTTCGGCTACCGGCGTCACCCGGTGCTCGGCTACGCCAAGCTGCATACCGGCGTCGACTGGTCGGTCGGCATCGGCACCCCGATCGTCGCCGCCGGCAACGGCACGGTGATGAAGGCGGAGTGGGATTCCGGCTACGGCCGCCGGGTCGAGATCCAGCACGCCAACGGCTACGTCACCACCTACAACCACATGTCGCGGTTCGGCCGCGGCGTCTCGGCCGGCGCACGGGTGCGCCAGGGGCAGGTCGTCGGCTATGTCGGCTCCACCGGCCTCTCGACGGGCGCCCACCTGCACTACGAGGTGGTCATCAACGGCCACTTCGTCGATCCGATGAAGATCCGGGTGCCGCGCGGCCGCGAGCTCGACGGCCGCCTGCTGGCCGAGTTCCGCCGCCAGCGCGACCAGACCGACGGCCTCGTCCAGAAGGCCAGCGCCGCCGGGCCGGCGACCCAGCGCGAGGCGATGCGCTGAGGGCGGCCGGTCGCGGAACCTCCTGCCGACCGGGACATTTCCGTGAGTGGTGCTCCGCCGCGGCGACGCGGTTCGGGGCCGGGCAGGAGGGTCCTGTGGAGCGTCCGCGCAGCGTCGGGATGGCGTGGTACCGGGCCGAGGACTACGCCCGGCTGCGCGAGGTGGTGGAGGATGCCGCCCGCCTTCCCGCGAGCTTCGAGGCGTGGCGCGCCTCGGCCGAGCAGGTCGAGCGCGAGGTCTCCCGCAGCGGCGTCGCGGTCGTGCGGGTGACGATCGAGCCCGAGGCGTTCCTCGCCTGGTGCCGCGACCACGATCAGGTGCCCAACGGCGCCGCCCGCTCCCGCTACGCCAACGAGGCGGCGCAGCAGGAGAGAGACGAGGGCTGAGCCGCGCCGGGCTTCAGGCCCGCGTCGGGCCTCGGGCCCGCGCCGGGCTTCAGGCCCGCGCCGGGCTGTCAGGCCCGCAGGACGCCGTCGATCCGGCGGACGAGGCCGAGCGGGTTGGCCTGCTTGAGGGCGTCGGGCAGCAGGGCGTCGGGCAGGTCCTGGTAGCTCACCGGGCGCAGGAACCGGGCGATGGCGAGGGAGCCAACCGAGGTCGAGCGCCCGTCCGAGGTCGCCGGGAACGGCCCGCCATGCACCATCGCGTGCCCGACCTCGACCCCGGTGCCGAAGCCGTTGACGAGGATCCGGCCGACCTTGGCCTCCAGCGCCGGCAGCAGTTCCCGCGCCGCCTCGTGGTCCGCCTCCGCGATGTGCAGGGCGGCGGTGAGCTGGCCCTCCAGGCGCGCCACCACCGCGGCGATCTCGCCGGCGTCGCGGCAGCGCACCACCAGCGAGGCGGCGCCGAACACCTCCTCGCCGAGATGCGGGTCGGCCAGGAACGACGCGGCGCTCGTCGCGAACAGGGCCGCGCGCCCCTGCAGGCCGTCGCCCGCCTTGCCCTCGGCCAGGGTCTCGACCGCCGGATGGCCGGCCAGAGCCGCGACGCCGGCGCCGTAGGCCCGGTGGATGCCGGGCGTCAGCATGGTCGCGGCCGGCGCCTCGGCCAGGGCGGCGCGGGCGCCGGCGACGAACCGGTCGAGGCCCGGCCCCTCGACGGCGAGGATCAGGCCGGGATTGGTGCAGAACTGGCCTGCGCCGAGGGTCAGCGCCGCCACGAAGGCCCGGCCGATCGCCTCGCCGCGGGCGTCGAGTGCGGCCGGGAACAGGATCACCGGGTTGATGCTGCTCATCTCGGCATAGACCGGGATCGGGACGCTGCGGGAGGCCGCGATCCGCATCAGCGCGGTGCCGCCGCCGCGCGAGCCGGTGAAGCCGACCGCGGCGATGCGCGGATCGGCGACCAGCCCCTGGCCGACGTCGCGGCCGGAATCGAACAGCAGCGAGAACGTGCCCTCGGGCAGGCCGCATTCCCGCACCGCCCGCTGCACCGCGCGCCCGACGAGTTCCGAGGTGCCCGGATGGGCCGAGTGCGCCTTGACGATCACCGGGCAGCCGGCGGCGAGCGCCGCGGCGGTGTCGCCGCCGGCGACCGAGAAGGCGAGCGGGAAGTTCGAGGCGCCGAACACCGCCACCGGGCCGAGCGCGACCATGCGCAGGCGCAGGTCCGGCCGCGGCAGCGGCGTGCGCTCGGGCTGGGCCGGGTCGATGCGCGCTTCCAGGTGACCGCCGTCGCGCACGACGCCGGCGAACAGGCGCAGTTGCCCGACCGTGCGGGCGCGCTCGCCCTCCAGCCGGGCCCGGGGCAGGCCGGTCTCGGCCATGCAGCGCACGATCAGGTCGTCGCCGATGTCGAGGATGCCGGCGGCGATCGCCTCCAGGAAGGCGGCGCGGGCCTCCGGTGCGGTGTCGCGATAGGCCGGGAGGGCCGCGGCCGCCAGCGCGCAGGCGCGGTCGAGATCCGCGAGGGTGGCGCCCGGAAAGCCGGGCTCCAGCCGCTCGCCGGTCGCCGCCGCGACGGCGTGGAGTGGAGCCGCGCTGCCGCGGACCGGGGTGGCGCCGATGAGGTTCTCGCCGCGGATGTCCATGGGGTGTCCTCGTGTGGTGGAATTCGGTTCGATGACGGTGAAGCCGGCGGCAACCCTCCCTCGCAGAGGGCAGGGCTGACCGGAGAAAAGAGATGGCGCGTCTCCCCTCTCCCGAATGGGAGAGGGGTTGGGGGTGAGGGTGGCTCGGTTGCCGCAAAGACCCTGAACCGTCGAGCTGCGCAGCTCGACGCTTGCCGCACTATCCTGCAACTGAGCCACCCTCACCCCTACCCCTCTCCCACTCGGGAGAGGGGATCCCGCGCTTGATTTACAAGCGAATTTCCACCGACAGCCGTGCCCAGTGGGGAGAGGGTCGGGCTCTGGCCCTACTCACCGCACCAGCGCCGGCCGCTTGTTGTCGAAGGTCCAGCCGGGGATGAGGCACTGCATCGCCGCCGCGTCGTCGCGGGCGCCGAGGCCGTGCTGGCGGTAGAGCGCGTGCGCCGCCTCGACCTCGGCCCAGTCGATCTCGACCCCGAGGCCCGGCCGCTCCGGCACCCGCACGAGGCCGCCGCGGATCTGCGGCGGTTCCTTCGTGAGGCGCTGGCCGTCCTGCCAGATCCAGTGGGTGTCGATCGCGGTGACGCGGCCCGGCGCCGCCGCGGCGGCGTGGGTGAACATCGCCAGCGACACGTCGAAGTGGTTGTTCGAGTGCGAGCCCCAGGTGAGGTCGTGGTCGCGGCAGAGCTGCGCCACCCGCACCGCGCCCGCCAGCGTCCAGAAATGCGGGTCGGCGAGCGGGATGTCGACCGAGCCGAGCTGGATCGCGTGGCGCATCTGGCGCCAGTCGGTGGCGATCATGTTGGTGGCGGTCGGCAAGCCGGTGGCGCGGCGGAACTCGGCCATCACCTCGCGGCCGGAGAAACCGCCCTCGGCGCCGCACGGGTCCTCGGCATAGGCGAGCACGTCGCCGCGGCCCTTGCACAGGCGGATCGCCTCGGCGAGCGACCACGCGCCGTTGGGATCGAGCGTCACCCGCGCTCGCGGGAAGCGTTTCGCGATGGCGGTCACCGCCGCGATCTCGTCCTCGCCGGCGAGGACGCCGCCCTTCAGCTTGAAGTCCTCGAAGCCGTAGGTCTCGTGCGCCGCCTCGGCGAGGCGCACCACGGCGTCGGGCGTCAGCGCCTCCTCGTCGCGCAGGCGGAACCAGCCGTCGCGGGCCTCCGGCTCGCGGTAGGGCATGTCGGTGCGGCGGCGGTCGCCGACGTAGAACAGGTAGCCGAGCATCGCCACCGCGTCGCGCTGCTGGCCCTCGCCCAGGAGGGCGGCGACCGGCACGTCCAGGAACTGGCCGAGCAGGTCGAGAAAGGCGGACTCGACCGCCGTGACCGCGTGGATGGTGATGCGCAGGTCGAAGGTCTGGAGCCCGCGCCCGCCGGAATCGCGGTCGGCGAAGCGGGTGCGCATCGCGTTCAGCACCGCGTTCCAGGCGCCGAGCGTCTGGCCGACGATCAGCGGGCGGGCGTCCTCGAGCGTCTGGCGGATGCGCTCGCCGCCCGGGACCTCGCCGAGGCCGGTGGCGCCGGTCGAGTCGGTGAGGATCACGAGGTTGCGGGTGAAGAACGGGGCGTGGGCGCCGCTGAGATTCAGCAGCATGCTGTCCTGGCCGGCGACCGGCACGACCTTCATGTCGGTGACGACGGGGGCGCGCGACGGGCCGGGGGCGGTGGACGGGGTCTCGATCGGCATGGAAAGATCCTCGGGGGAGCGGGCGGGGGGGGGCCGCGCGACGGCCCGCCCGGCCGGATCAGGGCTTCAGCTCGACGCGGCGGATCTGGCCGACGACCACGAGGTAGCAGAGCACCGCCACCAGGGCGTTGAGCCCGACGAAGACCAGGGCGCCGTTGAACGAGCCGGTCTGCTGGACGATGTAGCCGATCACGATCGGGGTGGTGATGCCGGCGGTGTTGCCGAAGGTGTTGAACAGGCCGCCCGACAGGCCGCCGCTCTCCCGCGGCGAGGTGTCGGACACCACCGCCCAGCCGAGCGCGCCGATGCCCTTGCCGAAGAAGGCGAGCGCCATCAGGCCGACCACCAGGGCGTCCGCCTGGACGTAGTTGCAGCCGATGATGCTCATCGACAGCAGCATGCCGCCGACGATCGGGATCTTGCGCGCCGCGGTCAGCGAGTAGCCGCGCTTGAGCAGCCAGTCCGAGATCACGCCGCCGAGCACGCCGCCGATGAAGCCGCAGAGCGCCGGCAGTACCGCCGCGAAGCCGGCCTGGAGGATCGACAGCCCGCGCTCCTTCACGAGGTAGACCGGGAACCAGGTCAGGAAGAAGTAGGTCAGCGTGGTGATGCAGTACTGGCCGATATAGATGCCGAGCAGCATCCGGTTGCCGAGGAGCTGGCGCAGGACGCGGCCGGCATTGGCCGGGGCGGCGGCGCCGCGGCCGTCCATGTCGAGCAGCGCGCCGCCGGCCTCGATGTAGTCGCGCTCGGCCTTGTTGATCGACGGGTGATCCTTCGGCCCGTGCATCACCTGACCCCACAGCAGCGCGAAGGCGATGCCGAGCGCGCCCATGGTGGTAAAGACGTGGTGCCAGCCGAAATGGTGGACGATCCACGCCATCAGCGGCGTGAACAGCACGGTGGCGAAGTACTGGGCCGAGTTGAAGAACGCCGAGGCGGTGCCGCGCTCGTGGGTCGGGAACCACGCCGCGGTGATGCGGGCGTTGGCCGGGAAGACCGGCGCCTCGGTGAGGCCGACGGCGAGCCGCAGGGTGAACAGCAGCGCCACCGCGGTGAAGCCGGTGAAGAACCCGACCGCGCCCTGCACCAGGGTGAAGGCCGACCACAGGAAGATCGCGGCGGCGTAGACCCACTTCACGCCGTAGCGGTCGAGCAGCCAGCCGCCCGGGATCTGCGCCAGCACGTAGGACCACGCGAAGGCCGAGAAGATGTAGCCCATCGCGACCGCGTCGAGCCCCAGCTCCTTCGAGATGGCGGGGCCGGCGATCGAGATCGTGGCCCGGTCGGCGTAGTTGATCGTCGTCGCGATGAACAGCATGCCGACGATGAGAAGCCGGACACGGCTTCGTCCCGCGGTCGCGAGACTGAGGGTGGCACCCACGGACGTTCTCCCTGATGTGACGTCGCCGAATTTGTTCGGCCCGGCGAACTTGGGTCGCCTGGATGGATCGATCCGCCGGATTGATCCATGCTCGCGAATGGCCGTCAGAGTGGCGGCGGCCAGGGGCGGGGTCCAACTCAAAGGGTGAATTGATCGATGCCGGGCGCGCATCGGTTGCGCTGCGGCATCGTTGGAATCGGTATAAAACCCGGGACCGCCGGAGAGGAAGCAGGGGCGATGTTCGAGCTGAACCAGTTGCGCTGCTTCGTGGCGGTGGCCGAGGAGCTGCATTTCGGCCGTGCCGCCGAACGGCTGCACCTGACCCAGCCGCCCCTGAGCCGGCAGATCCAGATCCTGGAGCGCGTCCTCGACGTCGAGCTGCTCAGCCGCACCAGCCGCTCGGTGCGGCTCACCCCGGCGGGCCGGCGCTTCCTGATCGAGGCCCGGCGCATCCTGCGCCTGTCGGAGGAGGCCGCGGCGACGGCCCGGCGCATCGCGGCTGGGCAGGCCGGCAGCCTCGCGGTCGGGTTCACCGCGGCCTCGGCCTACCGCACCCTGCCCGACCTCGTTCAGGCGATCCGCCGGCGCCTGCCGGAGGCCGACCTGCTGCTCAAGGAGATGGTGAGCGCCGCCCAGACCGAGGCCCTCGCCTCCGGGCGGATCGATGTCGGGCTGCTGCGCCCTCCCCTGCCGGAGGCCGCCGACGGCGCGCTGCGCGTCGCCCGCGAGACCCTGATGGTCGCCCTGCCCGAGGACCACCCCCTCGCGGCCGACGAAGCGGTGCCGGTGGCGGCGCTCGCCGCCGCGCCGATGATCACCTACGCGCCCGACGAGGCGCGCTACTTCCACGACCTCGTCGCCGAGACCTTCGCCCAGGCGAGCCTCGCGCCGCGCTTCGTGCAGCACCTCGCCCAGATCCACACCATCCTGTCGCTGGTGCGCTCCGGCCTCGGCCTCGCCCTGGTGCCGGACTCGGCCGCGACCCTGCGCGTCCGCGGCCTCGTCCTGCGCCCGCTGGCCAGCCCGCCGCCGCGGCCGGTCGAGCTGTTCCTCGTCTGGCGCCGGAGCAACGACAACCCGGTCCTGCCGGTGGTGGTCGATCTCGCCGGCGGGCTGCTCCCGGCAGAACAATCCCAAAATTGAATTGAACGATGCCGTCTCTGAGTTGGAGCCGCATCGAAGCCGGTCCTAAACCAGGGGGAACGGAGCGCACCCCACCGCCCCGACCCGCTCGAAGAGGATTCGCCCGATGTCGCTGTCGCTGTCGCCCCAGGACATGGCCCGCCGTCTCGGTTCCGGCCTGCTGTCGTTCCCGGTCACGCCGTTCACCGCCGACTTCGCCATCGACGAGGCGCAGTACCGCAGCAACATGGACTGGCTGTGCGGCTACGACGTCGCCGGCCTGTTCGCCGCCGGCGGCACCGGCGAGTTCTTCTCGCTGACTCCGGCCGAGGTCGCCCGCGTGGTCGGCATCGCGGTGGCCGAGACCAACGGCCGGGTGCCGGTGCTGGCCGGGGTCGGCTACGGCACCGCGATCGCCTGCGAGATGGCGGTGGCCGCCGAGAAGGCCGGCGCCGACGGCCTGCTGCTGCTGCCGCCCTACCTCGTCGGCTCCGAGCAGGACGGCCTGTCGGCCCATATCGAGGCGGTCTGCCGCGCCACTTCGCTCGGCGTCATCGTCTACAACCGCGACAACGCGGTGATCGGCCCCGACGCGCTGGCCCGCCTGTGCGAGCGCTGCCCGAACCTCGTCGGCTACAAGGACGGCATCGGCGACATCGAGCTGATGACCCGGATCTACTCGCGGATCGGCGACCGCCTGACCTATATCGGCGGCCTGCCGACCGCCGAGACCTTCGCGCTGCCCTATCTCGAGATGGGCGTCACCACCTACTCGTCGGCGGTGTTCAACTTCGTGCCGGACTTCGCCCTGTCGTTCTACGCCGCGGTGCGCCGGCGCGACCGCGACGCCGTCGCCAAGGGCCTGAAGGAGTTCATCCTGCCGCTGATCGAGATCCGCAACCGCCGCCGGGGCTACGCGGTGTCGATCATCAAGGCGGGCATGAAGGCGGTCGGGCGCGATTCCGGCCCGGTGCGCAGCCCGCTCACCGACCTGACCGCCGCCGAGCAGGCGGAAGTGTCGGCGCTCGTCGCCCGCATCGGCGCCGGCGCCGGGCAGCGTCTCGCCGCGGCGGAGTGAGGCGCGGGGACTAAGAGAAACACCGCCGCCCGACCCTCCCCCCTCTGCGGGGGAGGGTGGCGAGCGGATGCGAGCCGGGAGAGGGGAGCGCGGCGCTGATCCAGCTTGCGCTCGTCAGGTCAGTCGCAACCTCTCCGGAAGCGTGGTTCCCCTCTCCCGCCCGGCATCCGCCGGGCACCCTCCCCCGCAGAGGGGGGAGGGTTCAGGCGGGGTTTGTCGTCACCGGCCGACGTCGCGCCGGTGACGCCCCCATCGACGACCAAGCGCCCGGCAGAGGCGCAAGGCACCCCCACGCCGACCCGCGGCCCCCACGAGGCCCGCCGCAACCAGGGAGCGAAACCGATGCTGGCCGACGCGCAGACCGCACCCGCCGTGCGGACAGGGGACGAGCCCCGCACCATCCGCCTGCACGACACCGACAACGTCGCCATCGTGGTCAACGCCTTCGGGCTGCCCGCCGGCACGGTGTTCCCGGACGGTCTGGTCCTGCGGGATTTCGTGCCCCAGGGTCACAAGGTGGCGCTCGCCGACATCCCTGAGGGCGCCGAGATCCGCCGCTACGGCGAGGTGATCGGCTACGCCCTCGACGCCATTCCCCGCGGCGGCTGGGTCGAGGAGTCGCGCGTGCGCACCCCGACCGCGCCGCGGCTCGATTCGCTCGACCTCGCCACCCGAGTGCCGGCCCCCCTGCCGCCCCTCGACGGCCATACCTTCGAGGGCTACCGCAACCCGGACGGCTCGGTCGGCACCAAGAACATCCTGGCGATCTCGACCAGCGTGCAATGCGTCGCCGGCACCCTCGACGTCGCGATCCAGCGCATCCGGCGCGAGCTGCTGCCGCGCTACCCCCACGTCGACGACGTGGTCGGGCTGACCCACGCCTATGGCTGCGGCGTCGCCATCAACGCGCCTCAGGCGGTGATCCCGATCCGCACCCTCCAGAGCCTCGCCAAGAACCCGAATTTCGGCGGCGAGGTGATGGTGGTCGGCCTCGGCTGCGAGAAGCTGGTCTCCGAGCGGCTGCTGCCGGACGGGCAGACCGAGGGTGTGGTCCGGCTCCAGGACGAGAGCCACCAGGGCTTCGGGATGATGCTCGACAGCATCATGCGCATGGCCGAGGCGCGCCTCGAGGTGCTGAACCGGCGCCGGCGCGAGACCTGCCCGGCCGCCGACCTCGTGGTCGGGCTACAATGCGGCGGCAGCGACGCCTTCTCGGGCGTCACCGCCAACCCATCGCTGGGCTACGCCGCCGACCTGCTGGTGCGGGCGGGCGCCACCGTGCTGTTCTCGGAGGTCACCGAGGTCCGCGACGCGATCCACCTGCTCACCCCGCGGGCCGAGAGCGAGGCGGTGGCCCGCGACCTGATCCGCGAGATGGCGTGGTACGACGACTACCTCGCGCAGGGCGGCGCCGACCGCAGCGCCAACCCCTCGCCCGGCAACAAGAAGGGCGGGCTCAACAACATCGTCGAGAAGGCGCTCGGCTCGGTGGCGAAGTCCGGCACCAGCGCGATACGCGGCGTGCTCGCGCCCGGCGAGCGGGTGCGCGAGAAGGGCCTGATCTTCGCCGCCACTCCGGCGAGCGACTTCGTCTGCGGCACGCTGCAACTGGCGTCGGGCATCACCGTGCAGGTCTTCTCCACCGGCCGCGGCACCCCCTACGGCCTCGCCGAGGCGCCGGTCATCAAGGTCGCGACCCGCACCGAACTCGCCGAGCGCTGGTCGGACCTGATCGACCTCGATGCCGGCCGCGTCGCCACCGGCGAGGCGACGATCGAGGACATGGGCTGGGAGCTCTTTCGCCTCATCCTCGACGTGGCGAGCGGGCGCACGAAGCCGTGGTCCGACCGCTGGGGCCTGTACAACGACCTGACCCTGTTCAATCCGGCGCCGATCACCTGACGCCCGGCCCTGAACCAGGGTGTGCCCGACCGGCCCGTTGCCGGCCGGCAACCGCCGGATGCGAGGGCGGAGGACGGCGTACCGGTGTCGCACCTCCTACTCCTCGGCGACCATCCGGAGCTTGCGCGCCAGCGCCTCGACCGGGAACGGCTTGGTGATCATGTGCATCCCCGGCTCCAGGAAGCCGGTGGCGATGGCGGCGGCCTCGGCGTAGCCGGTGATGAACAGCACCTTGAGGCCGGGACGCCTCTCGCGGGCTTGATCGGCGAGCTGGCGCCCGTTGATGCCCGGCAGGCCGACATCGGTGACCAGGAGGTCGATCCGGGCCGGGGAGGACAGCAGGCGCAGCCCCGCCGGTCCGTCCGCCGCCTCCAGGATGCGGTAGCCGAGCTCGCCCAGCACGTCGACGATGAGGCTGCGAACCACCGGCTCGTCCTCCACCACCAGCACGGTCTCGCCCTGGCCGGACGGGAGCGGCGCCCCCGTCGCGGGAACGGGCTCGGCTGCCGCCTCGACCCGGCCGCGCGGCAGCAGCAGCCTCACCGTGGTGCCCGCACCGGGCGTCGACGCGATCTCGGCCAGGCCCTCGGATTGCCGGGCGAAGCCGTAGATCATCGACAGGCCGAGCCCGGTGCCCTGGCCGAGCGGCTTGGTGGTGAAGAACGGATCGAAGGCCCGGGCCGCCACCGCCGGGCTCATGCCGGTGCCGGTATCGGACACGCACAGGCAGACGTAGTCCCCGGGCGCGACCTCCCGCGCCTCGGCGGCGGTGATCGCGGTGTTGCGGGTCTCGATCGTCAGCCGGCCGCCGTCGGGCATCGCGTCGCGGGCGTTGATGACGAGGTTGAGGAGCGCGCTCTCGAGCTGGTTGGGGTCGCACAGGGTCGGCCACAGGTCGTCGGCGAGCGCGATGTCGAGGCGGATCGCCTCGCCGATGGTGCGCCGGACGAGATCCTCGAGCGAGACGACGAGCGCGTTGACCTGAACCGGGCGCGGATCGAGGGGCTGGCGCCGGGCGAAGGCGAGCAGGCGGTGCGTCAGCGCCGCGGCGCGGTGGGCCGAGGACAGGGCGGCGGCGATGTAGCGCTCGGCCACCTCCGGGCGGCCCTGGCGCAGGCGGGTTCCGAGCAGGTCGAGGGAGCCGACGATGCCGGTGAGCAGGTTGTTGAAGTCGTGGGCGATGCCGCCGGTGAGCTGGCCCACCGCCTCCATCTTCTGCGCCTGGCGGAAGGCATCCTCCAGCTCGCGCTGCTCGGTGACGTCGCGCCCGATCGCGTGGACGTGCCCGTCTCCCGGGGCCGCGGTCCAGGACAGGACCCGGAGGCTCCCGTCGCGGTGGCGGTAGCGGTTTTCGAACCGCAGGGTGGTGAGCCCGTGGGCGATGCGGTGGATCTCGGCCTCGGACGACGCCCGGTCGTCGGGATGGATGAAATCGAGGACCGGACGGCCGACGAGGTCGGCGGCCGACCAGCCGAGCAGCTCGGTCCAGGCCGGGTTGACCGCCGCGACGGTGCCGTCGAACCCCGTGACGACCATGAGGTCCTTCGACAGCCGCCACATCCGGTCGCGCTCGCGGGTGCGCTCGGCGACCTGGGCCTCCAGCTCCTCGTTGAGCCGGCGCAGCCCCTCGGCGCTCTCCCGGCGGACCCGCGCGAGGGCGAGGTTGGTCTCGACGCGGGCGAGCAGCTCGCGGGCCGAGAACGGCTTGGTCAGGTAGTCGTCGGCGCCCGCGCCGACGCCCTCGACCCGTGCCTCCTCGCCGGCCCGGGCCGAAAGCAGGATCACCGGCACGTCCCGCAGCCGCGGGTCGCTCCGCAGGGCCGCGAGCAGGCCGAAGCCGTCGAGCCCGGGCATCATCACATCGGACAGGACGAGGTCCGGCCGCTCCGTCCGGGCGGCGTCGAGGGCGGCGCGCCCGTCCGCCACCGCCGCGACCGCGTAGCCGCGGCCGGCAAGCAGGCGGCGGACGTAGTCGCGCATGTCGGCGTTGTCGTCGGCGAGCAGCACCCGGCCGGAGGCGGACGCGGTGCCCAGCGCTCCCTCCCCCGCCGGCAGGTCCGCCCCCGCCGGCAGGTCCTCCCCCACCGTCAAGTCGGCGGCGGGTCCGGCCTCGCCCTCGCCGGAGAGCCAGCGGGTCGCCTCCTCGACGAAGGCGTGCGGGCGCGTCGCGGCCGGGACCGGGTTGCGCTCGGCGCGGACCCGGTCGGCCGGCAGGTGGTCGCGGCCGAGCGGCAGCGTCACCGTGAAGGTGCTGCCGCCGCCCGGCACGCTCTCGACCGCGACGCTGCCGCCGTGCAGCCGCACCAGTTCCTGCACCAGGGCGAGGCCGATGCCCGACCCCTCGAAGCTGCGCCCCTGCGCGCCCTCGACCCGGTGGAAGCGTTCGAACAGCCGCGGCAGCTCGTGGGCCGGGATGCCGGTGCCGGTATCCGCGACGCTGAGCCGGACGTGTCCGCCCTCGCGGGTCAGGCGCACGGCGATCCCGCCCCGGAGGGTGAACTTGAACGCGTTCGAGATCAGGTTGAGGACGATCTTCTCCCACATGTCGCGGTCGACATGGACCGGCTCGGGCAGCGGCGGGCACGCGACGGCGAGGTCGAGCCCGGCCCGCTCGGTCGCCGAGCGGAAGCTGGAGGCGAGGTCGGCCGTGAGGGCGGCGAGGTCGGTCGGCTCGTAGACCGCCTGGGTCCGGCCGGCCTCGATCCGCGAGAAGTCGAGCAGGGCGTTGACGAGCTTGAGCAGCCGCAGGCCGTTGCGGTGGGCGACCTCGACCAGCCGGCGGTCGTCGTCGGGCGGGGCGCGGGCGAGGATCTCTTCCAGCGGCCCGAGCATCAGGGTCAGGGGCGTGCGGAATTCGTGGCTGACGTTGGAGAAGAACAGCGTCTTCTGCCGGTCGATCTCGGCCAGGGCCTCGGCGCGGCGGCGCTCCTGCTCGTAGGCGTTGGCGTTGGCGAGCCCGGTCGCGATCTGGCCGACGAACAGGTCGAGGAAGCCGCGATAGACCGCGTCGAGGGGGCGGTAGGGGTTGAGCCCGGCGACGAACAGGCCGGCGGCCCGCTCCTGCCCCTGTCCGGCGATCGGCATCACCAGGGCGTGGGTCGGCGGGCGGTCCCACGGCCCGCAGGGCAGGTCGGGCAGGATCGCCCGCAGCCTGTCCACCGGGACGGCTGCGCCGCCCGCGGCGTCGAGGATCCGCGCCAGCGCCGCCGCGTCCTCCGGCGCCCGCAGGCGGTCGACCGCGGCGCCGGCCTGGAGCAGCAGGTCGGCCTCCGCGTCGGCGCCCTCGGCGAGATAGGCCAGCGCGAAGGGCAGGTCGCGACTGCCCCCGGCGAGGCAGCCCTGCGCCACCGCGCCGACCTCGCGCACGGTGCGCGCCGCCGCCATGCCGGCGCCGAGGTCGCGCAGCACCTCCAGGCGCCGCTCGCCGATCACCCGCTCGGTCTCCTCCGAGACGACGCAGAGCATCCCGACGACCCGGCCGGCATCGTCGGCGAGCGGGCTGTAGGAGAAGGTGTGGTAGGTCTCCTCGGTGAAGCCGCGCCGCTCCAGGAACAGCAGCAGGCCCTGGTCCCAGGTCGCCTCGCCGGTGGCGAGCACCCGGTCGATGCGCGGGCCGATATCGGGCCAGATCTCGGCCCAGACCGCGTCCGACCGCGAGCCGAGCGCCCAGGCCTCCTTGACGCCGAGGGTCGGCCGGTAAGCGTCGTTGCAGAAGAACCTCAGCTCGCCGCCCCAGGCCATCCACATGGCGAAGCGCGACGACAGCATGATCCGCACCGCCGTGCACAGCGACGGCGGCCACGCCTCGACGGGCCCGAGCGGCGTGGCGGCCCAGTCGTAGGCACGCAGGCGCGCACCCATTTCGCCACCGCCGGGAAAGGTCGCCTGGGCGGCCGCGAGCGGATCAGCCGGCATGACGACTCGTGAACCGGATGTCCGGCAGGATTGCGCGATCCTGGCTGCTCGGCATCGTTCTCGCTGACCGCCCCGAAACCGCTTCAAACGCGATGGCATGGCCCCATGATCGTGTCAAAAGGCTGCGCCGCCGATAACAAATGCGAATCCGCGACCGGGTTCCGCTTCGGGACCGGGCCGGAGCGGGCGGCCGGAGGCGAACGGATGGGGGCACCGGGCGTTCTGCCCCCATGACCGATTCCATCCCCGCGCCCCCTGCCGCGACCGACCGATCGTGCCCGGACTCCGCCCCGCGGGTCGTCATCGTCGGGGCGGGCTTCGCCGGGCTCGCCGCCGCCAAGGCGCTGGCCGGGTCCGCCCTCCGCGTGACGGTGATCGACCACAACAACTACCACCTGTTCGCGCCGCTGCTGTATCAGGTCGCGACGGCGGCCCTGTCGCCGGCCGACATCGCCGAGCCGGTCCGCCACATCCTCGCCGGCCACCCGAACGTCGAGGTGATCCTCGGGACGGTGGAGGGGATCGACACCACGGCCCGTCGGGTCCGGCTGCGCGACGGCGAGAACGTCGGCTACGACCGGCTGCTCCTCGCGACCGGCTCGACCAGCACGTATTTCGGCCACGACGACTGGGCGCCGCACGCCCCGGCCCTGAAGAGCATCGAGGAGGCGCGGGAGATCCGCACCCGGGTGCTGTCGGCGTTCGAGCGGGCCGAGCGCGCGCGCGACCCGGCGGAGCGCGAGCGGCTGATGACGGTCGTGGTCGTCGGCGGCGGCCCGACCGGGGTCGAGATGGCCGGCTCGATCGCCGAACTCGCCCGCCATGCCCTCGCCCGCGACTTCCGCCACATCGATCCGACCCGGGCCCGGGTGATCCTGGTCGAGGCCGGGCCGCGGCTGCTCGCCGCCTTCCCGGACGATCTCGCGGCCTATGCCGGGCGCTCGCTGGAGCGCCTCGGGGTCGACATCCGGCTCGGGCAGGCGGTGGAATCGATCGACGAAGGCGGCATCACCCTGGCGGGACGACGGATCCCGGCCGCCACGGTGGTGTGGGGGGCGGGCGTCACGGCCTCGCCGGCGGCGGCGTGGCTCGGCCTCGCCACCGACCGCAGCGGGCGCATCCCGGTCGAGGCCGACCTGTCGGTCACGGGATTCCCGGACGTCTACGCCCTCGGCGACACCGCACTCTGCCGCGACGCCGAGGGGCGCCCGCTGCCCGGGCTGGCGCAGGTGGCCCAGCAGCAGGGCACGCATCTCGGGCGCGCCCTGCGGGACACGCTCACCCGGGGCACCCCCCTCCCGCCGTTCCGGTTCCGCAACCGCGGCAACGCCGCCATCGTCGGGCGCCACGCGGCGGTGTTCGATTTCGGCCCCGGGCGCCGCCTGCGCGGCTTCTCCGCCTGGCTGCTCTGGGCCGCCGTCCACGTCGTGCTGCTGGTCGACTTCGCCCAGCGCGCCCGCGTCAGCCTGCAATGGCTGTGGCGCTACCTGACCTACCGGCGCGGCGCCCGGCTCATCACCGTCCCGCCGCCCCGCCGCTGACGCGGGCTCAGCGCGGACCCGGCTGCGGGATGCCGCGGGGCTTGAGCGTCATGGTGCGGAAGCCCCAGACCGTCAGGCCGATGGCCGCGAGGGCGAACGGGGCGGCGCCGAGCACGCCGGCGAGGATCTCCGACCCGATCAGCCCGGCAAGTCCCTTCACGGCCGCAACGAGGATCAGGAAGCCGCTGACGCAGGCGAGGATCACCACCGCGCCGGCGAGCCCGCCGACCCGCGACACGATCCCGGCGATGCGGCCGGCCTCGATCCGGACCAGCGCGACGTGCATCGTGGCGAGGTGCGAGGCGTCGCGGATCGCCCGCAGGATCAGGCGCGGCGTGCTCTCGTGCGGGGTGTCGGTCATGGCTCGGGTCTCTCCGGACGGCTGAAGCGGTTCCGTCCGCATCGCAGGGCGACAACGCTACGGCACCGCTTCCGGTTCGGCCGGCCGGACATCGGAGAGATGGCGGTTCCTGCCCCAAGGGCCGGAACACCGCGCCGGCGCCGTGGTTGATCCGCCACGATTGACCAGAGACACACGGGAGTCGGGTATGCGGATCGTCGCGAAGGCCGCCGTCGTCACCGCCGTCACGCTGCTCGGCGTCGGCGCCGCCGAGGCCAAGGGCTGCATCAAGGGCGCCATCATCGGCGGCGTCGCCGGGCACTACCTCGCCGATCGCGGCGTCATCGGCGCCGTCGCCGGCTGCCTCGGCGGGCGCTACATCGCCAATCGCCGGGCCAAGCAGCGGGAACTCGAGTACGGCGCGCGGGTGCGCTCGCGCGACGCCGGCTACGGCGCCCCCGGCGGCGTCGGCCGGCGCAACTACGCCTACTGAGGCGGGTCCTCCACCGGACCGAGCGGGGCTTCGAGCCGGCAGCGCAGCCCCGCCCGATCGTAGGTCAGGCTGACGCTGCCGCCGGTCTCGGCGGCGAAGCTGCGCTCGATCAGGCGCGAGCCGAAACCCTTGCGGGCCGGCGGCACCACCGCCGGCCCGTCATGCTCCGACCAGGTCAGGCGGAAGCGCGCCGGGCCTTGGCCCGCGCCCTGGCCCTCGCCCTCGACCACATTCCAGCGCACCTCGACATGGCCGGCCTCGCCGGACAGGGCGCCGTACTTGGCGGCGTTGGTGGCGAGTTCGTGCAGGACCAGGGCGAGGGACAGTGCCGACTTGGCGCCGAGCAGCACGTCGGGACCGCCGACATGGATGCGCGGCGAGCCGGCGTCGCGGTGGACGCCGAGGGCGCCCGCGACCACGTCGGCCACCGGTGCCGCGGTCCAGCTCGACTGGGTGAGGATGTCGTGCGCCCGCCCGAGGGAGATCAGGCGGGCCGCGAAGACCTCCCGGGTGCTGTCGATGTCGGTGGTGTTGCGCAGCGTCTGGCTGGCGATCGCCTGGACGAGCGCGAGGGTGTTCTTGACCCGGTGCTGCAGCTCGCCGGTGAGCAGCTGCTGGCGCTCCTCGGCCCGCTTGCGCGCGCTGATGTCGAGCATCACCCCGATCATCCGGGCGGCGCGGCCGCGGGCGTCGCGGATCACCGAGCCGCGATCGAGGACATCGGCGTAGCTGCCGTCGGCCCGCCGGAACCGATACTCGTCGCTCCAGAACTCGCCGCCGCCCTCGATCGCCTCGCGCAGCGAGGCCTCGACGCGGGTCCGGTCGCCCGGGTGGATCTGCGCGATCCACCACGCGGCGGTCGGGGCGACCGCGTCCGGGCGGTAGCCGTAGGCGGTCCCGAGCGCCTCGTTCCAGGCGACGTGGCCGCCGGCGAGGTCCCAGTCCCGGATCGCGTCGCTGGTGGCGCGGGAGAGCAGCCGGGAGCGCTCCTCGGCCCGGCGCCGGGCGGTGACGTCCTCGATCGCGCCGGCGAGACGCCCGTCCTCCAGCCTGCGGCCCCGCGCCGCGAGCCAGCGTTCGGCGCCGTCGGTGCGGTACTCGACGTCGAGCAGGCCGGGACCCGCCGGATCGCGCGCGCGCGCGAGGGCGTCCGCCACCCGGGCTCGATCCTCGGGATGGATGCCGGCGAGGAGCGCGGCGTCGTCCGCGGATGCGTCCGGCGTCAGCGCCATCAGCAGGCGGGCGCGGGCGTCGAGCACGAGGCCGCCGGATCCCCGATCCTGCTCGAACAGCCCGAGGCCGGCCGCCTCGACCGCGGCGCGCAGGGCGTCCTCGGGGGGCCGGCCGGCGCCGGGCCGGTCCGTCGGCGCGGCCGCCTTCGGCCGGACGCGGGGGCCCCTCGACCGGCGGCCGCTCTCAGCCGACATGGCGCACCGCCGGTTCCTCGCTGGCGGGCGAGACCGCCACGAGGGCGCCGCTCGGGCTGTAGACCGCGCCGAGCACCTCCTCGAAGTGGCGCTTGACCACCGCGTGGCACTCGCACGAGGCCTTCTCCATGTCGGCGCGGTCGCGGATGGTGATCCGGCCGCGGCCGACCGCGATCAGGCCCTGCTGCTGGAGCATCTTCAGCACCCGGGTCAGGTAGGTCCGCTGCACGCCGAGGCGCTCGGCCAGCATCTCCTGGGTGATCGGCAGGGTGTCGGTGTCGAGGCGGTCCTGGAGGGTCAGCAGCCAGCGGGCGCAGCGCTGCTCGATCGGGTGCAGGGCGTTGCAGGCCACCGATTGCAGCACCTGGGCGAGGAGGCAGTCGGAGTAGCGGGTGAACAGGTTGCGCATCAGCGGCGAGGTCCGCTTGACCGCCTGGAGGCGGGCGGCCTCCAGCCGCAGCACCGGGCCGCCGATCTGCACCACCGCCCGGCTGAAGGCCGGCAGGTAGCCCTGGCTGACCACGCCCCCGATCGCTCCCTCCCGGCCGATGATCGCGGTCTCGGCGCTGCGGCCGTCGCGCATCGTCACCACCAGCGTCGTGACGGTCGCGCCGCAGGGAAACGAGATCATCTCGACGTCCTGGCCGACCTCGAACAGCACCTCGCCGCGGCGGCATTCCACCGGCTCCAGGTGCGGGAGCAGGAGGAGGCGATCCTCGGCCCGGAGCGCGTCGAGCAGGAGATTGCCGCACGGAGGGGAAGCAGGAGGCATGAGGGCGGCGGCGACCGGCGATTGGCGGCGGAGGCGCCCTCCTAGCGCACGGTCCACGCCGATGTCTGTCTACTATTAGACGTTCGCCGAAAAAAACGCCCCGCTTGCGACCCCGCGTCGAGGTCAGGCTTGCCGTTGCGGCACATCGGACCTGCGAGGTTCAGTCGAGATCCCTGCAACCATTCGACCGGCCCGGTCTTGTTGATCCCGAAGACCCTGAGGACGCCGGGACGCATTGACGCCGATGCCGCGCTATTTCATCGATTTCGAGGACGGTGGCACACGCCTGAACGATGACGACGGCCAGGACTTCGCCGATCTGCAGGCCGCCCGCGACGCCGCGATCGGCGCCCTGCCGGATGTCGGCCGGGAAGTGCCTCCGGGCGACGGACGCCGCCTGTTCATGGCCCATGTCCGCGGCGAGGACGGCCAGACGCTGTGCACGATCCGGCTCGAACTCGACGCGCGCTGCCGTCCGGACCCGGCCGCCGCTCTGCCGGAGAAGCGCGAGCGCTGACGACGCGGGGTGCGCCGCAGCAGACGCAAATTTGTGCAGTGCGGAACCGCCTCCGCCACCGGTCATTGCCCCTGCTGCAGGAGGTGATGCCCGATGCGCTCCATCGACCCGTTGCTGACCGAGTTGGTCGGCTGGTTCACCTGGCTTCCCTGGTGGGCCGAGAGCCTCGCCCTGATCGTCGGCTGCTGCGCCGTCGTTCTGCCGCTGCACGGCGTGGCGTTCCGCGCCATGCAGCGCGCCGCCGCCGGCAAAAGCCTGTTCTGGCGCTCGCTGGTGGCCCGCACCCACGGCCCGAGCCGGCTCGGGCTGCTGATCGTGGCGATCAGCGCCGCGGCCGCCCCGCTGACCTGGGACGTGAGGCTCGTCGTCAACCAGGTGCTGCTGGTCGCCCTCGTGACCCTGTGCGGCTGGTGCTGCGCCATCGCCATCCACATCTGGTCGGTGGTCTACCTGCGCGGCTACAAGCTCGACACCGAGGACAACCTGCTGGCGCGCAAGCACGTCACGCAGGTGCGGATCCTGCGGCGGGCCGCCATCACCCTCGTGGTCCTCGTGACCATCTCGGTCGCCCTGATGACCTTCGAGCCGGTGCGCCAGTACGGCGTCAGCCTGCTCGCCTCGGCCGGGGCCGCCGGCCTGATCCTCGGCCTCGCGATGCAGCCGGTGCTGTCGAACCTCGTCGCCGGGATCCAGATCGCCATCACCCAGCCGATCCGGATCGAGGACGCGGTGATCGTTGAGAACGAGTGGGGCTGGGTCGAGGAGATCACCGCGACCTACGTCGTGGTCCGGCTGTGGGACTGGCGCCGGCTGGTGCTACCGCTGACCTACTTCATCCAGAAGCCGTTCCAGAACTGGACCCGCGACGGCGCCTCGCTGATCGGCAGCGTGATGCTCTACCTCGACCACACCGCACCGATCGAGGCGATGCGCCGCAAGCTCGCCGAGATCGCCGCCGGGTCGCGGCTGTGGGACGGCAACGTCGTCAACCTCCAGGTCTCCGACGCCCGCGAGACCGTCATCGAGGTCCGGATGCTGGTGAGCGCCCGCAACGCGCCGCAGACCTGGGACCTGCGCTGCGAGGTGCGCGAGAAGATGCTCGCCTACCTCCGGACCGAGCATCCGGGCGCCCTGCCCCGCCACCGCGCGGAGTGGGTCGCCCCCGGGGCCGAGGGCCGGCACGGCCCGGCGGCGGGGGCGGGGCCGGGGGTGAGGGTGGAGACGGTTCCGCAGTGACCCTGGACGATCGAGCTGCGCAGCTCAGCCCTTGGTGCATTCTTCTGAACCGTCTCCACCCTCACCCCTACCCCTCTCCCACTCGGGAGAGGGGATCCCGCGCTTGATCTTGCAAGGAAATTTCTCCGGACAGCCCTGCCCGCAGAGGGGGAATGCCGGGGCGTTCCGATCCGCTTCCGACCTCACCCGGCCGGCCGGCTCGACACCAGCCTCAGCGACGGCCCCGTCCGGGCGTTGAGGATCGCCGCGGCCTTGCCTTCGAGTTCGCCGTCGCGGAACGGCTTCTGGACGATGCGGTCCTCGCCGACCGCGCCGTCGATCGCCAGGGCGGCGTGGTCGGCGTAGCCGGTGACGAACAGGTACGGCATCCCGGGCCAGCGCCGGCGGATCTCGACCGCGACCTCGGCGCCGTTCATGCCCGGCATCGCGAAGTCGAGCACCACGAGATCGACGCGGGGGTCGAGGGCGATCGCCTGCAGCGCCGCCAGTCCTGAACCGGCTTCGCGAATTTCGTAGCCGGCTTCCGACAGCTTCGTGACGGTGATCTCCCGCACCGCGCCGTCGTCGTCGACGACGAGCACCACCGGCCGGTCGCCGGGGGCGCGCGGGGCCGCCCCATCGGTCCCGGCGCGGGGAACCTCGGGGGCCCGGGTCCCGGCGGCGACCCGCGGCAGGTAGACCTTCACCGAGGTCCCCTCCCCCACCACGGTGTCGATGCGCACCCCGCCGCCCGACTGCTTGGCGAAGCCGAAGACCTGGGCGAGGCCGAGGCCGGAGCCCTTGCCGACCTCCTTGGTGGTGAAGAACGGCTCGAACACGCGGGCCAGCACCTCGGGCCGGATGCCGGTGCCGGTGTCGCTCACCGCCACCATGACGTAGTCGCCGGCCGCCGGCTCCTCCGGCCGCGCCGGCGGCGCGGTCAGGTGCACGTTCGCGGTCTCGATGGTGAGGCAGCCGCCGACCGCCATCGCGTCGCGGGCGTTGATGGCGAGGTTGAGGATGATGAGCTCGATCTGGGTCGCGTCGACCAGGGCCGACCACAGGTCGGGCTGGAGCGTCATCTCGATGCGGACCGCGCCGCCGATCGAACTCTGGAGCAGGTCGCGCATCGACGCGACGGTCTGGTTGAGCTGGACCGGCTTCGGCTCGAGGCGCTGGCGGCGCGAGAAGGCGAGGAGCTGGGCGGTCAGCCGGGCGCCGCGCTCGGCCGCGCCGCGCATCATGTCGAGGCGCCGCCGCGAGCGGTCGTCCGGGACGACGCGCTCCAGGAACTCGATGTTGCCGGCGATCACCGTCAGGAGGTTGTTGAAGTCGTGGGCGACGCCGCTGGTGAGCTGGCCCACCGCCTCCAGCCGCTGCGCCTGCCGCAGGGCCTCCTCGACCCGCTCGCGCTCCTCGATCTGACGCTTCAGCTCGGCATTGGCCTCGGCGAGCGCCCGGGTGCGCTCGGCCACCCGCGCCTCCAGGGTCTCGTTGACCTCGCGCAGGGCGCCTTCGGCGGAGCGGCGCTCGGCATGGGCGCGGGCCTCCGCCAGGGCCCGGGCGATGACCCGCGGCAGGCGGTCGAGCCGCTGCTTGGTGACGTAGTCGGTGGCGCCGCCCTTCAGCGCCTCCACCGCCACGTCCTCGCCGAGCGTCCCGGAGACGAACACGAACGGCGTGGCGGGGCACAGGTCGCGGGCGAGCGCGAGGGCGGCGAGCCCGTCGAAGGTCGGCAGGACGTAGTCGGCGAGGACGAGGTCGTGGCCGCAGGTCCGGGCCGCGGCCGCGAAGGCGTCCCGGGTCATGACCCGGTCGATGCGGTGGACGAGCCCGGCATCGTCGAGGACCGCGCCGAGCAGCTCGGCGTCGAGGTCGCTGTCCTCCAGGAGGAGGATGTGGAGAGGGCCGGCGCTCAGGCGTTCGATGGCCACCCTCCCCTGTGCGGCGGCGGCTCGTTCAGCACCGCCCAGAACACCCCGAGGTCCTGGATCGCCTCGAAGAACTCCTTGAACCCGACCGGCTTGACCACGAAGGCGTTCACGCCGAGCTGGTAGGAGCGCACGAGGTCGCTCTCCTCGCGCGAGGAGGTCAGCATTACGATCGGGATCGCGCGCATGCCGGGGTCGCCCTTGACCGCCGCCAGCACCTCGAGCCCGTCCACCTTCGGCAGCTTGAGGTCGAGCAGCACCACCGCCGGCTCGCGCGCGTCGCGCCCGGTGTGGTCGCCGCGGCGGTAGAGGTAGTCGAGCGCCTCGGCGCCGTCGCGGCAGATCGCGATCTCGTTGGCGAGCTGGCTCTTCTCGAGGGCGGCGAGGGTCAGCTCGATGTCGTTGGGGTTGTCTTCGACGAGAAGGATCGGCTTCAGGTCGGCCATTCAGCGCGCCTCCATCCGGTCGGGAAGGGTGAAGTGGAACGTCGCGCCCTGGCCGAGGGCGCCCTCCGCCCAGACGCGGCCGCCGTGACGCTCGACGATGCGCCGCACGTTCGCGAGCCCGATCCCGGTCCCCTCGAACTCCTCGACCCGGTGCAGCCGCTGGAACACGCCGAACAGCTTGTTCACATAGGCCATGTCGAAGCCGATTCCATTGTCGCGCACGAAGAAAACCGCCTCGCCGCGGTCGTCGGGCGCGCGGCCGACCTCGATCACCGCGTCGGGCCGGCCGCGGGAGTATTTCACCGCGTTGGACAGGAGGTTCTCGACCACGAGCCGCAGCATCACCGGGTCGGCGTAGACCCGGCCGAGGGACCCGACCTGCCAGCGGATCTGGCGCCCGGCCGGCACGTCGCGCATCACCTTGCGGCGCACCTCCTCGACGAGCAGGTTCATGTCGCCGAACACCCGCTTGAGGGCGTTGCGGCCCATCTGCGAGAAGGTGAGCAGGCTGTCGACCAGGGTCCCGGCCGAGAACGCCGCCTCGACGATGGTGTCGAGATAGTGCCGGCCCTTGTCGGAGAGCCGGTCGCCCTCGCGGGTGCGCAGCAGCTCCGAATAGCCGACGATGTGGCGGAACGGCGCCCGCAGGTCGTGGCTGACCGAGTACGAGAACGCCTCCAGCTCCTTGTTCGAGCGCTGCAGTTCCTCGCTCAGCGCCGCCAGCTCCTCGGCGCGCCGCAGCACGATGCCGAGGATCGCCGCGCGCAGGTCCTTGGCGGCGTCGATCTGCGCCACCGACCACGGCAGTGCCCGGCCGCGCAGGGTCTCCTTCCAGATCTCGAACGAGGTGCGCGGGTGCAGGCGCATCGGCCCGCCGGCCGGGTCGGGCGTCGCGGCCTTGGTCGGGTCGCCGCCCCAGCGCACGGTCTGCACGACCTCGGGGCGGAACCACAGCACGGCGTTCGGCGAGGTCTGCGAGACCGCGATCGCCAGGAGGCCGCTCGCCACCTCGGTGAAGTCGGCGGCCGGCGGGTAGACCTCGGCGAGGGCGTCGGTGGCGAAGACGTCCTCGTCGCCGTCGCGAGCGGCGAGCCACTCGCACAGGCGCTGGACCTCGGCCTTCGCCGGGGTCCGGCCGACGAGGCGGCACTGGTCGCCGGCCACGATGGCGACGCCCTCGGCCTCGGCGAGGGCCAGGAGGTCGTCGGCGTGGGCGACGAGGCCGGCGGCGAAGCTGTCGGCCTCGGTCATGTAGCCGAGCAGCCGCCCGCCGACGGCGCCGAGGCGCAGCCGCTCCTCCGCCCCGGCGCTGCGCTCCTTGGCGGCGAGCTGGAGCGCGAAAACCCGGGTGAGCAGGTCGCAGGCGTTGCGGGCCTGGAGCGGCACCCGCCGGGGCGCCTTGTTGTGGCACGAGATCAGCCCCCACAGCCGGCCGTCGACGAGGATCGACACCGACATCGAGGCCATCGTGCCCATGTTGCGCATGTACTCGACGTGGACCGGCGAGACGCTGCGCAGGATCGAATGGCTGAGGTCGAGGGGGGCGCCGGTGGACGGCGGCACCGCCGGCACGATCGGCACCGGCACGTAGCCGGCATCCGGGATGATCCGCAGGCGGTTGCGGCGATACAGCTCGCGCGCCTGGGCCGGGATGTCGGAGGCGGGAAAGCGCAGGTCGAGATAGGACGGCAGCACGCCGTTGCCGTCCTCGGCCACGACGGTGCCGTGCCAGTCGCGGTCGAAGCGGTAGACCAGGGCGCGGTCGAAGCCGGTGACGCGGCGCGCCTCGGCGGCGAGCAGCCCGCACAGGTCGGCCACCGTCCCGGCCCGGTGCAGGCTCTCGACGAAGGCGTTGAGCCGCGGCGACAGCGCGTCGAGGCTCAGATCCGCGTCGGCTCCCGCCGCCGCCTCCTCCAGCTCGACCACGGCCAGCGGGCCGGAGCGGTGCACGGCGAGGTCGTAGCGCCGCGGCCCGTCCGCGGTGTCGAGGTCGAGGGTGCGCAGGTAGCGGGCGCCCTCGCCCTCCGGCTGCGGCGTCGCCGCGCCGGCGAGCGCCCCGGCGATCCCGGGAAAGACCTCGGTCAGCGGCCGGCCGATGACGTCGGCCCCCGCCCGGCCCGGGCGGTCGGGAACGTTCTGGCTCGCCTGGACGATGCGCAGCTCCGGCCCCTGGACCGCGAGGAGGAACCCGTGCGGCTGGAGCGTGCCGAGAAGGTGGATCGGCTCCCGGTCGCAGGCGGTCAGTTGGGCCGCGTCGAGCGCCCGTGCGGCTGAGTTCAAGATTCGGACTCCGTCATCGCCGCTCCCCCCGTTGGCGGCGGACCATACAGGCGCCGGTCGCCGGACGCGACCCGGCGGAGCACGATAATCCCGCGAGGGCGGGGCGCGTCAGTCCCGGGTCACCGCGATCAGCACGCAGGCCGCCGGCGTGGTGCGGCGGACCTGGTGCGGCAGCCGCCCCGGAAACTGCAGCGCGTCGCCCCGGCGGAGCCCGACCACCCGGTCGGCGAACCGCACCTCGACCGCGCCGTCGACGACGAACAGCAGCTCCTCGCCGTCGTGCTCGGCCCGGAAATCGTCCGAGAAATCCGGCTGCGGGTAGACCAGGAAGCCGTCGAGGCCCGGCCGCCCTCCCCCGGTGGTGAGCGCCTCGAGGCGGTAGCCGCCCCCCTCCCCCGGAGCCGCGGGATCCGCGGGTGCCGCCCGGTCCTGCGCCCGCGACACATGGATCGCCGCGGCATCGACCGCCTTGCCGAAGAGCTGGGCGACCGGCACGCCGAGGGCCCGGGCGAGATTGAGCACCGTCGAGACCGAGGGCACCTTCAGCCCGCGCTCGACCCGCGACAGGTAGCCCTTGTCGAGCCTCACCGCCGCCGCGAGGTCGGCGAGGGTCCAGCCCCGGGCGCGGCGGGCGGCCCGCACCTCCCCCGCGAGGCGCAGGCGCGCCTCCCCTTCCAGCCATCCCGGCACGTCGTCGAGCATCAGGGTCCGTCGGGCCTCGCGCGAGCCGCCATGGTTGGGGCCCCCGCGACGGAGCGTCAACCGGCGCGCGCGACCCGGCTCCGACCCCATCGGGCGGGGCGAGCCTGTTCATGAAGTAGGCAACAGGTTGCCTACAGGAAATGCTTGCATCCGGCTTGCGGAAGAATAGTCTTTTCCTAATCGAGATGCGCTGCCGATGCAGTCGCGGCGACCGCCCGTGCGGTCGCGCGGAGCGTGACGAGGTGACGATGACCTGGGCCGGCACCCTGCTGCATATCCACGTCGCCCCCTCGGCCTCGGTCGAGATGGAGGAACTCGCCGAGGCGCGGCTGATCCCCGGCCGGGGCATCGAGGGCGACCGCTACCTCCTCGGCACCGGGACCTACTCGCAGAAGCCCGACATCCGCGAGGTCACCCTGATCGAGATGGAGGTGCTGGAGGCGCTGGCTCAGGGCGAGCCGAAGATCCCCGGCCTCAAGGCCGTGGTCGACCCGGCCGACCACCGCCGTAACCTGACGACGCGCGGCGTTCCCCTCGGCCACCTCGTCGGCCGCCGCTTCCGGGTCGGCGAGACGGTGCTGCGGGGCGGGCGGATGAACTTCCCCTGCCCCTACCTCGAGGAGCTGCTCGGCGTGCCCGGCCTCTACGAGGGGCTGCTCAACCGCTCGGGCCTCAACTGCGCGATCGAGGCCGGCGGGGTAATCCGCCGCGGCGACCCGATCCTGCCGCTCGCCGACTGACGGGGCGCCGCGATGGTGCCGCGCCTCATCATGAAGCTCGACGTCGCCGAGGTGCGGCACGAGCCCGGCGACGTGCTCCTGGCGACGCTGACCCATCCGCGGCGCCCCCTCCTGCCGGCCGCGACCGCGGGCGCCCATGTCGACGTCCACCTCGGCGACGGGCGGGTGCGGCACTACTCGCTGTGGGGCGACCCCGCCGACCGCAGCGCCTACCGGATCGCGGTCAAGCGCGAGGCCGAGGGCCGGGGCGGCTCGCGCCGCCTGCACGAGTTGCTGGTGCCCGGCGCCTCCCTGATGGTGTCGGCGCCGCGCAACCACTTCGCACTGCCGGAGACCGGCGGGCCGGTGCGGCTGCTCGCCGGCGGGATCGGCATCACCCCGCTTCTCGCCATGGCGCAGGTCCTGGCGGCGGGCGGTCGCGCCTTCCACCTCCACGTCTTCGCGCGCCGGCGCGCCACCGCGCCGCTGATCGAGGAAGCGCGACGGCGACTCGGCCCCGGCCGCGTCAGCGCGCATCTCGACGACGAGCCGGACACCCGCGTCGCGTTGCCCGCCCTCCTCGCCGCGCCCGAGCCCGGGGCGGTGCTCGCCTGCTGCGGCCCGGCCGGGTTCATGGCGGCGGTGCGCGACGCCGCCGCGCACTGGCCCGAGGAGGCGCTGCTGTTCGAGGCGTTCCAGCCCCTCGCCGACGAGAGCTTCGTGCCGGAGCCGTTCGAGATCGTGCTCGCCTCCGGGCGTCGGCTCGCGGTGCCGGCCGACCGCTCGGCCCTCGACGTCCTGCGCGAGGCCGGCGTCGCGCCGCCCGCCTCCTGCGAGACCGGCGTCTGCGGCTCCTGCCTGTGCGGTTACCGCGACGGCACCCCGATCCACCGGGACGTGGTGCTGTCGCCCCGGGCCCGGCGCGGGCGGTTCGCGCCCTGCGTCTCCCGTGCGGTCGGGACCCTGCACCTCGACCTGTGAGTCGGGCGATCATCGAGAGGGCCGGGCAACGGCCGGGTTGACGGGCGAGGACGACCGGCGGGCCAACCAGCGAGGAGCCCACGCATGTCCATGGCATCCACCGCGGCCCTTCCGGCCGCGCCCGAGACCGGCGCGCCGCCGATGCGCCGGGTCGTCACGTCGAGCGTCGTCGGTACGGCGGTCGAGTGGTACGACTTCCTGATCTACGGCACGGCGAGCGCGCTCGTCTTCAACAAGCTGTTCTTCCCCTCCTCCGACCCGGCGGTCGGCACGATTGCGGCCTTCGCCACCTACGCGGTCGGCTTCCTGGCCCGGCCGCTCGGCGCCGCGATCTTCGGGCATTTCGGCGACCGGGTCGGACGCAAGAAGATGCTCGCCGCCACGATCATCATCATGGGCGTCGGCACCTTCCTGATCGGCTGCCTGCCGACCTATTCCCAGATCGGCGTCTGGGCGCCGGTGCTGCTGGTGCTGCTGCGCCTGCTCCAGGGCATCGGGCTCGGCGGCGAATGGGGCGGCGCGGTGCTGATGGTGGTCGAGAACGCCCCCGACAGGCGTCGCGGCCTGTTCGGCAGCCTCGTGCAGATCGGCAACCCGATCGGCAACCTCGCGGCGACCGGAATCTTCGCCCTGATGGCCTCGCTGCCCGAGAGCGACTTCCTGCTCTGGGCGTGGCGGATCCCGTTCCTCCTCAGCATCCTGCTCGTCGGAGTCGGCCTGTTCATCCGCATGCGGCTGGAGGAGACGCCGGCCTTCCGCGCTGTCGAGGCCGGCCGGGAGGTCGCGCGGCTGCCGGTGGTCGAGGTCATCCTGCAGCACCCGCGGCCGTTCCTCACCGCGGTCGGGCTGAAGCTGTCGGAGATCGCCTGGGCCAGCGTCGCCAGCGTGTTCGTCATCAGCTACGTCACCGGGTCGCTCGGCCTGCCGCGCAGCGTCGTGCTCAACGGCATCTTCGCCGCCTCGACGGTCGCCCTCGTGTCGATCCCGCTGTTCGGCTGGCTCTCCGACCTCGTCGGGCGCAAGACGATGTTCTATGCGAGCTGCCTGTTCTGCATCGCCTTCGCGTTCCCGTTCTTCTGGCTCCTCGACACCCGCGACCCGACGATCATCGCCGTCGCGATCGTGGTGGCGATCTCGTTCGGGCAGATGATCGGGTTCGGGGTCGGGGCGCCGTTCTATTCCGAGCTGTTCGCCGCCCGCCTGCGCTACAGCGGCGCCTCCCTCGGCTTCCAGATCGGCGCGGCGATCTCCGGCGGGCTGACGCCCTTCGCCGCCGCCTCGCTGCTCGCCTGGAGCGGCGGCGCCACCTGGCCGATCTCGCTCTACCTCATCGCGGCCGCGCTCATCACGCTGATCGCGACCGCCTGCGCGCCGGAGACCGCCGGCAAGCCGCTGCGCTGAGAGAGCCGGTCCCGGCCGGTGATTCGCCGCCGCGCCGGGGCCGTGGCGCCGAGATCCCGGTTGCCGGCCGGCAACCGGCGCGGCTCCCGGGCCGCCGTCCGCCCACGTAACCGCCTGACGGCAAAGGCGTCCCGGGCGCGGGGCGCCGTCTCCTTCCGCCGTCCCGGCGCTTCGCGCTTGCGCCCTCCGCCACGTTCGGGCGATGCTGTCACGCTTGGAACCGCCCGGAGCGGGATCCGGCGTATGCACGAGAGCCCCACGTGAGTCCTGCCGCCCTGAGCCAGCCCGCGCCCGCCGCGCGCGCGATCCACACCCTCGTCGGCGAGCACGCCCGCGACCTGTCGGCCAAGCTTCAGCAGCACCGGCTGGCCCTGTTCCCGCCGACCGCGGCCAAGACCCTGCGCCGCTTCACCTCCGGCGAGGCCGCCGGGCTGATCGGGGTCGATCCCGGCTACCTGCGCCGGCTGAGCCTGGAGGGCCGCGGGCCGCAGCCGGAGGTCGGGCCGTCCGGCCGGCGCTCGTACTCGATCGAGGACATCCAGGCGCTGCGGGCCTATCTCGACGAGAGCGGCAAGGCCGAGCGGCGCTACCTGCCGCACCGACGCGAGGGCGACCACCTCCAGGTGATCTGCGTCGTCAACTTCAAGGGCGGCTCGGGCAAGACCACCACCGCGGCGCATCTGGCCCAGTACCTCGCCTTGCGCGGCTACCGGACCCTGGCGGTCGACCTCGACCCGCAGGCGTCGCTCTCGGCCCTGCACGGCTACCAGCCGGAATTCGACGTCGGCGAGAACGAGACCCTCTACGCCGCCCTGCGCTACGACGACGCCCGCCGGCCGCTCTCCGAGGTGATCCGCCGGACCTACTTTCCCGGGCTCGACATCGTGCCGGCCAACATCGAGCTGATGGAGTACGAGCACGAGACCCCGAAGGCGCTCGGCTCCGGCACCGGCGACCTGTTCTTCACCCGCCTCGACGGCGCACTGGCGGAGGTCGAGGCGAACTACGACGTCGTGGTGGTCGATTGCCCGCCGCAGCTCGGCTTCCTCACCATGTCGGCGCTCTGCGCCGCCACCGCGGTTCTCGTCACGGTCCATCCGCAGATGCTCGACGTGATGTCGATGTGCCAGTTCCTGCTGATGACCTCCGACCTGCTCGGCGTCGTCGCGGAGGCCGGCGGCAACATGAGCTACGACTGGATGCGCTATCTCGTGACCCGCTACGAGCCGGGCGACGGGCCGCAGAACCAGATGGTGAGCTTCATGCGCTCGATGTTCGGCGAGCACGTCCTGAACTACCCGATGGTGAAGAGCACCGCGGTGGCCGACGCCGGCATCACCAAGCAGACCCTGTACGAGGTGTCCCGCGACGCCTTCACCCGCTCGACCTACGACCGGGCGCTGGAGGCGCTGAACAACGTCAACGGCGAGATCGAGGCGCTGATCGCCCGGGGCTGGGGCCGCGGCTGATGGCGCGCAAGAACCTCCTCGCCGGCCTCGTCGCCCCGCAGTTGCCGGCCGGCAACCCGGACGGGGCGCCCGCCGCCACGCCGCCGCGGCCGGAGCCGGCGGCGCGCCTCGGCGCCCTCGGCCGCGGCGGCGCGATCGGCGCCGTCAGCCGCTCGATCGAGGGGCTGAAGAGCGCCGCCTCGGACGCCGAGCAGATGCGGGCGCAGCTCGCCGCCGGGCAGACCGTGGTCGAGCTCGACCCGAGTCTGATCGACGCCTCGCCGGTCGCCGACCGCATCCCGCACGAGGGCGGCGGGCACGACGACCTCGTCGCCTCGATGCGGCTGTCCGGCCAGCAGGTGCCGGTGCTGGTGCGGCCGCACCCGGCCGAGCCCGGCCGCTACCAGACCGCCTACGGCCACCGCCGGGTGCGGGCTGCCGCCACCCTCGGCCGGCCGGTCCGGGCGGTGATCCGCCCGCTCACCGACGCCGAGCTGGTGGTGGCGCAGGGCCAGGAGAACAACGCGCGGCGCGACCTCAGCTTCATCGAGCGGGCGCTCTACGCCGCGCGGATCGAGGAGGCCGGATTCTCGCGCGAGACCGTCATGGCGGCGCTCGGGGTCGACAAGACCGGCGCCTCGCGGCTGGTCTCGGCGGCGATCAAGGTGCCGCGCGACCTCATCGCGGCGATCGGCCCGGCGCCGAAGGTCGGCCGCGACCGCTGGATCGACCTCGCGACGAAGCTGGACGGGGAGGCGGCCCGGGACGCCGCCCGGCAGGCCGCGGCGGGCCCGGCCTTCGCCGCCGCCGACACCGACGGGCGGTTCGAGCTCGTGCTGCGGGCGCTGCAGGCTCCGCGCCGGGGCGGGGCCGAGACGACGCCGCTCCTCGGCACCCACGGCCGCCCGATCGGCCGCCTGGAACGCGCCGGCCGCGGCGCGCGGCTGCGGCTCGACGATGCCGGCTTCGCCGACTACCTCGCCGCCCACCTGCCACGCCTGCACGCGGAGTGGGCCGGGACGACGAAGCCGGACCAATCGGAAGGCCAGGCTTGAAGAGGTCGGTCAGTGCGCTCGATCCGGCCGGGATAACAAAGTATAACCTGGTCGCTTCACTTATGATAACCGAATAATTTAACGGAACCAGTCCGCCACGACATCGTTCACCGGGGGTGCTCGCGCCTGTCACCTCGCGTCACTCGGCGTGTGCCCCTCTGGCGTGAGTTCCGTCCGCTCAACCCCTCCCTCACCGGCGGACGGGGCTCACGGTCAGCCGATGTCGGACGGCGATCCGCCCTCGTGCCGCCGCCGGGCGGTGCAAAGTCCCGGGATCCATCCTAGATCGAAGCCGGGGCCGGCTTCGGCCGTGAGGAGAGGGGACCCGACTTGCTGTCGCCGAACGACATCCGATTGTCCGTCGCCCCGATGATGGACTGGACCGACCGGCACTGCCGCGCCTTCCACCGCGTGCTGTCGCGGCGCGTCCGGCTCTATACCGAGATGGTGACGACCGGCGCGGTGCTGCACGGGCCGCGCGACCGGCTGCTCGGCTTCGACGCGGCCGAGCATCCGGTGGCGCTCCAGCTCGGCGGCTCGGATCCCGGCGACCTCGCGCAGGCGGCGCGGATCGGCGCGGAGTACGGCTACCACGAGATCAACCTCAACGTCGGCTGCCCCTCGGACCGGGTCCAGGACGGCCGCTTCGGCGCCTGCCTGATGCGCGAGCCGGCGCTGGTCGGCGAGGGCGTCGCCGCGATGAAGGCCGCGGTGGCGATCCCCGTGACGGTGAAGTGCCGCATCGGCGTCGACGACCAGGATCCCGAGGCCGCCCTCGACGCGCTGACCGCCGCGGTGCGGGCGGCGGGCGTCGACGCCCTGGTGGTGCATGCCCGCAAGGCGTGGCTGCAGGGCCTGTCGCCGAAGGAGAACCGGGACATCCCGCCGCTCGACTACGGCCGTGTGCATCGCCTGAAACAGGCCCATCCCGACCTGCCGGTGGCGATCAACGGCGGCATCCGCAGCATCGCCGAGGCGGCGGCGCAGCTCGCCCATCTCGACGGCGTGATGATCGGGCGCGCGGCCTATGCCGAGCCGGCTTTGCTGCTCGGGGTCGATCCGGTGCTGTTCGGCGAGCCGGCGCCGGTCGCCGACCCGTTCGCGGCGCTGGACGCCTACGCGCCCTACGTCGCGGCCCGGCTGGAGGCCGGCGAGCGGCTGCACGCCATGACCCGGCACATGCTCGGCCTGTTCAACGGCCGCCCGGGGGCACGGGCGTGGCGGCGCCATCTCTCCACCGCCGGCACCCGGTCGGATGCGGGCCTCGCGACCCTGCGGGAGGCCGCCGCCCTGGTGTCGCGCGAGCGCGGCTTCGAGGACGCGGCTTGAGCCGCCTTGCGATTTTCGATGGATCGCTCGGCGATCCCTGCGGGATCGCGTCGCGACGCGAAAATCGCCTTCGCTCAAGCGCCGCGCGGGCCCGTGACACGAGTGTCGAACCAATGGTCCGACACTCGTGTCAACCGGCGCGGCCGCGCAGGATGAGCCGGCTGCCGCGGACCTCGTAGGAGGCGAGGCGCTCCAGGAAGCTCATCCCGAGCAGGTTCACCGACAGGGTGCCCGGCCGGGTGACCAGGGCGGAGACCCGCCGGGCCACGATCGGCCCGACCGCGATCGCGTCGAGCCGGACCGGCGCCGCCATGGCGCGGCCGTTGGCGGTCTGGACCGGCACCGTGAACGCGCCGGGCGCCGGGTGCAGGCCGAGGGCGGCGGCGCTCTCGGCGGTCAGCACCACCGTCGAGGCGCCGGTGTCGAAGGCCAGCCGCAGGTCGCGGCCGTCGATCCGCGCCTTCACGGTGAAGCCGCCATCGGCCCGGCGCGGCACCACGACCTCGGTCGCGGCGGCGGAGAGCGGCTCGCCGGGATCGACCTCGGCGAGGAGCCGCAGCCCGGCGCCGCGGGCCTCGTCGCGCCAGTGGTAGAGCGATGCGCCGGCGAGGCCGACGCCGCACCACAGCGCGAGCGATCGCAGACCCGCCCCGAAGCCGGCCCGGAAGCGCCCGGCGATGCCCGACAGCACCAGGAGCACGGCCGCCGCCGCCACCGCCGCGCCCGCGAGCGCGCCGGGATCGAACCCGGCGACGGGACCCGGCGACAGGGCGACCAGGGCCCAGGCGGCGGCGAGGAGCAGGCCGGCGAGGCCGAGGGCGCCGGGCACGGCTCAGGCGAGCCGGCGCGGCGCGGCGGGCGGCGGGCTCGCCACGGGCCGAAGCGCCGCGAGCCGGTCGGGCAGGCCGGCCATGATCCGGCGGCGCTCCGGCTCGGACAGGCCGCCCCAGGCGGCGATCTCGTCGCGGGTGCGGCCGCAGCCCTCGCATAGGCCGCTCACCGGATCGAGGACGCACAGGCGGATGCAGGGGGTGGACGGGGCGGCCATGGTCAGTCCGGCAGGGCGACCAGCATCGCCAGCAGCACGCCGACCTCCGCCACCTGCTGGCAGGCGCCGACGACGTCGCCCGTCTGCCCGCCGATCAGCCGCGCCGACAGGCGCGACAGGGTCCAGGCGGCGAGCCAGGCGAGGAAGGCGGCCAGCGCGAGGCCGAGCCAGGGCAGGCCGAGCAGCCCGGCGGCCAGCGCGAGAACGAGGCACAGGCCCCAGGCGGTGGCGTGGGCGGCGGCGCCCGGGCGCCCGACCGCGTGCGACGCCCCGCCCGGCCGGGCGGGGCCGAGATGCACCATCGGCCACAGGGCGGCGGTGCGCGACAGCGCGGCGGCGAGGACCAGCACCAGGGCGGTGCGCCAGCCGGCCCGGTCGAGCAGGGTGGCGAGCGCCCCGATCCGCAGGGCGTAGACCAGCATCAGCGCCGAGGCGCCGTAGGCGCCGATGCGGCTGTCGCGCATGATCTCGATCCGACGCTCCGGCGTCGCACCGCCGCCGAACCCGTCCGCCACGTCGGCGAGCCCGTCCTCGTGCAGGGCGCCGGTGACCAGCGTGGCGGCGAGGACGGCCAGCGTCGCGGCGATGAACGGCCCGAGGCCGAGGCCGTGGGCCCCGAGCAGCGCCAGAGCCGCCGGGACCGCGATCAGGGCGCCGGCGACCGGCAGCATCCGGGGCGCGGTGCGGAAGTCCGGCACCGCGTGGCGGTCGGCCTCGCCGGGCAGGGCCGGCACCGGCAGCCGGCTGAAGAAGCGCAGGCAGGCCGCGAGGTCGAGGAGCGGGGGCCACGGGCCGGCGCGGTCGGGCGGCGGCTCGAACTCGTCGTCCGCCTCGTCGGCGGGCTGCCGCGCCCCCAGCTTCGCTGCCTCGGCCATCGTGTCCGCCCTCTCCGGCGGCGCCGGCCGCACGGGCCGGCGCGACGCGCGGGATTCCGTCGTTGTCGTTCGCCCCGATCATAGCCCGATCCGCGCCCGCCGTCCCGGGCGGCAATGCGGCCTTTGGGCGTTCACCGGCAGGGCAGGGGAGTCGGATGGCTTTTCGCGGCGCGAGGCGGCCCCTCCCGCAGAGGGGACGACGCCGCTTCTACGCCGGCACGGGCGTCGTCCAGGTCGCCTGGGCGACCGGATCGGTCCAGGCCGAGCCGACCGGCTGCAGGACGACCCAGGTCTCGGCCAACAGGCCCCCTTCGGTGCGGTAGGATTGCAGGCCCGCCCGGGTTCTCACGTCGCCGCCGTCCCGGTCCGTCCACCGCATCGTGAAGCGGAACCACGCGCGTTCGCCCTGGAAGGCGTGGTCGTAGACGAGGATGCGGACATCCGGGCGCGCCTGCCTCAGGGCGGCCAGTTCGGCCGCGTAGGCGTTGGGCGTGACTGTCCGGTCGCCCAACTCGTCGTGACGCAGGTATTCCGGCGCGATGCAGGCATTCACGAGGTCGAGCGCGCCCTCGTGCCAGACGCGCTCCCAGCGGTCGAACAGGTCGCGCAGGGTGGTGTGATCGGACATGACGGTTCTCCTTCGGCGACCCGGCGCTGCGTCCTCGCCTCCAAGCCTACCGGCCGGCGACGACGACCCCGGCTCCCATCATCAGGCCACCGGCGGCGCGGTTCACCCGCCGCACCACCGCGGGCGTACGCAGGAGGCGTCGCGCCCGCGTCGCCAGGAGGACGTGGCCGCCGACGACCACGATCTCGACCGCGACGATCACGGCGGCGAGCCACCCGACCTGTCCGGCGGTCAGCGACGCCCCGACGACATTCGGCAGCAGCGCGACGTAGAACAGCGGCATCTTCGGATTGCCGAGGTTGAGGACGATGCCGGTCGCGAACACCGCCGCGAGGCCCCGGCGGTCCTCGACCGGCCGGAGCTCGGGCACCCGCGGCTCCGCGGTCCAGAGGCGCAGGCCCATCCAAATCAGGTAGGCCGCCCCGGCATAGCGCAGGACCGTCATCACGGTCGTCATCTCGGCGGCGAGGACGGACAGGCCGAGGGCGGCGAGCACCAGGAAGACCAGGATGCCGACGACGGTGCCGGCGCCGTAGGCGATGCCGGAGGCGGCCCCGTGCGAGAGCGTCCGGGCGACGATGGTCATGTTGTCCGGCCCGGGACTGGCCGCGAAGACGAAGAAGGCGGCGGCGAAGGCCAGCAGGGTGGCGGCATCCATGGCGAAGTCCTCGCTGACCCTGGGGAGGGGATTGGTCTGCGTGACGGAACGGTGCAAGGCGGAGGCCAGCGGCGGGGCACAGGAATCCGACGCGGGTGGGGGATCACGGCATGGCGGCGGTCGCGGGATCGGGCGGTTACGGCGAGAACGCCGCGAGCCTCGCCGGGCAGTACGAGAGCATCACCTTCGCGCAGGTCCACCGCGACGTGCTGCATCTCTTTCCGGCCCCTCCGAGCCGGGTGCTCGATATCGGCGCCGGCTCGGGACGGGACGCCGCGGCGCTGGCGCGGCAGGGGCACCGCGTCACCGCCGTCGAGCCGACCGAGGCGCTGCGGATCCAGGGGCGGGCCATCCACGCGGCCGTGCCGATCGCCTGGGTGGACGACGCCCTGCCCGACCTCGCGGTGATGTGCGGCCGCGGCGAGCGCTTCGACCTCGTGCTGCTGACGGCGGTGTGGATGCATCTCGACGCGGCCGAGCGCGAGCGGGCGATGGCGCGGGTCGCCGGGCTGCTGTCGCCCGGCGGCCGGGTGGTGATGTCGCTGCGGCACGGGCCGGTGCCCGAGGGCCGCCGCATGTTCGAGGTGTCCGCCGAAGAGACCGCGGATCTCGGCCGCCGGCACGGGCTGGACGAGGTCTTCGGCTGCGAGCGCGAGGACATGCTGGGGCGCGGCGACGTGCACTGGAGCTTCCTGTGCCTGGAGCGGCCGCGAGCCTCGGGGCGGTCGCCGGGCGGGATCGTAGGTGATTGATCCTGCCGCACTTTCGGCACCGCGTCGGTTTCCGCTCCCGTGCGAAATACCCTAAGAGGCCGCATCCGCGCCCTGGAGCGACCTCATGACCTCTCCCTTCGACGACATCCGCAACCTCATCGCCACGATGCCGGGGCCGGACGACACCGCCGCCGCGCTCGCCGCGGCGCGGCAGGCGACCCTGACCAAGCCGGCGGGCAGCCTCGGGCGGCTGGAGGACATCGCGGCGTGGCTGGCGGCGTGGCAGGGCAAGCCGATGCCGAGCCTCGACCGGCCGCTGGTCTGCGTCTTCGCCGGCAGCCACGGGGTCGCGGCCCGCGGCGTCTCGGCGTTCCCGCCCGAGGTCAACCGGCAGATGCTCGACACCTTCGCGGCCGGCGGGGCGGCGATCAACCAGATCTGCGCCGCCCACGGCCTCGGCTTCAAGGTGTTCGACCTCGCCCTCGACATGCCGACCGGCGACATCACGGTCGCCGAGGCGATGACGGAAAAAGCCTGCGTCGCCACGATGGCGTTCGGCATGGAGGCGGTGGCGGCCGGCACCGACGGGCTGGCGCTCGGCGAAATGGGCATCGGCAACACCACCGTGGCGGCGGCGATCTACGCCGCGCTCTACCACGGCTCGGCCGAGACCTATGTCGGCCGCGGCACCGGCCTCGACGAGGCCGGCTACGCCCGCAAGGTCGCGGCGGTCGAGGCGGCGCTCGCCCACCATGCCGGCCACCTCCACGACCCGCTCGAGGTGCTGCGCCGGCTCGGCGGGCGCGAGGTGGCGGCGATCGCCGGTGCGATCCTGGCGGCGCGGATGCAGCGGGTGCCGGTGGTGCTCGACGGCTACGTCGCCACCGCCGCCGCCGCCGTGCTGCACGCGGTCAACCCGGCCGCCCTCGACCATTGCCTCGCCGGCCACCTCTCGACCGAGGGCGCCCACGGCGCGGTGCTGGAGCGCCTCGGCCTGACGCCGCTGCTCAGCCTCGGCATGCATCTCGGCGAGGGTTCGGGCGCGGCGCTCGCGCTCGGCATCGTCAAGGCGGCGGTGGCCTGCCACCGCGACATGGCGACCTTCGATCAGGCCGGGGTGTCGGGGCGCCTGCCGGACGCCTAGGCGCTCAGCTCGACTTTGGCCAATTTTGGCGGGTCTGAGGCCCTGGTGGCGCGGGGGTGACGAAGCGGCCGTGACGGGTAGGCTGGCGCTGTTTCGACCAAGAGACACCGCCATGCCTGGCCTGCCCGCCCGCTTCGCCGGGCTCATCCTGGCCTTCGCGCCGCTCTTCGTCCACCGCTCCTGGTGCCACGCCCGGGTCCTGCTTCTCGGCG
>NZ_SACP01000140.1 GCF_004004555.2 Methylobacterium oryzihabitans
TTCCGCGGCACGCCGCTGCTGGTGCAGCTGTTTCTGGTCTACTACGGCCTGGCGCAGTTCGATGCGGTGCGTTCCAGCTCGCTGTGGCCGTACCTGCGCGATCCGTTCTGGTGCACGGTGCTGACCATGACCCTGCACACCGCTGCCTACATCGCCGAGATCCTGCGTGGCGCGCTTCAGTCGATCCCCAAAGGTGAGATCGAAGCGGCGCGGGCGCTGGGCATGTCGCGTGGCAAGGCGCTGTTCTACATCATGCTGCCCCGTGCTGCGCGCATCGGCCTGCCGGCGTACAGCAACGAAGTGATCCTGATGCTCAAGGCCAGTGCGCTGGCCAGTACCGTGACCCTGCTGGAACTGACCGGCATGGCCCGTACCATCATTGCCCGCACCTACCTGCCGGTGGAAATCTTCTTTGCCGCAGGCGTGTTCTACCTGGTGATCTCGTTCCTGCTGGTGCAGGGCTTCAAG
>NZ_SACP01000141.1 GCF_004004555.2 Methylobacterium oryzihabitans
CTGGGCAGCCCGAGCAGCGTGACCCGCTGACCGGCCTGCCCAGTGGTGGCGTGGATGCATTTCTGGATCTGCTGACCGAGCGCATGCGGCCGATGGTGGCCGGGCTGGCCCCCATCGACCTGCAGCGACAGACGCTGTGGGGCCACTCCTACGGCGGGCTGGCCGTGCTGCATGCGCTGTTCACCCGGCCCGGGGCGTTCAGTGACTATGCGGCGGCCAGCCCTTCGCTGTGGTGGCATGACGGGGCAATCGTGCAGGAGGCACAGGGCCTTGAACAACGGTTGGGCAGCAACCCTGTGCGGCTGCTGCTGATGCGCGGTAGCGAGGAACCTGCCAACCCCAGGGCGCAGTTAAAGGGCGATGTCGAGAAGCCTGCACGAGAACTGGCGGCAGACCTGGCCATGGTACAAGGCCTTCAGGTGCGTTTCGAAAGGTTCGAAGGGCTGGGCCATGGGGAAATGCTGGG
>NZ_SACP01000142.1 GCF_004004555.2 Methylobacterium oryzihabitans
GGTACAGGGCAGTCATGTCTTCGCCCATTTCGGTGTGGTCCAGACCGGCAATGCCGTTCAGGGCCGAGGCGTAGACCACTTTGAAGTCCAGCTGCTCGTCGGTAGCGCCGAGGTTGTCGAACAGGTCGAAGATCTGGTCCAGAACCCAGTCAGGACGTGCGCCCGGACGGTCAACCTTGTTGATCACGACGATTGGCTTCAGGCCGGCTTCGAAGGCCTTCTTGGTCACGAAGCGGGTTTGCGGCATAGGGCCGTCTTGAGCGTCGACCAGCAGCAGCACGGAGTCGACCATCGACATTACACGCTCAACCTCGCCACCGAAGTCGGCGTGGCCGGGGGTGTCGACGATGTTGATGTGGTAGCCGTTCCAGTTGATGGCGGTGTTTTTCGCCAGAATGGTAATACCGCGCGCTTTTTCCTGGTCGTTGGAGTCCATGACGCGCTCGTCGTTGAGCTCGTTACGCT
>NZ_SACP01000143.1 GCF_004004555.2 Methylobacterium oryzihabitans
CTGTACTGTTGGCACCCAGTGAACAGATTGATGCCCAGCGGCTGAGTGCAGCGTTGGGCTGCGTGTTACAGCACCACGATGCCCTGCGCCTGGGTTTCGATCAGGTAGCAGGGCAATGGCAAGGCACCTTCCAGGACGTGGATGCCCATGATGTTCTGTGGGATCGTTCAGTCGACGATATTGAGGCGCTTTCGCGCCTGGCTGATGACGCTCAGGCCAGCTTTACCCTTGGCGGCCCGTTGTTGAGGGCAGTGCGCGTAACGCTTGCCGACGGCGCCCAGCGACTGTTGCTGGTTGTCCATCATCTGGTGGTGGATGGTGTGTCATGGCGCGTGTTGCTGGAGGATCTGCAAGGGGCATACCAGCTTCTTGCAGCAGGCCAGCCGGTAGCCTTGCCGGCCAAGACCAGCTCCTTCAAAGCGTGGGCCGAGCAGGTGCAACGCTACGGCAAGAGTGATGATCTG
>NZ_SACP01000144.1 GCF_004004555.2 Methylobacterium oryzihabitans
CGATATCTCCCACGGCATCAAGCTTGCGCAGCTGCTTCTTGGCTTCGAGGTTCTGCCGGGCCATGGCCAGTTCGGCCACCGCAACCTTGCCGCGTGCCTGGGCCTCGTTGCAATTGAAACGGGCCAGGCTGGCGCCCTTGGCCACGTGCTCACCGAAGCGTGTCTTGAGCTCGCCGAGGGTGCCGCTCATCTGGCTGGACAGGGTGGTTTCCAGCTCGGCCGCCAGTAGCACGCGGATCATTTGTGGGGCTTGATCAGTCGCCTCCCCCTCGGCGTGGACGCCAACGCTGCTCAAGGCCACCATCAGAAGCAGGTAGCGGGGTGCATTAATGGTCGATATCATCTTGACTCCTTCCAAATTGACAACCTACACAAACCTTCACCCAACTCGTCTGTAATACTAGTTCAACCCTGTGTGCCTGATATTTTCAAGGTGGTCGAGACGAGTCACGGCGAAACCTT
>NZ_SACP01000145.1 GCF_004004555.2 Methylobacterium oryzihabitans
TCCAGTCCGAGCTGCAAGCCCTGTACAACGATCCGCAGCTGAACGCCATAGTCCCCGACCTGGCCGAGCGTTGCCGTGCCGACCAGGCCCGCCTGGACCTCGCCGACCTCGACACCGAAGTGCCAGCCGCCGTGCCAGGCGCCGTGGGCAAGCCGAGCCTGGGCGAGGCAATGGGCTGGATCTTCGTCTCTGAAGGCTCCAAACTGGGCGCTGCGTTTCTGATCAAGCGTGCCGTGGCCCTGGAGCTTTCCGACACCTTCGGTGCCCGCCACCTGGGCGAGCCAGCCGGTGGCCGTGCCGAAGGCTGGAAGCAGTTCACCCGCATCCTCGATGGCCTTGAGCTGTCGGCTGAAGAGGAAGCCGCTGCCGAACGCGGTGCAGTTGCCGCCTTCGAGCGTTTCACCGAACTGCTCAAACATGCCTATGCTGCGGATGCCGCGCTGGTCTGATACGCCGTAACC
>NZ_SACP01000146.1 GCF_004004555.2 Methylobacterium oryzihabitans
GCACGTTCTTCGCGAGGTGCGCGCTCTTCACGCGGAGCACGCTCTTCGCGAGGTGCACGCTCTTCACGAGGGGCGCGTTCTTCACGGGCTACACGCTCTTCACGTGGCTGGCGCTCTTCGCGTTCGGCTGGCGGGGTGGCATCCAGCGGCTCACGCAGTTCGCGCACGCGCTCTTCGCCGCGGTTGCTGCGGCGGTCTTCGCGTGGCTGGCGTGGTGCACGCTCTTCGCGTGGGGCGCGTTCTTCGCGTGGTGCACGCTCTTCGCGCGGTGCACGCTCCTCGCGTGGCTGGCGCTCTTCGCGCGGGGCGCGCTCGGCACGCTCTTCACGCGGCTTGCGCTCTTCGTCGCGGCGGCCGTTGCGGTTGCGGCTCTGTTGACGGCCGTTGCGGCGCTCCTCGTTGCGCGGGCTGCGCTCGGCGGCCGGTTTCTCGGCGACGACAGGTGCAGCAGCTGCAGGT
>NZ_SACP01000147.1 GCF_004004555.2 Methylobacterium oryzihabitans
TCGCTGACCTGACGGATCAGTTCGAGGCCGCCCATCTGCGGCATGCGCAGATCGCAGATCACGAGGTCGGGCTGGTGTTCTTCGAAGACCTGAAGCCCCTGCTGGCCATTACCGGCCTGGAGGACGCTGAAGCCACTGTCTTCAAGATAGGCGGCGAGGCTCGCACGGACCACGTCGTCGTCATCTATAATCAGCAGCGTTGCACTGGTTTTCTGCATGTGGGCGAACGGCGCCGATTTGGGTGGGTGCAGCGGTGTCGGCAAAGCAGACGGCCAGCTACGGGAATTCTCTGTGGTCACACTCTACTTGAGTTGTAGGACAAGAACACCTGCCCGGCAACTGTTCAGAGGTACCTTGTAAGGCGCAGACGGTACTCCCATCCGGCAGGCGTTTCAAGCATGCGAGGGTCGACCTCGCCGCTCTTTACAGGGCAAATCACTGGGAGTTATAAGAAAGTC
>NZ_SACP01000148.1 GCF_004004555.2 Methylobacterium oryzihabitans
GAGAAGGTGTGCTGAATGCCGAGACCGGGCGTGCCTTCCGCGAGGCTATCCTGGCCCGTGGCGGTTCGCGCGAGCCGATGGTGCTGTTTGTCGACTTCCGTGGCCGTGAGCCTTCCATCGATGCGCTGCTGCGCCATAGTGGTCTTACCGAAGGCGCTGCGGCGTGAGCGAGGTAGTTGTGAACAAGACCAAGAAACGCTTCATTGCCGGGGCGGTATGCCCCGCGTGCAGCGAGCCCGACAAGCTGATGATGTGGAGCGAAGACGACGTACCGCACCGCGAGTGCGTCGCCTGCGGGTTCACCGACACCCTCAACGAGCAGGGCTTGTCGGTGCCCAAGGAGCTCGGCACCCGGGTCAACCACCTGGCGCCCAAGGCGGCGCCGGCCAAGGTCCAGACGGTGCAGTTCTTCCCTAATCCGAAGCTGAAGAAACCGACAGAGTAAGCACTGGCTGTCG
>NZ_SACP01000149.1 GCF_004004555.2 Methylobacterium oryzihabitans
CCTGCAGATTCGCGAGCAGACCTACACCAGCCTGGAGCAGGCCCGGGATCAGGTCGAACGCTTGGTCGCGGATGGCTTCGAGGTGATCATCGGCTCGCCAACGGTATGCCAGTTGGCCGTCGCAGCAGGTGCCCAAGGGGTACTGGCGCTGGATGCCGAAAGCCTGCGCCATACATTCGACAGCCTGGTGACCCTGAGTGCCAAGGCTGGTGGCGCCCCCACACGCCGCCTGCCACGGCGCAGCCTTGAACAACCCGATACGCGCCCGTTCAAGGCGCGCCATCGCTTCGAGCAACTGCTCGGTGACGCGCCGGCATTTCGCGCCATCCTCAACCTGGCTCAGCGTTACGCACAGGCCGACGCCACGGTGCTGATCACTGGCGAAAGCGGTACCGGCAAGGAGTTGCTGGCGCAGAGCATGCACCATGCCAGCCCGCGCCAACAGGGGCCGTTCGTG
>NZ_SACP01000014.1 GCF_004004555.2 Methylobacterium oryzihabitans
GGCAGCGCGGCGGCCGACATCCTGCGCGGCGGCGGCGGCGGCGACACGCTGGCCGGCCTCAACGGCGCCGACCTGCTGTTCGGCGAGGACGGTGACGACCTGCTCCTCGGCGGAGCCGGCAGCGACATGCTCGACGGCGGAGCCGGCAACGACCGGCTGGCGGGCGGCGCCGGCTACGACCGGCTCACCGGCGGGGCCGGCGCCGACACCTTCGTGTTCGCCGCCGCGGACGGCAAGACCTCGTCCGACACGGTGACGGACTTCACGTCGGGGGTGGACAAGCTGGAGGTGCAGCTGTCGGGCCTCGTTGATCCGTCGCGCCTGTCGGGGATCCGGCTGCTGACCGGGATGGCGGTTCCGACGAGCGCGCCGTCGGCGGCGCTGTTCTACGAGACGGGCTCGGGCCGCCTGTGGTGGGAGCCGGGCGGGGCGGCGAGCGGCAACGTGCTGCTGGCGACCCTGTCGGGCACTCCGACGCTCACCGCCGGCGACGTCACCATCGTGTGAGGGAGCCGGAGGCTCCACACACCTGAGCGAGGTCGGTTTCCGCATCGCGAAGCGATGGCACGGCAATCGCCACGATCCCGCAGGGATCGCCGAGCGATCGATCGGACATCGTAGGATCGGACACTGGTGACCCGGCCGAGCGGCCGGGGGACGATGCGAAAGGCGCGGAGCCCGGCTCCGCGCCTTTCGTCGTTGGTACCAGCGGAAATTCGAGAGCAGAACCAAAGGTCATCTTCAATGACCGTTGGTATCGTGCGACCTCCGCATCATGCGTCGCAGCGGCAATCGACCGGATCGCGGCCGATGGTCGTGACGAAGTCGCCGTCGCCGGGACGAAGATCGCCGAGGCCGCGCCGGCCTCCGCGCCGGCGCGGATCTGCGGCTCATCTGTTGCAACGCCGACACGCGACATCCCGCGCGGCACGCGATCGCAGCTCATCGCCTCAAGATTGCGAGAGACTGTCATAAGTGAGTTGACACCGCCTGGAATTGCTGCGCGTTCTCTGCGAGTCATCGGGGACGATTCGGAAGCAGAGCGTTAGAGCTATTCGATTACAAGTTTTTGATCTCCCCGCGGGACGATCACAAGTTGTCAATCGTGCGTTCTGGCCGTGCCGGCATCGGTGAGATCTCCCGACGAATTGCGACGATCACGCGGTCAATCGAGGTCAGCGGTAGCTATGTCGGATACGCAGACGCCCATCTGGACCGCTCCGCCCCCGAGCGCGATCCCCGGTCCCATGGTCCGGGCCCGGGACGGCTTCAACGACCTTGTCGTCGGCACTCCGGACAACGACGCCCTCGCCGGCCTCAGCGGCGCCGACACCATGGTCGGCGGCCTCGGCGACGACACCTACTACGTCGACGATCCCGGCGACGTCGTCGACGAGGACGAGAACGGCGGCATCGACACGGTCATCTCGTACCTGCCGACCACGGTCCTGGCCCGGAACGTCGAGAACCTGACCCTGTCCGGGTCGAGCAACAAGTCCGGCTACGGCAACGCCCTCGCCAACATCGTCCGCGGCCACGCCGGCAACAACGTCCTCGACGGCGGGGCCGGCGACGACCTGCTCTACGGCGGCGGCGGCACCGACGTGTTCGTGGTCCGTGCCGGCAACGGCTCCGACGCCATCGGCGACTTCAAGGCCGGGCCGACCAGCGCGTCGATCGTCAGCCTCGTCGGCTACGGGCTCACCTCGTTCGACCAGATCAAGGCGGCGATGGTTCAGGACGACACCACCGTCGTCCTGAACCTCGGCAACGGCGAGACGCTGCGCTTCCTCAACCAGGCCGTCCAGAACTTCAGCGCCGACGACTTCAGGTCCGGCCTCGACACCTCGAAGTGGACCCAGACCTTCGGCGACGAGTTCGACACCTTCGACCGCTTCAACGGCGTCGACGGCACCTGGACGACCCGTTTCCCGCGGGACGGCTTCTCCGGCTTCACCAATCCGACCCGGGGCGAGCAGCAGGTCTACGTCGATTCCGAGTTTCGCGGCGCCCCGGCGAAGTCGGCGCCGGAGGCCCTCGGCCTGAACCCGTTCTCGGTGCAGGACGGCAGCCTGGAGATCACGGCGCGCGAGACTCCGGCCCAAGCCCTGTCCTGGGCCGGGAACCGCAAGTACTATTCCGGCCTGATCTCGAGCTTCTCGTCGTTCCAGCAGACCTACGGCTACTTCGAGATGCGCGCGAAGATGCCGGCCGGCCAGGCGCTGTGGCCGGCATTCTGGCTGCTCCCGGTCGACGGCGGCGCGATCACCGAACTCGACGTGGTCGAGATGCTCGGGCAGAGCCCGTTCAACTCCCTCGTGGCCGCGCATAGCGGCGTGACCGGCAAGCGCACGGCCGACACGTTCCTGAACCTGACCCCGGACCTCAACGCCGACTATCACACCTTCGGAATGGATTGGGGCCCGAAGACCATCACGTGGTACTTCGACGGCGTGGCCGTCGGCAGCGCCGCGACGCCGGCCGACCTCCAGAACCGGTCGATGTACATGATCGCCAACCTCGCGGTGGGCGGCAACTGGGCCGGCCTGCCGAATGCCGGGACGCTCGCCGACGATCCGAGCCTGCGCATCGACTACATCCGCGCCTACGCGACCGAGAACACCGTGTCGACCGGCGCGGTCCGGCGGTCCCGCGGCGGGGTGGACGGCGTCATCGACGACCTGTTCGGCACCGCCCTGAACGACAGCCTCTCCGGCAACGACCAGAACGACAAGCTCAGCGGCGCGGCCGGCGACGACACGCTCTCCGGCGGAGCCGACAACGACACGATCGGCGGCGGTGCCGGCAACGACGTGATCGACGGCGGCACCGGCATCGACGTCGCGCTCTACGCGGGCGACCTGTCGCGGCTGGTCGTCGTGCGCGACCTCGACACCGACGTCTACACGGTGATCGACACCGGCTCCGTCGACAACCAGGGCACCGATCAACTCACCGGGATCGAGACGCTGCGGTTCCGCAGGATCGACGACGTGTCGGGCGATGTCCTGGGTTCGACGGACGTCGCCCTCACCGACGCGGTCGACGCGGTGGTGCGGCGCAATCCCGACGGCAGCCGCGTCCTGACGGTCGGCGACGCCTCGGTGGCGCCGTTCCTGCCGGCGACGGCGGGCATCGACACCGTCGAGTTCACCGGCCGGGGCGTCATCCGGCTCGCCGACGGGTTCGAGACCCTCACCAGCACCGCGACGCCGTACGGCACCACGCTGATCGGCAACGCCGGCGCCAACACCCTGCGCAGCGGCCCCGGCGGAACGCGCTTCGTCGGCCTCGCCGGCGACGACCTGTTCGTCGGGTCGAGCCCGCTCGCCTCCGACACCGTCGATTACAGCCTGGACGCCGCCGACGGCGGGACCGCCGGCGTTTCCGTCAACCTGGCGGGAGGTCTCGCGACGGACGGTTTCGGCGGCCGCGACACCCTGGTCGGCATCGCCCATGCCACCGGCACCGCCTCCGGCGACACGATCGTCGGCTCGGGCTTGGCCAACGTCCTCCAGGGTCTCGGCGGCAACGACATGCTGTCGGGCGGTGCCGGCGACGACCGCCTCGACGGCGGCGCCGGCGACGACACCCTCGACGGCGGCGCCGGCGCAGACCAGCTCATCGGCGGCGACGGCGCCAACACCGCCTCCTACGCCTCCGCCGCAGCCGGCCTCACCGCCGACCTCGGCAATGCCGCCAACAACACCGGCGACGCCGCCGGCGACCGCTACAACCGCATCTCGGCCCTCGTCGGCTCGGGCTACGACGACAGCCTCACCGGCAGCGCGGCGGCCGACATCCTGCGCGGCGGCGGCGGCGGCGACACGCTGGCCGGCCTCAACGGCGCCGACCTGCTGTTCGGCGAGGACGGTGACGACCTGCTCCTCGGCGGAGCCGGCAGCGACACGATCGACGGCGGAGCCGGCAACGACCGGCTGGCGGGCGGCATCGGCTACGACCGGCTCACCGGCGGGGCGGGCGCCGACACCTTCGTGTTCGCCGCCGCGGACGGCAAGACCTCGATGGACACGGTGACGGACTTCACGTCGGGGGTGGACAAGCTGGAGGTGCAGCTGTCGGGCCTCGTCGATCCGTCGCGCCTGTCGGAGATCCGGCTGCTGACCGGGATGGCGGTTCCGACGAGCGCCCCGTCGGCGGCGCTGTTCTACGAGACGGGCTCGGGCCGCCTGTGGTGGGAGCCGGGCGGGGCGGCGAGCGGCAACGTGCTGCTGGCGACCCTGTCGGGCAACCCGACGCTGACCGCCGGCGACGTCACCATCGTCTGAATCCGTCTCGGGCAGAGCTCCGCTTCCCCCGCCCGAGCGGTCATCCCCCGCGCTGGCCGCACCGCTCCCGCGAGCCGTGCGGCCGTGTCGCGTCCGCGGCACGGCATCCACAGCCGGTCGTTGCCGTGGAGGCTCTCGTCGAACAGGTCGAGGATCGGGATCACGCCGCCCGCTTCAGCGCGTCGCCGAGCATCGACACCATAGTGTCGATGTCGGCGCGCTCGGCGATCAGCGGCGGCGACAGGGCGACGATGTCGCCGGTGACGCGGATCAGCAGGCCCTTCTCGAAGCAGTCGACGAACACGTCGTAGGCCCGCGACCCCGGCGCCCCGGCGCGCGGGTCGAGCTCGATGCCCGCGACCATGCCGATGGTGCGGACGTCGATGACGTGCGGCGCCCCGCGCAGGGAGTGCATCGCGTCGTGCCAGACCTCCTGCAGCTCCGTCGCGCGGGTGAGCAGCCCCTCCTCCTCGTAGATGTCGAGGGTGGCGAGGCCGGCCGCGCAGGCGACCGGGTGGCCGGAATAGGTGTAGCCGTGAAAGAGCTCGATCGCGCCCTCGGGCCCGTGCATCAGCGCGTCGTGGACGTGGCGGCCGGCGAAGACCGCGCCCATCGGGATCGTGCCGTTGGTGATGCCCTTGGCGGTGGTGACGAGGTCCGGGACGACGCCGAAATAGTCGGTGGCGAAGGGCGCGCCGAGGCGGCCGAAGCCGGTGATGACCTCGTCGAAGATCAGCAGGATGCCGTGGCGGGTGGCGATCTCGCGCAGGCGCTCGAGGTAGCCCAGCGGCGGCACCAGCACGCCGGTCGAGCCGGCCACCGGCTCGACGATCACCGCGGCGATCGTCTCGGCCCCGTGCAGGGCGACCATCCGCTCGAGGTCGTCGGCGAGCTCGGCGCCGTGCTCGGGCTGGCCGCGCACGAAGGCGTTGCGGGCGAGGTCGTGGGTGTGGCGCAGGTGGTCGGCCCCGGGCAGGAGCGGGAACACCCGGCGGTTGTTGACGAGGCCGCCGACCGTGATGCCGCCGAATCCGACCCCGTGGTAGCCGCGCTCGCGCCCGACGAGCCGGGTGCGGGTGCCCTGGCCGATGGCGCGCTGGTAGGCGAGCGCGATCTTGAGCGCGGTGTCGACCGATTCGGAGCCCGAGCCGGTGAAGAACACCCGGTCGAGGCGCTGTCCGTCCGGCCCCGGCGCCACGGCGGCCAGCCGCTCGGCGAAGGCGAAGGCGGCCGGGTGGCCCATCTGGAACGAGGGCGCGAAGTCGAGGGTGGCGAGCTGGCGCTCGACCGCCTCGGCGATCCGGCGGCGGCCGTGGCCGGCATTGACGCACCACAGCCCGGCGGTGCCGTCGAGGACGGTGCGGCCGTCGTCGGCGGTGTAGTGCATGCCCTCGGCCGCGACGAGCAGGCGCGGCGCGGCCTTGAACTGGCGGTTGGCCGTGAACGGCATCCAGTAGGCGTCGAGGCTCGGGCGGTTGGTGCGGATCGGGGCGTTCATCGGGGCGTTCCTGGTGGTCCCGCTCGCGGGATCGGTCGCCGCCAGACTCGCCGTTCCGGCGCGGCCAACAAGACCTTTTCTCGTCGGCCGCAAGCCTTTGACACGGCTCGGGGAGCGCCGCAGTGTTGCGGCTTGCGCAACACCCTCAACAGGAGCCGGGGTGAGCAACGACGAGGTGGGGGCGCGGCTGCGCCTCGTGCGAATCCGCTACGGCCTGTCGCAGCGGGCGCTGGCCAAGCGCGCCGGGGTGGTGAACTCGACGATCTCGCTGATCGAATCCGGGCAGAGCAACCCGTCGGTCGGGGCGCTCAAGCGCATCCTCGACGCGGTGCCGATCGGGCTGGCCGAGTTCTTCTCCCTGGCGCCGGAGCCGGCCGAGCGGGCGTTCTACGCCGCCGAGGACCTGGTGGAGATCGGCAAGGGCCGGATCTCCTACCGGCAGGTCGGCGACAGCCTGTTCGGCCGCGCGCTCCAGATCCTCCGGGAGCGCTACGAGCCCGGCGCCGATACCGGGCGGGTGCCGCTGGTCCATGACGGCGAGGAGGGCGGGATCGTGCTGTCGGGGCGGCTGGAGGTGACGGTCGGCGACGAGCGCCGCATCCTCGGACCGGGGGACGCCTACTACTTCACCAGCCGCCGGCCGCACCGTTTCCGCTGCGTCGGGCCGAACCCGTGCGAGGTGGTGAGCGCCTGCACGCCGCCGACGTTCTGAACGGTTCGATTGTTCGGGTTACCAACCGGTCTCACCAACCGCCGTCAGGAACGATCAACCGTTCCGCGGGGTGGTTGGTGGAGCTGAGGGGATTCGAACCCCTGACCTCCGCAGTGCGATTGCGGCGCTCTCCCATCTGAGCTACAGCCCCGTCCGGGGTGGGCGCCTTATGGACGGCCCTCCTCAGCGTGTCAATTCCCTTCCCGCATCGACCATGCGCTCCGCACCGCGCAGCGACGGGCCGGGCAACGAGGACCTACGCCGCGCATGCGCTCGCTTCTCTGGCTCATCGACAACATCATCACGATCTACGTCTACCTGCTGATCGCCAGCGCGGTGCTGAGCTGGCTCGTCGCGTTCAACGTGGTCAACGTGCGCAACCCGATCGTGTCGCAGATCGGCGACTTCCTGTTCCGGGTCACCGACCCCGTGCTGCGTCCGATCCGCCGCGTCCTGCCCAATCTCGGCGGCATCGACATCTCGCCGATCATCCTGGTCCTCGGGCTGTTCTTCCTGCGCAACCTGATGTTCGAGCTGTTCGCCGGCCTCGCCTGAACGCGTGAGCGCGCCCGCCCTGCCCTGGCAGGTCCGGCCCGAAGGGCTCGACCTGCGGGTGCGCGCCACGCCGCGGGGCGGGCGCGACGGGATCGACGGCATCGAGGTCCGGGCCGACGGCCTCGCCGTGCTGAAGGTCCGGGTCCGGGCGGCGCCGGAGGACGGCGCCGCCAACGCGGCGATCCGGGCCGTGCTGCGGCAGGCCCTCGGCTGCCCTGCCGCGGCGATACACCTCGCCGCCGGCGCCACCGCCCGGATCAAGACCTTCCGCATCGTCGGCGACGGCCCCGACCTCGCTCGCCGCCTCGCCGCCGCGGCCGGCGGCTGATCCGATGCGAGGATCGACGAAAGAACCTGTCGCGGCCTGACGCGCGTCATGCGACATCCGCTCTCGACAAGCGGGGCTGCGCGCGGCCCCTCCGCACCCAGGGGCGACGATGAAGACCAATCCGGGCCGCTTCTTCGAGGATTTCCGTCTCGGCGAGACCATCCGCCACGCCACGCCGCGCACCGTTACCGAGGGCGACGTGGCGCTCTACACCGCGCTCTATGGGCCGCGCTTCGCGGTGCAGTCCTCGGACGCCTTCGCGACCGGCTTCGGCTACCGGCGCGCGCCGCTCGACGATCTCCTGGTGTTCCACGTCGTGTTCGGCAAGACCGTGCCGGACATCTCGCTCAACGCGCTGGCCAATCTCGGCTATGCCGAGGGCCGCTTCCTGCGGCCGGTCTATCCGGGCGAGACCCTGTCCTCGGTCTCCGAGGTGATCGGCCTCAAGGAAAGCTCCAACCGCCAGACCGGCGTCGTGTACGTGCGCTCGACCGGGTACGACGCGGCGGGCGAGGCGGTGCTGAGCTATTGCCGCTGGGTGCTGGTGCGCAAGCGCGACCCCGCGGCGGCCATCGCCGCCGAGGCGGTGCCGGACCTCGCCAAGGCGGTGGCGCCGGCCGACCTCGCTGCCAGCCTGCCGCTCCTCGACCCGGCGGCCTACGACGCGGCGCTCGCCGGCAGCCCGCACCGGTTCGGCGACTATGCGCCGGGCGAGCGCATCGACCACGTCGACGGCATGACCGTCGAGGAGGCCGAGCACCAGATCGCCACCCGGCTGTTCCAGAACACCGCCAAGGTGCATTTCGACGCGCTGGCGACCAGGGACACCCGGTTCGGGCGCCGGCTGATCTATGGCGGCCACGTCATCTCGCTCGCCCGGGCCTTGAGCTTCAACGGGCTCGCCAACGCCTTCTCGATCGCCGGCATCAATGCCGGGCGCCACGTCGCGCCGCTGTTCTCCGGTGACACCGTCTACGCCTGGAGCGAGGTGCTCGACGTCGCCGACCTGCCCGGCCGCAGCGACGTCGGGGCGCTGCGCCTGCGCACCGTCGCGACCAAGAACCAGCCCTGCGGCGCCTTCCCGGACAAGGTCGGCGACGGGGTCGACCCGGCGGTGATCCTCGACCTCGACTACTGGGTGCTGATCCCGCGCTGAGGCGGCGCACCGGCGGCGGAGCCGGACAATCCCCTCGACCACGCCCGCCGGCCCAGCCCGGCGGGTTTCGGGCCTTCTGGCGCCGACCGCCTGCGTCCAGGCATCGGCCGCCGTCGTCCCGGTGGATCCCAGGTCGTCGAGAGCATTGCGCCGCAAAGGCACACCGCGTCCGACATTGTTGCTCAGTGTTGCGATGACGGAACCACGACGGTTCGATCGCAGAACGACGCCATCGATCGCTGCTTTGCCACAGGCTTGCAGCATCGTGGCGACAGCTCCGTAGGTATCAGATCGGCAGTACTATAAGTATTGGCCGGCCTCATCCGAAAAGATGATGTCGCAAAATTGGCACGTTCGAGTCACGTGCATCGGATGATGCGAGGATCCGGCTGGACCGGATCCTCATCATCCCGTTTAAATCGCGCCGAGAACCAATCCGATGGCCGATCGCCGCGCTCCGCCCGACCTGCGGGCGACGCGGTCCTCGACTTGCGCATGCATCCCATGACTACACCGGCGAGAATCCGCGATCGGCCCGCAAGTCATCCTCCCGGCACGGATCGCCGCGACCCTGCGGCATGCCTGCCCGGGCTGTCCCGCGGGCGGGTCTCGTCTCCGGCGACGATCCCACTCCGCGACGGCGGATCCCGGCCGGCGGCCGATGATCGACCCACCCCCGACTCGACGACGCCCCCGATCCACGATCCAGCCCGGGCCGGCCGACGCCGCGTCGCGCGGAGAGGACACAGCCGATGAGCATCACCCGCGCTTCGACCAACCCGGACGGATCCCAGAGCGACGGCTCGGCCAGCGGAGCCTCGATCTCCGGCGACGGCACCCTCGTCGCCTTCCAGAGCCAGGCGAGCGACCTCGTCGCCCCGGCCGCGGCGCCGCTGACCCTCGGCGTCTACGTCAAGAACCTGACCACGGGCGCGGTGACCCGGGCCTCGGAACTGGGCGACGGCACGCCGATCGACAGCTTCAATGTCGCGCCCTCGCTCGCCGCCGACGGCAGCGCCGTGGCGTTCCGGAGCAACCTCGGCATCCCCGGCGGATCGGCCCAGGCCGTCGTCAAGACTCTGGGAAGCGGCGCGTTCACCATCGCGTCGGCCGCCGCCGACGGCACCCGCGGGAACCAGGACACCTCGGACGTGTCGCTGTCGGGCGACGGCCGGACGGTCGCGTTCGCGAGCCGCAGCACGAATCTCCTGCCGAACGACACGAACGTCAGTTCCGACGTCTTCGTCAGGGACCTGATCACCGGCACGCTCACCCGCGTTTCGACCGCCGCCGACGGGACCCAGGCCGATGCCGGCAGCGTCCTCGCGTCGATGTCCGTCGACGGCCGCCACGTCGCCTTCCAGAGCGACGCCACCAACCTCGTGGCCGGCGACACCAATGGCGTCACCGACGTCTACGTCAAGAACCTGACCACCGGCGCGATCACCAGGGCCTCGACCGCCGCCGACGGCAGCCAGGGCAACGGCGTCAGCACCGGCGCCTCGCTGTCGCGCGACGGCAACCTCGTCGCCTTCGTCAGCCGCGCCGACAACCTCGTGGCGGGCGACACCAACCTCGGCGCCGACGTGTTCGTGAAGAACCTGACCACGGGCGCCATCACCCGCGTCTCCACCGCCAGCGACGGCACCCAGAGCAGCGGCGATGCCACCGGCATCGCCCGGATCTCCGCCGACGGAACCAAGGTCGCGTTCACCAGCTTCGCCGACAACCTCGTACCCGGCGACACCAACCTGTCGACCGACGTGTTCGTGAAGGACCTGACCACCGGCACGCTCACCCGCGTCTCCACCGCCGCCGACGGGACCCAGAGCAACGGCGCCAACTTCGTCAGCCCCACCCTGTCGTCCGACGGCAGCCGCGTCGCCTTCGACAGTCGCGCCACCAACCTCGTGCCCAACGACACCAACAGCGTCGACGACGTGTTCGTCGCCGACGTGATCTGCTTTGCCACCGGCACCCGCCTCCGCACGGCGCGCGGCGAGGTCGCGGTGGAGGAGCTTCGCGTCGGCGATCGCGCGGTCACGGTCGGCGGCGCGACGCGCCCGGTCCGCTGGATCGGCGCGCGCACCCTCGACGGCGGTGGCCGCCCCCTGGCCTTCAGCCAGCAGCCGGTGCGCATCCGCGCCGGAGCGTTCGGGGACGGCCTGCCCGTGCGCGACCTCCTGCTCTCGCCGGGCCACCCGGTGCTGGTCGGCGACCACCTCGTGCCGGTGATGAGCCTCGTCAACGGCACCAGCCTCGCCCGGATGCCGGTCGGGGCGGTGACCTACTGGCACGTCGAACTGGATGCCCACGACATCCTGCTCGCCGAAGGATTGCCGGCGGAGAGCTACCTCGATCTCGGCTCGCGTCCCTGGTTCGCCGGCTCCGACGCGCCGCTGCACGACCCGGAGTTCGTGCCGGCACAGGCGCCCGGCCGCTGCCGCCCGGTGGCTGTGGACGGCCCGGTGGTCGAGGCCGAGCGGCGGCGTCTCGACGCGATGTTCGCGGCCGACCTCGCGGGCGCGTGCGCCTGGGACGAATCCGGCGACCTTCCCTGGCTCACCGCCTGAACCGCGACCCGCCGCTCACGCGCCGGTACGCCCGGCGGTGAAGCGGCGGAAAGCCTCCAGGGTCTCGCGGCTGACATGGTGCTCGATGCCCTCGGCGTCGCAGCGCGCCACGTCGGGGCTGACGCCGAGGGCGAGCAGAAACCCCTCGACGATGCGGTGGCGCTCCCGCGCCTCGGCGGCGAGCGCCCGGCCGGCCTCGGTGAGAAAGACGCCGCGATAGGGGCGCTGCTGCACCAGCCCGTCCTCGGCGAGGCGCTTGAGCATCTTGGCGACGGTGGGCTGGGCGACGCCGAGGCGGGCGGCGATGTCGACCTGCCGCGCCTCGCCGCCGTCGCCGATGAGGTCGGCGATCAGCTCGACGTAATCCTCGACCAGTTCGAGCCGGCGCGCCTCGCGGACCTGACGGAAGCCGGCGGAATGCCGCTCGGCATCGACCAGGGCGGATTCGTCGGAATGGTCGCGGGTCAGGTCCTGCATGGATCGGGTCGTCCGCCTCGGGCACGGTCTGCGTTGCCCTGCCTTGTATCCGAGGACGCGAGCCGGCGGCAGGGGTTCCGCTGGGGAGGCCGCCGCCGGCCCCGATCACGCCGCCCGCGCCACCGGCCGCGGCCGGGCCGGGGCGCCGGTCCATTCGGTGTGCGGCGGGAGACCCTCGCCCTTCAGCACGATGGCGAGCGGGCCGAGGCGGGCGTCGTCGCCGATCCGGGTGTCGTACAGCACCGTCGTCAGGGCGCCGACGCTGACGCCGCGCCCGACCGCGATCGTCCCGACCTTCATCACCCGGTCCTCGAACAGGTGGGTCCGCAGGTTGGCGGTGGCGTTGATCGCCGCGTGATCGCCGATGCGCACGCAGTCGAACTCCGTGAGGTCGGTACTGTCGAGGAAGACCCCGTGCCCGACCCGGGCGCCGAACAGCCGCAGGGCGACCGGCAGCATCGGCGTGCCGCGCAGGGCGTCGAGCAGGATCGCCCCGGCGGTGCCCCAGTACAGCGTGGTCACCGCCTCGGTGCGCAGGGCCCACCACGACCACAGGCCGCGGTGGCCCGGGGTGTAGCGGCCCATCGTCAGCCACTTCACGGCGAGCACCGTCCCGGCCAGCAGCAGCGCGCAGGCCGTGCCGGTGGCGACGAAGATCAGCGCGAAGGGGCCGGCGCCCTGCGACCGCACCGCGGGCAGGAGGACGTATTCCGCCGCGTAGGTGCCCAGCGTGATGAACATCATCGTCGGCATCGAGGCGCTGAACAGCTCGAACACCGCCCGCAGCCATCGGCGCCACGCCGGGGGCCGGAAGGTGGTGGCGCCGGCCGCGCCCTCGACGCGCTGGCGCACCGGCAGGCGCAGCGGCGGGCTGCCGAACCGGATCTCGCCCGGCGCCATCGCGTCGGCCGGCGGCTTCGACTTGATGCCGATGAGGCAGCCGTCGGGGATGTCGGCGCCCGGCGGCAGCACCGAATCGTTGCCGAGGAAGACCCGCGCGCCGGTGCGGACGCGCCGGGTCGTCATCCAGCCGCGGCGGATCTCCTCGTCGCCGACCACCTCGTCGGCGACGAAGCACTGGTCGCCGATCTCGATCGTGTCGAAGCGGTCGGCGCGGGCCTCCAGCTCGGCATCGGTGATCCGCTCGTCGCCGGACACGATCGCGGCGTGGTCCGGGCGCCGGCGGGGCGAGGCGGCGACGATCTCGCTCAGGAGCTCGTCGCGCAGCAGCGACGGGTCCCGCGGTCCCCGCAGGACGCTCCGGTAGACGAGATCGGGGCGGATGGTCGTGGCCGGGCCTCTCCTTGCCGGTGACGGGCGCCGCGGCGCCCGCGGACCGGCCGCGCCGGGTCCGTCCCGACGCGCCCGTCCGTCGAGCCCGGTCTTGCCGGAGACGGGTTGAGGGACTCCGACCGCTCCACCGGCCGTGGGGTATCCGCGACGCGAACGGGCCGGTTCGTCGCGGCGGTGGTGGAGCGCGGGTTTCGGGCGGGGGGACAAATCGAGGGGGGGCGGCAGGGCAGCGTTCACCATCGGGCCCCGGCGGGGCGAAGCCGGACTTTCTCTCGCAGGCGCGAGAGAGATAATCATCTTCTATGTTATCCGTGATATATGGGATAATATTCTAATTTTTCGGGGTTTCTTGTCTTCGCGTCGCGGAATGGCCTAAGGCCACGCTCCTCTCCCTTCCGCTCCACCGGCCCGCCATGACCTTCACGCGACGCGACATCCTGGGTGCAGGCGCGACCCTCGCCGCCGGTGCGGCCCTCGCCCGGCCGGGGCCGGCACGGGCGCAGGCCCGCACTGCGCCGCTGCGGGTCGGTGTGATCCCGATCCTCGCCGCCGCGCCGGTCTTCGTCGCCGAGCGCGAGGGCTGGCTCAAGGAGGCCGGGATCGCGCTCCAGGTCACGACCTTCGAGTCGGGCCCCAACATGATCCAGGCCCTCGCCTCGGGCACTCTGGACGTCTACGTCGCCGGCGTGGCGCCGCTCGGCGTCGCCCGCTCCCGCGGTATCGACGTCAAGGTCGTGGCCGCCACCGCCGTCGAGGAGAACGTCTTCGTCGCCGGGGCGCGCCTCGCCCGCCACTTCGAGCCCGGCGTGGCGCCGGCCGAAGCGTTCCGCCGTTACCGCGCCGCCGCCGGCGCCCCGGCCCGGCTCGCCACCCAGCCCCTCGGCTCGGTGCCCAACACGACGCTCCAGCACTGGCTGTGGGAGGTCGCCAAGGCCGACCCGAAGGACGTCTCGATCGTCTCGATGGGGATCGACGCGACCCAGCAGGCGATCCTGGCCGGCGCCGTCGAGGGCGGCACCCTGCGCGAGCCGGCCGTCGCGATCGTCACCGGCCGCGACCCGGCGATCCGCCTCGTGGCGCTCGGCGGCGCGATGTTCCCCGACCAGCCGGGCACCGTGGTGGCCGTCACCCGCGCGGTCCTCGACCGCGAGCCCGCGACCGCCGAGGCCCTGGTGTCGGGCGTGGTGCGGGCCGTGGACCTGATCCGGCGCGAGCCCGACCGGGTCGCGCCGATCGTCGAGGCGGCGCTCGGCAAGGGCCTCGTCGACGGCGCCACGATCCGCCGGGCGCTGGCCTCGCCAGCGACCCGCTTCGCCGCCGATCCCCGCGCCATCGTCGCGGCGACCGCCGCGATGCAGCGCTATCAGGTGAAGATCGGCGCCCTCGACCGCGAGGTCCCCCTCGACGGCCTGTTCGAGCCGCGCTTCTACGAGCGCGCGGTCGCCGGCCGGTGAGGCGGCGGCGCACCGCGGCCCTGCTCCCGCTCGCCGGGCTCGCCGCCTTCTTCTGCCTCTGGGAGGCGGTCCCGCGCGCCGGGCTCGTCAACCCGGCCTTCCTGCCGCCGCCCTCGGCGGTGCCCGAGGCGTTCCTGCGCGAGTTGCGCTCCGGCCAGTGGCTCGCCGCCATCGGCGGCAGCCTCGGCCACTATCTCCTGGGCCTCGGGCTCGGCATCGGCCTCGGGCTCGCGGCCGGCACCCTCACCGGCCTGTTCCGCACCGCGGAAGGGCTGACCGCCTGGGTGGTGCGGGTGCTGCGCCCGGTGCCGGGCCTCGCCTGGGTCCCGTTCGCGATCATCTGGTTCGGGGTCAGCCCGGCGGCGGCGGTGTTCATCGTCGCGGTCGGGGTGTTCTGGATCGTCTACTTCGCCAGCCACGGAGCGATCCGGGGGGTCGACCGCGACCTCGTCGAGCTCGCCGAGGCGTTCGGCTTCCGCTCGGCGCCCGAGCGGCTCGTCAAGGTGGTGTGGCCGGCCGCCGTGCCGGGCATCCTGGTCGGGGTGCGCACCGCCATCGGGCAGGCCTGGATGGCGGTGGTGGCGGCCGAGATCTTCGGCGTCGCCGGGCTCGGCCAGCGGATGATGCAGGCCTCGACCCTGCTCGCGACCGAGATCGTGGTCGTCTACATGCTCACCATGGCGCTGCTCTACGGCGTGTTCGACGCCGCCTTCACCGCCCTCCAGCGCCGGATGCTGCGATGGCGGGCCTGATCGGGATCCGGGGCCTCGCCCTGGCCTTCACCCGCGACGGCACCCGCACGACGGTGCTGTCGGACCTCGACCTCGACATCGTGCCGGGGGAGTTCCTGGCCATCGTCGGGGCCTCGGGCGTCGGCAAGTCGACGCTGCTGCGGGTGATCGCCGGCCTCGTGCCGCCGAGCGCCGGCACCGTGACGGTGAGCCCGCCCGAGCCCGGGCGGCGCGCCGTCGCCCTGGTGTTCCAGGATTCGCGCCTGCTGCCGTGGCGGCGGGTGGTCGACAACGTCGCGTTCGGGCTCGAGAAGCTGCGGCTGACGCGGGCCGAGCGGCGCCGGCGGGCGCTCGCCGCCCTCGAGCGGGTCGGGCTGGCCGACCTCGCCGCCCGCTGGCCGTTCCAGCTCTCCGGCGGCCAGCGCCAGCGGGTCGCCCTCGCCCGGGCTCTGGCGGTCGAGCCGCACGTGCTGCTGATGGACGAGCCGTTCTCGGCCCTCGACGCGCTCACCCGCGAGAGCCTCCAGGACGAGCTCACCCGGCTGCGCCGCGCCTCCGGCCAGACCGTCCTGTTCGTCACCCACGACATCGAGGAGGCGGTCCATCTCGCCGACCGGGTCGTGGTGCTGGCGGGCAAGCCGGGCCGCATCGTGGCGACCCACGCCCTCGCGGCGCCCCAGCCCCGCGACCGGACAGACCCGGCCGTGCAGGAGGCCGCGCAGCGGATCCGCAGGGATCTCGCCGATCCCCGCCGGCTGCCGGCCTGAGACCCAGGCATCTTCCCCGGCCTCCGTGCCGCCCGCTACAAGCGGAGCCATGCTGATCCACGAGGGCCTCGCGCGCACGCCCCAGGCCGACCGGCGGCTGGCGTGGTCGCTCGCCGGTACCGCCGGGGCGCTCAACGCCGCCGGCTTCGACGCCGTCGGGCTGTTCTCCTCGAACATGACCGGCCACGTCTCGACGCTCGCCGACCATCTCGGCCTCGGCGACCTGCGGCTCGCCGCCCAGGCGCTCGTCCTCGTCGCCGCCTTCGTGCTCGGCGCGATGGCCTCGACCCTGCTCATCAATCTCGGGCGCCGCCGGCGCATCCGCGGGGTCTACGCCTACAGCATCCTGGCCGAGGCGGTGCTGCTGGCATTACTCGGCGGCCTCGACCTGCGGGGGGCGCCGGGGGTGCGCGGGTTCGGCCTCATCCTCGGCCTCAGCCTGCTGCTGGGTTTGCAGAACGCCGTGGTGACCCGCCTGTCCGGGGCCCGGGTGCGCACCACCCACGTCACCGGCATGGTCACCGACATCGGCATCGGGCTCGCCAACCTCATCGACCAGCGCGGCGATCCCGCCTCGCCGGAGGCGGTCCGCAACCGCGAGACGCTGCGGCTGCACGGCGTCACGGTCGCGGCGTTCCTGGCCGGCGGGGTCGTCGGCGTCGTCGCCTACCGGCTGGCGGGGGCGTGGCTGCTGCTCGCCGCCGCCGCCTTCCTGGCCGCCCTCGCCGCACCCGGCATCCGGGCGGCGCGGCGGCAGGACCCGGCCGATTCGTGACGCCGGATCCGCGTGCGCGCCGCCGCCGGGACGTGTATCAACGGCGTCCGGCCCGGCGGGCCGCGATCGGGAGGCGAAGCCCCAATGTTCAGCAGCACCAGCGCCCCGACCCTGCGCAACGACCTGGGCGTCGAGGAAACCACCGAATCCGACAACGTCGTCCGCTGGGACGGAGAGCGCCTCTACGTCGAGCAGGACATCTACCACAACGGCCAGCTCGTCCACCGCAAGTACCGCCGCACCATCACAGAGCCGGTGGCCCGGGCGCTGCTCGCGATCATCAACCGGGCCAAGCAGTGAGACGAGATCCGGAAGACGACGTCCGAATCTCGTATCACCAGCCCGCGCGGCGCATGAGCGAAGCCGGAATCCGCATGGCGACGCGATCCCGTAGGGATCGCCTGAGGCAATCAATCGGATTTCGTATGAGCCGGAGGAGGGCCGGAGCGCTTCTCGCCCTCGCCCTGCTGGCCCCGGTCCCCGCCGGGGCCCAGGCTCCGCTGAGCCTGCGCTTCGTCATGCCCGAGCGCTACACCGACGCGGAGAACCGGTGGGGCTCGGGCCTGTCGCTGCGGGTGACCCTGGCGGAGGTCGAACGCATCGTCCGCGACCTCGTCCGGCGCCTGCCGCCCGGCGAGACGCTGGCGGTCGAGGTGCTCGACATCGACCTCGCCGGGTTCGAGCGGCCGGGGGCCGGCACCGGCCTGCGGGTGGTCACCGACGTGAGCCCGCCGCGCTTCCGCCTGCGCTACACCCTGACCCGGCGCGGCCGCCCGGTGCTGTCGGCGCAGGAGACGGTGAGCGACATCAATTTCCTGCTGCGGGCCCGCACCCTGTCGTCGGCCTCGGGCCTCGCCTACGAGCGCGAGCTGCTGCGCGGCTGGTTCGAGGACCGGATCCTCCGGCGCCAGCCGCCGCCGGCCTGAACCGGGCGATCTTCCGGCTGGCCCGGGCGTTGGGTTGGGGCGTACCGGCGGCCCGACCGCCGCCGGATCCAGGAGTGATGCCCATGACGGTCTCTCGTCGTCCCCTCGCCCTCGCCCTCGCCGTTCTGCTGCTCGCAGGGACCGCGCCCGCCCTCGCCCAGGGAGGCGGGGCCGCAGGGTCCGGCACCGGCCGCGGTGCGGACCCGTCGAGCCCGAGCAGCACCGGCGCGAGCGGCCAGTCCGGCGCCTCCCGGCAGGGCGGCGCGGGGGCCGGACACGGCAGCCTGACCACCGGCACCACCGGCCCGTCGAGCGGAGGATCCGGCCCGGGCCAGCCGGCCGGCAGCGCCACCGGGGCCGGCGAGCCCGGGGCGCGCGGCGCCACCGGCCGCTGAGCGGGCAGGCGGTCCGCCTGCGGCATTCGCGCCGGCCCCCTCACCGCGGCGCCCGCGCCACCCCAGATCAGTCGCAGCGGCGGTGGATTTCAGGATCCTTGCCGCTGGTCCCGGGCTCGAGCATCGGTCTTCCGCCCCGTTGGCCTGGCTCGCCCGGGACCGTTCCTACCGCCCGACGAGGCACGACACCGCCTTGCGCCACCCGGCCAGACGGCGCTCTCGCACCCGCTCCTCCATCGCCGGGGCGAACCGGCGCTCCAGCCGCCAATGGTCGGCGAAGTGCTCGGGCTCGGGATAGATCCCGACCGCGAGGCCGGCGAGATAGGCCGCCCCCATCGCCGTCGTCTCCTTGATGACCGGGCGGTCGACCGGGGCGGCGAGCAGGTCGGCGAGGCGCTGCATCGTCCAGTCCGACGCGACCATGCCGCCATCGACCCGGAGCACCGTGTCGCGGCCGTCGCCGTCGGGCCAGTCGGCCCGCATCGCGTCGAGAAGGTCGGCGGTCTGGTAGCACACGCTCTCCAGGGCGGCGCGGGCGAGTTCCGCCGGGCCGGTGCCGCGGGTGAGCCCGAACAGAGCCCCGCGGGCGTCGGGCTCCCAGTGCGGCGCACCGAGGCCGACGAAGGCCGGCACGAGGTAGACGTCCTGGGCCGGGTCGGCGCGCTCGGCCAGCTCCCCGGTCTCGGCGGCCGAGCCGATGACCTTCAGGCCGTCGCGCAGCCACTGCACCGCGGCGCCGGCGACGAAGATCGAGCCCTCCAGCGCGTAGGTGCGCTGCCCCCCGATCTGGTACGCGATGGTGGTGAGCAGCTTGTTCTTCGAGGCGACCGGCTGGGCGCCGGTATTGAGCAGCGCGAAGCAGCCGGTGCCGTAGGTCGACTTGACCATGCCGGGCCGGAAGCAGGCCTGCCCCACGGTGGCGGCCTGCTGGTCGCCGGCGACGCCGCGGATCGGGATCGCGGCCCCGAACAGCTCCGGGTCGGTGGTGCCGAAATCGCCCGAGGAGTCGCGCACCTCCGGCAGCATCGCGGCGGGCACGCCCAGCAGCCCCATCAGCTCCTCGTCCCAGGCGCCGCGATGGATGTCGTAGAGCAGGGTGCGCGAGGCGTTGGTGGCGTCGGTGACGTGGAGCCGGCCGCCGGTGAGGCGCCACAGCAAATAGGAGTCGACCGTGCCGAAGGCGAGTTCCCCGGCCTCGGCCCGGGCGCGGGCGCCCGGCACGTTGTCGAGGATCCAGGCGATCTTGGTGCCGGAGAAGTACGGGTCGAGGATCAGCCCGGTCCGGGCGGAGAACAGCGGCTCGTGCCCGTCCGCCTTGAGCCGGGCGCAGATCGCGGCCGAGCGGCGGTCCTGCCAGACGATCGCGCGGTGCACCGCCTCGCCGGTGCTCCGGTCCCACACCACCGTCGTCTCGCGCTGGTTGGTGATGCCGATCGCCGCCACGTCGCCGGCCCCGGCGCCGGCCTGCTTCAGCGCCGCCCGGCAGGTGTCGAGGGTGGTGCGCCAGAGGTCCTCCGGCTCGTGCTCGACCCAGCCCGAGGCCGGGAAGTGCTGCGGAAACTCCGCCTGCGCGCTGGCCGCGATCGCGGTGTCGGGCCGGAACAGCAGGGCGCGCGAGGAGGTGGTGCCCTGGTCGATGGCGAGGATGAGGGAGGACATGGATCGGCTCGTCAGAGGGGTGGCGGTTCCATCGTGGTCAGGCCGAGGCCGGCGGCCGCCCGGGCGAGCCGCGCGTCGAAGGTCGCGAAGGGCAGGCCCGTGACCTGCAGCAGCGCGAGGTGCAGGGCGTCGGGCCCGCGCACGCCGAGGGTCGCGTCCTCGACGATGATTCGGGCGAGGGCGAACATCTGCCGGGTGATGGTCAGCGGGCGGCCGCGGGCTTGGCGCCAGATCGTGAAGACTCTGACCACCTCCCGCGCCTCGTCCACCTTCGCCCTTCGCTCACGGACCAGCCGGGACAGTGTCGCCGAGAATTCCAGCACGACGAGGTCGGAGAGGACGGGCTGAACCGCCGGATCGTGCAGCCATGCCTCGATCCGGAGGCTCTCCGCTTCCTTCACGAAGGCGGGAAGCAGGATGTTGGTGTCGCAATAGATGCGGCTCACACGCCTTCATCCCGCATCTCGCGGACGAGCGCGGTGAAGTCGACGGGCTCGGAGAGGGTCACGCGATTGGCGCGCAGCCAGTCGATCTCCTCCTTCGTCATCGGCCGAGGCTCGGCCGGCACGAGCTGGATCAGATCCTCGTCGAGGCGGGTGATGATGACCTCCTCGCCCTCCGTCGCCTTGGCGAGCAGTTCGGGCAGGCGGGCGATGGCGTCTTCGAGTGAGTAGTAGGCCATGACAACCTCCGTGGCAGCGTCGGTTGCCAGGATAGCGGAACCCGGCCGCGCGGAAAGGAGAGCCGGAGCTGGAAGCCCCGGCTCTCTGGCGGTCAGCTGCGCTTGGGCGGCGAGGCCGGCCAGCTCTTGATGAGGGTGTCGTAGTCGACCGTCTCACCCTTCGGCTTCTCGTCGGCGAGCTTGCGCTGCGGCGCCAGCGTGCCGTCCTTCTTGGCCTGCTCGTACCAGTGCTCGGCCGAGGTCTTCGGGTTCAGCTTCGGGCCGCACTCGCCCTGGACCTTCGAGCGCTCCAGGCGCGCCATCACGTCGTCCTGGGCGTTGGCGAGCGCGTCCATCGCCGCCTGCGGGGTCTTGGCGCCCGAGGAGGCGTCGCCGATGTTCTGCCACCAGAGCTGGGCGAGCTTGGGGTAGTCCGGCACGTTGACGCCGGTCGGGGTCCACTGCACGCGGGCCGGCGAGCGGTAGAACTCGACGAGGCCGCCGAGCTTCGGCGCCCGCTCGGTGAAGGACTTGTCCCAGATGTCGCTCTCGCGGATGAAGGTGAGGCCGACGTGGCTCTTCTTCAGGCTGACGGACTTGGAGACGATGAACTGCTGGTAAAGCCACGCCGCCTTGCGCCGCTCCAGGGGGGTCGACTTCAGCAGGGTGAGCGAACCGGCATCCTGGTAGCCGAGCTTCATGCCGTCCTTCCAGTACGGCCCCTTCGGCGAGGGCGCCATGCGCCACTTCGGCGTGCCGTCCTGGTTCACCACCGGCAGCCCGGGCTTGACCATGTCGGCGGTGAAGGCGGTGTACCAGAACATCTGCTGGGCGACGTTGCCCTGCGAGGGCACCGGGCCCGACTCCGAGAAGGTCATGCCGGCGGCCTGGGGCGGGGCGTACTTCTTGAGCCAGTCGACGTACTTGGTGACCGAGTAGACCGCGGCCGGGCCGTTGGTGTCGCCGCCGCGCTCGATCGACGAGCCGACCGGGCGGCAGCCCTCCATGCGGATGCCCCACTCGTCGACCGGCTTGCCGTTCGGGATGCCGCGGTCGCCGTTGCCGGCCATCGACAGCCACGCATCGGTGAAGCGCCAGCCCAGGCTGGGGTCCTTCTTGCCGTAGTCCATGTGGCCATAGACCTTGACGCCGTCGATCTCCTTCACGTCGTTGGTGAAGAACTCGGCGATGTCCTCGTAGGCCGACCAGTTGACCGGCACGCCCAGCTCGTAGCCGTACTTGGCCTTGAACTTCTCCTTGAGGTCGGGGCGGGTGAACCAGTCGTAGCGGAACCAGTACAGATTGGCGAACTGCTGGTCGGGAAGCTGGTAGAGCTTGCCGTCCGGGCCCGTGCCGAACGACCTGCCGATGAAGTCGTCGAGGTCGAGGGTCGGCGAGGTGACGTCCTTGCCCTCGCCCTGCATGAAGTCCGACAGGGCGACGGTCTGGCCGTAGCGGAAATGGGTGCCGACGAGGTCGGAATCGTTGATCCAGCCGTCGTAGATGTTCTTGCCCGACTGCATCTGGGTCTGGATCTTCTCGACCACGTCGCCCTCCTGCAGGAGGTCGTGGCGCAGCTTGATCCCGGTGATCTCAGAGAACGCCTTGGCCAGCGTGCGGGCCTCGTATTCGTGCGTGGTGATGGTCTCGGAGACGAAGTTGATCTCCATGCCGGCGAAGGGCTTCGCCGCATCGACGAACCACTGCATCTCCTTGAGCTGCTCCTCCTTCGACAGGGTCGAGGGCTGGAACTCGGTGTCGACCCAGCGCTTGGCCTCCTCCATCCCGGCCAGGGCCGGTCCGGCGGCGAGGCCGAGCGCGAGGGCGCTCGCGGCGGTGAGCAGGGCGTGGCGTTTCATCATCGTTGTCCTCCCTCGGTGGTGACCGACCCGCCTGATGCCGGCTGGCTGCCGGACGTGGCGACGGGCCTTCTTAAGCGAAGCGGAACATCACCGCCCCGTAAACGAGCGAGAGCGCGAGCGCCCATTCGAGGCTCGGGCCGACGAGGCCGAGCCACGCGAGGTTGATGAAGGCGGCGCCGACGAGCGTCAGGAACAGCCGGTCGCCCCGCGTGGTCGGGATGCGCAGGATCCCGACCCGCTCGGTCTCCGGCCGCGACACCGCGAGCGCGGTCATCAGGGCGAGCAGGCCGGCGATGACCGCGAAGAAGGTCGCGGTCTGCCACGTCCACGCCATCCAGGCGAAATCAGGCATCGCGTCGTCTCCCGATCACACCCGGCCGAGGGCGAAGCCCTTGGCGATGTAGTTGCGCACGAACCAGATCACGAGCGCCCCCGGAACGATGGTCAGAACGCCCGCCGCCGCCAGCAGGCCCCAATCCATGCCGGCGGCCGAGACCGTGCGGGTCATGGTGGCGGCGATCGGCTTGGCGTCGACCGAGGTCAGCGTGCGGGCGAGCAGCAGTTCGACCCACGAGAACATGAAGCAGAAGAACGCCGCGACCCCGATGCCCGACGCGATCAGCGGCATGAAGATCCTGATGAAGAAGCGCGGGAACGAGTAGCCGTCGATCGCCGCGGTCTCGTCGATCTCCCGCGGCACGCCCGACATGAAGCCTTCGAGAATCCACACCGCCAGCGGCACGTTGAACAGGCAATGCGCCAGCGCCACCGCCCACGGCGTGTCGAACAGCCCGACCGCGGAATAGAGGTTGAAGAACGGCAGCGCGAACACCGCCGGCGGCGCCATCCGGTTCGACAGCAGCCAGAAGAACAGGTGCTTGTCGCCGATGAAGCTGTAGCGCGAGAAGGCGTAGGCCGCCGGCAGCGCGAGCCCGATCGACAGCACCGTGTTGATCGCGACGTAGGACAGCGAGTTGAGATAGCCGCCGTACCAGCTCGGGTCGGTGAAGATCCGGATGTAGTTGTCGAACGTGATGGCCTGCGGCCACAGCGTCATGCTGGTGTTGATCTCCTGGTTGGTCTTCAGGCTCATGTTGACGAGCCAGTAGATCGGCAACATCAGGAACAGGAGGTAGAGCGTCATCACGACGTGGCGCCCACGCATCAGGCGGCCCTCCGGTCGAGTTCGATGGTGGTGGCGGGCGGCAGGCTGCCGGAGGCGGCGTGGTCGGCCGGGTCGCCCTCGGCGGTGCTCGGACGGGCGCCGGCATCGGCGTTGGTCATCACGGTGTAGAACACCCAGCACACCGCCAGGATGATGAGGTTGTAGACCAGCGACATCGCCGCCGCCCGGCCGAGGTCGAACTGGCCGAGCGCCAGCTTGACGAGGTCGATCGACAGGAAGGTGGTGGCGTTGCCGGGCCCGCCGCCGGTGAGCACGAACGGCTCGGTGTAGATCATGAACGAATCCATGAACCGCAGCAGCACGGCGATCAGCAGGACGCGGCGCATCTTCGGCAACTGGATGGTGCGGAACACCGCCCACCGGGTCGCGCCGTCGATGCGCGCGGCCTGATAATAGGCGTCGGGAATCGACTTCAGGCCGGCATAGCACAGCAGCGCGACGAGGCTGGTCCAGTGCCAGACGTCCATCACCACGATCGTCGCCCAGGCGGCGAGCGCGTTGCCGGCGTAATTGTAGTCGAGCCCGAGCCGGTTGAGGAACGCGCCGAGCAGCCCGATGTCGGTGCGGGCGAAGACCTGCCAGATCGTGCCGACGACGTTCCACGGGATCAGCAGCGGCAGCGCCATCAGCACGAGGCAGAACGCGACCGAGCGGCCCTCCCGCGGCATCGACAACGCCACCACGATGCCGAGCGGCACCTCGATGGCGAGGATGATCGCGGAAAACAGCAGGTTGCGCCACAGCGAGTCGAAGAACCGCTCGCCGAACTGGCTCGACGGGTCGAGCAGCTCCTGGAACCAGCCGAGGCCGTTCCAGAAGAACTGGTTGTTCCCGAACGTGTCCTGGACCGAGTAGTTGACCACGGTCATCAGCGGCAGCACCGCCGAGAACGCCACGACCGCGAAGACCGGCAGGACGAGGAGCCAGGCGCGCTGGTTGACGGTCTTGGTCATGCGGCGCCTCCGGGCAGGCCGGGCACCAGGGCGCCGTCGGCGTAGATGTGGATCTGGCGCGGATCGAGGGCGAGCGACGCCTCGTCGCCGTCGACCGAAAGCCCCTCCGGCACCGTCGCGACCAGGGGCCGCCCGCCGAGCTCGACCCGGGCGAGGCGCTGGCGGCCGATGTCGTCGATCCGCCGCACCCGCACCGGCAGGCCGGGACCGCGGGGAGCGAGCCGGACGTATTCCGGCCGCACGCCGAGTTCGATCCGCCGATCCGCCGGCAGGTCCGGATAGGCGCGGGCGAGCGGGATCGCGTGGCCCTCGACCAGGGCGGTGCCGCCCTCGACCCGGGCCGGCAGCAGGTTCATGCCGGGCGAGCCGATGAAGTGGCCGACGAAGGTGTGGGCCGGGCGCTCGAACAGCTCGTCGGGGGTGCCGGTCTGAACGACGGCGCCGTCGTGCATCACCACCACGGTGTCGGCGAAGGTCAGCGCCTCGGTCTGGTCGTGGGTGACGTAGATCATCGTCAGGTCGAGCTTGCGGTGCAGTTCCTTGAGCGTCGAGCGGAGCTGCCATTTCAGGTGCGGGTCGATGACGGTGAGCGGCTCGTCGAACAGGATCGCGGCCACGTCCGGGCGCACGAGGCCGCGGCCGAGGGAGATCTTCTGCTTCATGTCGGCCGTCAGGTTGTTGGCCCGGCGGTCGAGGACGGAGGCGAGGTCGAGGAGGCCCGCGATCTCCTCGACCCGCGAGCGGATGTCGGCCGCCGGAACCCGCCGGTTCTTGAGCGGGAAGGCGAGGTTCTCGCGCACCGTCATGGTGTCGTAGACCACCGGGAACTGGAACACCTGGGCGATGTTGCGCCCTTCGGTCGGCACCGTGGTGACGTCGCGGTCGTCGAACAGGATGCGCCCGCGGGTGGGCACGACCAGCCCCGAGATGATGTTGAGCAGGGTGGACTTGCCGCAGCCCGACGGACCGAGCAGCGCGTAGGCGCCGCCCTGGCGCCAGACGTGGTCGATCTCCTTCAGCGCATAGTCCTGCGGGCCCTTCGGGTCCGGCCCGTAGGCGTGGGCGAGGTGGTCGAGGGTGATGCGGGCCATGGAGACGAGATCCTTCAGGCCGCTTCGGGCAGGTCGAGGGCCGCTGTGCGCCCGGCCGCGTCGAACAGCAGGGCGTGGCGCGGGTCGAGCCAGGCGGTGACGGCGGTGCCGGGTTCGAGCCGGCGCACGCCGGGCAGAAGCGCGATCAGCCGGGCCTCGCCGGCATCGACGTGAATGAAGCTCTCCGACCCGGTGATCTCCGAGACCGACACGGTCGCGGGCAGCGCGATCGCGTCGCCCGCCAGCGGGTCGAGGGCGAGGTGGTGGGCGCGGAAACCGAGCGTGTAGGTGCCGTCCGGCACGGTCGCGAGGGTGCCGGCGGCCCGGGCCTGCCCGCCGGTCGGCAGGGTCACGCGGCCGTTGGCCTTGACCACCGTGAGCGTGTTGAGCGGCGGGTCGGAATAGACCCGGGCGGTGGTGAGGTCGTGCGGCCGGCGGTAGACCTCCGGCGCCGGGCCGAGTTGTGTCACCCGCCCGCGGTCGAGGGTGGCGGTGCGCCCGCCGAGCAGCAGCGCCTCGGCCGGCTCGGTGGTGGCGTAGACGAAGATCGCCCCGGTTTCGGCGAAGATCCGCGGCAGCTCCTCGCGCAGTTCCTCGCGCAGCTTGTAGTCGAGGTTGGCCAGCGGCTCGTCCATCAGCACGAGGTCGGCGCGCTTGACCAGCGCGCGGGCCACCGCGGTGCGCTGCTGCTGGCCGCCGGAGAGTTCGAGCGGCCGGCGCTGGAGATAGGGTTCGAGCTTGAGCAGCCGCGCCGCCTCGCGCACCCGGGTCTCGATCTCGGCCTTCGGCAGACGGACGACCCGCAGGGGCGAGGCGATGTTCTCGAACACGCTCAGCGACGGGTAGTTGATGAACTGCTGGTAGACCATCGCGACGTTGCGGCGCTGCACCGGTTGGCCGGTGACGTCCCGCCCGTCGACGAGGACCCGGCCGGAGGTCGGCGCCTCCAGCCCGGCCATCAGGCGCATCAGGGTGGTCTTGCCGGCGAGCGTCCGGCCGAGCAGCACGGTCAGCGAGCCCTTGGGCAGGGCGAGGCTGACGTCGCGGATGTGCGTCTCGGCCCCGACCTGCTTCGAGACGTTGTCCAGGATCAGCGTCATGGCGCGTCCTCCCCTTCCGTCAGGCGGCGCTCGGGGCCGCGTCGCGCCGCATGAAGGCGTCGAGCGCGGCGGCCTCGTCGGGCGAGACCCGCAAGCCCAGCTTCGAGCGGCGCCACAGCACGTCCTCGGCGCTCATGGCCCATTCCCGCCGCATCAGGTGCGCGACTTCGCGCTCGGTCAAGTCGGCGCCGAAGACGCGGCCGAGATCGGCCATCGTGCGGGCGCCCTGGAGGATGGCGCGGGCGTCGGTGCCGTAGGCCCGCACCAGCCGCTCGACCAGCGGGCGCGGCAGGCCCGGATGCCGGCCGGCGAGGTCGGCGACCAGGGCGTCGTAGCCGTCGGGCGGGAAGTCGCCGCCCGGCAGCGGGGCGCCTCCGGTCCAGGACGGCCGGCGCGCCGCCGGCAGGTGGTCCTTCAGGCGCTCCAGCGCCGATTCGGCGAGGCGGCGGTAGGTGGTGATCTTGCCGCCGAACACCGACAGCATCGGCGGCTGGCCGTCCGGCGCGTCGAGGGTCAGCACGTAGTCGCGGGTGGCTTCCTGTGCCTTCGAGGCGCCGTCGTCGTAGAGCGGGCGCACGCCGGAATAGGTCCACACCACCTCGTCGCGGGTGACGGGATCGCGGAAATACTCGCTCGCGGCGGCGCAGAGATACGCGATCTCCTCCTCGCTCGCCTTCACCTCGGCCGGGTTGCCGGCGTAGTCGCGGTCGGTGGTGCCGATCAGCGTGAAGTCGCGCTCGTAGGGGATCGCGAAGATGATGCGCTGGTCGGCGTTCTGGAAGATGTAGGCGCGGTCGTGCCGAAAGAGGCGCCGCACGACGATGTGGCTGCCCTGGACGAGGCGCACGCCCGAGGCGGAATTGGCCCGCACCACGCCGGTGAGCACGTCGGCGACCCAGGGGCCGGCGGCGTTGACGAGGACGCGGGCCCGCACGGTCTCGCGCCGGCCGGTCTCGCGATCCTCGACCGCCAGTTCCCACACGCCGTCGCCGCGGGTCGCGCCGGCGACGCGGGTGCGCGTGCGGACCACCGCCCCGCGCTCGGCGGCGTCGCGGGCGTTGAGCGCGACGAGGCGGGAATCCTCGACCCAGCAGTCGGAATACTCGAAGGCGCGGCGCAGGCCCGGCTTCAACGGCTCGCCGGCGGGGTCGCGGGTGAGGTCGAGAGTGCGGGTGCCGGGCAGGCGCTTGCGGCCGCCGAGGTTGTCGTAGAGCAGCAGGCCGAGGCGCAGCAGCCAGCCCGGGCGCAGGCCCTCGAGGTGCGGCAGCACGAAGCGCAGCGGCCAGACGATGTGCGGCGCCATCGCCCACAGCACCTCGCGCTCCATCAGGGCCTCGCGCACGAGGCGGAACTCGTAGTGTTCGAGGTAGCGCAGGCCGCCGTGGATCAGCTTGGTCGAGGTCGAGGAGGTGCCCGACGCGAGGTCGTTCTGCTCCAGCAGCACCACCGAGGCGCCCCGGCCGACCGCGTCTCGGGCGATGCCGCAGCCGTTGATGCCCCCGCCGATCACCGCGAGGTCGAACACGCCGCGCTCGTCGCGGCCGGGCTGCTGGCGCCTCTCGGCCAAGGCCACCTCCCTGTCGTCGTCCGGGCCGCTCGGCCCGTGTTTCGTCCATTGCAGCGACCATAAGGCAGGCGCGCGTCCCAGCGCAACCGAAAACGAAAGGAAAAGCGAAGAAACGAAAGTCCATGACTTTCGATTGGCGCATCTGCCCGGTTCCGGTCGCGGTCCCGAGCGGGGCCGATGTGCGCCAGCACACGCGCGCGCGGGCACGATCCGGTGTAGTGTAGCCAAGTGGGAAACCGCCTTGCGCCGGAAACGGATCGGGCGGGTTCTCGACCGCAGAGGACACGGCACAGCTTCGAGGACGGCCTCACCCGCGATCCGGGCCGTTCCGACATCGTCGCATCCGCCATCGCGCGGCGGAGGCGTCGCCTTCCCTAGGGCAGAGCAGGAGGACGACATGACGGCGCTCTACATCGGCAGCATCCGCACCCGGGGCGGCTACCGTCCGCCGGTCACGGTCCGGGCCGAGTCGAAGGACGAGGCGCGCCACTACCTCTCCGCGCGCTATCCGTGCGACCGGATCGAGGCCGTCCTGCCCGCACGCTACTGGCCGCCCTGCTCGGATACCGGCCGCGACCGCGGCGACATCCGCGAGCATCACGGCTGAGCCGGGTGCACGGGTTCCCGGGGCGGCGCTTCGCCCTCAAGGCGACAGGATTCGCCTCTACGGCGACAGGATGATCTCCGCCAGGGCGAGCGCCTTGGCCTGCATCGCCTCGGTCTTCGGCGTCGGCGGATCGACGTCGGTCGCGGCGCGGCGGACCTCCGCCAGGAGGCCGTCGCGGACCGCCGGATCCCGCCGGGCCAGCTCCCGCATCATCGCCACCACGACCAGTTCGAGCGCGTTCACCCGCGCCTCGACGTCGTCCTCGAACGTCACCGGCACACTCATCCCGACCGCCTCCCGTTCCGCGCCACCCGGTGATACCAACGGTCGTTGAAAACGACCTTTGGTTCCGTTCTCGAATTTTCACCAAGCCTCTGGCTTGGCATCGAAAATTTGAGATGGATCAATGGCCCGATGCGTCAGCATCTTGGGCCGTTGGTATGAGAACGTGGCAGGACCCGATTCCGTTCGCCGGGGCGGGGCCGCTCAGCCCTCTGCGCCCGGCTCCGGCGCGCGCCGGAGGAACAGGCGCCCGAACAGGGCCGCGAGCTCGTTCTGGCGCGACACCCCGGTCTTCTCGAACACCCGTTTCAGCACGGTGCGCACCGTGCTCTCGGCGATGGCGAGCGCCTCGGCGGCCTCGCTCGGCGAGCGGCCCGCCCCGATCAGCGCGGCGAGCCGCGCCTCGCCGAGGGTGAGCCCGAAGGCATCGCGCAGCACCGCCGCGTCGTAGGGGCGCTTCTCGTCCGGTGCCGAGACCAGCACGATGGCGGCGGCCGAACTCAGGTCCGCGGCCCGGCCGTCGAGGCGCACCGGCAGGATCTGCAGGATGAGGCTCGAGTCGCCGTTCGGCACGATCAGCGCCTCGCAGGCGCCGCCGGCGGATCCCGCGAGCGCGGCGAAGCGCGCCGCGAAGGCGGGCTGGCCCTGCGGATCGCGCACCCGCAACTGGCCGCCGGCATCGGTCAGGCCGTGTCCCAGCATCGCGCGGGCGGTCCGGTTGGCGAACAGGATCCGCTGCCGGGCATCGAGCACCAGGGCGCCGCAGGCGATGCGGTCGAGGGCCCAGGCGAAGCCGAGCCGCTCGGTCTGCGCGTCCATCAGGCGGATCGACAGGCTCAGCGACCGCTCGACGTGGCGGCTCAGGGCGACGAACCGCTCCTGCTCGGCCTCGTCGAAGGGCGAGCGGTCGATCGCCCGGATCACCGTGAGGACCACCGCGACGTCCGGCACCGGCGACACCGCGGCCCCCATCGACCAGCGCAGGCCGCGGGGCGCGAGGAAGTCGCGGTAGATCGGCAGGGTCCGGATCTCCTCCTCGGTGAAGTGCATCTGGTCGGTCTGGACGTCCCGCCGCCCGCTCGCGCTCGCCGCGAAGGCCCGCGCGGCGCGGACGTCGCGGTGCTGCCAGTCGCGGTCGTAATCCTCGACCATCCCGTTCAGCGACGGCGACACGATCGTGCCGATCCGCCCGTCGCCGCGGTGGAACAGCAGCGTGCCGCCCCGCGCCCCGACGGTCTCGGCGATCCGCTGGAGCACCTCCGGCCAGCGATCCGGCTCGGGAGCCGCCCCGTAGATGATCTCGACGATCTCGTTCCAGAGCCTGTCGATCATCGATCCGGCAGCGAGCCTCCGTCTGCGGCCGGAGCGCGCCTCGTCCGGCCGGTGGTGCAACCATACGGCGATCTCCGGCGCCGCGGTAGCGGGCGCCTCACCAATACTCCTAGACCTCGTGGTCTAATCCGCTTCGGCAAAAAATTCTCCTCCGTACCACAGATGGGGTATGGGCACTCTCAGGAATACAAATATAAGATAGTTCGTTGGTTAAAACACGTTTTGACTTATATTATAGTTTATCTGAGACATCTTTATGCAAACAAGATCATGTTGACGGGCGTCGTGCCCGGAAAAAACTGTGACATCCAGACGAAGCCGGAAGGCGCGAACCGAAACATCGGGGGCGCCCGCGCGGCTCTGCGACACGAGGGGGAGACGGCCATGACGACGACCGCACCAGCCGGAGGCATCGCGCTCACGGGGGCGACCCGGAGCTTCGGACTCGCCGGGCGCACGAGCCGCGACCACGTCACCGCCGGCCTCGCCGACGGCCGCGGCGTGCTGCTGTGGCTCGACGACGACAACGCGGGCGCGCCCTACCGGCTCCTGGCGCAGTTCGTCGACGCGGGCGGCGCGGCCGCCGGCGATCCGTTCGTCGTCAGCTCGGTCGAGACCGATGCGGGCGGAACCCCGCACCAGCCCCAGGTCGCGGCGCTGGCGGGCGGCGGCTTCGTCGTCAGCTTCAACGAGTACCTGCCGCCGCCAGAGCCGTGGTCTCCCGGCAGCAACCGCATCCGCAGCCGGATCGTCGGCGCCGACGGCTCCCTCGGGGCGAGCGTGGTCACGGTCGCGTCGGACGCCCCGAACGTCGTTCCGGGCAGCGTCGACAATCCGGCGGTGGCCGCACTCGCCGATGGCGGCTTCATCGTGGCCGGCGACGGCACCCTGATCGGCCCGAGCGGTGGGGTCGCGAATACCGGCCTCGTCGCCACCCGCTACACCGCGTCGGGCGCGGTCGCCGGCACCGTGCCCATCGGTAGCCTCGACCCGACCCGCGACTATCCGGATCCGAACTACTACCCGCAGGTCGCCGGCCTTCAGGGCGGCGGCTACGCCCTGTCGTGGTTCCACTTCGGGGACTGGAACGGCTCGCGCGTCATGAGCCTGCACCTCCAGGCGTTCGGGCCGGGCGACCGCGCCGCCGGCCCGGTCCTCGATCTCGGCCTGCTCGAAACCAATGACCCGCGGCAGGTCAGCCTCGCGGGCCTGTCGGACGGGCGGCTGGCGGTGGCGTGGTCGAACGGGTCGAGCGACACCTCGCACGTCCGCGTCCAGATCGTCGGCGCCGACGGCAGCCTCGTCGGCTCGCCGATGATCGTCGACACCACCGCCGACACCGCCCATCTGCGGCCGAAGGTGGCGGCCACCGCCGGCGGCGGCTTCGTGGTCGAGTGGGAGGAGTTCGCCTTCTCGGGGCCGAACCGCATCAACGCCTACGACATCCACGCCCGCGCCTTCGACGCCGCCGGGCGGCCCATCGGGGCGGAGGCGGCCCTCGCCGCCACCACCGGCGACGAGCGCATCGCGACGGCGAGCCCGCTCGCCGACGGCACCCTGCTGGTGGGCTGGGAAGGCGCCGGCGGGATCACCCTCGGCACCGCCTCGGTCGCGCCGCCGCCATCCGTGTGGCGCTCGGGCGCGCAGGGTGATGCCGGCACCGCCGCCAACTGGGTCGACGGGATCGGCCCGGTCGCCGGTGGCGACGTGGTCATCGTCGACGACGCGGCGATCCTCGGCACCGACCCGAACGCCCATTCGGCGGCGTTCTTCAACGGGCCCTACGCGCTCCACGCGATCAGCGCCGACTTCTCGAAGGGGGCCAGCGGCGGCGTCCTCGGGCTCGACGGGCCGATCACCCTCTCGGGCGCCCTGACGATGAAGGGCAGCCCGACCTACGGGCAGACCGGCAGGTCCTGGCTCGACCTGGGCAATTCCGACCTCACCGTCGCGGGCGGCCTCGACCTCGACGCCGGCACCGAGATCCTCGCGCAGGCGGCGACGGTCCACGGGACGGTCCGGACCGACGGCCTCGTCAACATCGGCGGCGGCGGCCAGGAGGGCAGCCGCCTCACCATCGACGGCGATCTGACCGGCGCCGGCATGGCGATGGTGGGCACAAACGGCGTGCTCGACCTCGACGGGGCCAGCGACGCGAGGGTCTACCTCACCGGCGGGACGCTGCGCCTCGACCAGGGCCGGGCGATGACCGGCACGGTCACGGTCGACGAGGCTCACGACTGGGCGCCGATGTCGAGCCTCGACCTCCGGGGCGGCGGATTCGGCGGCAGCCTGCAATTCTTCGCCGGTTCGGTCCTCGACCTCGTCGGCGTCGACACCGCGCGCTACAGCAGCGACGGCACGCGCCTGCACATCACCGAGACCGACGGCGACACCCTCGACCTCACCGCGCTGTACCTCCAGGGCGGCAGCGGTCCGCAGGACGTCGATCCGGCGACCTACGTCAATCCCGCCCGCATCGGCGCGGTGCTGACCGGCGACGGCCGGGGCGGGACGCTGGTGAGCTTCCAGCAGGGTACGACCGCGACCTGGACCGGCGGCGACTGGTCCGACGCCCGCAACTGGCAGGACGGCGCCGTCGCCCGCGGCTTCGACGACGTGGTCACCACCGGTTCCGGCGGCCGGACCATCTCCGGATCCGTCTCGGCCGCGAGCCTGACCCTGTCGGGCTCCGCCACGGCGACGCTCGCGGCGACCGGCGCCCTGTCCCTGGGCGACAGCCTCGTCGTCACGGCGAGCACGGGCTACCGCCACGGCCTCGTCCTCGAGGGCGGCAGCGTCAGCGCCGCCGGGGGCATCCGGGTCGGCCGGGGGGGCTTCATCGACACCTTCTACGACGGCGGGGTCCGGCCCGGCGGCGCCGCGACGCTGCGCGGCGCAGTGGTCAACGACGGCGCCATCGACGCGCTGCCCTCGGGCAGCCTCACCATCGACGGGCCGGTCTCCGGCACCGGCATCCTGTCGGTGGGGTACGACGCGACCCTCGACCTCAAGGGCGCGGTCGGCAACACCATCCAGGCCTATGGCGGAACCCTGGTGCTGGAGGACGCCGCCCGGGTCACCGGCACGATCTGGTCGATGGGCGGCAGCTACACCCTCGACCTTCGCGGGAGCACCGGCTTCGGCGGCACGCTGGTGATCGGCAGCCCGGCGACCCGGATCGACCTTGCCGGCGTCACCGCGGCGAGCTTCGACGGCGACAGCCTCCACGTCACCACCGCGGCGGGGGTCTCGTTCGACCTGCACACGGTGTTCGACCGCAATGCCTCCCCCGGCGGCGCGGTGCCGACGGCGTCGGATCCCGCCTTCACGCTGGTCAGCCACGACGACGGCCATGGCGGGACGCTGGTGGCGTTCCAGTCGATCGTCGAGCACGCGCCGGTGGCCGGGTCGACGACGGTTCCGATCGTTCCGTGGCTGCCCGGGTCACCGCCGCCGCCGATCTCCCTGTCCGCCTCCGACGAGGACGGCGACCCCGTGACCCTGACGGGCGTCACCGCCCGCGGCGTGCCGGCGTCGGGCGATCCGATGCCCGGGAGCCTCTCGACGCAGGGCCGCTACGGCACCCTGATGGCCCCGGGGCTGAACGGCGGGGCGTCCTACATGGCGTCCTCCTATGGCGACGCGCCCCTCGGCCAGCACCCGACCGACGTGTTCGACTACACGGTGAGCGACGGCCGCCCGGGCGGCACCGCGACCGGCACGGTCACGATCGTCCTCGACCGCGCCCCGACGGCGGCCGACGACCGCGCGACCGTCACCGGACGGACGCTCGCCGTCGCGGCGGCGCAGGGCGTGCTCGCCAACGACGGCGACCCGGACGGCGACGCGCTGTTCGTGAACGGGGTCTTCGCCGGCACCGATCCCTTCGGCCAGTTCGTCCAGTCGGCGGAATCGCTCCTGACCGGCCGCTACGGCGACCTCACCCTGCACCGGGACGGGTCGTACAGCTACGCCGCCCACGCCGACGCGCCGGTGGGCGCCCACGACGTGTTCACCTACCTCCTCGGCGAGACCATCGCGCTGCCCGGCTCCGGGAGCTGGCAGACCCCGTGGACGAGCGACACGAACGGCCAGCCGATGGCGGTGCTCGACATCGTGGTCGGCGCCACGCCCAACCCGGCCCCGACCGGCCTGCCGATGACCGGGACGCCCGGCGGCACCGCGAAGGTCGCGACCTCCGCCTACGGCCCGCTCGTCCTGCGCTACGACGCGGCCGGCCAGCTCGCCCTGGTGCGGGCGAGCGCCCCGGACGGCTCCACCGACACCTGGACCTATGCCGGCGGCAAGGCCGTGAAGGAGACGCAGCTCCACGCCGACCGGACGAGCGACGTCTTCCTGTCGGGGATCACCGGCAAGCCCTACACCGCCGAGCACGGCCGCTACGACGCGGCCGGCGCCCTGGTCGAGCAGAGCCGCACCTTCGCCGGCGGCGAGCGCCAGACCTTCGCGATCGAGAACGGGGTCAGGACGACCTCGCAGTTCGACGCGAGCGGGATGCTGACCTCGCGGGGCGTGGTCTATCCCGACCGCTCGGTCGCGACCCGGACCTACGTCGCCGTGGCGGGGCAGCCGGTGCTCGCGAGCGAGACGATCAAGTATCCGTCCGGCGGGACCGAGTTCTCGACGGCCCGGCTCTACAACGGCGACGGCGAGGTCACCCGCGAGACCCAGGTCCATGCCGACGGCACCCGCGACGTTTACCTGCCGGGGATCGCGGGCAAACCCTATACCGCCGAGCACGACCGCTACGCCGCCAGCGGCGCGCTGACGCGCCAGACCCGCACCTATGGCGGCCAGGACCTGCAGACCTTCCTGCTCGACGGCGACGGCCGCAAGGTCACCGACCAGTACGACGCCGCCGGGCACCTCACGCTGCACGCGGTGCTGGAATCGAACGGCGTCAGCGAGACCTCGACCTACGTCGGCGGCCTGCTGAGCCGGGAGATCACCCAGTATCCGGCCGGCCCGGTGCTGTCGGAGACGCGGGCCTACGTCGCCCAGGGCGGCGCTCCGGTGCTGACCGCCGACGCGGTGCTCAACCGGGACGGCACGCAAGTGGTCACCGGCGGGGACCTGACCGACTACCTCAGGGGCGGCGCGTCTGCCGACACGCTGACCGGCGGCGGCGGCAACGACCGGCTCACCGGAGGCGCCGGCGCCGACACCTTCGTGCTCGGTGCGCCGGCGAGCAACGGCCTCGACCGGATCACCGACTTCGTCACCGGCACCGACGCCATCGGCGTCAGGGCCGACGATTACGGCCTCGTCCTCGGCCACGGCCTCACCGCGGGCGGCGGCCTCGACCCGGACTACTTCGCCCTCGTCACCGGGAAGGCCCCGAACGGAACCCAGGCCCACGGCCAGTTCCTGCTCAGCGCCTCCAACGCCACCCTGTACTGGGACGCGGACGGCAGCGGCGCCGGGGCGGCGGTGGCGCTCGCCGCCTTCACGGTCCCGGCCGGCACCGGGGCCGGGGCCGTGCTGCACGGCACCGACTTCCACCTCGTCGCCTGACCGGGCGACCCCGGAGCCGTCCGCGGCTCCGGGGACCCCGGCGCCTCACGCGCCCCCGAGGGCGGCGGCGAACAGGGCGCGGAAATCCTCGGCCCCGACCGGGCGGCCGTTGGTCGCCGTCGAGTGATCCTCGACCGCCCAGGAAATCAGCCCCTCGCACTCCTCGGCCGTGACGCCCATCTCGGCCAGGGTCCCCGGCAGGCCGAGGTCGCGGTTGAGGTCGTCGATCGCGGCGGCGAGGTCGGCGCCGGGCGAAAGGCCCATGGCGTGGCGCAGGGCGACGTATTGCGCCTCGCAGGCCGGCGCGTTGAAGCGCAGGAGATGGGGCAGGATCACCGCGTTGAGCGTGCCGTGGTGCAGCGGCCGGCTCTGGCGCCCGCCGAGGGCGTGCGACATCGAGTGGACCGCGCCGAGCCCCTTCTGGAAGGTCATCCCGCCCTCGAGGGCGGCCATCATCATGTCCTCGCGGGCGTCGAGGTCGCGCCCGTCCGCCACTGCCCGGCGCAGCGACCGCATCGCCCGCGTCAGGCCGTCGAGGGCGATCGCCTCCGCCGGCGGGTTGTCGCGCGGGCTGAGATACGTCTCGATGCAGTGGGTCACCGCATCCATGCCGGTCGCGGCGGTGAGGCCCGGCGGCAGGCCGACCGTGAGCTCGGGATCGCACAGGGCGAGGTTCGGGATCAGGGACGGCGCGATCAGCCCGAGCTTGCGCCCGTCCGCCATCGTGATGAGGGCGGCGCGGCCGACCTCGCTGCCGGTGCCGGCGGTGGTCGGGACCGCGATCACCGGCGGCTGGCCGGGGCGGATGCGCGGGATGCCGCCGAGGATCGCGGCATACTGCGACAGCGGCTCGGCATGGGTGACGAGGAGGGCCACCGCCTTGGCGAGGTCGAGGGGCGAGCCGCCGCCGAGCGCCACCACCCCGTCGCAGCCGGCCTCGCGGTAGCGGTCGCGGGCGGCGAGCACCGCCGCCTCGGTCGGGTTCTCGGGCGTGGCGTCGAACACCGCCGTCGCATCCGAAAGCCCGGCGGCGTCGAGGAGCCGTGCCACCAGCCCGGCGGCGACGACGCCGCGATCGGTGACGACCAGCGGCCGCGACACCCCGAGGAGCGCGAGTTCCTCCGGCAGCAGGCGCAGCGCCCCGCGCCCGAACTGGATGCGGGTGAGATAGGTGATGAGCCCCATAATCGACCTCCTTGATGCAGAATTTAAAGGAAGATATTTATTTTATATTTGTCATAGTTTGTAATCTATATTATTTTTCAGATATCACACGCCGTAAATCAAGTTGTTTAATTGCGTTTCTATTTCTGCTTCATGTTCTTTGAAATTTCTCCAGAGTATTCGCATCGTCTTAAAGTCATGTTTCTGATCGTCAGTGAGGCCTTGCAAATCTGTGGTCCAGCTTTCTCCGCGATAAAGATCGCTGGGAAGATGAAAGATCTTATTTCGAACATCGACAAAAATATCAGCAATATCACAAATTGACTCAAGAGTGCATCTATATAAAGTAAATTTATTCTGCCACTCGCTCCAAATTATAGATTCTTTCCTATTTTTTATATTAAAATAGAGATCTTCTTGAGTGCTTTCTAAAATAGCTTTTTTGGTTATGTAAGAATTATAAGCAATATACGCGCGCAGCGCTAATTTGATTGATCTGTCTCGATCTTTGCTCTGCACGGACAGTAAATTGATTTTTTCGCGAACGTCGGCTGCTATTTCGCCTAATTTTTTGTTTGAATTTTCGATATATTCACGATTTTTATCGATCTTTATATCAATTTGTTCGAAGCGGTTTTTCGCGTTTGCAATATTAGGGAATTCAAGTGTGTGAAGTATGCCATACTTTCCGACTTCAGGCTTCAGCATTGCTTCTAAATCGGTGATGCGACTTGAGAGTTGACCAATCAAACTGTTAGATTCGTTGAATGAAAGGCTGTTTTTGTTGACATCTTGAATCTTGATGAGGTCTCTGTAAATTTCCCTCAGACTCTTATCTAATTTTTGCTCCATAAGAAATATTTTATTTTGGATTTCTTTGTGTGCAACGAATAAAGAGGTACCTTTGCCATTGTGATAGTATCGTATACAGGCAAGTGTCACACCTATTATAAGCGACAATAAGGAAGCGGCAAGCAAAGATGTTAAAATAATTGCGCCAAATCCATAGTTGTTTATTGCTTGTATATTGTAGACGGAAGGCCCAACTATCGTAAAAATTGCAAGAAGTAGCGAGAAAAAACTAGACCAATCACTTATTCTACTTACGGGTTGATCCGTTTTATCAAAAAATCTTGCGAGCAGCTTCATTCGTCTCATCTTTTTGCTTCTATGTCTCTATATTGTCAGATCTTCAAAGATAATATCAAAAGCGGTGTGCCAGAATACATAAGTCGGTACGGCCGCCAAATGCGAACGACGTCGAAATGCTTGATAAATTCCAGATTTTAAATGATGCGTATTCATGCAAGGAAGGCCATATGTTGGCTTCTCACCTGGGAACTGTGCTGATTGGCAAGGGGCGCGAGGGCGCGAGTTGCCTTCAATCTCGTCGGGAACATATTGGTATTATCAGACCATAAAGGTGCAAGGAGTTTTTGATGGGACATGATCCCGCCCCCGCCGGCGAGTCCGACCCGGGCGAGGCCGTCGCCGGGATCGGCCGCTGGCTCGCCGTCGAGAGCCCGACCGACTGCGCGTCGGGCGTCGACCGGATGATGGACCTCGTCGCCGCCGAGGCCGGCGCCGCCGGCATCGCCTGCGAGCGCATCCCCGGCCGCGACGGGCTCGGCGACCATCTGCGCCTGCGCGCCGGGCCGCTTCGCGACGAGCCCGGGATCCTCGTCCTGTCGCATCTCGACACCGTGCACCCGGTCGGGACGCTGGCCGCCGACCTGCCGGTGCGGGTCGAGGGCGACCGGCTCTACGGGCCGGGCGTCTACGACATGAAGGGGGGCGCCTGGCTGGCGTTCCAGGGCTTCCTCGCCGCCGCCCGGGGCGGCGCGGCCCATTCCGGCAGCCGCCACGCCGACGGCCGCAACGCGATCCGCGAGGCGGCCCGGCTGATCCTCGCCATCGAGGCGATGACCGACTACGAGCGCGGCATCACCACGACGGTCGGGACGATCCAGGGCGGCACCGCCCAGAACGTGATCCCGCAGCATTGCCGCTTCAGCGTCGACCTGCGGGTGGTCGGCGCCGCGGACGGCCGGGCCTGCGAGGCGGCGATCCTCGGACTGACGGCGAGCCCCGACTTCTCGCTCGCGGTCACCGGCGGCATGAACCGCCCGCCCTACGCCAAGGATGCCGGAGGCGAGCGTCTCTACGCCCATGCCCGCGACCTCGCGGCGGAACTCGGCCACGACCTCGGCGAGGTGCCGCTGACCGGCGGCGGCTCGGACGGCAACTTCACGGCGGCCCTCGGCATCCCGACCCTCGACGGCCTCGGCATCGACGGCGACGGCGCCCACACCTTGAGCGAGTACGCCCTGATCTCCTCGATCGCGCCGCGGCGGCTCCTGATGCGGCGGCTGCTGGAGACGCTGTGACCGCGCACACTCCGCGGCGATTGTCTTCCGCTGCGGCGCGCGCCTATAACCCGGCCTGATCTCGACCCGCGGCGTCGAGGGCCTCCCCTCACCGGCGGCCTCCGCGCGGGCGACGGCATTTCGGGGAGAGCCATGGCCGGGCATTCGCAGTTCAAGAACATCATGCACCGCAAGGGGCGGGTCGACGCCGTCCGCTCCAAGCTGTTCAGCAAGCTCGCCCGGGAAATCACCGTCGCGGCGAAGCTCGGCACGCCCGATCCGGCGATGAACCCGCGCCTGCGCGCCGCCGTCCTGGCGGCCCGGGCCGAGAACATGCCCAAGGACAACATCGAGCGGGCGATCAAGAAGGCGGTCGGCGGCGAGGGCGAGAACTACGAGGAGATCCGCTACGAGGGCTACGGCCCCGGCGGCGCCGCGGTGATCGTCGAGGCGCAGACCGACAACCGCAACCGCACCGCCTCCGACGTGCGCTCGGCCTTCACGAAGGCCGGCGGCAGCCTCGCCGAGACCGGCGCGGTGTCGTTCATGTTCGACCGCGTCGGGCTGATCGCCTTCCCGGCCGCCGTCGCCGACGCCGACGCGATGCTGGAGGCGGCGATCGAGGCCGGTGCCGACGACGTGAAGTCCGACGAGACCGGCCACGAGGTCACTTGCGAGCAGACCGCCTTCGGCGAGGTCGCCCGCGCCCTCGAAGCCCGGTTCGGCGAGCCGACCCGCACCGCCCTGGTCTGGCGGCCGCAGAACACCGTCGAGGTCGACGACGAGACCGGCGAGAAGCTGATCCGCCTCGTCGAGGTGATCGAGGACCAGGACGACGTCCAGAACGTGTTCGTGAACTTCGCCGTCTCCGACGCCCTGATGGCCAGGATGCAGGGCTGATCCGGTTTTCGGACGATTCTTTCCGGATTCCATATCACCAGCCCGCGCGGTGGAGCCTCCGGCTCCACGCACCTGAGCGAAGCCGAAATCCGCATCGCGAAGCGATGGCTTGGCAATCGCCACGATCCCGCGGGGATCGCCGAGCGATCGATCGAAAACCCCGTCAAGCGGGTCCCGGTCCGCAGGCGTCGAGTGCCGCCTGCATGTGCGCCGGCGTCGGCGCCTCGACCCGGACCGGCGGCCGCGACGGGTAGAGCGGCAGGTCCAGGGCGCGGGCGTGCAGGTGCAGGCCCGGGCCGCCCTGGCGCGGGGCACGGCCGTAGATCGTGTCGCCGAGGATCGGCCAGCCCATCGCGGCGCAGTGCACGCGCAACTGGTGGGTGCGCCCCGTGACCGGCCGCAACTCGACCCAGGCGCGGCCCGCGCGATCGCGGCCGAGGACGCGCCAGCGGGTCAGCGACGGGTCGCCGGCCGGATCGACCTTCATCCACCAGCTTCGTGGATCGTCGGAGCGGCGGGCGAGCGGCAGGTCGATCGCGCCGGATTCCTCCTCCGGCTCGCCCTCCACCACCGCCCAGTAGGTCTTGTCGACCCGGTGGCCGGAAAACAGCTTGCCGAGCTTCGCCAGCGCCTTCGGGTGGCGGCCGAGCACGAGGCAGCCGGAGGTGTCGCGGTCGAGGCGGTGGGCGGCCTCGGGCCGGCGCGGCAGCCCGAACCGCAGGGCGTCGAGGTGCCGGACGAGGGTGTCGCCGCCGCCGGGGCCGGGATGGACCGGCAGTCCGGCCGGCTTGTCGATCACCAGCATCAGGGCGTCGCGGTAGAGCAGACGGGCGAGGATGTCGTCGCCGGCCGCCGGCTCAGGTCCTTGATTCAGACGCATTTTCCCAAGTGCCGACCAAGCGCCGAAGCGGTTTCCCCTGGCGCCCGAAATGCTCTAGATCCTGCCCCGGTTCGGGAGCAAGTGCGGATGAGCAACGAGAAGAAGCCGGGGTGGCTCGGACGCCTGTTCGGGCGGCGCGACGACGCGCCGGCCGAGACGCCCTCCCCCGACACCGTCTCGCCGTCCGAGGGCACGCCCGACTACGTCACCGAGGTCGAGACGCCGCCCGCCCCCCCGACCGTCACCGAGGCCTCGCCGGAGACCGAGCCCGAGCGCGACCTGCCCGACGAACTCGCCGGGGCCGACCTCCAGCCGATCGACGACCGCGCCGACGATCCGGAGGTGCCCGTCGCGCCCGAGCCGGAGCCCGCGCCGCTGGTCGCGGCCCCCGTCGAGGAGGGCGAGAAGCGCGGCTGGTGGAGCCGGCTCACCGGCGGCCTGCGCCGGACCTCCTCGGCGCTGTCGGATCGGGTCACCGGGCTGTTCACCAAGCGCAAGCTCGACGCCGACACGCTGGAGGAACTCGAGGACGCGCTGATCCAGGCCGATTTCGGCGTCGAGACCGCGATGCGGATCTCCGAGGCGGTCGGCCAGGGGCGCTACGACAAGGGCATCGCCCCCGACGAGGTGCGGGCGATCCTCGCCACCGAGGTCGAGCGGGCGCTGACGCCGGTGGCCAAGCCCCTGGAGATCGCGGCCGGCCCCAAGCCGTTCGTGCTGCTGATGGTCGGCGTCAACGGCGCCGGCAAGACCACGACGATCGGCAAGCTGACCCAGAAGTTCCGGGCCGAGGGCCGCAGCGTGATGCTGGCCGCCGGCGACACCTTCCGGGCGGCGGCGGTCGAGCAGCTCAAGGTCTGGGGCGAGCGCACCGGCGCGCCGGTGGTGACGAGGCCCGCCGGCGCCGACGCCGCCGGCCTCGCCTACGACGCCCTGGAAGCGGCGCGGGCCGCCGGCACCGACATCCTGATGATCGACACCGCCGGCCGGCTCCAGAACAAGACCGGGCTGATGGCGGAGCTGGAGAAGATCGTCCGGGTGATCCGCAAGGTCGACGAGACCGCGCCGCACGCGGTGCTGCTCGTCCTCGACGCCACCGTCGGCCAGAACGCGATGAGCCAGGTCGAGCTGTTCCAGAAGACCGCCGGCGTCACCGGGCTGGTGATGACCAAGCTCGACGGCACGGCCCGCGGCGGCATCCTGGTGGCGCTCGCCGCGAAGTTCGGCCTGCCGGTGCATTTCATCGGCGTCGGCGAGGGCGTGGCCGACCTCGAAGCGTTCTCGGCCCGCGACTTCGCCCGCGCCATCGCCGGCCTCGACAAGGATTGAGCGCCGTCTCGCAACCCTTCCCCACCGACGCGACACCCATGCACATCGAATCCGTCCCGCCCAAGACCCACCTGCCGCCGCTGACCAAGCTCGCCCTCGAACTCGGGCCGCTCGCGGTGTTCTTCTTCGGCAATGCCTATGCCGACCGCTTCGGCGTGCAGCCGGACCAGCGCCTGTTCGTCGCCACCGGCCTGTTCATCGCCGCGACGCTCGCCGCCCTCACCGTGCACTGGCTCCTGGTGCGCCGCCTGCCGATCATGCCGCTCGTCTCCGGCGTCATCGTGGTGGTGTTCGGCGGGCTGACCCTGCTGCTCCAGGACGAGCTGTTCATCAAGCTCAAGCCGACGATCGTGAACTGCCTGTTCGGCGCCGTGCTGCTCGGTGGCCTCGCCTTCGGCAGGTCGCTGCTGTCGATCGTCCTCGACAGCGTGTTCGACCTCGACGCGGAGGGCTGGCGCAAGCTGACCTTCCGCTGGGGCCTGTTCTTCTTCGTGCTGGCGGCGCTGAACGAGATCGTGTGGCGCACCCAGACCACCGATTTCTGGGTCTCGTTCAAGGTCTTCGGCATCATGCCGCTGACGATCCTGTTCGCGCTGGCCCAGACGCCGCTGCTGCTGCGACACGAGCGCAAGGCCGACAAGGCGTAAACATCGGGAACCAGGGGTCGGGGCGGCGGATTCCGCTCCGATGACGACCGACCCGGCGACACCCGATCTCCCCGTCAAGGCCATGCTGTCCGAGAAGGCGATGGCGATCCACCGCCGCCTGTGCGGCGTCTACGGCTGCCCGATCCCGTACTTCCACAGCCTCGACCCGGTGAGCGAACTGGTCTCGTCGCTGCTGTCGCACCGGACCCGCAACGCCGAGTCCGGCCGCGCCTTCAAGGCCCTGCGCGCCCGCTACCCCGACTGGGACGCGGTGCTGGCCGCGCCGACCGCCGAGATCGAGGAGACGATCGCCGGCGTGACGTGGCCGGAGCTGAAGGCGCCGCGGATCCAGGCGGTCCTGCGCGCGGTGCGCGAGCGCTCGGGCGGGCTCGACCTCGGCTTCCTGAAGGACCTGACCGTCCCGGAGGCGCGGGCGTGGCTGGAGGCGATTCCCGGCGTCGGTCCGAAGACCAGCGCCGCGGTGCTGTCGTTCAGCGTGCTGCGGATGCCGGCCCTGCCGGTCGACAGCCACCATCACCGGGTGGCGCAGCGCACCGGCCTGATCGGCCCGAAGGTCGATGTCGGGCCCGCCCACGCGATCCTGCGGGCGCAACTGCCGGCGGACTGGGACGCGCAATCGCTCTACGACTACCACGAGGTGCTGATGCTGCACGGGCAGCGCTGCTGCCACTACCGCAACCTGGCCTGCGGCGCCTGCGCGGTGCTCGACCTCTGCCCGACCGGGCAGGCGCGCCGCCCCGCGGCCCGGGCCGCGGCGACCCGCGACTTGGGACATCCGGCGGCTTGACCGCCCTGGGACATCCGGCGGCGTGACCGCCCCGGGACATCCCGCGGCTTGACCGCTTCGGGCCGATCGCGCCAGAAGCCCGCACCCGCGGAATGACCGGAGGCTCGGCCGCAGGGATTGCGCAGGGAGACAAGGCGCCGATGCCCGCGTTCCAGGAACTCGTCTTCTCCGGCGTGCAGCCGACCGGCAACCTGCACCTCGGCAACTATCTCGGGGCGATCCGGCGGTTCGTCGCGCTGCAGAACCAGGACGCGCAGTGCCTGTACTGCGTGGTCGACCTGCACGCGATCACCGTGCGGCAGGACCCGGCCGAGCTGATCCGCCACATCCGCGAGGTCACCGCCGCCTTCCTCGCCGCCGGCATCGACCCGACGCGCTCGATCGTGTTCAACCAGAGCCAGGTGCCGCAGCACGCCGAACTGGCCTGGATCTTCAACTGCGTCGCCCGCCTCGGCTGGCTCAACCGGATGACCCAGTTCAAGGAGAAGGCCGGCAAGGACCGCGAGAACGCGAGCATCGGCCTCTACGACTACCCGGTGCTGATGGCGGCCGACATCCTGGCCTACCGCGCCACCAAGGTGCCGGTCGGCGAGGACCAGAAGCAGCACCTCGAACTCACCCGCGACATCGCGCAGAAGTTCAACACCGACTACGCCGCGGCGATCGCCGCGCACGGGCACGGCGAGGCGTTCTTCCCGCTCACCGACCCGCTGATCGGCGGGCCGGCCGCCCGGGTGATGTCGCTCCGCGACGGCGCGAAGAAGATGTCGAAGTCGGACCCGTCCGACTATTCGCGCATCAACCTCACGGACGATTCCGACGCCATCGCCCAGAAGGTGCGCAAGGCCAAGACCGACGCCGAGCCCCTGCCCTCCGAGATCGCCGGCCTCGCCGGCCGGCCCGAGGCCGACAACCTCGTGGGCATCTTCGCGGGGCTCAGCGACATCACCCGCGAGGACGTGCTGCGCGACTTCGGCGGCGCCCAGTTCTCGTCGTTCAAGGGCGCGCTGGTCGACCTCGCGGTCGAGCGGCTCGGGCCGATCGGCGGCGAGATGAAGCGCCTCGTCGCCGACGAGGCCCATATCGACGCGGTGCTGGCCGACGGCGCCGCGCGGGCGGAGGCGATCGCGCGCCCCAACATCGAGGCGGTCAAGGACATCGTCGGCTTCGTGCGCCGGCGCTGACGACGCGGGAGGACCCGGCCATGGCGATCCACGCCCTGATCTTCGACGTGTTCGGCACCCTGCTCGACTGGCACGGCGGCGTCGCTCGCGAGGCGTCGCGGCTGCTCGCCCCGGTCCGCCCCGACATCGACGGCGGTGCCTTCGCGCGGGCGTGGCGCGACCGCTACCAGCCGGCGATGGAGCCGGTCCGCCGCGGCGAGCGGGCCTGGACCGACCTCGACACCCTGCACGCCGAGGGACTCGACGGCGTGCTGGCGCAGTTTGGGGTCGAGGGGCTGACGCCGGAGATCAAGCGGGAGCTGGTCCTGGCCTGGCACCGGCTCGATGCGTGGCCCGAGGTGCCGGCGGCGCTGACGCGGCTGCGCGGCGGCTTCCTGCTGGCGCCGTGCTCCAACGCCCATGTCCGCCTCGCCATCGCGCATGCCCGCCGCAACGCCCTGCCCTGGGACGCGATCCTGGGCGCCGAGTTCGCTCGCGACTACAAGCCGAAGCCCGCCGTCTACCTGCGGGCCGCCGAGGCCCTGGGGCTGCCTCCCGGCGAGGTGATGATGGTGGCGGCCCACACCTCGGACCTCGTGGCGGCGGCCGGCTGCGGGCTGGCCACCGCCCACATCGCCCGCCCGGACGAGAACGGGCCCGGCACCGGCGAGGCGGCCCCCGCCGCCCCGGTCGACGTCGCCGCCTCCGATCTCGCCGACCTCGCCCGCCGGCTCGGCTGCTGAGCGGGCGGGCCCGCCCTCAGGCGTGCGCCCGCGCCGGCGTCGGGTGCGAGCGCGCGTAGAGGCTGGCCCCGGCATCGGCGCCGACGACCCGCATCAGCGCGGCCTCGTCGCAGGTGCCGGCGATCCGCAGTCCGAGCCGCTGGAGATGATCCTTGTCGGTGCAGTAGGCGGCGAGCCGGGCGCGGCCGGTCTCGGGCATCCGGGCGACCATCGAGGTCAGCTCGTCCTCGCTCGCCCGGTGCAGGGCGGCGAGCAGTTCGAGCGGAATCGGATACTGCGCGAACGCGGAGTGTTGCGACCGGGCGGCGGATTGGGACATGGCTTCCTGGGGCATGGCTTCCTCTCGGCGCGGTGATGGCCGCGAGGATCGGCGGTCATGGTTAGCGAAAGCTTAAGCCGTTTGCCCGGGGGACGGCACAGGCCGGCTGCGGTTGAATGCGGCGCACGAGCCGGATGGCCGAGGCGACGGGAGTGACGGACGGCACGATGCAGGGACCCCACCACGACGAAGCGGAGGTGCGCCGCGCCCTGGACGCCTGCCTGAGATCGACGCCGTTCGTCCGCTCGCCGAAGCTCGCCGCGTTCCTGACCTTCGTCGTCGAGGAGGAACTCGCCGGCCGCGGCGACGAGGTCAAGGCCTACACCATCGCGGTGCGCGCCCTCGGGCGCAGCCCCGGCTTCGATCCGGTCAACGATCCGAGCGTGCGCGTCGAGGCGGGCCGGCTGCGCCGGGCCCTCGACGACGCCTACACCCATCACGTCGAGGCGGGCGTTCTGCGCATCCGCATCCCGACCGGCGGCTACCGGCCGGTGTTCCAGCCGGTCCCGTCGGGCGCTCCGAAACCGAGACCGGCGCCCGTCCAGGAGAGCCCGGTCGCCCCGCCGCGGCGGCCGTTCTTCGACTCGCGCGGGCAGGTCCTGGTGGTGGTCCTGCTGTCGGTCATCATCGCGCTGCTCTGCGCCCAGGTCGGGGTGACGCTGTGGCTGTACCTGCAGCGCCCGGCGGTGACGCGGACCGGTCAGGTCTGGCTGGACTGACCGGGACCGGTCGGGCCTCCCTCCCGCCCTCGCCCACGGGGTTTTCCACGGGGATCGCCGTTCCCTCGCCGCTGCCGGAGCGGTCGCGCGGCTGATAGGCTGAAGGGTCGGCCCTGGAGGACCGGGGCGGACGGCCGCCCCGAGGACGCCCTTCGACCGGTCGAGTCCGGCCAACGCTCCATCGCGGCGGCTCATGGCCAAGGTCGTTCGAGGCATCGCATACGGCCGAGCTTGCGCGATGCTGGGCCGTGCCGTCGGCTGAACGCTCCCTGACCCCGGTGAAGCTTGGCGGGAGGCGCGGGCGGGGCGTGCGCGGGCCGCCGTCATGTCGCCACAACTACCCGGCTCTGTGCGGTCACGATACAGCAACGATCCGGACCGGGAACCGACATGCGACAGCGAGCGAGTGGGACTCCGCGCCGGGCCGAGCGCTGGCCGTCTCCACAGGGTCGGGACGTCCTGGCTCTCGGCGGCGCGGCGCGCCCCGCTCCGGGGGGCTTCCCGGTCATCGCCCGCGCGGCGCTGATCGCCGGGTGCCTCGCCGCCGGGCTGTCGGCGGTGCTGCACCATTGCGGTCCCGACATGCTCACCGTCCGCCCTTCCGTCACGCTGATGGCGGACCTGCTGGTGATGCCGCGGCCGAAGGTGCAGACGCTGCCGAAGGAGACCGCCCGGATCGCCGCGCCGGTCTCGATGCCGGTCCACGACCTCGACACCGCCCTCGGCTCGGAGGGCGTCGACCGGGTGTCCTACGACGACCTGATCTCGGCCAGTTCCGGCGGCGACCCCAACGAGGTGCTGGCCTTCGGGCCGATGAAGATCCGCCGCCACCTCGTGCAGACCATCGTGCGCGCCGCCGTCACGGTGAAGACCGACCCGGTGCTGCTGATGGCGGTGGCCGACAAGGAATCGAGCTTCATCACCGAGGTCCAGGCCAAGACCTCGTCGGCGACCGGCCTGTACCAGTTCATCGAGCGGACCTGGCTCCAGGTGATGCGGGAATTCGGCCCCCAATACGGGTACGCCCGCGAGGCCGGCCTGATCGGCGACGACCTGTCGGTCGCGGAATCCGGCGAGCGTGCCCGGATCCTCGACCTGCGCCGCGATCCTTCGCTGTCGGCGGTGATGGCCGGCGAGATGCTGAAGCGCGACAGCGCCCGGATCGCCGCCCGGATCGGCCGCGAGCTGACCCTCGGCGAGACCTACCTCGCGCACTTCCTCGGCCCGGACGACGCCGAGCGCTTCATGGCCAAGGTCGTGGAGGAGCCGAAGGCCGAGGCGGCGGCGCTGCTGCCCAAGCCCGCCCGCGCCAACCGGCCGATCTTCTACGAGCGCGTCGGGCGCCGGAAGGCGCGCAGCCTGTCCGTGGCGCAGGTCCACGAGAAGTTCGAGTCGATGATGAGCACCCGCGGCGCCCGCTACCGCGACGTCGGCAGCCTGTTCGGCGCCCTCGCCTACGCCGGCACCCCCTGAGCGTTGGCAACCGCCCGCCGCGGACCTAGCTTGTACCGGTACCGCCCGCCATCGCACCGGCACGCGGGTGGAGATCCAGGCACGGGAGGGGACAGGCATGACGAGGAACCGTTCGGACGCCGCGGAGCCCGGCAGCGCCAAGCCCGGCAGCGCCAAGACCGGATCCGGCAAGCCCCGCAGCGCCTACGAGCAGGAATCCTACGCGCAGGAATACGCCCGCACCGCCGGCGATCAGGCGGCGTTCTTCCGCGAGCAGGTCGAGCGCCGGCGCCGCGAGGCCGAACAGGCCCGCGCCTTCGCCGACCTCTCCGGAGACCGGGGCGACGAGGCGGCGCGGGCGCGCCGTCTCGACATCCTCGGCGACCACGAGGCCGCGGTGGCCGAGACCTTCGAGGCGCGGGCCCGACGCCCGAACTGATCCCCCGGCCGCTCCCGGCGCCGCCGTCGTCACGACGATGACCAGATCGTCGACTTTTCGGTCGGATCCTGCCGTTTTTTCGGGCAGGCCCGCCGCTCACCTCGGTCACGTCGCGCGTTACTCTGGGAACCTCGGCCCGAGGGCCGGTGCAGACGGGAGTGCGGCGATGAGGATCCGGACCGGCTACGCGATCAGCTTCGACTCGCCGGTGGCGACCCCGATGCTGCTGATGCTGAGCATCCACCCGTCCCGTCGCGGCGACCTCCTGACCCCGCACGAGATCCGGTTCGACCCGCCGATCCCGTCGCGCGACTACGCCGACGGGTTCGGCAACACCTGCACCCGCATCGTCGCCCCGCCGGGCCTGCTGACCATCTCGGCCGACTTCACGGTGGCGGATTCGGGACAGCCCGACCTCTACGCCCCCGACGCGCCGCAACTGCCGGTGGAGGACCTGCCCGACGACGTGCTGGTCTACCTGCTCGGCAGCCGCTACTGCGACACCGACAAGCTGTCCGAGACCGCATGGTCGCTGTTCGGCAACACGCCGCTCGGCTGGGCCCGGGTCCAGGCGATCGTCGACTACGTCCACCAGCGCATCACCTTCGGCTACGCCTACGCCGACGCGACCCGCACCGCCTTCGACGGCTACACCCAGCAGCGCGGGGTGTGCCGGGACTTCGCGCATCTGGCGGTGACGTTCTGCCGCTGCATGAACATCCCGGCGCGCTACTGCACCGGCTATCTCGGCGACATCGGCGTGCCGGCGGTCCCCGACCCGATGGACTTCTCGGCGTGGTTCGAGGTGTATCTCGGCGGCCAGTGGTACACCTTCGACGCGCGCCACAACACGCCGCGCATCGGCCGCATCGTCATGGCGCGGGGCCGCGACGCCACCGACGTCGCGATCACCAACAGCTTCGGCTTCAGCCGCCTCGCCGGCTTCCAGGTCCACACCGACGAGGTGTGGTGAGCCCGGGACCGGCGGTCAGGGTTCGAGGGCGCCGTAATCGTGGGTGTAGGCGCCCTCCGCGAACCCGGCGAAGGTCTGGGTCCAGCGATGGCCGGGCCAGAGATAGTCGACCCGGCCCTCCGCCGGCCGGTAGAGGGCGGTGTAGGCCGTGGTGAAGGCGGCCTTCCGGGAGTAGAGCGGCGGCGCGAGGAAGCGCGCCACCAGCGACGGCAGCGTGCCGGCCGGGTCGGCGAGGGCCTCGTCCAGCACCCGCTGGCGCAGGGCGGAGCGGGAGGCGGGCGAGGCGCGCTCCTGGTGGTTGGTGCAGGTCCGCTGCCGCGTCACCGCGGGCTGGCGCCGGGGCCCGAGGAAGACCGTGGCGTGGTCGCCCTCGCGGTCGAGGAGCGTGACGTTGTGCAACTGCGTGGCCGGGAGCCGGCACAGGGCCGCGACCGCCTCGCGGACCGAGCCGCAGGTCTCGAGCACGTAGCGCAGCATCAGGATGATCGCGAAGCCCTCGCCGCGCCGGGCGATCCCGCCGAGGGTGCAACTCGCGACCAGCCCGTCCTCGTTCATCCCGTCGAGGCAGCCGCCCCAGGGCCGCTGGCCCATCGCCAGGACCCGGCGCGACCACGCGGTCAGCTCGATGCGCCCGGTGATGACCGGCAGGGGGAAGTCGTAGTTGCGCACCAGGGCCGGGCCGCCGTCGCCGAGCCAGACCGCCTGGCTGCACCCCTGCGGGCGGGCCGCCGGGCGGTAGTGGCTGAGGACGCGGTGGGCGAGGTCGTCGTCGCCGACCAGCGCGCAGGCCTCGTCGTAGGGCGCCACCAGTTCGGGCATGTGCCGCAGCAGGGCGGCGCGGCAGGCGGCGGCCGAGGGCGGCTCGGAGGCCCCCTCCCCGAGATACCACCGCGCGGCCTCGTCGCGTCCGGCCCGGAAGCGGGCGAGCCATGCGGCGCCGGGGCGGTCCTCCCGGTGGGCCGTGAACGTCTTCTCCATCGCGGGGCGCCTACCCGGCCGTGACGGCGGTTCGATGGCCGCCACCCGGCGGGCCAGGGTTACCGGAATCCGCCGCGGGACCGGCGAATCCGAGCGGTCGGCAGCAGTCCCGGTGAACCTTGACCATAACGATTGTGTCGGTTTTGTGAGAAAGCCCCGCTTCGGCAAGGAACCCGAAAGGCCGCCGGGCATTCATACTGCAAAGGTAATAGCTGAGGTAGGACCTTCCACCATGAAGATCTCCGTCGTCGCCGGCGTCGTCGCCGCCTGTCTGCTCGGTTCGGCGGCAGCACAGGCCGCTCCCTACGACCCCTTCGGCGCGAGCCCGGCCGAGGATTACTACTCCAGCGGCGTCTATGGCGGGCAGACCGCCGATCCGAACTACGGATACGGCTACGGCCAGTCGAGCGGCGTGACCGATCAGGTCAAGGTCGCGCCGATCCCGCGCGAGCTGGTGCCGTTCGACGGCCGCTTCGCGCCGGGCACGATCGTGGTCTCGACCTCGGAGCGCCGGCTGTACTACGTGCTCGGCGACGGCATGGCGATCCGCTACGGCGTCGGCGTCGGCCGCCCCGGCTTCACCTGGTCGGGCACCAAGGCGATCACCGCCAAGCGCGAGTGGCCGTCCTGGACCCCCCCGAAGGAGATGCTGGCTCGCCGCCCCGACCTGCCGCGCTACATGGCCGGCGGCATCGACAACCCCCTCGGCGCCCGGGCGATGTATATCGGCGGCACCCTGTACCGGATCCACGGCTCGAACGAGCCGGACACGATCGGGCAGGCGGTGTCCTCGGGCTGCATCCGCATGACCAACGAGGACGTCACCGACCTCTACGAGCGGGTGCGGGTCGGCGCCAAGGTCGTGGTCCTCAACTGAGGACCGACTGTCCGAATCGACCGGGAAGGGCCGCCTCGCGCGGCCCTTCTCGCGTGAGCGCCCCGCCGCGACCGGCGGGGCGTCGGCGTCACGGCACCACGAGGCCCGCCGCCGGAGGCTGCGGCGAGCTGAACGACGCGATCGGCACGTCGCAGAAGCAGCGCACGCCGAGCGGGCGCGGGCCGGGGAGCGGGCAGGAGAAGGGCTGTGGCCCGGTGAAGCCGCGCTGCACCGCATCGCAATTGTAGCCGAGGCGGCGGCGGGGCCGGGGCGCCTCGTACTCGTCCTCGTAGCCGTAGCCCGGGCCGGGGCGGTACTGGGCCGCGGCCGGTCCGGCCAGCACGGCGACCGCGATCGCCGCCGACAATCCGGCGCGAACAATCCGTCGCATGTCTGCGTTTCCTTCTCGCGAGAGTGGACGCCGGGTCCGCGGATCGCGCGCGGGGTCCGCGGGCGCCGGAATCCTCGGCGTCCGGCGCCGCATCGGTAGCGGAACCGGCCCGGCCGGGCAACCGGATGCCCCCGGGCCCCGTCGCGAGGAGATCCTGGCCGTGACGACTTCAGGCGAGTGGCAACGCAACCTCGACGCGATCGTGACCCTGACCGAGGAGATCGCCCGGATCTCGCCCGACTGCGCCGACAAGGCGATGCAGATCGCGCGGCTGGTGCGCAGCCTCGACCCGCCGGCCCGCCGCGCGCCGCCGGAGGACGACGCCACCGAGGTGTGCGGCCTGCACCACGAGACCGATTTCGCGTGATCCCGCCATGACGGGAAGCCATGACGGGAAACGGCCGCGCCCGGAGGGACGCGGCCGTGGAAGCCGGGTTGCGCGGCAGCGGATGCGGCGAAGTCCCGGTCAGCGTCGTGGACCGTGCCGCGACGATGCCGGGTGGTTGGCCGAAATCGGGCCTCGGCCGTTCCGCGCGACGCGCGGCCGCCGGATCAGGAGTTGACGTCGCGCACCGTGTTGGCGGCGTCGTTGGCGGTGCTCTTGGCCGCGTCGGCGCCCTGGTTCATCGCGTGGCGCGCGGTCTCGACGCCCTGCTGCATCGCACTCTTGGCCTTCTCGGCGCTCTGCTGCATCGCGGTCTGGGTGAGCGAGCCGAACTCCTTGGCCTGCGACTGCATCGCGGCGAACTGGCTGCGCACGAACTCGGCCTGATGCTGCATCGCCTCCTGGATGTCGCGCGAGCGCACCAGCTTCTGGGCGAGGTCGAAGGCCGCGTTCACGTTCTGCTCGGCGAAGCTGAAGCCGCGGGTCGACACGGTCTGCGCGTTCGAGCGGGCCATGTCGGCCGAGCCCTGGAGCGTGTCGGCGGTCTTGCGGGCGGCGCCCATGAACGAATCGAACGCCTTGCGGGCCTGATCGACGCTCTTCTCGGCGAAGTCGCGCATCTCGGTGGGGATCTCGTAGTTCGGTGTCGTGCTCATGTCGTCTCCTCAACCTCCGATTGGCACGTCGTTGTGCGCTGCACAATAACACGGTTCCGCCGGCCGGGCTACCTCATGCCCGAGCGTTAACGTTAATTCTCCACTAACGCGCCGACTGCGCACTTCGTGCCGGTGCGGGACGGCTTCGTTTGCGTTAAATCGGCAAGTGCATGGCGGCGGACCGACGCGCCCGGTCTGCCCTGCGGCCTCCATGGACGAAGAAGGAGCGGCAGTGGACGGGAACGAGCGCTTCGCGACAGTGGTCGGCGACCTGAGGATACTGCGGGAGTTCGGCGGGTCCGGCGAGGCGCCGGGGCGCCCGATCCTGCTGCTCGACCACGGCTGCGCACGATTGCTGCACGCCACGCCGGAGGCGCGGGTCCTCGCCGGCCGGATCGGCGACGCGGAGGGGCGGATCGATCCGGCCCTCGCCCTGCCCCGGCAGTTGCGCGCCGCGGCCGCCGCGGCGCCGGAGGGCGCCCGGCCGCGCCTGGACCGCCTGCGGCTCGACGCCTCCCGTCTCGCGCCGCCGCTGCTCTGCGCCAGCCTGCCGGTGCGGCTGCCCGAGGGCGGGACGGGGATCGCCGTCGCGGTCGTCGATCCGCTGCCGGCGGCGCGGCCCCGCCGCCCGCTGCCCGCATCCGAGCCGGTCCCGCCGGCCGCGCCGGAGACGGTCGCCCCCGCACCGGGCCGGGCCCCCTCGCCGCCGGAGCGTCTCGCCGGGCGCGGCCCGGTCCGCTTCCTGTGGCGCAGCGACGCCGACGGCCGCCTGACCGAGGCCGGTGCCCCGTTCGGCGAGCTGATCGGGCGCGGTGCGCTGGGGCAATCGTGGCGCCGGCTGCTCGCCGGGGCGGTCGTCTCGCCGGACGGCAGCCTCGCGGAGGCGCTGGAGCGGCGCCGGACCTTCCGGGCGATCCCGGTATCGTGGCGGCTCGACGACGCGCCGTTCGCGGTGACGGTCGACCTGTCGGGCGCGCCGCGCCTTGGCGAGGGCCGCGCCTTCGCGGGCTTCGGCGGCTTCGGGGTCATCCATGCCGACCGCGTGGCCCCGGCCCCTCCGGCGGACCCTCGGTCGACGGCCGCGCCGCCGCAGCGGCCGAGCCTGCGCGAGCGCGCCGCCGCGGTGATCGCGTTCGGTCGCAGCGAGGACGGGACCGCCGCGTCGCCGGTGCGGCCTCCCTCCCCTCCCGCGCGCCCCGCTCCGGCCGACCTGCCGGCCTTCGCCACGCTGGCCGGCGCCACGATGGCCGACTTCGCCAACATCGTCGTCGCCCCCCTGACCCAGCTCGGCCTCGGCTGGGGCTTCGGCCTGATGCAGCTCGATGCGGACCGGCCCGCCCCCCTCGCCGGATCGGGTCCGGCGCCGTCCGGCACCGCGCAGGCTCCGCCTGCCGACCCGCCGGAGGCGGCGGTGTCCGCGGCCGAGGCCGCGCCCGCCGCGGCAGCGGAGCCCGCGGCCGAACCGCCCGCCCCCCCCGCTCCGGACCCGCTCCCCGCACCGGCCGTCGAGGCGGTGGCGAGCGGTCCGTCCGCCGCCGAGGCCGCTCCGCCCGATCCGCGCCAGCTCTCGATGAACGAGCACGCGGCGTTCCGGGAGATCGCCCGGGCGCTGGGCGCGCGCTTCGCCGGCGACCGGGACGAGGCCGCCCCCGACGACGCGGCGCCGGAGCCGCCCACGGCGGGCGGCGCCGTGATGCCGTTCCGCAGCGCCGGCGCCCTCGCCCGCCAGCCCGACCGCACCACCGCGGCGCCCTGGGCCGACCGGCTGATCGACCGCCTGCCGGTCGGCGTCCTCGTCCATCGCGGCGACGAGATCCTGCTCGCCAACCGCACCCTGCTGACCCTGACCGGCTACGACAGCCCGGCCTCGCTGGCCGCGGCGGGCGGTCCCGGGGCGCTGTTCAAGGGCCGGGAGCCCGCCAGCCTGCCGGCCGAGGAGGAGACGCCGCCGCTCTGCCTCGCCCGCCGCGAGGGCGGTGCGGTGCCGGTCCAGGTCGTGGTCGCGCCGGTCGACGTCAACGGCTCGGCCGCGAGCCTGCTGACGGTGCGCCTCGTGCCCGACGCCGACGAGGCGTCCCGTCTCGCCGCCGCCGAGACCGGCCTCGCGGCGAGCGACGGCCGGCTGCGGGAGATCCAGGCGGTCCTCGATGCGGTGGCCGACGGCATCGTCATCCTCGACGGCGAGGGCCGGATCCTCAGCCTCAACCGCGGCGCCACCGCCCTGCTGGGCTTCGAGACCCGCGAGGTCGCGGGCGACGATGTCGGGCTGCTGTTCACCGCCGAGAGCCGCGTCGCCGCCCGCGCCGCCCTGCACCGCGCCCGCGGCGGGTCCTCCGGCGAGGCCGAGGAGGTGATCGGGCAGGCCCGCGACGGCACGCTGCCGCTGCTGCTCTCGGTCTCGGCCCTCGCCGCCGGGGACGAGTCCCGCTTCGCCGTGGTGCTGCGCGACGTCTCGGACCTGAAGCGGACCGAGCGCGACCTCGCCAGGGCGCGGCGCGACGCCGAGCGGGCGAGCAACGAGCGGCTCGATTTCCTCGCCACGGTCAGCCACGAGGTCCGCACGCCGCTCAACGCGATCATCGGCTTCGCCGAGATGATGCTCGACGAGCAGTACGGCCCCCTCGGCAGCGACCGCTACCGCGACTACCTGCGCGACATCCGGGTCTCGGGCGAGCACGTCGTCGGCCTCGTCGACGACCTCCTCGACCTCGCGCGGATCGAGGCCGGGCGGATCGAGCTGAGCTTCGCCGGCCTCGTGCTCAACGACCTCGTCGCCGAATGCGTGGCGCTGATGCAGCCGCTCGCCGCCCGCCAGCGGGTGGTGGTGCGCACGAGCTTCTCACCCGCCCTGCGCCCGGTCCTGGCCGATGCCCGCTCCCTGCGGCAGGCGACGATGAACGTCATCGCCAACGCGATCACCTACACCGAGGCCGGCGGGCAGGTCATCGTCTCGACCGCCGAGACCGATCGCGGCGGCGTTGCCCTGCGGGTGCGCGACACCGGCATCGGCATGACCCTCGACGAGATCGACACCGCGCTGCAGCCGTTCCGGCGCCCCGGCGCCACGCCGCTGCGCGGCGGTGCCGGCACCGGGCTCGGCCTGCCGCTCACCCGCGCGCTGGTCGAGGCCAATCGCGGCGTCCTGCGCCTCACCAGCCAGAAGGGCGAGGGCACCCTGGTCGAGATCCTGTTCCCGTCCGCCCGCGTCCTCGACCCGTGAGACGAGTCCCGGACGATCAGATCAGACACTCGTCCCAACAGCCCGCGCGGCGCCGGAACGAAGCCCGTGTCCGCATCGCGAGGCGATCGGTCGGAGACGGCACGGGAGCGGCTTTCCCGCGGCCGGCGGGCGGCCTATGGTCCGCCGGTTCCGTCATCGAGGAGTCGGCCATGCCGGTCCGCCGCGTCCTGTCCGCCCTCGTCGCCGCGGCCGCCCTCGCCGTGCCGGCGGCGGCGCAGGAGACCGTGACCGTCTCGCTGTTCACCCAGCGCACCGGCCCCCTGGCCGAGGCCGGCACGCCGGTCGCCAACGGCTTTTCCGACTACTTCACCATGCTCGACCGCCGCGACGGCGGCGTCGGCGGCGCCCGGGTCGCGGTCCTCGAGTGCGAGACCGGCGGCGAGGTCCAGCGCGCCCTCGACTGCTACGAGGCCGCCAGGGCCCGCGGGGCCGTCGTCGTCAATCCCTGGCACGCCGACGCCGCCCTCGCGCTGCTGCCGCGCACCGGCGCCGACCGCATCCCGATGGTCACCACCGGCTACGGCGTCGCCCTGGCCGCGAGGGGCCGCGTGTTCCCCTGGGCCTTCGCGCCGCCGGCGACGGTATGGGACGGGCTCGCGGTGGCGATCGCCCATCTCGCCGCCCGCGAGGATTCCCCCGACGGGCTGCGCGGCAAGACCGTGGCGTACTTCCACCACGACAGCGAGGCCGGGCGCGACCCGATCCCGATGCTGACGGACCTTGCCGAGAGCGCCGGCTTCACCCTGCGCACCTACCCGCTGCTCCCGGGCGCCGAGGATCCCTGGCGCCGCGCCAAGGCGGCCTCGCCCGACTACGTCCTGCTCGACGGCACCGCCGGCATGACCGGGACGCCGGTGGAGGATGCCGCCGCCGCCGGATGGCCGCTGGAGCGGATCGTCGCCGTCGGCTGGCCCGGCGACGACGCGCTGCGGCGCGCCGGCAAGGCCGCCCAGGGCTTCCGGGAGGTCGCGTGGCACGCCCCCGGCGACAGCTTCCCCGCCTTCGACCAGATCGATCTCCTGGTGATCGATGCCGGCCTGTCGCGCACGGCCAAGAGCGACGCCACCGGCGTGCTCTACAACCGGGGAATCTACAACGCGGTGGTGGTGTCCGAGGCGATCCGGGCGGCCCAGCGCCTCGCCGGCCGCGCCGCGATCGACGGCGAGGCGATGCGCCGGGGTCTGGAGGCGCTCCACATCGACGCGGTGCGCTGGAAGGAGCTCGGCCTCACCGGCTTCGCCGGCCCGCTGAAGCTCGGCTGCGCCGACCACAGCGGGCATCTCGCCGGCTTCGTGCAGGAATGGACCGGCACCCGCTGGGTCACGGTCTCGGACCGGATCGCGCCGATGCGCGACCACCTGCGGCCGCTCCTCGACGCCGCGATCGGCGCCTACCAGGAGCGGATCACCGCCGAGACGGGCGCACCGTGGCCCGAACGCCGCGAAGCCTGCGAGGCCGGCCGGTAAGCCGGGCGACCTCCCCCACGTTTCGACCGGGACAAGCCATCCACGGACGTCCGCACGACTGGTCCAAAGTCGGATTTCGCCGTAAGCCAGCACCATCGCCGGCCGCGCAGACGGGCCGACGCGCCGCCGTCGCGGGTCCGCGCGCGCCTCGACGCTTCGGCCCCTCGGCATCGCGGCCGTCCATTCGTCCGTCCAGCAGGGAAACCCGACGATGACCACCTCCGCCCGCCCCCAGGCGGCCCCCGGCGACGGCCCGGCGCACGACGCTCTGGCGTCCCAGGACCGGACCATCGCGGCCTACGACAACAAGGCGCGCATCCGGGCGATCGTCGGATCGTCCTCGGGCAACCTCGTCGAGTGGTACGACTTCTACGCCTACGCCTTCACGGCGATCTACTTCAAGGACGTGTTCTTCCCGGGTTCCGACCCGACGGTGCAGCTCATCAACACCGCGGCGGTGTTCGCCATCGGCTTCCTGATGCGGCCGATCGGCGGCTGGCTGTTCGGGCGCATCGCCGACCGCTACGGCCGCAAGAACTCGATGCTGATCTCGGTCGTGATGATGTGCGCCGGCTCGCTCGTCATCGCGGTGCTGCCGACCTACGGCCAGATCGGGGTCGCGGCGCCGATCCTGCTGCTGCTCGCCCGCATGACCCAGGGCCTGTCGGTCGGCGGCGAGTACGGCACCTCGGCCACCTACATGAGCGAGGTGGCGCTGAAGGGCAAACGCGGCTTCTACGGCTCGTTCCAGTACGTCACCCTCATCGGAGGCCAGCTCCTCGCCTCGCTGGTGGTGGTGCTGGTGACGCTCGCCCTGTCCGACAAGGAGATGATCGCCTGGGGCTGGCGCATCCCGTTCTTCATCGGCGCCGCCGCCGCCGTGGTCGCCCTGTACCTGCGGCGCTCGCTGCACGAGACCTCGACCGCCTCGACCCGGGCCTCGAAGGAGGCCGGCAGCATGGCGGCGATCTGGACGAACCACCGCCGCGCCTTCCTCACGGTGCTCGGCTACACCGCCGGCGGCTCGCTGATCTTCTACACCTTCACCACCTACATGCAGAAGTACCTCGTCAACACGACCCACATGGACAAGAAGACCGCCAACCTGGTGATGACGGCGGTGCTGTTCACCTACATGGTGGCGCAGCCGTTCTTCGGCATGTTCGCCGACAGGTTCGGCCGCAAGACCGCGATGCTGCTGTTCGGCGCCTCGTGCACGCTGCTGACGGTGCCGATGCTGCACGCGATCGCCGACGCCCAGAACCCGGTGCTCGCCTACGCGCTCATCACCGCGATGCTGCTCTGCGTGTCGTTCTACACCTCGATCAGCGGGCTGGTGAAGGCCGAGATGTTCCCGGCCGAGGTGCGGGCGCTCGGCGTCGGCCTGTCCTACGCCATCGCCAACGCGGTGTTCGGCGGCTCGGCCGAGTTCGTGGCGCTGAGCTTCAAGGAGGCCGGCCACGAGACCTCCTTCTACTGGTACGTCACGGTCATGCTGGCGATCGCGTTCCTGACCTCCCTGCAGATGCCCGACAGCCGCCGCGCGGGCTACCTCCAGGGCGACGGCACCGCCTGACCGCGACCCGGACCGGTTCGCGGCGCAGGGCCATCGCTTCAGAGCGATGGCCCTGGTTCGCGGCGCCCCCGGGGGGGCGTCGTCGGCTCCGGTCGCGCGCGCCGCGTCGCGCAACTTGGCCTTCGGTGCGGCGTTGTCGCAGCAGAACAGTTCGCAGGGGCAAGGAGGCCACCCTCATGCGCTTCACCCATCTCGCCGCGGCCCTCGTCGCCGGCGCACTCACATTCCCGGCCGCCGCCCAGACGACGGACCCCGCCCCGCCGGCCGGGGGCATGACCGAGCCGGGCAGCACCGGGTCGGTCGGCGGCGTCGACCGCAACATCACCGGCGTCGGCCAGACCAAGCCGCCGGGCTCGGCCCTCGGGCCCGGCGACGGCACCACGCCGGAGCTGCGCCGCAAGAGCCGCGAGATCGACCGCAAGATCGACACCGGCATCTGCATCGGCTGCAACTGACCCTGCGCCACCTTCGGGCGTCGTCGATCCGGCCGGTCTGCTCCGCACGAGCCGGCTCCCGCTGCGGCAGGGGCCGGCCTCGCGTCGTCTTCCATTAGACGGAAGAATCGATTGATCGGGTAGACGGAAGAATCGATTGATCGGGCGGCATGCGGGCCGGTCATTCCGCTCACAGACGATCCGACGGACGAGCGGACCGGCCCGAACACCCGAAGGGAGAACGCCATGACCCAGCGAGTCGTCGATGTTCCGGATCAGGTCCGTCAGCGGGCCCATCTCGACGAGGCGCAGTATCGGGCCTGGTACGAGGCGTCGATCGCCGACCCGGAGACGTTCTGGGGTGAGCATGGCAAGAGGATCGACTGGTTCCAGCCGTACTCGCAGGTCAAGGACACGACCTTCGGCCCGGGCGAGGTGACGATCCGCTGGTTCCTCGACGGCACCACCAACGTCGCCCACAACTGCATCGACCGGCACCTCGAGCGCCGCGGCGAGCAGGTGGCGATCATCTGGGAGGGCGACGACCCGAACGAGTCGCGCCGCATCACCTACCGCGAGCTGCACGCGGAGGTGTGCCGGATGGCCAACGTCCTGCGCAACCGCGGCGTCGGCAAGGGCGACCGGGTGACGATCTACCTGCCGATGATCCCCGAGGCCGCCTTCGCGATGCTGGCCTGCGCCCGGCTCGGGGCGATCCACTCGGTGGTGTTCGGCGGCTTCTCGCCGGACTCGCTCGCCGGCCGCATCGAGGGCTGCGGCTCGCGCATGGTCATCACCGCCGACGAGGGCCTGCGCGGCGGCCGCAAGGTGCCGCTGAAGGCCAATGTCGACGCCGCGATCGCGCGCCTGCCGGCCGACAGCGTCGATCACGTCGTCGTCGTGCGCCGCACCGGCGGGCCGGTCGAGATGGATCCGGTCCGCGACGTCTACTACCACGATGCGGCCGCCCAGGTGACCGACGAGTGCCCGGTCGAGCCCGTCGACGCCGAGCACCCGCTGTTCCTGCTCTACACCTCGGGCTCGACCGGTCAGCCGAAGGGCGTCGTCCACACCACCGGCGGCTACCTCGTCTACGCCTCGATGACCCACCAGTACGTCTTCGACTATCACGACGGCGACGTGTACTGGTGCACCGCCGACGTCGGCTGGGTCACGGGCCATTCCTACATCCTCTACGGGCCGCTCGCGAACGGCGCCACGACGCTGATGTTCGAGGGCATCCCGACCTACCCGACGATCTCCCGCTTCTGGGAGGTCGTGGACAAGCACAAGGTCAACATCTTCTACACCGCCCCGACGGCGATCCGCTCGCTGATGGGCGCCGGCGAGGAGCCGGTGAAGAAGACCTCGCGCTCGACCCTGCGCATCCTCGGTTCGGTCGGCGAGCCGATCAACCCGGAAGCCTGGGAATGGTACTACCGGGTCGTCGGCGACGCGCGCTGCCCGATCGTCGACACCTGGTGGCAGACCGAGACCGGCGGCATCCTCATCACGCCCCTGCCCGGCGCGACCCGGCTCAAGCCCGGCTCGGCGACGAAGCCGTTCTTCGGCGTCAAGCCGGTGGTGGTCGACGGCGAGAACACGATTCTCGACGGCGCCTGCGAGGGCAACCTGTGCATCGACGATTCCTGGCCGGGCCAGATGCGCACCGTCTGGGGCGACCACGAGCGCTTCGTCCAGACCTACTTCTCGACCTTCCCGGGCCGCTACTTCTCGGGCGACGGCTGCCGGCGCGACGCCGACGGAGACTACTGGATCACCGGCCGGGTCGACGACGTCATCAACGTCTCGGGCCACCGGATGGGCACGGCCGAGGTCGAATCTTCGCTCGTCGCGCACCCGAAGGTCTCGGAGGCCGCGGTGGTCGGCTACCCGCACAACCTCAAGGGCCAGGGCATCTACGCCTACGTGACGCTGATGCAGGGCGAGGAGCCGTCCGACGCGCTGCGCAAGGAACTCGTCGCCTGGGTGCGCAAGGACATCGGCCCGATCGCCTCGCCCGACCTGATCCAGTTCGCCCCCGGCCTGCCCAAGACCCGCTCGGGCAAGATCATGCGCCGCATCCTGCGCAAGATCGCCGAGGACGAGTTCTCGGCGCTGGGCGACACCTCGACCCTCGCCGACCCCGGCGTGGTCGACGACCTGATCGAGAACCGGCAGAACCGCGCCGGCTGAGCCGGTCCGTCCCCCGGCGGCCGGGCCGCCGGGGGACCCCAGGAACAGAAAACCTCGGTCTCGACGAGTCGACAGATCGAAGATCGACGCGAGCCGAAGGTCTATGGCCGTGCGAACGGTCTCGATTGCCAGCGTGGACGGGCGAGGGAATCGAGCAGAATCCAGGGCGTCGGACGGAGACCGCGGGCCGAGGCGGCATCGTGCCCCCGTCTGGGGGAAGCGCCATGTTGCATGCCGATGCGCTCGTGCGTTGCACGAGAGGCCCGACATGCTATCCCGTCGATGATGGTCGGGATCCGGCGATGGCGGCGAATTTTACTTTGGACGAAGCCTCCGAGCAGTTGATCCGCACGCTCGTGTCGAGTGGGCGGTATGCGTCTGCGAGCGACGTCGTGCGCGACGGGCTGAGACTGGTCGAGGAACGCGAGCAGACCCGCGCCGCCACGCTGGCCGCCCTGCGGACCGACATCCAGGCCGGCCTGGACAGTGGACCGCCCGAGATCCACGACATGGCTGCCGTGAAGGCCGAAGCCCGTGCCCGGCGGACATCCCGCAAGCAGCCGTGACGTTCGGACCCGGGAGTCCCGGGACGATCACCCGCCGCCCCCTCGCCCGCGAGGATCTGATCGAGATCTGGACGTTTGTCGCCGACGACAACGAGGCCGCAGCCGATGCGCTGCTCGACCGGATCGAGCGAGGCTTGAGGATGCTGGCCGCTAACCCCCAGGCAGGACGGGCCCGCCCGGAACTCCGACCCGGCTTGAGGAGCTTCCCGATCGGCACCTACGTGGTGTTCTACGTCGCGACGGACGCGGGGATCGAGGTGGTTCGGGTCAGAAGTGGATACCGGGATCTCGCTCCTGACGACGTTGCGTGCTGAACCATGCCCGCCTCTGAATCGCAGCGCCCATCGACGCCGAGGCCGCCGGGTTCTGGCGCCGGCGCGGCTTTCTCCCGTCGCGCGACGACGATCGCGGGCTCTTCCGCGCCCTCGCGGACATCGCCGCATCCCTTGGCTAATGCCCGCCCGGCTCCGCGTGCTGCCGACGGATCCGCCGCACCGTCCAGGCCACCCCGACCAGGATCAGCGGCACCGCGAGCGCGGTGCCGACCGTCGCGTCGACCGGCAGGCCGAGATGATGCACGCCCTCCAGCATGTGGTGGACGAGGCTCGCGACGTAGTAGGTGATCGCCGCGACCGACAGGCCCTCGACGGTCTGCTGCAGCCGCAGTTGCAGCTTGACCCGCTCGTTCATCGCCTGGAGCTGGGCCTGGTTCTGGCGCTCCAGTTCGATGTCGACGCGGGTGCGCAGCATCTGGGCGGCCCGCGACAGCTTGCGCGAGAGGATGTCCTGGCGCTCGCCGATCGTCGTGCAGGTGCGGATCGCCGGATTGAAGCGGCGTGCGAGGAAGACCGACCAGCTCGTATGGCCCGGAATCGCCTTCTCGCCGAGCGACGCCAGCCGCAGGCGGATCAGCTCGTCGTAGGCCCGGGTGGCGCCGAACCGGAACAGGGCGCGGGCGGCCCCCGCCTCCAGCTCGGCCGCCAGCGCGATCAGGCGGTCGAGCAGGGCGTGGTTCTCGGCGAAGCCCTCGCTGGTGCGCATCGCCTCCATCAGCGGCGGCAGGGCGGTCTCGATCCGGCGGATCGCCGGGCCGAGCGCCTGCGCCTCCGGCAGGCCGAGGAGCGCCAGGGTGCGGTAGGTCTCGACTTCGAGCAGGCGCTGCACCAGGGCGCCGGCGGCGAGCCGGCTGAGGCTGCGGTCGGCGACGACGATGCGAACGTAGCCGTGCGGGTCGGCCTGGAAGTCGGTGGCGATCACCGCCGCGCCGCCCTCCGCCTCGGCCATCGCGAGGGAGGCCGGGCTGAACGCCGCCATCACGTCGGGCGGCACCTCGCCCTTGTCGGCCGGCAGCAGGTGGAGATCGACCGCGACGAGGAGCGGACCGGGCTGCGGCACCGCCTCCATCACGGTGTCGAGCGCGTCGGGCTGGGGCTGGAACGGCACGCCCTGCCCGTCGCCGTACTCCCAGGTGTAGGTCGTGAACTCGCTGTGGCTCTCCCAGCGCAGGACCGCACCGGAGAAGATCGCCCGGTGCTGCTTGGCGCCCGGAGCCGGGCCGGGCAGGCCGAGGCCGCCGCAATAGGCCGCGAGCGCCTCGCGGTCGGCCGCCGCCGCCTCGCCGTCGGTGAGGAAGGCGTAGTGCAGGAAGCGGCGCGGCGTCTTGACCGGCGTGAACGGGCGGGCGTGGACCTCCGCCAGCACCCGCGCCCGCAGCGGATGTTCCTGAAGCCGCATCCCCGTTCCCCGTCCCCGTTCCGGTCCAGGCTTGGCCGAGGCGGTCCGCCGGGTCAACGCGGCGGTCGCGACGTCAGTGCCGGAAGTGGCGGTGGCCGGTGAGCACCATCGCGAGGCCGGCCTCGTCGGCGGCCTTGACCACCTCGTCGTCGCGCATCGAGCCGCCGGGCTGGATCACCGCCGTCGCGCCGGCCTCGGCCGCCGCGAGCAGGCCGTCGGCGAACGGGAAGAACGCGTCGGACGCCACCACCGCGCCGCGGGCGAGGCTCTCGGGCAGGCCCGCGGCCTTGGCGGCCTCGGCCGCCTTCCAGGCGGCGATGCGCGAGGAATCGACCCGCGACATCTGCCCGGCGCCGATCCCGACCGTGGCGCCGTCCTTGGCGTAGACGATCGCGTTCGACTTGACGTGCTTGGCGACCCGGAAGGCGAAGCGCAGGTCGGCCAGTTCCGCCTCGCTCGGGGCACGCTTCGTCACGACCTTCAGCGGCATGTCGTCGACCACAGCCGCGTCGCGGCCCTGGACCAGGATGCCGCCGGCCACCGTGCGCCAGACCTCGCCGGGCGCGCGCGGATCGGCGATGCCGCCGGCGAGCAGCAGGCGCAGGTTCTTCTTGGCGGCGACGATCGCCCGGGCCTCGTCGGTGGCGTCGGGCGCGATGATGACCTCGGTGAAGATCTCGACGATCCGGCGCGCCGCCTCGGCGTCGAGGGTCCGGTTGAGGGCGACGATGCCGCCGAAGGCCGAGACCGGGTCGCAGCGCAGCGCCCGCTCGTAGGCGTCGAGCAGGGTGTCGCCTTCCGCGACGCCGCACGGATTGGCGTGCTTGACGATCACGACGGCGGCCGAGCGGGACGGATCGAATTCCGAGACGCATTCGTAGGCGGCGTCGGTGTCGTTGAGGTTGTTGTAGGACAGCTCCTTGCCCTGGAGCTGGCGCGCGGTGGCGACGCCCGGCCGCGCCGCGCCGGCGAGCCGGTAGAACGCCGCCGACTGGTGCGGGTTCTCGCCGTAGCGCAGCCCCTGCGCCAGCGTCCCGCCGAGCGCCCGGAACACCGGGGCCACCTCCGGCTCGATCCGGGTCGCGAGCCAGTTGGCGATGGCGGCGTCGTAGGAGGCGGTGCGGGCGAAGGCCTTCTGGGCGAGGCGGCGGCGGGTCGAGAGCGCGACCGCGCCGTCATGGGCGTCGAGGTCGGCCAGCACCGTGGCGTAGTCGGCGACGTCCACCACCACCGCCACGTCGGCGTGGTTCTTCGAGGCCGCGCGGATCATCGCCGGGCCGCCGATGTCGATGTTCTCGATGCAGTCCTCCGGCGGCCGGCCGGCGGCGAGCGTCGTCTCGAACGGGTAGAGGTTGACCACCAGCAGGTCGATCGCCTGGATGCCGTGGGCGAGCATCGCCGCCTGATGCTCGGGGTTGTCCCGGATCGCCAGCAGGCCGCCATGGACGCCCGGATGCAGGGTCTTGACCCGGCCGTCCATCATCTCGGGAAAGCCGGTCAGGTCGGCGACCTCGGTGACGGTCAGGCCGGCCTCGGTCAGGGTCCGGTGGGTGCCGCCGGTCGAGACCAGGGCGATGCCGCGCCGGCTCAGCGCCCGCGCGAAGTCGACGAGGCCGGTCTTGTCGGACACGGACAGGAGGGCGCGGGAGACGCGGGACAGGTCGCTCGCCATCGTGGCTTCCATCGCTACGGCCGAGGGTGCCGGATCGCGGAGAGAATGCCGCCCTCGGGTCTGGAGAAGATGGCGGGCGTTAGCAGGAAACCGCCGCCGAGGCCAGATGGTGCGGTGCACCATCGGGCATTCGGTCCGGCCGGCGCGGCCTTGTCCACCAGGACCTTAGCGGTGTCTCGGTCACGCCGACAGGCGCCGGAACCGCCACGTCGCCCGCGTGCCCGCCTCGGCGGCCAGGTGCAGCACGATCTGCTCGGTGCGCCGGGCGCCGTTGAAGGCGGCGAAGTAGACGCTCTCCTCGATCACCGGGTCGGTCGCGTCGGCCTCGAACAGCCACAACTCGCCGTTGCCGGCCGAGAGCAGCACCGCCCGTCCCTCGCGCGCCGCCCGCACCGTGGGATGGAGGTGGAAGCGGATCGCCGCCGGCACCGCCGGACCGGCACTGGACGGGCGCACGAAGCCGTCGGCGCCGTCGAGGCAGCCGCCGTCGGGGCTCAGGCACAGCCGGCGCTCGTGCAGCAGGCCGAGGGTCGGCGCGTAGCCGTCGTGGCGGGCGGCGACCACGGCCGCCCCGTCCGGCTCGGTGCTGCGCTCGGCCGTCACCCGGGCGGGGCCGCGCACCACCGCCGGGCCGAGGCGCCGGCGCAGCCACGAGGCCAGCGGATGCGCGAAGCCCGGCCCGCGCGGGTCGAGGAACCGGCACGACGAGGTGTCGTCGAGGCTCGCCGTGGAGTGCGCGGCGGTGGTGCGGGCGAGCCGTCGCATGTCCTCGCCGGTGGCCGGCATGCCGCAATTCACCACGAGGCGCTGGGCGCCGCTCGACAACTCGAACGACAGGCAGCCGGCGCCGGCGGCGGCGGAATAGGCCGGACCCGGTGCCGGGCCGACATCGGCGACGACGAGGGTCGCCCCGCCCTCCAGGCGGGTGTAGCCGGTATAGGGCGCGTGCATCAGCGGCGTGCCGGACGCGCCGCCATAGACCAGCAGCGTCGCGAGCTGGTCGGCCTCGGTGGCGCCGGTGCCGTTGTGGTGGCCGAGCGAGGCGTCGCCGTGGCGCAGCAGGCGCAGCAGCGGCACCATCCGGTCGACGGCGTTGAGCAGCGCCTCGGGCGGGGCGATGTCGCGGGTGAGGAAGCTCTGGCGCAGGGGCAGCAGGTCGAGGAGGAGATCCTTGATGAAGGTCGGGTTGCGGCTGCGGTGGCCGCCGTCGGGCAGCATCTGGCGGGCCAGCTCGCGGGTGAGCAGCCGGGTGCCGCGGCGCAGCACCGGCTCGAACCCCTCGCAGCACAAGCCGGCGAAGCACAGGGCGACGGCGGCCGACAGGCGGTCCCCCGGCAGGATTCCGCGCCGCAGGGCGAGGTCGAGATGGCGCACGCAGCGGCCGAGCGTGCGCAGGAAGCCCTGGTAGAAGGCGTGGTCGGCGCCCTCCAGGAGCAGCGGCGACTGGCTCAGCAGCGAGATCAGCCGGCGCGCCACCACCGGCGGCCGGTTGGCCAGTTCGCGGTCGCCGCGGCCGGCCATGAAGTCCTGCACGAAGGCGCGGGCGTTGGAGCGGGCGAGCGCGCTGTCGGCGGCGCGCAGGTGGCGCAGCCAGCCGAAGCCGTACAGCGCCTCGCCCCATTCCGGCGAGGGCGGCGCGAAGTCGAACGGCGAGCGCCCGCCGGTGGCGAGCGCCCGGCCGGCGAACACGAACAGCCCGCCGTAGATGTCGGCCGCGATGGTGGCGTCGCTGGTGCGCAGGTCCTGGGGCGCGATGACGAGGCCGGTCGGCCGCAGGCGGGAGAGGGTCGAGGGGCCGGCGGTCACCCGCGCCATGGCGCTGCGCGCGGTGCGCGCGGCCTCGCGGCCGGCCAGTCGGTAGAACGTCCAGCGGTCAGGCCCCCACTGCACAACCCCTCCCGAGCCGAAGCCCCGATACGCACACGCGGCCCCGGAACGCAGGGCCCGACCCAGCAATGGTCAAGGATGGAAACGAGGTCAAACCGCGGCGCCGCATTGTAAACAGATTCTTGCCGGTGCCCCGGTCTAGTTCTCGTCGCGCACCAGCCGCACGGCGAAGAAGCCGTCGAGGCCGCCGCGGCCGCCCTCGGGCGCCCGCCAGTGCGACGGCAGGGTGCGCAGGTCCCCCTGCGCGGTGACGAAGCCGGGCTCGCCGCCGACCTCGCCGGGCGCGACTGGCCGGCGCCGGAAGTCGGAATGGCGCGCCAGGAACGCCTCGGCCTGCCGCTCGCCCTCCTCGGGTTCGAGGGAGCAGGTGCAGTAGACGAGGCGCCCGCCCGGCCGCACCAGCCGCGCCGCCTTGTCGAGCAGCCGCTCCTGCAGGGCGGCGAGGCGGGGAAGGTCGGCCTCGCGCTTGGTCCAGGCCACGTCCGGGTGGCGGCGGATGGTGCCGGTGGCCGAGCACGGCGGGTCGAGCAGCACGGCGTCGAACGGCTCGTCCTCCGGCAGGGTCAGGGCGTCGAGGGCGCGGGTCTCGGCGCCGAGCCCGAGCCGGGCGAGGTTCTCGCCGACCCGGGCGAGCCGGGAGACCGAGCGGTCGACGGCGAGCACCGCGGCGCCGGCGGCGGCGAGCTGGGCGGTCTTGCCGCCGGGGGCGGCGCAGAGATCGGCCACCCGCTCGCCGGGCCGGGCGCCGAGGAGGGCGGCCGGCAGGGCGGCGGCGGCGTCCTGCACCCACCACGTGCCGTCGTCGTAGCCGGGCAGCTGCGGCACCGGCACCCGGCCGTCGTCGAGGCGCAGGCTCAGGCCGGTCGGCAGCGGCCGGCCGCCGAGGGCGTCGGCGAGATCCGCCGGGTCGCCCCGGGTGGTGAGGTCGAGGGCGGCCCCGGCCGCGTGCGCCGCCGCGATGGCGCGGGCGGTCTCGGGCCCGTAGGTCGCGCTCCAGCGCCGGGCGAGCCAGCCAGGGGTGTTGAGCCCGAGGGGATCGGCGTCGCCGGCCTCGCGGATCGCCGCCTTCTCGCGGGCGACCCGGCGCAGGACCGCGTTGACGAGGCCCGACAGGTGGCGCTGCGACGGGTCGCCCTTCGCCAGCCGCACCGCGAGGTCGACGGCGGCGTGGTCCTGCACGTTCATGAACAGGATCTGCGCCGCGCCGGTCGCCAGCACGGCGAGCAGGCCGGGCTGGTCCTCCGGCAGGCCGCGGTCGAGCCGCTCCGCCAGGGCGTGGCGGATCACCCCGAACTGGCGGAAGGTCGTGGTGGCGATCGCCCGGGCTAGGCCGAGATCCTGCGGGCCGAGCGCCGCCCGGGCGGCGGCGGGCGCGAGCACGTCGTCGAGGATCGCGGTCCGGCCGGGGCCGACGAGGTCGGCGACGAGGGTGCGCGCGAGCTGCCGCGCCGCGAGGCCGGCCGCCTCGGTGTGTTCCGCCATTGCTCGCCACGCTCCTTGACGCCGCCCGGGTCGCCCTCCACCTCGGAGCAGGACCCTGCGGGCGGCCGGGGTGGCATCTGGCCCGGCGCAATGCAAGTTTCGAGAGATCCGACCGAGAGATCCGACGATGAGCGAGACCGCGTCCCCCGTTCCTTCCCGGCCGCTGACCGCGGCGGCGCAGCGCGCCCTCGCCGAGGCCGAGGCCCGCCGCGCGGCGATCGACGCCCGCGCCGCCGAGGTCGCCCGCGAACCCGAGTTCAAGGGCCGCGGCGGGCTGGAGCCGGTGCGCTACGACGATTGGGAAGTGAAGGGTCTGGCGAGCGACTTCTGATCGTCGCATCAGGGCATCATCGGCGAGGGAGGACGGCGTGGGATTGCTCGACGGATTGCTCGGCCACGGCAGCGACGTGACGCCGGCGGACGTGATGGCGGAGGTCGGCGACATGCTCGTCGAGGGCGAGCCGGTCCATCTCGCCTTCCGGGTGGTGCGCGACCTGATGGTGTTCACCGACCGCCGGATGATCCTGGTCGACAAGCAGGGGCTCACCGGCCGCAAGGTCGAGTACCTGAGTGTCCCCTACCGGGCGATCACGATGTTTTCGATCGAGAATGCCGGCAGCTTCGACCTCGATTCCGAACTCAAGGTGTGGGTGTCGGGCCAGCCGCAGCCGATCGGCCGCACGCTCAAGCGCGGCGCCGACATCCGCGGCATCCAGCGCGCCATCGCGTCGTCGCTGCGCTGACGCGGAACGCCGGGCGTGGCGTTCCGTTGTGTCGGCTCACGCGAAGGAGACGGCGATGGCGGACACGACGATCAAGAAGGTTTCGAGCGCGACCTCCCCGCGCGGCAGGCACGGTCAGCTCTACCTCGCCTCGGGCCGGCAGGTCGCGATGCGGATGTGGACCGACGAGGCGCCCACCGACTCGAAGCCGAGCGCCGCCCGCGACTACGAGACGGTCGGCTACGTCGTGTCCGGCCGGGCCGAGCTGGTGGTCGAGGGCCAGACGGTGCGGCTGGAGCCCGGCGATTCCTGGCTGGTGCCGGCCGGGGCGGAGCACACCTACCGCATCCTGGAGACCTTCACCGCCGTCGAGGCGACCGCGCCGCCGGCGCAGGTCCACGGCCGCGACGAGTAGGCCGGCTCACGCCGTGCTGCCGGCATCGACCGTCAGCACGGTGCCGGTGACGTTGCGCCCTCCCTCCCCGAGCAGGTAGGCGACCGCGTTGGCGACGTCCTGGACCTCGGCGAGGCGCTTGAGGGCGCTGCGGCCGGCGATGCGGGCGCGGTCCTCCTCGGCGAGGCCCCCGGTCATCTCGGTGTCGATGAAGCCCGGCGCCACCGCGTTGACGGTGATGCCGAGCCGGCCGACCTCGCGGGCGAGCGACTTCGTGAACCCGGTCAGCGACGCCTTGGTGGCGGCGTAGACCGAGAGGGCGTTGTAGCCGGTCGAGGCGATGATCGAGCTGAGATTGACGATCCGGCCGCCGCCGTCGGCCATCATCTGCCGCACGACGTACTTCGTGAGCACGATCGGCGCCAGGGTGTTGACGCGGATCAGCGCCTCAATGTGCTCGTTCGGCATCGTGGCGAGCAGCCCCTCGGTGCCGAGGCCGGCATTGTTGACGAGGCCGTAGACGGGCCCGACGTCCCGGCGCAGGCGGCGGGCGAGGTCGGGTAGCGCGTCGATCTCGCCGAGATCGGCGGCGACGAAGCGGATCTCGCCGGCCCCGGGCTCGGCCATCGCCCGTTCCAGCGCCTCGCCGGGGCGGCGGGCGACGGCGACGACCCGGTCGCCCTGCGCCGCGAGGGTGCGGACGATGCCGAGGCCGAGGCCGCGGCTGCCTCCGGTGACGACGACGTTACGCATGGCGGGAGGCTCCGGGGCGGGCGAGCTTGCCGGCCTGGGTCACGGCCAGCGCCTCGGCGAAGGACAGGATCGCCGGCACCTTGTGCGGCGCCAGCGCCGCGCGGCAGGCGGCGAGGATCTCGGCCTTCACCGCGGCGGGCGGGGCCTCGCCGGGTTCGAGCACGACGGTGGCGGTGACGAGGGCCCCGGTGATCGGGTTGCGCCGCCCTTCGACCAGGGACATCCGCACCCGGGGATGGCGGTTGATCACCGCCTCGACCTCCTCGGGATGCACCTTGAGGCCGCCGACGTTGATGATGCCGCCGCGGCGGCCGACGAAGTGGTAGCGCCCGCCCCGCAGCGCGACCATGTCGCCGGTATCGACGAAGCCGTCCGCGTCCGCCAGCACCGGCGATCCCTCGCCGACATAGGTCGTGGCGGTGCGCGGCGAGCGGATGCGGAGGCTTCCCTCCACCACCCGCAGCTCGACGCCGCCCGGCGCCTCGGCGAGGAAGCGGGCCGGGAACCCCTCCTGTCCGTCGGTGACCTCGAACCCGACGCCCGCCTCGGTCGAGGCGTAGGCGTGGCCGACCGAGGCGCGCGGAAAGGCGTCCCCGAGGGCGTCGAGGACGGCCTGGTCGGCGATCTCGCCCGAGAGCCGGACGTAGCCGGGATCGAACGCGGCCTCCGCCGGGCTCATCAGGGCGCGGCGCCAGTGCGACGGCGTCCCGGAGACGTGGGTCGCACCGTGCCGGCCGAGGCGGGCGAGGAAGCCGGAGACCGGCTCGTCCTTGTCCGACAGCACCAGGGTGCCGCCGGCCAGCACTGCCCGCAGCAGGATCTGGAGACCGCCGTAGCGGCGGATGTCGTAGAAGGTCGACCAGACCGGAGCCGGCGCGTCCGGCGCCGCCGGCCGGATCGCCCCGGTGAGGCCGGACAGACGATGCGCCACCATCTTCGGCGCGCCGGTGGTGCCGGAGGTGAGCAGCACCCATTCCGTCCCGCGCGACGGCGCGACCGGCGCGGCCGGGCCGAGGGGACCACAGCGGAGGACGTCGGACACCCCGAGGGCCGGGAACGCGGCCGGGTCGCCGTCGGTGACCACGGCGTCGATGCCGGCCTGCCCGGCGATCGCCGGCAGGTGGGCCGGGTCGAGATCCGGCGGGCACAGCACGATCCGCCGCGCCCGGCCGTCGAGCTCGATCAGCGCCACCGCGGCGGCGAACTGCGCCCGCGTCGCGATCAGCACCGAGCGGCCGGTGAGGTCGGCGCCGCCGAGGCTGCTCGCCCGCAGCAGATCCGCGAAGCCGACCGCGTCGTCGGGGCCGGCGAGGCGGCCGAGCGGCCGTCCCGCGGCCGCGGCGGCGGCGAGCGCCGCGCTCAGGCAGGCCGGCTCAGGCCGCTTCATCGACGGCGGCGCCCTCGTAGAGGCGGACGAAGTCGCCGACCGTGACCGGGAACACGATGTCCTCCTCGGTGGTGAACGGGTCGAGGCCGAGCTCGGCGTCGAGCCGCGCCACCAGGATCGCGAAGCACAGCGAATCGAGGCCGGACTCCGTCAGCACCAAGTCGTCGGACAACGGAGCAAGGTGCTTCTGCTGTTCCTCGGCGATCCGCTTGATGTTGTCGAGGACCGTTAACCTTATCGACATAACAACCATCCCTCGTGACCGTCGGGCAAGCTATATCCGCGAGCCTCCGGGGCGGGCAAGGACTTCACCGCCCGAAGGTGAACGGGATGGTCATAGACGCTCCGGCCGCGGTCAGGCGGCGGCAGATTACCGACGGCGACCTCGACGCGGTGGCGGAACTGCTGAGCCGCGGCTTCCCGACGCGCACGGCGGCATGGTGGCGGCGCGGGCTCGCCCGCATGGCCGCCCGGGCGGTGCCGGAGGGCTATCCGCGCTTCGGCACCCTGCTGGAGAGCGGCGGGCGCCCGGTCGGCGTGCTGCTGATGATCGTCTCGCGGGTCGGGGACGGCCTGCGCTGCAACCTGTCGAGCTGGTACGTCGAGCCGGCCTTCGCGGCCCAGTCGCCGCTGCTGCTGAACCATGCGCTGCGCGACAGGGCGGTGACCTACGTCAACGTCTCGCCGGCGCCGCACACGAGGCCGATCATCGAGGCGCAGGGCTTCCGGCCGTTCAGCCGCGGCCTGCTGCTGTCGCTGCCCTGGCTGCGGGTCGGGCGCGAGCGGGTGCGCCTGCACCGGATCGGCGGGACGGTGCCGGAGCGGTTCGCGGACCTGCCCGAGGCCGGCCTTCTCGCGGCCCATGCCGGACACGGCTGCCACGCCGTCGTGGTCGAGGCGGCGGACGGGCCGCACCCGTTCGTCTTCGCCGCCCGGCGCGTCCTCAACCGGCTCGTCCCGACCACCCACCTGATCCACTGCCGCGCCGTGCAGGACTTCGTCCGCTTCGCCGGCCCCCTCGGCCGCCACCTGCTGCTCCGGGGCTGCCCGGCGGTGCTGGTCGACCTCGACGGCCCGGCTCCGGACCTGCCCGGTCGGCCGATCAGCCTGCACCAGACCCGCTACTCGCGCGGCCCCAACCCGCCGCGTCCCGGCGACCTCGCCTATACCGAGGGCGTGATCTTCGGTCCGTGATCCCGACACTCCGTTTCCGAGGCCTGACGACGATGACGACGAACGGGACGCGGCGCACGGCCGCGCAGGTGCTGGTCGACCAGCTGGTGGCGAACGGCGTGCGCCACGTCTTCACGGTGCCGGGGGAGAGCTTCCTGCCGGTGCTCGACGCCCTGCGCGATTCCGGCATCACGGTCACCACCTGCCGCCAGGAGGGCGCGGCCGCGATGATGGCGGAGGCGCACGGCAAGGCGACGGGCGAGCCGGGCATCTGCTTCGTCACCCGTGGCCCCGGCGCCACCAACGCCTCGGCGGGGATCCACGTCGCGCAGCAGGATTCGACCCCGCTGATCCTGTTCGTCGGCCAGATCGAGCGCCGCTTCCGCGAGCGCGAGGCGTTCCAGGAGATGGATTACCGGGCGGTGTTCGGCCCGCTGACCAAGTGGGCGACCGAGATCGACGACCCCGACCGGGTGCCGGAATTCGTCTCGCGGGCGTTCCACACCGCGGTCGCCGGCCGCCCCGGCCCGGTGGTCGTCGCGCTGCCCAAGGACGTGCTGACCGAGCCGACCGACGCGCCCCTCGCCCCGCCCTGCCGGCCGGTCGAGGCGGCGCCGGGCGCCGACGACCTCGCCCGCCTCGCCGACCTGATCGCGGGCGCCGAGCGGCCGCTGCTGGTCCTCGGCGGCTCGCGCTGGACCGAGGCCGCCTGCGCCGACATCCGCCGCTTCGCCGAGACCTTCGATCTGCCGGTGATGACGAGCTACCGCCGGGCGCCGCTCTTCGACGCCCTGCACCCGAACTATGCCGGCGACCTCGGCCTCGCGCCGAACCCGAAGCTCGTCGCGCGCGTGAAGGCGTCCGACCTGCTGATCCTGCTCGGCGGGCGCCTCGGCGAGATCCCGTCGCAGGGCTACACCCTGCTCGACGCGCCGGGCCCGGGCACGCGCCTCGTCCACATCCATCCCGGGCCGGAGGAGATCGGCCGGGTCTACGCGCCGCATCTGGCGATCAACGCCGCGCCGACCCGGACCGCGGCGGCCTTGGCCGCCCTGCCGCCGCCGGCCGCGATCCGCCGGGGGGCCGAGACCCGCCAAGCCCAGACCCGCCAAGCCCAGATCCGCGAGGCCCATGCCGAGTTCCTGGCCTGGGGCGAGACCCCGACGCCGCAGCCCGGCGCGGTCAATCTCGGGGCGGTGGTGGCGCATCTGCGCGAGGCGCTGCCGCGGGACGCGATCCTGTGCAACGGCGCCGGCAACTACGCCGCCTGGATCCACCGCTTCTTCCGCTTCCGCACCTTCGCCGGCCACATCGCCCCGACCTCCGCCTCGATGGGCTACGGCGTGCCGGCGGCGGTGGCGATCAAGCGGCTCTGGCCCGGGCGCACGGTGATCTCGATCAACGGCGACGGCGACTTCCTGATGAACGGGCAGGAATTCGCCACCGCGGTCCAGTACGGCCTGAACATCGTGGTGATCGTCTGCGACAACGGCAGCTACGGCACGATCCGCATGCACCAGGAGCGCGAGTTTCCCGGTCGCGTCGTCGCCACCGACCTGCACAACCCGGACTTCGCCGCCTATGCCCGCGCCTTCGGCGGGGTCGGGTTCACCGTCGAGGCGACGGAGGACTTCCCGGCCGCCCTCGCGGCGGCCCGGGCGGAGGCGCTGCCCTCGATCATCCACCTGAACATCGCCACCGACGCGATCACGCCCGGCCAGTCGCTGTCGCAGATCCGCGAGCGGGCGATGGCCGCCCGCTGAACGGGGATCATACGAAATCCGATTGATCGCTCGGCGACTGCGTTGCCGTCGCTGTCGCGATGCGGATTTCGGCTTCGCTCATGCGCGGCGCGGGCGGGTGTACGGTTTTCGGAACGAACCGTCCGAAAACCGTATCAGGACACCACCTTCAGCGGCGTCTCCAGCACCCGCAGCACCTGGGCGAGGTCGTGCCCGCGCTTGAGGATGCGGCCGGTCTCGGCCACCACCGCGTAGGCGCCCTGGCGCCGGGCGAGCTTCGGGTCCTTCTCGATCCGGAACAGCGGCCGCTCCGAGGTGCGGCGGTGGATCGAGAACACCGCCTTCTCGCGGGTGAAGTCGATGGCGTAGTCGCGCCACTCCCCGGCCGCGACCATGCGGCCGTAGAGGTTCAGGATCTTCTGCAACTCGTCGCGGTGGAAGGAGACCTGAGGCGGCGGCGTGGCGCTCGGGAAGGGAACGATCTGGGCGCTCGCGCCCGTGATTCGCGTCTCGGCGCTGTCTGCCTCGCTCATCGCCTCTCCTGGGCTACCGCTCTCGGGCTGCTGTCCGGCTTCCGCCCCCGGGCAAAGCCTCGACGGAGCATGATGGGGTGGCTCCGGCGGCCCCGCAAGGGTGTCCCGGCGGCGACACCGGCCGGCCATCCGGCCGATTCGTGCGGGAATTCGGCCATACCCACCGCGGAGCGTCAACATTCCGCCGCAATCGCGCCGTGCGCCGGCCTTGATGAGCCGCGAGACAGGAGACGACCTCTTGTGGTCCGCGTCGTCCGGCTCCGTCCCCCGGGGCAGGTCCGGGCGGTTCGGCCGCCTCCAGAGGTTTCGAGACCCTTTGACTCGAGACCGCCTCCCCGGAGCGCGGTCTCTTTTTTCGAGCGGCGCGACGGACCCGATGACGATGCCGCCGGCGACGAGCGAGGCCCTGCACGCCCTGCGCCGGGGCGACCTCGCCGGCACCCGGGAACTGCGGCTCACCGGCGGCCTCACCGAGTTCCCGCGCGAGATCCTCGGCCTCGCCGACAGCCTCGAACGGCTCGACCTCGGCGGCAACGCGCTGACCGCGCTGCCGGACGATTTCGGCCGCCTGCGCCGGTTGCGGGTGCTGTTCTGCTCCGGCAACCGGTTCGAGCGGCTGCCCGAGGTCCTCGGCGATTGCGAGGCCCTGAGCCAGATCGGTTGTCGCGGCGCCGGTTTGCGGGAGGTGCCGGGGACGGCCCTGCCGCCGCGCCTGCGCTGGCTCACCCTGACCGACAATTGCATCGCCGAGCTGCCGGTGGCCCTGGGCGAGCGGCCCGAATTGCAGAAGCTGATGCTGTCGGGCAATCGCCTGCGATCCCTCCCCGACGGCCTCGCCGGGGCCGACCGGCTCGAATTGCTGCGCCTGTCCTGCAACGGCTTCGTGGCGCTGCCGCCCTGGCTCTCCCGCCTGCCGCGCCTCGCCTGGCTGACCTATGCCGGCAACCCGGTCGAGCCGGCCTCGGCCGAGGCGGAGACGGCGACGATTCCCTGGCCGGACCTCGCGGTGGCGGAGCGCCTGGGCGAAGGCGCCTCGGGCGTCGTCCACCGCGCCCTCTGGCGCGGGCCCGGGCGGGAGGCGCGGCCGGTCGCGGTCAAGCTGTTCAAGGGCGCGATGACCAGCGACGGTCTGCCCGAGCGCGAGATGGCCGCCTGCCTCGCCGCCGGCCCGCACCCGAACCTCACCGGCGGCCTCGGCCGGGTCGCCGGCCATCCGGGGCTGGGCCAGGCGCTGGTGATGCCGCTGCTGCCGGCGGAGTGGCGCGCGCTGGCGGGCCCGCCGAGCCTCGCCTCGTGCAGCCGCGACGTCTACGACCCGGACCTGCGCCTGCCGGTCCCGGTCGCCCGGCGGCTCGTCCGCGCCGCGGCGGCGGCGGCGGCCCACCTGCACGGGCGCGGCTTTCTCCACGGCGACCTCTACGCCCACAACCTGCTGTGGGACGGGGGCGACGGCGCGGCCGTGCTGAGCGATTTCGGCGCCGCCTGCCGGCTGCCGCAGGACGGGTCCCGCGCCGGGCTGGAGCGGATCGAGGTGCGGGCGATGGGCGTGCTGCTCGGCGAGGTGCTGGCGCGCCTGGACGATCCGGCGGCCGGGACCGGCCCCCTGCGGGCCCTGGAACGGGCCTGCCTCCGGCCGGAGGTCGACGCGCGTCCGACGATGGCCGAAGTGCTGGATTCCCTCGACGCGGCCTGAGCGGCCACCGCGGCGGTCCGGAGGGAGCTAGGCCATGTGGCCGATCCGCGACAGGCCGCTTTATCCGGCACGTGTTGCTGCCGCGTTGCTTTCCGGCCCACGCGCGAATGGCTAAGGTCCGGGCGGCCGTCATGCGGGCCGCTCCCTCGCGGGGCCGGCCCGCATGACCCCGTGGAAGCTCCGAGGATCACGAAAGTGACAGGATGCACGTCGTCGTGAGTCTGTTGACCGCTGCCCGAGCCCGGCGCGCCGCTGCGGCCGCCCTGCTGCTCTCCGTTGCCGGGTGCGGAACGGTGGTGCTCACCGAATCCGGCGTCCTGTCGCGCTACGACCGCCTGACCGGCAGCAAGGAGATCGCGACCGAGTCGCGCCTGTTCATCGACCGGCCGGCCACCGCCGCCGCCCGCACCGTGCGGATCGTCCCCACCGAGTTCAAGGAGGGCGTGTCCGGACCCGGCCTGACGCCGGTCGAGCGCCGGCTGATCGCCAACGCCGCCGACCGGGCGCTGTGCTACGAGCTGTCGCTGCGCTTCGACGTCGTCTCGACCCGCAACGCCGACCTGACGGTCCGCGCCAACGTCACCCGGGTCGATCTCACCAACGTCCCGGCGGCGGGCGCCACGATCGGCGCCTCGGCCGCGGTCACCATCGCGGCGCAGGTCGGCGTCGGCTTCGCCGACGCGGTCGGCAAGATCCCGGTCCCGCGCGTCCCGATCGGGCTCGGCAGCCTCACGATCGAGGCCGAGGCGCTCGATTCCCGCCGCCAGCAGCGCGCCGCGATGGTGTGGGGCGGCGCCGCCAACTCCTTCACCAGCCAGGCGCGGTTCTCGCCGGCCAGCGACGCCTACGACCTCGCCGGCGAGTTCGGGCAGGATTTCGGCTTCCTGCTCGTCACCGGCGAGAACCCGTTCACGGCGCCGCTGACGATCCCGACCTGGGAGCGCGTCCGCATCACCACCCTCGGCGAGGCGCCGCGCGACCCGGATTGCGAGGCGTTCGGCCGCGCGCCCGGCATCGACGGCATCATCGGCGACTATATCGGCCTGCCGCCGGACTGGACCGACAAGGGCCCGCGCCAGCCCTGACCGCGACGGCCGGGCGGCGCCCGGCCCCCGCCCTCCCCGCTCGTCGGCGACGGCATCCTCGGAGCGGGTCTTCCCGTGTCTCGCCGGGTGCCGAGGGATGACCCCCGCAGGAACCCCACTCGCCGCTTCCTTTCCGCCCGGCGCCGGGCCAGCATGCGAAAACGAGGGAGCAGCCTCGAACCTGCGGTCCTCTCCCGTGTTTTGATGCGGGGCAGAGGGAAGGAGCGTGCGATGGGTGTGGCGAAGCGGACGGGGCGGACCGGGACGATCGTCGCGATGGGGACCTGCGGGCTCGCCCGCTACGCGACGATGAGCACCGGCGAGACGATCTGGTGGGGATCGGAGGAGGAGGTGCCGGACCGGGTCGCCCTCGCGGCCTCGACCCTCACGGCGGCGGGCGCGAGCCGGCCGCTGACCGGCGGCGACCGCAGGATCGCCTGAACCGGCGGGCACCGGCGGCGGGGAGGCTCAGTGCCCGCCCTTGCCGCCGCCCTCGGCGCCCTTGCCGTCCTGGAGGGCGCCGACCGCCCGGACCTCCGCCCGCCGGGCGCAGTCGCTCTGGTTTCCCGAGGCGGTGCAGGCGTTCAGCCACGCCGCCTTGTCGGTGTCGCAGCGGCCGAGCAGGTGCTCGGCCTTCTGTTGCAGGCTCGCCTTGGCGGGGCCGTCGTCGGCCGGGTGCTGCGCCTTCTCGTGCAGGCAGGTGCGCAGGCGCTGCTCCATCTCCAGGGTCTGCGCGCCGGCGCCGGAGGCGGCGAGCAGCGCGGCGGCGAGGGCGGCGAGGCGGATCGTCGGGCGGATCTCGGGCATGGCCCGATGTCCTAACCGGAAGGCGTTGCCGGACCGTTGCTGGTGCGCCCGTTCAGCGGACCGGTGGCGAGCGACCGCAGCAGCGTCGCCCGGGCGGTGCGCAGATGCGCCCGGCACTTCGCGTCGACGAGGCGCAGGTCGCGCGAGCGCAGGGCCGCGATGTAGTCGAGATGCTCGGTCAGCGCGACGCGGTTGCGCTCCTTCTCGTCGGCCTTGTCCCACTGGTAGTGGTAGTGGAAGATCATCGCGATCACGTCGTAGAAGTCGCGGATGAAGCGGTTGCGCGACGCCTCGTGGATCAGCCGGTGCAGCCGCTCGTCGAGATGCGAGAAGTCGGTGTAGCGCGCGTCGATCTCCGCCAGCAGCCGGTGATGCTCGGCCTCGATGGCGTCCAGCGCCGCCCAGGCCGGTGAGGCCGGGTCGAGCTCGACGAAGCGGTGGGCCGAGCGCAGCTCGAACATCTCGCGGATCTCGTAGATCTCGGCGGCGAAGTCCGGCGTCACCCCGGCGAAGATCCAGCCGCTGTTCTCGCGCCGCTTGAGCAGCCCGTACTGGCTGAACCGGGTCAGGAACTCCCGCACCGCCGTGGTCGAGGTGCCGAACAGGCGCGCCAGTTCCGAGGCGTGGACGACCTCGCCGGGGCGGCAATCGCCATGGAGCACCCACTGCATGAACTTGCGCTCGACCACCTGCGCCACCGTCTCGGTCTGCGGGTCGGGGAAGTAGTCGCCGGGCACCGGGTGCCGGTGCAGGGCCCGGCGCGGCCCCTCCGCCCGGGTGATGCCGGTCTCGGTCAGCCCCGCCAGCACCGCCCGCACGGTGGTGCGGCTGACGTCGAGGGTCCCGGCCAGCTCGGCCTCCGAGCACGGCCACTCGCCGAGCGGCCGGCCGGCGAGCAACGCGAGGCACTGGTTGTGGGCCCGCTTGTAGACGGTGTTCGCCTTCATCCGGTCGCGTCTCCTCCCGCCCCTTAAAGCCTGCCGGGCCGGCGCCGTCCACGGGCCTCGCGTCGTTCCTTGAACATAAAATACCGATTGACAGCCCGGCGAGGCTCGGTTCTTTATGCATGATAATACAGAACACCATCCCGGAGAGGACACGTCCATGACCCATCGTGCTCCCACGCGCCCGCGTGCCGGGGCCGCCGCATGAGCCGGCGGATCATCCAGTTCGGCACCAGCCGCTTCCTCCAGGCCCATGCCGCGCTGTTCGTCCACGAGGCGCGCGAGGCCGGCCAGGATTGCGGTCCGATCACCGTGGTGCAGACCTCCGGCGACGCCTCCCGCGCCGGGCGGGTCGCGGCCTTCGGGGCGCCCGGCGGCTATCCGGTGATCGTGCGCGGCATCGAGGACGGGGCGCCGGTCGAGCGCCGGGTGATGGTCGGGAGCATCGAGCGCGGGCTCTCGGCGGCGGCCGACTGGGAGACGCTCGCCGCCCTGTTCGCGCAGGCCGCGTTCGTCGTCTCCAACACCGGCGACACCGGCTACGCGGTCGCCGGATCCGACCGCGGCCCGGTCCTGCTCGACGGCCGCGTGCCGGCCTCGTTCCCCGGCAAGCTCACCGCCCTGCTGCACCGCCGCTGGCTCGCCGGCGGGCGGGCGCTCACCGTGCTGCCCTGCGAACTCATCAACCGCAACGGCCGCGTCCTCCAGGGCCTCGTCCTCGACCTCGCCGCCGAGGCCGGCGCCCCCGAGGCGTTCCGCGCCTGGCTGCGCGAGGGCGTGATCTGGACCGACACCCTCGTCGACCGGATCGTGTCCGAGCCGCTGGAGCCGGTCGGCGCCGTCGCCGAGCCCTACGCCCTTTGGGCGATCGAGCGCCGGCCCGGGCTGGTCCTGCCCTGCGAGCACCCGTGCATCGTGCTCGCCGACGACCTCCAGCCGTTCGAGCGCCTGAAGCTGCACATCCTCAATCTCGGCCACTCGTTCCTCGCCGAGATCTGGCAGCGCGAGAGCCGCTTTCCGGCGGAGACCGTGCGCGAGATCCTGGCCGACCCGGCGGTTCGGCCGCGGCTCGACGCGCTCTACCGCGACGAGGTCGTTCCGGGCTTCGCCGCCCGCGGCATGGGCGAGGCGGCGGGCGCCTACGTCGCCGCCACCATGGACCGCTTCCTCAACCCGTTCCTCGACCACCGCCTCGCCGACATCGCGCAGAACCACGCCACCAAGGTCGCGCGCCGGGTCGGCCCGTTCCTGGCCTGGAGCCGCGAGGGCCGCGGCGCCCCGGCGACGCCGGTGCTCGACGCGCTGGCGGCGCGCTACGCCGGGACGGCGGCATGACCTACCAGTTCGACTTCTCCGCCCTGCTGCCGTTCTGGCGCGACTTCGCCGACGGCGTCTGGCTCACGCTCCAGCTCTCGGCGGTCTCCACGGTGCTCGGCTTCGTCGGCGGCGCGCTCTGCGCCATCGCCCGGGCCGACGGCCCGCCCTGGCTGAAGCGGATCGTCGGCGCCTATGTCGAGGTGATCCGCAACACGCCGCTGCTGGTGCAGATCTTCCTCGTCTATTTCGGCATCGCGGTGCTCGGGCTGCGGGTCGACGCCAACGTCGCGGCGGTGCTCGCGCTCGTCGTCAACGTCGTGGCGTACACCTGCGAGATCATGCGCGCCGGGATCGAGAGCGTGCACAAGGCGCAGATCGAGGCGGCCGAATGCCTCGGCCTCACCCGGGCGCAGATCTACTGGCACGTGGTGCTGCGCCCGGCGATCGAGCGGGTCTACCCCGCCCTGGTCAGCCAGTACGTGCTGCTGATGCTCGCCTCGTCGATCTGCTCGCAGATCTCGGCCGAGGAGCTGACCGCGGTCGCCAACCGGATCCAGTCCGACACCTTCCGCAGCTTCGAGACCTACATCGTCGTCGGCCTCGTCTACCTCGCGCTGTCCTTCGTGGTGCGCTGGGCGTTCTGGGGTTTCGGCCTCCTCGTCTTCACCCGCCGGCGCAAGCTCGGCACGGCGCTCTAGGAGGTCGCGATGCCCACCTTCGGCCTCGGCCACCTCTGGTTCCTCGTCGTCGCGGCGGGCTGGACCCTCGCGCTCTCGGCCATCGCGTTCCTCGGCGGCGGCCTGATCGGCTTCGGCATCGCGCTCGCGCGCATCTCGGACCGCCGCTGGCTGCGCGCCGCCGCCACCGCCTACGTGCAGGTGGTGCAGGGCACGCCGCTGCTGATCCTGCTGTTCATGATCTATTTCGGCCTCGCCATCGCGGGCTTCGACCAGCTCCCGGCGCTGATCGCCGCCGGAGCCGGGCTCACGGTCTATGCCTCGGGCTTCCTCGGCGAGATCTGGCGCGGCTGTCTCGAATCGGTGCCGAGGACCCAGTGGGAGGCCGCCGAGTGCCTCGCGCTCACCCGCTGGCAGCGCCTGACCCGGGTGATCCTGCCCCAGGCGATGCGCATCGCCACCGCTCCGACCGTCGGGTTCCTGGTCCAGATCGTCAAGAACACCTCGCTCGCCTCGGTCGTCGGCTTCGTCGAACTGTCCCAGGCCGGCAAGCTCATCAACAACTCGACCTTCCAGCCCTTCACCGTCTTCATCGTGGTCGCGGCGTTCTACTTCATCATCTGCTACCCGCTCTCGGCCTGGAGCCGCGGGCTGGAGAGGAGGCTCAATGTCGGCCGTCGTTAAGCTTGCCAACGTGCACAAGAGCTTCGGTCCGGTGAAGGTCCTCGACGGCGTGTCGTTCGAGGTCGGCCGCGGCGAGGTGGTGGCGATGATCGGCCAGTCCGGCTCGGGCAAGTCGACCGCTCTGCGCTGCATCAACGCCCTGGAAACGATCGAGGAGGGCGCGATCGAGGTCTGCGGCCACCGGATCCACGACGACACCCTCGACAAGCGGGCGCTGCGCCAGGACGTCGGCATCGTCTTTCAGAGCTACAACCTCTTCCCGCACCTCACCGCGCTCCAGAACGTGATGCTGGCGCCGACCTGCGTGAAGAAGATCGGGCGCAAGGAGGCCGAGGCGCTCGGGCGCGACTGCCTCGCCCGGGTCGGGCTCGCCGAGAAGGCCGGGCACTACCCCGAGCAGCTCTCGGGCGGGCAGCAGCAGCGGGTCGCCATCGCCCGCTCCCTCGCCATGAGGCCGAAGGTGATGCTGTTCGACGAGGTCACCTCGGCCCTCGACCCGCAGCTCACCGGCGAGGTGCTCAAGGTGATGGAGGATCTCGCCCGCGACGGCATGACGATGATCCTCGTCACCCACGAGATGGGCTTCGCCCGCCGGGTCGCCAACACCGTCATCTACATGCGCCAGGGCCGGATCTGGGAGTCGCTGCCCGGGTCCGAACTGGCCAACCCCCAGACCGCCGAGCTGCGCGACTTCGTCGGCAGCGGATTGTGATCGAGAAGGACTTTCTTTCGATGAAGCGCAGGACCTTCCTGGGCGGCCTCGCCGCCTCGACCCTCGCGATGCCGGCGCTCGCCGACACGCTCGACACGATCCGCGGCCGCAAGAAGCTGCTGATCGCCCTCGACCTCGGCTCGCCGCCCTTCGGCATGACCGACGGGTCGATGCAGCCGACCGGCTCGGACGTCGAGACCGCCCGGCTCCTCGCCGCCGACTGGGCGCTGCCGCTGGAGATCGTCCAGGTCACGAGCCCCAACCGGGTGCCGTTCCTGCTCACCGGCAAGGCCGACATGGTCATCGCCAGCTTCAGCGTGAACGAGGAGCGCCAGAAGGTGATCGACTTCTCCGATCCCTACGGCGTGATCCAGGCGGTGATCGCCGGGCCGAAGGGCCGCGAGGTCAAGGACTACGCGGCGGTGGTCGGCAAGCGGCTCGGCACCACCCGCGGCAGCACCAACGACAAGGAGGCGACCACCCGGGCGCAGGGCGCCCAGATGGTGCGCTACGACGACGACGCGACGCTCATCACCGCGATGGTGTCGGGGCAGGTCGACATGGTGGCGACCTCGCCGCAGGTGATGAACACCGCCAACGCCCGCAACCCGCCGGTCCCGTTCGAGACCAAGATCGTGATGCGGACCTTCCCCTACGCGATCGGCCTGCGCAAGGGCGAGACCAAGCTCCAGACCGCGCTGAACGAGTGGGTGCGCACCAACCTGCGCAACGGCAAGCTCAACGCGATCTACAAGACCTATCACGGCGTCGACCTGCCGGCGGAGATGCTGGCGTAGGGGCTTCACGGACGCCCTTCGGACTTGTCTCTTCCCTGAAGCCAGGAAGGCTGTCTGGCGAAAAGACAATGCGCGGGTCTTCTCCTCTCCCCGCGGGCGGGGAGAGGGCTGTGCTCCCGTTCAGGGAGCGCAGCGAGCGCGATCCGTCAGGATCGCCCCGAGGGTGAGGGGGGGCTTCCGGACGAGACTCCTCCGGCACCACCCCCTCACCCTCGCTCCGGCTGCGCCTACGCTCGCCGCTCGCACGACAAGGTGCAAGCGGCCCTCTCCCCGCCCGCGGGGAGAGGAGAAGATCAGCGCCAGTCCCGACCCCGAACGGTCCTCCTTATCCGAGGAGGGATCGAGCAACGGGACGCTTCCCCCACCCCCTTGCTGAAAGACCCCCACCCCATGAAGGCGCTGATCTGCGACGAGCCCGGACGCCTGCGACTGGTCGAGCGGCCGGATCCGGTGCCGGCCGAGGGCGAGGCGCTGGTGCGCATCCGGCGCGTCGGCATCTGCGGCACCGACTTCCACATCTACCAGGGCAAGCATCCGTTCCTGCAATACCCGCGGGTGATGGGCCACGAACTCTCCGGCACGGTCGAGCGGGCGCCGGCCGGCAGCGGCCTCGCACCGGGCCAGACCGTCTACGTCGTGCCCTACCTGTCCTGCGGGCGCTGCATCGGCTGCCGCAAGGGCGTGACCAACGCCTGCCAGGCCATCAGCGTGCTCGGCGTCCATTGCGACGGCGGCATGGCCGAACTCCTCAGCGTCCCGGCGGGCAACGTCGTGCCGGTCGGCGACACGCCGCTCGACGACGCCGCGATGATCGAGTTCCTGGCGATCGGCGCCCACGGGGTGAAGCGCGGCGGGATCGGGCCCGACGACCGGGTGCTCGTCGTCGGCTCGGGGCCGATCGGCATGTCGGCGGTGATCTTCGCCAAGGCCCGCGGCGCCCACGTCACCGTGATGGACCTGCGCGAGGACCGGCTCGCCTTCACCCGCGACACCCTCGGCGCCGACGCGCTGCTCGTCGCCGAGGCCGAGGCCGAGGCGAAGGCCGCCGCGGCCACCGGCGGCGACTTCTTCGACTGCGTCATCGACTGCACCGGCAACCGGGCGGCGATGCAGCGCGGCTTCGGCTTCGTCGCCCATGGCGGGCGCTACGTGCTGGTGAGCGTGGTGCGCGACGACATCACCTTCTCGGACCCCGAGTTCCACAAGCGCGAGACGACGCTGTTCGCCAGCCGCAACGCCCAGCCGGACGACTTCGCCGAGGTGGTGCGCCAGATGCAGGCCGGCCGGGTGCCGACCGCCGCCCTGCGCACCCATCGCGGCGCCCTGAGCGACGGGCCGGACCTGTTCCGCGACTGGCTGCGGCCCGAGGCCGGGGTCATCAAGGCGATCCTGGAGCTGTGACCATGACGGCACCCCGCACCCTCCGCCTGCACGAGGCCGACAACGTCGTGGTCGCGCTCGACGCGATCGCGCCCGGCACAGTGCTGCCCTCCGGCCTCGCCGTGACCGAGCGGGTGCCGAAGGGCCACAAGCTCGCCACCGCCGGCATCCGGCCGGGCGAGCCGGTGCGCAAGTTCGGCCAGACCATCGGCTTTGCCGGCCAGCCGATCGCGCCCGGATCGTGGGTGCACGAGCACAACGTCGCGATCCAGGACTTCGCCCGCGACTACGCCTTCGCCAGCGAGGTGCGGGACGACCGCCGCCTGCGTCCCGGCGAGGTGCCGGCGACCTTCGAGGGCTTCCGCCGCCCCGGCGGGCGGGTCGGCACCCGCAACTACATCGGCATCCTGAGTTCGGTGAACTGCTCGGCGACGGTGATCGACTTCATCGCCGACGAGATCACCCGCTCCGGCGTGCTCGCCGACTACCCCCACATCGACGGCGTGGTGCCGTTCACCCACGGCACCGGCTGCGGCATGGGCGCCAGGGGCGAGGAATTCGACCTCCTCGCCCGGACCCAGTGGGGCTACGCCAGCCACCCGAACTTCGCCGCCGTGCTGGTGGTCGGCCTCGGCTGCGAGGTGTTTCAGATCCCGCGGCTGAAGCAGGCCTACGGCATCGCCGAGGGCGACCACTTCCGCAGCCTGACGATCCAGGAGACCGGCGGCACCCGCAGGAGCATCGCGGCCGGCGTCGCGGCGATCCGCGAGATGCTGCCCGCCGCCGACCGCCACCGGCGCGAGAGCGTGCCGGCCTCCGAGCTGATGCTGGCGCTGCAATGCGGCGGCTCCGACGGCTACTCGGGCCTGACCGCCAACCCGGCCCTCGGCGCCGCCGCCGACCTGCTGGTGCGCCACGGCGGCACCGCGATCCTGTCGGAGACGCCGGAGATCTACGGGGCCGAGCACCTGCTGACGCGCCGGGCCGAGAGCCGCGAGGTCGGCCAGAAGATCGTCGACCTGATCGCGTGGTGGAAGGACTACGCCGCCCGGGCCGGCGGCGAACTCAACAACAACCCTTCCCCGGGCAACAAGGCCGGCGGGCTGACGACGATCCTCGAAAAATCCCTCGGCGCCGCCGCCAAGGGCGGTACCGCGACCCTGCGCGGCGTCTACCGCTACGCCGAGCCGGTCGATCGCCGCGGCCTCGTGTTCATGGACACCCCCGGCTACGACCCGGTCGCGGCGACGGGCCAGGTGGCGGGGGGCGCCAACGTGCTGTGCTTCACCACCGGGCGCGGCTCGGCCTATGGCTGCAAGCCGACGCCCTCGATCAAGCTCGCGACCAACAGCGAGATCTACCGCCGCATGGAAGAGGACATGGACATCGATTGCGGCGACATCCTCGACGGCGTGTCGATCGAGGACAAGGGCCGGCAGATCTTCGAGACGGTCCTGCGCGTCGCCTCCGGCACGCGCACGAAGTCCGAGGATCTCGGCTACGGCCGCAACGAGTTCGTGCCCTGGCAGATCGGCGCCACGATGTAGGGCGCGTCTCCGTCAGGCCCGCGCCGCCGCCCGCCGGTACAGGTCCAGGTCGGAGGCGTTGAGTCGCTCGACATAGGCGCGCAGAGCCGGGCTGTGGGCCGCGTCGGCGGGCGGATTGCCGCGATTCCTGTGGATGACGGCGAGGTCGAGCCCGAACGTCCGGTTCAGCCGGGCGACGAAGCCCGGGTAGTCGTCGAGCACGCCCACCACCGCGAGGGCGTCGGGATCGACCGGGCCGAGCGCCCGGGCCTGAACGTTCTGGTTGCGCGGATCCTCGATGAACGCCTCCAGGCTCAGGTCGGTCCGGCCCTGCGCCCGGGCGGAAGCGTAGTGCGACAGCACTCGGTCGTAGGGGCGACGCAGCAACGTGACGGCGCGCCGGGGGTCGAAACACGGGAGATGACCGGCACTCAGGTGGCTGGCGTAGAACGCGACCCCGGTGCCGGACACGTAGTCCGAGATCATCCGCAATCGCTCGCCGACCGGCACGTCGTCGCGGCACTCCATCACCTCGCGGGCGAACGGGTGCGTACTGGGGTCGTCCTTGCCGTAGAGCAGGAAGATCCTGCCGGCCGGGAAGGCGAGACCGGCGGCATGGCACAGGCTGGCGCCGCCGGACCTGGGAACGTGGAGGAAGAACAGCGGCGCCATGGGACGGCCTTTCGCGCGGGCGGTTCCCCCTATCCGGGCCGCCAATCGGGCCGGGTGATGGCGGAGGCCGCTTTTCGCCCAAGCTTGCGGATTGACTCCCGCCACAACCAGAACAAAATAGGAACAAGCAAGGGGTTGTGCCGGGCAGCGACGGGCATGGGATGGGACTGGCCGAACGAGAGCGGCGGATCGCGGCCTTGCGCGAGCGGATCGGCGGACTCGCCCCCGAGCGCGGCCGGCCGGTCGTGGCCTTCGGCGTCGACGCGATCGACGACCACCTGCCGGGCGGCGGCCTGCGGCTCGGCGCGCTGCACGAGGTCGCGGAGGCGGGACCCGCCGCCGAGCACGCGGCGCTGGCGGCCCTGTTCGTCGGCGGGCTCCTCGCCCGCCTCGCCGGGCCGGTGCTGTGGTGCCTGCCCGGGCGCGACCTGTTCGCGCCGGGCCTCGCCGCGGTCGGGCTGCACCCCGACCGGGTGCTCTACGCCGAGACGCGGCGCGAGACCGAGGTGCTGCCGACCATGGAGGAGGGCCTGCGCCACGGCGGCGTCGCCGCCGTGATCGGCGAGGTCGCCCGCCTCGGCCTGACGCCGTCGCGGCGGCTCCAGCTCGCCGCCGAGGCGACCGGCAGCCTCGCGGTGGTGATCCGGCGCTGGCGCCGCGGCTCGCCGGAGCCGGGCGCCGCCCTCACCCGCTGGCAGGTCGTCGCGGCGCCCGCCCCTCCCCCCTCCGCTCCGGGCCTGACGCGGGCCCGCTGGACCGTCGAGCTCGTCCGCGCCCGGGGCGCCGAGCCGCGGTCCTGGCTCGTCGAGGCTCCCGATGCGCAGGGTCGTCTCCGTCTATCTGCCGACCTGGCCGACCGACCGCTGGCGGCGCCGCAGCGGCGGGCCGCCGCCGGATGAGCCCCTCGTCACCGTGGCGCAGGACGGGCCGCGCCGGGTGCTCGCCGCGGTCGACCGTGCCGCCTGGGGGCTCGGGCTGCGCCCCGGGATGAGCGCCGCCGAGGCCCAGAGCCGCGTCGCCGGCCTCGTCGTGGTCGAGGCCGCCCCCGAGGACGACCTCGCCGGGCTCGCCCGCCTCGCCGACTGGTGCCTCGCCTACTCGCCCCTCGTCGCCCTCGACCCGCCGCTCGGCCTGTGGATCGAGAGCGCCGGCGCCGCCCACTTGCACGGCGGCGAGGCGCGGCTGCTCGCCGATCTGTGCCGGCGGCTGCGCGCCGGCGGCCTCGCCGCACGGGCGGCGGTGGCCGACACGCCGGGCGCCGCCTGGGCGGTGGCGCGGCTGCCGCGGGCCGGGCGGATCGTCGCCCCCGGGCGCCAGGGCGCGGTGCTGGCGGAACTGCCGCTCTGGGTGCTGCGGGTCGAGGCCGGCACGGTGGCGCGCCTGCACCAGCTCGGCATCGAGCGGGTCGGGCAGCTCGCCGCCCAGCCCCGCGCCCCATTCCGGCTGCGCTTCGGCGAGGGGGCCCTGCGCCGCCTCGATCAGGCCCTCGGCCACGCCCCCGAGCCCCTGGCCTACCGGGCGCCGCCGGAGACCCATGCCGTCCGCCTCGCCTTTCCCGAACCGATCGGCGCCCCCGAGACCCTGGCCCGGGTGGTGGCGCGGCTGAGCGAGGCCCTGGCCCAGGACCTGGAGCGCCGCGCCCTCGGCGGGCGGCGGTTCGACCTCGTCTTCGTGCGGGTCGACGGGGCGCCGCAGGCGGTCAGCGTCGGCACCGCCCGGCCGAGCCGCGATCCGCGCCACCTCGCCGGCCTGTTCGCCGAGCGCCTGTCCCTCGTCGATCCCGGCCACGGCATCGACGAGGCCCGGCTCGCCGCCGTCCGGGTCGAGCCCCTGGACGCGCGCCAGATCGCGGCCCTGGCGGACGATACGGACCCGGACGGGATGGCCCTGCTGGTCGACCGCCTCGCCCTGCGGCTCGGCCCCGGCCGGCTGTTTCGCGCCGCCCCGGTCGAGAGCGAGTGGCCCGAGCGGGCGGTGCGGCGGGTGGCGCCGCTGGCGCCGGCGACCGGGGCCTCCTGGCCAGCCGGCCTGCCGCGGCCGGGCCGCCTCATCGATCCCCCCGAGCCGGTCGTCGCCCTGGCGGCGGTGCCCGACGCCCCGCCCGGCGCCTTCACCTGGCGCGGCGCCCGCCGCCGGGTCGTCGCGGCCGACGGACCCGAGCGGGTGTTCGGCGAGTGGTGGCGCAGCGACGCCGAGGCGTCGGCGTTCCGCGACTATTACCGGGTCGAGGACGAGTCCGGCGCCCGCTACTGGCTGTTTCGCGACGCTCCCGCGGCCGAGGGCGGGCGCTGGTGGCTGCACGGGCTCGGTGAAGCATGAGCGTCGAGATCCAGGTCACGACGCATTACTCGTTCCTGCGCGGCGCCTCCTCGCCCGAGGAGCTGTTCGCCGCCGCGAACCTGCTCGGCATCGCCGCCCTCGGCGTCACCGACCGTCACTCGGTCGCCGGGCTCGTGCGGGCGCACGCGGCGGCGAGGACCACCGGCTGCCGCCTCGTCGCCGGCTGCCGCCTCGACCTGTCCGGCGACGGGGCCGGCATCGCCGTGCTGGTCTATCCCGTCGACCGGCCGGCCTACGGCCGGCTCTGCCGCCTGCTGACTCTCGGCCGCGAACGCGAGGGCAAGGACGGCTGCCGCCTGACGCTCGCCGACCTCGATGCCTGGGGCGATGGGCTGCTCGCGGTGCTGCTGACCGAGGGGCCCGAGCCGGTGCCGGCCCGCCTCGCCGCTCTGCGGCCGATCTTCGGCTCCCGCCTGTCCTGCGGCCTCACCCGCCGCTTCGGCGTCAACGACCATCTGCGCCTCGCCGCGGTCGCGGCGGCGGCGCGCACCGCCCGGGTCCCGGTCGTCGCCGCCGGCGACGTGCTCTACCACGAGCCCGGCCGGCGGATGATGCAGGACGTCGTCACCTGCATCCGCCTCGGCCGCACCATCGAGGCGGCGGGATTCTCCCGCGAGCGCCATGCCGGGCGCCACCTGCAGCCGCCGGCCGAGACCGCCCGGCTGTTCGCCCGCCATCCGGAGGCGCTGGAGCGCGCCGCCTGGATCGCCGCGACCTGCCGCTTCTCCCTCGACGAACTGACCTACACCTACCCGGACGAGGCCGAGGGCGGGCTCACGGCGCAGGAGCGGCTGGAGGCCCTGACCTGGGCCGGCGCCGCCGAGCGCTACCCCGGCGGCCCGGTGCCCGACGGGGTCGCGATCCAGATCCGCAGCGAGCTGACGCTGATCGAGCACAAGACCTACGCGCCGTACTTCCTCACCGTCGAGGCGATCGTCCGCTACGCCCGCCGCCAGGGCATCCTGTGCCAGGGCCGCGGCTCGGCGGCGAATTCCGCCGTCTGCTACTGCCTGCACATCACCGCCATCGACCCCGTCAAGGAAGGGCTGCTGTTCGAGCGCTTCGTCTCGGCCGAGCGCGACGAGCCGCCGGACATCGACGTCGACTTCGAGCACGAGCGCCGCGAGGAGGTGATCCAGTGGATCTACGCCACCTACGGCCGCCACCGGGCGGCGCTCGCCGCGACCGTCATCCGCTACGGCCCCCGGGGCGCGGTGCGCGAGGTCGGCAAGGTGATGGGGCTGCCCGAGGACGTCACCGCGGGCCTGTCGCGGCTGGTCTGGGGCTGGTCGCGCGACGGCGTCGGCGAGGACGAGGCGAGGCTGCTCGGCCTCGACGTCTCGGACCGCCGCCTCGCCCTCACCCTCGACCTCGCCCGGGCGCTGATCGGCACGCCGCGCCATCTCGGCCAGCATCCGGGCGGGTTCGTCCTCACCCTCGACCGGCTCGACGAGCTGTGCCCGATCGTCCCGGCCCGGATGGAGCGGCGCCAGACCCTCGAATGGGACAAGGACGACATCGACGTGCTCGGCTTCATGAAGGTCGACGTGCTCGGCCTCGGCATGCTGGGCTGCCTGCGCCGGGCCTTCGACCTGCTGCGCGAGCACAAGGCGCACGAGACCCCGCCGCAGGACATCGCGGGCATCCCGCAGGGTGACGCGAAGACCTACGCGATGATCCAGGCCGCCGACACCCTCGGGGTGTTCCAGATCGAGAGCCGCGCCCAGATGGCGATGCTGCCGCGGCTGAAGCCCGAGAATCTCTACGACCTCACCATCGAGGTGGCGCTGGTGCGGCCCGGGCCGATCCAGGGCGACATGGTGCATCCCTACCTGCGCCGCCGCACCCGCAGGGAGACGGTCGAGTATCCGAGCGAGGCCCTGCGCGAGGTCCTGCACCGCACCCTCGGCGTGCCGCTGTTCCAGGAGCAGGCGATGCGGGTCGCGATGGTCGCCGCCGGCTTCACGCCCGCCGAGGCCGACGGCCTGCGCCGCGCCATGGCGACGTTCAAGTTCACCGGCAAGGTCGCGCTCTACCGCGACAAGCTGATCCGCGGGATGATCGACAACGGCTACACGCGGGACTTCGCCGAGCGCACCTTCCGGCAGCTCGAAGGCTTCGGCTCCTACGGCTTCCCGGAGAGCCACGCCGCCTCGTTCGCGCTGATCGCCTACGCCTCGTCCTGGCTCAAGTGCCACCACCCCGAGGTCTTCTGCTGCGCCCTGCTCAACGCGCAGCCGATGGGGTTCTACGGCCCGGCCCAGATCGTGCGCGACGCCCGCGCCCACGGCGTCGCCGTGCGCCCGATCGACGTCAACGCCTCGCGCTGGGACTGCACCCTCGAACCGGCGGAGAGCGGACTGGCGGTCCGGCTCGGCTTCCGGATGGTCAAGGGCCTCGCCAACCGCGACGGCGCCCGGATCGCCACCTGCCGCGAGGCCGAGATCTTCCGCTCGGTCGAGGATCTGTGGCGCCGCGCGGCGGTGCCGCTGGAGGCGCTGGAACACCTCGCCGCCGCCGACGCCTTCCGCTCGCTGGGCCTCGGGCGGCGCGAGGCCGTGTGGACGATCCGCGGCCTCGCGCCGGTCCCGCTGCCGCTCTTCGCCAGCGCCGACCGGCGCGAGGGCGCGATGCGGCCGGAGATCGCCGAGCCGGTGGTGCGGCTCTCACCCCTCAACGCCGGTGCCGCGGTGGTGGCCGACTACCGCAGCGCCGGCCTGACCCTCGGTCGTCACCCGGTCGATTTCCTGCGCCCCGACCTCGCCCGCGACGGCATGGTGCCGTGCGCCGCCTTGCGCCGCCTGCGCGACGGCGCGCGGGCCACCGTCGCCGGGCTGGTGCTGGTGCGCCAGAAGCCCGGCTCGGCCAAGGGCGTGCTGTTCATCACCCTGGAGGACGAGACCGAGGTCGCCAACCTCGTGGTCTGGCCGGCCCTGTTCGCCCGCCAGCGCACTCTGATCCTGTCGGCCGGCATGATGGCGGCCCGCGGCCGGGTCCAGCGCGAGGGCGACGTGATCCACCTCGTCGCCGAGCACCTCATCGACCTCTCCGACCTCCTCGCCGATGTCGGCCGAAGGGGGGCGGTGGAGGAGGTCCCCGACGCGGCACCGGAGGGCGGCATCCGGATCAGGACGCGGGATTTCCGGTGAGCCAGCGCCAAAACGACGATATGAGTACTCTATTTTCTTGCCGCTAGAAAAGACAATGATCGTAATTGCTGATTAAATATTATCAGTTATCAGAACAATCCATGCAAAATTTCAAGTACGAATCTAAATTTTCTTGTCAAGATCGAATGATTAGAATTCCATAGTGCTTTTAGTTTCGATAGATTTTCTGCTTTGCGCGATTGATCATTCTTGACACACCCGTTCATGCACGTATCATAGAGGTAAGCAATGTCATGCATTGCATGATGCGGAAGAATTGTCGGGGAGGGCAGGCATTCCATGGCGATTTCCCTCAGCAAAGGACAATCCATCGACCTGCGGAAACAGGCTCCCGGGCTTACAAGAGTGCGCATGGGTTTGGGCTGGGACCCGGTCAAGAAGGGTGGTTTTTTCAAGAGATTGTCGGGCCGCGAGAACAGTCCGATTGACCTCGATGCCTCCTGCCTGCTGTATGACTCCGCCCGCCGCCTCGGCGATGCAGTCTGGTACGGTCAGTTGCAGTCGCGGGATGGCTCGGTCAAGCATTCAGGCGACAACTTGACGGGCGACGGCGACGGGGACGACGAGACGATCTTCGTGGATCTCACGCGTCTCGCCTCCTCCGTCGCCGCGCTGGTTTTCACGGTCAATAGCTTCCGCGGTCAGACATTCGACGAAGTCGACAATGCAGTATGTCGTCTCGTCGACGACGTCTCAGGACGCGAGATTGCCCGCTTCGATCTGAGGGAACGAGGCGCCCATACCGGCGTCGTCATGGCGGTCCTGTCGCGGGTTGGGGATACATGGTCGATGAAGGCGGTCGGCAAACCGGCCAACGGACGGTCGGCGCGAGACATGGACTCGTTCGCCTCCGCGGAGATCTGATCCGCGTGAATGAGCGCCCAGCACCTGCTTGGCACCCGCCGAGATGGAGTCCCACGTGATCGAACTGACCAAAGGCGGCAACGTCGCGGTGGAAGCGGCCACGCCTCGCGTCTCGATCCGCTGGCGAGCGTCCGATCCCAGTCTGAGCGAGATGGACGTGTCGGCCTTCGTTCTGCGGGAAGACGGCCGGGTGTCAGGTGATGCCGACATGATCTTCTACGGTCAGCCAGTCGGAGCCGGAGGGGCAGTCTGCCTCGAACAGGCGGGCCGGCCGACAGGGGACGGAGGCTTCGAGACCACGCTTCTGGTCCGTCTCACCGACCTCCCCCCGGAGGTCGAGCGAGTGGCGGTGTCGGGTTCTCTGTCTGTCGACCCTGCCGCGAGCCTCACCTTCGGGCGGGTCGAGGAACTCGACGTGGCCGTCCTGCACGGAGATAGCGCTGCCTGCCGCTTCCGGGTGCCGGTCGGCGGCGCCTCCGAGACAGCCCTGATCCTGGGAGAATTCTACCGCCGCAACGGCGCATGGAAGTTCCGCGCGATCGGGCAGGGATTCACTGGCGGTCTCGCGCCGCTCGCCCGGCATTTCGGGGTCGTCATCGCGGAGGATGCGCCCTCGGATGCGGCTCCGGCTCCGATTCCACTTCCTGCACCGGCGCCCCCTCCTGCTCCCCTGCCCGCCCCCATCCGCACGGTGCCGCCCGTTTCGCTCGCTAAGATCACCCTGAGCAAGACGCAGCCCAGCATCGACCTGACCAAGCGTGCAGACGGCTTCGGCGAGATCCGCATCAACCTGAACTGGACACGGCCGGCCAACCGCGGCGGGCTGTTCGGACGGATGGCGAAGGGCGTCGACCTCGATGTCGGCTGCCTGTACCAGCTACAGAATGGCGAGAAAGGGACGGTTCAGGCCCTCGGCAACGCCTTCGGGGCCTACGATAAGTCGCCCTACGTGGCGCTCTCGGGCGACGACCGCACCGGCGCGGCCGCCGACGGCGAATGGATCCGGATCAACGGACGTCGCTGGAGCGACATCCGCCGTGTCCTGCTCTACGCCTACATCTACGAGGGTGCCCCGAACTGGGCCGCAACCGACGGCATCGCGACGGTCTACGTTCCGGCCTCCTCCCCGATCGAAGTTCGCCTCGACGACGGCCGTCCCCTCAGTACCTGCGCCATCGCGCTGATCGAGAATACCAACGGGACGATGCGCATCTCACGCCAGATCGGCTACTTCAACGGGCAATCCGAGATGAGCAAGGCTTTCCGGTGGGGGCTGACCTGGAAGGCCGGCTCCAAGGACTAGACGCGCACCGAAAGCCTGTCACTGGCGATCCAGGCGTCGGTCGCCGTCTCGATCTGACCGTCCTGTGGACCGCGTTGACACATACCTCCTCAAAACAAGGAACCCTTACGATGGCGATCAGTCTCTCCAAAGGCGGCAACGTCAACCTCAGCAAGACCGACCCGAACCTCAAGCGGGTGCGTCTCGGCCTTGGCTGGGACCCGCGCTCGACAGACGGCGCTGCCTTCGACCTGGATGCCTCCGCGTTCCTACTCAAGGCTGACGGCAAGGTCCGGTCCGAAGCCGATTTCATTTTCTACAACCAGCTCAAATCCTCGGACGGTTCGGTGGAACACGCTGGCGACAACCGCACTGGTCAGGGTGACGGCGACGACGAGACCCTGAAGGTCGACCTCGGCCGTGTTCCGGCCGAGGTCCAGAGAATCCCGTTCGTGGTCACCATCCACGAAGCTACTTCCCGCCGCCAGAGCTTCGGCCAAGTCGGCAACGCCTTTATCCGCGTCGTCAATGCCGATACGAACCAGGAGATCGCCCGCTACGACCTCTCGGAAGATTCTTCGACCGAAACCGCGATGATCTTTGGCGAATTGTATCGCACGGGGGCCGATTGGAAGTTCCGCGCCGTAGGACAGGGCTATGCCGGTGGCCTTGCCGCCATGTGTAGCAGCTTCGGCATCAGCGCCTCCTGATGCTCACGGCCGTCGCGCCTCTGCCCGGCGCGACGGACCCTCAATGCCCCTCGAACCCGATCAGCGTCCGCACCGGCACGTCGAGGGCGCGCAAGCGGTCGGCGCCGCCGAGGTCCGGCAGGTCGATGACGAAGCAGGCCGCCACCACCTCGGCGCCGATCCGGCGCAGCAGGTTCACCGCCGCCGTCGCGGTGCCGCCGGTGGCGATGAGGTCGTCGACGAGGATCACCCGGTCGCCCGGCTTCACCGCGTCGGAATGGATCTCCATCTCGTCGGTGCCGTATTCGAGCGCGTAGGCGATCGAGACCGTGGTGTGGGGCAGCTTGCCCTTCTTGCGGATCGGCACGAAGCCCGAGGAGAGCTGGTGGGCCACCGCCCCGCCGAGGATGAAGCCGCGCGCCTCGATGCCGGCGACCTGATCGATCCGCCCGCCCGCGAAGGGATGCACCAGCTCGTCCACCGCCCGCCGGAAGGCGCCGGGATTGCCGAGCAGCGTGGTGATGTCGCGAAACACGATGCCGGGCTTGGGGTAGTCCGGGATCGAGCGGATCGAGTCCTTGAGCGCGGAGAGGGTGCGCGAATCCATGGGCGTCGGCCTTCGCTTGAGGGGGCTTACTGGTTGGCCTTGCGCAGCAGGCCGATCAGCTCGCGGTGCAGCACCTCGTTGCCGCAGGCGACGGAGCGGGCGGCGAGCGGCTCGGCGCCGTTGTCGGCGTTGGTGACGAAGCCGCCGGCCTCGCGCACCAGGATCACCCCGGCGGCCATGTCCCAGGTCTGGAGGTCGCGCTCCCAGTACAGGTCGGCGCGGCCGCAGGCGACGTAGGCGAGGTCGAGGGCGGCCGAGCCGAGCCGGCGGATGCCGCCGGTCACCGCCATCACCGTCGCGACCTCCTTGAGCAGCCGCGGGTGGTTGCCGCGACCGAGATAGGGCGAGCCGTAGACGACCAGGGCGTCGGCGAGGTCGGTGCGGGCCGAGACCCGGATGCGGCGGTTGTTGAGGTAGGCGCCCTTGCCGCGCTCGGCGATGAACAATTCGTCCTTGATCGGGTCGTAGATCACGCCCGCCACGATGGTGCCCTCGCGCTCCAGCCCGACCGAGAGGCAGAAATGCGGGATGCCGTGCAGGAAGTTGGTGGTGCCGTCGAGGGGATCGACGTGCCAGGTATGGGTCTTGTCCTGGCCCTCGACCGAGCCGCCCTCCTCCATGATGAGGCCGTAGCCGGGCCGGGCCTTGACGAGGGCGTCGCGCAGCACCTCCTCGGCCTTGCGGTCCGCCGCCGAGACGAAGTTGCCGGGCCCCTTGCGCGAGACCTGGAGATTCTCGATCTCGCCGAAGTCGCGCTTGAGGCCGCGGGCGGCCTTGCGCACCGCGTCGACCATGACGGTCATCAGGGGGGAGTTGATCATCGGGCGGAAGCCTTCGGGCGGTAAGGATCGGTCACGGGCGTGGAGTCGGGGCTGTCCTTGGCGAGGAACGCCTGTGGGATCAAGGCCCCTTCAGGGCGTCGTCATGGCCCCTGGCGCTCGGCGGCGAGGCGCTCGGCCCGCTGGCGCTCCTCCGGGGTGAGGCCGGCGACCGCCTGGGCGAGCCAGGCGTCGTCGAGCCCCTGCGCCTTGGCGGCCATGCTCCAGGCGGCGGCCTCGACGAGGTTCTTCGGCACGCCGCGGCCGCTGGCGTAGAGCCGGGCGACGCGGTTCTGCGCCACCGCGTTGCCGCGGCCGGCGGCGTGGCGGAAGTAGCGCGCGGCGCGGGCCTCGTCCTTCGGCACGCCCTCGCCGTTGAACAGCAGGATCGAGAACTCGACCTCGCCGGCGACGTCGCCGTTGTCGGCGGCGCGGCGGAACCACTGCGCCGCCTTGGCGGTGTCCTTCTCGACGCCGCGGCCCTGGAGGTAGAGCACGCCGAGCGCGTGCTGGGCCGGTGCGACCTCCTGGTGGGCGGCCTGCCGCAGCAGCTCGGCCGCCCGGCGCAGGTCGTCCGGCGCGCCGGTGCCGAGCAGGATCAGCGCGAGGTTGAAGCAGGCGGTGGGGTCGGCGAGCCGGGCCGCCTTCTCGAGCCAGGCGCGCCCGGCCGCCGGGTCCTTCGCCTGCCCGCGGCCCTCGATCGCCATCATGCCGAGGATCGACATCGCCCGGGCGTCGCCGAGATTGGCGGCGAGCCGGTACCACTCCGCCGCCTTGGCGGGATCCTGCCGCACGCCGAGGCCCTGGCTGTACAGCTCGCCGAGCAGCGTCATCGCGGCGGCGTCGGTCCTGTTGGTCTCCAGGCGCTTGGTCGCCTCTCGGAAGGCCGTGACGTAGTAGCCGCGCTGATAGGCGCCGTAGGCGAGGTCGGCCTTCGGGTCGTTGGGCCGGCCCGGCGGCAGCGCGGTCGCGCCCGGCAGCATCTTGGGCGGGCCGGACGGCGGCGCCGCGGCGGCCGGAGCGAGGCCGGCGAGCAGGAGCGCGAGGCCCGGTCCGGCGAGGCGATGCACCCGGCTCATGCGCGGCTCCCGAACGGCAGGAACGACAGCAGGCGCCGCGGCGCGACCTCGCGCGCGAGGCGGCTCAGGGATGCCGAGGGCAGCGGCAGGGTCAGGAACCGCTCGTAGGAGCACGCCGTGATGGCGGCCTCGTCGGGCAGCCAGCGGGCGGTGCGGCGGCGCCGGCCCGGCCACACCACCACGATGCCGCCGCGGGTGTTCTCGACGTAGGCGAAGCGGTGCTCGGTGCAGTCGTGCAGCCAGATCACCGTCTTGTAGACGTCGCCCATCCAGGTCAGGTCGCCGGGCGTGCCGCGCTCGCGCCGCCCCCGCAGGCAGGCGTCGAGATCCGGCAGCGCCGCGAGGTCGTCGGCCGGGAAGCAGTCGTCGAGCACCACCGTGCCGCCCGGCCGCAGGCAGGCCCAGGCGTTGACGAAGTCGCGCCGGGACTGCGCGTAGGTGTGCAGCCCGTCGATGAACACGCAGTCGAAGCTGCGGGTGTTGGCGCGGAAGAAGTCGTCGCTGGTCGCCACGACCGTCTCGCCGCGAATCCCCTCGCGCGGCACCTTGAAGTGCGGGTCGACCCCGGTCCGGTTCGGGATCGCGACCCGGTTGAAGGTGGTGGCGTGATCGACGCCGATCTCCAGGTAGTCCCGGTAGCGTCCGCCCGAGAGGGCGTTGATGACCTCGTGCCGTTCCATGGCCGCCCTCAGGCGCCGAGGCGTGCTTGCGCCGCCGCCACCGTGGCGGCGCCGTCCGGCCCGGCCCACAGGGTCGCGTCGAGGGCGACGAACTCGGCCCCGGTCGCCGCGAGGTCGGCCACCGCGTCGAGGCTGCGGGCGAGCGCCACGCAGGGCGTCTCGAAGATCTCGGCCCACCATTCGGCGCGCTCGCGCACCGTCTCGGGCGCGGTGCCCGGCAGGTCGCCGAACAGCACGTAGTCGACCGCGGCCTCGCCGGCCTCCATCGCCTCGTGCCGGGTGGCGAGGCCGCCGGTGCCGAGGATGCGCCCGTCCCGCAGGCGCCCGCGCAGGTCGCCGAGGTCGCCCTCCGCGACGTGGATGCCGTCGGCCCCGCCCCGGGCCGCGACCGAGACGAGGTCGATCCCCTCCGCCGGGCAGGCGACCACCACCGCGGCCCCCGCCTCCTGCGCCGCCGGCGCCAGCGCCTTCAGCACCTTGACGAGGCTGCGCTCGTCGGCCGGGGCGAGGTGCAGGATCACCGCCGCCACGTCCCCGGCGGCGCAGGCCGCGGCGAGGGACGGCGCGAGGTCGGGGCCGGCCTCCGGGCCGGAGACGAGGATCAGGCGGGGCGCGGGAGGGGCTTTGGGCTCGGCCATGCGGGCAGCGGAGTCTTCTCGGGGGTCTTCTCGAAAGCACGACGGGCGGGCGGTCGTCGGACCGTCCGCCCCGTGCGGCCTTACGGGTGCCTGATGGTGAAACCGGGGCGGGGCCGCCCCGGGGTCGCGGATTACTCCGCGGCGGCCTTCTGCTTGGCGCCGAAGGACGGGTCGAGCTTGCCGGCGGCGTAGCGCTTGGCCATCTCGGACAGCGCGACCGGGCGGATCTTGCCGGCGTTGCCCGCGGTGCCGAACTCCTCGAACCGCTGCTGGCACAGCTTGGTCATCGCCTCCATGGCGGGCTTGAGGTACTTGCGCGGATCGAACTCGGCCTTGTTCTCCGACAGGATCTTGCGGATCTGGCCGGTCATCGCCATCCGGTTGTCGGTGTCGATGTTGATCTTGCGCACGCCGTGCTTGATGCCGCGCTGGATCTCCTCCACCGGCACGCCCCAGGTCGGCTTCATCTCGCCGCCGTACTGATTGATGATGTCCTGCAGGTCCTGCGGCACCGAGGACGAGCCGTGCATCACCAGGTGGGTGTTGGGCAGGCGGCGGTTGATCTCCTCGATCACGTTCATCGCCAGCACCGCGCCGTCGGGCTTGCGGGTGAACTTGTAGGCGCCGTGCGAGGTGCCCATCGCGACCGCGAGCGCGTCGACCTTGGTCGCCTCGACGAACTTCACCGCCTCGTCCGGATCGGTGAGGAGCTGGTCGTGCGAGAGCACGCCCTCGGCGCCGTGGCCGTCCTCGGCCTCGCCCTCGCCGCTCTCCAGCGAGCCGAGCACGCCGAGTTCGCCCTCGACCGAGACGCCGGCCCAGTGCGCCATCTCCGAGACCTTGCGGGTGATCTCGACGTTGTAGGCGTAGTCCGCCGGGGTCTTGCCGTCGGCCTTGAGCGATCCGTCCATCATCACCGAGGTGAAGCCGTACTGGATCGCGGTGGCGCAGGTCGCCTCGTTGTTCCCATGGTCGAGATGCATGCAGACCGGGATCTGCGGGTAGATCTCGACGAGACCGTCGATGAGCTTGGCCAGCACGACGTCGTTGGCGTAGGAGCGCGCGCCGCGGCTCGCCTGGAGGATGACCGGCGAGTCGGTCGCGGCGGCCGCCGCCATGATGGCGAGACCCTGTTCCATGTTGTTGATGTTGAAGGCCGGAACGCCGTAGCCGTACTCGGCGGCGTGGTCGAGGAGCTGCCGGAGCGTGATGCGGGCCATGGTGGTCCTCCGAAGGTGGGGGTTGGGTCGAGCGGAATGATAGCGGATGGTTCGGGCGGCGTCCTGCTCCGCCCGGCCTGGACGGAAACCGTCAGCCCTTCACGCGCAGGGCGTCGACGCCCGGCAGCGGCTTGCCTTCGAGCCACTCCAGGAAGGCGCCGCCGGCGGTGGAGATGTAGGTGAAGTCCTCGGCGACGCCGGCATGGTTGAGCGCAGCCACCGTGTCGCCGCCGCCCGCCACCGAGACGAGCTGGCCGGCCTTGGTGCGCGAAGCCGCGTGGCGGGCCGCCGCCACCGTGCCCTGGTCGAAGGGGGCGAACTCGAAGGCGCCGAGCGGGCCGTTCCACACCACGGTCCTGGCGTCGTTCATCGCCGCGGCGACCCGCTCGACCGACTGCGCCCCGACGTCGAGGATCATGCCGGTCTCCGGGATCGCGTCGACCCCGTAGGTGTGGTGCGGCGCGCCGGCCTTGAACTCCTCGGCGACGATCGCGTCGACCGGCAGCAGGATGGCGCAGTTCGTCTCCCGCGCCCGCTCCATGATGCGCTGCGCGGTGCCGGCGAGATCCTTCTCGCACAGCGACTTGCCGACGCCGAGGCCGGCGGCGTGCAGGAAGGTGTTGGCCATGCCGCCGCCGATCACCAGGGCGTCGACCTTGCCGACGAGGTTCTCCAGCAGGTCGATCTTGGTCGAGACCTTCGAGCCGCCGACGATCGCCAGGACCGGCCGGGTCGGGGCCTCGAGGCCCTTGGTCAGGGCGTCGAGCTCGGCCTGCATCTGGCGCCCGGCATAGGCCGGCAGCAGGTGGGCGAGCCCCTCCGTCGAGGCGTGGGCACGGTGGGCGGCCGAGAAGGCGTCGTTGACGTAGACGTCGCCGTTCTCGGCGAGCGCCTTGGCGAAGCCGGCGTCGTTCTTTTCCTCGCCGGCGTGGAAGCGGGTGTTCTCCAGCATCAGCACGCCGCCGTCGGGCAGCGCCGCGACCGCCTCGGCGGCGGCGGGTCCGACGCAGTCCGACGCGAAGGCGACCGGGCTGCCGAGAAGCCCCTGGGTCGCCTCGGCGACGGGCTTGAGCGACTCGGAGGCGACCGGCTTGCCCTTGGGGCGGCCGAAATGCGCCAGCAGGATCACCTTGCCGCCGGCCGCCGCGATCTCGCGGATCGTCGGCAGGACGCGCTCGATCCGGGTCGCGTCGGTGACGCGGCCGTCATCCATCGGCACGTTGAGGTCGACGCGCAGCAGGACGCGCTGGCCCTTGAGGTCGCCGGCGTCGTCGAGGGTACGGAAACGGGTCATCGGCTCGGGGCCTTCTGCAGGAGGCCGGGGCGGCGCGCCCCGTCGATCGGGGGGGTTAGCGGGGGAGCAGGCCGGCGAGGTTGAGGCGCTGCGCCACCAGCAGCAGCGCCACCGTCAGCACCGCGGTGACGGCGGCGGTGACGATCAGGGCGCCGAGGCCGGGCAGGCGCCGGGTGCGGTCGGACAGCGCCCGCACCTCGCTGCGCAGGGCGGCGAGATCGGACTGGCGCGCCGCGTCGTTCATGCGCTCGGCGGCAGTCCCCATCCGGTCCTCGACCCGCGACAGCAGCGCCTCCGAGCGGGCGTACTTGTCCTCGATCCGGGACGCCTTGTCCTCGATCCGGGCGAGCTGGTCGGCCACGGGCGAGGAGGCGGGCACGGGAGCCGGGGGCGTCACCGGGACGGGCAGCGCGGGCTCGGGCTCGCGGGGGATCGGCGTGACGGCGCTGCGGGCGACCGGGGCGTCGGACATCGGGGGCTCATCCGGGTTGGCGAAGGGCGACGAACGGCGTGATACGAGTGTCGGACGATCGGTTCCGAAAATCGTCTCGAAGCCCGCGCGGTGGAGCCTTCGGCTCCACACGACTGAGCGAGGCCGGTTTCTGCATCGCGACTGCGATTGCACGGCCATCGCCACGATCCCGCAGGGATCGCCGAGCGATCAATCAGAAACCGTATGAGGCGCCCGGAGCCGCGACCGGCTCCGGGCCCTCGTCGTCAGATCAGCTTCGCCATCGCGACCGAGGTGTCGGCCATCCGGTTCGAGAAGCCCCACTCGTTGTCGTACCAGGACAGCACCCGCACCAGCGTCCCGTCCATCACCTTGGTCTGGTCGATGTGGAAGGTCGAGGAATGGGGGTCGTGGTTGAAGTCGATCGAGACGTTCGGCGACTCGGTGTAGCCGAGCACGCCCTTGAGCTTGCCGTTGGCCGCCGCCTTCACCGCCTCGTTGATCTCGGCGACGGTGGTCGCGCGCTTGGCGATGAACTTGAAGTCGACGACCGAGACGTTCGGGGTCGGCACGCGGATCGCGGTGCCGTCGAGCCGGCCGTTCAGCTCCGGCAGCACGAGGCCGACGGCCTTGGCGGCGCCGGTCGAGGTCGGGATCATCGACAGGGCCGCGGCGCGGGCCCGGTAGAGGTCCTTGTGCATCTGGTCCAGCGACGGCTGGTCGTTGGTGTAGGAGTGGATCGTGGTCATGAAGCCGCGCTCGATGCCGACGGCGTCGTTGAGCACCTGGGCGACCGGGGCGAGGCAGTTGGTGGTGCACGAGGCGTTCGAGACCACGAGGTGATCGGCGGTCAGCTTGTCGTGGTTGACGCCGTAGACGACCGTCAGGTCGGCGCCGTCGGCGGGCGCCGAGACGAGAACGCGCCGGGCGCCGGCGTCGAGGTGCAGCTTGGCCTTGTCCTTCGAGGTGAAGATGCCGGTGCACTCGAGGGCGATGTCGACGCCGAGGTCGCGGTGGGGCAGCTCGGCCGGGTTCTTGATCGCGGTGACGCGGATGCGCTGGCCGTCGACGACGATGGAATCGCCCTCGACCGAGACGGTGCCGGGGAACTTGCCGTGGACCGAGTCGTAGCGCAGCAGGTGGGCGTTGGTCTCGACCGGTCCGAGATCGTTGATGGCCACGACCTCCACGTCGGTGCGGCCGGCCTCCTTGATGGCGCGCAGCACGTTGCGCCCGATGCGCCCGAAGCCGTTGATGGCGACCTTGACCGTCATGTCGTCATTCTCCCGAATACGGGGCCGTCGGGCCCCGGAAATGGCCGCGACGCTTCCGTTGCGGAACAGGGCAGGCCCGGAAGGCAAGCCGCATGCCCGGGCGGGAGCGCGAAGCCGATGCGATGAGGGGTGGAGGCCGCCGCGATCCCGGCCACGCCCGCCGGCCCCGATCGGGCGGCTGGAGCGAGGGAGGGGTCGATCGTCACGGGCACTCGCCTGGAATGTGCCGGCGCGCGGGGGCGGCCGTGCAGGGCGCCGGCTTCCTAACATGCGGACCTGTGCTGTCAAACCGCGACCCCGCCCGGCCGTGATCTCGGGTGTGGGCGACCGCAGGGCGACGCTCCATGGCGGGCGCGAAGAGCGCCCCGCGGAGCGGGTTCGAGGGGACGCACGTCCCCTCGAACGCGAAAGCGGAGCGAGAGCCAAGTGAGCGGATGCGAACGCCGGCGCCTGAGGCCAAGCAAAAAACAGGGCCATCGCTCTGAAGCGATGGCCCTTGGGGCGGAGGATGACGGGGGTTGCCGCCGGCCCGGACGTTGCGGCGGCGACCCCTCGCCTTTAGGCTCCGGCCCGTCGCGTACCGGAAGGAGTGGATCGATGGGTGCAGCGATGGACGATGCGCTGCGCCGGCTCGATTCCGCCGTCGCCGCCCTCGACCTCGCGGTGTCGCGCCGGCTCGACGCCGAGCGCAGCCGGGGTGACCTGGAGACCGAACTCGAGATCATGCGCGAGGACCGGGTGCGGCTCGGCGCCGAGCTCGACGCCGTGACCGCCCGGCTGGCGGAAGTCGAGGCCGCCGCCGACGAGGTCGGCCACCGGGTCGGCCGCGCCATCGGCGCCGTCGAGGGCGTGCTGGCCCGGCCCGAACCGCCGGAGGCCTGAGGGTATCGCCGGAGGCATGAGGATCGCCGCGGGCCGGGTCGGGCCGCGGCCTGCAGCGTTGGAGTCGACATCGAATGCCTCAGGTGACCGTCAGCATCGCCGGCCGGACCTACCGCATGGCCTGCGGCGTCGGGGAGGAGGCCCACCTCGAATCCCTGGCGCAGGGCTTCGACGCCCGCATCACCGAGATGCGCAAGGCGTTCGGCGAGATCGGCGACATGCGCCTGCACGTCATGGCGGCCCTGACCCAGTCCGACGAACTGGCCGAGACCCGGCGCCGGATGGCCGAGATGGAGCGCGAGAACGCCGAGCTGAAGCGCGCCGCCGACGCGCAGGCCGCCGAGCGCCAGGCCGGCGAGGCCCGCCTCGCCGAGAGCCTCGGCCGCACCGCCGAGCGGATCGAGACGCTCGCACAGTCGCTGATGCCGGTTCCCGCAGCCTCCTGACCTCAGGGCCATCGCTTCAGAGCGATGGCCCTGGTTTCCTGCTTGGCCTCAGGCGCCGGCGTTCGCATCCGCTCACTCGGCTTCCGCTCCGCTTTCGCGTTCGGGCGGACGTTCGTCCTCCCGAACCCGCTCCGCGGGGCGCTCTTCGCGCCCGCCATCGAGCGTCGCCCTGCGGGCGACCGCAGGACAATCGCTGAAGCGATGGCCCTGCTCCTGACCCTACCCCCTGGCGCCGGAGCCGGGTCGGCGCTACATCGGGTCTGCGAGGCTGCGGTTCTCGACAGGAGACACATTCCCCGGGGCCTTATCGACTCCCTCGGGAGCTGTCCCTGCCCTGGTCCGTGGACCGGGGCAAAACGGCGCCCACCTACTCTGTAGGTTTCCCGGGATCGATTCTCCAACGGCTCTCGTGGCCTCGCGCTCGCCCCCCGGGGCGTACCCCATCCAGCGGGCTTCTCCTCCCGCGCATGTCCTGCCGCGCATGAGCGATCCATCGGCCGACAAGGCCGCCCTCCGGCGCCTCGCCCTCGCCCGCCGGGACGCCCTGGCGCCCGGGACACGGGCGGCGGCCTCGGCGCGGGTGGCCGATCTGGTGCTCGCCCTGCCGGACCTCGCCCGCCACGGCCTCGTCGGCGCCTACTGGCCGATCCGCAGCGAACTCGACCTGCGCCCGTTGCTGCTGCGCCTGCGCGCGCGCGGACAGGCGGTGGCGCTGCCGCAGGTGACGCCGGACGGCCTCGTGTTCCGCCTCGTCGGCGAGGGCGAGGCGCTCGCCCGCGGCGGCTTCGGCCTCAGCGAGCCGGGGCCCGACGCGCCGGCGGTGCGCCCGCGCGCCCTGCTGGTGCCGCTCGCCGCCTTCGACCGCCGCGGCCACCGCATCGGCTACGGCAAGGGCTACTACGACCGGGCGCTCGCCGACCTGGAGCGCGACGGGCCCCTCGACGCCGTCGGCGTCGCCTTCGCTGCCCAGGAGGTCGCGCAGGTGCCCGACCACCCCTACGACCGCCGCCTCGGCCGCATCGTGACGGAAGACGGCGTGATCGAGACCGGAGCCTGACCCGATGCGCCTCCTCTTCCTCGGCGACGTGGTCGGGCGGCCCGGCCGCAGCGTGGTCGTCGACCGGCTCCCGGCCCTGCGCGAGCGCTGGCGCCTCGACTGCGTGGTCGTCAACGGCGAGAACGCCGCCGGCGGCTTCGGCATCACCGAGGCGATCTGCGAGGAACTCCTCAACGCCGGCGCCGACGCCGTGACGCTCGGCAACCACTCCTTCGACCAGCGCGAGGCGCTGGTGTTCATCGAGCGCCAGCCGCGCCTGATCCGCCCGGCCAACTACCCGCCCGGCACCCCGGGCCGCGGCGCCACCGTGGTCGAGACTCATCGCGGCGCCCGCGTCCTCGTCGTCAACGTGATGGGCCGGATCTTCCTCGATCCCCTCGACGACCCCTTCGCGGCGGTCGAGCGCGAGCTGTCGGCCTGCCCGCTGCGCGACGCCGCCGACGCCGTGCTGGTCGACGTCCACGCCGAGGCGACGAGCGAGAAGGAGGCGCTCGGCTGGTTCCTCGACGGGCGCGCGAGCCTCGTCGTCGGCACCCACACCCATGTGCCCACCGCCGACCACCGCATCCTGCCCGGCGGCACCGCCTACCTGTCCGATGCCGGGATGTGCGGCGACTACGATTCGGTGCTCGGCATGCAACGCGACGAGCCGGTGCGCCGCTTCCTCCAGAAGACCCCCGGCGCCCGCCTCGAAGCCGCGACCGGCGAGGGCACCTTGTGCGGCATCGCGGTCGAGACCGACGACCGCACCGGCCTCGCGACCCGGGTCGCCGCGGTGCGGCTCGGGCCCCATCTCGAAGAGACGTGGCCGCGGCACTGGGACTGATCCCGACGCCTGCTGCAGGGCAATCTCCTTAAGGCGATTGCCCTGGTTTCTTGCTTGGCCTCAGGCGCCGGCGTTCGCATCCGCTCACTTGGCTCTCGCTCCGCGGGGCGCTGTTCGCGCCCGCCATCGAGCGTCGCCCTGCGGGCGACCGCAGGACAATCGCTGAAGCGATTGCCCCGACGCTCCCTTTCCTCCGGCTTGATCGCGGCCGGCGCAACCGTCACAGTGCCGGCGACCCGGGGCGGCACTCGTCTCGCCGCCGCAGAACGAGATCTTCGCCGCGATGGCCGCGAGTGCTGCGTCCCCTCCCCTGACCTCGCCGCGGATCTACCTCGTCCGCATGGCGGTGTTCCTGATCCTGTGCGGCTTCCTGGCCTTCGTCCTCTACCGCCAGATCGTCCCGGCCTTCATGGCCAATCCGGGCCTCAACGGGCTGATCCTCGGGATCCTGCTGGTGGCGCTGGTGCTGGCCTTCGGGCAGGTGGCGCGGCTGTTTCGCGAGGTGCGGTTCGTCAACCGGGTCGCGGCCGCCGCCGGCGATGCCGGCCTGCCGCGCGTGCTCGCCGCCCTCGCCCCGACCCTGCGCGAGCGGGCGGCCGGCGAGGCGGTGCGCCAGACGGTGTTTCAGCCGCTGCTCGACTCGGTGGCCTCCCGCCTCGACGAGGGACGGGAGATCCTGCGCTACATCGCCGGCCTGCTGATCCTGCTCGGCCTGCTCGGCACGTTCTGGGGCCTGATCGACACGCTGTCGGCGGTCGGCGGCGTGATCCGGTCGATGCGCGGCGGCGGCGGCGACGCGGCGGTGATGTTCGACGAACTCAAGAGCGGACTCGCGGTGCCGCTGTCGGGCATCGGGCTGGCCTTCTCGGCCTCGCTGTTCGGGCTCGCCGGCTCGCTCGTCATCGGCTTCCTCGACCTCCAGGCCGGGCAGGCGCAGAGCCGGTTCTACAACGAGCTGGAGGACTGGCTCGTCACCGGCGCGGCGGCTCCGGACGCGCCGGTCGCCGTCGCGGCCGCGCCGCTGCCGACGACCCGCGTGCCGGACAACGGCCTGCGCGAACTCACCGACGCGGTGGCGCGGCTGAGCGCCCTCGTCGGCGAGGGCGCCGGGCACAGCCGGTCGAGCACCCAGGCGATGGCCAACCTCGCCGAGGGCATCCAGGGCCTCGTCCAGCACATGCGCGCCGAGCAGCAGATGATCCGCGACTGGGTCGAGGCGCAGGCGAGCCGTGAGCGCGAGCTGAAGCAGGTGCTCGACCGCCTCGGCCGGGAGCGGGTGGAATGACCGGATCTCACCGGGCGACCGGGTGATGGCCGGCCGCATCGCCCGCCGCGACCGCGGCGTCAACGTCTGGCCCGGCTACGTCGACGCGCTGACGACTCTGCTGCTCTCGGTCGTGTTCCTGCTGACGATCTTCGTCACCGGGCAGTTCTTCCTGTCGCAGGAACTGTCGGGCCGCGACACGGTGCTGGAACGGCTCAACCGCCAGATCTCGGAACTGACCGACCTCCTCGCCCTCGAACGCTCCGGCCGCCGGACGCTCGAAGAGGGCTCGGCCTCCCTGCGGGCGAGCCTTCAGGGCGCGGAGGCCGAGCGCCGCCGGCTCCAGGGCCTGCTCGCCGCCGGCCAGGACAGTCAGGGCCGCGAGAGCGAACTCGGGCGCCAGCTCGAAGCCGAGAAGGGCGCCTCGGCCCGGGCGCTCAGCCAAGTCGACCTGCTGACCCAGCAGATCGCCGCGATGCGCCAGCAACTCGCCGCCCTGGAGGATGCGCTGGCCGCCTCCGAGACCCGCGACCGCGAGAGCCAGGCCCGCATCGCCGATCTCGGCAGCCGCCTCAACGTCGCGCTGGCCCAGCGGGTGCAGGAACTGGCGCGCTACCGCTCCGACTTCTTCGGCCGCCTGCGCCAGATCCTCGGTGCCCGCACCGACATCCGCATCGTCGGCGACCGCTTCGTGCTGCAATCCGAGGTGCTGTTCCAGGCCGGTCAGGCGACCCTGCGCCCGGAGGCCGGGCCGGAACTCGACCGCATCGCCGCGGCGATCGTCGAGCTCAACCGCCAGATTCCAGCCGACATCCCGTGGGTGCTGCGGGTCGACGGCCACACCGACGCGCGGCCGATCAGCTCGTCGCAATTCCCCTCGAACTGGGCGCTGTCGGCGGCCCGCGCCATCGCGGTGGTGCAGTACCTCGCCGGCCGGGGCATCCCGCCCCAGCGCCTGCTCGCCGGCGCCTTCGGCGAGTTCCAGCCCCTCGATGCCGGCACGACCGAGGACGCCTATGCCCGCAACCGGCGCATCGAGCTGAAGCTGACGGAGCGGTGAGCGGCCCGCGCGGCGCTTGAGCGAAGCCGAAATCCGCATCGCGAAAGCGATCCCGCAAGGGATCGCCGAGCGATCGATCGGATTTCGTATGATGCTTGGGGTGCGTTCCGGCGCCGAAGCGCCCGGCGCGCCTCGGGATGCGGCGGTCAATGCCGGTCGTGGCCCGGCTCGGGCACGAGCGCCGGCGTGCGGCCGCGCTGGCGCCATTCCTCGAAGCGTTGCAGCACGACGTAGAACGAGGGCACGAACAGGACCGCGAGGCAGGTCGAGGCGATCATCCCGGAGAACACCGCGATGCCGATCGACTTGCGGGCCGCCGCCCCGGCGCCCGACGCGGTCACCAGCGGCACCACGCCGAGGATGAAGGCGAACGAGGTCATCAGGATCGGGCGGAAGCGCATCCGCGCCGCCTCGAGGGCGGCCTCCGTGATCGCCATGCCGGCGATGCGGCGCTCGCGGGCGTATTCGACGATCAGGATCGCGTTCTTGCTCGACAGCGCGATGAGCAGGATCAGGCCGATCTGCGTGTAGAGGTTGTTGGCGACGTGCAGCCCGAGCAGCGTGCCGGCGGTGCCGAGCAGCGCCAGCGGCACCGCCAGCAGCACGGCGAAGGGCAGGATCCAGCTCTCGTACTGGCCGGCCAGCACGAGGTAGACCAGCAGGATCGCGAGGCCGAACACGAGGTAGATCTGCGCGCCGACCGCCTTCTCCTGGTAGGACATCGCCGTCCAATCGAAGCCGGTGCCCCGCGGCAGGTCGCGCTCGGCCACCTGCTCCATCAGGTCGAGGGCCTGCCCCGAGCTGAAGCCGGGGCTCGCGGCGCCGACGATCGTGGCCGACGGGTAGAGGTTGTAGAGGCCGATCAGCGACGGGCCGACGACCGTCTTCACCTCGACCAGGGTGCCGAGCGGCACCATCGCGCCGTTGCCGGCCCGGACCTTGAGGCCGGCGATGTCCTCCGGGCGCAGGCGGGACTCGGGTGCGGCCTGGAGGTAGACCTGGAAGGTGCGGCCGAACTTGTTGAACTGCGTCACGTAGGATGAGCCGACATAGCCCGAGAGGGTCGAGAAGACCTGTCCCACCGTGACCCCGAGCGCCTCGGCCTTGACCCGGTCCACCGCGACCGAGAGCTGGGGCACCCCGGCGCGGAACGAGGTGTTGAGCCGCTGCAGGCCGGACTGGGTGCCGGCATCGGCGACGATCTTGCGCGCGAGGCGCTCCAGCAGCGTGTAGTCGAAATTGCCGTCGCGCAGCTCGACCTGCATGGTGAAGCCGCTCGCGTTGCCGATGCCCTGGATCGGCGGCGGCACCAGCACGATCGTCGTCGCGCCGTCGATCGCGGCCAGACTCACGGTGAGGCGGTCGTAGAGGCTGCGCAGGTCCTGGCCCGGCTGCTTGGCGCGCGCGTCCCAGTCCTTCAGCACGACGTAGGCCACGCCGGCATTGGTCAGGCTGGCGTTGTTGTCGAGCGCCGAGACGCCGCTGATGGCGAGGACCGTCTCGACGCCGGGCGTGCCGCGGGCGAGGGCGATGATGCGCTGCATGACGGCGTCCGTGCGCTCCTTCGAGGCGCCGTCGGGGAGCTGCGCCCCGATCAGGACGTAGCCCTGGTCCTCGGTCGGCAGGAAGGCGGTCGGCAGGCGCGTCAGGCCCCAGCCGGCCAGCCCGATCAGCACGAGGGCGAGCGCGACCGTCGCGGCCGAGGCCCGCAGCATGCGGGCGATCAGCGCGACGTAGAGCCGCTCGGCCCCGCCATAGACCCGGTTGAAGCCGCGGTAGACGACGTTGCGCTGCTCGGGCGGCGTCGGCCGCCGGAGCCAGAGGGCGCATTGCGTGGGTTTCAGGGTGGCGGCGTTGATCGCGCTGATGAGGGCGGTCGCCGCGATGACGAGGGCGAATTGCCGGAAGAGCTGCCCGGTCAGGCCCGGCAGGAAGGCGGCCGGGATGAACACCGACATCAGCACGAGGGTGATGCCGATGATCGGGCCGAACAGCTCCTCCATCGCCTTCTCGGCCGCCTCGCGCGGCGACAGGCCCCGCTCGATGTGGTGCGTCACGCCCTCGACGATCACGATGGCGTCGTCGACCACGATGCCGATGGCGAGCACGATGGCGAACAGGGTCGAGAGGTTGACCGTGAAGCCGAGCGCCGCCATCGCCGCGAAGGTGCCGATCAGCGTCACCGGCACCGTCGTCGCCGGAACCAGCGTCGCCCGCCAGTCCTGGAGGAAGATCAGGATGACGAGGAGCACGAGGACGGCCGCCTCGAACAGCGTGGTGTAGACCTCGTCGATCGAGGCCTGGACGAACCTAGTGGTGTCGAAGGGGATCCCGTGGACGAGCCCGGGCGGGAAGGCGCGGGCGAGTTCCTCCATCCGCGCCCGCACCGCCCCCGCGACGGCGATCGCGTTGGCCTCCGGCAACTGGTAGATGCCGATGCCCGCGGCCGGCTTGCCGTCGAGGGTGAAGGACTGGCTGTAGGTCTGGGCGCCGAGCTCGACCCGCCCTACGTCGGACAGCCGGGTGATCCGCCCGCCGTCCTGGGCGTCGGCCTTCAGGACGATCCGCTCGAAGTCCGGCGCGTCGTTGAGCCGGCCGCTCACGTTGAGCGTGTACTGGAAGTCCTGGCCCGCCGGGGTCGGGGGCGTGCCGATCGCGCCGGCCGCCACCTCCTGGCTCTGCTGGCGCACGATGTCGATCACGTCGGACGGCGTCAGGCCGCGCGCCTGGAGCAGGTCGGGGTCGAGCCAGATCCGCATCGCGTACTGGCCGGCGCCGAGGACGCTGACGCTGCCCACGCCGGGCAGGCGGGCGAGCTCGTTCTGGACGTTGATGACGCCGTAATTCGACAGGAACAGGCTGTCGTAGCGGCCGTCCGGCGACGACAGGGTCACGAATTGCAGGATCGCGGTCGACTTCTTCTGCGTCGTGACGCCCTGGACCTGCACCGCCTGGGGCAGCGACGCCATCGCGATGGCGACCCGGTTCTGCACCAGCACCTGCGCCTGATCGGCGTCGGTGCCGATCGCGAAGGTGACGGTGAGCGTGTAGGTGCCGTCGCTGGCGCTCGTCGACTGCATGTAGAGCATGCCCTGGACGCCGTTGACCTGCTGCTCGATCGGCAGCGCGACGGTGTCGACGACGGTCCGGGCGCTGGCGCCGGGATAGCGGGTGGTCACCTGCACGGTCGGCGGGACCACGTTGGGGTACTGCGCCACCGGCAGGCCGTAGAGGGCGACGGCGCCGATCAGCACCATCACGATCGCCAGCACGTTGGCGAGGACCGGCCGCTCGATGAAGAAGCGCGAGATCATGGCCGGGCTCAGCGCTGCGAGGGGTCGGCGGGGCGCGGCCCTGCGGCGGGGGGCGCCGGGTTGCGCACCGGCGTCACCCTGGTGCCGGGAATCGCCCGCTGGATCCCGTCCGTCACCACCCAGTCGCCGGGCTGGAGACCGGACTCCACCACGCGGTCGCGGCCCTCGCGCGGCCCGAGCGTCACCGGCCGCTGGACGACCGTGCCGTCGTCGCCGACGACGAGGACATAGGCGCCCTGCTGGCCGGTGCCGATCGCGTCGTCGCGCACGAGCAGCGCCGTCTCGGTCCGCCCGACCGGGACCCGCACGCGCACGAACAGCCCGGGCACGAGGCGGCGATCGGCGTTGGCGAGGCGGCCGCGGGCCAGCAGCGTGCCGGTCGAGGGATCGACCTGCGGCGACACGTAGTCGAGATGGCCGACATGCGGGTAGCCGGTCTCGGTCTGGAGGCCGATCTCCACCGGGATGCGCGCGAGATCGCCGAGGGTGCTGCCGCTCGCGGCGAGCGCCTGCTTGACCTGCAGCACCTGCTGCTCGCTGACGTTGAAATAGACGTAGAGCGGGTCGATCTGCACGATCGTGGCGAGCTTGGTCGGCCCGCCGACGCCGACGAGCGCGCCGACATCCACGAGGTGGTTGGTGACGATGCCGTCGAACGGCGCCAGGACCTGGGTGTAGCCGAGGTTGATCTGCGCCTGCTTGAGGTTGGCCTGCGCCTGCGTGACGCCGGCGATGGCCTGATCGAGGCGGGACTTGGAATCGTCGACGCGGGCCTGGGACGCGAACTCGGATTTCCCGAGGGTGGCCTGCCGCTGGTACTCGGCCTGGCTGTTGATCCGGGCCGCCTCCTGGGCCGCCAGGGCGCCCTGGGCCTGCTGGAGCTGCGCGTCGTAGGTGTCGCGCTGGATCGAGAACAGCGGCGTGCCGCGGGTGACGGTGGCGCCGTCGGTGTAGGAGATGCCGGTGAGATAGCCCTGGATCCGCGCCTCGAGATCGACGGTGGCGAAGGCTTTGGTGTTGCCGGTCAGCTCGAAGTAGCGCGTCACCGGCCGCTGCGCCGGCTGGGCCACCTGGACCACCGGCGGCGGCGGCGGCACGTACTGGTTGCCCTCCTGGCAGCCGGCGACCAGGGCCGCGAGAGCGCCGGCGACGAGTCCGGCGAGGGGGGTGACGGGGCGGGAGGAAGGCTTGGCACGCGGCACGGTCGAATCGCCCCACAGCTACTGGTCAAGCTGTTCGCCCATCCGCGGGATCGCGGGCCAGCGCTTTGCGACGAAACGGGCAGATTCCACGACGAACCGGGCAGCGCGAGATCGGCAGGTTACAGCCTCAGGTTGGCGTGATTTGATCGCCGGCAAGGTGCAGACACGGCGACGGCCGGCACGGGGGAGGGAATGGCGGTCGAACGCGAGCGTGTGCGGTTCCCCGACTTCTGGCAGGCCGACCTCGTCGGTCTCGCCCTGCTCCTCTCCGTGAGCATCGTCCTGCGCCTGCCGCTCTACGGCGACGCCGGGGCCGCCGTCACGATCGCGGTCGCGGCCGACCCTGCCGCCCTCATGGCCGCCGTCGTCCTGCGCCGCCGGCTGACGCGGCCGAGCGCGGCGTTGCGCGGCGGGCTGCCGCGGGACCTCGTCGTCGCGAGCCGGCTCGTCCTGCGCTGCGTCGTCGCGGCCGTGCTCCTCGCCGCCTGGGTCCGCCTCGTCTGCCTGTGGGGCGGGTGGAGCACGCAGCACGGGGCGGCGTGGCAGCCCTGGCTCACGTCCATCGGCTTCTACGCGATCGTGCTCCTCATCTGGACCCTGGCCTATCTGTGGTGGCACGCGCGGGAACTGGCCCAGGCGGCGCAGCGGCGGGCGGCGCAGGCCGAGACCGAGGCCCTGCGGCTCGAACTCACCCATCTGCGCCAGCAGCTCGACCCGCACTTCCTGTTCAACGCCCTCAACGGCATCGCCGCCGAGATCCCGGCCCATCCCGAGGCCGCGACCGCGATGGTGTGCGAGCTGGCGGACTACCTGCGCTACTCCCTCGAACAGCGCGACAGGGCCGTGACGCCCCTGCGCCGGGAGATCGAGGCGGTCGATTGCTACATGGCGATCCAGAAGGCGCGGTTCGGGCCGGGCCTGCGCTACGTCGTCGAGGCGGACGAGGCAGCCCGGAGCATGCTCACGCCGAGCTTCCTGCTCCAGCCCCTCGTGGAGAACGCGATCAAGCACGGCCTCGCCGAGGGACGCGAGCCGCGCAAGGTCCACATCGCGGCCCGGTCGGGCCCCGACGGGCTCGCGCTCAGCGTCTCCAATCCCGGCCGTCTCGACCCGCACTGGCGCACCAAGGGCTGTCCCGGCGTCGGGCTGGCCGTGCTGCGGCGGCGCCTGGAGCTGCTGTACCCGCACGGACACCGCTTCGATCTCCGGCAGGTCCGCGGCGACGTCGTGGCCGAGCTGAACCTGCCCGAGCTGAACCTGCCCGGGTCGCCATGCTCCGCCTGATCGTGGTCGACGACGAGGCGCTGGCCCGCCAGCGCCTGCGCGACCTCCTGGACGGGCAGGCGGACGTCGCGCTCGTCGGCGAGGCCGGGAGCGTGTCGGACGCCGTCCGGCTGATCACGCAGGAGCGGCCGGACGGCGTGCTGCTCGACATCGAGATGGCGGACGGAACCGGGTTCGACGTCGTGCGCCGCCTCGCCGACCCGCCCTCCATCGTCTTCGTCACCGCCTATTCGCACCACGCCGTCGACGCCTTCGGCGTGCGGGCCGTCGACTATCTCCTGAAGCCGGTGCGCCAGAGCCGGCTGGAGGAGGCGCTGCGCCGCCTGCACGCCGCGATCCGGCCGGCCGAGCCGCGGATCCCCGACACCATTCCCGCCATGTTCCACATGCGGCTGTCCGGAGGCACCCTGTCGGTCCTGCACGACGCGATCGTGTTCCTCGGTGCCGAGCGCGACTACACCCGCATCGTCGTCGAGGGCCGCCCGCCGCTGCTCGTCCGGCAACCGCTCGGCCGCAGCGCGGCGGAACTCCCCGACACGACGTTCCGCCGCCTCGGGCGCTCCCTCGTGGTGAACCTCGCCCGTCTGCGCGAAGTCGACCAGAAATCCCGCGATACGACGTGGATCCGCCTCGCGGGGTGGGATCAGGCCGTGGTGCTCGGCCGCGCCGCGTCCGAGGACCTGCGCCGCATCCTGTCCCCGTCGAAGAAATGATCGGCTCCGGGCCGTCCGCAGCCGGTCCCGTCCGGATCGTGCGGCCGAGGCCGGATCGCGATCCGGGAGGTCGGACCCGGACGGCGATCGCGTTGCGGGGCGCCCCCGCGTCTGCTCGACCCGGGCGACCGGCAGGACGGGGCCGGCCAGTTCGTCGTGCCGGCCGGTTCGCCTGGCCGGACAGGCCGGTGAGGTGGACCGCGTCCCGGCCCTATCGCAGCGTCGGCGATTCCCCGGGCTTCAGGTGGGGGTCCCCACCGTCCGGCCCGCCGAGGGCGACGTGATCGTTCAGGCGTCCGAGGTGTTCGAAGACGTGCTCGAAGGCGTTCGTGACCGCCTGCTCGAAGGAGCCGTCGCCCTTCCCGCCTGCGTCCCTGAGGGCACTGAGCAGGGCGCGGTGCTTTTCGGTATCCTCGGACATGTCGTCCTCCCGGCCGGCGGGAGCGCCGGCTCGGCAAGCCAATCGCCATGACCGATCCCGGTTCCTGCGCATCATCGACGACCGATGCGGCCATGCCTCCCCGCCGTGAGGTGAGCCGGGGCGCGTCGGCTCTCTCCGGCCGCCGGGGACCGGGCGGCCTTGCCGCGACGACCTCCTGGCCCGCCACCTGATCCGGGGATCGCCGCCCATGCCGAACCGTGTCCAGTCCGCCTTGCGCGCCGCCGCCGAGGCCGGCATCGGCCTGTGGGCGGCCTGCAACCGGCTGCGCCTGTCCGGAACGCCGAACCCCTTCGTGGTCGGCGTGCACGCGCCGATGCGCGAGGAACTGACGCTGGCGGACCTGCCGGTCACCGGGGCGATCCCGCCCGGGTTCGAGGGCCTCTACCTCAAGATGGGAGCGAATCCCGCCGGCCCGGCGACCCGGGGCCACGACTGGTTCCTCGGCGACGGCATGGTGCACGGCCTCGCGATCGAGGGCGGCCGTGCCGCGTGGTACCGCAACCGCTGGATCGGCTCGCGCCCCGCCGCCGCGGCGCTCGGGCGGCCCGCCGCCCCCGGGCCGCGGCGGGGCGGCAACGACACCGTCAACACCAACGTCGTCGCGATCGGCAGCCGGATCTTCGCCGTGGTCGAAGCCGGCAGCTACCCGGTCGAACTGTCGCGGACCCTGGAGGAGCAGCGCTACAACCCGTTCGACGGGACGCTCGCCGGCTCGTTCACCGGGCATCCGCACCACGACCCGCTGACCGGCGAGACCCACGCCATCGCGTATGACGGCCGGGTCTGGGACAGCGTCCGCCACGTCGTCGTCGCGCCGACCGGGCGGGTCGTGCGCGACAGGCCGGTCGCCGTCGAGCACGGCCCCTGCATCCACGACTGCGCGATCACGGCGCGCTTCGCGATCGTGCTCGACCTGCCGGTCACGTTCTCGCTCGGGGCGCTGCTGGCCGGCCACCGCTTCCCGTTCCGCTGGAACCCCGCCCACGGCGCGCGCGTGGGCCTGCTGCCCCGGCGGGGCGACGGCGCCGACATCCTGTGGTGCGAGGTCGAGCCCTGCTTCGTGTTCCACGTCGCCAACGCCTACGACGACGCGGACGGGCGGGTGATCCTCGACGTCGTCGCCTACGACACGGTGTTCACCGCGGCCGGGGGCGGGTTCGACGAGCCGGGCCGGCTCGAACGCTGGACGGTCGATCCGGCGGCGCGGCGGGTCGCGCGGCGGGTGCTCGACCCGACGCCGCAGGAATTCCCCCGCATCGACGAGCGGCGGTTCGGGCGGCGCCACCGCTACGCCTACACGGTCAGCGTCCCCGCCGACGGCAATACGCAGCTCGCCGGCGCGACCCGGATCTACAAGCACGACCTGGAGACGGGCGAGCGCCGCGTGCACGAGTTCGGCCCCGACCGCGTCCCGGGGGAGTTCGTGTTCGTACCGGCGCATCCCGGTGCCGGCGAGGACGAGGGCTGGCTCGTCGGGCTCGTCATCGACACCGCGACCGACACGACCGACTTCGCGATCCTCGACGCGAGGTCGTTCGAGGCGCCGCCCGTCGCCACGATCCGTCTCGGCCACCGGATCCCGCCGGGCTTCCACGGCAACTGGTTCCCGGCCCGGGCCACCGACCCGGATGGCGCCGGCGCGGGGCCGTGACGCTCGCGCCGGTCGGCGCACGCGGTTCCTCAGGCCGCGGCGGTCCAGCCGATCACCGCCGTCATCGGGTCGCCGGGGCCTCCCTCGGGCCTGAGGATGCAGCCTTCGAGGCGGGCGAAGCCGGCGCGGTCGAGATACAGACCGACGAGGTCGGTCCGTCCCGCGGCGTCGAGGCCGTGCCAGATCGCCACCGCCTTGGTCGGAAAGCAGCGGTTCGAATAGCTGACCACCACCGGCGAGCCGGGGCGCAGCACGCGGGCGACCTCGGACAGGACGGCCACGGGCCGCTGCAGGTATTGCACCGAGACGCAGATCAGCGCGGCGTCGACGCTGCCCGAGTCGAGCGGCAGCTCCGGTGCGGCGTTGAGGTCCTGCACGAAGTGCCGGGTCAGGCGCGGGTTGGCGGCGAGTTCCTCCGCGTTCAGGCCGTGGCCGACCACGCTGGCATAGGCGACCTCGTCCGGCAGGTGGCTGACCCAGCTCGACATCAGGTCGAGGACGTCGCCGCCCGCCGGGACGACCTCCCGGTAGAGGTCGGTCACCGCCGCGATCGCGGCGGCATCGATGTGGGTCACGAGGCGCGGCTCGGCGTAGAACAGCGGATCGGGATCGCGATCGAACTTCGCGAAGGCGTTGGGCGGCAGGTCCGGGAGTTCCTGGGTCATCGACGAGCCTGTCTCCGGTCCGGGGCGCGCGCCGGCCGCGGCACGACCCACGGGTCGAGGACGAGTGTAGGGAGCGCCCGGCGGCCTCCCAGTCCCGGCGTCCAAGGTGCCGCAGGCGGGGCGGGATCGGGCCGGCGTTCCGCGCCCGTCTCGACGCGCCGGCACGGTGCATGTCTTGAATACGGTCGAGGTTGTTGGCGCCTCGACCTTCGTTGAACTCGCGCGGCCGGTGGCCTATGCAGTCGCCCCATGGACCTCCGCGCTTCCACCGACCTCTCGCCGGCCCCCGCGCCTGCGTTGGCCTTCCGCTCGCCGCCCCTCGGGAAGGCGGCGCCGTTCCTGCCGATGAGCCGCGCCGAGATGGCGGCGCTCGGGTGGGACGCCTGCGACATCGTGCTGGTGACCGGCGACGCCTACGTCGATCATCCGAGCTTCGGCATGGCCATCATCGGCCGGCTGCTCGAAGCGCAAGGGTTCCGGGTCGGCATCATCGCGCAGCCCGACTGGCAGTCGGCGGAGCCGTTCCGGGCGCTCGGCAAGCCGACCCTGTTCTTCGGCGTCACCGGCGGCAACCTCGATTCGATGGTCAACCGCTATACGGCAGACCGGCGGCTGCGCCACGACGACGCCTACACCGCCGGCGGCGAGGGCGGAAAGCGGCCCGACCGCTCGACCATCGTCTACACGCAGCGCTGCCGCGAGGCCTACAAGGACGTGCCGATCGTGCTCGGCGGCATCGAGGCGTCGCTGCGCCGGATCGCCCACTACGATTACTGGTCGGACAAGGTGCGCCGCTCGATCCTGGCCGACGCCAAGGCCGACCTGCTGATCTACGGCAATGCCGAGCGGGCCGTGGTCGAGGTGGCCCACCGCCTCGCCGCCGGCGAGGCGCCGCGCGAGCTGGAATCGATCCGGGGCGTCGCCCTGTTCCGCCGGGTGCCCGGGCATTACACCGAACTGCCCGCCGACGACCTCGATTCCGCCGACGAGGCCGCCTCGCGCAAGCCGGGCGACACCGTGATCCGGCTTCCCGCCTACGAGGACGTGAAGGACGACAAGGAGGCCTATGCCCGCGCCTCGCGGGTGCTGCACCGGGAGGCCAATCCCGGCAACGCGCGCCCGCTCGTCCAGCGCCACGGCGACCGCGACCTGTGGCTGAACCCGCCGCCGATCCCGCTCACCAGCGACGAGATGGATGCGGTCTACGACCTGCCCTACGCCCGCGCGCCGCATCCCTCCTACGGCGACGCGAAGATCCCGGCCTGGGACATGATCAAGTTCTCGGTGACGATCATGCGCGGCTGCTTCGGCGGCTGCACCTTCTGCTCGATCACCGAGCACGAGGGCCGGGTGATCCAGAACCGCTCGGAGGGCTCGATCCTGCGCGAGATCGAGCAGATCCGCGACAAGACCCCGGGCTTCACCGGGGTGATCTCGGATGTCGGCGGGCCGACCGCCAACATGTACCGGATGGCGTGCAAGGACCCGAAGATCGAGGCGGCGTGCCGGCTGCCGTCCTGCGTCTTCCCGGACATCTGCCCCTACCTCAACACCTCGCACGACGACCTGATCCGGCTCTACCGCAAGGTGCGCGAGGTCGAGGGCGTCAAGAAGGTGATGGTGGCGTCGGGCGTGCGCTACGACCTCGCGGTCCGCAGCCCCGAATACGTCAAGGAACTGGTGACCCACCACGTCGGCGGCCGCCTCAAGATCGCGCCCGAGCACACCGAGCGCGGGCCGCTCGACCTGATGATGAAGCCAGGGATCGGCACCTACGACCGCTTCAAGGAGATGTTCGACGAGGCCGCCAGGCAGGCGGGCAAGAAGTACTATCTGATCCCGTACTTCATCGCGGCCCATCCGGGCACGACCGACGAGGACATGCTGCACCTCGCGTTGTGGCTCAAGAAGAACGACTACCGCGCCGATCAGGTGCAGACGTTCCTGCCCTCGCCCATGGCGACCGCGACCGCGATGTACCACACCGAGGTCAACACGCTGAAGGGCGTGCGGCGCGGCGGCAGCGAGCCGGTCGAGGCGATCAAGGGCCTGCGGCAGCGCCGGCTGCACAAGGCGTTCCTGCGCTACCACGACCCCGAGAACTGGCCGGTGCTGCGCGAGGCGTTGCGGGAGATGGGCCGGGCCGACCTCATCGGGCCGCGGCCGGACCAGCTCGTGCCGTTCTCGCAGCCGCCGGGAACCGGCGCGGGGGCCGGCAGGCCGGGAGGCCAGTCGCGACCCGCACACCATCCGGGCCGGCCGCGGTTCACCACCAAGGGCGTGCCGATCAGGAAGTGACCGCCACGGGTCTCTAGAGCACCTCACGATCGCGCTGCAATCGCGAAGCTCTCTAGGTCTTTGATTTTGCCGCATTTCCTTCGACGAACCGGTATCCACTTCGTCGGAAAATGCTCTAGCGGTAGGCCGCCGCCTGCAGCTCGAACAGCTCGGCGTAGCGGCCGCCGGTGCGGATCAGGTCCTCGTGCGTGCCGGCCTCCTGCACCCGGCCGTCGCCGAGCACGACGATCCGGTCGGCGCGGCGCACGCTCGAGAAGCGGTGCGAGATCAGGAGCGCGGTGCGCCCCTGCGCGAGTCCGCGAAAGCGCGCGAACACCTCGGCCTCGGCGCGGGCGTCCAGGGCCGCGGTCGGCTCGTCCAGCACCAGCACCTCGGAGTCGCGCATGTAGGCGCGGGCGATCGCGAGCTTCTGCCACTCGCCCCCGGACAGGTCGACCCCGTCGTCGAAGCGCCGCCCCAGCCGCTGGCCGTAGCCCGCCGGCAGCCGCGCCACCACGGCGTCGGCCAGTCCGCGCGCCGCCGCGCCCGCGATGCGAGCGGCATCCGCCCGCTCGGCGATGCGCCCGACCGCGATGTTCTCGCCCGCCGTGAAGTCGAAGCGGACGAAGTCCTGGAAGATCACGCCGATGCGGGTCCGCAGGATGTCGGGGTCGTAGTCGCGCAGGTCCCGCCCGTCGAGCAGGATGCGCCCCTCGGTCGGGTCGTAGAGCCGCGCCAGAAGCTTGACGACCGTGGTCTTGCCGCTGCCGTTCTCGCCCACCAGCGCCACCACCTCGCCGGCCCGGATGGTCAGCGACAGGTCGCGCAGGGCCCAGCGTTCCGCCCCGGGATAGCGGTAGCCCACCGCCTCGAACACGAAGCCGTCGCGGATCGGCGTCGGGAACGGCGCGGGATGCGCGGGCGCGCGCAGGCGCGGCGCGAGCGCCAGGAACGCGAACAGGTCGTCGAGGTACTGCGCCTGTCCCGAGAGCTGCGAGAGGCCGAGCAGCAGCCCCTCGACGAGGCCGCGCAGGCGCAGGAAGGCGCCGGTCAGGAACGTGAGGTCGCCGAGCGTGATCGCCCCGGTGGCCGCCCGCAATGCGATCACGAGGTAGGCGAGATAGTAGGCGAGCGTGCCGAGGCTGGCGAAGAGCCCGCCCGCGACGGCCCGGCGCCGCGCGAGCCGGGTGTTCTCGCGCAAAGCCCGGTCGGCGAGCCGGCCGAAGCGCTCGGCGAGGTAGCCGCTGAGGCCGAAGAGCTTGATCTCCTTGGCGCTCTCGGCCCCGGCCCCGAGCTGGCGCATGTAGTCGCCCTCGCGCCGCTCCGGCGAGCGCTGGTAGGCGAGGCGGTAGCCCTGGCGGTTGAAGTGGAGCTCGTTGAGGAAGGCCGGGATCAGGGCCAGCACCAGCAGGACGACGAGCCAGGGCAGGAACGCGACGACGGCCACCGCCAGGGACAGCGCCGTGAGGCCGTCCTGGAGCTGGCCGAGGAGCTGGCCCATCAGGTTCCCGCGCCACGCCACCTGCCGCCGGGCGCGCTCCAGCCCGTCCTGCACCGCCGGGTCCTCGAACTGGGCGAGATCGAGGGCCGCGGCATGCGCCATCAGCCGGAGCGTGATGGCGTTGCCGGTCATCTCGGCCAGCACCCCGTCGACGAGGCCGGTCGCGCGCCCGAGCAGGTCGGAGGCGAGGGCGAGCGCCAGTTCGGCCCCGATCAGCAGCGCCACCTGCCGCAGCACCGGACTGGCGACCCAGTCCGAGGCGGTCGCCAGCGCGGCGACATCGCCCCGCCCGGCCACGACCGCGTCGACGACGAGCTTGGCGACGTAGAGCGTCAGCGCCGGCACCGCCCTGCGGGCGATGCGCAGCCCGATGCCCAGCAGCGTCAGGGTGCGGCTCGTCGCCCAGGCGAGCCGGAACAGGGCCGGGAGGTGCCGGAGCGGACCGATCCGTGCCGCGGCCGCATTGCGAAGCCGCTCAATGGGTGATGGAGGCAAAACGCGCTGCGCGCCGCGTCGGCGCTCCCTGCTGTGTCGAGGGGACAACGAGCACGTCCCGGACCGCAGGGCCACTCGTCCGGAATGGCGACGGCACGCGGCATGGTGGCGCTCGCGATCGTCTGCCCCCGTCGTCCCGGTCGCAGGCGGCCTTCGGTGTGGCGCCGGTTTCCGCTCAGGCGTGTTCCAGCGTCAGGTGGCGGGCGCGCACGTCCTCGGCCGCCGCCAGCGCCGCGCCGTTCCCGGTCCAGACGATCCGGCCGGTATCGAGGATCGCCAGCCGGTCGGCGACGGCGGTGCAGACGGCGAGGCTCTGCTCGACGAGGAGGATCGACAGCCCAGTCGCCTTGAGACCGCCGAGGATCGCGACGAGCTGGTCGACGATCACCGGGGCCAGCCCCTCGGTCGGCTCGTCGAGGAGCAGCAGCCGCGGCCCGGTGACGAGGGCGCGGCCGATCGCCAGCATCTGCTGCTCGCCGCCCGAGAGCTTGCCGCCGGCGGTCCGGCGCCGGGCCGCGAGGGCGGGAAACAACTCCCAGATGCGCGCCACCGGCCAGGGCGAGCCGCGCCGGGCCGCGAGGGTCAGGTTCTCCTCGACCGTGAGGGTGGCGAAGATGCCGCGGTGCTCCGGCACCAGCGACAGGCCGCGGCGGGCGATGGCGTGGGAGGGCAGCCCGAGCACCGGCTCGCCGGCGAGCCGCACCTCGCCCTCGGCGCGGCCGAGGATCCCCGCGACGGCCCGCATCGTGGTGGTCTTGCCGACGCCGTTGCGGCCGAGCAGGGCGACGAGCTCGCCGTCGCCGACCGCGAGGTCGATGCCCTGCAGGATGTGGCTCTTGCCGTACCAGCCGTGGAGCCCGGTGACGGCGAGCATCGGGACGGCGCTCATGCGGTGCTCCCGAGATAGGCGGCGCGCACCTCCGGGTGGAGGCGGATGCCGGCCGGCGCGTCCTCGGCGATCTTGCGGCCGCGGGCCATGACGGTGATCCGGTCGGAGATGTCGAGCACGACGCTCATGTTGTGCTCGATCAGCAGCACCGCCATCTGGGCCCGCAGGGACAGGATCAGGTCCTTGGTCCGGTGGACGTCGTCGATGCCCATGCCGGCCAGCGGCTCGTCGAGGAAGATCATCTTCGGCCGGCCGGCCAGCGCCATGCCGATCTCCAGCGAGCGCTGGGCGCCGTGCGACAGGCCGCCGGCGCGCTCGTCGGCGCGGTCGGACAGGCCGATCCGCGCCAGCAGCTCCCCGACCTCGGCGCGGATGTCGGCGCGCCGGCCCGGGCCGCGCCAGAACACCCAGCCCTCCCCCGCCTCCCGCGCCTGCACGGCGAGCCGCAGGTTCTCGGCGACGGTGAGTCCGGCGAACAGGGCGGTGACCTGGAACGAGCGGCTCATGCCGTAATGGATGCGCCGGTGGACCGGGGCGCGGGTGACGGTGTGGCCGTCGAACACGATGCGCCCGCCGCTCGGGCGGCGCACCCCGGTCAGGGCGTTGAACAGCGTGGTCTTGCCGGCGCCGTTCGGGCCGATCAGGGCGTGGATCGTCCCCGGCCGCACCGACAGCGAGAAGCCCGACAAGGCCTGGAAGTCGCCGAAGCGGACGTCGATCGCCTCGGCGACGAGCAGCGGCTCAGCCACGGGCCGCCTCCCGGTGGCGCAGGGCCGCGATCCGCCCACCGACGCTCCACAGGCCGCCCGGCAGGAACAGCACGAGGCCGATCAGCAGGAGCGCGATCAGCGCCATCCAGCGCGGCCAGATCTCGGACAGCGCCTCGGACACGATCATGTAGAAGGCGGCGCCGGCGAGCGCCCCGCCCGGCGAGCCGACCCCGCCGATCAGCGCCATCACGAGGAGCCGCTGGCTCATCTCGAGGTCGGCGTCGCTCGGCGGCACGAAGCCGAGGAAGACGACGTGGAGCGCCCCCGCGAGCCCGGCGATGCCCCCGGCGAGGGCGAGGGCCGCGGTCTTGTAGCGGGCGACCGGGTAGCCGAGCACGGCGCAGCGCGGCTCGTTCTCGCGGATCGCCGCCAGCACGCTGCCGAACGGCGAGGCGACGAGGCGCTGCACCAGGAGGAACACCAGCAGGAAGGCCCCGGCCGAGAGGCCGTAGAGCGAGAGCGGGCCCTCGATCGGCAGGCCGAACAGGTCGAACCGGCGCGGCAGGCCCGACAGCCCGTTCTCGCCGCCGGTGACGTCCTTGAACGCCAGGGTCGCGAAATGCCCCATCTGGGCGAAGGCGAGCGTGAGCATGACGAAGTAGACGCCGTGGCGCCGCACGATGACGCTGCCGAGGAGCCCGGCCAGCGCCGCCGCGGCGAGCGTCGCGACGACGAGGGAGGGCACGAGCCCGAGCCCGGCATCGCGCAGGAGCAGCCCGCCGGCATAGGCGCCGAGCCCGAGATAGAGGCCCTGGCCGAACGACAGAAGGCCGATCGAGCCGAGGAGCAGCGTCACCGACAGGGTGCCGGTGGCGAAGATCGCGATCTGCACGGCGAGCGTCACCGGCACCAGGAACGGCAGCACCGCGAGCCCGGCGAGGACGACGGCACTGGAGAGGTCGGGGAAGCGGGGCATGTCGCGCATCTAGAGGCGTCCGAGCAGGCCGGCGGGCCGCAGCAGGATGACGAGCGCCATGGCGGCGTAGATCATGAGCTGCGCCCCTTCCGGCCACAGCGTGCTCATCAAGGACTGGATCAGGCCGATCAGCAGGCCGCCGACGAGGGCGCCCGACAGGGTGCCGAGGCCGCCCACCACCACGACCACGAAGGCGATGCCGAGGGCTTCCGAGCTCATGAACGGCTCGACGCCCCGCAGCGGCGCCGCCAGCACCCCCGCGAGGCCGGCGAGCGCCGCCCCGAGGGCGAAGGTCGCCATGAACACCCGGTCGACGTTGATGCCGAGCAGCCCGACCATCTCGGCGCTCTCCGAGCCCGCCCGCAGGATCGAGCCGAGGCGGGTGCGCTCGATGGCGACCCACAGCACCACCCCGACGAGCACCGCCGCCCCGACCACCGCGAGCCGGTAGGCCGGATAGACGTAGGGGCCGAGGAACACGATGCCGCTCAGGGCCTCGGGCACCGGCACGTTGTGGCCGAGCGGCGAGAACAGCAGGATGATGCCCTCCTGGATGATCAGCGCGACCGCGAAGGTGATGAGGATCTGCGATTCGTGCGGCAGCGCGTAGGTGTGGCGCAGCAGCGTGCGCTCGACGACGAGCGCGAGGGCCGCGACGAGGAGCGGCCCGAGCACCAGCGCCCACCAGAACGTCCCGGTCCACACCGCCACCGCGTAGGCGATGTAGGCGGCCGCCATGTAGAACGCCCCGTGGGCGAAGTTCACGAAGCGCAACAGGCCGAAGATCAGCGTCAGGCCGACCGACAGCAGGAAGTAGATCATCCCGATGCCGGTCCCGTTCAGGACCTGGAACAGCAGCAACTGGGCCGACATGCCGGATCGGGTCTCCTCGGGCAGGACGAGTTCCGCCTCGCTCGGGGCGGAGCGGGGCGGGGTGGGGCTGAGGTTGCAGGACGGGGTGGTCCGACGATCGTCTTAACTATCCAGCGGCTTCGCCGTCCTCCGCGGTGACGCGAGGGGCGGCCAGTCGATGAGCCGTCGTTTTTCCCGAGGGGCGGGGCTCTTCTCCTCTCCCCGCGGGCTCACCGCTGTCCGGGGAGATTTCCTTTTAGAATCGAGCGCGGGACCCCCTCTCCCGAGTGGGAGAGGGGTAGGGGTGAGGGTGGAGACGGTGCAGGAAGTGGCGTCCAGGGTCGATCTGCGCAGCTTAGCCGTTGAGGCGTAATTCTGAACCCCAGCCACCCTCGCCCCCGGCCCCTCTCCCACTCGGGAGAGGGGAGTTGCTCCACTTCTTTTCCCCGGACAGCCCTGCCGCAACCGGGGCGAGGAGGATGTCAACGATGCACCGTGCTCCTCATCCCGTTCGGTCACGGATCTCCTCGACGATCCGTCCGCATGCACGGACCGGCAGAGGCGCGTTCCACTCAGAGCGTCGCCGGCATCCGGCAGCCGGTCTTCTCCGGCGGCAGGAACGCCTTGGTCGCGGCCACGATGTCGATGAGGTCGTTCTTGTCCTTCATCGCGCTCTTCGCCTTGCCGCGCATCAGGTAATAGTCCTTGATGACCTGATGGTCCTCGGCCCGGATCGTCTCGGTGCCGGTCGGCCCCTCGTAGCTCAGCCCCTCCAGGGCCTGGATGATCGCCGGCACGTCGGTCGAGTTCGCCTTGTTGATGCCCTCGATCAGCACCTGGGCGACGGCGTAGCCGCAGGCGTGGAGGTAGTTCGGCACGTCGCCGGTCTTGGCCTTGACGATCTCGGCCACGCGCCGGCCGCCCGGGGTGTCGATCCCGTGCCAGAAGTTCGCGCCGAAATAGACGCCGTCGCAATTGTCCGGGCCGAGCGCCTGGAACTGGTCGAGGCCGGTCGACCACACCGCCAAGATCTTGGTGTTGCGCTTCATGCCGTAGCTGATCGCCTGGCGCACTACGTCGACGGTCTGGTTGCCGAAGTTGCAGATCGCCAGCACGTCCGGATTGGCCGACAGCGCGTTGGCGATGTAGCCGGAATACTCGCGGTCGGACAGCGAGTGGTAGCTGTTGCCGACGTGCTCGATGCCCTTCTCCTTGAAGATCTCCTTGCAGTTGGTGAGCAGGCTGTCGCCGAAGACGTACTGGCCGGTGATGGTGTACCAGCGCTTCGCCTTGGGGAACTGCTCGATCAGCGGGCGCACCGTGGCGTTGACGGCGCTGTAGGAGGCGACCGGCCAGCGGAAGCTCGACTTGTTGCAGTCCTTGCCGGTGATCTCGTCGGCGCCGGCCTCGTTGACGTAGACGCCCTTGCGGTTGAACACCTCGCGCTGGACCGCGAGCCCGATCGCCGAGTTGGTGCAGCCGATGACGTGGCGCACGCTGCGCTGGGTCATCGCGTCCTGCACCTTGCGCACCGCCTCGGCGGCGTCGCCGCGGTCGTCGAGCAGCAGGTAGTTCAGCTTGTGGCCGCCGGCCGTGCCGTACTGCTCGAACGCCCATTTCGAGCCGTCGTTGAGCGCCGCGCCGACATTGGCGAAGGTGCCCGACAGCGAATAGACCGAGGCGACGTCCAGCACGCTCTGCGCGTTGGCGCGCCGGATCAGGCCGGGCGCGGCGAGCGAGACCGGTGCGGCGGCCAGACCGGCCAGGATGTGTCTGCGGTTCATCATCGCGCTTGCCCTCCCGTCGATTCCGCCGGAACGCCGGCACGCGCCGCCCGCTCGCGCTTGTCGAGCCACCAGCCCCAGGACGGCGGCCAGCGCTCGAAGCGGTCGTCCACCCCGAGGGCGCGGGCCGCCCGCAGCGGCCAGTGCGGATCGTGCAGCGCCTCGCGCCCGATGGCGACGAGGTCGGCGCGCCCGTCGCGCACGGCGGCATCGGCGAAGTCCGGGGTGGTGATGAGGCCGACCGCCATGGTCGGCACCCCGGTCTCGGCCCGGATCCGCTCGGCGTAGGGAACCTGATAGCCCTCGGGCCGCCGGACCATCCGGGTCGTGGTGCGCTCGCCGAGGCCGCCGGAGGAGCAATCGACCACGTCGACCCCGGCCGGGCCGAGCCGGCGCGCCAGGGCGACCGACTCGTCGAGGCTCCAGCCGCCGGGCTGGTCGTCGACGCAGGACAGCCGCACCATCAGCGGCCGGTCGCCGGGCCATTGCGAGCGGACCGCCTCGACCACCTGGAGCAGCAGGCGGATGCGGCCGTCGAAATCCCCGCCCCAGGCATCGTCGCGCCGGTTGGCGAGCGGCGACAGGAACGAGTGCAGCAGGTAGCCGTGCGCCGCGTGGATGTTGAGGACCCGGAACCCCGCGGCGGCGGCGCGGCGCGCGGCCTGCGCGTAGTGCTCCAGCAGGCGGGCGATCCCGTCGGCGTCGAGCGCCACCGGGACGTGCCAGCCGGGATTGGCCGGGACCGCGCTCGCCGCGACCGTCGTCCAGGGCCGGTCGCCGCCGCCGTCGTGGAGCGGCGCGTAGCCCTCCCAGGGGCGCGAGACGCTGCCCTTGCGGCCGGCATGGATGAGCTGGGTGCCCGGCACGGCGCCCGAGCGCGCGATCTCCTCGACCAGCCCCGCCAGGGCCGGCACGTGGTCGTCCGACCAGACGCCGAGGTCGTGGCGCGTCACCCGGCCCTCGGGAACGACCGCCAGCGCCTCGGTGACGAGGAGGCCGGCGCCGCCGAGGGCGAGGCGGCCGTAATGCTGGCGGTGGAACCCGGTCGGCACGCCGTCGTCGCCGGCCATGTATTGCTGCATCGGCGAGATCACGATCCGGTTCGGGAGCGTGACGCCGCGCAGGGCGAGCGGGGCGAAGAGGTGCGGCGCGTCGGTCATCCGGCCCTCACGAGGTGGCGCGGCCGGGAGGATCCCGGCCGGTACGATGGGGGCCTACTCGGCCGCGGCGGGCAGCGAGGTCCAGGCGGCGGCGCGGGCCGCCGAGATGATCCCGTCCTCCTCGTCCCGGCGGATCCGCTCGGACGGGCGGGCGGCCGGGTCGCCGTAGCCGCCGCCGCCGCCGACCGCGATCGTCACGACGTCGCCGGGCCGCAGGTCGAGGGCGGTCTTCGACGGCAGGGCGATGACCTCGCCGTCGCGGCGCACCTCGCAGAAGCCGGTGGTGCCCGGCCCACCGCCGAACAGCCCGTCGGGCGCGCGCCGGAAGCGGTCGCTGTAGAGCGAGAGCCGCACGCCCTCCTGAAGGATCTCGTAGCGGCGCAGGAAGCCGAGCCCGCCGCGCTGGGCGCCCCCGCCGCAACTGTCCTGCCGCAGGGCGTATTCCACCACCCGGAAGAACGGAAAATCCTGGTCCAGGGCCTCGACCGGCGTGTTGGTGCAGTTCGACAGGGGCGAATCGACCGCGTCGCAGCCGTCCGACTCCGCCGCCGCGCCGTAGCCGCCGCCGAAGATCTCGAGATAGACCGACCAGCCGCGGTCGCCGAGGCGGGACAGCACCCCGACCGTGGTGGTGTCGAAGCCGCAGGCGATGACCTTCTCGGGGACCGCCTGCGCCAGCGCCTTCATCACGGCGTTCCAGGCCCGGAAGCTCGCCTCCATCCGGGCCCGTACCGGGGCCGGATGGTGGGGGTTGAGCAGGCTGCCCTTGGGCGCCGTGACGGTGACCGGGCGGGCCGAGCCGGCGTTGAACGGGATGTCGGGGCTCGTCAGCACGCCCTTGACGCAGGACAGGCTGGCCGAGACGGTGGCGGCGAACGGCACGTTGAGGTTGCGCCGCACCTGCGGGGCGGTGCCGGCGAAGTCGATGGCGATGCTGTCGCCCGAGACGGTGACGGTGGCCTTCACCGGCAGCGGCGCGTCGGAGATGCCGTCGTCGTCGACCGCGTCCTCGCCGTGATAGACGCCGTCCGGCACCGTGCGGATCGCCGCCCGCATCCGGGTCTCGGAATAGTCGAGCAGGGCCGCCATCACCGCCCGCAGGGTCGCGACGCCGTAGCGCCCGGCGAGTTCGGTGAGCCGCGCCGCGCCGATCGCGTTGGCGGCGATCTGGGCGTCGAAGTCGCCCATGGTCTGGTGCGGCACCCGGACGTTGGCGCGCAGGATGCGCTGGAAGGCGCCACCGTTCCAGTCGCGCGCCATGTTGAGCTTCACCGGCGGGATGATGAGCCCCTCGGAATAGACGTCGGTCGCCGCGGTGTTGAGGCCGGGATCGCCGCCCGAGATGTCGAGGTGGTGGGCGACCGAGGCCGAGAAGCCCAGCACCTCGCCCTCGAAGAAGATCGGGTGGAAGAAGAACACGTCCTGGAGGTGCTGCCCGCCGGAATAGGGATCGTTCATCACGAAGAAGTCGCCCTCGGCGAGGGTCTCCTTCGGGTAGAGGGCGAGCGCCGGCTGGATGACGTGGCCGATCGTGCCGAGCTGCATCGGGATCAGCTCGGCCTGGGCGATGGTGTTGCCGTCGGCGTCGAGCAGGGCGGCCGAGCCGTCCTGGGCCTCGCGCAGGACGGTGGAATAGGCCGAGCGCACGAGCTTGGCGCCCATCTCGCGGGCGGCCGAGACGATCGACTGGCTGATGACGGCGTAGTCGACGGGATCGAGGGACGAGGCGCTCATGCGGGGATCCGGGTCATGAGGAGGTTGCCGGCGTCGTCGCGGACCACGCGCCAGCCCGGCGGCAGCCACAGGGTCGAGCTGTAGCCCTCGACGAGGGCGCTGCCGTCGAGGGGCGCGCCGGGCCGGATCGCCGCGGCCTCGACGAGGCGGGCCGAGACCGGGCCGGAGGGCGTCCAGACGGTGATCGCGTCGCGGGTGGCGGCGCGGGACGGGCGCTCGCGGTTCTCCGGCAGGGCGTCGAGGCGCCGGCGCACGCCGAAGCGCAAGCCCACGATCTCGACCTGCCGCCCCGGCTCGCCGCCGTGGAAGTAGATGCGCCGGTGGGCGGCGTCGAAATCCGCCGCGAGGTCGGCGGCGCGCAAGCCCGGCAGGCGGGAGGGATCGACCGCGACCGGGATCTCGAACGCCTGCCCGACGAAGCGCATGTCGGCGGTGAGGTCGAAGTCGAGGCCGCCGCCGAGCCCGAGCGCCCGGAACTCGGTCTCGGCGCCGGCACGGAAGCGCGCGAACTCGTCGGCGAGCACCGGCGGCGCCTCGGCCGAGAGCGGCATCCGGCGGGTCAGGCCGGAGACCTTGACGTAGTCGGCCGAGAGCAGGCCGAGGGCGGAGACGACGCCGGGATTGGGCGGCACCAGCACCTCGGTGATGCCGAGTTCCTCGGCGATCTCGGCGGCCAGCAGCGGGCCGGCGCCGCCGAAGGGCAGCAGGGCGTAGCGGCGCGGATCGTGCCCGCGCTGGGTCGAGACGAGCTGGATCGCCCGCACGATGTTGGCGACGGCCAGCCGGATCGCCGCCGCGGCGGCGTCGCGCACCGACAGGCCGAGGCGGCCGGCGATCGGCTCGAAGGCGCGGTGGGCAGCGTCTGGGTCGAGGCGCATCGTGCCGCCCAGGAAGGCGTCCGGGCGGATCGTCCCGCGCACCAGATGGGCGTCGGTCACCGTCGGCTCGGTGCCGCCGCGGCCGTAGCAGGCCGGACCCGGCACCGCCCCGGCGCTGCGCGGGCCGACCCGCAGCATGCCGCCGTCGTCGATCCACACCAGGGAGCCGCCGCCGGCCCCCACCGTCGCGATGTCGAGGACCGGCGTGCGGATCGGCAGGCCGTCGACCTCCGTCTCGGGCGCGACCGAGGGCTCGCCGTCGACGACGAGGCAGACGTCGGTCGAGGTGCCGCCCATGTCGAAGGTGATGAGGTTGCGCCGGTCCGAGCGGCCCGCCTGCCGGATCGCCCCGACCACCCCGGCCGCCGGGCCGCTGAACAGGGCGGTGATCGAGTTGCGGCGCATCGCGGCGGCGGGCAGCCGGCCGCCGTTCGACTGCATGACGCTGAAGCCGCCCTTGAACCCGGCCGCGGCGAGCGTCGCCTCGAAGCGGTCGAGATAGCCGTCGATCACCGGCTGGACGTAGGCCGACAGCACGGTGGTCGAGGCGCGCTCGAACTCGCGGAACTCCCGGGCGATCTCGTGCGAGCAGGCGATCCGGGTGCCGGGCAGCCGCTCGGCGAGGAGGTCGCGCAGCCGCGCCTCGTGGACCGGCGCGGCGTAGGCCGAGAGCAGGCAGATCGCCACCGCCCCGTAGCCGCCCGCCGCCAGGGCGGGGACGAGGTCGGCGAGCACGGCCGCCTCGTCGAGGGGCGTCACCACGGCGCCGGCGGCGTCGAGCCGCTCGGTGACCTCGAAGCAGTCCCGGCGCCGCAGCGGCGGCGCGGGCTTGGCGTAGCGCAGGTCGTAGATGTTGCGCCGGCCGTGGCGCTGGAAGAACAGGATGTCGCGGAAGCCCCGGGTGGTGACGAAGGCCACCGCCGCGCCCTTGCGCTCGAGGATCGCGTTGGTGGCGACCGTCGAGCCGTGGACGAGGTCGGTGACGGCGGCCGGGTCGATGCCCGCCGCGGCGAGCGAGGCGAACGCCCCCTCGTCCGGACTGGCCGGCGTGCTCGGCACCTTCACGACCTCGACCCGCGTGCCGTCCACGGCGACGAGGTCCGTGAACGTCCCCCCGACTTCGATCCCGACCCGCATGCTGCGATCTCCGTCCTCGTGGACATGAAAGCAGGGCCCCGGTACGATTGCAACGGCATTGAAAAAGAATGTCGGAATTTTTAGCCGGGCCACCGAGTCTCCTTCTCGGCACGGCCTGTCAGGAGCATGACGATGGCGGGCGACCGCGACGCGATCCCGGAGGTCACGATGGACCGCAGCGACGGCGCCGGCCGCAAGCTGCGCCAGCGCCGGACGATCAAGGGGCTCTCGCTGCAGCAGGTGGCGGAGCGGGCGGAGATCTCCGTCGGACTCCTCAGCCAGATCGAGCGCGGCCTGACGGCGCCGTCCCTGCGCTCGCTGCGCCAGATCTGCGCGGCGCTCGACATGCCGGTCGGCTGGCTGTTCGACGTCCCGGCCTCGGAGCACGACGACGTGGTGGTGCGCGCCGGCGCCCGCCGCACCCTGGATCTCGGCCCCAAGGGGCTGCGCAAGGAACTGATGTCGCCCGACGCGGTCTCGGGCATCCAGATGATGCGGATGGTGATCCGGCCCGGCGGCGGCACCGGCGAGGCCACCCGCAACGAGGCCGGGGCGAAATGCGGCACGGTCCTGTCCGGCACGCTGGCCCTCGATCTCGCCGGGGTGGTGCACACGATCCGCGCCGGCGATTCCTTCGCCTTCGAGGCGACGACGCCGCACAGCTACTGGTGCGTCGGCGACGAGGCGGTCGACTTCCTGTGGGTGGTGTCGCCGGCGGTGTATTAGGCGGGGAGTCTCGCGGCGCGTTCGAGTGGGTCGGCAGACGATCGACCGCGCGGCGCCCCTTTTCCCGGGCGCTTGCGGCGTCGGCGGAATGCGACCCGGGATCCGGCATGAGGAGTGCCGCGAAGCGGCTCGATGCGTCGATACCGTAGTCCTCATGCAGACGCTTCGCGACCCCCTGGGCTGGATCCCGGATCTCCTTCCACTGCGTTCCAGTCGTGTAGGCCCGTTCGGGCCCGGAAAGGGGCGGGAGTCGATCGAGAGGCGCCTCGGACTGGCTCCCGATAGTCCTGGCCGTCTGGCTCACGCATCGAGGACGAGGTCGGTCAGCGGGACCGCCTGACAGGTGAGGCACTGCCCCTCGCCGAGGTCGTCGCAGGCGACGAGGTGGCGGACCCGCCCCGCCATCACCGCGACGGCGCAGCTCTCGCACTGGCCGACCCGGCAGCCGCTCGGGATGTCGAGGCCGGCCCGCTCGGCGGCGGCGAGGAGGCCGGGGGGATTCGCGCCGGGCCGCCACGTCAGCGTTCGTCCCGAGCGGGCGAAGACCACGCGGCGGGGGGCGAGGTCGTCCGTCGCCGGCGGCGGGGGCGAGCGGAAGCGTTCGGTGAAGATCTCGAACGGCGGCACGCCCGCGGCGCGCAGGCCGGCCGTCACCTCCGCCATCATCGCGTCGCCGGCGCAGAGATAGAACCGGGCGCGGCGCGCCACGAGGTCCGGCGCCAGATCCGCGACGCGGAACCGGCCGATCCGGCTCGGATGCGTCACCACGGTCAGGTTCGGCAGGCGCCGGCGCAGGCGCTCCAGCGCGTCCCGGAACGGCGGATGGTCGCCACGGAAGCCGTAATGCAGCGTGACCTCCGGCTCGCCGGGACCGCCCGCCAGCGTTTCGAGGTAGGACAGGAACGGCGTCAGGCCGATGCCGCCGGCGATCAGCACCACCGGAAACTCGTTGCGCAGCGGCAGGACGAAGCGGCCCCGCGGCGCCTGGAGCACGACGACCGCCCCGGGCACCAGCTCCCGCCGAACCGCACCGGAGACGCGGCCGCCCTCGATCGTCCGCACGGCGATCCGGTAGGCGTCGGGAGCCGGCGCGGCGGGGCCGATCAGCGAGTAGGAGCGCACCTCGTCGCCCAGGCTCAGGCCGATCGACTGGCCCGGCCGGAAGGCCGGCAGCGGCGCGCCGTCCGCCGGACGCAGGGTGAGCGCAACGACGTCCGGTCCCTCCTCCCGGCGGTCGGTCACGACGAAGGAGCGCCAGCCGTCCCAGCCGTCGGCGCCGAGGCGCTCCACGGCGCAGGCGGCGGAGCGCAGCGCGAGCGACCCGCTCACCGGGTCGCGCTCGCGCTCGGCGATGAGCGCGTTGAAGTTCGAACCGATCCCCTCCCCCTCCCGGTAGCCCGGCAGGCCGAGATCCGGGGCGGCCTGCCACCAGCCGTACTCGGCCGCGACCACGTCGTCGGCGAGCGCGTCGTTCAGCGCAGCGCGCAGGCGGATCCGTCCGTGGCGGGTGCGCACGAGCATCCAGTCGCCCGCCGCGATGCCGTTGCGGCGCGCGAGCGCCGGGTGGATTTCCGCCCGCGGCTCCTCGCGGCGGCGGCGCAGCCCGGTGATGCCGCGATGCTGGCTGTGGCAGAACTCGCCGGCATTCGCCGAAAACAGGGTCAGGGGGAAGGACGTGTCCGGCGCGTCGGCCGGCGGCACGTGGCGCGGCACCGGCGGGTAGCCGTGGCGGTGGAGCAGTTCGGAATAGAGCTCGGCCTTGCCGGTCTGCGTGGCGAAGGCGGTAGGGCGATGCCCCTGGGCCAACGGCACGCGCACGCCCTCGGGACGGGCCCGCAGGGTCGCGAGATCGAGGCCGAGGGGGGCGAGCAGGTGCGAGAAACCCCGCTCGACGTCGCCGTCGAAGAACAGGTCGCCGAGGCCGAGGCGACGGGCGAGCTGGAACACGATCCAGAGGTCGGAGCGGGCATCGCCCTGGCGCGGGATCATCTGCGGGCGCAGCTGGACCCATTCCTGCGCCTCCGGGGAGACGTCGAAGCCGATCCGCAGCGCCTCGTGCTCCCACGGGCCGGAGACCGGCAGGACGATGTCCGCCAATTCCGCCGTCGGGTTGAGGAACAGGTCGCAATGGACCTGGAAGTCGAGCGCCCGAAGCGCCGCGCGGCCGCGCTCGCCCGCCGGATGCGAGACGACGAGGTTCGAGCCGAAGCCGACGAGGGCCCGCACCCGGTAGGGCCGCCCGGTGATGGCGGCGTCGTAGAAGTCGGTGGAGGTGATCCAGCCCTCGGCCGGCGGGCCGATCGGGCGCTCGGCGAGGCCCAGCGCCCTGGCCCGCGTCTCGGGCGGGATCATCGTCACCGCGTGCAGGGCGGGCACCGGCAGGGCCGGCATGCGGACGTTGCCGCCCGGCGCGTCGTAATGGCCGGTGAGGGCGTAGAGCGTCGCGATCGCCCGCTCGGTCTGCGTCGCGTTGGTGTGCTGCCCGATGCCGGTCCAGCCGTAGTAGCAGACCGACCGGGCCGTCGCGATCGCGCGGGCGAGGCCTTCGACCTCGGCGGCGGGGATGCCGGTGATCTCCGCCACGGTGGCCGGATCGTAGGGCTCGGCGGCGGCCCGGTAGTGCGCGAAGGCGGTGCGGCAGGCGATCGGGCCGTCGCGGCCGGCGACCGTGACGCGGCCGTCCAGCAGCGCCTCCGCGAGCCCGGTCGCCGCCGGGACGGCCCGCCCCGCCCTGGGATCCCAGACGAGGAAGCCGTCGCCCTCCTCGCCGAGGTCGCCGGGGCGCAGGAACAGGCCGGTGTCGTCGCGCACCAGGAAGGCCGCGTTGGTCCGGTGCCGCACGAACGCGGCGTCGTAGGCGGCGTCGGCGATGAGCCGGCGGGCGAGGCCGAGGGCCAGCGCCGCATCGGTGCCGGGGCGGACGCGCAGCCAGAGATCCGCGTCGCGGGCCGAGCCGGCGCGCCGGGGATCGACCACGGCGAGCCGCGCGCCGCGGGCCCGGGCCGCGCCGATCGCCTCGGCCTGGGACAACCAGACGTTGGCGGGGTTGTGGCCCCACAGCAGGATCAGGTCGGCGTTGCGGTAATCCGGCATCGGCAGCGCGCAGCCGAACGTGAAGGCGTGGGCGTAGTCCTTGTGCCAGTTGCAGATCTCGGTCGAGTAGACCGTGTTCGGGCTGCCGAAGCCGCGGATCAGGCGCTGGATCCACTCGACGCTGTCGGAGATCGACGAGGACGCGCCCGAGGTCACCGCGAACGCGACCGATTCCGGCCCGGTCTCGGCCTTGTAGCGGCCGAGCCGGTCGGCGATCTCGGCGAGCGCCTCGTCCCAGGAGACCGGCACGAAGCCGGGATCCCCGGCGCCCTTGGGTGCGGTCCGCCGCAGGGGCGTGGTCAGGCGGCGGGCGGAATGGGCGATCTCGGGGGCGGCCCGCCCCTTCGGGCACAGAGCCCGCCCGGTCGGGTGCGCGGGGTTCGGGCGCACGGAGACCAGCCGGTCGTTCTCGACGACGGAGATCGTCCCGCAGCGCGACCGGCAGAGCGTGCAGAAGCCGGGCTTCTCGGTGGCTGTCATCGCGACCTCTCCGCCGCAGGATCGCACAGGCAGGCCCGGCTGGCATCCGGGTCGCGCATCCGGCGCGCCGGTTTGCCGCGCTCCCGGCCCTACGGGCCCGACGAAGTACGAAACGCTCAACCATTTCGACAAATCGCCGGACGACCTCTTCCGCCCCGCCGGCAAGTGTCGTCTATACTGCCGCGATCCTGCCTGAGTCAGGGATCCGCGTGACGGCGCGCCGGGCTCCGGCCGGGACGCGGGTCTCCGCCCGAACCGGGGCAGCCACGAGGTCACGGGAATCCATCGGATGGTGTCGGTTGATCTGCGTCTGCTCGTGCGTCGTCTGAACGACGTCTGCCGGGGGGAACTCGAGGCGGCGGCCGGGCTCGCGCTGACGCGCACCCATTACAACGTCGAGGTCGAGCACTGGCTGCGGCGCCTCGTCGGCCATCCGGGCTCGGACGTCGCCGTCGTGCTGGGCCGGGCCGACATCGATGCCGGGCGCCTCACGGCGGATCTCGACCGCGTCCTCGACCGGCTGCGCAGCGGCAACGCCCGGCCGCCGGGCTTCGCCCCGGACCTCGTGGAACTGATGAAGCAGGCCTGGCTCCTCGCCTCGGTCGATGCCGGCGCCGGCGCGATCCGCTCGGGCCACCTGCTGTGGGCGATGCTCGCCGACGAGGGGCTGGCGCGGCGCCTGGGCGACCTCTCGGGCGAGGTCCGCCGCCTGTCGGCCGACGGGCTCAAGCGCGACTTTTCCGCGCTCACCGAGGGCAGCGACGAGGCCGCGACGGCGGCGCAGGCCCCTGCCCCGGGGCCGGACGGGGCCGCCCCGGCGCAGGCGGGCGGCGCGCTGGAGCAGTTCACCGTCGACCTGACCGAGCAGGCCCGCGCCGGCAAGATCGACCCGATCCTCGGGCGCGACGACGAGATCCGGCAATGCATCGACATCCTGATCCGCCGGCGGCAGAACAATCCGATCCTCGCCGGTGAGGCCGGGGTCGGCAAGACCGCGGTGGCGGAGGGCTTCGCCCTGCGCATCGCCGCCGGCGACGTGCCGCCCGCGCTCAAGGACGTCACCCTGCGCTCCCTCGATCTCGGCCTGCTCCAGGCCGGCGCGAGCATGAAGGGCGAGTTCGAGCGCCGCCTGCGCGAGGTGATCGACGCCGTGAAGGCGTCGCCCAAGCCCATCGTCCTGTTCATCGACGAGGCCCACACCCTCGTCGGCGCCGGGGGCGCCGCCGGCCAGGGCGACGCCGCCAACCTGCTCAAGCCGGCCCTCGCCCGGGGCGAATTGCGCACCATCGCGGCCACCACCTGGGCCGAGTACAAGAAGTATTTCGAGCGCGACGCGGCCCTCGCCCGCCGGTTCCAGGTGGTCAAGATCGAGGAGCCGTCCGAGCCCGCGGCGGTCGCGATGATGCGCGGCCTCGTCGGGACGCTCGAGCGCTACCACAAGGTGCGGATCCTCGACGAGGCGGTGGTGGCCTCGGTGCGGCTCGCCGCCCGCTTCATCCCTTCGCGCCAGCTCCCCGACAAGTCGGTCTCGCTGCTCGACACCGCCTGCGCCCGCGTCGCGGTGAGCCAGACCACCCTGCCCGGCGCGATCGAGGACCGCCAGCGCCGGGTCGAGACCATCGAGACCGAGACGGCGATGCTCGCCCGCGAGGCGCGCACCGGCGGCGACGGCGCCGCCCGCCTCGCCGCCCTCGCGGACGAGCGCGCGGCGCTCTCGGACGAGCTCGCCACGCTGACGGCGCGCTGGGAGCAGGAGAAGGGCCTCGTCGCCCGCCTCGACGCCCTGCGCGCGGGAATCGAGGCGGCCGAGGCCGATGCACCGGCCGAGGGCGCGGCGGAGTTCACGGCCGTCGCGGCGGAACTGAAGGCGCTCCAGGGCGAGGCGCCGCTGGTGTTTCCCCTGGTCGACGCCCAGGCCATCGCCGAGGTGGTGCAGAACTGGACCGGCATTCCGACCGGGCGCATGCAATCGACCCAGATCCGCTCGGTCCTCGCCCTGCGGGAGGCGATGACCGAGCGCGTCGTCGGGCAGAACCACGCCATCGACGCGGTGGCGCAGGCGATCGTCACCTCGCGGGCCGGGCTGACCGACCCGCGCAAGCCGCTGGGCGTGTTCCTGATGGTCGGCCCGTCGGGCGTCGGCAAGACCGAGACCGCCCTGACGCTCGCCGACCTGCTCTACGGCGGCGAGCAGAACCTCACGACCATCACGATGACCGAGTTCAAGGAGGAGCATAAGGTCAGCCTGCTGATGGGCAGCCCGCCCGGCTATGTCGGCTACGGCGAGGGCGGCATCCTCACCGAGGCGGTCCGGCGCCGGCCCTACAGCGTGATCCTCCTCGACGAGATGGAGAAGGCGCATCCCGGTGTCCAGGACGTGTTCTACCAGGTGTTCGACAAGGGGCAGATGAAGGACGGCGAGGGCCGCGACATCGACTTCAAGAACACCGTCGTCATCATGACCTCGAACGCCGCCTCGGACCTCATCACCAAGCTGTGCGCCGACCCCGACACGATGCCGGACCCGGCCGCCCTGGCGCATGCCCTGCGGCCGGAACTCGGCAAGTTCTTCAAGGACGCGTTCCTCGGCCGCGTCACCCTGGTGCCGTACCTGCCGCTCAGCGACGAGACCCTGCGCCGGATCGTCGTGCTGCAACTGGAGCGCATCCGCCGGCGCGTCGCCGACACCCATCAGGCGGCCTTCGACTACGCCCCCGAGCTGGTCGAGACCATCGCCAGCCGCTGCACCGAGAGCGCCTCGGGCGCGCGCAACGTCGAGAACATCCTGTCGCGCACCCTGCTGCCGGAACTGTCGGTCCGGGTGCTCGAACACCTCGCCGGCGGCGATCCGATCCGGCGCATCCATGCCGGCGTTGGCGCCGACGGCGGCTTCGTCTACGAGGTGGGCTGACCGCGACCCCCGGAGCACGCCATGCCGCCCGCCGCCCGCATCGGGGACAACGTGCTGCAAGCGGCGCCGCATTGCCACGCGCCGATCCACCCGGCCGCCCCGGTGCCGACGCCGGTGCCGCACCCGGCGATGCCGCTCGCGATCATCAAGGGCTGCCCGACGGTGCTGATCGGCAAGATGCCGGCGGCGCGGGTCACCGACACCACCGTGCCGTGCGTCCTGGTGAGTTGCATCCCGGCCGGGCCCGGCATGGTCGCCAAGGGCTCGGCCACGGTGCTGATCGGCAAGCTGCCGGCCGCGCGGGTCGGGGACGAGACCCTGCACGCGAGCTGCGTCGCCCCGATCCCGAGCCCGACCGGCGAGGTCCTGCCGCCGGGCTGCGTCACCGTCATCATCGGCGGCTGACATGCGGCGCCGGCATTTCGAGGCCCTGAGGCCGGTTTGTCCGGCGTGCCGCCGGGCGTTCCTCGCCCTGGAGCCGGGGGCGGAGGGCGCCGACGACGCCATCCGGTCGGGCGTGCTCGGCTGCGACGCCTGCGGCGGCCGCGTCCCGATCCTCGCTGGGGTGCCGGTGCTGGTGCCCGACCTCGCCGGCTGGCTGTCGGCCCATCTCCCCCTGGTGCTGGAGAGCGACATCGATGCGGCTGCGGCCGAGGCGGTGGTCGCGGCAGCGATGGGGCCGGATTCGGCCTTCGCCATCGCCCGCCAGCAGCAATCGAGCTACGCCCACGACCATTACGGCGACCTGTTCGCAGAGGACGCGGCATCGGCGCCCGGCGGGGTGCGGCGCTGCCAGGACGAGGCGCTGCGGCGGCTCGGCCCCCGGCCCGGGCCGGTCCTCGACATCGGCTGCGCGGTCGGCCGCACCAGCTTCGACCTCGCGGCGGCGGGCGACGGCCCGGTGCTCGGCATCGACCTGAACTGGCCGCTGCTGCGCATCGGCCGCGGCGTGCTCGACCGCGGTCTGGTGCGCTACCCGCTCCGGCGCCTCGGCAACCGCTACGACCGCCGCGAGGCGCGCTTCGCGCCGCCGGGCGCCGGGCGGGTCGATTTCTGGGTCGCCGACGCCCTGGCGCTGCCCTTCGCCGACGACACGTTCGGGCTCGTCACGGCGTTCAACGTGCTCGACTGCGTGCCGGACCCCGGGCGCCTCGTCGCCGAGATCGGCCGGGTTGCCGCACCCGGCGCCGGCATCGCGCTCGCGACGCCCCTCGACTGGGCCTCCCACGCCACCCCGGCGAGCGCCTGGCTCGACAGCCCGGACGCCTTCGAGGCCATGGTCGCCCGGACCTCCCGCGAGGCTCCCGGCGCCAAGCCGCTGATGCCGGCCGCGCCCGCCCTCGACCTGCCCTGGGCCGTGCGGCTGCACGACAACGCCACCGTCACCTATCGCACCCGCCTGCTGACGCTGACCGCCGCGTGAGCGCGACTCCGGACCGGTTCCAGCCGGCGGCACCGATGTGATGCCGTGGTTAAGGAAGCGTCCCTCGCCGCAAGCCCCTGCAAGAGCGACAGTTTCGGCCAATGGAGGGACGAGCGTGCCGCTCCCCTCCGGAGTCGGCCTCTCTGCCCGGCCCGGCGTCATCACGATTCGGCAAGGCTCGGGTGATAGAGAATTGCCATGAACCAGCGCGCCATCTACACTTTCCGAAAAGCGGGACGGGAGTAGACGGCAAGGCTGCCCGGCGCACCAAGACGCCGCGTGACTTTTCTCAGAATTGTTTCCTGACTATCGGGACGGCTCGCACGTGAGGCGTCGGCAGGGTTCGGCTGTGGAGACACGGCGTCGTACGGCCGTCCGGCATCGTCCTGGGCGAGCGGTTGACGGCTCGTGTTGTCCGGCCAGGGGATGAACGATGGCCTCAAGCACCGCGGCGGCCGACAACGACGCCACGATCTTCTCGCCGGGGAGTCAGGCCGTTCCGCCGCCGCGGGCGAGGCCGGCCGCCGGCGAGGCTCCGCCGCGCTTCGCCCCCCTCCCGGAGGCGGGACCGGGCCTGCTGCGGCCGCCGCCGCGCCCGGTGCCCCTCGCCGAGGCGCCGCGCCGGCTCGGGCCCGACACCGCCCGGGCCGCGATCCCCCTCTCCGAGCACAGCGGCGCCCTGCCGGCGGTGTTCGACGTCTACGGCGACAATGTCGGACTCGCCCTGGCGGCCCCGATCTTCGACTGGCTGTTCCGCATCCAGGACGAACCGCAGATGGACGTCGAGACCCTGCACCAGGATCTCGTCTCGGCGCTCAAGAGCTACGAGGTCCAGGCGGCCCATCGCGGCCTGACCCCGGTCCACATCCGGGTCCTGCTCTACGGGCTCGCCGCCACCGTCGACGACATCGTGCTCAAGACCTCCTGGGGCGGCGACAGCCCGTGGGCGCACAAGAGCATGATCTCGATGTTCTTCCGCGAGACCTGGGGCGGGGAGCGGTTCTACGCCCTGCTCAGCCGCATGATGAGCACGCCGCGCTCCTTCGCGCAGGAGATCGAGCTGTACTACCATTGCCTGCAATTCGGCTTCGAGGGACGCTACCGCCTGGAGCCGCAGGGCGCGGCGGAACTGGCGCGGGTGCGCGAGGAATTGTTCCTGTTCCTGCGCGAACTGCGCGGCGATCCGCCCGCCGAGCTGTCGCCGGCCTGGCGCGGCCTCGTCGTCGAGCGCAGCCGGTTCCGCGACCTGATGCCGTACTGGCTCGCCGGGCTCGGCGTGGTGCTGGCCGCCGCCTGCATCTACATCGTGCTGAGCACCCTCCTGCACCGCAACGCGACGGTCGCGGTGGGCGAGGTCCAGGCCCTGATCCGGACCCCGCCGCCGGCCCCCGCCCCGCCGCCGCCCGCCCCGCCGCCGCCGCCCGCCCGGGTGGTCGCGCCGCCGCCGCCCCCGCCGCCGAGCATCGCCAGCCTGCTCGCTCCCCAGCAGCAGGCCGGGCTCCTGACCGTCACGACTCGCGACGGCGCGACGGTCATCACCACGACGCGCGAGCTGTTCACCTCCGGCTCGGTCACCCTGCGCGAGCCCTATCCCGAGACGCTCCAGGCCGTCGCCCGGGCGCTCCAGGCCAATCCCGGCCTCGTGCAGGTCGTCGGCTACACCGACAACGTGCCGATCCGCACCCCCGCCTACCCGGACAACGTCAGCCTGTCGAAGGCCCGCGCCAAGGTCGTGGCCGACCTGATCGCCGCCGACCTCACGGATCCGGCCCGCGTCTCCTCGACCGGCCTCGGCTCGGCCGATCCGCTCGAACCGAACGCCACGCCGCAGGGCCGGCAGGCCAACCGCCGGGTCGAGATCACCCTGGCGCCCCCCGCCCCCGCCCAGGCCGTCCCGGCGCCCGCCGGTCCCGCGCCGCGAGCCACGCCATGAGCCGCCTCAGACCCTTCGCCTCCCTGTGGCCGTGGCTGGTCGTGGCCGTGCTCAGCCTCGGCCTCGCGGCGGCGGCGTGGTTCCTCGGCCCGAAGCTGACGCTCGCCGGCCAGCCGGTGCTCCAGGACCCGGCCCTGCGGCTGTTCGTGACGCTGGTGATCCTGCTGCTCGGGGTCATCGCCGCGCTGGCGCTGCTGCTGCGCCGGCCCGCCCCCGCGTCGGCGGTCGCCGAGGCGCCGTCCTCGGACGAGTACGGCCGCCAGAGCCAGGTGCTCGACCGGGCGATGCAGCGGCTGATGCTGATGCTGCGCCAGATGCGCGGCGGCGGCTGGCGCGACCGCTCCTACGCCTACGCTCTGCCGTGGTACCTCGTCGCCGGACCGGCGGGCGCCGGCAAGACCTCGCTGATCCAGGCGTCGGGCCTGCGCTTCGGCGGGGCCGACCGGCGCGGCTCGGTGGTGGCGGCCGGCCCCGCCTACACCCTGTCGCTGTCCGACCGGGCGGTGTTCGTCGACAGCGCCGGCGCGCTGGGCAGCCAGCTCGACCGGCGCATCTGGCGCCACTTCCTCGGCCTGCTGAAGCGGGTCCGCCGCCAGCAGCCGGCCAACGGCGTGATCCTGACGCTGAGCCTGCCGGAATTCCGCGCCGCCGCCCACGGGCAGGCGGTGGCGATGGGCGGCGACATCCGCCAGCAGCTCGCCGAGATGGTGGCCCATCTCGGGGTGCGGCTCCCGGTCTACGTCGTGTTCACGAAGCTCGACGAGCTGCCGGGCTTCCGCAGCTTCTTCAGCGGCGCCGCGGCCTTCCCCCGCGATGGGGTGCTCGGCTTCACCCTGCCGCTCCTCGACGGCTCGCGCGACGGCGCCGACCCCGACGAGGTGGCGGGCCTCGTCAGCCGCGGCCTCGACGAGCTGATCCACTGGCACACCCCGCGCACCCTGGAGCGGGTCAACGCCGAGGCCGAGGCGACGGCGCGCTTCGACGCCTTCATGTTCCTGCCCGAGTTCGCCGCCCTCAAGACCAAGCTCACCGACTTCGCCGCCGAGGTGTTCCGGCCGAGCCAGTTCGAGGAGCCGCTGCTCCTGCGCGGCGTCTACTTCACGAGCGCGCGGCCCGATGCCGGCCGGCTCGCCCTGACCCGCTCGCCGCTCGAGCCCGGCGCCCCGGCCGAGGTGCCGATGCCCGAGCCCGGGATGTTCATCCGCGACCTGCTCGAGAAGGTGATCCTGCCCGAGGCCGGGCTCGCCGGGCTCAACGCGAAGGAGCGCCGGGCGGCGCTCGCCACCCGCACCGGCCTGCTCGGGGCCGCCGCCGTGGTGGCGCTGGCGATGGTGGCGTGGTGGGCGGTCAGCTTCCTCGGCAACGCGCACCTGATCGATACCGTGCGCGCCCAGGCGGTCCAGGCCCGCTCGCAGCTCGCCCTCGCCGCCGACACGGGCGGCCGCGCCAACCAGCCGGTCGATCTGCCGGTGACGCTGGCGGCGATGAAGAGCCTCCAGGCGCTGCCGACCGGCTGGGACGCGCAGTCCGGGTCGGTCCCCCTCGACGAGCAGGGCGGGCTGTCCCAGCACGACCGGCTCGCCCGCGCCGCCTACGGCGAATACGTCCGGGCCCTGCGCCAGGTCCTGCTGCCGCGTCTCGTCCAGATGATCGAGGCGCAGATCCGCGCCAGCCTGCGCGACCCGAACGAGCTCTACGGCGCGCTGATGGTCTACGTCATGCTCGGCGGCGAGCACGCGATCGAGGACGACGTCGTGGCCGGCTGGCTCGACCAGCTCTGCGGCCAGCTCTACCCGGCCGCCAACGGCCGGATCTGCCCCGATCTCGACTCCCAGACGCGCAACCTGCTCAAGGTCGGGTTCGACCCGGTGGCGCTCAACCAGCCCCTGCTCGCCCAGGCGCGCACGGCGCTCAACGCCCTGTCGCCGGCCCTGCGCGGCATGGCGCTGCTCAAGGCGGCCGGCGACATGACCGCCCTGCCGCCCTGGCAGCTCGCCTCCGTGACCGGGCCGCTCGATTCCTACGCCATGGTGCGCCGCTCGGGCCAGCCGCTGGCCGAGACGATCCCCGGCCTCTACACCCGCCCCGGCTTCCCGGCGGTGCTGACCAAGATCGGCCACGTCGCCAAGCGGGTCATCCGCGAGGACTGGGTCCGCTACCCGAAGGCCGACCGCAGCCGGGCGCCGATCCTGATCGAGACGCTGCGGCGGGAGATGGTCGACCTCTACGTCGCCGAGTACGTCGCGCGCTGGGAGGGCCTGCTCAACGACATCGATATCGCGCCGTTCTCGACCTTCCCGTCCGAGTTCGGGGTGCTCCAGACCCTGTCGGGTCCGCCCTCGCCCTACGCCGCCTTCCTGCAGGCGGTGGCGCAGAACACCGCGCTCACCGGGCCGCAGGCGGCGAGCGCGGCCCAGACCCCCGGCGGGGTCAAGCAGGAGGTCAGCCCGCTCACCGACGAGACCGCGGCGCCGGCCCGGGCGGTCACCGGCCAGTTCGCGGTGCTGCACCGCTTCGTCGCCGGCTCGCCGAGCGCCCTCGACGGGCTGATGACCCAGATCAACCAGCTCCGGTCGATGATCGGCCCGGTGGCGAGCTCCGGCGGGGCGGTGCCGGCGCTCGCCACCGAGATGACCGCGGCCCCGGGCTTCGCCCAGACCCTGAACCAGCTCCAGCTCAGCGTGATGAGCGCGCCGCCGCCGGTCTCCGATTCGGTGCTGACCGTCGTGCGCCGGACCTCGGCCATCGCCAACACCAGCGTGCGCAGCGACCTCAACGCCGCCTGGAAGGCGCAGGTGCTGCCGTTCTGCCAGTCGGCGATCGCCAACCGCTACCCATTCGCCGGCTCGGCCACCGACGTGGCGGTGGCCGACTTCACCCGGATGTTCGCCCCCGGCGGCCTGCTCGACCAGTTCTTCGCCCGCCAGCTCAAGCCGTTCGTCGACACCAGCACGAGCCCGTGGAAGCTGCTCGCCAACGCGGGCGCCCGCCCGGACGTCACGCCCCAGGCCCTGCGCCTGTTCGAGCAGGCGAGCCGGATCCGCAGCGTGTTCTTCCCCGGCGGGGCGACGGCGCCGCTGGTCGCGTTCGCGGTCACCCCCGTCGACCTCGATCCCGGCGCGATGCGGGTGACGCTCGACGTCGATGGTCAGTCCCTCACCTACCAGTACGGCCCCCAGCAGAGCGTGCCGATGCAGTGGCCCGGGACGACGCCCGGCGTGCGGGTCGGCTTCGGCGCCAACGATCCGGGCGAGCCGTCCTTCGTCACTGTCGGCGGCCCGTGGGCGCTGTTCCGCTTCCTCGGCAGCCGCTCGCTGCGGCGCACCGGCAGCAACAGCTTCGGCTTCACGGTCCGTCTCGGAGCCCGGACCGCCAGCTTCTCGCTCCAGCCGACGACGGCCGACAGCCCGTTCGGCCTGAACGCGATGGCCGGCTTCCGCTGCCTGCCCACCCTCGTCTCGGGATCGTCCTCGTCATGAGCGCCGTCCACAGGAGCGGGGGCGTGGAAGAGGGATTGCCGCAAAGGCCGGGACTGTCCTTAGTCATCCGTTCAACTCTGCGGCTTAACTCCCGGATGTCAGCCCAGACCTTCCCCCGACCGACGGAGACGGTTGCGCCTCCGCCCGGACCGTGTCCGCGCGCGGGGGCGGGGCCCTCCTCCGCCAGCATCGGCCCGCCATGATCAGCCCGCCGACCCTCGACCCGCAAACCCTGCTCGCCCCGTTCGAGGGCGAGAGCCTGGCCGGGCAGGATCCGCGCGCCGACATGTCGCCGTCGTCGCGCTTCCTGCAGATGAAGGACGCCCGCACCGGTGCGCGGCGCAAGGAGCGCGCCCTCGACGTCGACGCCGACGCGGCGGCGCCGACCGACGAATGGTCGGAGGTCGCCGAGAGCGCCTGCCTGATCCTGTCCGAGGTGGGCAAGGACCTGGAGGTCGCCGCCTGGCTCGTCGAGGCGCTCCTGCGGCTCGACGGCGTGCCGGGCCTGTTCACCGGGCTGAAGGTGGCGCAGGGCCTCGTCGAGGGATTCTGGGACACCGTTCACCCGCTGCCCGACGAGGAGGGCAACGAGCCGCGGCTGGCGCCGTTCATCGCCCTCAACGGCAGCGGCGGCGACGGCACCCTGACCCAGGCGCTGCGCAAGATCCCGCTGACCAGCGCCGGCCACCCCCTGTGGCAGTACGAGCAGGCGCGCGACATCGAGACCCTCGCCGACCCGTCGAAGCGCGAGGCCCGTCTGGCCGACGGCGCGCTGAGCCTGGAGAAGTTCATGGAGGCGATGCGGGAGACCCCCGCCGCCTTCTACGCGAGCCTGCTCGACGACGTCGCCGAGGCGCGCCGCTCCCTCGACGGGCTCTCGGACGCCTTCGCGGCCCGGGTCGGGCGCGACGCGCCGCCGGCCGGCGGCCTGCGGGCGATCCTCCAGGACGTCGAGGACGCGGTGCGGGTGATCGCCGCCGACAAGCTGCTCCAGGTGACGCCGGACCCGCTGCCGGACGCGCCCGCCGACGCGGCGGAGGCCGGGGAGGCCGCCGGCGGCGAGGACGGGCCCGCGCCGGCCAGGACCCTGCCCGCCGGGCGGCCGCTCGGGCGCGAGGACGCGTTCCGCCAGTTGCTGCACATCGCCGCCTATTTCCGCGAGACCGAGCCGCATTCGCCGATCTCCTACTCGCTCGAAGAGGTCGTGCGCCGCGGCCGGCTGCCGCTGCCACAGCTTCTCGACGAATTGATCATGGATGCCGATGCGCGCAGGTTTTTCTTCATTGCATCGGGCGTAAAGCCGAAAGAAGAGGTAGAGTGACGCCGCTGATTCGCGGCCGTTGCCCCCACCAAGTTGACCGAGGCGAGTTCAATCCGAGGCGTTGACCCATGCCGAGCATTCACGATAAGCTGAGTCGTGTGCGCAAACCGCGCGTGCACATCACCTACGACGTCGAGACCGAGGGCGCCGTCGTCCAGAAGGAACTGCCCTTCGTGGTCGGCGTGCTCGGCGACTTCTCGGCCGATCCGAGCGAGCCGCTCAAGCCGCTCAACGACCGCAAGTTCATCCAGATCGACCGCGACAACTTCGATCAGGTGCTCGCCCGGATGACCCCCGGCCTGCGGATGAAGGTCGCCAACACGCTGGCCGACGACGGCAGCCAGATGTCGGTCGAACTCGCGTTCAAGTCGATGGCCGACTTCGATCCCGCCTCCGTGGTCGAGCGGGTCGAGCCGCTGCGCAAGCTCATGGAGGCGCGCAACCAGCTCCGCGACCTCTTGTCGAAGGCCGACCGGTCGGAGAACCTCGAGAGCCTGCTCGAACAGATCCTGTCCAACGAAACCGACCTCAAGACGCTCGGCGAGCAGCTCGGCGTCGGCAAGGAAGAGGGCGCCCACTGATGAGCACGCAAGCCGCGTCCGCCACCGAGACCGCCACCGAGGCGCAGGCCGGCACCGCCGACCTGTCCTTCCTCGATCAGGCCATCGCCGCCACCAAGCAGACCGATCCCGACCGCACCACCGAGCTGCTGCGGACCCTCACCCGCGAGGCGCTGTCGGGCACCGTCACCTATTCCAAGAACCTCACCCAGACCATCAACGCCGCGATCAAGAGCATCGACGCCAAGCTGTCGACCCAGCTCAACGCGATCATCCACCACCCGGACTTCCAGAAGCTGGAAGGCACCTGGCGCGGCCTGAACTACCTCGTGATGAACTCGGAGACCGGCACCGGTCTGCGGATTCGCGTCCTCAACTGCACCAAGCGCGAACTCTACAAGAGCCTGACCAAGGCGTCGGAGTTCGACCAGAGCACGATCTTCAAGAAGATCTACGAATCGGAGTTCGGCAGCGCCGGCGGCGAGCCCTATGGCTGCCTCATCGGCGACTACGAGTTCACCAACCATCCCGAGGACGTCGAGCTCCTGAGCCAGATGTCCAACGTGGCGGCGGCCGCCTTCGCGCCGTTCATCGCCGCGGCGAGCCCGAAGCTGTTCGGCTTCGACGACTACACCGAGCTGTCCAAGCCCCGCGACCTCGAGAAGATCTTCGACACCGTGGAATACGCCAAGTGGCGCAGCTTCCGCGAATCGGAGGACAGCCGCTTCGTCACCCTGGCGCTGCCGCGCACCCTCGCCCGCCTGCCCTACGGCGCCGCGACCAAGCCGGTCGAGGAGTTCGAGTACGAGGAAGGCAACATCCAGAACGGCGTCGCCCATGGCATGAACCATGACGAATACTGCTGGATGAACTCGGCCTACGTGCTCGGCGCCCGGCTCACCGACGCCTTCGCGCAGCACGGCTGGTGCACCGCGATCCGCGGCGCCGAGGGCGGCGGCAAGGTCGAGAACCTGCCGAGCCACGTCTTCGTCTCCGACGACGGCGACGTCGACCAGCAATGCCCGACCGAGATCGGCATCACCGACCGGCGCGAGGCCGAACTGTCGAAGCTCGGCTTCCTGCCCCTGTGCCACTACAAGGGCACGGACTACGCGGTGTTCTTCGGGGCGCAGACGACCCAGAAGCCGAAGAAGTACGACCGCCCCGAGGCGACCGCCAACGCGGCGATCTCGGCCCGCCTGCCCTACATGATGGCGACGGCCCGGTTCGCCCACTTCCTCAAGATCATGGCCCGCGACAAGATCGGCTCCTTCATGGAGGCGAAGGATTGCGAGGCCTGGCTCAACCGCTGGATCATCAACTACGTCAACGGCAACCCGGATGCCGGCCAGGACATGAAGGCCAAGTATCCGCTCGCCGAGGCGAAGGTCGAGGTCCGCGAGATCCCCGGTCGCCCGGGCTCCTACAACGCCGTCGCGTGGCTGCGCCCGTGGCTGCAACTGGAGGAGCTGACGACCTCGATGCGGATGGTCGCGCGGATCCCGAGCTCGTCGTAGGGCGGTCGCCCCAGCGCCGACCCTCCCCCCTCCGCGGGGGAGGGTGGCGAACGCAGTGAGCCGGGAGAGGGGAACCCCGCTTCCGGAATGGTTGCGGCCTGCCTGACGGGCGCACCCTGGAGCAGCGTCGCGCTCCCCTCTTGCGGGACTATCGTCCCGGCGCGCCCGGCCTTCGCCGGGCACCCTCCCCCGCAGAGGGGGGAGGGTCGGAGACGCGCCGGCAAATCAATCGCCCCTCCCCCGAGGACCCCCCGCGTTGATCCCAAGCCCGGCGTCAGCCAGCGCGCCCGCGCCGCCCGCCGCCCTCGTGGCGGAGCCGCCCTCGGAGGCCCCCGCCCCGGGGCTGCGGCGGGAGGCGGTCGACCGGGCGCTCGGGCGGCTGCCGTCGGACCGGCTCGACCGTTTCCTCGCCGCCACCGACCCGGCCGCGGCCCTGCGCGAGTGGTTCGGCGACGATCTCGCGGCGCTGCCGCCGGCGTCGCTGCGCGCCGCCATCGACCGCGACATCGCGCTCCTCGACGAGATGCTGACGGATCAGCTCAACGCGGTCCTCCACCATCCGCGCTTCCTGGCGCTGGAGGCGTCCTGGCGCGGGCTGGCCTATCTGTGCCGCTGCGTCACGCCGGCCTCGGCGGTCCGGGTGAAGGCCCTGAACGCGAGCTGGACCGAGATCGCCCGCGACTTCTCGCATGCCGCCGACGTCGAGCAGAGCGCGCTGTTCGACAAGGTCTACAACCAGGAATTCGGCATGCCGGGCGGCCAGCCGTTCGGCGTGCTGCTGTGCGACTACGAGGTGCGCCACCGCCCGGTGCCGTCGCACCCGGTCGACGACGTCGCGGCGCTGGCGAGCCTCGCCGGGGTCGCCGCCGCGGCCTTCGCGCCGGCGGTGCTCGGCGCCTCGCCGCACCTGCTCGGCCTCGACGACTTCTCCGACCTCGACCGCCTCCACGGCCTCGCCGGCCTGTTCCGCAGCGCGGAATACATCCGCTACGAGCGGCTGCGCCAGCAGGAGGACACCCGCTTCCTCGCCCTCGTCCTGCCGCGCATCCTGATGCGGCCGCCCCACGACGACGTCGCGATGCCGTTCCGATACCGCGAGGACCGCACCGGCCTCGGGCCCGACTCCCTGTGCTGGGGCAGCGCGGTCTACGCCTTCGGCGAGGTGCTGGTGCGCGCCTTCGACCGGCACGGCTGGTTCGCCGACATCTGCGGCGTGCGCCAGGACGAGATCGACCACGGCCTCGTCACCGGCGTCCCGGCCCCCTCGACCGAGCCCGACGCGCCCGAGGTGGTGCAGCGCTCCGGCACCGAGGTCGTGATCCCGGCCCATATCGAGTACGACCTGTGGCAGCTCGGGCTGATGAACCTGAACGCCTGCAAGGACACGCCCTACCTCGTGTTCCGCTCAGGCGTGTCGATCCGCGCGACGCCGGCCGCCGCCCCCTCCCCGGCGGTGGTCAACGCCCGGATCTCCGCGATGCTGCGCTACATGCTGTGCGTGTCGCGCTTCGCCCATTACGTGAAGGTGCAGGTGCGCGACCGCGTCGGCAGCTACGCCACCGCGCAGGCCTGCGAGGGCGCGCTCCAGCAATGGCTGCACTCCTACAGTATCGGCAACGACGACGCCGCGCCGGAGGTGAAGGCCCGCTACCCCCTGCGCGAGGCGCGGGTCGAGGTGCGCGAGGTGCCCGGCCGCCCGGGAACCTATGCCTGCATCATGCACCTGCGGCCGCATTTCCAGCTCGACCAGATCGCGACCACCTTCCGGTTGGTCACCGACCTGTCCCTCACCGGCCGCGCCGCCCTGCCGAGCTTCGGGAGCCGATCATGACCGACACCGCCCTCCACCTGTTCGAGGCCGGCCGCCTCGGCGAGGCGCTCGCGGCCGCGACCGAGCGCGTCAAGGCCGCCCCGGGCGACATCGCGCTGCGCAGCGAACTCGCCGAGTTCCTGTGCCTCGCCGGCGAGCTGGAGCGGGCCGAGCGGCAGTTCGACGCCATCGCGACCCAGGATCCGATGACCGCGCCGCGTGTGACCGAGCTGCGCCAGTTCGTGCGCGCCGGCCTCGCCCGCGGCGAGGTCTGGCGCGACGGCCGCCCGCCCGAGCTGCTCGGGGCGGCCCCCGACCACCTGCGCCTGCGGCTCGAAGCCCTGCTCCACCTGCGGGCGGGCGACGCGGAGCAGGCGGCCTCCCGCATCGCCGAGGCCGAGACGGCCCGCCCGGCGGTGGCCGGCACCCGCGACGGCCGGCCCTTCGACGACTGGCGCGACATGGACGACCTCACCGGCGGCGTGCTGGAGGTGATGAGCCCGACCGGCAAGTATTTCTGGGTCGCGCTGGAGCAGGTGAGCGAGGCCGTGGTCGAGCCGCCGCGCCGCGCCCTCGATGCCGGCTGGTGCAGCGTGGAACTGTCGGTGAAGGACGGTCCGACCGGTCGGGTCGTGGTGCCGGCGATCTATCCGGTGGCGGTCGGCGAGACGGTCTCGGACGCCCTGCGGATCGGCCGGGAGACCGACTGGGTCGAGCGGCCCGGCGGCTGGATCGCGGGCCGCGGTCTGCGCTGCTTCCTCGTCGGCGAGGAGAGCGTCGCGATCCGCGATCTCGGCACCCTGTCCTTCGAGGCGAACTGATGCTGCCGGCGGGCCGGGCGATCCGGCTGTCGATCCTCGACCGGCTGCTCGACCCCGAGGAGAGCGCGCTGACGGCCCTGCGCAACGGCCTGCGCCGCGACCTCGAGGACCTGCTCAACACCAACCCGCGGGCGAAGGGCTGGCCGGCGCACATGAGCGAGCTCGACCACTCGCTCCTGTCCTACGGCATCATGGACCTTGCCACCGCCAACCTCGCCACCGAGCAGCGCCGCTCGGCGGTGGTGGCGGCGATCGGCGCGATCGTGCGCGAGTGGGAGCCGCGGCTCGCCAACCTCTCCGCCGTCGCGCTGCCCAACGCCGACCCCACCGACCGCTCGCTGCGCATCCGCATCGAGGCCGAGATCCTGATCGAGCCCGCGCCGGAGCCGATGGTGTTCGACACCGTGATCGACCCGCTCACCAACACCGTGTCCCTGGCGAGCGGGCGATGAGCGACGGCCTGCTGAGCTACTACAACCGCGAGCTCGATTTCCTGCGCCGGATGGCGCAGGACTTCGCGGCCGCGCATCCGCGCATCGCCGGGCACCTGCGGCTCAGCGGCGACGCGATGGACGACCCCCACGTCGCCCGGCTGATGCAGGGCGTCGCCTTCCTCAACGCCCGCACCGCCCGCAAGATCGACGACGAGTTTCCCGAACTCGTCGACACCCTGCTGGAGGTGCTCTACCCGCACTACCTCGCCCCGGTCCCGTCGATGTCGGTGGTGCGGTTCCGGCCCTCGGCCGAGATGACCGGGCCGCACCGGGTCGCGGCCGGCAGCATGCTGGAGACCGAGGCCGTCGACGGCGAGACCTGCCGGTTCCGCACCTGCTACCCGGTCACGCTGTGGCCGATCGAGCTCGCCGACGCCGCGATGCTCGGCCAGCCGCTCGCCGCGCCGGCCAACCCGGAGGCCGAGGGGGCGAGCGCCGCGCTCGGCCTGACGCTGCGCTGCCTGCCCGACGGCATGACCTTCTCGGAGCTGCAACCGGACCGGCTGCGCTTCTACCTGCGCGGGCCGGCCTCCCAGGTCTACGCCCTGCAGCAGATGATCCTCAACGACACCGTCTCGGTTGCCCTCGCCGACGGCCCCGGCGATCCGCGCCCGGTGATCCTGCCGCCGGACGCGGTGTCGGCGGTGGGATTCGCCCCCGACGAGGCGCTGCTGCCCTACCCCGCCCGCTCGCAGCGCGCCTACCGCATCCTCACCGAGTTCTTCGTCTTCCCCGAGAAGTTCCTGTTCTTCGACGTCGAGGTCCTGCGCAAGGTGCTGGGCTCGGCCGGGCGCGAGCTGCGGATCTACCTCTACTTCCGCAAGCGCGACGCCAGCCTCGAACGGGCGGTGACCAAGAGCCTGTTCGCGCTGGGCTGCACGCCGGTGGTCAACCTGTTCCCGCAGCGGGCCGAGCCGATCGTGATGGCGGCCAACCGCTTCGAGCACCGGGTGATCCCCGATTGCCGGCGCGAGGACGTGATGGAGGTCCACTCCGTCCTCAACGTGTCGGTGACCGATTCCGCCGGCCGGCAGCGCGAGGTGCTGCCGTTCTACGCCAACCGCCGCGGCGCCGAGGGACCCGGGCTGTTCTGGCACGGGTCGCGCCGGAGCGCGCCGGGCCGGCGGGGCGGCACCGACCTGTTCCTCGCCTTCACCGGCGGCGACCTCGACGACGCCACGGCCCAGCACGCCGAGTGGGCGGTGACCCTCGACACCCTGTGCTGCAACCGCGACCTGCCGACCCGCCTGCCCTATGGCGGCGGCCATCCGCGGCTGAGCCTCAGCGAGGGGTCGAGCGCGGTGGCCGGCATCGACTGCGTGGTGCCGCCGACGATCCCGCTGCACGGCCGGCTCCCCGGCAGCCATCGCTGGAGCCTGCTGTGCCACCTGAGCCTCAACCATCTCTCGCTGACCGGCGAGCGCGGGCTCGACGCGCTGAAGGAGATCCTGCGGCTCTACGACTTCCGCAACTCCGCCGAGACCCTGCGCCAGATCGACGGCCTCGTCGGCCTCTCCACCCGGCGCGGCACCGCCCGGGCGCCGCGGCGGCCGGAGGACCCGCCCTGGGCCGACGCCCTGTGCCGCGGCATCGACGTCGGCCTCACCTTCGACCCGGCGCATTACGCCGGCAGCGGCCTGTTCCTGTTCGCGATGGTGCTCGACCACTTCCTGACGCTCTACGCCAGCATCAACTCCTTCACCCGCCTCACCGCCACGGTGCGCGGGCAACCCGGGACCTTGCGCACATGGCCAGCCCGCGTCGGCGACCGACAGGTTCTCTGATCGAGCGCCTGACCGGCGCGCCGCACGCCTTCGACTTCGTCCAGGCCCTGCGCCTGATCGAGGCGCGGGGCGGGCTCGGCGACGACCGCTCCGGCACGCCGGGCGACGCGCCCCCGGACCCGGCGCGCCCGACGGCGCGCTTCGTCACCGAGACGCGCCTGCGCTACCCCCACGCGACGCTGACCGCCGTCCGCCTCGACGGCGCCGCCCTGCGCGTCACGGTGTCGGGCTTCGGGCTGCTCGGCCCGGTCGGGGTGCTGCCGTTCAGCTACACCTCCCTCGTCGCCGACAGCCTGCACGCCAACAATCCCGGCCTGAAGGCGTTCGTCGACCTGTTCCAGCACCGGGCCGTGACGCTGTTCTACGGCGCGGCGAGCAAGTACCGCATCGTCATCAGCCACGACCGCCGCCGCCGCGGCGAGCCCGACCGCTTCGGCGACGCGCTCGCGCACATGACCGGCCTCGGCCTGCCCTCCCTGCGCGGCCGGCTGGCGGTGCCCGACGAGACCATCCTGCACTTTGCCGGGCTGTTCTCCAGCAAGGCCCGCACGGTGGCGGGGCTGGAGACCATCCTGGCCGACGCCCTCGATGCGCCGGTCCGGGTCGAGCCCCTGGTCGGCCGCTGGCTCGCGGTTGCCGAGGACGAGCAGACCCGCATCGGCCGCGAGGGCCCGCGGGCGCTCGGCCGCCACGGCGCCCTCGGGTCGAGCGCGATGATCGGCACCCGGACCTGGAGCGTGCAGAGCAATTTTCGCGTGGTGGTCGGGCCGGTCGGGCGTGAGCGCATCGCGTCGCTGCTGCCGGGCGGACGCGACGCGGTCATGGTCGCCGACCTCGTCGGCCTCTACGGCGGCCTCGAATACGAGGTCGATCTCAACCTCGTGATCCGGGCCGCCGCGGTGCCGCGCACCCGGCTCGCGACCGCCTGCGACGCGGACGGCGAGGTCCGGCTCGGCCAGACCTCGTGGCTCCTGTCCGCCGACAGCCCGGTCGACCGGGACGACGCGGTCTTCGCCCTCGCATCTTAGGAAAACCTCCCCATGTCCCTGTGGTCCGACGGCTACGTCAGCGACGTCGAGTATCTGCCCGGCCTGTACCTGGAGCAGACGCCCGGCCACCTGCTGCTCGCCTGCCTCGTCAACGGCATCGCGCCGCCGGCCTGCGGCGACAATTTCCGCTACTGCGAGCTCGGCTGCGGCCAGGGCGTCACCGCGGCCGTGATCGCCGCCGCCAACCCGCGCGCCCGGGTGGTGGCGATGGACTTCAACCCGGCCCATATCGCCCGCGCCCGCCGCGCCGCGGCCGATGCCGGGCTGACCAACGTCGAGTTCCTCGAACTCAGCTTCGCCGACCTCGCCGGCGAGACGGCGCTTCGCGACTTCGACATGGTGTCGGCGCACGGGGTGTGGTCGTGGATCGCCCACAAGGACCGCCTCGACATCACGGCGTTCCTCGCCCGGGCGATCCGGCCCGGGGGGCTCGCGGCGATCAGCTACAACGCGATGCCGGGCTGGACCGCGATGATCCCGCTGCAGCGGCTGCTGCTGGAGCAGGCCCGCCTCGGCCACGGCCGCAGCGACCAGCGGGTGCTCCAGGGCCTCGCCTTCGTGCGGCGGATGCAGGAGGCCGGCTCCGGCGTCCTCGGCGACGGGGCGCTGCTCGACAAGCTGCTCGCCAAGGGCGGCAAGGCGCCGGGCGAGGACCGCGCGGTCTACCTCGCCCACGAGTACCTCAACGAGAACTGGCAGCCGCTCTACCACGCCGACACCGCCCGGCTGCTCGCCGACGCCAAGCTGACCTATGCCGGCTCCGCGACCCTGACCGACAACTTCTCCGATCTCCAGCTCAAGCCGGCGCAGCGGACGCTGCTGGCCGAGGTGCCGGCCGGTCCGCAGCGCGAGACGATGAAGGACTACCTGTCGTCCCGGCCGTTCCGCCGCGACGTGTTCGTGCGCGGAGCGCGGGTGCTGCCCGATCGCGAGCGCGACCGCCAGCTCGCGGGAATCGGCCTCGCGCTCGCCGTGCCGCGGCCCGAGGCCCGGCTCGACCTCGACGTGCCCGCCGGCAAGGCGACGCTGCCCGAGCATCATTACCGGCCGATCCTCGACGCCCTGGCCGAGCGCCCGCACACCCTGGCCGAACTCGCCGGCCTGCCGGCCCTGCGCGACCTCGCCGGCGCCCCCTCGATGGTCGAGATCGCCGGCATCCTGGTCGGCACCGGTCAGGCGCTGCCCCTCCCCTGGGGCCTCGACGTCGCCCCGGCCCCGGCGGCGCGCGCCTACAACCGCGCCGCGGTCGAGCCGGTCGTCCACCGCCACGCCGCGACCGCCTCGCTCGCGGCGCCGGGCTCGGGCTCCGGCGTGACCCTCACCACGCTCGAGGCCCTGGTCTACGCCGCGCTGGCCGACGGCGTGCCGGCCGAGCGCGGCGCGCTCATCGCCCATCTCGACGGCACCCTGCCGCCCGACGCCCTGACCGGCGACGGCACCCGGCCGCTCGACGGACCGGAGAACCTGCGCCGGCGCGTCGCCGAGGGCGTGGCGTGGTGCCTCGCCCACCGCCTGCCGCTGTGGCGCCGCCTCGGCATCCTGTGAGCGACCGGCGGCGCCGGACGCGTCCGGCCCCAGATCCACCGAGGGAGTGACGGGACGACCCGACAGAGGCGGACAAGACGACCGGGCCGGAATCTTCGGCTCCATCTGGTTTTGCCGACGAAGCAGGCTCCGCTTCGGCGGCCGTCGACGCGCGTCGTCTCGATCTGTCAAGACAATCAGTAGTCTGAAATCGTTCCCGAGATTGTCTTTCAGGCCACATTAAATATATTTCATCACGCAGACACCACTCGGCCGCCGATTCCTCTATAAGCTGGCGACCGTCAAGGTTGGCCCCGGCACCGGGCCGGGACATCGCACGAACGGAGGCGACCCATGGCGATCTACGTGAACTACGACGGCATCCCCGGCGAGGCGACGCAGCAGGACCACACCAAGTGGATCGACGTGCTGTCGCTGTCCTGGGGCGTCGGCCGCGGCATCTCCACCGTGTCGGGCTCGACCAACAACCGCGAGGCGTCGGAGCCCTCGGTGAGCGAGGTGTCGATCGTCAAGGCGTTCGACAGTTCCTCGCCCAAGCTGTTCACCGAGGCCTGCACCGGCAACGCCGGCAAGACGGTGAAGATCGACCTGACCACGACCGGCAGCCCGGGCGTGACCTATTGCACCTACACGCTGACCAACGCGCTGATCTCGTCCTACCAGGTCTCGACCGGCGGCGACCGCCCGACCGAGTCGATCTCGATCAGCTTCACCAAGCTCGAATTCAAGTTCACCCCCTACGACGACAAGAACAAGGCCGGCACGCCGGTCACGGTGTCTTACGATATGGCGACGACTAAGTCGGGTTGAGTGCGTTTCGGAAGCAGCGGCGCATGTGGTGGCCGCTGCTGTCCGCGGTGAAATGTTTTCGGACTTTATTGGCCGGACCATTTGTCGACAATGTCGCCCGCGGCGACGGCCGATCAGGAGGACGCTGCGATGGTCTCTGCGAGATCGAGCTTCCACGACAGCTGTGATGGTCTCGCCATCCCAGTGGTGATATCGCCAACTTGGCGATATGAGGGCCCCGCTATACACCGGCGGCAACTGAATGCTTCCTCTATGCGTGGCGCCAAAGCATGGCTCCGCGTATTCTCGGGAGATGCAGCGGAGCCGATCCCGAAGGGGCCATCCAGATCGCGCGTATGCGGCCACGGGTCACGAGCCAGTGTCCTGCCTTGGACCATTAAGATACTTCATAGTCAGATCCGATCGCAAGGGACTGTCACGCTGACGGATTGAAGCACTCTTGGGAGGATCGAGCTATGGATGTAAGTGATTTTTCTCAACTGCTCACGACCCTGATGACCGACGCGAGTCAGGGACGCAAACTTTTGAGAGCGTGTATCTCGAAGCCCTCTCCGGCCTTGGTCCAACTTTATGGGCCTATGACGGACAAGATCATTAAAGACAAGTCTATAGTAAAAGCGAATGAACTATACGAAAGGTACATGAAATCCCGCAACGGCGGATTCATGTGGCAAGCCGTCGATCAACTCGCGATCAGCATTGCAGAAACAAACATTCAAGCAACCAATGGCGGCATCGGCATTTTGAGCACAATCATTGAAATTCAGCGAGAAAGTTTTAATGCTTTAGATGCAGTCCTGGAAGAATCAAAGGTCGAAGAGGCAAGTCGGCTCGAAGGATTTGTCCTCGCAGCCGCGGATGCGATGTTCCTGGGTGCGGTTCAGTGCATCCCCCTTGCCGGTCCACTCATAGCTCAAGCAACCAGCGCCTTGGCATCGACCTTGATCACTTCGATGCTTCCTGCCGTTACGACGGCGACTGTCGCTGGCATCTCCGGTGCGACCACACCCGGCAATTCCACCAACGGTGTCGCGACACTGTGCGTCACCGCAATCAGACAGTACAGAAAGAAATCAGAGGAAGAGATTTTACAAAATCCGGCTTTGTCGCAGCCCTACGTTAACAATATGCGCGATTTGACACAAAATCAAACGGCGAGCAAAAGTATAAATACTCTGGACAGGGCAAGAATAAATACTTATAATCAAAAATTTGTAGGTATTTTTCCAAAAACCGCCCTTTATCAAGACAAAGACAGCACGATAAAAAGCTTCAAAAAGCGAACTTTCAATCTCTATGCCGGCGCTCGCGAGATGATGCTGGATGTCATCAATGCTGGTGTACAAGGATCGTTCAAGGATGCGATCGCCAAGCTGCCCCAGAATGATAATCGACTCGATGATAATCGCAGGATCGCTCTTCTCATTATCGGATACTTCTTTGCGAAAGACTGGAACGCGAAAGAACTCACCGATCAAGTTGGAAGCATACAAAGACGTCTGGACACGGCGCAATCGCTACCAAGCGCCCAAACACAGCTAGGTCAAGGCAACATCAGCAGATTGCAGCGCGAGTTGCAGTCAGCCAACTCCAAGATCGTCGCTCCTCAGAATGCCCCTGCACCAAGCCCTACGTCGCTCAAGCAATGGGACGGGCAACTGCAAGCCGGGACAGTCAACATAGGTCGAGGCGCATCCTCTGCCCTCGAGCTTGCCCGCAGCGTCGCCTCCAAAAAGCTTGGCGGCTTCAGCACGATGGGACTCGCCGAAGGCGAACAGCGCGACACGCAGATGATGTCGACCATCCAGCCCAAAGCAGCCGCATATTTCAGAGCGATGAAGGCTGCGATGGTCGGCGATGTTGAAACAGTTCTGACAAAGACCTACTCGGGCTCCACGCTCAGCAGCGAAGAATACAAGAAAATCTGGTATTTGTATGTCGGATCCCAGCTCATTCTGAATGATTCATTTAGGCAACTCAAGGTACACGCAAACACCAATAGCTTCGGAAGTTTGTTTCGTAAGATATCGAGCGTTAATACGATTTCTATCTCCAAGCAACATGTCGATATGATAAGAAAGGCTGGATTTATACACGATTATAACAAGGGAATTTCTTTAAGTCAAGATCAGAAAAAAGCATTTGCTTCGGGTGCCGTAACGGGGGCTAAGCTGCGTTGGTCGAGCAATCCGAGCAATACAGAGCAGGCAATGCTACTTGCTTTCTGTACGATCGTAGTTTATACTATGGATGTTGGAGCGATTACTTTGGGGATGTATAATTGGAAAGAAACGAAGGAAAATCTTGGAAAAGCATGCAAGCGGATCTCGTGGACAGTTATCAATAATCAGGGGCCTTAGCTTTAGTCGACGGGAACATATGTCAATCCTCGATCAAGCTTCGATGACTCGGTGTGCCCCCATGGATGTCGTGAGTGGCTGATTCCCCCGTCCAGACCGACCGCCTGCTCCAGCTCACCACGCCGCTCGGCGACGACGTGCTGATCCCGATCGGGCTCGACGGCGCCGAGGGTCTCTCGGAGCTGTTCGCGTTCACGGTCGAGATGACCTCCACCAATGCCGGCATCACCGCCGACCAGCTGCTCGGCAAGAGCGCGACGCTCAAGATCCGGCGGCCGGACGACGATCCGCGCTACATCAACGGCATCGTCGCGTCGTTCGCCGCCGCAGACCAGACCATCGACGGCTTGCGGCGCTACCGCATGGTGCTGCGGCCCAAGCTCTGGCTGCTGACCCGCACCGCCGATTGCCGGATCTTCCAGAACCAGACCGTGCCGCAGATCGCCGACACCCTGCTCTCCGACGGCGGCGTCACCGACACCAAGAAGCAGGGGCTCAACGGCTCGCACCCCTCCCGCGATTATTGCGTGCAGTACCGCGAGACCGACTACGACTTCCTGGTCCGGCTGTGGGCCGAGGAGGGCATCTACTTCTACTTCCGGCACGCCGACGGCCAGCACACGCTGGTGATGAGCGACAGCACGTCGGGCTATTGCGACTGCATCGACAAGTCGGTCCAGCACGCGCCGCCGACCGCCTCCGACACGATCGCGGTGCAGTCCTGGCGCGTCGCCGACCACTTCTCGTCGGGCAAGGTGACGCTGCGCGACTACAATTTCGAGCAGCCGACCACCGACCTGACCGCCAGCACCACCACGGTGCTGAGCAACTCCGCCTTCAAGCAGTGGGAGCTGTTCGACTATCCGGGCGACTACACCCAGAAGAGCGACGGCACCTCGCTGTCGCGGGTGCGGATGGAAGAGGTCGAGGCCAGCTACGCGCTCGCGGAGGGCGAGGCGACCTATCGCGGCTTCATGCCCGGCGCCAAGATCACCATGGCCAAGCACGAGGTCGCGGCCGAGCAGGGCCAGTCCTACGTGCTGGCGCGGGTGCGCCACGAGGCCGAGGACTGCACCCATCTCGGCCGGCAGGCCGAGACGCCGCGCTACCGCAACAGCTTCACCGCCCTGCCGGTCGCGACGCCGTTCCGGCCGCCCCCGGTGACGCGCCGGCCGCTGATCCCGGGGCCGCAGACCGCGACCGTGGTCGGCCCGTCCGGCGAGGAGATCTACTGCGACAAGTACGGCCGCATCCGGGTCCAGTTCCCGTGGGACCGGCTCGGCAAGAACGACGAGAACAGCTCGTGCTGGATCCGCGTCGGCCAGTGGATCGCCGGCGCGACCTGGGGCAGCCAGTTCGTGCCGCGGGTCGGCATGGAGGTGATCGTCGTGTTCCTCGACGGCGACCCGGACCGGCCGCTGGTCGTCGGCACGGTCTACAACGGCCAGAACATGCCGCCCTACACCCTGCCCGACAACAAGACCCAGAGCGGGATCAAGACCCGCTCCAGCAGCCAGGGGAGCGCCAGCACCTTCAACGAACTGCGCTTCGAGGATAAGATGGGCAGCGAGCTGGTCTACATGCATGCCCAGAAGGACTTCACCCGCGAGGTGGTGAACGACGACACCCTCACCGTGCAGCACGACCAGACCCTGACGATCAAGAACGACCGCACCGAGACGGTGCAGGAGGGCAACGAGACGATCACGGTGTCGAAGGGCAACCGCTCCCTCACGGTCTCGGCCGGCAACGACACCACCGAGGTCACCAGCGGGAACTACACCGTTAAGCTCGGATCAGGAAATGCGTTGCACCAATGCGAGGCCGGCAGCATGACGCTGGAGGCGGCGCAATCGATCACCCTCAAGGTCGGCGAGAACACCATCGTGGTCAACCAGTCCGGCATCACCCTCACGGCGATCCAGATCACCCTCAAGGCCGACGCGAAGATCCAGGCCAACGGCGCGATGGTGAACGTCGACGGCAGCGGCATGGTGCAGGTGACGGGCGGCCTCGTGACCATCAACTGAGGACCAGCATGGCTCCCGGCCCCCTCCCGAAGCTGCGCTTCTCCTCGGCCGAGGAGCTGTGCGCCGTGCTGGCGCCGGGCGAGCAGGCCGGCGCGGTGACGGCGCCGCGCCAGGGCGCGGCCGACTTCCTCGCCGCCCTGGTCGCCGCCGGGCTCCTGCCCGACGCGATCCGCTACCTCGCGGTCGCCCTGCCGCGCCGGGAGGCGGTGTGGTGGGCCTGCGCCACCCGCCGCCGGATGCCCGCCGCCGAGACCGAGCCCGAACAGGCCGCCTGGGGGGCGGCCGAGACCTGGGTCTACGAGCCGACCGAGCCGAACCGGCAGGCGACCTACGCCCATGCCGAGGGGCTGAAGTTCGACACCGCCGGCGCCTACGCGGCGCTCGGCGCGTTCTGGTCCGGCGGCAGCCTCGCGCCGCCGGAGACCGGCCAGCACGTCCCGCCGGGGGACGGGCTCACCGGCACCGCCGTCGGCGCCGCCGTGATGTTCCGCTGCGTGCCGGGCGAGGCGCGCACCATCGCGGCGCGCCACCGGCTGGCGCTCGACATCGGCCTCGACATCGCCCGCGGCGGCAGCGGGCTCACGGGCGGCGCGCCGTGATCCCGACGCTTCGCCTCACCGTCACCGAACCCGACTCGATCCCGGCCCAGGACCGGGTGCGGGCGGTCACCGGCACCGCCCTGCGCATCGGTCGCGAGGCCGACAACGACTGGATCCTCACCGATCCGGCGCGGCGGATGTCGCGCCACCACTGCACCATCGATTTCCAGGGCGGGGTCTACGTCGTCATCGACACCTCGGCCAACGGCGTCTTCCACAACGACGCGACGCGGGCGCTCGGGCGCGGCAGCAGCCGCATCCTCAGCGACGGCGACGTGCTGCGGTTTCCCGGCGTGACCCTCGCGGTCGCGCTGATCGAGGACAGCGACGCCCGCGACGCCTTCCGGGCGGTGCTGCCGCCGCGCCGCGGCGCGCCGACCGCCGGCGCGGCGGCCGAGCCCCTCGACGACCTGCTGGCGCAACCGGCGGCGTCCTGGGGCGCCGACCCCCTCGACGACACCGCCCTGCCGGAGGCGCCCGATGCCGGCCTGCCGTTCGGGGCCGGACCGTTCCCGTCGCTGTCGCTGGCGACCTCCGCCATCGACGGCTCCGCCCTGTCCTGGTCGCAGGAGCGCCGCGCCGCGCCGGCCCCGACCCAGGTCCAGTGGTCGCGGCTCGGCGTCGGCGACCGCAGCGAGGCCGAGCATCAGGCGTTCTCCTCCTCGCTGCCGGGTCAGGCGGTGATCCCGGAGGACTGGGACCTCGACGCCCCGCCGCCTCCGGCACTCGGCGCGGAGATCCCCTCCGACTGGTCGGACGAGGCGCCGGAGCCGCCCCGGCCGGTCGCCGCCCGACTCGCCCCCCCGGGCCCCGTCCCGATCCCCGTGCCGGCCTCGGGCGACGAGGCCCTGCTGCTGGCCCTCGTCGCGGCGCTGGCGCGGATCGAGCGGGCGCTGCTCGGCCCCGATGTCGGCCTGATGCAGGGCCCGGCCGAGACGGTGCTGCGCCGGCTGCGCGCCACCGAGCCGGGGCTCGCCGACCGGGCGATCGCGCTGATCGCCGAGCGGGCGGCGGAACGGATCGACGCCCCCTCCGAAGACCCCATGGTGTCCCGGCAGGCCGCCACGGCCCCGTCGCGGCCGGGAGACGACGCATGAGCACCACCGGCAAGGTCGTCTGGTCCGAAGGCATGTTCCTGCGGCCGCAGCATTTCCAGCAGCAGGACCGCTACGCCGAGCGCCTCGTGCGCCAGCGCGCCGAGGGCATCACGCCGTTCCCGTGGGGCCTGCGCCATCTCGGGCTCAACCGGGCCCTGCTCGACCTCGGCAAGGTCTCGCTGGAGCGCTGCGGCGGCGTGTTCGATGACGGCACGCCGTTCGAGGTGCCGGTCGACCTGCCGCACCCGGCCCCGCTCGACCTCGCGGTCGGGCTCACCGACACCGTGGTCTATCTCTGCCTGCCGGTGCAGCATCCCGGCGCCGCCGAGATCGAGATCGGCAGCGCCTTCGCGTCCTCGGCCCGCTATGCCGGCGGCGACGTCGAGGTGATCGACGCGATCAGCGGGTCGAACGCCAGCGCGCGCATCCGCACCGCGAGCCTGCGCCTGAGCCTGATGCTGGAGAGCGACGACCGCAGCGGCTACCACAGCCTCGGCCTCGCCCGCATCGCCGAGGTCGGCGCCGACAAGCGGGCGCGGCTCGACCCCGACTACATCCCGCCGGTGATGGCGATGGCGGCCTCCGACACGCTGTCGGGCTTCGTCGCCGAGGTGCTGGCGATGCTGCACCACCGCGGCGAGGCGCTGGCGCCGCGGGTGAGCGGCGCGGCGAACCACGGCGTCGCCGAGATCGCCGACTTCCTGCTGCTCCAGGTGGTCAACCGGGCCGAGCCGGTCCTCGCCCATCTCGCCCGGCTTCCCTCGCTGCACCCGGAGCGTCTCTACGCCACCTTCCTCGACCTCGCCGGCGATCTCGCGACCTTCACCGCCGCGCGCAAGCGCCCGGACGAGTTCGCGACCTACCAGCACGACGACCTCGAACACGTCTTCGCCGGGGTGATGCTGGCGCTCCGCCGCTCGCTCAGCGCGGTGATCGAGCAATCGGCGATCCAGATTCCGCTCCAGGACCGCAAGTACGGCATCCGCGTCGGGGTGATCCCGGACAAGACCCTGCTCACCACCTCGGGCTTCGTGCTGGTGGTCAAGGCGGCGCTGCCGGAGGAGACGATCCGGCGCTCGCTGCCGGCCCTGGTCAAGATCGGCCCGGTCGAGCAGATCCGCGAACTGGTCAACGTGCAGTTGCCCGGCATCCCGGTGCAGCCGCTCGCGGTGGCGCCGCGCCAGCTCCCCTACCATGCCGGCGCGGTCTATTTCGAGCTGAAGCCCGACAGCCCGCTCTGGACCGGCCTCGCCACCTCCGGCGGCGTCGCGGTCCACCTGTCGGGCGACTTCCCCGACACCCGGATGGAGCTGTGGGCGATCCGGCGCTGACGGCGCCGTGACGGTCGTCGTCACGGTCCACGGCCCGCGCGGCGGCGTCGGCACCACCACCCTCGCGGGCCATCTCGCGGTGGAACTGGCGCGCGGCGGGCACCGGGTCGGCCTCGCCGATTGCTGCCTGCGCGCGCCCGACCTGCACGCCCTGTTCGAGACCGCCGTCGCGGGCTGCCTCAACGACTATCTCTGGCACCGCTGCGGCATCGCCGGGGCCGCGGTCGATCTCGGGGCCGCCCTCCCGGCGCCGCTGCCGGAGGCCGCCGGGCTGTTCCTGCTGCCCGCGAGCCCGGCGCCGGCGGAGATCGCCCGCCTGCTGACCGACGGATTCGAGTCCGGCCGTCTCGCCGGCGGCCTGCGCGAGGCGGGCGAGGTCCTGGCCCTCGACCACCTCGTCCTCGACGCCCCGGCCGGATTCGGCGAGGAGGCGCTCGTCGCGGCGGCGCTCGCCGACTGCCTGCTGGTGCTGCTCCATGCCGCGCCGCGCCGGCGCGACGGCACCGACCTCACCCTGCTGGAGCGGCTGGCGCCGGCCCGGATGATGGTGGTGCTCAACCACGCCGCCCCGTGGCTCGACGCCGAGGCCCTCGCCGACGACGCGGCGGCCGCCTGCCGCCGGCCGGTCGCCGCGGTGCTGCCGCGCTGCGACGAACTCGGGCCGCCGGGCCGCCTCCCGGCGCCGGGCGAGCCGCCGGCCCGCGCGGCGTTCGGCGCCGGCCTGCGCCGGATCGCCGGGTTGATCGCGGAGGGGGGGGGGGGG
>NZ_SACP01000150.1 GCF_004004555.2 Methylobacterium oryzihabitans
GGGACGGCGCGGTTCTACTTTGCGCGGTTGCTGCCACGGGTGGATTCGCTGGTGGCATCGGTGAAGGCGGGGAGCGAGTCGCTTTACCTGCTGGATGCCGAGCAGTTCTGACGGATTCTGGGGCCGCTTTGCGGCCCATTCGCAGCGCAAGGCTGCTCTTGTAAAGTCATGCGCAGCCCCTGTAGATACTCTGTTGGCGGTCAAGCTTTTCTAAGGTGTTCAGAGCTGAAAAGCTTGGCCGTATCAAATGGTTCATCGCCGCGCATGCATGCCCATATGCCCGTCAGGTACTTGCGCATGACAGCGGCGATCGCTTGCATTTTTTTCTTCCCCCTGCTGACCAGCGATTCATAAAAGGCCTTCGCGTAAGGATCGCAGCGCACCGCCGTCAACGCAGGCATGTACATGGCTGCCCGTAAATAGGCATTCCCGCTTTTGCCGAGCCGACCAGGTTTAT
>NZ_SACP01000151.1 GCF_004004555.2 Methylobacterium oryzihabitans
CGGCTCGGCCAGCGGGTTGCGCAGCAGCGCCTGGAGAACCACACCGCAGGTGGCCAGGCCGGCACCGCAGGCTGCAGCGACCAGGGTGCGGGTCAGGCGGTAGTTCCAGACGATGCCGGCGTCGATCGGGTCAACCGGGTAGCCGGCCTGCCACAGGTGGTTGGCCAGCACCTGGCCGACCACGCTGGGTGACAGGTTGGTCTCACCGATGGCAGTGCCGGCCAGCAAGGCGGCCAATAGTGCCGCCAAGGCGATTGCGATGCAGGGTAACAGGCGAATCATCACTGGGCCGCTTTACCGCTGGCGAAGGCTGCCGACAAGGTTTGCAGGCCACGGAACAGGCGGATGCCGGCCTGCATGGCGTCGGCGTCGAGGACGATGATGCGGTTGTGCTTCACCGCGTCCATGTTGCGGGTTACCGGGTCGTTGCGCAGGAATTCCAGCTTTTTCTGGTAGT
>NZ_SACP01000152.1 GCF_004004555.2 Methylobacterium oryzihabitans
GAACTGGGCCTTCTTGATGTTGATCACCGCGCCGGTCTTGGCCATGGCCACCACCAGGTCGGTCTGCCGCGACAGGAAGGCCGGCAGCTGGATGATGTCGCACACCTTGGCGACGGGCTCGGCCTGGTAAGGCTCGTGCACGTCGGTGATCACCGGCACGTTGAAGGTGCGTTTGATCTCTTCGAAGATCTTCAGCCCTTCTTCCATGCCCGGACCACGGTAGGACGTCACCGACGAACGGTTGGCCTTGTCGAAGCTGGCCTTGAACACGTACGGGATACCGAGCTTCTCGGTCACCCGCACGTACTCTTCGCAGACCTTCATTGCCAGGTCACGGGACTCCAGGACGTTCATGCCGCCGAACAGGACGAACGGCTTGTCGTTGGCGATCTCGATGTTACCGACGCGAATGATCTTCTGGGTCATTGATCAGGCCTTGTTCTTCTGAGCCAGGG
>NZ_SACP01000153.1 GCF_004004555.2 Methylobacterium oryzihabitans
TGCGCCTGGCCCCGCAGGATTCGCCCTGGGACGTGCAACTGACCCTGGCCGGCACCTTCGACCGCGGCGATACCACCAGCTATACCCCCTTCAACCCGGCCAACGGCCATTTCGACAAGTTCAAGACCTACAGCAGCCTCGACCCGAAGAACAAGCTGGACCAGGGCAGTGCGGTGCTGCGCGCGATCTACAGCATCGATGACCATCTGAACTTCAAGTCGGTCACGGCCTGGTCCGAGTTCGACCAGCCGGTGGACTACGACAACTCCGGCCAGGCCAACAGCGGCACCGCGTCGCCGATCCAGAACAACCTGATCACCTACAAGCAGCGCTACGCCACCCAGGAGTTCCAGCTCAACGGCGAATACGACAGGTTCAGCTACACCCTCGGTGTGTACCTGTACAAGGAGCGCTTTCGCGCCGAGCGCGACAGCCTGACCTTTTCGGTGGCG
>NZ_SACP01000154.1 GCF_004004555.2 Methylobacterium oryzihabitans
GTTGCCGAGGAAGCGCGGGTGGCGCTCGTCGACCACACCTTTACCCATCTGGGTGGTGATGAACGGAATGCCGGTCTTGTCGATCAGCTGCTTGAGGACCTTGGCGGTCATCTTGCGGTTGGCACCGGCACCAATCACCAGGATCGGGTTGCGCGCATTCTGCAATTTTTCGACGGCAGCCTGGATGGCCACATGCTCGGCCAACGGACGGCGGTGCAGGCTGCGCGGGATCGGCAGTGCGTCGGTCTGCTCGGCGGCGATGTCTTCCGGCAGTTCCAGGTGTACCGCACCCGGCTTTTCTTCTTCAGCCAGGCGGAAGGCTTCGCGCATGCGCGACGGGATGTTGTCGGCCGAGGCGAACTGGTGGGTGTACTTGGTGATGGGGTCCATCATGCCGCACACGTCAATGATCTGGAAGCGGCCCTGCTTGGACTTCTTGATCGGCTTCT
>NZ_SACP01000155.1 GCF_004004555.2 Methylobacterium oryzihabitans
GACAACAACCAGACCGGCCAGATGCTGGCTGCGCTGACCGGCTACGCCCAGGGCACCTTCGCCTCCAAGGTGGAAGTCGCCGGCGACAAGCTGAACGTCACCCGTGAAATCGATGGCGGCCTGCAGACCGTGTCGCTGAACCTGCCAGCCATCGTTACCACCGACCTGCGCCTGAACGAGCCACGCTATGCGTCGCTGCCGAACATCATGAAGGCCAAGAAGAAGCCGCTGGAGACCGTTACTCCAGACGCGCTGGGCGTTTCCCTCGCCTCCACCAACAAGACCCTGAAAGTTGAAGCGCCGGCTGCCCGCAGCGCTGGCATCAAGGTCAAGTCGGTGGCCGAACTGGTCGAGAAGCTGAAGAACGAAGCGAAGGTAATCTAAATGACTGTCCTGGTTGTCGCTGACCTTCTACAAGGTCCGGAAAACGGTGCCGTAGCCCCGTCCA
>NZ_SACP01000156.1 GCF_004004555.2 Methylobacterium oryzihabitans
TCGGCACCTTCGCCAGCAGGAACGCCGGCACCGGGATCGCGGTGGCCCTGTCGGGGCTCGGCCTGACGGGGGCCGATGCGGGCAACTACCGTCTCAGCCTGCCGACGCTCTCCGCCGCCATCTCCCCCGCGGTGCTGACCTACACCGCCGACCCGGCGGCGCGGATCTACGGCGCGGCCAACCCGGCGCCGACCGGGACGGTGAGCGGCTTCGTCGCCGGCGAGAGCCAGGGCAGCGCCACCACCGGCACCCTCGCCTTCGCGACCGGGGCGACGCCCTCGAGCCACGTCGGCACCTACGCGATCACGGGCGGCGGGCTCACCGCCATCGACGGCAACTACCGCTTCGTCCAGGCCGCCGGCAACGCGAGCGCGCTCACGGTCGATCCGGCGCTGCTCACCGTCACCGGCACCAAGACCTACGACGCCACCGCGGGCTTCGGCG
>NZ_SACP01000157.1 GCF_004004555.2 Methylobacterium oryzihabitans
GCAACATCTGCCAGCTCCACCAGGTTCAACGTCTCTTCTGGGCAGTCCGCCGCCCACTCGCTGACCCGGCGCATGATCGCCCGCTCTTCGTCGCGCCGCCCCAAGGCTATGCCCTGCAGGCGCTGGCTGGCGTTATCGAGAATGAACAGGCAATCCTCCAGCAGTTGTTCCGCCAGGGCTTGCCCCTGCAATGGGCAGTCGGCCTGCCCGAGGCGGGTCAGCGTGGCACTCAGCCAGCTGCCAAACAATGCGTTCTGCCCACTGCCCAGCGGCTCCATGAACAACCCTTCGAGGCGTTGCGGGTCCAGCCCATGGCGGGCCAGGAAGGCTTGGTCGAACACCACTGCCACTTCCTGGTAGTTCTCCGGGGTGATCCAGATGTTGCGGCTTTGCTCGTTCAGCAGGTACAGGCTGTTTTCGCTGCGGTCGAAGCAGAACGCCAG
>NZ_SACP01000158.1 GCF_004004555.2 Methylobacterium oryzihabitans
GGTGCCAGCGGCGGCTTCGGCAGCATTCAGATCCCACGCATAGGCGACGAAGTGGTTGTGGTGTTCCTCGACGGCAACCCGGACCGGCCGCTGATCATGGGCAGCCTTTACAACAGCACCAACACCCCGCCATGGTCGCTGCCGGCGAACAAGACCCAGAGTGGGTTCTTGACACGTTCGATGAAGGGTGACGGCGGTACCGCCAACTTCTTCCGCTTCGAAGACAAGGCCGGCGCCGAGCAGATCATCATGCATGCCGAGCGCAACATGGATACCGAAATCGAGCTGGATGAGACCCATGATGTAGGGAACAACCGCTCGATCACGGTTGGCGGTACGCACACCGAAACGGTCAAGAAAGACACCGTGGTGCAAGTGACCGAAGGTTCTTACACCCTGCAGGTCGACAACCAGTTCATCCAGGTGGCCGCCAAGCAGCACAT
>NZ_SACP01000159.1 GCF_004004555.2 Methylobacterium oryzihabitans
GTGCGCCTTGATCGACGGGGTGCTGGAGGCCAAGCCGATGCTGGCGATCGTCGCCCTCGGCGATGGCATGGACAACCAACTGGTGCTGCACGCCATGCGCGCTGGCGCCCGCGACTTCGTCGCCTATGGCTCGCGCGCAAGCGAAGTGGCCGGGCTGGTGCGCCGCCTGGGCAAGCGCATGCCGGCGGTGGCCAGCAACCCCGCCCTCGGCGGGCTGACGGTGCTGTTCGGCGTACAAAGCAGTGCCGACGGGGCATTGCTCACTACCCACCTGGCCCGGGTGGTGCAGGAGAGCGGCCAGCAAACCCTGTTGCTGGACCTGGGCCTGCCGCGTGGCGACAGCCTGGCACTGCTCGGCCTGGAAGCGTCGTTCTTCTTCGGCGACGCCCTGCGCCACTTGCGCCGCCTCGACACCGCACTGATCGACAGCGCATTCACGCG
>NZ_SACP01000015.1 GCF_004004555.2 Methylobacterium oryzihabitans
CTGGCGCGGCACCGAGCAGCCCGGCCGGATCCTGATCCGGGATGCCGGCGGCCAGGAGGTGACGATCCCGCTCTCGTGGCGCGGCCTCGCGCCCGCCCTCGACGCCCTCGCCCGGGAGCGCACCTGACCGGCCGGCCGGCGCGAAGCCGCCCACCGGTCGGTCGCGAACCGTTCCCGCCGACGGAGCGAGGGCGCCGCCTCCTGACCGGCCGGCCGACACGGGAAGCGATCGAGCTCATCGCCGAGAAATGAGAACGAAATTCTCCTGCGCGATCACCCTGCCCGCAGAGGGAGGAGGGTTCGGCGTGCCCGCTTGAATCGGCCTCCCCAACGACGCCCCGTCCGATGCGCGGGATGCCGCGATCCCACCCGATCGCCTTAACGGCCCCGCAAGCCGCCAGCCCCCAAGCTCCCGGGAACGGCGATCCGGGGACACGATGGCGGCGGGACTGACGATCGACGAGGCGCCTTCGCCGGAGGCGGGGCTCGCCCGGACCGCAGTGGTGGTGTTCGGCGTGCGGATCGGCGCGGCCGCCTGCGCCTTCGCGGCCCAGGTGCTGATGGCCCGCCTGATGGGCGGGACCGAGTACGGGATCTTCGCGACGATCTGGATCTGGACCGCGCTGCTCGGCCACGCCTCGACCTGGGGCCTGTCGCAGGCCGCCTGCCGCTTCCTGCCGGCCTATCGGGTCGGCGGCGAGACGGCTTCCGAGCGCGCCTTCCTGGTCTTCGGGGCCGCTCTCTCCCTCGGCGCCGCCGCGGCGCTCGCGGCCGCAGGGGCGGGGGCCGTCATGGTGTGGCCGCGCCTCCTGCCCGACACCTACCTCGCCCCGGCGCTCCTCGCCGCGCTGATCCTGCCGCTGTTCGCGCTCCAGGATTTCTGCGAGGGCGTCGCCCGCAGCCGGAACTGGACGCTCGCGGCGATCGTGCCGCCCTACCTGCTGCGGCAGGGCCTCATCATGGCGGCGATGCTGGCGGCGGTGGCCGCCGGCGCCCCGGCGGACGCCCGGGTCGCGGTCGCCGCCACCCTCGCCGCCACCGCGGTCGCGCTCGCGGTCCAGGCCGGGCTCCTCGGCTGGCGCCTGCGCCGGCTCTGGCCGGGCCCCCGCGCCTACCGGGGCCGCACCTGGATGCGCACCGCCCTGCCGCTGGCGCTGGTCGACCTCGCCGGCTCGGGCTTCAACTTCGTCGACGTGCTGATCCTCGGCTTCCTGCTGTCGCCCGAGCAGGTCGGGCTGTACTTCGCCGCGACACGTCTGCTGCAATTCCTCGTCTTCGTGTCCTTCGCCGCCTCGGCGGTCACGGCACAGCGCTACGCCGAGGCGGCCGCCCGCGGCGACCGCGCCCGCCTCGCCGCGCTGGTGCGGCGCTGGTCGCGCCTGACGCTGCTCGCCACCCTCGCCACCGGCCTCGCGCTGGCCGCCGCGGGGCCGGTCCTGCTCGGCCTGTTCGGCCCGGAGTTCCGGGCCAGCGCCGGCCTCCTCGCGGTGCTGGTCGCCGGGCAGATCGGCGCGGCGGCGTTCGGCCCGGCGGAAGACGTGCTGACCATGCTCGGCGGGGAGGGGGCCTGCGCTGCGGTCACCCTCGGCCTCGTCGCGGTCGCGGCGGTCCTCGTCCTGGCGCTGGTCCCATTCCTCGGGGTGATGGGCGCGGCAATCGCCGCCGGCGGGATCGCGGTCGCCCGCGGGGCGATCCTCGCGCTCCTCGCCCGGCGCATCCACGGCCTCGCCACCCCGGCCCTCGCGAGGCGCATCCGATGACCGCCGCCGAGACGAGGCCTGCCCGGGCCACCATCCTTCGCTCAGAGATCGTCTCGGCCGCCGCTCTGGCGCAACGGCCCGAGGCCTGGGACGACCTCGCCCGCCGCGCCGCCGCGCCCTCGGTCGAGGCCGGCCGGAGGATGGTCGAGGCGCACCGCGCCCACGGCCTCGCTCCGGCCGATCTCGCCTGCGTGACGGTTCGGCGCGGCGGCGACCTCGTCGCCCTGCTGCCGTTCCGCGTCCGGCCGGGTCCCCTCGGCGTCGCCTCGCCCTTCACCTCGCCCTACGTGACCGCGACGCTGCCCCTCGTCGCCGCGAGCGACGGACCCGAGATCCTCGCCGCCCTCGCCGACGGGCTGGCCCGGGCGGGCGGCGGGCGCTCGTGGTGGTGGCCGCTGCTGCCCGACCGGGCGCCGGTCGGGCCGGGCCTGCTCGCGGTCCTGGAGGAGCGCGGCTGGCGCCGGGTGGCGGTCGGCGCCTTCGCGCGCCCAGTGCTGCACCGGCGCGCCAGCTTCGCGGCCTTCGCCGCCGGGCATCCGCGCAAGGGCCGCCTCAAGGACCTGCGCCGCCGCGAGCGCCGCCTCGCCGAGGCCGGCGAGGTCGCGGTCGAGAGCGTCGGGCCGGACGGCGACCTCGCCGCGGCGGTCGAGGCGTTCCTCGCCCTGGAGCGCGCGGGGTGGAAGGGCCGGGCCGGGACCGCCCTGGCCTGCCGGCCCGACACCGCCGCCTTCGCCCGGGCGCTGTTCCGGCCCGCCGACGACCCGGTGGTGCCGCGGGCCGACCTGCTGCGGCTCGACGGCAGGCCGATCGCCGCGAGCCTGTCGCTCGTCGGCGGCGGCACCGCGGTGCTGCTGAAGACCGCCTACGACGAGACCCGGTCCGACCTCGCACCCGGCGTGCTGCTCGAACACGCGATCGTGCGGGCGGTCCACGACACCGCCTTTGCCGACATCCTCGATTCGGCGACCCTCGACAGCCCGGTGCTCGCCGACCTCTACCCGGACCGCGAGACCGTCGCCGAGTGGGTCCTGGCGCCGCCCGGCGCGTGGCAGCCGCCGGAGGCGGTCGCCGCGGCGATCCGCTGGCGCCATCTCGCCCGCGACTGGGTCGGCAAGCGACGCAGGCCGTGAGGCGCCGGCCTCACCGGGCCTCCCGCCAGCCGACCGTCGCCCCGGGCTTCGCGTCGGTCGAGGCGAAGTACGGCTTGATGTCGAGGAGCGGCGTGCCGTCGAGGCAGTCGAGGCCGCGGACCCGGAGCCAGTCGGGGCCGATCTCCAGCAGGTCCGCCACCGAAACCGCGATCGGGTTCGGACGGGCCGGCGAACGCAGCGCGAAGGTGCCGCGGCTCGCCGGGGCGTGCCGGGGCCGCTGGGCGACGAGATGGCGCGGGGCGCGGTCCATCCAGTACAGCACGATCAGGTGGCTGGTGCCGGCGAGATCGCGCAGGCCCGGCGCGTAGCGCGGGTCGAGTTCGAGCCTGCACACGGCCGGCGACTGCGCGGCGTTCTTCGGACACTCCTCGCGCTGGGTCCACGGCGTGCGGATCCGGCCGATGTAGTAGAGCCCGGCGTCGAACGCCTCCGGGAGGAGGATGGTCTCCTCGCCCGGCCGGATCTCGAACGGGTCCGACTGCCGCGATGCGTTCTCCAACGGGTCACCTCCGAATGTACGTGGTCCACCCCCGGCGATCTCACCCGAATGGAGGATGACGGGAGCGCGGCCCTGGCCGAGGCTGACCCCGAGGCAACGAGGTGTCGTTCGCCGGGGAGGCACCATGGCCGAGATCGGACTGGATGACTACCTCGGCGTGGTGGATGCGATCTACGAGGCGGCCTTCGATCCCGGCGGGTGGGACCGGGTCTGCGCCCGCTTCTCGCAACTCGCCGGTCCCGGTGCGTCCGGTGGGGCCGGGCGGACCGGCGAGCGGCCGATCCCCCGCAGCCAGCCCGACCCGCACTGGATCGAGCGCCTCTACGGCGACCTCGTCCGGGTCGCGCCGTTCCCCGATTCCGGCCCGTCTCTGCGGGCCGGCTTCGCCGACGCGCACTCGACGATCCTGCCGGCCGAGGGGCAAGCCCGGTCCGACGTCCTCGGCGACCGGGCCGTGCCGGCCGGCTTGCGCGATTCGCTCCTCGCCGCACTGGACGGGTCCCGGCCCGGCCCGGACCGTCACGCCGCGATGCGATGCGCGCCGGGCGCCGACGTCGCCGACGACGGCCTCGCATTGCTGCGCCGGCTCATGCCCCACATGATCCGCGCCCTTCGCCTCGGCCAGGAGGTGTGGCTCGGCCGTCAACGCCAGCAACTCCTCGAAACCTGCCTCGGCGCGCTGTCGAGCGCGGTCCTGGTGCTCAACGAGGGCCGGCAGGTGATCTTCCTCAACCCGGCGGCCGAGGCGCTGGTGCGCCACGGGGATGCCCTGACGATCCAGGGCGGCACCCTGCTCGCGCGCGAATCCGGCTCCGATGCCTGCCTCCAGCGCGCCCTAGCGGCCGCCGTCGCGGCCGCAGGGGAGGGTGGGACCGCGACCGACGTCGCGATCGCGCGGCCGACCGGAATGGCGGTGGCCGCCACGGTGCTGCCGCTCGCCCGCGGGCGGCGGCCGGCCTCGCCCGTCCACGGCGCCGCCCTCGTGCTGATCGGCAGCCCGGAGGCGCAGTGCCGCAACGGCGTCGCGGTCGTCGCCGGCACCCACCACCTCACCCCGACCGAATCGCGCCTGCTCTCGGCGCTGGTGGTCGGCGACGGCCTCGGCGCCGCCGCCGAGGAACTCGCCATCGCGCCCACCACGGCCCGGACCCACCTGCAGCGGATCTTCCTCAAGACCGGGACCGAGCGCCAGGGCGAGCTGATCCGCCTCGTCACCACCCTGGCGGCGCCGACCCAGCGCGGCGTCGGCTGAGGCACCTGCCCCCGGACGCTGCCGGCTTCCGGCCGTGACGGCCGCACGCCTCCGGGACCGGGGGGCGCCGTCGGGCCCTTCCGAACGAGCCGCGTGCCGGCCGGGCACCAGTGTCATACGAAATCCGATCGATCGCTCGGCGATCCTCCGGGATCGCTTCGCGATGCGGATTTCGCCTTCGCTCGAGCGCCGCGCGGGCTGGCGATGGCGCGGTTCGGGAGCGCCGGAACCCGCCCGAGGCGCGAAGGACTCGCCCGTGGCGCATTTTCGGCGCAAAAGCCTGCAACGGGGACCGATTGAGATTCCGTTACGCGGCCTTCGCGAGCCGCGCGGGGACCGCCGATGAGACAACCGCCCGACCGCGTCGTCGCCCGCGAGCGCCGCGCCTGGACCGACGAGACCGACGCCTGGAGGCAGGCGCGCGCGGTGCAGAAGGGCTATCGCATCCGCTGGGGCTACGTCTCCATCGCCTACCTCGTCGAGTTCCTGGTGATCGCCGCCTCCCTCGCCGGGGCGTGGTTCTTCGCCGAGACCTACGCCACGCCTGGCGATCAGAGCTTCTGGTTCATGCTGCTGGCGCCGATCGTCTACGCGGCGATCGAGCTGTGCCGGGTCCCGCTCGGCATCCTGATCCGGGTGCAGCGCGACTGGTGGATCAAGGGCCTCGCGATCGTCGGCATCGTCATGGCGGCGGGCGTCACCACCAAGTCGGTGTCGCAGCTCGGCGAGATGATGTTCCATCCCCGCCTCGCCGAGGCGAGCAAGGCCCGCTCCGTCCTGAAGGAGGCCGAGGCCGACCGCGCCAGCCTCGACACCCGCATCGTCCAGGCCGACGCCCGCGTGGCCCAGTACACCGCCCAGTCGGAATCCCTCGACAAGCGCACCTCCGAGGCCTCGGCCCAGCTCGCCGGCCTGCCCGGCCAGCGCTGCGAGCGGGTGTCCGGGACCAACAGCAAGGGCCAGCGCTACAACTACCTGCGCTGCGTCACCGACCCGCGCACCGCGACGATCGCCGGGAGCCTCAAATCGGTCAACGACGAGCGGGCGGCGGTGACGAGAAACCTCGCCGAGGCCCGCACCGCCCGGGCGCAGCTGGACCGCGGCGAGTCCGACCGCCGGGTGGCCGAGGCGGATGCGCGCTACCGCGACGCGGTGCGCCGCTCCCAGCTCCACTCCTTCACCGCGATGGTCTACGGCGTCGACCCGGTCGACGTGACCGATCAGCAGGTCCACGCCTTCCTGCGCATCTTCGTGTTCGTCCCCGCGCTCTGCGCCGCCTTCGCGTCGACGCTGCTCGCCCTGTGCTCGGTGCAGTTGCGCCGCACCTACGGCGACGAGGACGACCTCGGCGCGGCGATGGACGCGGAGGGCGCCCAATACATCCTGGCGCCGTTCGCCGAGAGCATCGTCAGCGGCGTCAACGCCTCGCTGCACCGCTCGGTGCGCGACGCCATCGCGTCGGGCGCGGCGATCCCCCTCGACCAGCGCCGCGTGCCCCCGGCCGGCGGCAGCGCCCCGGCCTGATACGGTTTTTGGACGAATCGTTCGAAAACCATATCACCAGCCCGCGCGGCGCCTGAGCGAAACCGAAATTCCCATTGCGAAGCGATCAATCGGATTTCGTATGACGGAAGACCCCTCACGATGAGCTATCTCGCCCCGGGCACCCCCGAGAACGTGGCTTTGGCCCAGCACGTCAACGGGCGGCTGCGCGCCGAGGCCCGCATCATCGCCGCCCGGGCGTTCCTGTTCCGGGCCGGCGGCCTCGGCCTGCTGCTGGCGCTCGGCGGAATCGGCCTGGGGGCCGCCTTCTACGGCTACGCCGCGATGAACGACGTGCGCGGCGCCGCCGACAAGCTCGCCGCCGCGCTCACCACCGCGCTCAGCGACGTGACGCTGAAGACCAAGGGCGAGGTCACGCTGACCGACCGGACGCTGAAGCTGGAGGGCGCGCCGCCGGCGCCGGCCGGCCGGCCCGACGTCGCGGCGATCAAGAACCAGGGCAAGTCCGAGGCGGCGGCCGGTGCCGCCGTGCGCACCGACTTCACGGTGTTCAAGACCGTGCCGTATCTCGACGGCTCGATCGTCACCGGCTGGAACTTCAAGGGCGACGAGGCCAAGCCCGAGCGGCAGTACTGCTACGTCTCGCGGCCGCAGACCTTCGGCGACGGCACGACCTCGAAACAGACCACGGTCGCGGTCGACGGACAGGTGCTGCCGCAGCCGGCCGGCGCGGAAGTCGTGTTCGCGGTGATCGCCCGCAGCTGCATCTGGTTCGACCCGGCCAAGATCTGACAAGAATCTCGGGACGATTCGTTCCGAAATTCTTGTCACGAGCCCGCGCGGCACATGAGAGCCTTTTTGAGCGATGGTCCATCGTATTTATCGCGCGAAGCACCACTTTCCCGGACGACTGAAGCGATAGCGGAAGGAGATCCGGGAACCAGACGTCAGATGTGCCGCGAAGCGGCTCAGCCTGACAGCACTGTCGCTGAGTATGGACGCTTCGCGCATTGTTGTGCTGGATCCCGGATCTCCTTCCACTGCGTTCCAGTCGTCCGGGAAAGGGGGGAGCTTGTTCTTTAAATCGAGAGTCAAACAGGCTCTGAGCGAAGCCGATGTCCGCATCGCGAAGCGATGATCGGACATCGTATGACCGGCGGGTCGTCGGTCACAGCACCGCGACGGTCTCGCCGATGACGCCGGCGAGGGTGCCGGTGAGATCCGCCGCCTGCGGCCGGTCGCCGTTGCGCAACGCCGCCTCGATCCGGCTCGCGAGCACCGCGATGCGGTTCGCCCCGACACCGAGGGCCGATCCCTTGAGGGTGTGGGCGAGGTCGGCCCGGTCGTCGGGGCCGCGGGCCTCGTCGGCGATGGCCGGGCCGAGGCGGCGGCACTGCTCGGCGAAGAGGTCGAGGAGTTCGCGCGCCAGCGCCTCGTCGCCGAAGGTCTGGCGGGCGAGGTGTTCGCGGTCGAGCAGGATGTCGTTCACGTCCATGCCGTCATCCGGCCCCCATGCTGTGGACGACGACGCCGCGACGGCGCCGTGACCTTGCTGTCGGGGCTCTGTTCTAAGCGTAACCATTGGCGATGACCACCGGCCGGGGTCGGGCCCGGGGCGGGCGGCGGGTCCGGTGCCGTCCCGTCCGGTCGCTGTCCACAGGCGGGTTCACAGGCGCTCCGGCCGCGGCCGGGTCCGGAATCCGGTGCCGGCACCGCGGGATAGCTCCGAGACGGGCACGCCCGGCGTGGCATGGTAACCATTCGGTTAAGGATTTCGGTGGGGTTCGCGCGGTTCGGGTATCCCCCTGCTACTCCTTGGGTCTAAGGTTTGCTCAACGATGATGGCGGGGTTGCGCGGCCCGTGGGCGGCGCGACCGAGGGGGGTGGTCCGGCACCCCCGGCGGAGCCGCCGGATCAGTTCAGGCGTACGAGGCGTTCGATGGCGACGGACAAGAAGCTCAAGGATCCGACGGAAGCGGCGCTGTCGGCGATTGAGCAGGCCCTCAACCTGGATCCCTCCACCGAGTCCCGGGCGGGCGGCCGGACCGAGCCGCGCCTGCCCGACGTCGACGATTCCGACCCGCTGACCGACGCCGCCCGCCGCCCGGGCGAGCCCGGCTTCGACGGCAGCGCGCTGCCGGAATTCGGCCGCGAGCCCCGCCGCGAGGGCGGGCTGCTGCCTCCCGACCGCTCCCTCGTCGCCAACGACGACCGCCGCAGCGTCGGCGCCCTGCAGCAGACCCTTAGGGTGCAGCCCTCGCGGGCGCCTTACCTGGTGGCCCTCGTCGCCTCGCTCCTCTGGCTCGCCGGGTTCGGCGTGCTGGTCTGGCGCCAGTCCGTCGGCGACGTCGCGGGCTTCGTCGCCGCGCTCGGCGGTCTCCAGGCGGCGGTCGGCGCCGCCGCGGTGCTGGCGCCGGTGCTGCTGTTCTTCATCGCCGCGATGCTGGCGGTGCGCGCCCAGGAGATGCGCCTCGTCGCCCGCGCGGTCGGCGAGGTGGCGATCCGGCTCGCCGAGCCGGAGGGCTTCTCCACCGATGCCGTCCTCACCATGTCGCAGGCGGTCCGGCGCGAGGTCGCGGCGGTCGGCGACGGCGTCGAGCGGGCGCTCGCCCGGGCCGGCGAACTCGAGACCCTGGTCCGCGGCGAGATCTCGACCCTGGAGCGGGCCTATTCCGACAACGAGATCCGCATCCGCACCCTCGTCGACGAACTGGTGGCGCAGCGCGAATCGATCGTCGCCAACGCCGAGCGGGTCCGCGGCGCGATCCAGGGCTCGCACCAGAGCCTGACCCAGGAACTCGACACCGCCGCCGACCGCATCGTCACCGCGGTGAGCGGCGCCGGCGAGCGCGTCACCGCCTCCCTCGGCGGCCGCGGCGAGGAGATCACCGCCGCCCTCGCGCGGCAGGGCGACGAGATCACCCGTTCGCTCGAAACCGCCGGCGACCGGGTGGTCGCCGGCGTGTCGGAGCGCGGCGACGACCTCGTCCAGCGGCTGCTCGCCACCAGCGAAGGCGTGCGGTCGGGCCTGACCGGCATCGGGGACGGCGTGACCGCCTCGCTGGAGAACCGCGCCCGGGAGGTGACGGAGGCGTTCGAGCGCACCGGCGGCCTGCTGACCGCGACGCTGGCCGAGAATGCCGGCGCCCTGTCGCGCTCCCTCGCCGCGACCGGCGCCGAGGTGGTCGAGGCCCTCAACAGCCAGGGCGAGCAGACCCGCGAGTCGTTCGAGCGCTCGGCCCGCACCCTGGAGGAGAACTTCCTCGCCCGCGGCGGCGACCTGACCGAGCGCTTCGCCGAGACCGGCGCCCAGATCACCGAGCGCTTCGCCGCTTCGGGCAGCGCCGTGGCGGCCCACATCGCCGACCGCAGCCGCGCCCTGCGCGAGGAGATCGAGACCGCCGGCACCGAGGTCGTCGCGACGCTCGAGACCCGCGCCCGCGACGCCGAGACCTCGCTCACCCGCGCCAGCGACGGCGTGCTGGAGGCGTTCTCCGGCAAGGCGGTGGCCTTGCGCGACGATCTCGTCACCGTGCTGGAGGAGGCCGCCCAGGTCATCGGCATCCGCGGCGCCGACCTGTCGAGCCAGCTCGAAGGCACGATCGGCCGCATCGAGGAGACGCTGACCGTGCGCGGCGGCGCCCTGGAGCAGGGTCTCGCCGAGACCGGCGAGCGCGTCGCGACGCTCATCGGCACCCGCGGCCAGGAGGCCGCCGGCACCCTCGACCGCTCGCTCGCCGAACTCGGCGCGGCGTTCGAGACCCGCACCGCCGGGCTGCTCGACGGCCTCACCGCCCGCTCCGCCGCCGCCGGCGCCGCCTTCGGGGCCGCCGCCGAGACGCTGCAGGGCGTGCTCGACGCGCGGGCCGAGGCCGCGGTCGCGGCCCTGCGCGGCACCGCCGAGGCGGTCGGCCAGGATCTCGACCGGCGCGCCGCCGAGGTCGCGGCCCTGTTCCGGCAGGCGTCGGAGACCGCGGGCGGCGATGTCGGCCTGCGCGCGGCGGAAGCCGCCGAGGCGTTCCGCCTCGCCACCGAGGCGGCGACCGGCGCGGTCGGGGCCCGCACGGCAGAAGCCTCCGAGGCGATCCGCGCCGCCGGCGCGACCACTGCCGAGACTCTCGCGGCCCAGGCCGCCGAGGCGGTGGCGGCGTTCCGGCGCGCGGCCGAGGACAGCGCCCACGCGGCGTCGGCCTCCGGCGCCGGCGCGGTCGAGGAGGTCAGGAAGGCGTTCGAGGGCCTGAACCACGAACTCGACGGCCGCGCCTCAGAGGCGGCGGCGGTGTTGCGCCGTGCGAGCGAGGAGGCGACCGGCGCGATGAGCGCGCGCACGGTGGAAGTGGCGCACGTCTTCCGCCGCACCGTCGAGGCGTCGGGCAGCGAACTGGAAAGCCGCGCCGGCGAGGCCGCCGCGCAACTGCGGCAGGTCGCCGAGAGGGCGACGAGCGAACTCGGCGCGCGCACGGCGGAGGTCGCGGCGGTGCTGCGCGCCGCTTCCGGCGAGGCGCAGGAGGCGGTGGGTGCCCGCACGGCCGAGAGCGTCGAGGCGTTCCGCCTCGCCACCGAGGCGGCGGCCGAGGCGGTGCGGGCGCGCGGCGCGGAAGCCGCGCTGGCGCTGGTGTCGGCGGCCGACGAGGCGGGCGCGTCGCTGGGCGAGCGCACGGCGGCGGCGGGCGCGTCCTTGCGCGAGGCGCTGCTGGGGCTGGTGAGCCGCAGCGAGGAGGCCGCGGGGACGCTGAGCCTGCGGGCGGGCGAGGCGGATGCGGCGCTGAACGCGTCGCTGGGCCAGCTCGCGGCGCGGGCGGAAGAGGCGGCGTCGGTGATCGCGGGCTCGGCCGAGACGGTGCGGGGGGCGCTGGATCTTCGCACGCAGGACATCGCGGCGACGTTCGGTCGTCTGGCGGAGGAGGCGGCGGGGCTGATCGGTCTGCGGACGGAGGAGGCGGACGCGGCGCTGCGGGCGTCGATCGGTCGTCTGGCGTCGCGGGCGGAGGAGGCGGCGTCGGCGATCGCCGGCTCGGCCGAGACGGTGGGCGGTGCGCTGGACGCGCGCAGCCAGGAGGCGGTCGAGCGCTTCGTGCGCGCCGCCGAGGCCGCGGCGGCCCGGATCGACGGCTCGGCCGCGACGGTGACCGGGGCCCTCGACGCGCGCAGCGGCGAGGCGGCGGAGCGGTTCGAGCGGGCGGCGGCGCAGGCCAGCGGCACGATCGGGACCCGGACCGAGGAGACCGATGCGGCCTTGCAGGCGGCGGTCGAGCGGCTGTCGGCGCGGGCCGAGGAGGCTGTGGCCGCCATCGCCCGCTCGGGCGAGGATGTCGGCGGTGCGCTCGCGACCCGCCTGATCGAGGTCGAGTCGTCGTTCGGCGAGCACGGCCGCAGCGTCACCGCGCTGATCGGCCAGCAGGCCGACGAGGCCCGGATGCAGCTCGCCACGGTCGGCCGCGACATCGTCGTGGCGGTCGCGAGCCAGGGCGCCCGGGTCAACGACGCCCTGGTGCGTACCAGCGAGGCGCTCACCGACACCGCCGCGACGAGCGGCCGGGTGATCGACGAGGTCCTGTCCAACCGCCTCGCGGCGCTCCAGGACGTGATCGCCCGCGGCGACATCCTGGCCGAGCGGATTTCTCGCGATACCGGCCACCTCACCGAGGCGGTCGGCGGCCGCCTGGAGGAGATGGACCGGCTCATCACCGTCCAGGGCCGCGCCGTCGCCGAGAGCATCGCTGAGCGGACCCGCGAGGCGCGCGAGGTGGTCGAGACCCAGCTCGGTGCCCTCGAGGAGCGCTCGGCCCGGCGCAGCGCCGAGATCGGCGCGACCTTCAGCACCCTCGTCGGCCATATCGACCAGCATCTCGGCGCGCGCGCCACCGCCCTCAACGAGGCGCTGATCGTGCGGGCCGGCGAGATGGCCCGCGTCATGGCCGAGGGCGGCCGCGAGGTCGCCCAGGCCCTCGACGCCCGGGCCGACGAGCTCGCCCGGGCGATCACCGCCCGCAGCCAGCAGATGAGCGACGCGCTCGCCGCCCGCGCCGGCGAGATCGGCGATGAGCTCGGGCGCCGCACCGAGGACCTCGCCCGCCGCCTCGACGCCAACGCGGCGCATTACGACGAGCGCGTGCTCGCCCGCCTCGACGCGGTCGGCGCGGCCCTCGACGAGCGCAGCCGCATCATCGACGAGGCGTTCGGCACCAAGGCCCTGGAGGCCCTGCGCCTGATCGAGGAGCGCACCCGCACCATCGACGAGGAACTCGGCAGCCGCGCCCGCGAGCTGGTCGGCTTCGTCGAGAACCACGGCGGCGAGGCCGGCCGCGACCTCGCGGTCCACGCCGAGGCGATCCGGACGGCCTTCGAGGGCCGGTCCGAGGCCCTGGCCCGGCTGGTCGAGGAGCGCACCGCCGCGATGACGGCGGAGATCGACGAGCGCGGCCGCGCCCTGTTCGGCACGCTCGGCGGGCGCATCACCGAGATCGCGCGCCTGTTCGACCGCGGCGGCGCCTCGCTCGCCGAGCTGCTCCAGGCCCGCGGCGAGACCCTGGTCGGCACCCTGCGCGAGGTGGTGGCCGAGGCCGACCGCACCATCGAGGCCGGCACCGGCCGCATCGCCGAGACCGCCGAGGCGCGCAGCACCGCCCTGGTGACGATGCTCGACGCCCGCGACGCCGCCGTCGAGCGCCAGTTCGGCGAGCGCATGGCCGCCCTGCGCGGCCTCGTGGATGCCCAGGCCGAGACGATCCGCGGCCTGCTCGACGAGCGCGCCGGCCGGATGCAGGCCGGGTTCGACCACCGCCTCAACCTGCTGCGCGAGATCCTCGACCAGCGCACCGGCGCGATGCACGGCCTGCTCGACGCCCAGGCCGAGGCCCTGCGCGGCGTACTCGACGAGCGCGCCGGCGCCGTCGAGGGCGCGGTCGAGCGCGGCACCGCGGCCATCGCCGCCGCCTTCGACGGCCGGATCGACGCCCTCGACCGGCTGGTCGAGAGCCGCGGCGCGGCCCTCGCCGAGACCCTCGACGCCCGCGCCGGCACCCTCGCCAGCGTGGTCGAGGACCGCGGCGACGCCTTCGCCCGCCACGTCGAGGCCGGGGCCGAGGCCCTGGCGCGGCGCCTGCAGCAGCAGGTCGACGGCTTCGACGCGGCGGTCGGCCTGCACACCGAGGCGGTCGCCGCCCTGGTGGACGGCCGGCGCGACGACCTCGCGCGGCTGCTCGGCGAGCGCGGCGAGGAGATCGCGGCGCTGATCCAGGAGCGGATCGCGCAGGTCGACGGCACCCTGGACGCGGGCCGCCGCAGCCTCGCCGGTCTGCTCGACGAGCGCCGGGCCGGGCTCGGCCGCGACCTCGAGGCGCGGACCCTCGCGATGGTGCGGCTGGTGGACGAGCGCCGGGCGGAGATCGCCCGCCTCGTCGAGACCGGCGGCGACGCGCTCACCGCGGGCCTCGACGGGCGCACCCGCGACCTCGCGGCGGCGGTCGAGGCCGGCGCGGCGCTGAACCGCGAACTGGCGGAGCGCGTCGCCGCGCTCGCCGACACGATGGCGCAGGCCGGCGAGACCCTGTCGGGCCTCGTCGACGGCCCGAGCCGCGAGCTGGCCGCGACGATCGAGACCCGGGGCACCGCCCTGGTCGAGGCGCTCCAGGCCCGCATCGACGCCCTCGGCCACGTCGTCGAGGATCGCAGCCAGGCCCTCGGCGCGCTGGTGGACGACCGCAGCCGGGCGCTCGGCACCCTGTTCGACCGCCGCGGCGGCGCGCTCGCCGAGGCGATCGACCGCAGCGGGCAGGCGCTCGGCGGCATGCTGGAGACCCGGACCGCCGAACTGTCCGGCGCGGTGGAGCGCGGCAGCGCGGCGCTGGCCGGGCTGGTCGGCGAGTTCGCGAGCCTGTCGGGCGACTTCGCCGGGCTCGCCGGCGACCGCATGGAGGCCCTCGGCCGCCTGCTTGACGACCGCAGCGAGGCGATCACCGCCCGGATCCAGGACCGGATCGCGACCGTCGAGAGCGTGCTCGACCAGCGTGCCGAGGCGTTCGGTGCGCTCGTCGAAGCCCGCGGCGAGGAACTCGCGGCGCTGATGCAGGCCCGGACCGACGCCCTGGCGGGCAGCGTCGACGAGCGCAGCGCCGCCTTTACGGCACGGATCGACGGCCGGATGCGGGCCTTCGCGGCCCTGGTCGCCGCCCGCGGCGAGGCGCTCGCCGACGCGTTCGACGACCGCAGCGACGCCTACGCCGCCCTGGTCGACGCCCGCACCACGGCCCTGACCTCGGCCCTCGACGAGCGGCTGACCGCCCTGCGCGACTCGGTCGACGAGCGCAACGCGCTGCTGACGTCCGGCTTCGACCGCCGGGCGGCGGCCTTCGCGGCCCTCATCGACCAGCGCAGCGCGCTGCTCGCCCGCAGCCTCGCCGAGGCGGCGCGGGAACTGACCCAGGCGATCGACGGCCGCGGCGCGGACCTCGCCCGCACCCTCGGCGCCCAGGCCGAGGCGCTGGCCGAATTGGTCGAGACCCGCGGTCCCGACCTCAGCCGCCGCCTCGACGCGACGGCGCAGAGCCTGCGGCAGGCGGTGGACGAGCGCGGCACCGCCCTCGTGGCGGCGCTGGACGCCAGCGGCGAGCGGGTGGTCGGCGGCCTCGACCGGCAGATCGCGCAACTGCGCGAGCTGATCGACGGCCCGGCCGGCGAGCTGGTCTCGGCGATCGGCGAGCGCGGCGCGACCCTGGAGCGGGCGCTGACTGAGGGCGTCGGCGCCGTGCTGGAGGCGATGCACCACCGCAGCCGGGAACTCGCGACCCTGTCGGCCCGCGCCGCCGACGAGATGCGCCGGGCGGTCGACCAGGGCTCGCTCAAGGCGGTCGAGGCGATGAACGAGGCCCATGGCCGCCTCGGCACAGACCTCGGCGCCCTGCTCGGCCGGGTCGAGGCGGCCTCGGCGGCCCTGCGGGAGATCGCCGGGGAGGCCGGCGAGAACCTCGGCGCCGTCGAGGGCGGCCTCGCCGAGCGCATCGCGCAGATCCAGGCGGTGCTGGGCGAGATCGCGACCCAGACCGGCCGGGCCTCGACCGGGGTGTCGGAGCAGGTCGCCGCGCTTCAGGACGCCGCCAACGGCGCCCTGCGGCAGGCCGGCAGCCTCGCTAGCAGCCTCGACGCGAGGGCGCGCACCCTCGCCGAGACCGCGCGCAGCCATCTCGGCACCCTGACCGACGCCGCCAACGCCCTCGACGGGGCCGAGAACCGGATGGCCGGGGCGCTCGCCGAGCGCCGCGAGGCGATCGACGCGCTCCTCGCCCGGATCGAGGAGCGGGCCGGGGACCTGACCGGCGCCACGGCGGGCTTCGGCGCCCGCATCGAGGAGACGCTCGCGTCGATCGAGGCCCGGACCGGGGCGATCGGCGCCAGCGTCGCCGAGCGCGCGAAGGCGGCGAGCGAGGCGGTCGCCGCGGCGTTCGAGCGCCTGCGGGCCGAGGCGGACGGGCAGGGCGCCCGCACCGCCGAGACGGTGCGCAAGGCGGTCGAGGGAGCGTCCGGCGAGCTGTCGGGTGCGTTCGGCGATGCGGCGACCCGCTTCCAGGGCACGGTCGAGACCCTGACCGGGATGGCCGCGGAGATCCGCCGCACGCTGGACGAGATCCGCCGCGACCTCGAACGGGGCGTCAGCGCGATCCCGCAGGAGACCCAGGACGCGACGAGCGAGATGCGGCGGGTGGTCGCCGAGCAGATCAGCGCCCTCAACGAGCTGTCGGCCCTGGTCGCGCGCTCCAACCGCTCGGTCGACGTCGCCCAGCCGAAGGCGGAACCCGCCCGGGTCGCCGAGGCCGGCCGCGCCGCCGCCCCGGCCCGCGGCGCGCCCGCGCCGGAGCCAGTCCAGCCGCGCCCGGTCCCGGTGAGGCCCGGCCCGGTCGAGCCCCGGCGCGACGCCCCCGCGGGCAAGGCCGGGACCGGCTGGATCTCCGACCTCCTGAGCCGCGCGTCGCAGGACGAGGACGGCGCCGAGGCCGCCAAGGCCCCGGCCAAGCCGGCCGCCAACGGGGCGACCCCCGCCAGGGCTCCGGGCAAGCCGGCCGCCGACAAGGGCGGCCGCGACAAGCCGGGCCGCGACGAGGGCGCCGGGACGATCGACTCGATCACCAGCAACATCGCCCGGATGATCGACCATCAGGCGGCGGTGGACCTGTGGGACCGGTACCGCCGCGGGGAGTCGAACCTGTTCGACCGGCGCCTCTACACGGCGCAGGGCCAGCAGACCTTCGACGAGATCCGCCGGCGCTACGAGGGCGAGCCCGAGTTCCGCCGCACGGTCGACCGCTACGTGCGCGAGTTCGAGCGCCTGCTCGGCGAGGTCTCGCGCACCGACAAGGACCCGCGCCGGGCCAACGCCTACCTCACCTCCGAATCCGGTAAGGTCTACACCATGCTGGCCCATGCCAGCGGGCGCTTCGAGGGCGCGTGAGCCGCCGCACCGGGCGTGCCCGCGCTTCGCGTCGGTCCGCTCCTCGCCCAAGCAGAGTTGCCCCAGGCAGCTCTGCTCGGGTCCTTGTCCCTGCATCATTTTCGCCGCCGAGACGGTGATCATTTCGGCGAATGATGCTTGGTTCCGGGCCGGGGGCGGATCGCCTCGCGGGACATCCTGTCGATCCGGCACCCGCCCGGATCCCGGGTCGAACGGGCATCCCGTTGGTCCGCAACACCGACAGGAGGGACGCGATGGCGGACAGGCGGCACGGCTACCGGGTCACCGTGACCTGGACCGGCAACCGGGGCGAGGGAACGGCCTCCTATCGCGGCTACGGCCGGGACCACCGGATCTCGGTGCCGGGCAAGCCCGACATTCCGGGCTCGTCCGACCCGAGCTTTCGCGGCGATGCGGACCGCTGGAATCCGGAGGAGCTGCTGCTGGCCTCGCTCTCGGCCTGCCACAAGCTGTGGTACCTCGGCCTGTGCGCAGAGGCCGGCCTCGTCGTCGTCTCCTACGAGGACGAGGCCGAGGGCACCATGGTCGAGGAACCGGGCGGCGCCGGCCAGTTCACCGGCGTCGTCCTGCGGCCCCGGGTCGTGGTCGCGGCCGGATCCGATCGCGACCGGGCGGAGGCCCTGCACAGGCAGGCGCACGCGATGTGCTTCATCGCCCGCTCCGTCAACTTCCCGGTCGAGCACCGGGCGACCATCACGGTCGCGGCGACCGCCCCGGTCGCGCCGGCCTGAGCCGATTTCGCAAGAGTGGTATCCGGTTTTGCGACAAAAATCTGCGAAAAATCAAGAATTCAAGAAGACTTGCGTTGGCCTGCCAACGCAAGTCTGCTTAGCCAACCTCACATCTCCCACGCCTCCTGAAGCCGCTGCAGCAGCTCGGCCGCGAGGGCGGCGCGGCCGGTGGGATCCTCGCTCGCCCGGGCGAGCACGACCCGGCCCGGCTTGACCACGAGTCCGTCCAGGACCGGGAACGACAGCCCGGGCCGCAGGTCGGCCGCGACGCCCTGGGGCCCGCCGTTGAGACGCGCGATCCCGAGGCCGAAGCAGCCGGTGCGCAGGCGCGCCAGGGTGATGAGCGCCTCGACCGGCTCGGGCAGCGGGCCGAAGCGGTCCTCGACCTCGCGCCGCAGCGCCTCGACCTCGCCCGGATCGCGCAGGCGCAGCAGGCGGGTGTAGAGGCCGAGGCGGATCTCGGGCTCCGGGATGTAGTCGGGCGGGACGCGGCCGGCGAGGCCGAGGCGGATCTCCGGCGTCCAGTCCTCCGCCGGCTCGCCCTTGGCCGCCCGCAGGGCGAGGTGGAGCAGGTGCTGGTACAGGCCGAGCCCGATCAGCTTGACGTGCCCGGCCTGGCTCTCGCCGACGAGGTCGCCCGCCCCGCGCAGGTCGAGGTCGCGGGCCGAGATCGCGAAGCCGGCGCCCAGCCGGTCGAGGGCCTCCAGCGTGCGCAGGCGCTTCTCGGCGGCCGGCGCCAGCGGCTTGTCCGGCCGGGCGAGGAGGTAGGTGACGCCCCGGCGCTGGCCGCGCCCGACCCGGCCGCGGAGCTGGTGCAGCTGCGCCAGCCCGAAGCGCTCGGCGTCGAACACGATCATCGTGTTGGCCCGCGGCACGTCGAGGCCGCTCTCGATGATGCTGGTGGCGAGCAGCACGTCGCCCTCGCCGTCGGCGAAGCGGACCATGATCTCGTCCATCTCGGCCGGCTTGAGGCCGCCGTGCGCCACCGCGAGGGTCAGGTCCGGGACGAGGCCGCGCAGCCGCGCCTCGACCGCCGGAAGATCCTCGATCCGCGGGCAGACGACGAAGCTCTGGCCGCCGCGGGCGCGCTCGCGCAGCAGCGCCGCCCGCACGGTGTCGGGATCGAACGGAATAAGCACCGTGCGGATCGGCTGGCGCACCGCCGGCGGCGTCGCGATCACGCTGAGGCTCTGGAGCCCGGCGAGCGCCGATTGCAGGGTGCGGGGTATCGGCGTCGCGGTCAGGGTCAGGATGTGGCCGTCGCCGGCGGCCTCGCGCAGGGCCGCCTTGTCCTTCGCGCCGAAGCGCTGCTCCTCGTCGATGACGACGAGGCCGAGGTCGTGGAAGGTCACTCCGCGCCCGGCGAGCGCATGGGTGCCGACGACGAGGCGGATCGAGCCGTCGGCGAGGCCGGCCCTGACGCGCTTGGCCTCCGCCGGGGCGACGAGGCGCGACAGGTGCGCGACCTCGATGCCGAACCGGGCGAAGCGGCGGGCGAAGGTGCGGACGTGCTGGCGCACCAGCACCGTGGTGGGCGCCACCACCGCGACCTGCCGCCCGGCGAGCACGGCCGCGGCGGCGGCCCGCAGCGCCACCTCGGTCTTGCCGAACCCGACATCGCCGCACACCAGCCGGTCCATCGGCCGGCCCGAGGCGAGGTCGGCCGCCACCGCGTCCAACGCCGCCGCCTGATCGGCGGTGAGAGGGAAGCCGAACCCGGCGGCGAAGCGCTCCATCTCGCGCGCCGGCGGCGCCAGGATCGGGGCCGACCGGCCGCGGCGTTCCCCGGCCTCGGCGAGGAGCCGGCGCGCCATCTTGGCGAGGCTCGCCTCGGCTTCGAGCTGGCGCCGCTCCCAGGTGCCGCCTTCGAGACGGTCGAGGGTCACGGCCTCCTCGTCCGAGCCGTAGCGCCAGATCCGGTCGGCCTGGGCGACCGGGACCAGCAGGGTGGCGTCGCCGTGGAAGCGCAGGCGCAACGCCTCGGCGCTGTCGCCGTCTCCGGCATCGAGGGATTCGAGACCCTCGAACACGCACAGTCCGTGATCGCGGTCCACCGCCACGTCGCCGACGCGCAGTTCGACCTCGCCCATCGGCAGGGCGGCGGGGCGTTCCTCGGCCACGGTTCCGGCAGCGCCGAGCAGGTCGGCGGCGGCGAAGACCGTCGCACCCTCGCGCGGCACGCGGAACCCGGCCTCGACGGGAGCGGGGAGCGACAGGATCTCGCCGGGCTTGGCGCGAGCGAGGTCGGCCCAGGACGCGGCCGGACGGACCTTGCGGGCGGCCGCCCGCTCGGCGCTGCGCACGAGGCGCTTGAGGGCCTGGGCCGGGCCGGCGAGGAGAATGCGGTCGCCGGCCTTGAGCCGGCGCGACATCGCCTCGCCGAAGGCCGGCCTGGGCCGCCGCTCGCGGGCAAAGACCGGGACCGACACGTCCTCGCTGTCGTTCGCCGCCGCGACCTCGCGGGCGCGGCGGAAGGCGTCCCATTCGGTGCGGGTCAGGTAGAGGCCGTCCTCGGCCCCGCCGCGGCGGCCGGACCGGCCCTCCTCGATCTGCTCGAAGAACGCCTCGGCCCGCGCCTCGGCGCCGTCCTCGACCACCAGCCGGGCCCCCGCGACCGCGTCGAGCGGCCCGGCGAGGCGCGGGTAGAATCCGGCGAGGCGGTGCTCCTGCCCGGTGAACGGCGCGAAGGCGATGCCGGACTCCGGCGCCAGGATCACCTCGGTCGCCGGATCGACGACGAGGCGGTCGACCTCGCCGAGGGAACGCTGCGACACCGGGTCGTAGCTGCGGATCGCTGTGACCCGGGCGCCGTCGTGCTCGATGCGGCACGGCCGCGGCGCGGCGGCGGGAAACACCTCGATGGTCCGGCCGCGCACCGCGACCTCGCCGGGCTCGTCGATGCGGTCGTCCTGGATGTAGCCGAGCCGGCGCAGGAAGGCGGTGACCGCCTCGGGATCGAGGGGATCGCCCGGCGAGAGTTCGAGATGGGCTGGTCCCCAGGTCTCCGGCGGCGGCACCCGCTGGATCAGCGCCGGGGCGGTGGTGAGGAGGAAGTCCGGCAGGGCGGCCTCGTCGGTGAGCCAGCGCAGCACCCCGGCCCGGGCGCCCATGACCCCGCGCGACGGCGAGGCCCGGTCGAAGGGCAGGCAGTCCCATTCGGGATAGACCGCGACCCGGCATTCCGGATCGAGCCCGCGCAGCAGGCCCGCGAGGGCGTCGAGGCGGCGGGCGTCGCGGGCGACGTGGACCAGCGGACGGCCGGTCTCCCGCAGCCCGAGCAGGGCCACCGCCAGCGCCCCGAGGGGCACGAGGGGCGCGACCCGGTCCCCGGTCTCGACCTCGCTGTGCGTCCGTGTCTTCCGCTTGGCCATCGCCGATCCGCGTTCCGTCCCTGGTCAGGTGCGGAGAACGTTCCGGTCCGGGTGCCGGGTCCCGCGGCGGATCCGTCATCCCCGGAATTCGGCGGTCTCGGGAGGACGATCACATCTGCGGGTCGTCGGCCGCCTCGAGCCGGCCCTGCGCGACCGCGTCGAGCAGCAGCCGGTGGTCGGCGGCGTTGCGGTCGCCGTAGGCGCGGGCCCAGGCGGCGAGCGCCTCGCGCAGGTCGGGGCGCCGGCCGCAATAGCCGGTGATCGCGGCGGCGTCGCCGGTGCGGGCGTGCGCCCGGGCGAGCAGGGCGCCGTAGGCCCAGGAGAAGTACACCAGCGGCTGCCCGCTGAGGCAGCCGACCGGGATCTCGCCCTTCATGTTCTTCATCTGACGGACGTAGAACGGCCGCCCGCCGATGCTGGTCCAGCCGAGCAGCGGGTCGCCGACCGCCTGGAGCAGGCGCTGGCCGTAGATCACCCGCTCGCCCTCGTGCGAGGCATAGGGCTCGGGCATGCCCGGCAGGTAGGGGGCGTGGGCCGGGCGCACCGCCTCCTTGACCTGGAGGAACAGCGCGTCGTGGTCGGAATTGCCGCACAGGAGCGCGACGTAGGCGCGGGTGCCGACGCTGCCGACGCCGACCACCCGGTGGGCGACGTCGACGACGTGGTAGCGGCTGAGCATGAACCGGCGCTCCCGCGGCAGGGTCTCGGCGTAGCGCTCCAGCCCGGCGGTCACCGCCTCGCGGATGTCGTCGTCGACCCGGGTGAGGATCGGCGGCTCCTCGCGGAAGCGCCAGCCGCCGTTGACCTGCCGCTCGCCGACCCGGTCGAGCAGGCTGCGGTTGTGGCGCTTGCGCGCCTTGGCGACCGCCCGCTCGACCACCGACTGCGAATGCGCGTCGATCCGGATCCCGGAGAAGTCGAGCTGGTCGGCCCGCGCCGCCTGATGCCAGACGTCGAGGGGCCCCTGCGGCGCCAGTTCGGCCATCGTGGCCTGATAGCCGCCGACCGCCGCCATCACCGCCTCGTGGCGCTCTTGGGCCGCAACGGTCTCGTCCCGCGCCGCGACCTCGATGCTGACGACGAGGCGCTTGAGGTCCCATTCCCACGGTCCGACCGTCACCTCGTCGAAATCGTTGAGGTCGAGGACGACGTCGCGCTGCGGCGTGCCGAACAGGCCGAAATTCGAGATGTGGGCGTCGCCGTTCATCACCACCGCGATGCCGCTGCGCGGGGTGCGGGCGAGGTCCCACGCCATCACGGCCGCCGCGCCGCGCAGGAAGGCGAAGGGCGAACTCGCCATCCGGGCGACCCGCAGCGGGACCAGGTGCGGCTGGCGCCCCTCGTGGGTGGCCTCGATCAGGGCGATCGGGTCGGGTCGGTCGTCGGCCGGGTTCCAGTCGCCGTGGGCGGCGTGGGGCACCTCGCCGCGCATCGCCTTGCCGGCGAGCCGACGGCGGTTCCAGGGCTCGCCGCTCTGGCGCAGGTCGATATGCGGGAAGTCGGCCAGCGGAGCGAGAACGACGTCGTCGCCGGGATCCTGCTCGCCAGGTTCCCGATCGCCGGGATCCTGCTCCCCGGGTCCCTGCGTCCCGGCGTCTCGCCCCATCGTCTCGGGCTCCTGGAACCGGGCGGCATCGTGCGGACGATCCATCGGCGAACTCATCGCTGGTGACCCGGCTGGTGACCCGGACCAACCTGAGCGGTGACGGTTCGTTCCGGGAGCGGGATTATTCGCCCGCCCCCGTCGTGCGCGCCCTTGCACCGGCTCGCACCAGGCATCCGCGACAAATACGACACGATCGGATCGCTCACGGTCGGAAGCCTTCGGGCACGCGCCCCGCTGCCACGCGTCGCCCCAGCCGCTCGGCCTCGGCGGTCGCCGCATGATAATTCGGCGGCCGGGACCGCGCGAAGACTGTAGCAGCATGGCGATCAGGGTCGAGACGAGAGTTTTTCCGAGTTCATCCGATCTTCCGCTCCGGCATTCGACGCCCAGTCATCGTTCCGGGCCGCGTCGTTGCGGGACGTGGCGACCGGGAAGGCTTGCCGGGAGCACGGACGGGGCCTAGTTCGGCATCCGTCGACCGGCCGCGCCGGATCGCCGCGCCGTCGCGGCTGCCTCGATCACCGGGTCCCCATGACCGCCACGCGCACCACCCGCCGGCCCTTCGTGATCGCCGCCGTGATGGCGTCGATGTTCATGGTCGCCATCGAGGCGACGATCGTCTCGACGGCGATGCCGCAGATCGTCGGCGACCTCGGCGGGCTGTCGCTCTACAGTTGGGTGTTCTCGGCCTTCCTGCTGACCCAGACCGCCGCCACGGTGGTGTTCGGCAAGCTCTCCGACGTCTACGGCCGCCGGAGGGTGCTGCTCGCCGGGATCGGCCTCTTCCTCGCCGGCTCGCTCCTGTGCGGCTTCGCCCGGACGATGCCGGAGATGATCGCGTTCCGGCTCTTCCAGGGGATCGGCGCCGGGGCGATCCAGCCGGTGGCGCTGACCATCGTCGGCGACCTCTACACCGCACGGGAGCGCGGGCGCATACAGGGCTTCCTCGCGAGCGTGTGGGCGGTCTCGGCGGTGATCGGCCCGATGGCCGGCGGCTTCATCATCCAGCACGCCTCCTGGGCGTGGATCTTCTGGATCAACCTGCCGATCGGCGTCGTGGCGGTGACGTTCTTCGTGCTGTTCCTGCACGAGGGCGTGGCGCGGGAGCGCCGCAGCATCGACGTGCCGGGCGCCGCCCTGTTCACCGCCGCCGTCGCCGCGATGATGGTCGGGCTGACCGAAATCGGGGAGGGGCGCTGGGGCGCGGCCAGCGCGGCGGCGGCGGTGTTCGCGGCCAGCGCCGCGCTGCTCGTCTGGCAGGAGCGCCGGGCGCCCGAGCCGATCCTGGCCTTCGGCCTGTGGGGCCGGCGCCCGATCGCGGCGGCGAATGCCAGCGGGCTGCTGGCCGGGATGGCGCTGATCGGGCTCACCACCTTCCTGCCGATGTACGTCCAGGGCGTGCTGCGGCAGAGCCCGATCGTCGCCGGCATGGCGCTGACCGTGATGGTGCTCGGCTGGCCGATCGGCGCGACGCTGGCGGCGCGCAGCATCGGCCGCTTCTCCCTGCGCCGGATCATGATCGCCGGCAGCCTGCTCCTGCCGACGGGCGCGGCGGTCCTGCTGACCCTCGGCCACGGCAGCCACCCGGCGGTGGCGGGCGCCGGCTCGCTGGTCATGGGGTTCGGGATGGGGCTGCTCAGCACCGCCGCCCTGGTTCTGATCCAGGAGATCGTGCCGTGGTCGCAGCGCGGCAGTGCCACCGCCTCGAACGTGTTCGCGCGCAACCTCGGCAGCACCCTCGGCGCCACGGTGTTCGGGGCGGTGCTCAACCACGGCCTCGCCGGCCGGGGTGCGCCCGCCAGTTCCGAGGACCTGCAACGGGTGCTGGCCCCCGGCGCGCTGCCGCCCGACCTCGCGGGGGTGCAGGCGCTGCTGGACGGCGCCCTGCACCAGACCTTCTGGGCGGTGTTCGTCATCGCGCTGCTGGCGGTGGTCGCGGCGGTGCTGACGCCCCACGTCGCCCTCGGCCGGGCGGCCGAGGCGCCGGCGGAATGACGGATCAGGCCGCGAACAGGTCCGGATGGCGCGCCCGCAGGGCGAGCACCAGGGTCAGCGTCTTGAGGTCGGTGAGGCCGCCGGTGTCGGCCAGGGCCGCGAGGTCGGCGAACGTCATCTCCACCACCCGGATGTTCTCGTGCTCGCCCTCCGCGCCGCCGCCCGGCCCCTCGCGGTCGCCGGCGCCGTAGGGAGCCAGGAACAGGTGGATGCGCTCGGTCGAGACGCCGGCGCAGGAATAGGCGGCGCCGACCGGTTCGAGGGCGTGCAGGCGGATCCCGGTCTCCTCCAGCACCTCGCGCCGGGCGTTGTCCGCGGGGTCGCCCCCGTCGATGAGCCCGGCCGGGGCTTCGAGCTGCGACGGCGCCCCGGAGGCGAGCAGCACCGGCACGCGGAGTTCGCGCACCAGGGCCGCCACCCGCCGCACCGGATCGTAGGGCAGCACGCCGACCGAATCGCCGTGGTCCTCGACCGCGCGCTCGACCTCGGCCCCGTCGGCGAGCCGCACGGTCGCGAGGCTGAACCGGTTCCAGCCCTCGTGCACGGTGCGCAGCTTCAGGATCTCGGCTGTCATGACGGTCTCCGGGGAGCGTTGGCCCGGAGAGATAGCGCGGGCCTCAGCCTTTCCAGTTGCGCAGGGCCGCGAACGGGCTGTTCTCGGCGGCGGTCTGGGGCGGGTTCAGCACCGGCTCGACCTGCGCCACCGCGTCGGCCAGCGAGAAGGCCGAGCCGCTCGGCAGCTTGCCGCCGGCGGCGTCCTGGTGCCCGCCGCCGCGAAACAGCCGCGCCCCGGCGAGCGCCGTGCCGTCGACCGAGCGGAACGACATCGTGCCGGCCCGCTGCACGTTGACGACGCGCCTGGCCCGTCCGCCGGCCATGACGAGGTCGGAGACGCGCTGGAACGTGCCGGCATCGAGGGCGAAGGACAGCAGCGTGCCGTCGGCGAGGGGGCGGAACAGCACGTCGGAGCGGGCGAGCGCCCGGGCCATGCGCATCCGCGTCGTCAGCGCCGGGTCGTCGCCGGGCTCGTCGCGCATCAGGTCGTCGACGATCGCCCGGCGGATCGCCGGCACCCTCTGTTCGAGGTCGGCCGGGGTCGCGCCCCCGCGCAGGGCCCGGCTGGCGTCGAGCAGCAGGCGGGCCACGAACGGGTCGTGGGCCGGGTGCCCGACCGGCACCAGGGTCGAGACGTTGTCCCAGAACATCTCGTCGAGGGCGAGCCCGCTCGAGAAGCGCGGGTCGTCCTTGCGCCACAGGTCGAGGGCGTCCACCGCCTCGACCATGACGGCGAGGTCGGCGGCGCGGTCGGGATCGGCCTCGCGGGTCGCGAACAGGGCGCGGTGCGCGTGGGTCATCCAGGTCGCGCTGCGGCCCTCGTCGAGCAGCACGACGACCGCGGGATCGCCGAGATCGAGGCGGCTGAGGCCGGGATGGTCGGGCTCGGGCTTCGGCTCCAGGCCCTGCCGGCGGAGCTGGTCGGTCGAGGAGGCATGGTGGTCGAGCACGATCAGCCGGTGGGCGGCGGCGGGCTCGCGGCGCCGGTTCATCGCGACGAACCGGCGCAGGAAAGCGATGGTCGGCTCCTCGAGGGCGAGGTCGGTGACGAGCAGGGTCTCGCCCGCCGCCGCCCGGCCGAGCCGCTTCAGCTCGTCGTCGACGACCGGCCCGACATCGGAGTAGCGCGGGACGTGGACGATGCAGGCCGGGTCGGCATGGGCCGCCACGACGGTCGCGGCGCCGTAGCCGTCGAGGTCGTGGTGTGTGATCTGGGTCAGGCGCAAGGGGAGTCTCGGGAGAACGGAACGTCGGACGATCGGAAGGCCGCCAGCATAGACGCCGCCGCGGCATCCGGCGAGGGCGCCGGCCCGGAGGGGGCGTCCGTCAGGGCAATCGGGTTTCACCCGATCGTCGATCCGGCGGGTGCGGTGCGCTCTGCGCCCGAAGAGCGCCCCGCGCAGCGGGTCCGGGAGGACGACTGTCCTCTCGGACGCAGAGCGGAGCGAAAGCCAAAGTCACGGCGACACGTCGTGTCGCGCGTGACTGCCGGCGCCTGAGGCCAAGCAACAAACCCAGGGCAATCGGGTTCACCCGATTGCCCTGGAGCGTCCGTCGCGCGGCCGGTGACCTCGCGCGCGAAACCTGCGTAGGATCGACCCGTCGCCGCCCGGCGAAAGCCGCGTCTCTGGAGTCTCCCCCCGTGCCCGCCCCGATCCGGCCGCGCCACCTGCGGCGCCCGAGCCTCCGGCGGCTGCGCCTCGCCAGCGGCCTCGTGCTGTTCGGCTACGTCCTGACCCACCTCGTCAACCACGCCCTCGGCAACCTGTCGCTCGACGCGATGGAGACGGGGCTCGACGCGGCCGCCGCGATCTGGCTCAACCCCATCGGCCTCGCGCTCCTGTACGGGGCGCTGGCGCTGCATCTCGGGCTCGGTCTGGTCGCGCTCTACGAGCGCCGGTTCTTCCGGCCGCGGCCGGTCGAGGTCGCCCAGCTCGCCCTCGGCCTCGCGGTGCCGCCGCTGCTCGTCGGGCACCTCGTCGCCACCCGCATCGCCGCCCTCGCCGAGGGTCTCGGCAAGGGCTACGAGGAGGTGCTGTACCTGCTCTTCGTCGCCTCGCCGGGGGACGGCCTGCGGCAGGCGCTGGCCCTGGTCACGATCTGGCTGCACGGCTGCCTCGGGCTGTACCTGTGGCTGCGGGTGCGCCGCGGCTTCGCGGCCGCGGCGCCGTGGCTGCTCACCGCCGCGGTGCTGGTGCCGGTGCTCGCGCTGCTCGGCTTCGTCCAGGGCGGCCGGGCCGTGGCGGCGCTGGCGCTGGATCCGGCCTGGCACGAGCGGACGACGACGCCGGGCCGTCTCGGGACGCCGGATCAGCTCGACCGCCTTGCCGCGCTACGCGACGGGCTGCTCGTCGCCTACGCGGTCCTCGTCGCCGCGGTCGTCGCGGCCCGCGGCCAGCGGACGTGGCGGGAGACGCGGCACGGCACGATCCGGCTCACCTATCCCGACGGGCGGGTGGCGCGGGTGCCGCGGGGCGTGAGCGTGCTGGAGGCGAGCCGGCGCCACAACATCCCGCACGCGGCGATCTGCGGCGGCCGCGGCCGCTGCTCGACCTGCCGGGTGCGCGTCGCGGCGAGCGGAGGCGGGCGGGTCCTGCCGGCGCCGAGCCCGGAGGAGCGGGCGGTCCTCGACCGCATCGGCGCCGATCCGGGGATCCGGCTCGCCTGCCAGCTCCATCCCCGGGCCGACATGGCGGTGGCGCCGCTGTTTCCGCCGCGGTCTCACCTGCCGTCGCGTCGCCCGTGGGAGCGGGCCCAGTCCGGCGAGGAGCGCTTCGTCGTCGCGATGTTCGTCGACCTGCGCGGCTCGACCCGGCTGGCCGAGGACCGGCTGCCCTACGACACGGTGTTCATCATCAACCGCTTCCTCGGAACGGTCGGCGACGCGGTGCGGGCGGCGGGCGGATCGGTCAACCAGCTGCTCGGGGACGGCATGCTGGCGCTGTTCGCGCTGGAGACCGACGCCCGCACCGGCGCCCGCGCGGCCCTGGAGGCGGTCGAGGGCATCGCCGCCCAGGTCGCCGGCCTCAACCGGCTCGTCGCGGCCGATCTCGGCCAGACCCTGCGCTACGGCATCGGTCTGCATGCCGGCACGGCGATCCTCGGCGAACTCGGCGACCACACCGATTCGCGCTACACCGCGCTCGGCGACACCGTGAACGTCGCGGCGCGCCTCCAGGGGCTGACCAAGCGGCTCGACTGCGTCGCGGTCGTGTCGGAGGCGGTCTACGCCGCCGCCGGCCTGCCGGTCCCGGCCTCCCGCGAGGTCGCGGTCGAGGGGCGGTCCGAGACGCTCCGCGTCAGCCTGATCGGCGAGCGGATCGGGGCCGTGCCGGTGGCGTGAGTCAACCGATCGGGTGGTCCCGGTCCTCGTTGCGGGCGATGATGAGATAGACCCGGATCGCCAGCATCGCGTAGGTCAGGCTCCAGCCGATCAGGCAGGCCAGCACCGCGCCGAAATCGTAGAACAGGTGGCTGAGCGGGAAAGCGAGGACGATGGCGAGGGCGCCGCCGGCGCACTGCATCAGGGCATAGCCACGGTAATGCCCGGCGGACAGGATTGCGGTTTCGAGCGGCAGCGACGAGGAGATGATGACGAACATCGCCCCCCACAGCCGCATCGTTCCCTCGAAGCCGGCATACTTGGCGCCGAACATCAGGCCGATCAGCGGGCCCGCGAAGGTTCCGATCAGCGTCGCCCCGACGAGGCCGACCGCGAGATAGAGAACGTACGTCCGGCGCAGATGGCGATGCCGCGCCACCCGGTCGTCGGCGTCGATGCGGCCGAACACGACCTTGTCGACGAGGTCGAGGCTGCGCACGACGATCTGCAACGGCTGCATCGGCGCCCGCACGGCGGTGTAGGCCGCGACGTTGATCGCCGGAGCGAAGAAGCTGAGGATGAAGAGAGGAACGTGCGAGAAGCCGGCCGACGCGACGGTGCCGAGCATGTTCCAACTCGCCGAGCCCGCCCGGACCGCGCTCGCGAGGAGGGCGCGCCCACCGGCCAGATCCGGGCGCGGGGCTCGCCGCACCGCGAGAGCGGTCCGCACGACGCCGAACAGCCAGAACAGCAGCATCACCCCGGTGAAGGGCGCGGCGTGCAGGGCGACGAGCCCGGCCGAGACCAGGGTCAGCGCCAGGAAGGTCAGCGAGGCGAGCAGCGCCTGCAACTGGTGCCCGGTGCGCAGCAGGAAGGTGCGCTCGAAATCCTGCGGCAGGAACGATGACAGCAGCGAGAAGGCGGCGACGGCCGAGGCGACGGCGAGGGGCGGGACCGGCAGCACGAGCGTCGCGCCCCAGGCGACCGCCGCGAGCGCGATCAGGCCGCCGACGATCAGGAGGTGCTGGCCGGCATAAGCCTTGCGGTCGGCCTCGAAGGCCGCGTCCGGCACCAGCGCCATCGGTACCACGAACGCGACCCGGTAGACCGATTGCAGCAGGATCACGACCGCGAAGCCGATGCCGTAGCCCGCGAACTCCACGGCGGTGAAGCCGCGGGCGAAGGCCATCAGGACGACGAAGTTTCCGAGGGAGAAGCTGACCTGATCGAGAAACGACAGCACGCGCGGATTGCGCAGGAGAGATCGGATCTGGCGCATCGACGGGTCCCTGTGCCGGTTCGACCTGCGGCCGGCAGGACGCGGGAGCGGTGCTCCGGGCCGTGGGTGTCCGAAAGTCGCGCCCGGTCCGCTACCCCGCGCGAGGCTCGACCGCAAGCGGGAACCGGCACCGGAACGGCGGAAGTATTTTGCACCGCACCCAGACATCCGGCATCCCGGCGCCTCACCGACGACGTCTTGCGCCGGACAGATTCCACCGTGTTGCTCCGCAGATTCCTGACGTTGAAATCCGGTATGCGCTGTGCTCTACAGCGGGGGTGCGCAGGCTCAGGGAGCCGTGTCAATTGGTCTTTGACCGACGGAGGACTTCGATGAAAATCGCAGTGTACGGCCTTGGTTACGTCGGCTTAACTGCCGCTGGATGTTTGACGAAGGAAGGACACTCGGTTCTCGGCGTCGACGTCAGCGAGCAGAAGGTCAGAGAAACCAACGAAGGCCGGTCTCCGATCGAGGAGCCGGGACTGGGCGATCTGCTCCTGGACGCCGTCCAGAAAGGCTTGTTGCGCTGCACAACCGATCCGAGGTCCGAGCTCAACAGCTGCGACATCGCGATCGTCTGCGTCGGGACGCCGAGCGGGCCGGACGGTTCGCACAACATGACCTTCATCGCCGAGGTCTCGCGCCAGATCGCGAGCGCGGTCGATCGCAACCGCGCCGTTCCCCTCACCGTCGTCTACCGCAGCACGATCCGCCCGGGCACGATCGACAACCTGATCGCCCCGATCTTCAAGGCGTCGCTCGGCGACGACCTCGGCGCGGTCGAACTGGTCTACAATCCGGAGTTCCTGCGCGAGGCCACCGCGATCTCGGACTACTTCCATCCGCCCAAGATCGTCATCGGCACGGCGGACGGCCAGCCGAACGCCCGCATGGAGGAGATGTACAAGGATCTCGACGCGCCGGTGTTCTACACCCAGTACGGCGAGGCCGAGTTCACCAAGTTCGTGGACAACACCTTCCACGCGGTGAAGGTCGCCTTCGCCAACGAGATCGGCCGGGTCTGCGTCCAGCTCGGGATCAGCGCCGCCAAGGTGCACGAGATCTTCGTCTCCGACACCAAGCTGAACATCTCGCCCTACTACCTGCGCCCGGGCGGCGCCTTCGGCGGCTCGTGCCTGCCCAAGGACGTGCGCGCGCTCCAGCACATCTCGTCGGATGTCGGCGGGCAGACCCACCTCATCGACTCGCTCATCCGCTCCAACGACTCGCACAAGCACTTCCTGTTCGAGTACGTGAAGCGCGACCTCGAGCCGGGCGCCTCGGTGCTGATGCTCGGCATCGCCTTCAAGTCGGGCAGCGACGACCTGCGCGAGAGCCCGAAGGTCGACCTCGCCCGCAAGCTGCTCCAGGCCGGCTACAAGCTGTCGATCTACGACCCGTTCATCACCGTGAACAAGCTCGTCGGCCAGAACCTCGGCTACAGCTTCTCGCAACTGCCCCAGTTGCAGCGGATCCTGGTGACGAGCGAGGCGGCCGAGAGCGGCCGCTACGACCTCGTGATCGATACCGACAACCTGATCAAGAAGCTCAACCTGTCGTCGACGAACGTCGTCAACGTCAGCCGGCTCGCCTGACCGGCCGAGATGCGTTCCGGGTTCCGGCCGGCCATGCCCCGGCCGGAACCCGGCAAGCCGAGTATGCGGACCGTGCCGCCGGTCGCGGCGCGCGGATCCGGGAGCGGTCCGTTCCGGACCTTCGCGATCGAGAGCGTACCCCATGACTGATGCGTCCGGCGGCCTCCAGGTGACCCAGCCGAAGCCGGCAGCCCCGCTGCCCGACGACGCCTTCGAGCACGCCGTGCCCAAGGGTGCCCTCGCCGGTCTCAAGGTGCTGATCATCGTCGAGAACCTGCCGCTCCCGTTCGACCGGCGCGTCTGGCAGGAAGCCCGCACCCTGCGGGCCGCCGGGGCCACGGTCTCGATCATCTGCCCGACCGGGAAGGGCTACGAGACCGCCTACGAGGAATTGCAGGGCATCCACATCCACCGGCACCCGCTGCCGCTCGATGCCGGCAACGCCATCGGCTACCTGCGGGAGTACTCGGCCGCCCTCTACGCCGAGACCAAGCTCGCCTGGAAGATCTATTTCGGCCGCGGCTTCGACGTCATCCACGCCTGCAACCCGCCGGATCTGATCTTCCTCGTCGCGCTGCCGTTCAAGCTGCTCGGCAAGAAGTTCATCTTCGACCACCACGACGTGAACCCGGAGCTCTACGAGGCCAAGTTCAACCGCCGCGGGTTCTTCTGGCGGCTGATGGTGCTGTTCGAGCGGCTCACCTTCATGGCGGCGAACGTGTCGATCGCCACCAACGAGAGCTACCGCCGCATCGCGATGACCCGCGGCAAGATGAAGGCCGACAAGGTCTTCGTGGTCCGCAGCGGACCCGACGTCGCGAAGATCAAGCCGGTACCGCCGGTCGAGGCGCTGAAGAAGGGCCGCCGGTTCCTTGTCGGCTATGTCGGCGTCATGGGCGACCAGGAGGGCATCGACCTCCTGCTCGAATCGGTCCGCCACATCGTGTTCACCGCCAAGCGCACCGACATCCAGTTCTGCCTCGTCGGCGGCGGACCGAGCCTCGACAAGCTGAAGGTGATGGCGCAGGAACTCGGCGTCACCGACTACGTTACCTTCCTCGGCCGGGTGCCCGACCGCGACCTCCTGGAGGCGCTCTCCACCGCCGATGTCTGCGTCAACCCCGACCGGGTCAACGCGATGAACGACCTCTCCACGATGAACAAGATCATGGAGTACATGGCGGTCGGCAAGCCGATCGTGCAGTTCGACGTCACCGAGGGCCGCCACTCGGCCCTCGAAGCCTCGCTCTACGCGGCCAAGAACGACCCGGTCGACTTCGCCGACAAGATCCTGGCGCTGCTGGCCGATCCCGACACGCGCGCCCGGATGGGCGAGTACGGCCGCGAGCGCGTCACCCGCGACCTGTCGTGGCAGAGCCAGATCCCGGCCCTCATCAAGGCCTACAAGGAGGCCGTTCCGGGCCGCTGAGGCGGACCGGCGGTCATACGGCATCCGCTTGATCGCTCGGCGATTCCTGCGGGATCCTGCCGGATCGCGTTCGCGATGCGAAAAATCGGCTTCGCTCAGGTGTGGGGAGCCGAAGGCTCCGCCGCGCGGGCTGGTGATACGATTTCCGGAACGAATCGTCCGGAAATCGTATCACTCGGCGGCGAACAGCCCCGGCGTCGCGGCGACCGGCGCCGCCTTCGGGTCGCCCGGTCCGGTCTCGCAGGACAGGGCCGGCAGCGCCACGATGCGGTTGCCGCGGAAATCGGTGCGGCACACCACCGTGCCGCGGGTCTCCAGATAGCCGAGCAGCCGCCGCGCCCGACCGGGCGAGCGCGAGCCGATGGCGCGGGCGAGGGCGTCGTCGGTCGGGCAGGGCGCGCCTTCGCGGGCGGCGCGGGCGAGGAGCAGAAAAAGCCCCTGGACCTCGTCGGGCAGGGCGGCGCAGGCGGCGAGCACGTCGTCGGCCGAGCGGGACTCGGGCCCCGCCTCGTCGATCCCGGCGCGCGCGATGGCGAGCCGGCGGCGGAAGGCGGCGAGGTTCGGCGGCTCGCCGCCGAGCCGGCGCATCCGGCAGCGCACGAGGAAGTCCTGGTACTGCACCGCGACCGGGTGGTGGGCGGCGTCCGGGTCGGCGGCGATCTCGCGCAGGATCGCCGCGAGGGCGGCCTCGCGCTCCTCGGCCGGCATCGCCGGCGCCTCCTCGGCCGCCGGTTCGGTCGGGCGGTACTGGGCGAGCTGGTGCAGCAGGTCGGTCGGGGAGGGCGGCCGCGGCGGTGCGGGACGCGGCGCCGGCATCCACGACGGCTCCTCCTCGCCGGGGGCGAGGATCAGGTCGCGCAACGCCTCGCCGCTCGCGGGCTCCGGCAGCGGCACCAGCTTCGGGCTGGTCGAGCGCGGCGAGGTCTCGACGGGGCCGATGCGCAGGGTCAGCGGCCGGCGCGACAGGGCCGGGCCGAGCGCCACGAACTGGCCGCGCTCCAGATCGCGAAAACTCTCCGCCTGCCGCCGCTCCAGGCCGAGCAGGTCGGCGGCCCGAGCCATGTCGATGTCGAGGAAGGTGCGGCCCATCAGGAAGTTCGACGCCTCCGCGGCGACGTTCTTGGCGAGCTTGGCGAGGCGCTGGGTGGCGATGACGCCGGCGAGCCCGCGCTTGCGGCCGCGGCACATCAGGTTGGTCATCGCGCCGAGGGACGCCTTGCGGGCCTCGTCCGAGACCTCGCCGGCCGCCGCCGGCGCGAAGAGCTGCGCCTCGTCGACCACGACGAGAACCGGGTACCAGTGGTCGCGCTCGGCATCGAACAGGCCGCCCAGGAAGGCGGCGGCGGCGCGCATCTGCGCCTCGGCGTCGAGGGCCTCCAGGGTCAGCACCACCGAGACCCGGTGGGCGCGCACCCGGGCGGCGATGCGGTGCAGGTCGGCCTCGCCGTGGGTGCCGTCGACGACGACGTGGCCGTAGCGGTCGGCCAGCGTGACGAAGTCGCCCTCGGGATCGATCACCACCTGCTGCACCTGCCCGGCGCTCTGCTCCAGCAGCCGTCGCAGGAGGTGCGACTTGCCCGAGCCGGAATTGCCCTGGACGAGGAGACGGGTCGCGAGCAGTTCCTCCAGGTCCAGCGCCGCCGGCACGTTGCCGGCCGCACTCCCCATCCCGACGCTGATCGTCATCGTGACTCCACGCGAACCCGAACCGCACAGCTAACACGGGGAGCAGGGGCGGCGATCCCGGCCGGGCGGGCGGGTCCACAGGAGTCTCGGGCCGGGCCCTGCCCGGAGCGGGTGCGGGGCTCTAACTCAGGGCTGCGCACCGCACCGCGCCGGTTGCGCTTCGAGCGACAGGAACCCGCCGATGATCGACGCCGCGACCCTCACCGTTCTCGTGACCGGAGCCACCTCCGGCTTCGGCGACGCGACCTGCCGCCGCTTCCACGCCGCCGGCGCCCGCGTCATCGCCACTGGCCGGCGGGCCGACCGGCTGGAGGCCCTGGCCCGCGACCTCGGCGAGCGCTGCCACACGGTGACGCTGGACGTCTCCGACCTCGACGCCGTCGCGGCGCTGCCCGATACCCTGCCGGCGGAGTTTCGCGAGATCGACGTCTGCGTCGCCAATGCCGGGCTCGCCCTCGGCCTGTCGCCGGCCCAGGAGGCGTCGATGGCCGACTGGAGCCGGATGATCGACACCAACGTCACCGGCCTCGTCGCGACGGTGCGGGCGGTGCTGCCCGGCATGGTCGCGCGCGACCGCGGCCACGTCGTGCTGGTCGGCTCGATCGCCGGCGACTACCCGTATCCGGGCGGCAACGTCTACGGCGCCACCAAGGCGTTCGTGAAGCAGTTCGCCCTCAACCTGCGGGCCGATCTCATCGGCGCCAACGTCCGGGTCACCAACATCGAGCCGGGTCTGGCCGAGACCGAGTTCTCGCTCGTGCGCTTCGCCGGCGACACCGCCAAGGCGGCGCAGCCCTATGCCGGCGTCACCTCGCTCACCTCCGAGGACATCGCCGAGACGATCTTCTGGAGCTGCACGCTGCCGGCGCACGTCAACATCAACCGGCTCCAGGTGATGCCGACGATGCAGACCTTCGGCCCGCTCGCGATCAAGCGGACCTGACGCGCATGAAAAAGGCGCCGGGTCCGACGGGATCCGGCGCCGTGGGCTGGCGAGACCGCCGGGCGGTCAGTTTTGCGGGCGACTGCCCTTGGCCTGGTCGAGGTAGGCCTGCGCCTGCCCCCGGGTGAGCCCGGACATCACGACCTGAGTGCCGCGATAGACCGTGTAGGTACCGTCCTGGGTGGGCGTGACGCGAAGGGCGGGCATCGGCGTTCCCGGCATGGGTGGCTGCAACGCCGATACCTTAACGAAAGCTTAACGGCCGGCAATCGGACTTGTGGCCGAAACCCCGACCTTGCACGAAAAAATTCGCGGAATAATCCGCCCCTCCGCGCGTCAGGCCGGCGGGTAGGTGATGAACTCCATCAGCGAGCCGTCCGGATCGCGGAAATAGACGCTGATTCCCTGCCCGGCGGCGCCGTGGCGCTCGACCGGCCCGAGCTCGACCGCGACGCCGTGGCGCTCCAGATGGGCGACCGCCTCCTCGATCGGCCCCGACCAGCGGAAGCACAGGTCGCTGTTGCCGGGCTCGACCGGCAGCAGCGCCCGCGGATGACCGATCTGGCCCGGGCCGTGGCAGTTGAGCTGCACGCCGCCGAACCGGTAGGCGAAGCCGCGCCCGACCGGGATCACCTCGGCGTCGAGGACGTCGCGGTAGAACGCGGTCGAGCGGTCCCAGTCGGAGACGTGGATCACGCAATGGTCGAGGTAGATCGCCGGGCGCAGGTCCACCACCGGCGCCGCGGCCACGGGCTCCACCTCGGTCTCGGTCTCGGGCATCGCGCTCTCCCTGGGACGGGGGCCGGGGATTCCCGATCCTCACACCTTCCCGTGCACGAGATCATGGATGAAGCCGAGCTTCGTCACCACCGGCGGGGCGAGGACGAACGGGTAGAGGTCGGCATGGCCCATCGCCCGGTTGACGCTGTTGAGGGCGAAGACCACGGGGAGCCACGCATCGACGATCTGCCCGATGCTCTCGGCCCGGTAGGGATCGAAGTCGATCCGCCCGGCGAGGTTGCCGCTGGCGTCGACGAGCGGATTGACCTGCATCCCGAAGGCGCTCGCCATCTCGAGCGTGTCGACGATGTGCAGGTAATGCGCCCAGGTCTCGGCGAAGTCCTCCCACGGATGGGTGGTGGCGTAGGCCGAGACGAAGCTGTCCTGCCAGTTCGGCGGCGGTCCCTGGTCGTAGTGCCGCTGGAGCGCGGCGTTGTAGTCCTGCGAATCGTCGCCGAACACCGCCCGGCAGGCGTCGAGCCTGCCGGCGTCGCGCACCAGCACGTCCCAGTAATGGTGCCCGACCTCGTGCCGGAAATGGCCGAGCAGGGTGCGGTAGGGCTCGCCCATCTGGCTGCGGCGCTTCTCGCGCTCGGCGTCGTCGGCCTCGACGAGCGCGATGGTGATGACGCCGTTGTCGTGCCCCGTCATCACCTTCGGGCCCTGGTTCTCGGGCGGGTCGGCGAGGAAGTGGAAGATCAGCCCGTGCTCCGGGTCCTCCGCACGGGTCTTGAGCGGCAGGTTCCAGCGCAGCAGGGTGTAGAACAGCCGGTGCTTGGCGAATTCGAGCTGACGCCAGGCTTCGAGATAGGTCGGGTTCGACACGTCGGGGATCGTGCCGTTGTGGCGGCAGGCGAGGCAGAAGGCGTCGCTGGTGCCCGGGGGAACCAGCCAGTTGCAGGCATCGTGGTCCGCGTTGGTGCAGAACAGGCCCGGCCGGTCGGACGCGGCAAGGGGCGTCCAGGACGTGCCGCCGGCCGGTTCGAGGGCGGACAGCATGCCGGTCTCGGGCAGGTAGGCGAGACGGTGCCCGCAGCGCTCGCACGTCCGGTTCTCGAAATACAGGATGTTGCCGCAGGACTGGCACTGGAACAGCTTCATGGGGGATCTCCGCGCCGGGCCATGGGGGCCATGCAAGGACCGGGCTGGCGCGACGACAACGGCCAAGGCTGGCCCGGGTTGCGGCGTCATGACTGGGTTGCCGGCGCGGGGCTTGCGCGGAGGGCGGCGCTGCCCTTCGATCGGCGTCAACGACACGGGAGCGGGAGGAAGCGGGACCATGGCGATGAACGGAGCCGAGAGCCTCGTGCGCACGCTGGTGGCGGGCGGCGTCGAGGTCTGCTTCACCAATCCGGGCACCTCGGAGATGCACTTCGTCGCCGCCCTCGACCGGGTCGAGGGCATGCGGGCGGTGCTGTGCCTGTTCGAGGGCGGGGCGACCGGCGCGGCGGACGGCTACGCCCGGATGGCCGACAAGCCGGCCTCGACCCTGCTGCATCTCGGCCCCGGCCTCGGCAACGGCATCGCCAACCTGCACAACGCGCGGCGCGCCCGCTCACCTCTGGTCAACATCGTCGGCGAGCACGCCACCTACCACCGCGCCTTCGACGCGCCGCTGACCTCCGACATCGAGGGGCTGGCCCGGCCGGTCTCGGCCTGGGTCCGCACCGGGCTGAGCGCCCGCGACGTGGCCCGGGACGGCGCCGACGCCATCGTCGCCGCCCGCACGGCGCCGGGCGGCGTCGCGACGCTGATCCTGCCGGCCGACACCGCCTGGGAGGAGGGGACCGGCATCGCGCCGACCCCGGCGATCCCGGAGCGCGCCCGCGCCGACGACGAGGCGATCGCCCATGCGGCCGCCGCCCTGCGCAGCGGCGAACCGGCGGTGCTGCACCTCGGCGACCGGGCGGTGCGGGGGGAGGGCCGGCGGATCGCCGCCCGCATCGCGCGGAAGACCGGCGCGAAGCTCCTCGCCATGACCTCGAACGCCCGCATCGACCGCGGCGCCGGCACGGTGCCGATCGAGCGGCTGCCCTACCCGGTCGACCCGGCCCGGGAGACCCTGGCGGAGTTCAGGCACGTCATCCTGGTCGGCGCGACCCTGCCGGTGGCGTTCTTCGCCTATCCTGGCAAGCCGAGCGCCCTCGCCGCGCCGACCGCCGACGTCTTCGCCCTGGCGACGCCGGAGCAGGACCAGATCGACGCGCTGGAGCGGCTCGCCGCCGCCGTCGGGGCCGAGGCGGAGCCGGAGGTCGCCCCGGCACGCCGGCCCGAGCTGCCGACCTCGGACCGGCTCGATCCCGACGCGGTCGGCCTCGTCCTCGGCGCGCTGATCCCCGAGGGCGCGATCGTCTGCGACGAGTCGGTCACCACCGGCCGCAACTTCTTTCCCGCGACCCACGGCGCCGCGCCCCATACCTGGCTCCAGCTCACCGGCGGCTCGATCGGGCTCGGCATCCCGATGGCGACCGGCGCCGCCGTGGCCTGCCCGGACCGCAAGGTGATCGGCCTCCAGGCCGACGGCAGCGCGCTCTACACCGCGCAGGCCCTGTGGACCCAGGCGCGCGAGCGCCTCGACGTGGTGACGCTGATCTGGTCGAACCGCTCCTACGCGATCCTGCGGGCGGAACTGGCCAATGTCGGCGCCAATCCGGGCCGCAAGGCGATCGACATGCTGACTCTCGACGATCCGCCGATCGACTGGATCAGCCTCGCCCGCGGCTACGGCGTCGGCGCGCGCCGGGTCGAGACCCTGCCGGATTTCATCGCCGCTTTCCGCGATGCGCTGAAGCAACGCGGGCCGGCGCTGATCGAGGTGGCGCTCTGAGGCCGGATACGCTTCGGCACCGCCTGACGCCCGGAAGACACACAAGTCGGGGTCGCGACCGGGTAGGCAGGGTCGAGCTCTGCCGACCATCGCCCGAGGTTCCCCGATGCTGCCGCGCCGCCACGTCCTTCTCCTCCTCGCCGGGGCGCCGCTCGCGGCCTGCAATGCCCGGGGGCCGGCGCAGGTCGCGGCGGTCGATCCCGACGCGGCGTGGTACGTCGGCACGATGCCCGACCAGCCCTACGACGTGCCGCTGGTCGACCGCAGTCGGATCGACCCGAAGTACCGCCGGCAGGTGGTGGCCTATGCCGGGCCGGAGAAGCCGGGCACCATCGTGGTCGATATCGACGAGCGCCTGCTCTACCTCGTGCAGGAGAACGGCGAGGCGGTCCGATACGGCGTCGGCGTCGGCCGCCAGGGATTCTCGTGGAAGGGCGTCGCCTCGGTCGGCCGCAAGGGCGTCTGGCCCGATTGGGGGCCGACCGCCACGATGGTGAGCCTCAACCCCGACCTGCCGCGCTCGCGCAAGGGCGGCGTCGACAACCCCCTCGGCGCCCGGGCGCTGTACCTCTACCAGGGCAGCCGCGACACGCTGTTCCGCATCCACGGCACCAACGAGCCGTGGAGCATCGGCGAGCAGATGTCGTCGGGCTGCGTGCGGATGCTCAACGAGGACGTGGTCGACCTCTACAACCGCGTGCCGGTGGGGACCACCGTGATGGTCAAGCGGCACGGCCGCTACCGGACCTGAATGGAAGCCGATTCCAAACGATTGAGTTTGCAGTCAGATTTTTGAGCGCGGGATCCCCTCTCCCGAGTGGGAGAGGGGTAGGGGTGAGGGTGCCTCAGCCACAGGATAGAGTACCGACGGTTGAGCTGCGCAACTCGGCGGTTCAGGGTCATTGCGGAACCCGAGCCACCCTCACCCCCGGCCCCTCTCCCACTCGGGAGAGGGGAGTCGCGCCACACCGAGAGCCGCTTTCGACCGGGGTAGCGGGTGCAGACGAGAACCGCCCCGTTTAAGCCGCTGGAGACCGCGAAGCCGGTGAACAACTGATACGCGGGCCGCTCACTCGATCCCGAGCTTGGCCTTCAGCAAGGCGTTGACCGCCGCCGGGTTGGCCTTGCCGCCGGTCGCCTTCATGGTCTGGCCGACGAACCAGCCGAGCAGGGTCGGCTTGGCCTTGGCCTGCTCGACCTTGTCGGGGTTGGCGGCGATGATCCCATCGATCGCCGCCTCGATCGCGCCGGTATCGGTGACCTGCCTGAGGCCCCGGCTCTCGACGAGGTCGCGGGGATCGCCGCCCTCGGTCCAGACGATCTCGAACAGGTCCTTGGCGATCTTGCCCGAGATGGTGCCGTCGCCGATCAGATCGACGATCGCGCCGAGCTGGCTCGCCGAGACCGGGCTGTCCTCGATACCCTTGCCCTCCTTGTTCAGGCGGCCGAACAGCTCGTTGATGACCCAGTTCGCCGCCGCCTTGCCGTCGCGGCCCTTGGCCACCGCCTCGAAGTAGTCGGCCGAGGCGCGTTCGGCGACCAGCACCGTGGCGTCGTAGGGCGACAGGCCGTAATCCTTGACGAAGCGGGCCTTCTTGGCATCGGGCAGTTCCGGCAGGCCGGCCGCCAAGGCGTCCACGAAGGCCTGGTCGAATTCCAGCGGCAGCAGGTCGGGATCGGGGAAGTAGCGGTAGTCGTGCGCCTCCTCCTTGGAGCGCATCGAGCGGGTCTCGCCCTTGTTGGGGTCGAACAGCCGGGTCTCCTGCTCGATCGTACCGCCATCCTCGATGATGCCGATCTGGCGCCGCGCCTCGACCTCGATCGCCTGACCGATGAAGCGGATCGAGTTGACGTTCTTGATCTCGCAGCGGGTGCCGAGCGGATCGCCGGGTTTGCGCACCGAGACGTTCACGTCGGCGCGCAGGTTCCCCTTCTCCATGTCGCCGTCGCAGGTGCCGAGATAGCGCAGGATCGTGCGCAGCTTCGTCACGTAGGCCTTGGCCTCCTCCGACGAGCGCAGGTCCGGCTTCGACACGATCTCCATCAGCGCCACGCCCGACCGGTTGAGATCGACGAAGCTGAGGTTCGGGTGCTGGTCGTGCAGCGACTTGCCGGCATCCTGCTCCAGGTGCAGGCGCTCGATCCCGACCGTGATGCTGTCGCCGTCGGGCAGGTCGACCAGCACCTCGCCCTCGCCGACGATCGGGCTCTTGTACTGGCTGATCTGGTAGCCCTGCGGCAGGTCCGGGTAGAAGTAGTTCTTTCGGTCGAACACCGACCGGTGGTTGATCTGCGCCTTGAGGCCGAGCCCGGTGCGCACCGCCTGGGCGACGCATTCCTCGTTGATGACCGGCAGCATGCCCGGCATGGCGGCATCGACCAGCGAGACGTGGTCGTTCGGCTCGGCCCCGAAGGCGGTGGCCGCGCCGGAAAAAAGCTTCGAGCGGCTGGTGACCTGGGCGTGGATCTCCATGCCGATCACCACCTCCCAGTCGCCCTCCGCGCCCTTGATCAGCTTCTTGGCGTTGACGGGAGCGTTCATGGGATCGGGACTCCGAGAATGGCGGTCTCCCAGAGGGGAGAGGGGTTCGTGGTGCTAGTAGGGAGGCCGTCGCGGCCCGGTCAAGCGCCGCGCCCGCGGCTCAGCCGCCGCGCCCCGTAGGCGAGCATCGCCCAGATCAGCGCGCCCCCAGTGCGGACCGGGAAGAAGGTCGGCAGGTCGTGCCCGACCGGCGCCGGCCACGGCACCCCGATCCCGGTGAGCACCCAGGAGGTCAGCACCGAGGCGACGAGGGCGATCATCGCGACGAGGAAGATCTTGCCGAACTGGTTGGCCTTCCAGCCGAGATACACGGCGACCGCGATCAGCACCGGGTCGAGGCCGGCCCAGATCCAGACCGAGGGCGGGTAGTAGGGGACGGTCATGGGGGGATCCGGGAGAAACGGCGACGGGGCTTGGCGTCCAACCCCTCCCCCCTCTGCGGGGGAGGGTGCCCCGCGGATGCGGGGCGGGAGAGGGGAGCGCGACGGTGCCGGAGGTGGCGCCGGTCAGACCGGTCTCGACATATCCGGAAGCGGCGTCCCCTCTCCCGGCTCACTCCGTTCGCCACCCTCCCCCGCAGAGGGGGGAGGGTTCGGGAGGGCATCTCGTCTCCGAACGACCGCCTACCACCACCGCGGCGGCAGCACCGTGCGCCCGGCGGCATCCTCGATCACCTGGGCGGCGGAAAACAGCGTCTCCTCGTCGAAGGGACGCCCGACGAGCTGGAGCCCGAGCGGCAACCCCTGCGCGTCCAGTCCCGCCGGCACCGCGATGCCGGGGAGACCCGCCATGTTGACCGTGACGGTGAACACGTCGTTGAGGTACATCTCGACCGGGTCGGCATCGGCCTTCTCGCCGATCCCGAAGGCCGCGGTCGGGGTCGCCGGCGTCAGGATCGCGTCGATCCCGGCGGCGTAGACCTCCTCGAAGTCGCGCTTGATGAGAGTGCGGATCTTCTGCGCCCGCACGTAGTAGGCATCGTAATAGCCGGCCGAGAGCACGTAGGTGCCGATCATGATCCGGCGCTTGACCTCGCGGCCGAACCCGGCGGCGCGGGTGTTCTCGTACATCCCGGCGATGTCCTTGCCGGGCACCCGCAGGCCGTAGCGCACGCCGTCGTAGCGGGCGAGGTTCGAGGAGGCTTCCGCCGGGGCGACGATGTAGTAGGCCGGCAGGGCGTGGCGGGTGTGCGGCAGCGAGACCTCGACCACCCTGGCGCCGGCAGACCGCAGCCACTCGGCGCCCTGCTGCCACAGTCGCTCGATCTCGGCCGGCATGCCGTCGACCCGGTACTCCTTCGGGATGCCGATGGTCAGGCCCTTCACCCCGCGCGAGACCGCCGCCTCGAAATTCGGCACGGGCAGATCGGCGCAGGTGGTGTCCTTCGGGTCGGCGCCGGCCATCGAGGTCAGCATGATCGCGGCGTCCAGCACCGTGCGGGTGATCGGCCCGGCCTGATCGAGGGAGGACGCGAAGGCGACGGTGCCCCAGCGCGAGCAGCGGCCGTAGGTCGGCTTGATGCCGACCGTGCCGGTGAAGGCCGCGGGCTGGCGGATCGAGCCGCCGGTGTCGGTCGCGGTGGCGCCGAGGCACAGCCGCGCGGCGACCGCCGCCGCCGAGCCGCCCGACGACCCGCCCGGCACCAGCGGCGTCTGCGAGTCCCGGCGGCGCCAGGGCGACACGACCGGGCCGTAGGCGCTGGTCTCGTTCGAGGAGCCCATGGCGAACTCGTCGAGGTTGAGCTTGCCGAGCATCACCGCGCCGTCGCGCCACAGGTTGTGGGTGACGGTCGATTCGTAATGCGGCTGGAAACCTTCGAGGATGCGCGACCCGGCGGTCGTGGCGACGCCGTGGGTGCAGAACAGGTCCTTGATCCCGAGCGGGATGCCCTCGAGCGGCCGCGCCTCGCCGGCGGCGAGCTTGCGGTCGGCGACCTCGGCCATGGCGAGGGCGCGCTCGGGCGTCTCGAGCAGGAAGGCGTTGAGCGCCCGGGCCCCCGCCACCGCGTCGACATGGGCCTGCGCCAGCTCGCGGGCGGAAAAGTCCTTGCGCCGCAGCCCGTCACGGGCCTCGGCCAGGGTGAGGTCGGTCAGCTCTGCCGGCGTCTTGCTCAAGTCCGTCATCCTCGTCGCTCCGGCCCCGCCGGCCGGAGGCGTCGCGCCCTCGTCGTCAGTTCCGCCCGAGGCGGCTCACTCGACGACCTTCGGCACCAGAAAGTAGTGGTCCTCGGTCAGCGGCGCGTTGAACACGATGTCCCCGGCATAGCCGCCGTCGGTGATCGCGTCGGCGCGCTTCTTCATCGCCATCGGGGTGACCGAGGTCATCGGCTCGACGCCGTCCACATCGACCGCGCCGAGCTGCTCGACGAAGGACAGGATCGCGTTCAGCTCGCCCTGGAGCGGCGGCACGTCCTCGTCGCCGACCGCGATCCGCGCCAGATGCGCGATGCGGCGAACCGTCTGCGCGTCGACCGACATGAAACCCCGCTGGCTGATGCTGGAACAGTGTCGATGCCGAAGCGGAAGCCGCTTCGGCATCGACACTGCGGCAAAATCAATGAACTGGAGCACGGTTCGATCACGACGTGATCGAACCGTGCTCCGGGCGAGCCGTCGGGCCCGCGCCGGGGCTATAGCAGAGGGTTTTGCGGCGCCGCAACGCCCGGGGCGGTCGCCAGCGCGTGCCCGGACCGGGCCGGCTCCTCGACCAGCACCGCCGGCGGGCGCCAGGTGCGCCGGGCGTTGGAGGCGCCGAGCACCAGGACCATCGCGGCGAGCGCCAGCATCAGCTTGTGCTTGCGCTCCAGGCGCCGCGGCGCGAGCGGCACGATCGCGGCCGATCCCGCCCGGGTGTCCGGCGGGCGGCGCGGACCGAGCCGGGTGACGGTGACGAAGGCGCCGGCCGGCACCCGTCTGCGCCGGGTCGCGACCGGCGCCGCCGCGGGAAAGCGGCCGGCGGCCGGGGGCAGGCGGCCGCGCAGCGGCGACAGGCCGCCGGCCGCATCGAGGGCGACCCAGCCGCCGGCGGCGGACGGGACCTGGGCACGGAGCGGGGAGGGATCGACCGGGATCACGGGCGGCATCCGGAAAGGGTGAACGAAGCGTTAACGAAGGGGTAGGCCGTCCGGCCCCGCCCCGCCACGCAAACCTTTCGTTAACCCTAATCCGGATCCCGGATCAGCCCCGCAACTGCGTCAGCCGGTCGAGCAGGGCGCGGTCGTGCAGCAGCGCCATCCGCTCCTTCGGCTTGAGCCAGTCGGCCGCCTCGCCGATCGTCTCGGCCTCGACCACCTTGGCCTGCGCCATGGCATGATCGGGATCGATGGCGCCCCGCGGCCGGGGCGCGGACGCGGGCAGCATCGCGACGTGCCCGGTCTGGAGCGCCGGATCGGCGTGGAGGGCGCACAGGGCGTCGGCGTCGTCGAAGCCGTCCGCCGCGTTGCACGCCTCGATCGCCTTGGCGTCGAGGGCGACGGCGGGCGGCTCGCGCTCCTCGGGCGTCATCAGCAGGCCGAGGCGCTTGAGCGCGAGCCCGATCGCGAGCTGGCCGCTCGCCCACGAGATCGGGATCGCCAGGACGAGGCCGAGGATCGTCGGCGACATCCACAGGAACAGCGACGTGGCGATGGCGAAGGCGGCGATGCCGGCGACGAGGCCGAGGATCGTGTGCCAGCGATGGCGACGGACGATGTCGCGCATCGGGATCGAGCCGTCGTCGCGCCGCTGCGGGTTCCAGCCGGTGTCGCGCCCGAGCAGGATCTGCAGCACCGAGCCGGACTGGATCAGCATCGCGATCGGGGCGAGCAGCGCCGAGGCCAGGGTCTCGATCAGCGCCGAGGCGACGAGCCGCAGCGCCCCGCCGCTCGCCCGCCGCACCGGGCCGTCGAGGAGGGCGAGGATCAGCCCGAACAGCTTCGGGGCGAGCAGGATGCCCATGGTGATCCCGAAGAGCTGGAGCGCGCGGACGGGATCGAAGCGCGGCCAGACCGGGTAGAGGCGGAACTCGGTGGAGAAGTATTCGGGGCGGATATAGGCGGTCTGCAGCGCCAGCGCGATGCCGACCACGAGCTGCGCCGCCCAGAGCGGCGAGGCGACGTAGCCGGCGATACCGGTGGCGAAGTGCTGCCGGGTCGCCAGCGTCAGCCCGGCCGCGCCGATGATGCGCGAGTGCTGGAGGTTGCCCTGGGCCCAGCGCCGGTCGCGGATCGCGACGTCGATCAGCGAGGGCGGGCTCTCCTCGTAGGAGCCGGCGAGGTCGGGGAGCATGTACACGCTCCAGCCGCCGCGGCGGATCAGCGCCGCCTCGACGAAGTCGTGGCTGAGCACGTGGCCGCCGAAGGGCGGCTTGCCCTTGAGGTCGGGCAGGCCGCACTGCTCGGCGAAGGCGCGGGTGCGGATGATCGCGTTGTGGCCCCAGTAATTGCCGTCGCGGCCCGACCACAGGGCGAGGCCGGTGGCGATCACCGGGCCGTAGATGCGGGCGGCGAATTGCTGGAGGCGGGCGAACAGGGTGTTGCGGTTGATGATGAGCGGCAGCGACTGGATGATGCCGGCATCGGGGTCGGCCTCCATCGCGGCGGCGAGGCGCACGACGCAGTCGCCGCTCATCAGGCTGTCGGCGTCGAGCACCAGCATGTGGTCGTAGTGCCCGCCCCAGCGGGTGACGAAGTCGGCGATGTTGCCGGCCTTGCGGTGGTGGTTCTTCGGCCGGTGGCGGTAGTACAGGCGGGCGCCGTCGCCGAGCCGGGCCCGCAGCGCCAGGAAGGCGCGCTCCTCGGCGACCCAGGCGTCGCTCTGCGTCGAGTCGGACAGGATCCAGTAGTCGAACCGGGCACCCTCGCCGGTGGCCTCGATCGAGGCGCGGATCGCCTCCACCGCCGCGAAGGTGCGGGCCGTGGCCTCGTTGTAGACCGGCATCACCACGGCGGTGCGCCGGGTCAGCGGGCCGGACGGGTGCGCCTGGCCGCGCCGGCGCAGCAGCGAGACGAAGCCGAGCAGGCCCGACGCGAAGGCCAGCGCGATCCACGAGAAGTTGAGCGTGAACAGCACCAGCAGCAGCCATTGCAGCCAGGTGGTGCTGCCGGCGACCGAGACGACCTCGTACATCTGCACGGCGCCGTAGACGGTGAGCGCCAGGGCGCCGCCGAACACGAACAGCCGCGCGGCGACCGGCGCGCGCCGGGACGGCACCGCGCGGGCGCGCGCCGGGTCCCAGCGGCGCAGGTCCTGCACCGGCATGGCGAGGGGCGCCTCCGGCGGCACGGCCGGGGCGAAGGCCGCGGGCGCCCGGGCGCCGAGATCCGGGGCGCCGGGATTCCGGGCGGGGGCGGTCGTCAGGGTGTCCACCGGTAGAGCCATGTCTCGCTGAGCGGTTGGTCGGCGGCCTTGAGGGTCAGGCGCAGTTCGCAGGCAGTGTCGTTGCCGGGGTCGAGCTCGAACAGAACCCGGACGGTCTTGCGCTCGGGATAGGGGTAGACGACCTGCCGGACGATCGTGCCCGGGCTGGTGCCGAGCACCGCCGAAAGGGCGTCGGGCTGGAGGCCCGGGGCGGACAGGCCCTCGCCGCCGAAGTCGACGAGGAACAGCCGGCGCTTGCCGGAGGTGCCCTTGCCGACCCGGGTGCCGGTGCAGCGGGCGAGCGGCGGCTCCCCGGGCGCGGTCCAGCACCAGAACTGGCGGTAGCTGAACGCGGTCTCCTTCGCGATCGGCTCCTTGGGCCGCCAGTACGACAGGATGTTCTCGTTGACCTCGGATTCGCTCGGGATCTCGATGAGCTGCACCGCGCCGGCGCCCCAGGGCCGCTGGGCGACGCCCGGCCCCCAGGTGCTCAGCGGCTCGACCCACAGGCTCGGCCGGCGCTCCCAGCGCTGCACGTCGTCCTCGAAGGCGGCGTAGTCGCGGTCGCGCTGCACCAGCCCGAAGCCCTTCGGGTCCTGGTCCATGAAGGCCGAGATCTGGAGCGTCTCGGGGTTCTGGATCGGCCGCCACAGGGCCTCGCCCCAGCCGTTGCGGATCTGGAGCGCGCCGGTCTCGTGGGCGGCGGCGCGGGCGTCGTCGATGTTGCGGCGGTCGTTGGGACCGAACAGGTAGGCGCCGGTGATGCCGGCGATGCCGACATGCTCCAGCGTCGTGCGCGGGCACACCGTCGCCTCGACGTCGACGATGGTGGCGTCGCCGGGCCGCAGGGTCATGTGCAGGGCGGCGGTGGCCGATTCGGAATCGACGAGCGCATGAATGGCGATGTGGCCGCTGCCGGGGTTCGGGCGCTCGATCCAGAAGGCGCGGAAGAGCGGGAATTCCTCGCCCTTCGCCTCGGCGGGGCGCAGGGTCAGGGCCCGGGCGGTGACGCCGTAGCTCTGGCCGGCGGCGAGCGCCCGGAAGAACGAGGCGCCCTGGAAGATCGCGCAGTCGGCGGGCGGGTTGCCGCCGAAGCTCGCATAGAGTCGGAAGCCCGAGAAGCCGAGGTCGCGTCCCTCCTCGGGAGCCTTGAGCTTGCCGAAGGTGTACCGGTTGCGGTCGTAGGCGATGCGCCGCACGGTGCCGTCCTCGACGACGTGCAGGGCGACCGGCGTGGTGAAGACGAAGCCGCGATGCAGCGGCTCGACCACGAAGCCGCGGCCCTCGTCGGCCCAGACCAGCGCCGAACTCTGCGGCCGGATCGCGACGTATTGCTCGTAGGTCAGATTGTTGAGCGGATCGGGCAGGTCGGTGGCGGGGGCCGCGAACGGCTTCTTCGCCAGCGCGCGGGCGAGCTCGACCACGAACCCGGCCTCGAAGCGGTCGCCGTCGCCGAGGCTCGGGCCGGCGGGGGCCGGGTCCTGCGCGAAGGCGGCGCCGATCCCGCCGGTCCAGGCGAGGCTCGGCCCGGACAGGCCCGCGCCGGCGAGGCCGGCGGCGAGGGCCAGGACCTCGCGACGGCCCGGCTGCCCGGTTCGGGACGGGCGGGGTGGGACGGGGCGGGGGGGCGTCATGCGGAGCGGGTGACCATGCGGATGCCGGGAGACTTGCCGTTTACCATGTGGACTGCTGAACCGCGGGTTAAGACCGTGCCCCGGCGGCAAGGTCAAGCTCGGCCTGCCAAGCTCGCAGGGCGACGCTGTCCGGCGGGCGCGAAGAGCGCCCCGCGGAGCGGGTTCGGGAGGACACATGTCCTCCCGAACGCAGAGCGGAGCGAAAGCCAAGGCCGCGGAGGCGGCCGCCGGCGCTTGAGGCCGAACAAAAATGGCCAGGGCAATCGCTCTGAAGCGATTGCCCTGGCCAAGCTCGGCCCGCATTGGCCGCGCCGGGCGGATCGGCTAGAGCCCGGGCTCGACAGAGCCCGGACCCCGCGATGACCTCCTCCGCCCCCTCCACGGCCCGCTCCCTCCTCGCCGTCGTCCTGGCGGCCGGCAAGGGCACGCGGATGCGCTCCGAGCGGCCGAAGGTTCTGCACCCGCTCGCCGGGCGGCCGATGCTCGGGCACGTGCTGGCGGCGGTGGAGGCGGCCGGGGCGACGCGGGTCGCGGTCGTCGCCGAGCCGGGTCGGGACGACGTGGCGAAGGCGGTGGCAGAGGCGCTGCCGGAGGCCGCCGTCTACCCGCAGGCCGAGCGCCTCGGCACCGCCCACGCCGTGCTGGCGGCGCGGGCGGCGCTCGCCGAGGGCGCCGACGACGTCGTGGTGGCGTTCGGGGACACGCCGCTCGTCACCGCCGGAACCCTGGAGCGCCTGCGCGCACCGCTCGCCGGGGGCGCCGCCGTGGTCGTGCTGGCCTTCGAGGCCGCCGATCCGACCGGCTACGGCCGGGTGCTGGTCGAGGACGGCCGCGTCGTGGCGATCCGCGAGCACAAGGACGCGAGCGAGGCCGAGCGCGCGGTGCGGCTGTGCAATGCCGGGCTGATGGCGCTGGCCGGATCCCGGGCGCTCGCCCTGCTCGACGCGATCCGCGCCGACAACGCCGCCGGCGAATACTACCTCACCGATGCGGCCGGCCTCGCGGCGGCGGCGGGCCTCGACGTGGCGGTGGTCACGGTCGACGAGGCCGAGGCGCGGGGCATCAACGACCGGGTCCAACTCGCCGCCGCCGAGGCCGAGATCCAGGCCCGGCTGCGCCGCGACGCGATGCTCGCCGGCGCGACGCTGATCGCGCCCGAGACGGTCTTCCTCAGCCACGACACGATGCTGGGCCGCGACGTCACGGTGGAGCCCCACGTCGTGTTCGGGCCCGGCGTCGTCGTCGGCGACGGCTGCGTCATCCACGCCTTCTCGCACCTGGAGCAGGCGCGGCTGGAGGCGGGGGTGCAGGTCGGCCCCTATGCCCGCCTGCGGCCCGGGGCGCGGCTCGCCGCCGGCGCCCGCATCGGCAACTTCGTCGAGGTCAAGAACGCCGCCATCGGAGCCGGCGCCAAGCTCAACCACCTGACCTATGTCGGCGACGCCGAGGTCGGGGCGGGCGCGAATCTCGGTGCCGGCACGATCACTTGCAACTACGACGGCGTGAACAAGCACCGCACCACGATCGGCGCCGGCGCCTTCGTCGGCTCCAATTCCTCGCTCGTTGCCCCCGTGACGGTCGGGGCCGGGGCCTATGTCGGCTCGGGCTCGGTCGTGACCGAGGACGTGCCGGACGGCGCGCTCGCCCTCGGCCGCGGCCGGCAGGTGACCAAACCCGGCTGGGCGGAACGGAACGGACCGAAGGCGCGGAAGGACTAGATCCCAGCGGCATCAACGCGATGAAGCCGGGTTCTCGTCTTCCACCGGAGGATGAGGTCGCCTCCCTGGTGCCGCCCGATACCGGCCGCCAGATACCCTTCGTTCAGCCCGGTGCGTCACACTCGGCAAGGTGAGTTGATTGGCTCGGGCCCCCACGCCACCTGTAAGGGTGACAAGCGTGGCAGCGGCCAGCGCGGCGGGCCATCCGGGCGGCCGGAGACTTGCGCCCGGACCGCCGCGAGGGCACGGACGTCCCGGATCGGGACGGTCGGATCGAACGAGTGAGGCGTTGGCATGTGCGGCATCGTGGGTATCGTCGGGCGCAACGCCGTCGCGGGTCAGGTGGTCGACGCCCTGCGGCGGCTCGAATACCGGGGTTATGATTCCGCCGGCATCGCGACCCTGGAGGACGGCCGCCTGGAGCGCCGGCGCGCCGAGGGCAAGCTGTCGAACCTCCAGCTCAAGCTGCTCCAGAACCCGCTCTCCGGCGCCATCGGCATCGGCCACACCCGCTGGGCCACCCATGGCCGCCCCAACGAGACCAACGCCCACCCGCACGCCACCGACCGGCTCGCGGTGGTCCATAACGGCATCATCGAGAATTTCCGCGAGCTGAAGGCCGAGCTGCAGGCTCAGGGAGCGGTATTCGAGACCGAGACCGACACCGAGGTCGTCGCCCAGGCGGTCAGCCACGCCATGAAGGGCGGGCTGACGGCCCGCGCGGCGGTCGAGGCGACGCTGCCGCGCCTGCGCGGCGCCTTCGCCCTCGCGTTCCTGTTCGCGGGCGAGGAGGACTTTCTGATCGGCGCCCGCCACGGCGCGCCGCTGGCGATCGGCTTCGGCGACGGCGAGACCTATCTCGGCTCCGACGCCCTGGCGCTCGCCCCGTTCACCGACGAGATCACCTATCTCGACGAGGGTGACTGGGCGGTGCTGACCCGCGACGGCGCCGAGATCCGCGACGCCTCCGGCAGCGTCGTCGCCCGCCCGCGCCAGAAGATCGCCACCCAGGCGCTCCTCATCGACAAGGGCAATTACCGCCACTTCATGCTCAAGGAGATCTACGAGCAGCCCGAGGTGGTCGGCCGCACGCTCGCCCACTACGTCGACCTCGCCGCCGGCCGCATCAACCTGCCGGAGGCGCTGCCGTTCGATTTCGCCAAGCTGTCGCGGCTGTCCATCACCGCCTGCGGCACCGCCTACTACGCCGGCCTCGTGGCGAAGTACTGGTTCGAGCAGCTCGCGCGGCTGCCGGTCGAGATCGACGTCGCCTCCGAGACCCGCTACCGCGAGCCGCCGCTGGAGACGGGCGGGCTGACGCTGGTCATCTCGCAATCGGGCGAGACCGCCGACACGCTCGCCTCCCTGCGCTACGCCAAGTCCCAGGGCCAGCACACGCTCGCGGTGGTCAACGTGCCGACCTCGACCATCGCCCGCGAGGCGAGCGTGGTCGTGCCGACCCTCGCCGGGCCGGAGATCGGCGTCGCCTCGACCAAGGCGTTCTCGTGCCAGCTCACCGTGCTGCTCAGCCTCGCCATCGCGGCGGGCCGGGCGCGGGGCACCCTCGACGAGGCCCGCGAGCGGGCGCTGGTCGACGCGCTCATCACCGTGCCGGGCCTGATGGCCGAGGCGGGCAAGCGCGAGGAGGAGATCGAGGTGCTGGCGCGCGAGATCGCCAAGGCCCGCGACGTGCTCTATCTCGGCCGCGGCACCGCCTACCCGATGGCGATGGAAGGCGCGCTCAAGCTCAAGGAAATCTCCTACATCCACGCCGAGGGCTACGCGGCCGGCGAGCTGAAGCACGGCCCGATCGCACTGATCGACGACGCCGTTCCGGTCATCGTGATCGCGCCGCACGACGCGATCTTCGAGAAGACCGTGTCGAACATGCAGGAGGTGGCGGCGCGCGGCGGCCGGATCGTGCTGATCGGCGATGCCCGCGGCGCCGAGGCGGCGGGGCTCGACACGATGGCGACGCTGACCATGCCGGATCTCGACCCGGTGGTGGCGCCGATCGTCTACGCGGTGCCGATCCAGCTGCTCGCCTACCACACCGCCGTGGTGCTGGGGAAGGACGTCGACCAGCCCAGGAACCTCGCCAAGTCCGTGACGGTGGAATAGGCGCCGGCCGGCGCCGCGGATTGCTCCGTTGCCGGACACCGGGTCGCGCCGCCGCGTCCCGGTCGGGCCTCGCCCGGGGGAAGCGGCGACGCTTGAACCGCGTCCGATTGACAGCCCCCGCCGCCCGATTAATTTACCGGACGGTTGGTCGATCGAAGGCCGGGCGCCCGCAAGAAGGCGACCCGGGCGACCCCGGGAGGCGACATGGCTGGCGAACCGACGGACCTCGTCCTCAGCGAGCGGCGCGAGGGCTACCGCGTCCTCACCCTCAACCGGCCCGACCGGCTCAACGCCTTCACGGGCGCGATGCACGAGGCGCTGCGCGCCGCCCTCGACGACGCGGTGGCCGACGAGACCTGCCGGGCGCTGCTGCTGACCGGCGCCGGCCGTGGTTTCTGCGCCGGCCAGGACCTGTCCGAGCGCCGCGGCGGCGAGGGGCGGGCGGTCGACCTCTCGCAGACCTTGGATCAATACTACAATCCGCTGATCCGCCGGCTGCGCGACCTGCCGATGCCGGTGGTCTGCGCCGTCAACGGCGTCGCGGCCGGGGCGGGGGCGAACCTCGCGCTGGCCTGCGACATCGTGCTGGCGGCCCGCTCCGCGACCTTCCTCCAGGCCTTCGCCAGGCTCGGCCTCGTGCCGGATGCCGGCGGCACCTGGGTCCTGCCGCGCCTCGTCGGCCGGGCGCGGGCGCGCGGCCTCGCGCTCCTCGCCGAGCCGCTGGCGGCCGAGACCGCGGAGGCCTGGGGGATGATCTGGCGCGTCCACGACGACGCCGTGCTGATGGACGAGGCTCACCGCCTCGCCGCCCGCCTCGCCACCCAGCCGACCGCCGGCCTGCGGCTGATCCGCGACGCCCTCGACGCCTCCGAGACCAACGACCTCGACCGGCAGCTCGACCTCGAACGCGACCTCCAGGGACGGGCCGGCCGCACGCCCGACTACCGCGAGGGCGTCGCCGCCTTCCTGGAGAAGCGGCCGCCGCGCTTCACCGGGGGGGCGTCGTGACGGCGGCCGACGACCTCGCCCGCGCCTGTGCCGCGGCGTTGTGGGCCGGCGACCGGGCGAGCCAGGGACTCGGCCTGCGCATCGAGCGGGTCGGCCCGGGCGAGGCGGTGCTGTCGATGACCGTCCGCGACGACATGACCAACGGCCACGGCACCTGCCACGGCGGATTCATCTTCATGCTCGCGGATTCGGCCTTCGCCTTCGCGTGCAACTCGCACGACCAGCGCGCGGTGGCGCAGCATTGCAGCGTCACCTTCCTGCAGCCGGGCCGGCGCGGCGACCGCCTCGTCGCGACCGCGGTCGAGCGGGTGCGGGAGGGGCGCTCGGGGATCTGCGACGTGACCGTCCGGGACGGGGAGGGGCGGGTGGTGGCCGAGTTCCGCGGCCTGTCGCGGACCGTCGCCGGGACGGTGCTGGCGGAGGGCGGCGCGGAGGCGCGCTGAGCCGTCCGGGCAACGAAGGGCGCGGGGCCCGAACCCTCCCTCCTCTGCGGGGGAGGGTGGCGAACGGAGTGAGCGCAGCGGGACGAAGTCCCGCCGAGAGGGGAACCACGCCGCCGGAAGTGGCTCGGCAGCCGTGCAGGCCGTCCCATCCGGCACCGTCGTGTTCCCCTCTCCCGCCCTGCTTCGCAGGGCACCCTCCCCCGCAGAGGGGGGAGGGCTAGGAGAGCGCTACTAACGCCACACCGATAACGACCAACCCGGGAGGCCGCCGTGACCGTCAACGCCCGCAAGCTCGCCGAACTGGTGCCCGCCCCGGCGAGCCTCGACCGGATGGAGACCGCCTCCCGCGACGAACTCGCGGCGTGGCAGCGCGACCGCCTCGCCTGGACGCTGCGGCACGCTTACGACAACGTCCCGCATTACCGGGCCGCCTTCGACGCCGCCGGCGTCCATCCCGACGAGTTCCGCGATCTGCCCGACCTCGCCCGCTTCCCGTTCACCGGCAAGGCCGACCTGCGCGCCAACTACCCGTTCGGGATGTTCGCGGTGCCCCGTCCGCAGGTGGCGCGGCTGCACGCCTCGTCGGGCACCACCGGCAAGCCGACGGTGGTCGGCTACACCGCCGGCGACATCGACACCTGGGCGGGGGTCGTCGCCCGCTCGATCCGCGCCGCCGGCGCCCGGCCGGGCATGCTGGTCCACGTCGCTTACGGCTACGGCCTGTTCACCGGCGGGCTCGGCGCCCATTACGGCGCCGAGCGCCTCGGCTGCACCGTGGTGCCGATGTCCGGCGGCATGACCGAGCGGCAGGTCCAGCTCATCCAGGACTTCTCGCCCGACGTCATCATGGTGACGCCGTCCTACATGCTGGCGATCCTCGACGAGTTCCGCCGCCAGGGCCTCGATCCCCGGCGCTCGTCGCTGAAGGTCGGCATCTTCGGCGCCGAGCCGTGGACCAACGCGATGCGCGAGGAGATCGAGGAGGCGTTCGACCTCCACGCCGTCGACATCTACGGCCTGTCCGAGGTGATGGGCCCGGGCGTCGCCAGCGAGTGCGTCGAGACCAAGGACGGGCTGCACGTCTGGGAGGACCACTTCTATCCCGAGATCGTCGACCCGCGCACCGGCGCCGTCCTGCCCGACGGGGAGGAGGGCGAACTGGTCTTCACCTCGCTGACCAAGGAGGCGATGCCGGTGATCCGCTACCGCACCCGCGACCTGACGCGGCTGTTGCCCGGCACCGCCCGGACGATGCGGCGGATGGAGAAGATCACCGGGCGCAGCGACGACATGATGATCGTGCGCGGGGTCAACGTATTTCCGACCCAGATCGAGGAGAAGATCCTCGCCGTCCCGGCGCTGTCGGCGCATTATCAGGTCGTGCTCACCCGCGAGGGCCGGCTCGACGACATGACCGTGCGGGTCGAGATCCGGCCCGAGGCCGACGCGCCGGACATCCGCGAGGCGGCGGCCGAGCGGCTCGGCGCGATCATCAAGGACACGATCGGGATCTCGGCCGGTGTCGAGGTGCTGGCGCCGGACGGGATCGAGCGCTCGCTCGGCAAGGCGCGCCGGGTGATCGACCGCCGCCCGAGGGACTGACGCCGCGCATGGCCCGCACCCGCGCCACCGACTACGACGACAAGCGCCGGGCGATCCTCGCCCGCTCGGCGGAGCTCTTTGCCGCCAACGGCTACGACCGCGCCTCGATGAGCCGGATCGCCGATGCCTGCGGGGTCTCGAAGGCCAACCTGTACCACTACTACCGCGACAAGGACGAGATCCTGTTCGACGTGATCCGCGATCACCTCGACGCCCTGCTGGAAGCGGTGGAGGCCGCCGACGACCCGGCGCTGCCCCCCGAGCCGCGCCTGCGCGCCCTCACCGGGGCCCTGCTGGAAGCCTACCGCGACGCCGACGCCCAGCATCAGGTCCAGCTCAACGGCCTCGCCCTGCTGGCGCCCGAGCGGCAGGCGGCGCTGAAGGCGATCGAGCGCGCTCTCGTCGGGGTGTTTTCCGGGGCGCTGGCAGGGGTGGCACCGCATCTCGCCGGCACGCCGCTGCTCAAGCCGGTGACGATGTCGTTCTTCGGCATGGTCAACTGGCACTATCTCTGGTTCCGCGGCAACGGCGGCCTGACCCGGGCCGACTACGCCGACCTCGTCACCCGCCTGATGGTCGACGGGACCCGCGGCATCGTCGCGACCCCGGCCGAGGAGCGGCGGGCCGTCGGCGTCTGACCTCGCAGCCGGCGAAATCCCGGATTGCAGTGTCGAGCGAAGGTGCATCCCGGTTCATCGACCGGTGCAGTCGGCCCGTCTCGCGATTTTTCTCCGATGCCGATGGATTAACCGCGCGGCGGCGCAGGGGTGCGGCGCCGCACATCCTGCGGAAATCTCCTGGATAAGTTGGGCGCAACAGGCCGGATGGCGAGCCCCGGCGATCCTGGACTGACGATGACGGGGACGGCGCCTGAGCGCGACGTCCCGCCATCCGCTTCGTCCACCCACCGACAGAGGATCCTTGCATGGACAACATCATCCAGGGCATTTCGGCGTTCCGCGGCGAGGTCTTCCCGCACCAGAAGGGCGTCTACGAGCATCTCGGCCGCAACGGCCAGCAGCCGAAGGCGCTGGTGATCTCGTGCGCGGATTCGCGGGTGGTGCCCGAGCAGATCACCCAGGTCGGCCCCGGCGAGCTGTTCGTGTGCCGCAACGCCGGCAACATCGTGCCGCCGATCGCCACCGTGACCGGCGGCGTCTCGGCCGCGATCGAGTACGCGGTCATGGCGCTGGGCGTGCGCGACATCGTGGTCTGCGGCCATTCCGATTGCGGCGCCATGAAGGGCCTGCTGCAGCCCGGCGCCCTCGACAGGATGCCCAACGTCGCCGCCTGGCTGCGCCACAGCCACGCCGCCCACACCATCGTGTGCGAGGCCTATCCCGACACCCTCGACGACAAGCAGCGCCACCACGCGCTGGCGATGGAGAACGTCGTGGTGCAGCTCAACAACCTGCGCACCCACCCTTCCGTCGCCGCCGGGCTCGCCACCGGCCAGCTCACCCTGCACGGCTGGTTCTTCGAGATCGAGACCGGGCAGCTCTACGCCTTCGACGGACAGGCGGCCAAGTTTGTCGCGCTTCAGGACGGCGTCGCGATCCCGGTCGCCCAGACCTCGGCGCCGCGTCGGGTCGCCGCCGACCTCACGCCGCTCGCGGCGGAGTAGGGCATCACGGCCAGAACCGCTCGATCAGACCCCGGACCGGGTCGAGCACCATGCCGGCCGCCGACCCGGCCAGCGCCTTGGCCCGGCCGACGAGAGTCCACCCCTCGCGCAGCCGCGAGTCGGCCTCGCGCTGGGCCATCAATCGGCCGACATAGGCGTCCTCGTCCGCCTTGCAGGCATTGAGCGCCGCGCGCTGACCGGCGTGGCGCTCGGTGCCCGCCGGCAGGCCGTCGAAGTGCCGGCGCACGCAATCGTGCCAGCGCCGCTCCAGATCCGTGAGATCCTCGGCGGCACCGGCGGGGCCCGCCAGCGAGACGAGCAGCGCGGGTGCGAGGGCGTGTCGAATCAGGGGACGCATCGCCCGCATCATAGCCGATCCGGCGACGCGCCCGAACCCGGGCTGCGGCGGTCGGTCGCCTGCCGCGTTCCACCCGAAGCGTTAACTTAGGAACAAATCATGAACGAGCGTGGCGCGACCAGCGGCCACCGGAGAGGATCACGGCGATGGCCCGCCACCGCTTCCACTGCACCAACGGTCTCGAATGCGTCTTCGACCTGCACGGCCGCGAGGTCGCGCCCGGCGAGCCGGTCCTGCGGCAGGCGCGTCAGGTCGCCGAGCGGCTGATGCGCCGGCTCGGCGCCGGCGACTGGTCGCAATGGAGCGTGACCGTCCACGATCTCGACGGCCGGCAGGTGCTGCTGCTGCCGTTCAGCGCGACGTGACTCAGGCCGCCTCAGCCCCGCACCATTCGGCGACGAACAGCGCCATCGTGGTGGTGATGCGCTGGAGCGAGGACAGGCTGACGCGCTCGTCGAAGCCGTGGATGTTCTCGCTGAACGGGCCGTAGCACAGCGCCGGGACCCGGTCGTAGAGGGCGTGGACGCGGGTATCGAGGTAGCCGGCGGTCATGAAGCTCTGGAGGTCGGCGCCGGTCGCCGACCGGTGGGCGCGGCCGAGCACCGCCTCGGCCTCCGAGCCGGCGTCGAGCACGTAGCCCTCGGCCCAGAACCCGTTGAAGGTGACCTTCGGGGGCGTGTTCGACAGGAAGCGGTCGCCGCGGGCGAAGTCGGCCACCGCCGCCTCGATCTCGCGGGCGGCCTGGGTCGCGCTCACCCCGGGATAGAGCGCGATCCGGCAGTCGATCCGGCACCACGCCGGCACCGAGGAAGCCCAGTCGCCGCCCTCGATCCTGCCGATGTTGAGGTTGATCGGGTGGGCCTCGCCCTCGAAGTGCGGCCGGCCGGCCTTGTCGGCGTTCCAGCTTTCCTCGAGTTGCCGCAGGGCGCCGATCACCCGGTAGGTCGCGTCAATGGCGTTGGCGCCGGTTCCCATCTCGCGGACGTGGACCGGCTGGCCGCGCACCTCGACCTGGAACCACAGCACGCCGGTGTTGGCCCGCACCAGCTTCTCGTCCTCGGGCTCGGGGATCAGCACCGCGTCGGCGCGGTAGCCGCGCAGATGGGTCATCAGCGCGCCGTTGCCGGTCGATTCCTCCTCGACCACCGATTGCAGCGTCACGGTCGCGGCGGGTTGCAGGCCGATCCGCCGCAGGGCGTCGAGGGCGAACAGGTTGGCGGCGTGGCCGGCCTTCATGTCGGCGCCGCCGCGGCCGTAGAGCCAGTCGCCTTCCACCGCCGGCTCGAAGGGGGGCCGGGTCCACAGGTCGCCCGGGCCGGGGGGCACCACGTCGACATGGGCCTGGAGAATCAGCGAGCGCCCGGCCTCCTGCTTCGGCCGGTGGATGCCGACGACGATCGGCGCCTCGGAATGCTCGGCCGAGACCGGTCCGCCGCCCGGATGGGCCGCGATCACGTCGCGGTCCATGGCGAAGCGGTCCATGGCGTAGCCGCGGTCGCGGAAGGACCGGAACACGAAGTCCTGGATCGCCTGCTCGTTGCCCCGGGTCGAGGGGAAGCGCACCAGCGCCTGGGTGTGGGCGACCTGCTCGGCGAAGCCGTCGGCGACCGCGGCGGTGATGCGCTCGGTGAGGGCGGGATCCAGGGGCATGCGGGGTGTCTCCTCGTGCGGACGGCGCCGCACCGGGCCCGGACTACGGGACTATCACCGCCGATGCGACCCGAAGTTGCAGATGCGGGCGCCGCACGCGCGACACCCGCCGTTCACACCGTGACCTGCGTTCCGACCTCAACCACGCGCCCGGTCGGGATCTGGAAGAAGTCGGTGGCGTCGTTGGCGTTGCGGGCGAGCGTGATGAACACCCGGTCCTGCCACAGCGGCATGCCCGACTGCGCCGCCGGCCGGATCGAGCGCCGCGACAGGAAGAACGAGGTCGACATGATGTCGAACTTGAAGCCCTGCTTGCGCAGCAGCGCCAGCCCGCGGGGGATGTTCGGCGATTCCATGTACCCGAACTTCATCACCACCTTCCAGAAATGCGGCCCCAGCGGCTCGATCCGGACCCGGTCGGCGTCCGACAGGCGCGGGAAGTCGGTGGTCTTGACCGTCAGGACGACGTTCTTCTCGTGCAACACCTTGTTGTGCTTGAGGTTGTGCAGCATCGCCGCCGGGGCGGTCTCGGGATCGCTGGTGAGGAACACCGCCGTGCCGCGGACGTGGTGCGGCGGGCTCTTCTCCAGCATCGCCACCAGCTCGGTCAGCGGCACGTCGGTCTTGCGGGTCTTGTTGAACAGGATCGTGACGCCGCGCACCCAGGTCCACATCAGCAGGACGAGGCCGCCGGCCAGCAGCAGCGGGACGTAGCCGCCGTCGAACACCTTGAGCAGGTTCGAGACCAGGAACATCAGCTCGATGGCGATGAACGGGATCATCACGGCGGCGGCGGCGTAGGGCGACCACTTCCAGGTCCGCCACAGCACCAGGAAGGCGAGGCTCGCGGTGATGAGCATCGTTCCCGTGACGGCGATGCCGTAGGCCGAGGCGAGGGAACTCGACGAGCGGAACACCACCACCAGGACGACGACCCCGAGCATCAGCAGGGTGTTGATCTGCGGCAGGTAGATCTGCCCGGAATGCGATTCCGAGGTGTGGCGGATCTCCAGCCGCGGCAGCAGGCCGAGCTGCACCGCCTGCCGCGACAGCGAGAACGCGCCGGTGATGACCGCCTGACTGGCGATGACGGTCGCGGCGGTGGCGAGCAGCACCATCGGCAGCAGCGCCCAGTCCGGAACGAGCTGGAAGAACGGGTCGTGGGTCTCGGGCTTGGCGAGCACCAGGGCGGCCTGCCCGAGGTAGTTCACCGACAGGGCCGGGCCGACGAGGCCGATCCACGCCACCTGGATCGGGCGGCGCCCGAAATGGCCGAGATCGGCGAACAGCGCCTCGGCGCCGGTCACCGCCAGGAACACCGCGCCGAGCACGATCAGCGCCCCGGCGCCGTGCCCGATCAGGTATTCGAGCGCGTACCAGGGGTTGAGCGCCCACAGCACGTCGGGCCGGTGGAGGATGTGGGGCAGCGCCGCCACCATCATGGCGACGAACCACACCAGCATGATCGGGCCGAAGAAGGTCGCCATGCGGCTGGTGCCGCGGCTCTGCACGAAGAACAGCGGCAGGATGATCGCGACGGTGATCGGCAGCACGTAGTGGTCGAAGGCCGGGGTGACGAGCTTCAGGCCCTCCACCGCCGACAGAACCGAGATCGCCGGGGTGATGATGGCGTCGCCGTAGAACAGGGCGGCGCCGAGCAGGCCGAGCATGAACACGGTGTGCGAGCCGCCGAGCGCCTTGCGGGCGAGCGCCATCAGCGAGAGGATCCCGCCCTCGCCCTTGTTGTCCATCTGCAGCAGCAGCAGGACGTACTTGATGGTGACGATCAGCACGAGCGCCCAGACCAGCAGCGAGACCGTGCCTAGGATCTCGTCGTGGGTGAGGATGCCGTCGCCGCGCCCGGGCGCCAGCGCCTCGCGGAAGGCGTAGAGCGGACTGGTGCCGATGTCGCCGTAGACGACGCCGACGGCGCCGAGCACGAGGGTGCCGAATCCGACCTTGGCATGGCCATGGCCGTCGGGCTCGTCGACGGCCCCGGCGGGAACCGGCGGTCCGCCTTGGGTCGGCGGCAGGGAGGCAGGCGGCACCGCGGGTCCGCTCGGGGGAACGGTGAACTGGGTCATGTCCGGTCAGGGATGGGCGCGCCGGGTGCCGGGAAGGCCCCCCGCGGAGCTGCCGCTCGAGCTACGGAATCGGTGGCCGCGCGATCGCGGGCCGGGCGGGCGGTCGGGCGCATGCCGCGGCCTGAGCGAATTGTGGCGGGATTGTAGCACGCGCGGGTGGGCGCGCAAGGCCATGCCCTTGCGCCACCGCGGCGGGGCGCGAGGGCAGGGGTCATGCCGGGCTCGCCCGGACGGACCGGGCGAGCCGGCCTACTCGGCCGCGTTGCGGTTGCCCTGGCCGAAGCGGCGCTCGATGTAGTCGATCACGATCGCCTCGAAGTCCTTGGCCAGCGTCGCGCCGCGCAGGGTCATCGCCTTCTTGCCGTCGATGAAGACCGGCGCGGTCGGGGTCTCGCCGGTGCCGGGCAGCGAGATGCCGATATCGGCATGCTTCGACTCGCCCGGGCCGTTGACGATGCAGCCCATCACCGCGACGTTCAGCCCCTCGACGCCGGGATAGGTCCGGCGCCATTCGGGCATCGAGGTGGTGATCCAGTTCTGGATGTCGCGGGCGAGTTCCTGGAACACCGTCGAGGTGGTGCGGCCGCAGCCCGGGCAGGCGGCGACGAGGGGCACGAAGGTGCGGAAGCCCATCGTCTGAAGGAGTTCCTGGCTGACCTTGACCTCGAGGGTGCGGTCGCCGCCGGGCTCGGGCGTCAGCGAGTAGCGGATGGTGTCGCCGATGCCCTCCTGCAGCAGCACGCCGATGGCGGCCGAGGCGGCGACGATGCCCTTCGAGCCCATGCCGGCCTCGGTCAGGCCGAGATGGATCGCGTAGTCCGAGCGGCGGGCGACCTCGCGGTAGACCGCGATCAGGTCCTGCACCGCCGAGACCTTGGCCGAGAGCACGATCCGGTCCTTCGGCAGGCCGATCTCGACGGCGCGATCGGCCGACATCAGCGCCGACTGCACCATCGCCTCGCGCATCACCGCGCGGGCGTCGAGGGGCCGCGGCAGGCGCGCGTTCTCGTCCATCATGTGGGTGAGCAGCGCGTCGTCGAGGGAGCCCCAGTTGGCCCCGATGCGGATCGCCTTGCCGTGCCTGGCCGCCTGCTCGACGATGGTCGAGAACTGGAGGTCCTTCTTCTCCTTGAAGCCGACGTTGCCCGGGTTGATGCGGTACTTCGCCAGCGCCTCGGCGCAGGCCGGGTGGTCGGTGAGGAGCTTGTGGCCGATGTAGTGGAAGTCGCCGACCAGCGGCACGTGGACGCCGATGCGGTCGAGGCGCTCGCGGATGCGCGGCACGGCGGCGGCGGCCTCGTCGCGGTCGACGGTGATGCGCACGACCTCGGACCCGGCGCGGGCCAGCGCCGCGACCTGGGCGACCGTGCCGTCGATGTCGGCGGTGTCGGTGTTGGTCATCGACTGGACGACGACCGGGGCGCCGCCGCCGATCGTCACCGCGCCCTCGCCCTCGCCGACGCGGACGCCGACGGTGCGGTGCCGGGGGGCGGGACCGGCGATCTCGGGGGCGGAGGCTTCCATGGCTTGCATCGGGCACCTTGAAGAACGGACGGTCGCGGCGGACTGGACCCGGCCTCGCGCCGTCGTAGCTGATCCTGCGTGCGTTCCACGTCAAGCACGCGACAGCACTGTCGAGAGGAACGCTTAAGGAACCGCTTGCCCGGATTTGCGCCCGGCCTCAAGCCCCCTGGCCCGAATTCGCGCCCTGAAGCCCCGCCGCGTCTTCGCGCTGCAACATTGGATATCGCGCTGCGGCACCCCAGATGTGCCGGCATGAGCGATTCCGTCCAATTCCCGATGATCGACCCGATCGCGCCGGCCCTCGACGGGCCGACCCTCACCCGGGGCAACCCGGGTGCGATGCCCGCCCCGCTCGGCCGCAGCGGCTTCGTCGGCCCGCGGGCCGAGCGGACCGTCTCCCTGGCGCTCCAGGGCGGCGGCGCCCACGGCGCCTTCACCTGGGGCGTCCTCGACGCCCTGCTGGAGGACGGCCGCCTCGCCTTCGAGGCGCTGACCGGCGCCAGCGCGGGGGCGATGAACGCCGTCGTCCTCGCCGACGGCTGGATCAAGGGCGGGCCGGACGGCGCCCGCAGCCAACTCGAGGCGTTCTGGCGCGAGGTCAGCCTCGATAGCGACCTGTCGGAGCCGCAGCAGGCGCTGGTCAGCGTCGTGCTGCAATTCTGGAAGCACACCCCGTTCGGCGCCTTCCTCAACGCGGTGGCGAGCCCCTACGACACCAATCCGCTCAACATCAACCCGCTGCGTCGCGCCCTGGTGCAGACGGTCGATTTCGAGGCTCTGCGGCGGGCCGACGCCGCCCACGTCTACATCTCGGCGACCAACGTCTGGACCGGCAAGATCGCGGTGTTCGACCGGCCCGACCTCACCCCCGACCACGTCATGGCCTCGGCCTGCCTGCCGACGGTGTTCCAGGCGGTCGAGATCGACGGCGTGCCGCACTGGGACGGCGGCTATCTCGGCAACCCGCCGCTCTATCCGCTCTACCGCGAGACCGAGACCCCCGACATCCTGCTGATCCAGGTCAACCCGGTCGAGCGGCGCACGACCCCGCGCACGCCGTCCGAGATCCGCGACCGGCTCAACGAGATCACCTTCAACGGCAACCTGCTGCGCGAATTGCGGGCGATCGACTACGTCGACGGGCTGATCGCCGACGGCATCCTGGCGCTCGGCGCCAACCGCTACAAGCAGATCTACCTGCACCGCATCGACGGAACCGGCCTGCTCGACGAGTACGGCGCCTCGACGAAGCTCAAGGCGCACTGGCCGTTCTTCCTGCGCCTGCGCGACGCCGGCCGCGAGGCCGGCAAGGCGTGGCTCGACGCACATTTCGCCGATGTCGGCGTGCGCGGCACGCTCGACCTGCGGGCGATGTACGAGTGATACGGAATCCGGAAGATTGCTTCCGGATTCCGTATCATCAGCCCGCGCGGCGCAGAGCAAAGCTCTGCGCGCACCTGAGCGAAGCCGATCTCCGCATCGCGAAGCGATCCATCGGAAATCGTATGAGACCGATGGCCCAAGATGCCGACGCATCGGGCCATCGGCACAACGCATTCCCACAACTCGCCCTGGACGCGCTCACCTTTGAAGGACTTGCGCCTCTCCTCCCCGGCCGGTCCCGGGCTTGCCCGAGACCGGCCGGGGAGGGGACAATGCACGCCCTCACCGTGGATGGGGCTTCTGCCAGCCCGCTCGGGAGAGGGGAGACGCGTCACGTCGTCTCCCCGGACGGCCGTGCGGACAACCGGGGAGGGCGGGACTGACGGTCCTCAGCCCTTCGTCGCCCGGGCGAGCTGGGCGCGGGCCGCCTCCAGCACCTTCTCGGGCGTGAAGCCGAACTTGGTCTGGAGATCCTTGATCGGCGCCGACGAGCCGAAGGTGTGCATGCCGAGGATCGTGCCGGCGCTGCCCGCATAGCGGTCCCAGCCCATCACCGTGCCCTGCTCCACGGCGACCCGGGCGGTCACCTCGGGCGGCAGCACGCTGTTGCGGTAGGCCTCGTCCTGCTGCTCGAACAGGTCCCAGGACGGCATCGACACCACCCGGGCCTTGACCCCCTCGGCGGTCAGGGCCTCGTAGGCGCCGACGCAGAGCTGCACCTCGCTGCCGGTGCCGATCAGGATCACGTCGGGCTTGCCGCCCTCGGCGTCGGCCAGCACGTAGGCGCCCTTCGCCACGCCCGAGGCCGGGGCGAACTTGCTCCGGTCGAGGGTCGGCAGCGGCTGGCGCGACAGGGCCAGCACCGCCGGCTGGTGCTTGAGCGTCATCACCACCCGGTAGGCCTCGGCAACCTCGTTGGCGTCGCCCGGGCGCAGGGTGACAAGGCCCGGGATGGCGCGCAGGGCCAGCAGGTGCTCGACCGGCTGGTGGGTCGGCCCGTCCTCGCCGACGCCGATCGAGTCGTGGGTGAAGACGTGGAAGACCGGCAGCTCCATCAGCGCCGCGAGGCGGATCGGCGGCCGCATGTAGTCGGAGAAGACCAGGAAGGTCGCCCCGTAGGCCCGCAGCCCGACGAGGCCGAGCCCGTTGACGATCGACCCCATCGCGTGCTCGCGGACGCCGAAATGCAGGTTGCGGCCGCCGGGCGTGAACGGCCCGAGCGCCTCCTCGCCGTCGAGCTTGGTCTTGTTCGAGGGCGCGAGGTCGGCCGAGCCGCCGAGCAGCCACGGCACCTTGGCGGCGACGGCGTTGAGCACCTTGCCGGAGGATTCGCGGGTGGCGAGTCCCTTCGCGTCGGCCGGGAAGGTCGGGATGTCCGAATCCCAGCCCGGCGGCAGTTCGCCGGCGAGGTAGGACTCGACCTCGGTCGCGAGGTCCGGATCGCCCGCCTTAGCCTCGTCCATCAGCGCCTGCCACTCGGCGCGCAGCGCCGCGCCGCGGGCGCCGATGCCCTCGCGGAAATTCTCGTAGACGCCGTCCGGCACCAGGAACTGCGCGTCCTCCGGCCAGCCATAGGCGCGCTTGGCGCCCTTGACCTCGTCGGGACCCAGCGCGTCGGAATGGGCCTTCGGCGTGCCCTGCTTGGTCGGCGCGCCGTAGCCGATCACCGAGTTGACGATGATGAGCGTCGGCCGGTCGTGCGATTGCAGGAAGGTCTCGATGGAATGGGCCACCGCCGCGACGTCATTGGCGTCGGCGACGCGCAGCACCTGCCAGCCATAGGCGAGGAAGCGGGTTGCGACCTCCTCGCTGAAGGCGAGGTCGGTGTGGCCCTCGATGGTGACGGTGTTGCTGTCGTAGATCCAGCACAGGTTCGACAGCCGCAGGTGGCCGGCGATCGAGGCCGCCTCGGCGGAGACGCCCTCCATCAGGTCGCCGTCGCTGCACAGGGCGTAGACGTTGAAGTCGAACAGCGGCTGGTCGCCGTAGGCGAGGCGCTCGTTGAGGAAGCGGCCGCCCATCGCCATGCCGACCGAGTTGGCGACGCCCTGGCCGAGGGGCCCGGTCGTGACCTCGACGCCGGTGGTGAAGTGGTACTCGGGGTGGCCGGGGGTGCGGCTGTCGAGCTGGCGGAACTGCTTGATGTCGTCGAGGCTGACCGCGGGCTCGTTGCCGCCGTCCTCGCGGGCCACCCCGGCGAGGTGGAGCAGGCTGTAGAGCAGCATCGAGGCGTGGCCGACCGAGAGCACGAAGCGGTCGCGGTTGGGCCAGTGCGGATGCGCCGGGTCGTAGCGCAGGTAACGGTTCCACAGGGTGAAGGCGACCGGGGCGAGGGCCATCGGGGCGCCGGCATGGCCGGAATTCGCCTTCTGGACGGCGTCGATCGTCAGCGTGCGGATCGTGTCGATGCTGCGCTGGTCGATCTCGCTGATGCCGGCCTTCGCCTTGGTGTCTGCTGCGCTCATGTCCGGGGCCTCGTCGTCAATGCAGGCATCACAACATCGGGGCGCCGTGCGCCGCCGCCGGGACGAGGGAGGGCCGCCCCTCGGCGTGCCCGTCCGCGTCCCGCTCTCCGCCGCGCTCCTTAGCGGGTCCGACCGCGCGACTGAAGTTCAGAAGCGTGTTGACGAGGGCGACGTGGCTGAATGCCTGGGGGAAGTTGCCGACCTGACGCTTGCGCGCGACGTCGTATTCCTCCGCCAGCAGCCCGACGTCGTTGCAGATCGCCAGCAGGCGCTCGATGATCGCCTTCGCCTCGGCGCAGCGCCCGAGGCCGATGAGGTTGTCGGCGTACCAGAAGCTGCACGGCAGGAACGCGCCCTCGCCCTCGGGCAGGCCGTCGGTGCTCTGGTCCTCGGTCTCGTAGCGCAGCACGAAGCCGTCGCGCATGAGGTGGCGGCCGACCGCCTCGACGGTGCCGACGACCCGCGGGTCGTCCTGGGGCAGGAAGCCCATATGGGCGATCAGCAGCACGCTCGCGTCGAGGCGCTTGGAGCCGTAATACTGCACGAAGCTGTTGAGCTCGGGGTCGAAGCCCTTCTCGCAGACCTCGCGGTGGATCTCGTCGCGGACCTTGCACCAGCGGACCACGATCTCGTCGGTCTCGGCGCCGTCGTAGAGGCGGATCGCCCGGTCGAAGGCGACCCAGGCCATCACCTTGGAATGGACGAACGGCTTGCGGCCGCCGCGCACCTCCCAGATGCCCTCGTCGGGCTCGCGCCAAGTCCGCTCCAGGTGGTCGAGCAGGGCGAGGCCGACGCGCCGGCCGACCTCGTCGCCCTCCATGCCGCGCTCATGGGCCTGGTAGAGCGCGTCGAAGATCTCGCCGTAGACGTCGAGCTGGAATTGCTGCGAGGCGGCGTTGCCGACGCGCACCGGGCGCGATCCCTCGTAGCCCGGCAGCCAGTCGATCTCGATCTCGGGCAGCAGGCGCTCGCCGGCGATGCCGTAGAGGATGTGGGCCTGTTCCGGGCTGCCGGCGACCGCGCGCATCAGCCAGTCGCGCCACGCCCGCGCCTCGTCGAGATAGCCGGCATCCATGAGCGCGAGCAGCGTGAAGGTCGAGTCGCGCAGCCAGCAGAACCGGTAGTCCCAGTTGCGCACGCCGCCGAGCGCCTCGGGCAGCGAGGTGGTGGGTGCCGCCACGATACCGCCGGTCGGGCGGTAGATGAGGGCCTTGAGGGTCAGGAGCGAGCGGCCGAGGGCATCGTCCCACGGCGTGCCGCCCTGGCAGCGCCGCGACCACGAGCGCCAGTACTCGGTCGTCTCGCGGATCACCTTGCGCGGCTCGATCGGCGGCGGGTCGTCCTCGTGCGACAGCCCGTGGCTCATCACGAAGGCGATGCTCTCGCCCGCAGCGACCGTGAACTCGGAGACCGTGGAGCGCCCGGCACCGTGGGTCGGCGCCCTGGTGCGCAGCACGAGCTTGTGCGGGCCGGCGATCGCCCGCAGGTCGCCGTTCTCGTTGCGCGACACCCACGGCACCGCCGAGCCGTAGTCGAAGCGGACCACCAGATCCATCCGCATCGCCACGCTGCCGCTCACCCCCTCGACCAGCCGGATCAGGTGGGTGCCGTCGTCGGCCGGCATCGCGTCGACGACCCGGACCGTCCCCGTCGCGGTCTCGTGGGTGGTCTCCAGCACCAGCGTGCCGTCGCGGTAGCGGCGGTGGGCGCGCACGCCCTCGGCCTCGGCCGGGGCGAGGCGCCAGCGCCCGTGCTCCTCGCGGCCGAGCAGGGCGGCGAAGCAGGCCGGAGAATCGAAGCGTGGCCAGCACAGCCAGTCGATGCTGCCGTCGATCCCGACGAGCGCGGCGCTGCGCCCGTCGCCGATCAGCGCGTAATCCTCGATCCGTAGCGCCATGCCGTCACCCGATGCCCGATGGTACGGTCACCTAGGGGAGCGTCACGGCCGTTCCAGGTTTTCCGCGGCGGATCCCGGCGATCCCCGGGCGAAACGGGCGCTGGCGCGCAGGAAACGCACCGGATCGACGGGATCTCCGTCGATGCGGGTCTCGTAGTGCAGGTGCGGGGCGGTCGAGCGGCCGGTCGAGCCGACCCGCCCGACGACCTGCCCGGCGGCAACGCCCTGGCCGGGGGCGACGCCGATCGCCGAGAGATGGGCGTAGCGGGTGCTGATCCCGTGGCCGTGATCGACCTCGACCATGTTGCCGTAGCCGCCGGAATACTCCGCCGCGACGACGGTGCCGGCGGCGGCCGCGCGGGCGGCGGCGCCGTGCTCGGCGCGCAGGTCGACCCCGGTATGGAGCGCGAGCGCCCGGGTGAACGGGTCGGTGCGGTAGCCGTACAGGCTCGAGAGGCCGGCATCGCCGTCGGTCGGGCGCCGGAGCGGCAGCGCCCGGACCGCCCGGCGCAGGGCGTCGAGGGCGCCGAGATCCACCTGCGCCGCGGCGACCGCGGCCTCGAACGGGCCGGTGCCGACCGCGACCAGCGGACCGCCGACGCCGCCCGGCCGCGGCGCGAAGCGGCCCGGATCGATCCCGGTCTCCGCCACCACCTCGCGCAGCCGGGCGAGCTCGCCGCGGTTGCGCCAGCGCAGGCGGTCGAGGGTGCGGGTCTGGCGGGCGGCGCTGTCGGCGATCGCGCCTTCGAGGCCGGCGATCCGCAGCGACAGGCCCGACGGCGCGCCGCGCTCGTCGCCGGCATCGCCGCGCAGGCCGAGCGGCTCGGACGACGGGACCGGAACCGGCTTCGGCTCGGCGGACCGGGAAGGGCCGGGCAGGGGCGTGGGCGGCGCCTCGCCGGCGGGTTCGGCCAGCCCGAGCAGCATCTCCTGCCGGTTCTCCAGTTCGACCTGCCGGCTGGCGAGGTCGGCGACGCGGTGCTCGATGCCGTCCTGTTCGAGGAGCTTCTGGGTCGCGACCCGGTCGAGGCGGGCGCGCAGGGCGCTGACGCGCTCCTCGTAGGCGTATTGCGCCGCGCTCTGGCGCGCGACGAACCGGGCGAGCGCCTCGTCGTGGAAGACGATGAACCACGTCGCGGCGCCGGCCCAGGCGGACAGGAACGCGAAGAGCAGGCCGGCCGCGACGATCGTGGCGCGGCTGACGGTCCAGCAGGACGGGGGAGGGGCGAGGGAAGCGGGCATCGGGCGACTTCGACGGAATGCCCGATCCCACCGCGTTAAGGTTAACGTTCGGCGAATGCCGGGACCTCATACGATTTTCGATCGATCGCTTCGCGATGCGAAAATCGGCTTCGCTCACGCGCCGCGCGGGCTTCTAAATAGAAACTGGCTCCAAGCGGTTGATTTTGCGGCCAAAGTTTTGAGCGCGGGATCCCCTCTCCCGAGTGGGAGAGGGGTAGGGGCGATCGAAGATCGCGCGAGGGTGGAGACGGTGCCGGATCAGGCCACAACGGTCGAGGTGCGCAACTCGACGGTTCAGAATCATTGCGGAACCCGAGCCACCCTCACCCCTGTCCCCTCTCCCACTCGGGAGAGGGGGACCCGCGTTAGGGCGAAGACCGCCTTCCACGGCTGCAACGGGAGCAAAAAACCGACGCCCCGTTTCATCCGCAAGGGACGGCGAAGCCGGTGTGCAACTGATACGGCCTTTGAACGAATCGTCCAAAAGCCGTATCAGAGCGCCGCGAGCAGCGCCCGCGCCTTGGCCAGGACCACCTCCGGGGTGTCGCCGGGCCGGTACAGCGACGAGCCGCAGCCGTAGCCGGCGGCCCCGGCGGCGCGCCAGGCCGGCAGGCTCGCGGCATCGACCCCGCCGACCGGCAGCAGCGGCGTGCCCGCCGGCAGCACCGCCTTCAGGGCGCGCAGCATCGGCGGCCCGCCGGCCTCGGCGGGAAACAGCTTGAGCGCGTCGGCGCCGGCATCGAGCAGGGCGAAGGCCTCCGCCGGGGTGAGGAAGCCCGGCATCGTCACGAGCCCGCGCGCCCGGGCGGCCCGCACCAGGGCCGGATCGGCGTGGGGCGTGACCATCACCCGCCCGCCGGCCTCGGCGAGGGCCGCGACCTCGGATTCGCGCCGCACCGTGCCGGCGCCGACCAGCGCCCGGTCGCCGAACCGGGCGGCGAGGCGGCGCACGCTCTCGAACGGCTCCGGCGAGTTGAGCGGCACTTCGAGGATCGCGATGCCGGCCCCGACCAGCGCGTCGCCGACCGCCTCGACCTCGTCCGGCCGCACGCCGCGCAGGATCGCCACCAGCGGGCAGCGCCCGAGCCATTCCGTCACGCCCATGTCCGTCACGCCCGTGTCCGTCAGGCCCATGCGATTCTCTCCCCGATCCGCGCCAGACCCTTCGCCGCCGCGTCGGCGTCGCCCGCCACCGCCTCGGCGCCGGCGAGCGCGATCGCCCGGCCGTAGAGCGCCATCAGCGGGCCGCTGCCGACGAGATGCACCGGGCCGGCCCCCGGCGGCAGCGAGGCCGCCACCTCGTGCCCGATCAGCAGGCCCGAGAGGTAACCCGCGCCGTCCGCCGGCGCGAGGCGGCCGAACAGCGCGAGGGCGCGGGCGCCGAACAGGTGGTGCAGCAATCCGCCGGGATCGCGGGCCCGGGCGACGCCGTCGTCGAAGGCCGCACCCGGCGCGGCCTCGCCCTCGATCATCCGCGCCAGGATGGTGTGGCCGCGCAGGGCCGCGAAGGCCTCGCCGGTCAGGCTGGTGGTGAAGCCGGCGATTCGCCCGCCCTCGACCCGCACCCACTTGGCGTGGCTGCCGGGCAGGCAGACCAGGGCGTCCTGCGCCCCGTCGAGGCCTCCGAACACCTGCACCTCCTCCCCGCGCATCACTTCCGGGATTCCGGCGGCGTCGTGGGCGCTGAGGCCGGGAACGAGGCGCAGCTCGGCGCCCTCGAACGGGATCGGGACCACGCCGAGGGCGAGGTCGCCGAGGCCGGCCGGGCAGGGCAGGTACGGCGCCTCCTGCCAGCCCTGGCGGCTGCCGACCATGCCGGAGAGCAGGATCCGCCGCTCGCCCGCCGCGATCCAGTCGCCCGCCATCGCCCGCAGGGCGTCGGGAAACCCGCCGGGGGCGACGTGCAGGATGCCGCCGGCGCCCTCGCGGCGCTCCCGCACCGTGCCGTCGGGGTCCAGGCGGTAGGCCCTGGCAGAACTGGTGCCCCAGTCGATTCCGATCATCCGCGTTCCTCGCACCGGCCCCGCGGTAGCCGATGGCGGCCGCCGCCGGAAGGGCCGTCCGCCTCCGCCGCGGTGGCGGCCGGACGGATTTGGGACAATCTGGCAAACGCCAGTGGTCAAGCCGCGGTCGATCCACTAAGCCGGGGCGTCCTTCCCGGTCCGGACCCGGTTCCGGTCGAGCGACCTCTCCCCGAGGCCGGCGGTTTCCGGCCATCGACGACAGGAGCCAATCACATGACCCTCTCGCGGATCGGCGCCGCCGCGGCCCTGGTGGCCGGCATGGGCGTTCTGGGTGTTCTTCCGGCCGGTCAGGCGCTCGCGGCCCCGAAGGGCGCCGCCGCGGCGATCCAGGCCAACGACCCGGACAAGGACGGCACCCTCGACCTCGCCGAGGTCAAGGCCGCGGCCACCGCGCTGTTCGCGAGCCTCGACCCCGACAAGGACGGCACCCTCGACGCCAAGGAGCTGAAGGGCCGCGTCTCGGCCAAGGAGCTGAAGGCCGCCGATCCGGACAAGGACGGCACGATCGACCAGCCCGAGTTCCTGGCGATCGTCGAGGCCCGCTTCCAGGCCGCCGACCCGGACAACGACGGCACCGTCGACGCCAAGGAGCTGTCCTCGAAGAAGGGCCGCGCGCTGCTGAAGGTCATCCAGTAGAGACGATGGCCGACGGCGGCCGGGCGGAAGCGCCCGGCCGCCGGCCCGACCGACGATCCGGCCCGGGGGCCGACCCCACGGCAAGGTTCCATAAGACATCTTATGCGAATCGCGGGTGTAGGCGCAAAGTTAGAACGTCCCACCCGAGCCGCCGCTCAGAGGCTTGTTTCGCCGCAGATTTTTGTCGCGGAACCGGCTACCACTTTCGCGAAATCTGCTGAGCCGGACCGGGTCGGGCCGGCCGATCCGGTGCCGGTGGAGACGCGACGATGGGTGTTCGGCGGGACATGGCCGTCGTCGCCGGGCTGCTGATGCCGATGATGCTCGGCGGCCTCGGCCCGGCGGGCGCCCTGACCCGCAACGACCTGTCGGGCGTCGGCCTCGCGCCCGGCCCGGCCGCCAGGGCACCGCTCGGGGCCCGTTTCACCGAGGCGCTCGGCGGGCGCGGCGCGACCCTGGCCGAGGCCGTCGCCGGCCGGCCGTCGCTGCTGCTGCCGGTGGATTATGCCTGCCGCAACGTCTGCGATCCGATGCTGTCGGTGGGCGCGGCCGCGCTCGTCGCGTCCGGTCTGGCGCCGGGGACGGAGTTCCGCCTCGTCACTCTCGGCCTCGCTCCCGTCGACGAGAGCGCGACCGCACGCACGATGGTGTCGGAGCAGGTCGGCGCGACGGGATTGCTCGACGCGACCGCGGTGCTGACCGGCGGCGGCGAGGCCGTGGCGGCGGTGACGGGGGCGATCGGCTACCGCTACCGCCACGACCCGGAAACCGGGAGCTACGCCCATCCCGCCGGCGGCGTGGTGCTGACGCCGGACGGACGGGTCGCCCGGGTGATCTCGCCGCTCGCGATGACGCCGCGGGACCTGCGCCTCGCCCTGGTCGAGGCCGGCGAGGGCCGGGTCGGCAGCCTCGCCGACCGCCTCGTGCTGCTGTGCTACGGCTTCGATCCGAAACAGGGCGTCTACACGCCGCTGATCCGCCGGATCCTCGCGGCGGCCGGTGCCGCCACGGTGGCGGGCATCGCCGTGCTGGTCCTCGTGCTCCACCGCCGCACCCGGGCGGCGGGGTGAGGGATCAGGCGCGGGCGCGGCCGAGCCCGATCGCGTCCATGCCGGCCTGATCGCGGGCGGTCTCGGCGGCGCGCTCGGCGCTGCGCTCGCGATCCTCGAGGATCTCGACCTTCTTCAGTTCCTCGAAGGCGTCCGCGAGGGCGGCCTTGGCCTCCTCGAGCTGGGTCTCGAGTTCGGCGGCGGAGCGGCGCAGGTTGTCGCGGCGCTGGGCGGCGGCGCGGGCGTAGGTCGGGTAGGCGAAGTGGGCCGGGTCCGAGATGCCGGCGCGCTGCTCCTCCTGGCCGATCTCGCGGTCGAGGTCGGCGCCCATCCGGGCGAAATCCGCCACCATCGACTCGATCTGGGCGACGCGCCGCCGCTTCTCGTCGACCTGGAAGCGGCGCAGCCGGATGAGCGTATCCCGCGATTTCATCGTCGTCACTCCACGCCATCGCAACGGTGGCGAGGCCGGAACCGCCACGGCGCAGCCTCGCGAGGGCGCCGCCGGCAGCCTGCCGGACCGGCCGCGTCGCGGCTGCGCCGGGTGACGGCGCGGGCCTCAAGCATCATTCGCCGAACCGGTCACCGTTTCGGCGAATGAGGCAGGAACAGGGATCCAAGCGGAGCTGCCCGTGCAACTCCGCTCAGGCCTCACCGAGGATCGCGGCGAGACGCTGGTAACCATCGGCGATGGAGGTTGCTTCTTCCTTACCTTGCCCCAGAAAAGCCTCAAGATCCGGCATGAGCGCGATGGCCTCGTCGACCTCGGCCGAGGCCCCCGGACGGTAGGCACCGAGCCGGATCAGCTCCTCCATGTCGGCGTAGGTGGCGAGCACCCGGCGGGCCCGGCGCACCCACGGCAGGGCGGCCGGGTCGCAGGCCCGCGGCATGGTGCGCGAGACCGAGCGCAGTACGTTGACCGCCGGGTAGCGCCCGCGCTCGGCGATGGCGCGCTCCATCACGATGTGGCCGTCGAGGATGCCGCGCACCGCGTCGGCCACCGGCTCGTTGTGGTCGTCGCCCTCGACCAGCACGGTGAACAGGCCCGAGATCGCCCCCTCCCCCGTGCCGGGCCCGGCCCGCTCCAGGAGCCGCGGCAACTCGCCGAACACGGTCGGCGTGTAGCCCTTGGCGGTCGGGGGCTCGCCGGCGGCGAGCCCGATGTCGCGCTGGGCCATGGCGAAGCGGGTGATCGAATCGATCATGCACAGCACCTGGGCGCCGGCATCGCGAAAATGCTCGGCCAGCGCCAGGGTGACGTAGGCGGCGTTGCGGCGCATCAGCGCCGGCTCGTCCGAGGTCGCCACCACCACGACCGAGCGGGCGAGGCCCTCGGGCCCGAGGTCGTCCTGGAGGAATTCCTGGACCTCCCGCCCGCGCTCGCCGACGAGGCCGATCACCGCCACGTCGGCGGCGGTGTAGCGGGCGAGCATCGACAGCAGCACCGACTTGCCGACGCCGGAACCGGCGAAGATGCCCATGCGCTGGCCCCGGCACATGGTCAGGAAGGTGTTGAGGCAGCGCACGCCGAGATCGAGCGGCGCGCCGACCCTCTGGCGGGCATGGGCGGGCGGCGGGTCGGCCTGGAGCGGGTACGGCCGCGGCCCCGGCGGCAGCGGCCCGAGGCCGTCGATCGGCCGCCCGAGGGCGTCGACCACCCGCCCGAGCCAGCCCGGACCCGGGCGGATCGTCCCGGCCCCCTCCCCCCGCACCCGTGCCGGGCAGCCCCGGCGCACGCCCTGGAGCGAGCCGAACGGCATCGCCAGGGCGTGCGGGCCGGAGAAGCCGATGATCTCGCACGGCACCTCGCCGGCCGGCCCGCCGCGGGCCTCCACCACCACGTCGAGGCGGCCGCCGAGCCGCATCGCGGCGAGCGGGCCGGCCACCTCGACCAGGAGGCCGCGGATCGCCACCACCCGCCCGTAGACCTCCAGGGTCTCGACGCCGTCGAGGGCGGCCCGGGCGGCGGCGAATCGCTCCCCCGGCAGGTCAGGCCCGCGCAAGCTCATGGTGCGACATCCTCGCAGGCCACGGTCCGCCTGTGCGAAGCGTGAATCATGCCCCGTCCCATCAACCTTCCGTTTACCCCTCTCCTTAACATTGGACCCTGCGAGGTCCGCGGTCGACCTCCTGCGGTTCCCCGCCGGAGTGATGCGGATGCAACAGCCAGGAGAGTTGCCAGTGCCCGGAGTCGCTTAGGCGGCGTCCCGGCGGGCTCGTGACCGGCGCGGCGCGGGGCAGAGCGGAACGGAACGACAACGCTCAACGGTCTGGCCATCCTGGCCGAAATCGGCGAGCTTGCGGGACGAAATGAGAGTTTGTTAACGCTCTGCGCATAGCGTCGCGAGTCGAAGAGAGACGGGCGTTCGCCACGGGCCGGTGGCGGATGGGCGGCGGGGGCTTGCCTAACCCTTGAGGGCCGGGGCTTGGGGACCTGAGATGCGCGTACTTCTGATCGAGGACGACAGCGCGACAGCGCAGAGCATCGAGCTGATGCTGAAGTCCGAGAATTTCAACACCTACACGACCGACCTCGGCGAAGAGGGCGTCGACCTCGGGAAGCTGTACGATTACGACATCATCCTCCTCGACCTGAACCTGCCCGACATGTCGGGCTACGAGGTGCTGCGCAGCCTGCGCGTGGCGAAGGTCAAGACGCCGATCCTGATCCTCTCCGGCATGGCCGGCATCGAGGACAAGGTGAAGGGCCTCGGCTTCGGAGCCGATGACTACCTCACCAAACCTTTCCACAAGGATGAACTGGTCGCGAGAATTCACGCGATCGTGCGCCGGTCGAAGGGCCATGCGCAGTCGGTCATCACCACCGGCGACCTGATCGTGAACCTCGACCAGAAGACCGTCGAGGTCTCCGGCGCCCGGGTCCATCTGACCGGCAAGGAGTACCAGATGCTGGAGCTGCTCTCGCTCCGCAAGGGGACGACCCTGACCAAGGAGATGTTCCTCAACCATCTCTACGGCGGCATGGACGAGCCGGAACTCAAGATCATCGACGTGTTCATCTGCAAGCTGCGCAAGAAGCTCGCCAACGCCAGCCAGGGCAAGAACTACATCGAGACCGTCTGGGGCCGCGGCTACGTGCTGCGCGAGGCGACCGAGGACGAGGACCGGATCGCGGTCTGACCGGGACCGCCCCCCGATGCCAAACACCCCCGCTCCGGCGGGGTTTTTTGTTGGGCGGGTGCGGGAGCGCAGGAGGACGGGCACGGGCCGACGGGCGCGGAGCCGCGCTCCGCGCCCGTCGGCGAGACGATCGGGCGTCGGCCGCCCACCTCAGCGGGCGGCGGCGACCCGGGGAAACAGCGGCTGGGCCGGGGCGGCGGCGATGGCCGCCGGCGCAGCGATGGCCGCCGGCGCGGCGACCGGACGGCCGCGGCGATAGAGGCCGCGATTCTCGGCGTCGGGCGCGAGGGCCTCGGTGATGCCGATCACGGTCTCGGCGGCGCCGAGCAGGACCGCGCCGTCGGGCGCGAGCTGGTCGGCGATCCGGCGCAGGACGTCGGCCTTGGTCGCCGTGTCGAAATAGATCAGCACGTTGCGGCAATACACGATGTCGAAGCTGCCGAGGTGGTCGAACGGCTGCAGCAGGTTGAGCGGCCGGAAATCCACCATCTGGCGCAGGGCCTGGCTGATCCGCCACATCTCGCCGACCTGCTCGAAATGCTTCAGCATGAGCTGCACCGGCAGGCCGCGCTGGATCTCGAACTGGTTGTAGAGGCCGAGCCTGGCCTTCTCCAGCACCTCGGTCGAGAGGTCGGTGGCGACGAGCTCGACCCGCCAGCCGGCGAGCCGCGGCGCCGCCTCGGCGAGCAGCATCGCGAGCGAGTACGGCTCCTGGCCGCTGGAGGCCGCCGCGCACCAGATCCGCAGCCGCCGCTGCCCCGCCCGGGCGGCGAGCGCCTGGGGCAGCAGCACGTCGCGGAACAGGTCGAACGGCGCCCGGTCGCGGAAGAAGAAGGTCTCGTTGGTGGTCATCGCCTCGACCACCGCGCGCTCCACCGCGCCCTCCCGGGCCGCCCGCAGGGCGGTGACGAGGTCGCCGAGCCCGTTGAGCTTGAAGCGCCGGCACACCGGCATCAGCCGGCTCTCCAGCAGGTAGTGCTTCTCGGCGGTCAGGGCGAGGCCGGACCGCTGCTTGAGGAAGCCGCGCAGGAACTCGAACTCGCTGTCGGTCATCGGCACGCGCCCTTCCTGGCGAGGCGGGAGGGGTCGTGCGTCACAGGGCTGCCCCCGGGCCGGCGATGAGGGTCCGCAGGGCCGGCCCGATCGCCGGCAGCGGCAGGATCTCGTGGGCGTAGCCGGCCTTGGCGAGGCTGCCCGGCATCCCCCAGACGGTCGAGGTCGCCTCGTCCTGGGCCAGCATCGTGCCGCCGGCCTCCACCAGCGCCTTGGCGCCCTGGGTGCCGTCGGACCCCATGCCGGTCAGCACCACCGAGACGGTGGCGGAGCCGAACACGTCGGCGGCGTCGCGGAACATCACGTCGACCGCCGGGCGGCAGAAGTTGACCGGCGGTCCGTCGTCGAGGCGCACGCTCACCTCGGAGCCCGACGCGGCGAGTCCCATGTGGCGCCCGCCCGGGGCGACGTAGACCACGCCGGGCCGCAGCACCTCGCCGTGCTTGGCCTCGGCGGCCGGAAGGCGGATGCGGGTGCCGAGATGCTCGGCGAACACCGCGGTGAAGACCGGCGGCATGTGCTGCACGATCAGGATCGGCACGCGGCGCAGGGCGGCGGCGCCGATGCCCTCCAGCACCTCCCCCACCGCACGGGGACCGCCGGTCGACGCGCCGATGAGCAGCGCCCGCGGCACCAGGGTCCGCACCGGCCGCGGCCGGGTCGTCGGCGCCGCGGCGGCCGGGCGGACCGGCGCCGCCGGGGCGCGCTCGATGCCGGGGGCCGGCCGCTCGGTCGTCACCGGGCGCACCCGGCCGCGCATCGCCGCGCCGAGCATGCGCAGCTTCTGGATCAGGTCGTCGCGGAAGCTCGCCGAGGTGGTGACGCCGCGGTTGCCCTCGGGCTTGGGCAGGTAGTCGATCGCGCCGAGCGCGAGGCAGCGCAGGGAGATCTCGGCGTTGCGCTGGGTCAGGGTCGACATCATCACGACCTGCAGCCCCGGCCGCTTGGCCAGCAGCCGCGGCAGCGCCTGGGTGCCGTCGAGTTCCGGCATCTCGATGTCGAGCAGCACGACGTCGGGGGTGACCCGATCGAGGGCCTCGACCGCGAGGCGGCCGTTGGAGGCGGTGGCGACCACCTCGCAGCCGGCCTCCTGGAGCCATTTCGAGACGAGGCCGCGGACCACGACCGAATCGTCGGCCACGAGGACGCGCAGGCGCGCTGCGGCGGAGGCCTGGGGGGACGAGGGCGCAGCGGAAGCGGCCATGGGGTCTCTCGTTGGTCGTCCGGCCGGTCCGGCGGCCGCGGGCCGGGCCGGATCGGGGCGGAGTTCGGGTTTCGGTGGAGGACGGCCGGGAGAGCCGGCGGTCGGGCGAGCCCGACGGCGCGGTCAGGCGAGCCCGACCGGGCGGTCAGGCAAGCCCGACCGCCTGGAGCTTGGCCGTCACGATCTCCTTGTCGAACGGCTTCATGATGTACTCGTCGGCGCCGGCATGGAGCGCCCGGGCGATCGAGACGACGTCGTTCTCGGTGGTGCAGAACACCACCTTCGGCTCCTCGCCGCCCGGCAGGTGGCGCAGGGCGCGCAGGAACTCGTAGCCGTCCATGTTCGGCATCCGCCAGTCGAGCAGGATGCCCTGGGGCATGGTCGAGCGGCACAGGTCGATCGCCTGCTCGCCGTCGACGGCTTCGGCGACCCGAAAGCCCAGGCCCTCCAGGATCCGGCGCGCGACCCGGCGGATCACGACCGAGTCGTCGACGATCAGGCACGTTCTCATCGCGATCATCCCCTCGGCGGTCATCCCCTCGGCCATCGTGCCCTCGCCTACCCGGAACCGTCAGGCGGCGCTGGCGGCGCGGTCCTCGCCGAAGGCGAGCACCGCGTCGACGTCGAGGACGATGAGCAGCCGGCCGTCGAGGCGGTGGACGCCCTTCGACACGCCGCGCCAGCGCGCGTCCATGTGGACCGGGTTCGGCTCGTAGGTGTCCTCGGCGAGCTTCATCACCTCGCCGACCTGATCGACGAGCAGGCCGTAGGCCTCGCCGCCGTGTTCGAGCCCGACCGCCATGTTGCGCCCGTCGGCCGGGTTGTCCGGCAGGCCGAGGCGGCGGCGCAGGCAGATCGCGGTGACGACCCGGCCGCGCAGGTTGAGCAGGCCCTTGATCTCCGGCGGCGCCAGCGGGACGTCGGTGAGGTTGGTGGCGATGAAGACGTCGTGGACCCGGTCGATCGGCAGGCCGAACATCTCCTTGCCGAGCACGATGGTGACGTAGTCGATGGTTTCCCCGGACGGGGCCGAGCCGGGCCCACCGGGATGCGCGGCGTTGCTGTTGGCGGCCATCATGGTCGAAGCTCGCGAGGACGGGTGCGGAAGGGACGAGGCGGCGGGCCGGGACGGCCCGCCCGCCGGCTCAGGCGGCGGCGTCGAGGGCCGGCGCGGTGATCTCGTTGAGCGCCGCGACGAGGCCGCTGCGGTCGAACTTCGCCACGAAGTCGGCGACCCCGAGGCTGCGCGCCCGCTCGATCACGTCGGGCGCCACGGCGGCCGACAGCGCCACCACCGGCAGGCCGGCGGCGCGGCTCGCCGACTTGCGGATCGCCTCGATCATCTCGAAGCCGGAGCGCCCGGGCATGTCGAGGTCGGTGACCACGACGTCGAACGGCGTCTCGGCGGCGAGCAGGCGCAGGGCCTCGTCGGCTCCCGGCACCGCGGTCACCCGGTAGCCGGCGGCCTTCAGCACCGGGGTCAGCATCTCGCGGAAGAACGACGAGTCGTCGACGAGGAGGAGGTTCGGGGTCTGCCGCGCGACGTCGCGGCGCGGCGCCCGGCCCCAGTCGTCGTAGGCGAGCGGCAGGTAGTGGGCGATGTTGACGATCTCGGTCGCCCGCCCGCGCACCACCGCCGAGCCGATGAGGTCGGAGCGCTCCGCCGTCATCTCGATGTCGAGCACGTCGTCGACGATGTCGACGATCTGGTCGACCACGAGGCCCATCGAGCGTTCGCCGTCGGAGAACACCACCAGCGCCTGCATGCCCTCGCGCTTGAGCTCGCATTGCGGGTCGGCCGGGACCAGCGGCATCAGCCGGCCGCGGTACTGGATCAGCGGCCGGCCGCCGACCCACTCGATCTTGGCCGCGTCGATCTCCTCCAGGCGGGTCACCAGCGACAGCGGCACCGCCTTCAGGGCGTCGCCGCCGCCCTTGAACACCAGGAGCGTCACGGTCTGGTCGGCGCCCGCCGCCGCGACCTCGTCCTCGGCCTCGATCTGCTGGCCGCTCGCGGTGCCCGACCCGACCATGCGGGCGACGCCGTTCGGGTCGATGATGAGCACCACCGCGCCGTCGCCCAGGATGGTGTTGCCCGAGAACAGCGGGATGTGGCGCAGCTTGGTCGACATCGGCTTCACGACGATCTCTTCCGTGTGGAAGACGCCGTCGACCAGGATGCCGAAGCTCTGGCGGCCGACTTGGCTCACCACCACGAAGCCCTCGTCGGGCGAGGTGTTCTCGCCGTCCGGGAGGCCGAGCATCCCGGCGATCGGCACGATCGGCAGCAGCCGGTCGCGCAGGCGCAGCACCGGCGAGCCGTTGATGCGCTCGACCGCGTGGTCGGTGCCCGGCTGCACCCGAACCAGTTCCAGCACCGAGACCTGCGGGATCGCGAAGCGGTGGTCGCGGGCCGAGACGATCAGCGCCGCGACGATCGCGAGGGTGAGCGGGATCTTGATCGTGAAGGTGGTGCCGCGGCCGAACTGGGTCTGGATGTCGACGGTGCCGCCGATCAGCTCGATGTTGGTCTTGACCACGTCCATGCCGACGCCGCGGCCCGACACCGAGGTGATCGCCTTGGCGGTCGAGAAGCCGGCGTGGAAGATGAACTTCGCGACCTGCGCGTCGCTCATCCGCTCGACCTCGGCCTCGGTGGCGATGCCGCGCTCGACCGCCTTGCGGCGGATCACCGCGAGGTCGAGGCCCTTGCCGTCGTCGGCGATCTCGATCGTGATCGTGCCGCCCTCGTGGAAGGCGTTGAGGCGGATCGTGCCCTTCTCGGGCTTGCCTGCCGCCTTGCGCTCGGCGCCCGACTCGATGCCGTGGTCGGCCGAGTTGCGCACCATGTGGGTGAGCGGATCCTTGATGACCTCCAGCACCTGCCGGTCGAGCTCGGTCTCGGAGCCGAGCATCACGAGGTCGATCTTCTTGCCGAGTTCCGACGACAGGTCGCGCACCACCCGCGGCAGCTTCTGCCACGCCGAGCCGATCGGCTGCATGCGGGTCTTCATCACCCCTTCCTGCAGCTCGGCGGTGACGTTGGACAGCCGCTGCAGCGGCACCTTGTAGTTGCCGTCCTCGTGCCGGCGGGCGATCTCGAGGAGCTGGTTGCGGGTCAGCACCAGCTCCGAGACCATCGTCATCAGGTGTTCGAGGGTCTCGACGTTGACCCGGATCGTCTGGACCTTGCTGACCGCGGCGTGGTCGGCCTCCGCGGCGGGAGCCTCGGCCTTCGCGGCCGGCTCGGCGACGCGCACCGGCGCCGGCGGCGGGGCCGGCGGGGCGGCCACCACCTCCGGCTCGGGCTCGGCCTCCGGCCCGGGGGTGTCGCGGAAGGCGCGCTCGAGGTCGTCGAGGGAGACCTCGCCGGGCTTCAGCGCGCGCTCCAGCACCTGCTCGACCGGGATGGCCGCCGCCGGGATCGCGGACGCCGGCTCGGGCGCCGGAATCTCGCCCTCCGACATCCGCTCCAGGGCGCCGATGAGATCCTCGTCGATGCCGGCGGGCTCGGCGGCGGTGCGCTCCAGCTCGGCAACGATCAGCTTGATCCGGTCGAGGGTCTGGAGGATCAGGCTCACCGCCGGGGTCGTCACCGGCATCCCGTCGCGGAACTTGCCCATCAGGGTCTCGGCGGCGTGCGCCAGCGCCTCGAGGCGCGGCAGGCCGAGGAACCCGCAGGTCCCCTTGATGGTGTGGACCAGCCGGAAGATGTTGCGCAGGATCGTCTGGTTGTTCGGATCCTGCTCGAAGCGCACGAGTTCGAGGTCGACCGTGTCGAGGTGCTCACCGGTCTCGGTCAGGAATTCCCGCAGCAAATCGTCCATGTCGTGCACTCGTCGATCCCCGCAGGATCTCTGCGTTGGCCGACCATGGCGCCAGAGCGTTTAGGATCCGTTGCCGCCGACTGCGAACCCCACGACGAATGGCAACGACCACCGGGATCGAACTTGAGACCGCTTCCGCCCCAGGGTCAGCACCGGGGATCGGCCACCACGAGATCTGTGATTATCTTTTCATTTACGATAAAAGCAGGATGGGTCGGCAGGATCTCGTCTTGGGCGGACCGGCCGGGGGCGAAACGCGCGGCGGGGGTGGCGGCCGCGGAAGACCCGCGCGGGTGCGGACCCAAAGTCATTGTAAAGGAATGGAAGTGCACCCTGTCCTCTCACCCCGTCCGACGCCGGGGCGAACGACGTCGAGGGGAAGGTCCCGCCCCGGAAGGTTGCGGGAGTTCGGCTCCTCCAGGCACATCCGAAGCAGGTTTCGACCATGAATGCGCCTCCCATCCCGGACGGCGGAGCCGGCGGCTCCCTGCCGGACATCGCCGCGGTGGCCGCCTCGCTGAAGGCGGCGGCCCACGACAAGGCCCGGCGGATCCAGCAGATCACCGGACAGGTGAGGATGCTGGCCCTCAACGCCAAGATCGAGAGCAGCCGGGCCGGCGAGTTCGGGCGCGGCTTCACGGTGGTGGCCAACGAGGTCGGCACCGTCGGCGAGCACATCGCCGGGCTCGCCCGCGAGCTCGAGGCCGACGTGAGCGGCCGCATCAACGATCTCCAGGATCAGGTCGCCCGGATGGCCGAGCGGGCCCAGGGCGACCGCCTCGTCGATCTCGCGCTCAACGCCATCGAGCTGATCGACCGCAACCTCTACGAGCGGACCTGCGACGTGCGCTGGTGGGCGACCGACTCGGCCGTGGTCGAGTGCGCCGCCGCCCCGTCCGAGGAGCGGGCCGCCCACGCCTCGCGCCGCCTCGGGGTGATCCTGTCGGCCTACACGGTCTATCTCGACCTGTGGCTGTGCGACCTCGACGGCCGCGTCCTCGCCCACGGCCGGCCCGAGCGGTTCCCGGGCGTGCGCGGCGGGTCGGTGGCGCACGAGCCGTGGTTCCGCAAGGCGGCGGCGCTCGCCTCGGGCGACGACTACGTCGCGGGCGACATCCGGCGCGAGGAGCGCCTCGGCGGCGCCCAGGTGGCGACCTATTGCGCCAGCGTCCGGGCGGGCGGCGAGGCGTCGGGCGCGCCCCTGGGCGTCCTGGCGATCCATTTCGACTGGGAGCCCCAGGCCCGGGCGATCGTCCAGGGCGTGCGGGTGGCGCCCGAGGATCGCGGCCGCACCCGCGTCCTGCTGCTCGATGCCGCCCAGCGGGTGATCGCCGCGAGCGACGGAGCGGGGGTGCTGAGCGAGCGCGTCGCGCTGCGCCACGACGGGGCGCCGAGCGGCGTCTACCGCGACGCCGAGCGGCGCGCCACGGTCGCGTTCCACGCCACGCCCGGCTACGAGACCTATCGCGGCCTCGGCTGGTCCGGCGTCATCCTCCAGTCGGCGCCCTGAGCGGAGGTCCGGCGCCTCAGTGCAGCGACGTCGGTGCGGCCGCGGCAGGCGCGCCCGCGCCTTCGCCGGCGGCCTCCTCCCCGTCCCACAGGGCGGCGCGGACGCGGGCGAGCCGCGCCTCTGCGTCGCGGGCGCGGGTCTCGGCCAGGGCGGTCTGCTCGGCCGCCGCCGAGACCGCGCCGTGGGCGGCGGCGAGGCGGTCCTCCAGGATGCGCAGCCGGTCCTGCTCCCCGGCGAGGCGGACGACCGCATCGTCCCGCTCCCGCTCGGCCGTCTCGACGCGCAAGGCCGAATCCCCGAGCGCCGTCTCGACCCGCTCGAGCATCCCCCGGGCCTGGAGCGCCAGCGCGCGCGCCCGCGCCTCCGCGCGGTCCGCCCGGGACACCGAGAGGCGCACCTTCTCGTTGGCCCGGCGCAGCAGGGCGAGGACGGTGCGGGAATCGACGGGAGACGGCATGGCGGAGCCCGGGCAATCGCTGCGATTCGCTCCGCATGGAAGCGCGCGGGCCAGCACGCCCGCGGATCAGGCTCCGGTCAAGGCCCTCCTGCGGGGCAGGCAAGGCAATCGGGTGAAACCCGATTGTCGATCCGGCGGGCGCGGTGCGCTTTGCGCCCGAAGAGCGTCCCGCGCAGCGGGTCCGGGAGGACGAATGTCCTCTCGGACGCAGAGCGGAGCGAAAGCCAAAGTCACGGCGACACGACGTGTCGCGCGTGACTGCCGGCGTTTGAGGCCAAGCAACAAACCCAGGGCAATCGGGTTCACCCGATTGCCCTGGCGGGGCAGGCCTGCGCCGTTCAGCCGAACAGGCGACGGTGCTCGACGCTGATGCAGCGATCGGCGACCACCGCCATCCCGTGCTCCCTGGCCCGGCGCGTGGCCTGCGGATGCCGGATCCCGAGTTGCAGCCACAGGGCCGGCGCCCCGATCGCGATGGCCTCGTCCACCACCGCCGGAACGTGCTCGGGTCGGCGGAAGACGTTCACGAGGTCCACCCTCTCGCCGAGGTCGCGCAGGCCGGCCCGAAACGGCATCCCGTCGAGATCCCGACCTAACGCCGTCGGGTTGACCGGGATCACCCGGTAGCCGGCGCGGACAAGAAAGCGGGCGATTCCGCTGCTCGGGCGCCACGGGTCGGGGCTCGCCCCCACCACCGCGATCGTGCGGGCCCCGGCGAGCAGCCGGCGCATCAGGGCGGCCTCGCCGTCCCCGTCCGGGTCGTCCCTCATCCCGTCACCTCCGCCGGATCAACCCGCCCGGGCCGGCGTTGGCTCCGGGCTGATGCGATTTCCGGAAGGTTCCTTGCGGGAATCGCATCACGAGCCCGCGCGGCACTTGAGCGAAGCCGATGTCCGGATCGCGAATGCGATCCCGCAGGGATCGCCAGAAGCGATCGATCGGACATCGCATGACGGAGAGCGACCATGCCGGAGATCGCGGGCATTCTCGAAACGGTCCTGTACGTGGACGACCTCGACCGGGCGGCCGCGTTCTGGGGCGGGCCGATGGGGCTGACCTGCCTTCACGCCGACCACCGGATGCGCGCCTACGACGTCGCCGGCCGCGGCGTGCTGCTGCTGTTTCCCCGCGGCGGCTCGCTGCACCCGATCGAGACCCCCGGCGGCACCATCCCGCCTCACGACGGTAGCGGACCGCTCCACCTCGCCCTGTCGATCCCGGCCGACGGGCTGGCGGACTGGGAGCACCACCTCGGCGAGGCCGGCATCGCCGTCGAGGGCCGCACGGTCCGGCCCCGCGGCGGCACCAGCCTGTACTTCCGCGATCCCGACGGCCACCTCGTCGAACTCGCCACGCCGGGCCTCTGGCGCGGCTATTGAGGAGGTCGGTCGTCCTGATCCGCCGAGAGGACGAGCGCGTCCCGGGTTCAGAACTCGATGCCCTCCTGCGCCCGCACGCCGGCGGCGAAGTGGTGCTTGACCTGCCCCATCTCGGTGACGAGGTCGGCGGCCGCGATCAGCTCGGGCTTGGCGTTGCGTCCGGTCACCACGACGTGCAGGTCGGGCCGGCGCGCCGCCAGTTCCGCCACCACCTCGGCCAGGGGCAGCTGCTCGTAGCGCAGCGCGATGTTCAGTTCGTCGAGGATCAGCAGCCGCAGCGAGGGATCGGCCATCAGTTCCCGGGTCTTGTCCCAGGCCCGCCCGGCGGCGGCGACGTCGCGGGCGCGGTCCTGGGTCTCCCAGGTGAAGCCCTCGCCCATCGTGTGCCAGACCACCCGGTCGCCGAACGCCGCGAGCGCCTGCTTCTCGCCGGTCTCCCACGCGCCCTTGACGAACTGCACCACGCCGACCCGCCAGCCGCGGCCGAGCGCCCGCAGCATCAGCCCGAACGCCGCCGTCGACTTGCCCTTGCCCGGGCCGGTATGGACGATGAGCAGGCCCTTCTCGATGGTCTTGCCGGCCACCTCGGCGTCCTGCACCGCCTTGCGCTTGGCCATCTTGGCGCGGTGGCGCTCGGCCTCCTCGGGACCGACGGTCTCGTCCGGGTTCATCGCGTCTCCTCCTTCAGGGTCAGGGGTAGTCCCGCCACGATCATCACCACCCGGTCGGCGCGGGCGGCGAGGCGCTGGTTGAGGCGCCCGGCTTCGTCGCGAAAGCGCCGCGCCAGGGCGTTGTCGGGCACGATGCCGAGCCCGACCTCGTTCGACACCAGCACCAGCGGCCCCGGCGCCGCCGCGCAGGCCGCCTCCAGCGCCGCGGCCTCGGCGGACAGGTCGGACTCGGCCAGCATGACGTTGGTCAGCCACAGGGTCAGGCAGTCGACCAGGGCCGGGCGGCCGGGGGGCAGCGCCGCGACGGCGCCGGCGAGGTCGTTGGGGGCGTCGATCGTCTCCCAGCCGGCGGGGCGGCGGGCGCGGTGGAGCGCGATCCGCTCGCGCATCTCGTCGTCGAAGGCCTGCGCGGTGGCGATGTAGGTCCAGGGCCCGGGGGACCGCTCGATCAGCGCCTCGGCATGGGCGCTCTTGCCCGAGCGGGCGCCGCCGAGCACCAGGGTCAGCCGCGGCGGCGGGGAAGGATCGGGGGGCACGGGCGGACATCCGGTGAGAAGGCGGGGACGGCCCGTGTCGCGGGGCGAACGTCCATTTGCAACCCCGCCCGCGAGGCGCTAGGGTCGCGCCCGACGGTGCCTCGGCAACGAGGTGAAAAGGGAACGCGGGACGGGGACGGACCCCGAAGCCGCGGCTGCCCCCGCAACTGTGAGCGGCGGCGCCTGCCAACGGCCACTGGAGCGATCCGGGAAGGCGGCGGGTGCGTCCAACGCCGCGAGCCAGGAGACCTGCCGTCCCCCGCAATCCCTCGACGCCGCCGGCGGGGCGGCAGGAGTTCGCCATGGTCGCCCTCACCCGTACCCTCTCCCCCGCCCTCGCCGGCGAGCGTCTCGGCGCCGTGCTGATGGCCGGTCTGCTCGGCCTCGGGCTGCTGTTCGTGTCGGGCTTCGCCCCGACCGTGGCGCTGCACAACGCCGCCCACGACTGGCGCCACACCCACAACTTCCCCTGCCACTGAGCCGCCGCCGCGCTTCATGCGCCGCGATGCGCCGCCCGGCCTGAGGCCCGGCGGCCTTTCGGCGCTTGCCGCAGGGACCCCCTCATGACGATCCGCCTGCTGTCGGCCGCCCTGGTCGCCGGCTTCCTGGCCGCCTGCGTGGCGTCGGGGCTGCAACTCGCCCTGACCTCGCCGCTGATCCGCGAAGCCGAAACCTACGAGACCCAGTCCGCCCTGCCCGCCCCCGGCGGCCACGCCGCCTTGCGCGCCAACCCGCTGATCGTCCAGGCCCATGCCGGGCACGGCGGCGGCGACGAGTGGCAGCCCGCCGCCGGCCTGCCGCGCCTCGCCTTCACGGCGCTGGCGACGCTGGTCAGCGGCGTCGGCTACGCCCTGCTGCTCGGCGCCGCCCTGGTGGCGTCGGGCCGCGGCATCAGCGCCGGCGAGGCCCTGCGCTTCGGCATCGGCGGGTTCCTGGCGGCGAGCCTCGCCCCCGCCATCGGCCTGCCGCCGGAACTGCCGGGGATCGAGGCCGCCGCGCTGGAATCGCGCCAGTTCTGGTGGGTCGCCACCGCCGCCGCCACCGCCGCCGGCCTCGGGCTGATCGCGCTGCGCCGCACGCCGGTCGCGGTCGCCGCCGGAATCGTGCTCATCGCCGCGCCGCAGGTCTGGGGCGCGCCGCCGGCGCCCGATAGCGTCAGCCTGCTTCCCGCCGCCACCGCGGCGAAGTTCGCCGCCCGCTCGCTCGCCATCGCCTTCGTGTTCTGGGCGGTGCTCGGCCTCGGCTTCGGCTGGGCCTGGAACGCGGTCGCCCGCGGCCGGGCCGCCCCGGGCGTGGGGAGCGCGTGATGGAGCCCGTCACCCTCTACGTCTGCACCACCTGCCGGATGGCCGACGACCCGGCCGACGGCCCGCGCGCCGGCCGGCGCCTGTTCGACGCCCTCGGCGAGGCGCTCGCCGCCGCGCCGGCCCCGGTGCGGCTCGAACCGGTCGAGTGCCTGTCGGTGTGCAAGCGCCCCTGCACGGTCGCGGTGGCCTCGCCGGGCCGCTGGACCTACGTTTACGGCGACTTCGCCGCCGCGCCGGACGCCGCCCGCACGATCCTCGACGGGCTCGGCCTCTACGCCGACGCGCCCGACGGCCTCGTGCCCTGGCGCGCCCGCCCCGAAGCCTTCCGCAAGGGCGTCGTCGCCCGCATCCCTCCCGCCGCGGCCCCGCCGCCGGAGCCCGCCGCATGACCCTCCTGCGCAAGATCCCCTGCACCATCGTCACCGGCTTCCTCGGGGCCGGCAAGACCACCCTCGTGCGCCACGCCGTCGAGCACAACGACGGCCGGCGCCTCGCGATCATCGTCAACGAGTTCGGCGATGTCGGCTTCGACGGCTCGCTGCTGGCGAGCTGCGGCGTGCCCGGCTGCGACGAGGATGCGGTGGTGGAACTGGCCAACGGCTGCATCTGCTGCACCGTCGCCGACGACTTCGTGCCGGCGCTCAACAAGCTCCTCGACCGGCCCGAACCGCCCGAGCACATCCTGATCGAGACCTCGGGCCTCGCCCTGCCCAAGCCCCTGGTCCAGGCGTTTCACTGGCCGGCGATCCGCTCGCGGGTGACGGTCGACGGCGTCGTGGCGGTGGTGGACGGGCCGGCGGTGGCGGCCGGCGTGTTCGCCGACGACCCCGAGGCCCTCGCCGCCCAGCGCGCCGAGGATGCCAGCGTCGACCACGACAACCCGCTCGAGGAGGTGTTCGAGGACCAGCTCCTCTGCGCCGACCTCGTGGTGGTCAACAAGGCCGACCGCCTCGACGAGGCCGGCCGCGCCGCGGTCCGCGCCACGATCGAGGGCCACCTGCCGCGCGCCGTGAAGATGGTCGAGACCGCCCACGGCGCCCTCGACCCGCGGGTGCTGCTCGGAATCAATGCCGCCGCCGAGGACGACCTCGCCGCCCGCCCCTCGCACCACGATTCCGAGGACGGCCACGACCACGACGACTTCGACAGCGTCGCGCTCTCCGTCGGCACCGCCGGCACGCCCGACGACCTCGCGATCCGGGTCGGCCGCGCCGCCGAGGTGCCGGGAGTGCTGCGGATCAAGGGGTTCTGCGAGGTGCAGGGCAAGCCGATGCGCCTCGTCGTGCAAGGCGTCGGCCAGCGCATCGCCCACCATTACGACCGCCCCTGGCGCCCGGGCGAGTTCCGCGACGGCCGGCTGGTGGTGATCGGGCTCAAGGGCTTCGACCGCGACGCGGTGGCGACGGCGCTGAGGGGGTAGGCGCGCGACGAACCCTCCCCCCTCTGCGGGGGAGGGTGGCGAGTGCAGCGAGCCGGGAGAGGGGAACGCGACGCTTCAGAAGGTAGCGCCCCTCGTCACTGTCGCGCCTTTTCCGGAAGCGGCTTCCCCTCTCCCGCCCGGCCTCCGCCGGGCACCTTCCCCCGCAGAGGGGGGAGGGTTGGGGTGGCGCACGAAACACACCGCCCCTCCAACCGGTTGACCCCACCGAAAGGACCCACCCTCCCCCATGCACCTGCTGCGCGTCGATGCGGTGTCCCTCGATGAGGGCGAGGCGGCGGTCGACCTCGACCAGGCGCCCGGCGACGTCGTGGCCCTATCGTTCACCGATTCCGACCTCGCCGGGCTCGCCGCCGCCCATGCCGCCGAGGGCGAGGCCCTGCCGAGCCTGCGCCTCGCCCGGCTCGCGGTGCTGCGCCATCCGATGTCGGTCGACCTCTACGCCGACAAGGTCGTGGCGCGGGCCCGCTTCGTGCTGGTGCGCTGCCTCGGCGGGCTCGATTACTGGCGCTACGGCGTCGAACGCCTCGCCGAGACCTGCCGACGCCACACCATCCCGCTGGCGGTGCTGCCCGGCGACGATCGGCCGGATCCGCGCCTCGACGCCGCCTCGACGGTGGCGCCCGACCTGCTCGCGACCCTCGACGGCTATTTCCGTGCCGGCGGGCCGGACAACCTGCGCCAGTGCCTGCGCCGCATCGCCGCCGAGACCGGCCGGCCGCTGACCGCCGCGCCGCCCCGCGCGCTGCCGCGCGGCTTCGTCTGGTGCCCGGCCTGCGGCCCGGCCGGCGCGATCCCGGCGGCCGCACCCCTGCCCCGCGCCCTGGTCCTCGTCTACCGCTCGGCGGTCCTCGGTGGCGACACGGCGCCCGCCGCGGGCCTCGTCGCCGCCCTGCACGAGCGCGGCCTCGCGCCGGCCGTCGTCGCGGTGTCGAGCCTGAAGGACCCGGAGGCGGTGGCCGCGGTGCGGGAGGCCGTCGCGGTCCACCGGCCCGACGTGATCGTCGCTGCCACCGCCTTCTCGGCCCGCGAGGATGCCGGCTTCGTCCTCGACGCCGCCGGCTGCCCGGTGATTCAAGCATTCTCCGTCGGCGCCCCGCGGGCGGCCTGGGCCGCCTCCGCCCGGGGGCTCGGCGCGGCCGACCTCGCGATGCAGGTCGCGCTGCCGGAATTCGACGGCCGGCTCTCCGGGCACCCGGTCGCGTTCAAGGAGGAGGGCGCGACCCGCGACGGCTTCGCCGAGCGCCGGGCGGTGCCGGACTTCGCCGGCCTCGCCGCCACCGCCGACCGCGCCGCCGCCTGGGCCCGCCTCGCCGGCAAGCCCCGCGACAAGCGCCGCCTCGCCCTGGTGCTGTCGGACTATCCCGCCCGTGGCGGCCGGGCCGGCTACGCGGTCGGCCTCGACACTCCGGCGAGCGCCCGGGCGATCCTCGACCACCTCGCGGCGGAGGGCTTTTCGGTCGCCGACGCGCCCGAACCCGAGGCGCTGATGCGGGCGCTGACCGGGGGCGAGCCCGGCTTTGCCGTGCCGCTCGCCGCCTATCGCGACTGGCTCGACCGCCTGCCGGCGGCCCATCGCGACGCCCTCGCCGCCGCCTGGGGCGCGCCGGAGGACGATCCCGCCTGCCGCGACGGCGCCTTCCGGTTCCGGGCCGTGCGGGCCGGCGCCGTGCTGGTGGCGCTCCAGCCCGACCGCGGCCGCGGCGGCGACCGCAAGGCGGGCTACCACGATGCCGAGGCGGTGCCGGCCCACGCCTACCTCGCCTTCCATCTCGGCCTGCGGGCCGAGGCCGACGCCCTGATCCATCTCGGCACCCACGGCACCACCGAGTGGCTGCCCGGCAAGGCGGTGGCGCTGTCGCCCGGCTGCTGGCCGGCCCTGGCGGTCGGCGCCCTGCCGGTGATCTACCCGTTCATCGTCGACGATCCCGGCGAGGCGGCCCCGGCCAAGCGCCGCCTCGGCGCCGTGACGGTCGGGCACATGACGCCCGAGACCGCCGCCGCCGGGCTCGACCCGGACGCCGCCGCCCTGCGCGAACTGGTGGAAGAGTATTCCGCCGCGACCGTGCTCGACCCGCGCCGAGCCGGACTGATCGCCGAGGGCATCCTCGCCCGCGCCGAGGAGGCCGGGCTGCTGGCGTCGGCCGGCATGTCTCGCGATGCCCCGGTCGAGGACGCGCTCACCGCCCTCGACGCCCACCTGTGCGACCTCGCCGAGGTGACCGGACGCGACGGGCTGCACGTCTTCGGGACGACCGGGCCGGAGGCGTGCGCCGCCGGCGAGCGCGCCGGGCTCGTCGCCGCCCTCGACGGCCGCTTCGTGCCCCCCGGCCCGTCCGGCTCGCCGTCGCGCGGCCGCCGCGACGTGATGCCGACCGGGCGCAACCTCGCGACCCTCGACCCGCGCGCCCTGCCCACCCGCGCCGCCGCCCTGCTCGGCGAGCGCGCCGCCGCGGAGGTGGTGCGGCGCTACCTCCAGGACGAGGGCGAGTATCCGGCCCGCATCGTGATGGACCTGTGGGCCTCCCCGACCCTGCGCACCGGCGGCGAGGATCTGGCCCAGGCCCTCGCCCTGATGGGCGTGCGCCCGACCTGGGACCACGCCTCGACCCGGGTCACCGGCTTCGAGGTGCTGCCGCTCGCCCTCCTCGACCGGCCGCGAATCGACGTCACGGTGCGGGTCTCGGGCGCCTTCCGCGATACCTTCCCGGATGCCCTGGCGCTGCTCGACCGCGCCGCCCGGGCGGTCGCCTCCCGCGAGGAGGAGGACGCCGACAACCCGCTCGCCGCCGCCCGCCGCCGCGGCGAGACGGTGGCACGGGTGTTCGGCGCGGCGCCGGGCCGCTACGGCGCCGGCACCGCCGGCCTCGCCCTCGACGGGGCGTGGGAGCGCCGCGGCGACCTCGCCCGCGCCTATCTCGACGCCACCGCCCAGGCGGCCGGCGACGAGGGCGCCGACTTCGCCGCCCGGGTCGCGGCGGCCGATGCCTACGTCCACGCCTTCGACGCCGCCGAGCGCGACCTCCTCGACGGCGACGCCGCCGCCGACGCCATGGGGGGCTTCGCCGCCGCGGCGGACTCCGCCGGCCGCGCGCCCGCTCTCTACGCCCTCGACACCAGCCGGCCGGAGACGCCCCGCGCCCGCACCGCCCGCGAGGACGTGGCCCGGCTGGTCCGCGGCCGTCTCGCCCATCCGCGCTGGATCGCCGCGCAACTGCGCCACGGCTGGCGCGGGGCCCAGGAACTGGCCCAGGGGCTCGACGCGGTGTTCGTGCTCGCCGCCGCGAGCGACGCGGTGAGCGACGCCGACCTCGACCGGCTCTACGGCGCCTGCATCGGCGACCTCGCGGTGTTCGAGACGATCGAAGCGGCCAATCCCGGCGTCGCCCGGGCGCTCCTCGACCGGTTCGACGACCTGCGCCGCCGCGGCCTGTGGCGCAGCCGGCGCAATTCTTTGGCAGCGCTGGACGAGCGGATGGCACCCTCCGACCTGGGCCGGGAGGCACCTTCCGGCGTCAGCCGGGAGGCGGCGGAATGATTCCCGCGCCTCGCCGCGGCTGGTGCCCCGGCCTCGCCCGGCCGATGCCGACCGGCGACGGGCTGCTGGTGCGGCTGCATCCGCCGGGCGGCGGGCTCACTGCCGCGCAGATGCGCGCGGTCGCGACGGCGGCGCGGGCGGGCGGCAACGGCCTCGTCGACGTGACGGCGCGGGCGAACCTCCAGATCCGCGGCGTGACGCCCGAGAGCCATGCCGGATTGCTCGCCCCGCTGATGGCCGCCGGCCTCGGCGACCGCCGCCACGACGGCGGTCCGCAGCGCCTGACGCTGTCGGGGCCGGCCCATGCCGCCCTGGCGGATGCCGTCGAGGCGGCGGGGCTCGCGGTGCCGGGCCTGCCGGCGAAGACCCTGGTGGTGATCGAGGGGCCGGATCTCGGTTTTCCCGACACCGAGGCGGATCTGCGGCTGCGGGTCGGGCCGGAGGGCCTGTGGTTCGGGCTCGCGGCGGCGGCGGGCGTGGCGTGGCACCGGGCGGCGGCGTTGGAGCCGGCGCTGACGGTCCTGCTGCGCGGCCTCGCGGCGAGTGGGGCTCGGCGGATGCGGGGGCTCGAATCTGGGCAGCGGTACGCGCTGGTCGCGGCGGCCGGGCTGATGGCGAGCGATCCGCCAGCGGCCGGGTTGGGGCTGGTGCCGGGGCTTCATGCAGCGAACAGGGTGCAGGAGACGCGCGGGCTCTCCTCTCCCCGCGGGCGGGGAGAGGGCGACGCCCCCCTTGCCGGGGGCGGCGCGAGCGCGATCCACCAGGATCGTCGCGAGGGTGAGGGGGTGGTTCCGGAGGAGCCTCATCCGGCACCGCCCCCTCACCATCGGGTCGATCCCTCCGGGATCGATGCGCCGCCTCGCTCCGTCGACTGCAAGGTCGCCGGAGCTCTCTCCCCGCAAGCGGGACGAGGAGATGCACGAAGTCCGTCGCATCGATCCACTGCGCCTCTCGGGAGCAGCGATCCCGCGCCTCCCCGGTCGCCCGGCACTACTCTTCTCGCCGCCGAATTCCCCTTCGGCCGCTGCGACGCGGCCCTCCTCGACCGCCTCGCCGGCTGGAGCGAGCGCCACGGCGACCGCCGGGCGTGGCTCACCCCCTCGCGCGGCGTGGTCCTGGCGGCGCGCGACGCCGACCACGCCGACCGCCTCCTCGCCGAGGCCGGCGCCGCCGGGCTGATCGTCTCGGGGAGCGACCCCCGCCGCGCCGTCGCCGCCTGCCCCGGCGCGCCCGCCTGCGGCTCCGGCAGCGTCCCGGCCCAGGCCGACGCGCACCGCCTCGCCGCCGCGCTCGCGGGGGTGATCGGACCCGTGCGGGTCCACGTCTCCGGCTGCCCGAAGGGCTGCGCCCATCCGGGTGCGGCCGACCTCACCCTGGTCGGGATGCCCGGGGGCGCCTATGGGGTGGTGCCCGGCGGCAGTGCCGGGGATCCGCCCGCTCGGGTGCTGCCTTTCGAGGACGTGCTGGAGCGGCTACACAGCGCCGAGCCCGACGAGTGGAGCGGGCGGTTCCGGGAGCCCGCATGAGCACGCGCCTCGACTACATCCGCGACGGCGCGGCCATCTACGCCAAGTCCTTCGCGATCATCCGCAGTGAGGCCGACCTGTCGCGCTTCCACGGCCCCGCCGAGCGGGTGGTGGTGCGGATGATCCATGCCTGCGGCATGACCGACCTGCCCGCCGACGTTGTGGCGTCGCCCGACTTCGCCGAGGCCGGCGAGGCCGCCTTGCGCCGCGGCGCCCCGATCCTGTGCGACGCCCGCATGGTGGCGGACGGCGTCACCCGCGCCCGGCTGCCCGCCGGCAACGAGGTGGTGTGCACCCTGCACGATCCCCGGGTGCCCGACCTCGCCCGCGACCTCGCCACCACGCGGACCGCCGCCGCGATGGAATTGTGGCGCGAGCGCCTGCCCGGCGCCGTCGTGGCGGTCGGCAACGCGCCCACGGCGCTGTTTCGCCTGCTCGAACTCCTCGACGAGGGCGTGGCGCCGCCGGCCGCGGTCATCGGCGTGCCGGTCGGCTTCGTCGGCGCGGCGGAATCGAAGGAGGCGCTCGCCGCCGACGGCCGGGTGCCGTTCGTCGTGGTGCACGGCCGCCGCGGCGGCAGCGCCATGGCGGCGGCGGCGATCAACGCGCTCGCCAGCGAGGCCGAGTGATGGACGCCGCCCCCGACTTCACGCCGCTGGCCGAGGAGGCACCCGCGCCACACCGCGCCGCCGTCACCGGCACTCTCTACGGCGTCGGCATGGGGCCGGGCGATCCCGACTACCTGACCGTCCGGGCGGTGCGGGTGCTGGAGCGCGCCCACCACCTCGTGCATTTCTGCAAGGCCGGCCGGCGCGGCAACGCCCGCACCATCGCGGACGCGGTGGTGCGGGATCCGGCCCGGGAATGGCCGCTGGCCTATCCCTACACCACCGAGATCCCGGCCGATTCGCCCGAATACCTCGCGGCGCTCGCCGCCTTCTACGACGACGCGGCCCAAAAGCTCGCCGACGAGCTCGGCGCCGGGCGCGACGTCGCGATCCTGTCGGAGGGCGACCCGTTCTTCTACGGCTCGTTCATGCATCTGTGGCGCCGGCTCAAGGACCGCTTCCCGGTCGAGGTCGTGCCCGGGGTCACCGGCATGTCGGGCTGCTGGACCCGCGCCGGCACGCCGATCACCTGGGGCGACGACGTGCTCACGGTGCTGCCCGCGACGCTGCCCGCCGCCGACCTCGCCCGGCGCCTGCGCGACACCGACGCCGCCGTGGTGATGAAGCTCGGCCGCCACCTGCCGAAGGTGCGCGGGGCGCTCAAGGAGGCCGGCCTGCTCGCCCGCGCGGTCTATGTCGAGCGCGGCACGATGAAGGGCGAGCACGTCGTGATGCTGGCCGACAAGCCCGACGACGCGGCGCCGTATTTTTCCATGGTGCTGATCCCCGGCGAAGGCCGCCGGCCGTGACCGACGCACCGGCTCCCGGCCGCGGCTGGGTCGCGGTGGTCGGCCTCGGCCCCGGCGATCCGCGCTACCTTACGCCATCCGCTGCCGCGATCCTGGCCGAGGCCGAGGATCTGATCGGCTACTTTCCCTACGTCGCCCGGGTGCCGGAGCGGCCGGGCCTCGTGCGCCACGCCTCCGACAACCGGGTCGAGGTCGAGCGCGCCGCCCACGCCCTCGCGCTCGCCGCCGCCGGCCGCCGGGTCGCGGTGGTGTCGGGGGGCGATCCCGGCGTGTTTGCCATGGCGGCGGCCCTGTTCGAGGCGTTGGAGGCCGGCGACCCGGCGTGGCGCCGGCTGACGATCACCGTCGAGCCCGGCATCACCGCGATGCTCGCCGCGGCGGCGCGGGTCGGGGCGCCGCTCGGCGGCGATTTCTGCGCGATCTCGCTGTCGGACAACCTCAAGCCGTGGGAGGTGGTGACCGCCCGGCTGGAGGCCGTCCTGCGCGCCGGCCTCGTCGTCGCGCTCTACAACCCGATCTCGCGGGCGCGGCCGTGGCAGCTCGGCGCCGCCCTGCGGCTCGCCGCGGAGCATCGCGGATCCGAGACGCCGGTGGTCCTCGCCCGCGCGGTCGGGCGCGACGACGAATCGGTCCGCGTGCTGCCGCTCGCCGAGGCCGCCGACGCCCCGGCCGACATGGCGACCCTGGTCATCATAGGGGCCGAGAGCACCCGGCTGATCCCGCGCGAGGGCGCGACGCCGTACGTCTACACGCCGCGCAGCGTCGAGGCGGCGCGGTGAGCCTCCAGCCAATCGAGAGCCGCGTCCGGCCCGGCCACGGTCGCGACCGCCGGCGGGAGCGGCTGGCGCACGATCACGACCGGCAGGCCGAGCGCCCGCGCCGCCAGGATCTTGCCGTAGGTCGCGGCGCCGCCGGAGTTCTTGGTTACCACCACCTCGACCCGGTGCCGGCGCATCAGCGCGGCCTCGGCCTCGGCATCGAAGGGCCCGCGGGCGGTGAGCGTCGTCAGGTCGGGCACCGGCAGCGCGTCGCCGACCGGCTCGATGGTGCGCACGAGGTAGGCGTGCTGGGGCGCCGCCGCGAAGGCGGCGAGTTCGAGCCGGCCGACGGTGAGAAAAACCCGGCGCGGGTCGTCGCCCAGAGCCGGCACCGCCCCTGCCACGGTCTCGACCTCGTGCCAGCAATCGCCGGGCGCGCACGCCCAGGCCGGGCGGCGGAGCGCCAGGAGCGGCACCCCGGCGGCGGCGCAGGCCGCGGCGGCGTTGTGCGAGATGCGGTTGGCGAACGGGTGGGTGGCGTCGATCACGGCCTCCGCCCGCTCCCGCCGCAGCCAGTCGGCGAGTCCGTCGGCGCCGCCGAAGCCGCCGATGCGGGTCTCGAACGGGGCCGCGACCGGCGCAGCGGTGCGGCCGGCGAGGGACAGGACCGGCGAGAAGCTTGGCCGGCCGGCGAGGCGGCGTACGAGGCCGCTCGCCTCGGTGGTGCCGCCAAGCAGGAGGATGCGCATGGCCGCCTTCTCCCCTGACGGACCGCCTGTGTCGAGGGCGCCGTGGCTGGCGATCGTCGGCATCGGCGAGGACGGCCGCGCCGGCCTGTCGCCGGCCGCCGCCCGGGCGCTCGATGCCGCGACCCTGGTGGTCGGCGGCCGGCGCCATCTCGACCTCGCCGGGCCGCTCGCCGCCGAGACGCTGGCCTGGCCGAGCCCGCTGCACGGAGCCTACCCGACGATCCTCGCGCGGCGCGGGCAGCCGACCTGCGTGCTCGCCACCGGCGACCCGTTCCATTACGGCGTCGGCGCCGACCTCGCCCGGCTGGTGCCGGCACAGGAGTTCATCGGCTACCCGCAACCCTCCGCCTTCAGCCTCGCGGCGTCGCGACTCGGATGGCCGCTGGCGGAGTGCGCCTGCCTCACCCTGCACGGGCGCCGGCTGGAGCGGATCATCCCGCATCTTCAGCCCGGCGCTCGGCTGCTGGCGCTGTCCTGGGACGGCACCACGCCGGGGCAGCTCGCCGCCCTGCTGGCCGCCCGCGGATTTCCGGAGTCGCGCCTCACCGTACTCGAAGCGATGGGCGGGCCGCGCGAGCGCCGCCGCGGCGCCGTCGCCGCCGCCTTCGACGTCGAGGCGGTCGATCCGCTCAACACCGTCGCGGTCGAGGTGGTGGCGGGTCCGGGCGCGCGGGTCGTCCCGCTGGCGCCGGGCATCGACGACGACTGGTTCGAGACCGATGGCCAGCTCACCAAGTCCGAGATCCGCGCCGTCACCCTCGCGGCCCTGCGGCCGCGGGTCGGCCAGACCCTGTGGGACGTCGGCGCCGGCTCGGGCTCGGTCTCGATCGAGTGGTGCCTGCGTCACCCGGCCAACCGGGCCGTGGCGGTCGAAGCCTCGGAGGTCAGGGCCGAACGCATCGGCCGCAACGCCCTCGCGCTCGGCGTGCCGGACCTGACCGTGGTGCGCGGCCGCGCCCCGGAGGCACTGGCGGGGCTGCCCACCCCCGACGCCGCCTTCGTCGGCGGCGGCGTCTCGGACCCGGCGATCCTCGCAGACGTCCTCGCGGCCCTGCCCGCCGGCGGGCGCCTCGTCGCCAACGCGGTGACGCTGGAGAGCGAGGCGGTGCTGCTCGCGGCCTACGCCCGCCACGGCGGCACCCTGCGCCGGCTCAGCGTCGCCCGGGCCGATCCGGTCGGCACGATGCACGGCTGGCGCCCGGCGATGCCGGTGACGCAGTGGGCGCTGACCAAGCCGTGATGGAGGGGCCCGCTCCGTTGCTCGCCCGCACCGCCGCCCCGGAAACAGGCGGCGACCGCGAGGCGGCACCCGGCTGCGACCCGCTCGCCGCGTCCGGCCCTGCCCTGGTGGCGGGGATCGGCTTTCGCCACGCGACCGGGGCGGACGAGATCGTCGCCCTGGTGCGCCGGGCGCTCGACGAGGCGGGCGTCGCGGCCGGGCGCCTGGGCCTCCTCGCCACCGCGGACGACCGCGCCGGCGACCCGGCGATCCGCACGGCCGCGGCGCAGCTCGGGGTGCCGCTGGCCGCGGTGGCGGTCGAGGCCCTGCGCGAAGCCGGCCGCCGCGGCGTCACCCGCTCGGCCCGGATCGAGGCCCTGCGCGGCGTCGGCTCCCTCGCCGAGGCGGCGGCGCTCGCGGCGTCGGGCCCGGGTGGCCGTCTCGTCCTCGCCCGCATCGCCAGTCCCGGCGCCACCTGCGCCCTCGCCGCCTCCGGAGATCCGTCGTGACCGTGCACTTCATCGGCGCCGGGCCCGGCGCGCCGGACCTCGTCACGGTGCGGGGCCGCGACCTCATCGCCCGCTGCCCGGTCTGCCTCCATGCCGGCTCGCTCGTCGCCCCCGAGATCCTGGCGTGGTGCCCGCCCGGCGCCCGGATCATCGACACCGCGCCGCTCGACCTCGACGCGATCACCGCCGAGATCGCGGCGGCGCATGACCGCGGCGAGGACGTCGCCCGGCTGCATTCCGGCGACCTCTCGGTGTGGAGCGCGCTCGCCGAGCAGACCCGGCGGCTCGACGCGCTCGGCATCCCCTACACGGTGACGCCCGGGGTGCCGTCCTTCGCGGCGGCCGCGGCGGCGCTGCGGCGCGAGCTGACGGTGCCGGAGGTGGCGCAGTCGGTGGTGCTCACCCGCACGCCGGGCCGGGCCTCGGCGATGCCGGAGCGCGAGCGCCTCGCCGCCTTCGCGGCGACCGGCGCGACGCTGGCGGTCCACCTGTCGATCCACGTCGTCGAGCGGGTGGTCGCAGACCTGCTGCCGTTCTACGGCGCGGAATGCCCGGCCGCGGTGGTCTACCGCGCCTCCTGGCCCGACGAGCGGGTGCTGCGGGGCACGCTCGCCGACATCGCCGGGCAGGTGGCGCAGGCCGGCATCGGCCGCACCGCCCTGATCCTGGTCGGGCCGGCGCTGGGCGCCGAGGATTTTCGCGAGAGCGCGCTGTACTCTGCGGATTACGACCGGCAGTTCAGGCCGGGTGGAGCGGTGGGACGGCGGGAGTCCTGACTTGGCGTGGTAGCGGGTCGGGGCGTCCATCGGGCTCCGCTGCGTCCCAGCCCTCCCCCCTTTGCGGGGGAGGGTGCACCGCGAATGCGGGGCGGGAGAGGGGACGCCGTTTCCAGAGAGTTCGGGAGCGGTCCGACGGGTGCCACGTCCGGCAGCGTGGTTCCCCTCTCCCGGCTCACTGCGTTCGCCACCCTCCCCCGCAGAGGGGGGAGGGTTCGGATGGGAGCTCCCGCTTCAGTGGGCCCGCGCGATGCTGAACTCCACCGCCTGCAGCAGGGCATCCCGCATCGGCGAGGCCGGGAAGATGTCGAGGGAGCGGCGGGCGAGATCGCCGTAATGGTGGGCGCGGGCGATCGTGTCCTCGAGGGCACGGTGGCGGCGCATGGTGGCGCGGGCGGTCTCGAGGTCGCCGGCGGCCTCGTCGATCTCGCCGCGCTCGAGGCAGCGGCGCCAGAACGCCCGCTCCTCCTCGCTGCCGCGCCGCACCGACAGAACCACCGGCAGGGTGATCTTGCCCTCGCGGAAATCGTCGCCGACGTTCTTGCCGAGGCTGGCGCTGGTGCCGCCGTAATCGAGGGCGTCGTCGATGAGCTGGAAGGCGATGCCGAGATTCATGCCGTAGTCGCGGCAGGCCGCGACCTCGGCGTCGGGGCGGCCGGCGAGGACCGGGCCGACCTCGCAGGCGGCGGCGAACAGCTCGGCGGTCTTGGCGCGGATCACCGCGAGGTACTCGTCCTCGCGGGTCTCGATGTTCTTGGCGGCGGTGAGCTGCATCACCTCGCCTTCCGCGATCACCGCGGCGGCCGAGGACAGGATGTCGAGGGCGCGCAGCGAGCCGACCTCGACCATCATCTTGAACGCCTGCCCGAGCAGGAAGTCGCCGACCAGCACGCTGGCCTGGTTGCCCCACTTGATGCGGGCGGCGACACGGCCGCGGCGCATGTCGCTCTCGTCGACGACGTCGTCGTGCAGCAGCGTCGCGGTGTGCATGAACTCGACGCTGGCGGCGAGCTTGACATCGCCGTCGCGGTTCGCGTCGTAGCCGCAGAGCTGCGCGGTGGCGAGCGTCAGGATCGGCCGCAGGCGCTTGCCGCCCGAGGCGATCAGGTGATTGGCCACCTCCGGGATCATCGTCACGTCGGAGCCCGTGCGCGACAGGATCATCGCGTTCACCCGCTCCATGCCGCCGGCCACGAGGCCCACGAGATCGGTGAGGCTGGCCTCCGAGTCCGCCGGCCGGTCCTGGATGGGAAGAACGACGCCCACGCGCGCGAAATCTCCTTGACGGCGGCCCCCGCCAGCCCACCGGCCCCCTTTGGCACGCGAGCGCCCCCGGCGGCAACACGCAAGCTGCCGCAAGGGGGGCGCCGCGGCCCCCTGCGGTCCTGCATGTGACAGTTGCGCCGATCGCTGCTTTAAGGTTGCAGCCATGATCGAGCTGATCCGCTCCAACGACCTCGTGCTGATGGGCTTCGTCGAGTCGCTGCTCGAGGGCGCCGCCATTCCGGTCCTCGTGGCCGATCGCCACATCAGCGGGCTGGAGGGCATGACCGGCGCCTTCCCGCGCCGCCTCCTGGTGCCGGCGGATCACGAGCGGCAGGCCCGCCGCCTGCTCACCGAGGCCGGGCTGGCGCACGAGCTGCGCGATGCCCGGACATCCTGACGCGGACCCGCCGGCCGAATCCTGGCTCGGCGGGCGCCTGCGCCTGTGCCAGCCCGCCCGGGGCGGCCACCGGGCCGGCACCGACGCCGTGCTGCTCGCCGCCTTCGCGGGGCCGCCGGCCGAGGGGACGATCTGCGACCTCGGCGCCGGCACCGGCGCGGCCGGCCTCGCCGCCGCCCTCGACCGGCCCGGCTGCCGCCTCGTGCTGGTCGAACGCGACCCGGAGGCGGCGGCGCTCGCCCGCGCCAACCTCGCGATCAACGGACTGGCCGACCGCGGCCGGGTGATCGAGGCCGACATCCTCGCCCCGGGGCGCGCGCGGCGCGCGCGGGGCCTGGAGCCGGAGACGGCCGACCTCGTCCTCACCAACCCGCCGTTCTTCGAGGCCGGGACGCACCGGGCCTCGCCGGTCGCCGCCAAGGTGTCGGCCCATACCTTCCCGGCGGGCGGGCTCGATTCGTGGCTGCGGACCTGCGCCGACGTGCTGCGCCCGCGCGGCCGGCTGGTGCTGATCCACCGCGCCGACGCGCTGCCGGCCTGCCTCGCCGGGCTGGAACGCCGCTTCGGCGGGGTCGGCGTGCGGCCGGTGCAGCCGCGGGCCGGGGCGCCGGCGACCCGGGTGATGATCGCCGCGGTCAAGGGCAGCCGGGCCGGCTTCAGCCTGGAGGCGCCGCTGGTGCTGCACGGCCCGGACGGCCGCTTCACCGCCGAGACCGAGGCGCTGCACCGCGGCGTGGTCAGCCGCTGAGGGTCAGGGTGGCGAAATCCGCCATCGTGCCGTCCGGGGTCAGGCCGCGCATCAGCGCCTCGATGCGATAGCCCGAGTCGGTCGGCGACACGGTGTAGAGGTGGTAGCCGGCGCCGTGCTTGAACGCGCGGCCATGCGCCGCGGCCGAGGCCGAGGGCGCGCCGACCACCGGGATGCGCCGCCCGCGCGGTCCCATCAGGAAGGCGATCGACCCGACGTGGTTGTGGCCGTGCAGGACGAGGTCGGCGCCGGCCCGGCCGATCATCGCCTCGAAGGCGGCGGCGTCGGTGAGCTGGCGCCCGGGCTTGGCGCCGCCGACATGGGGCGGGTGGTGGATCATCACCACCCGGCACGGTGCCGGGGACTCGGCGGCGAGCCCGGCCAGCATCCGCTCCGCCGCGGCGAGTTGCCGGCGTCCGAGCCGCCCGGTGGCGACGAAGGGCGCGGTCGGGATCGCCGAGGACAGCCCGACCAGCGCCACCGGCCCGCGCCGGCGCAGGTACGGAAACGCCTTCGAGGCGCCGGCGTCGTCCCGGGTCCAGGCGCCGACCGCCTGGAGCAGCCCGTCGAGGGAGCCGCGCACGTAGGCGTCGTGGTTGCCGGGCACGAAGCTGACCTGCCCGGGATCGCCGAGCAGTTCCATGAACAGCCGCGCGGTCTCCCACTCGCTCGGCAGGCCGATGTTGCACAGGTCGCCGGTGCAGGCGACGTGGTCGGGCGCCAGCCCCTGCATGTCGGAGACCAGGGCCGCGAGCACGTCCATGTCGTGCCCGAGGCGCCGGCCGCGGTTCCAGTTGACCCAGCCGGTGGCGCGCTTGCTCAGGAGCTGGCGCAGGCGGGGGCGGGAGATCGGCCCGACATGCGGGTCGGTGAGGTGGGCGAGGCGGAACATCGGATCGGCAACGCGCGGGAAGCGCCCCGGTTGTGCGGGCCGGGTGCCGGCCGCTCGCTCCGGCTTACGGGCGGGGACGGCGGCGAGTCCACCCTCACGCGCTCCCGATCGCCACGCCCGCGAGCAGCACCAGGGCACCGCCGAGCACCACCTGGAGGGTCGCGCGCCAGAACGGCGTCTCCATGTAGCGGGTGCGGATGGTCGAGATCACCAGCAGTTCCACCGCCACCACCAGGGCCGCCAGCACCGTGGCGATCCAGAAGGCGTTGGGCCAGGAATCGGGCACGAGGTAGGGCAACGTGTGGCCGAGGCCGCCGAGCGCCGTCATCGCACCGCAGACGAGCCCGCGCATCGCCGGCGATCCGCGCCCGGTGATGCTGCCGTCGTCCGACAAGGCCTCGGTGAAGCCCATGCTGATGCCGGCGCCGACCGAGGCGGCGAGGCCGACCAGGAAGGTCTGCCCGTTGTTGTGGGTGGCGAAGGCGGCGGCGAAGAGCGGCGCCAGGGTCGAGACCGAGCCGTCGATCAGTCCGGCGAGGCCGGGCTGGACGTAGCGCAGCACGAACAGCCGCGACTGCGCCTGCGCCTCGCTGGCCGTCGCCGCCTCGGTGAGATGCAGGGCGGCGAGGTCGCCGGCCCGGCGACCATGGTCGCGCTCGGCCGCCGCGAGGCCGAGATACAGGTCGCGGATGCCGAGGTCGCGGCTGAGCGAGGCCGCCCGGTCGTAGAAGGCGGCGTTGCGGGCCTCCATCGCCTCGGCCTCCCGGCGCATCCCTGCGAGGTCGAGCCCCGCCCACCACAGCGAGTGCCGGCGCGGGAAGCCGCTCACGTCCTCGCGGCGGATCGGCGGCAGGTGCTCGCCGAACCGTGCGCGATAGGCCGCCGCCAGCGCGTCGCGGTGTCCGCGCTCCTCGGCCGCCATCCCGGCGAACAGGGCCGCCGACCCCGGGAACTCCGCCCCGAGGTCGTCGGCGAAGGTCTGGTAGATGCGCGAATCCTCTTCCTCGCTCGCGATGGCGAGGGCGAGCACCTCGCGCTCGCCGAGATCGGTCAGTCCGGGCATGGCAATCTCCTTGGAATGGTTCCAATCTATTATCTGGAACGATTCCAAACAAGACCCGGTGGCCCCCGTCCGGCCACAGTTGCGTCCCACCCCCGGACGGCGCATGAGGCGCCGGGATCCGCGGACCACGCCCGCCGGTCGGACGGGGGCGACCCGGCCGGGCCGGGCCTCGCCGCCGGAGCCCGGCGCGGCTCGGGACCGGCCATCACGACAAGAGTTTCGATGAGCGTCTTCAAACGCATCGGCCGCAGCCGCGCGGCCCAGGAGAGCCTCGGCTTCCTCGGAGCGAGCTATCTCAAGCTCGTGCGGCACACCAACCGCTTCGATCTCGACCCGCCCGACGCCTACGAGCGGGTTTCCCCACTCAGTCCCTTCATCGCCGCGATGTGGCACGGCCAGCACCTGATGGTGCCGTTCGTGCGCCGGCCGCAGGACCGCGTCGCCACGATGGTGTCGAGATCCGCCGATGGCGGGGTCAACACGGTGGTCCTGCGCCGGATGGGCGTGCGGGTGATGCGCGGCTCAGGGGCCCGGCGCGCCAGCGACGTCTGGTCGAAAGGCGGCATCCCGGCGCTGCGCGGCTGCATCAAGGCGCTGGCCGACGGCGAGAACGTCGCCTTCAGCGCCGACGTGCCGAAGGTGTCGCGCCGCTGCGGCGAAGGCATCGTGATGCTGGCGCGCATCTCCGGCCGGCCGGTGGTGCCGGTGGCGGTGCAGACCACCCGCTACCTGCAATTCGACAGTTGGGACCGGGCCAGCCTCGGCCTGCCCTTCGGTCGCGGCGTCATGGCGTTCGGCGAACCGATCACCGTCGCGCGCGACCTCGACGCCGACGGGCTGGAGGCGGTCCGGCTGGCGATCGAGGCCGGGCTGAACGCGGTCCACGCCCGCGCCTTCGCCCGCGTCGGGCGCGAGGATCCGGTCCGGGGCCGGCGACCGGCCGTGGAGCCGCAGCGGTGAGCCGCCGCCCGCTGCCGGCGCTGCTGCACGCCTACCATTACGGGCTGATCGCCGCCGAGCCGGCGCTCGCCGGGCTGCTCGCCTGGCGCCGGCGGCGCGGCAAGGAGGACCCGGGTCGGCTCGGCGAGCGCACCGGCCGTCCCGGCCGCCCGCGGCCCGCCGGCCCGCTGGTCTGGGCGCACGGCGCCAGCATCGGCGAGGCGCTGTCGCTGCTCGGCATCGTCGAGGGCCTGACCCGGCGCGGCTTCACGGTGCTGGTCACCTCCGGCACCCGGACCTCGGCCGAAATGCTGGCACCGCGGCTGCCGCGGGGCGCCCTGCACCAGTTCGTGCCCCTCGACGCGCCGCGCTACCTCGCCCGCTTCCTCGACCACTGGCGCCCGGACTTCGCCGTGGTGGCCGAGTCCGAGATCTGGCCCAACACCATCATGGCGCTCGACCGGCGGGAGGTGCCGCTGATCCTGGTCAACGGGCGGATGTCGGAGCGCACCGCCCGGGGCTGGGCCCGCCTGCCCGGCGTCGCCGGGGCGCTGCTGTCGCGGATCGCGGTCTGTCTCGCCCAGACCGCCGAGGAGGCCGAGCGCTTCGCCCGGCTCGGGGCGCCGCGGGTCTCGGTCGGCGGCAACCTCAAGTTCGACGCCGCGCCGCCCCCGGCCGACCCGCAGGCCCTGGACCAGCTCGCCGGCCTCGTCGGCACCCGTCCGCTCTGGCTCGCCGCCAGCACCCATCCGGGCGAGGAGGCGGCCCTGTTCGCGGCGCACCGCAGCCTCGCCGGGCGGATCCCCGGCCTTCTCACCATCGTGGTGCCGCGCCATCCCGACCGCGGTGCCGGCATCGCCGAGCAGGCGGAGGCAGCCGGCCTGCGCCCGGCGCGCCGGGCGGCGGGCGGGCTGCCCGGCGAGCGGGTCGACGTCTACGTCGCCGACACCATCGGCGAACTCGGGCTGTTCTTCCGCCTCGCCCCGGTGGCGTTCATGGGCGGCTCGCTGGTGCCGCATGGCGGCCAGAACCCGATCGAGCCGGCCCGCCTCGGCTGCGCGGTGCTGTACGGCCCGCATGTCCGCAACTTCGCGTCGGTCTGCGCGGCGCTGGAGCGCGGCGGCGGCGCCCGCCGGGTCCGCGACGGCGCCGACCTCGCCCGCACGGTCGGCGAGCTTCTCGCCGACCCGGCCCGCGCGCGCGCGATGGCGCAGGCGGGCGCCGAGGCGGTGGCGACCGGGGCCGGCGCGGTCGAGCGCGCGCTGGCGGCGATCGAGCCGTTCATCTGTCAGATGAAGCTCGCCGGGCGGTTCGGCGCGTGATATGAAATCCGGAAGATCCCTTCCGGATTTCATATCACCAGCCCGCGCGGCGCTTGAGCGAAGCTGAAATCCGCATTGCGAAGCAATCAGTCGGATTTCGTATGAGCCTGCGCCCGCCCGGCTTCTGGTGGCACGACACCCCCGGCCCCGCCGCGCGCCTCCTCGCCCCCCTGGGCCGGCTCTACGGCGGCCGCGTCGCCCGCCGCATGGGCCGTCCCGGCGTGATCGGTCCGGTGCCGGTGGTGTGCATCGGAAACTTCACCCTCGGCGGCGCCGGAAAGACCCCGACCGCCCTCGCGGTGGCGGCGATGCTGCGCGCGATGGGCCAGAACCCGGCCTTCCTCAGCCGGGGCTACGGCGGGCGCCTGCCCGGCCCGGTGGCGGTCGATCCGGCCCGGCACGGGCCCGACGCGGTCGGGGACGAGCCGCTGCTCCTCGCCCGGGCCGGGCCGGCGGTGGTCGCCCGCGACCGGGTGGCGGGGGCGGCCCTGTGCGCGGCGCTCGGCGCCGATGTCGTCGTGATGGACGACGGGTTGCAGAACCCGGCACTGCGCAAGGACCTCGTCCTCGCGGTCGTCGATGCCGCGACCGGCGCCGGCAACCGGCTGAGCTTTCCGGCCGGGCCGCTGCGGGCGCCGCTTCCCGCGCAATGGCCGCACGTCTCGGCGCTGGTGGTGATCGGCGACGGCGAGCCCGGCGAGCGGCTGGCGCGGGAGGCGGCGGGCCGCGGCCTGCCGGTGCTGCGCGCCGCCCTGGTGCCCGACCTGGAGGCGGCTGCGGCCCTGCGCGGGCGCCCGGTGCTGGCTTTCGCGGGGATCGGCCGCCCGGAAAAATTCTTCGCGACGCTGGCGGAGGCCGGGGCGGACCTGCGGCGGACCCGCGCCTTCGCGGACCACCATCGCTTCACCGCGCCCGAGATCGCCGGCCTCGTGGCCGAGGCCCGGCGCGACGGGCTCGCTCTCGTCACCACCGAGAAGGACCGGGTGCGCCTGCCGGCGGATCTCGCCGTGGCGGCGCTGCCCGTCACCCTCGCCTTCGCCGAGCCGGACCGCCTGCGGGCGTGCCTGTCCGACTCAGCCCTGGGCGCCTGATCCCTCGCGCAGGCGCACCATCACGGCCTCGGGATTGGCATAGGCCTCCTGGCGGGCGACGCTCCAGTAGCGCAGCTCGTCGAGGGGAATCTCGGCGCCGGTGACGCCGCAGCGCACGAACCGGCCCGGCCGCACCACCCGCAGGTTGCTGTCGCCGTACTCCACCACCGCCTCGCCGCCGTTGCCGCCCCGATCGTAACGCCCGAGCATCGCTCCACCCCGTCGCCGCTGTCGTGCGGCCGGTCTACGGGCCCGGTGCCGGCTTGTCGACACGGCCTTGCGGGCGACGCTTGATGCCGGGCGCGAGGAGTGGGAGCCAAGGCCGCTGGCGACACTGCGTGTCGCGCACCGCCACCGGCGCCTGAGAGACTGTTCGCGTCGCTATCCACAGTGTTGACCGCGCGAAGCACCCTTTCCCGGACGACTAGAGCGTCAGCGGAAGGAGATCCGGGATCCAGACGTCAGATGTGCCGCGGAGCGGCTCCGTGTGCCAGCACTGTCGATGGGCAATGACGCTTCGCGACTTCTTGTGCTGGATCCCGGGTCGCATTCCGCTGACGCTGCATACGCCCGGGAGAGGGGCGGTTGTTCTTTCGATCGGGAGTCAAACACTCTCCGAGGCCAAGCAGGAAGCAAGGGACACCGCTCTGAAGCGATGGCCCTGGCTGCGACAGGGCTCGACAGGCCACGAGCGAGGCCGCACAGTCCGGTGATGATCCCGCACCCGGTCCCGGCATGACCGTCCTCGATTCGCTGCTCGACGCGGCGCGCGCCGCCCAGGCCCGCGCCCACGCGCCCTATTCCCGGTTCCGGGTCGGCAGCGCGATCCTGGACGAGGCCGGGGCGGTCCATGCCGGCTGCAACGTCGAGAATGCCGCCTACCCGGTCGGCACCTGCGCCGAGGCCGGGGCGATCGCCGCGATGGTCGCGGCGGGCGGGCGCCGGATCGCCGCGATCCTGGTCCTCGGCGACGGCGACGCCCTGGTGACGCCCTGCGGCGCCTGCCGCCAGCGCATCCGCGAATTCGCCGCGCCGGACACGCCGGTCCACGTCGCCGGCCCCGGCGGACTGCGCCGCAGTTTCACCCTCGACGAACTGCTGCCGGCCTCGTTCGGCCCGGACAACCTCGCGTGAGCGCGCCCGACGATCCCCGCGTCGTCGCGGCGGCGGCCGTTCTGCGGGCGCGCGGCGTCGAAGGGCCTTTCGCCCTCGCGCTCGTCGCCGGCACCGGGCTCGGCGGCCTCGCCGAGGCGATCGAGGCGCCCCGCATCGTCCCCTACGGCGAAATCCCGCATTTTCCGGCGGCGGGCGTGTCGGGCCATGCCGGCCGCCTCGTCGCCGGGCACCTCGCCGGGCGGCCGGTGCTGCTGTTCCAGGGCCGCGCCCACGCCTACGAGCACGGCGACGCGGCGGCGATGCGGGTGCCGCTCGGGGTGGTGCGGGCGCTCGGCGCGCCGCCGCTGCTCCTCACCAACGCCGCCGGCTCGATGCTGCCGGCGGCGGGTCCCGGCAGCCTCGCGCTCATCACCGACCACATCAACCTGTCGGGCCTCAACCCGCTGATCGGCGAGCCGTCCGACGCCCGCTTCGTGCCGATGCGCGACGCCTACGACCCGGCCCTGCGCACCGCCCTGGCGGCGGCGGCCGGGCGAAGCGGCGTCGTCCTGCACGAGGGCGTCTATGCGTGGTTCTCGGGGCCGAGCTTCGAGACCCCGGCCGAGGTGCGGATGGCGCATCGGCTGGGCGCCGACCTCGTCGGCATGTCGACGGCGCCGGAGGTGATCCTGGCTCGCTTCCTCGGCCTGCGGGTCGCGGCCCTGTCCCTCGTCACCAACCACGCCGAGGGGTTTTCCGACGGCACCCCGAGCCACGGCGAGACGCAGCGCGTCGCCGCCCTGGCGGCGCAGGACGTCGCCCGCCTCCTCGCCGCCCTCCTGGCCGATCCCGGCTTCGCCCCCAGCCCGTGATGTCCCCCGCCTCCCTCGCCGCGGCCGCCCGCCGGGCCCTGCCGCTCCGCGCCCCCGCCGGCCGGGCGATGGGGCCGGACCGGGCCGCGCCCGCCACCGTCCGCCTCGGCGCGAGCAGCCTGCACGCCGCCCTGCTGGCGGCCCTCGACACCGGAGACCCCGCATGATGCCGCTGCCGCAGGAGACGATCCGGGCCAAGCGCGACGGCGCCGAGCTGGCGCCCGAGACGATCGCCGACTTCATCGCCGGCCTCACCGACGGGCGGGTCACCGAGGGGCAGGTGGCGGCCTTCGCGATGGCGGTGTTCTTCCGCGGCCTGTCGCTGCCCGAGCGGGTGGCGCTGACCCGGGCGATGGCGGAATCCGGCGCGATGCTCGCGTGGGACCTGCCCGGCCCGGTGCTCGACAAGCACTCGACCGGTGGCATCGGCGACACCGTGAGCCTGCCGCTCGCCCCCCTGGTGGCTGCCTGCGGCGGCTACGTGCCGATGATCTCCGGCCGCGGCCTCGGCCATACCGGCGGCACCTTCGACAAGCTCGACAGCATTCCGGGCTACCGCACCACGCCGGGCCTCGACGAGTTCCGGGCCGTCACCCGATCGGTCGGTTGCGCCATCATCGGGCAGACCGCCGACCTCGCCCCGGCCGACCGCCGCCTCTACGCGATCCGGGACGTGACCGGCACGGTCGAATCCCTCGACCTGCTCACCTCGTCGATCCTGTCGAAGAAGCTCGCCGCCGGGCTCGGCGGCCTCGTGATGGACGTCAAGTGCGGTTCGGGCGCGTTCATGACGCAGCGCGAGGGCGCCCGGGCGCTCGCCGACAGCCTCGTCACGGTGGCGAACGGCGCCGGGTTGCCGACCCGGGCGCTGCTCACCGACATGGACCAGCCGCTCGCCTCGGCCGCCGGCAACGCCGTCGAGGTGGTCTACGCCATCGACTACCTCACGGGCGCCCGGCGCGAGCCGCGCTTCCACGCCGTCACGACGGCGCTGGCCGCCGAGATGCTGGTGCTCGGCAGGCTGAGCCCCGACGCGACCGACGCCGCCGCGCGGGTCGAGGACGCCCTCGCCTCCGGCCGGGCGGCCGAGATTTTTTCACGGATGGTCGCCGCCCTCGGTGGCCCCTCCGACCTGATCGAGGCGCCGGAACGCCACCTCGCGGCCGCACCGGTGGTCTGCGACGTGCCGGCGCCGCGCTCCGGCACCGTTGCGGGAATCGCGACGCGCGACCTCGGTCTGGCGGTGATCGGCCTCGGCGGCGGCCGCACCCGGCCGCAGGACGGCATCGACCACGCGGTCGGGCTCACCGGCCTCGCGTCCCTCGGCGCCGCGGTCGGGCCCGGCGCGCCCCTCGCCCGGGTCCATGCCCGCGAGGAGGCAGCGGCGCAGGCGGCGGTCGCGGCGGTGCAGGCGGCCTACCGGATCGGCGACGCGGCGGTGGCACCCTCGCCGGAGGTGCTGGAGCGGGTCGGGTAGCGCGCCGTGATCCGCACGCCCCGCCTGCACCTGCGCCCCTGGCGCGAGGACGACAAGCCGGCGGCCGCCGCGCTCCTCAACACGCCCGCCGCGACGGTGCATCTCGACGGGGTGAAGGATCGGCAGACCTTCGAGGCGATGATCGACGCCCACAGGGCGATGCAGGCCCGGCACGGGCTGTCGTTCTGGGCGGTCGAGAGCCTGGAGGACCGGGCTCTGGCCGGCCTGTGCGGCCTGCGCCTCGGCGGCCATCCCGGCACCGGGGTCGCGGACGAACTGGAGATCGGCTGGCGCTTCGGCGAGGCTTTCTGGGGCCGCGGCCTCGCCCGCGAGGCGGCCGCGGCCTGCCTGCGCTGGGGATGGGCGAACACCACGCGCCCGCGCATCAGCGCCTGGACGGTGCCGGCCAATCGCGCGTCGTGGGGGCTGATGGTCCGCCTCGGCATGGTGCGCCGGCCGGACCTCGATTTCGACCACCCGCGGTTTCCGGACGGGCACCCGTTGCGGCGGCATGTCGTTTATGTGGCGGAGCGCCCGGTGGATCCGGTGGTTCCAGCCCGACCGGCTTGATCGTGCGGAAGACCACGGGCGGGGGCCGCCAGCGCGCCGTTTACGCCTAATCTCTCGACGAGTCCGCGACGGTCGCCACGCCTTCGCTCGCCCCCTCCCGACCGGCGGACGACACGAGCCACGCCGCCATGCGCGCGGCTGTTCCATCATGGAGGTCGTGCCAGCGCGCGACCTGCGACTTGGTGCAGGCGAACGCCTCGTTCTCTCCCGCCAGCCTGACCAGGCGTCGCTGGCGCAGGGCGTCGGCGACGAGGAGGGAGCGCGCCAGGGCCACGCCGTTGCCGTCCATCGCCGCCTGGAGCGAACTGCCGATGTCGCGAAAGCGCATGGCTTCCCGCCCGGGCGCCCGCCACGTCGCCCAGGACCATTCCCGCCCGGTCTCCTCGCCGCGACGCCCCTTCGCGAGCAGCGGCAGCGTCCGCCAGTCCGACCCCGGGCGCATCGTCCGCAACAGCGTCGGCGAGGCGACCGGAAAGACGTGTTCGACCGGGAACGTCACCTCGCCCGCGCCGGCGGTGCCGCTCTCCTGCGGCAGCCAGAGGAGCGACAGGTCGACCTCCGACCGTGCGGCCTCGGCCGTCGTGTCCCAGGTGACGACGTCGATCACCAGATCCGGAAAGGCTTCGCACAGGGCGGGAAGGCGCGGCGAGAGCCACCACGCCAGCAGCGACGTGCCGAGACCGAGCCGGAAGCCGCGCGGCTCCGGCGAGGCGGCGATCCGCCGGCGCATCCCAGCCAGCGTGCCGAGCAGCGGAGCGAGCTCGCGGGCGAGCCGCGTGCCGGCTTCGGTCGCGCGCAGGCCGGGGTTCAGCCGTTCGAGCAGGGCGGCGCCGAAGAACTCCTCCAGCGCCCGGATCCGGTGGCTGACGGCACTCTGCGTCAGGCCGAGTTCGTCGCCCGCCAGCGTCATGCTGCCGTGCCGCAGCGTCGCGTCGAAGGCCAGCAGGCCGGCGAAGGGTGGCATCCGGGACGGGGTGAGGGCCATGCCGCATGAAATCCCGTCATGCGCCGCGGAGCAATGCTCATTTGCCGCGAGCCCGGCCGGCGGCCCATGGCTGTGGCATGCAGCACCTCCCCGAGCCCGATCCCTGGAACGCCCGCGGCCGCCTGATCGCGGCGACCCTCGGCCTCGGCGGGTTCCTGGCGAATTTCGACGTGACGTCGGTCGTGGTGATCCTGCCGGCGATCGGGACGGATCTCGGCCTCCGGGTCGACCGGCTGGCCTGGATCGTCGACGCCTACAGCCTCGCCTTCACCGCGACCCTGCTCGTGGCCGGGGCCCTGGCCGATCGCTTCGGCCGCAGGCGGATGCTGCTCATCGGGAATCTCGGCTTCCTCGCGGCGTCTCTCGCCTGCGGCTTCGCGCCGTCCGGCGCCCTCTTCCTGGCGGCCCGCGCGGCGCAGGGGTGCGGCGCGGCCTTCCTGGTGACCGGAACCTTCGCGTCGATCGCGGCGGCGTTCCCCGCGCGCGGAGCGCGGGCCCGGGCCTTCGGCGTCGTCGGCGTCGTGTCGGGAGTGGCCATGGCTCTGGGGCCGAGCCTGGGAGGGATCATCGGCTCGGGGTTGGGATGGCGGTGGATCTTCCTCGTCAACCTCCCGTTCTGCCTCGCGATCGCTGCTGCGGTCCCGCGCCTCGTGACGGACGCCCCCGCCGACACCCGCAGGCCGCTGGACTGGCCCGGTGTCCTCCTCCTGACGCTCGCGCTCGGGCTGGTGATCGAGGCGATCCTGGACCTGCGCCGTTCCCCCGTCCACACCGTGATCGGCGTCGCGGCGGGGGCCGGGCTGGTCGGATGGTTCGTCGCCCGGCAAAGGCGGCGCCCGCACCCGCTGCTCGATCCGACGGTCTTCGCGAGCCGGCCGATGGCCGGACTCGCGGCCCTGCTGCTCGCCGTCTCGGTCGGCTACTGGGCGGTGCTCGTCTACCTTCCGCTGTTCCTGAGCGAGGGGTTCGGCTGGACACCCGAGGCGACCGGGATGGGCCTGCTGGCCGCGACGGTCCCGATGCTCGTCATTCCGCCGTTCGGCGGGACTCTCGCCGTCCGGCTCGGGTTGCGCGGGCTGTTCGCGACCGCGCTCACCCTGCTGGCGCTCGGCGCAGGCGCCCTCGTCCTGGCCGCGCTCGTGCAAACCGGGGCGTTGGCGCTCGCCTGGGCCTTCGCCGGCATGGCGCTGCTCGGCATCGGCGCCGCGCTGTCGCATCCGCAGCTCTCCGGCGCCGTTCTGGCCCTCGCGCCGCCCGAAGCCGGCGGCATGGCGTCGGCCGTCACCGTCATCGCGCGGCAGGCCGGCTTCGCCCTCGGTGTCGCCGGGCTCGGGGCACTCATGCCGTCCGCACCCGATGCCGTCGGCTTCGCGTGGCCCTTCGGCGTCGCCGCGGGGATCTCGACCTGCGGTCTCCTTGCCTGCCGCCTCCTTCCGCCGTCGTCGAGCGAGGCCGCAGGCGCGTGACGTGGGGTCTCGACCAACCGGGGGGTTGAGCGGAGCCCTACCCGACGCTGATCCGCCCCTCGCGCCCGATCAGCCGCCCGAGGCCGCGCAGGCGGTTCGACAGCCGGTCGCTCGCCAGCGCCCGCAACTCCTCGGGCAGGTGCAGCACCACCGCCCCGTCGCTGACCGTGAGCGGCGTGCGCGGCAGGACGCCTTCCATCGCCACCGAGACCGGGAAGGCGACGCGCAGCAGGGCGCCGAGGAGGCGGGCCTGCTCGAACAGGCGCGGGCCGGCGAGCTGGCGCAGGGTCGGGCTCGCCTTCTCGGGGGCGACGCCCTCGTGGCGGAAGAACACCGCCACCGCGAGATAGGCCCGGCCGGGATGGTCGAGCCCGACGAAGTTGCCGTGGGCGATCAGGTTGAGGCTCTGCTCGCCGCGGTAATCCGGGTGGGTGCGCCAGCCGATGTCGGCGAGCAGGCAGGCGGCGTGGCGCAGCCGGCGCTCGTCGGCGGTCTCGGGCGTGTCGAGGCTGGCGAAGAAGGCGTCGGTCCAGCCCTGCAGGTCGGTGCCGTGCCCGGGGCAGCGCGCGCGCAGGCGGTTCAGCTCGGCGGCGGCGCAGAGCAGCGGATCCTCGGCCCGGGCGGCGGGGTCGATCTGCTCGAACAGAAGGCCCTCGCGCACCCCGGCGGCCGAGACCGCGATCTCGCGGGGCCGGCCGGAGCGGATGATCTCCTCCAGCACCACCGCCCCGTAGGCGAGGAGCGGCCGGCGGGCCTCCGACACACTCTCCACTGCCGCGAGGGTCGTGGGGTCGGAGCGCTCGACCACGTCGAGGAAGCCGAGTTCGTCGGCCGGCTCGATCGTGTAGCCGTGCATGACGTGGAGCGGGTAGTGGCGCGCCGCCTGATGCAGGCGGGCGAGCGCCCGCCAGGTGCCGCCGACGGCGTAGAAGGTGCGCCCGCGCAGGGTCTCGAGCTGCGGCGCGGCCTTGCGCAGGGTGTCGGCGGCGATCTTGCGCGCCTTCTTGAGCGAGCCGCCGCTGAGATCCTGGAGCGCGAGGCCGCCGAGCGGCATCGTCACCCCCTGGCCGATCGCGGTGCCGCGCACGTCGACGAGTTCGAGGCTGCCGCCGCCGAGGTCCCCGACCACGCCGTCGGGCGCGTAGAAGCTCGACACGACGCCGAGGGCCGACAATTCGGCCTCGCGCCGGCCCGACAGCAGCCCGATCGGCTCGCCGCAGGCCGCCTGCGCCGCCTCGATGAAGGCCGGGCCGTTCTCGGCGTCGCGGGCGGCGGCGGTGGCGAGCACGTGGACCTGCCCGACCCGCATGGTGCGGCACAGCTCGCGGAACCGCGCCAGGGCCTGGAGCGCCCGGCGCACCCCGTCCTCGGGCAGGCGGCCGGTGCTGAGCACGTTGCGGCCGAGCCCGCACATCACCTTCTCGTTGTAGAGCTGGGTCGGGGCGCGGCCGAGGCCGGCATAGGCGACGAGCCGCACCGAATTCGAGCCGATGTCGACGATCGCGACCGGCTGGCCCGGCTCGATCCGGGCCGGACGGTCGGGTGAGGGAGCGGCGGGGTGGGCAGCGGAATCGAGGCTCATCCGGTTCCTCGTGGGGCCGCCGGGCCGCGGCCCCGCGCTCCGGTCAGGCGCGCTGGGCGCGCCGGCTCAGGGCGCGCGGGCTCGATTTCTTCGATGCCTTTCCGCGCCCCGAGAGGCTCGGATTGGTCATGAAATACTTGTGCGCGTTGAACGGCTCCTCGCCCTCGCCGGGCTGGATCCGCTCGCTCGCACCCGAGGCCAGTACACGCCAGCTCTGCTGGTTGTCGAGGAGATTCGCCAGCATGATCTGGTCGAGCACCTGCTGGTGCACGGTCGGATTCAGGATCGGCAGCATCGCCTCGACCCGGCGGTCGAGGTTGCGGCTCATCAGGTCGGCCGAGGAGATGTAGACCCGCGCCTTCGGGTGCGGCAGCCCGACGCCGTTGCCGAAGGCGTAGACCCGGCCGTGCTCCAGGAAGCGGCCGACGATCGACTTGACCCGGATGTTCTCCGACAGGCCGGGCACCCCGGGCCGCAGGCAGCAGATGCCGCGCACGACGCAGTCGATCTGCACGCCGGCCTGGCTGGCGTCGTAGAGCGCGTCGATGATCTGGGTGTCGACGAGCGAGTTGCACTTGATCCAGATCGCCGCCGGGCGCCCGGCCCTGGCGTGGGCGACCTCCTCGTCGATGTGTTCGAGCAGCCGCGGCTTGAGCGTCAGCGGCGACACCGCCATCCGCTCCAGCTCCGCCGGCTCCGCGTAGCCGGTGATGAAGTTGAAGATCCGCGACACGTCCCGGCCGATCGTCGCGTCGGCGGTGAAGAACGACAGGTCGGTGTAGATCCGGGCGGTGATCGGGTGGTAGTTGCCGGTGCCGACGTGGCAGTAGCTGACGAGCTTCTCGCCCTCGCGCCGCACCACCATCGACAGCTTGGCGTGGGTCTTCAGCTCGATGAAGCCGAACACGACCTGGGCGCCGGCCTTCTCGAGGTTGCGGGCCCAGCGGATGTTGGCCTCCTCGTCGAACCGCGCCTTCAGCTCGACCAGCGCGGTGACCGACTTGCCGGCCTCCGCCGCCTCGGCGAGGGCCGCGACGATCGGCGAGTTCGAGGACGTGCGGTAGAGCGTCTGCTTGATCGCCACGACGTTGGGGTCGCGGGCGGCCTGGGCGAGGAACTGCACCACCGCGTCGAACGACTCGTAGGGGTGGTGGACGACGATGTCCTTCTGGCGGATCGCCGCGAAGCAGTCGCCGCCGCTCTCGCGGATGCGCTCGGGAAAGCGCGGGTTGTAGGGCTTGAACTTCAGGTCCGGCCGGTCGATGCCGACGATCTGCGACAGCTCGTTGAGGGCGAGCATGCCCTCGACCAGGAACACCGCGTCGCCCGGGATCTCGAGCTCGTCGGCGACGAAGCTGCGCAGGTCCTCGGGCATCCCGGCATCGACCTCGAGGCGGATGACGATGCCGCGCCGGCGCTGCTTGAGCGCCGTCTCGAAGTGGCGCACCAGATCCTCGGCCTCCTCCTCGATCTCGAGGTCGGAATCGCGCACCACCCGGAACCCGCCCTGGCCCTTGACGAGGTAGCCCGGGAAGAGCCGGCTGGTGAACAGCACGATCACCTGCTCGATGGCGATGAACCGGGCGGTGCCCGACGTGCCGGAATCCGGCAGGCGCACGAAGCGGTCGATCACCGAGGGCAGGCGGATCAGCGCCCGCAGCACCCGGGCGTCCCGCGGCCGCACCAGCATCAGGGCGATGGTCGAGCCGAGGTTCGGGATGAACGGGAACGGGTGCGCCGGGTCGATGGCGAGCGGCGTCAGCACCGGGAAGATGTGCTGGAGGAAGTACTCTTCCAGCCACGCGGCCTCCGGCGCGGTCAGCCCCTGCGCCTCCACGAGGTCGATGCCCTCGCCGTGCAGGTCGGCGCGCAGCTCGCGCCAGCGCCGCTGCTGGTCGCGGGCGAGTTCCGACACCTCGGCGCCGATGCGGGCGAGCTGCTCGCCCGGGGTCAAGCCGTCCTGCGACGGGGCGTCCATGCCGGCGCGGACCTGATCGTGCAGGCCGGCGACCCGCACCATGAAGAACTCGTCGAGGTTGTTGGCCGAGATCGACAGGAAGCGAAGCTGTTCGAGCAGGGGGTGGCCGGTATTCGAGGCCTCCTCCAGCACCCGGCGGTTGAACTGGAGCCACGACAATTCGCGGTTGACGAAGCGGGCCGGCTCCTTGCGCAGGGCATGGCCGGCGGCGACCGCCTCCCTCTCCGCAGCCTTGCGCGCAGCCTCCTCGGCGCCGGCGACCGGCGTCGCGTCCGGCTCGGCCTCGATCGCCGTGGTCCGGCTCGTCCGGGCGATGGCTGCGGGTTCCGACACGATGGGCGTCCTCCTCGGTCGATGTCGTGGGTTGGATTCGCGCGCTCGCGCGTCCGGTGACAGGTCAGTGCGACAATTGCATGAAACCGCCGGCCCCGGGTCAGGGTTCGCCGGCCTCGTCCGGGTCCTCGGCCGCCGCGCCGTCGAGGGCGGCGAGCGTCGCGAGGGCCAGCGGGCGGGTGATGCGCCGGCCGCGGCTGAGGCCCTCGCGGTCGAGGGCGGCCACGACGTCGCGGGCGCGCCCGAGGGAGCGGTCGATGCGCAGCGCCAGCGCCTCGACCACGCTGATGTCGACCACGAGCTGGCGGTCGACGAACAGCTTCACCAGCACCATCCGCAGCAGCGTCTCGTCCGGCGGCGCGATGGCGATGCCGGGGGCGAGCCGCAGGCGCGAGCGCAGGTCGGCGACCGCCAGCCCCCAGGCCTCGACGGCGCCGGTGCCGGTCACGACCACGCCGGTCCCGCGCTCGCGGGCGAGGTTGAGCAGGTGGAACAGCGCAGCCTCGTCGCGGCCCTCGGGCCGGTCGGCATCCTCGATCACGAGGTTGCCGTTGGAGACGAGGTGCGGCACCGCCTCCCGGGTCACCTCGGCGGCCGGCACGGTCCAGGCATGAGCCTGCGTCGCCCAGATCGAGGCGAGATGGCTCTTGCCGCTGCCCGACGGACCGGTGAGGACAAGCACGCGGTCGGGCCAGTCGGGCCAGGATTCGATCCGGGCGTAGGCGGCCTCGTTGGTCGGGCTGACGAGGAAGTCCTCGCGGCCGTAGCGGGGATCGAGCGGCAGGTCGAAGGCGAGCTGGCGGGGAAGCGGATCTGGCATCGGGGGCGGCGTCGCTCGTCTCTCGTCAGGGCAGGCGGGCCGGCACGGCGGGCGGCGCCTCCTCGGGCAGCAGCGGCGCCTCGTCGTGGTAGAGCCTGCTGGCGAGATAGCGCCGGACCCCGAACCGGGCGATGACCCCGATCGCCGCCGCGATCGGCACCGCCAGCAGCAGGCCGAGGAAGCCGAACAGCGAGCCGAAGGCGAGCAGCGCGAACATCAGCCAGACCGGATGCAGCCGCACCGCGTCGCCGACGAGCTTGGGCTGGAGCACGTTGCCTTCGAGGAACTGGCCGATCAGGAACACCGCCACCGTAAGGGTGATCGGCAGGCCGTTGGGCCAGAACTGCACCAGGGCGACGCCGGTCGAGAGCAGGAACCCGGTGAGCGAGCCGACATACGGGATGAAGGTGAGGAAGCCGGCGAGCAGGCCGATCAGCACGCCGAAATTCAGCCCGACCGCCCACAGTCCGGCGGCGTAGAACGTGCCGAGGATGAGGCAGACGAGGCTCTGGCCGCGGATGAAGCTCGTGATCGCGCCGTCGATCTCGCGGGCGAGCTGGCGCACGGTGAGGCGGTGGCGCGGCGGCACCCAGCGGTCGAGGGTCGCGATCATCCGGTCCCAGTCGACCAGGAGATAGAACGCCACCACCGGCGTCACCACGAGGAGCGACACGAGGCCGACGATCGCCTGACTGCCGGTCCACAGCGAGCGCAGGAAGGCCAGCACCCAGGCGACCCCCTGCCCCATCAGGTTGCCGACCGAGGATTGCAGCTCCTGCACCGCCTGGCTGCCCCCGGCGCGCTCGATCAGCGGCCCGGCATGCTCGGCGATGATCGATTGCAGCTTGGCGATCGTCGCCGGCATCGTGGCGACGAGCGCCGCGAGCTGGTTGGCCGCCAGCGGCACCGCGACGACGAGCACCACGACGAGGAGCAGCAGGAACACCGCCAGGATGACGAAGGTCGCGGCGAGCCGCCCGATCCCGAGCCGTTCCAGCCGGTCGGCGATCGGGTCGAGCACGTAGGCCAAGGCCGCGCCGGCCACGAAGGGCAGCAGCACGTCGCGCAGGAGGTAGAGCAGCAGCGCCAGGATCGCGAAGGCGGACAGGGCGATCACCACCCGGCGCTGGATCGGCATCGGCTCTCTCCTGCCCTGGTCGTTCCCGGCAGATAGGGAGCGGGGCGTCGTACGGTCAAGGCGGCGGGGGTGTGGATCCAGGGCCATCGCTTCAGCGATTGTCCTGTGGTCGCCCGCAGGGCGACGCTTGATGGCGGGCGCGGTGCGCTTTGCGCCCGAAGAGCGCCCCGCGGAGCGGGTTCGAGGGGACGAATGTCCGCTCGAACACAGAGCTGAGCGAAAGCCGAGGCTGCGGGCGACACTGCGTGTCGCGCACTGCCGCCGGCGCCTGAGGCCAAGCGGGAAACCAGGGCAATCGCTCTGAAGCGATTGCCCTGGGTGTGGATCCGGTGCGCCGGACCACGAAGGCGTGCGCCGGTCCCGGCCGGGCACGGGGGACCGGCGGCGAGAGACCGAGCGCCCTACGCCTCCTCCCCGCCGACCAGCGACCATTCCTTGACCCGGGCGAGGTGGTCGTAGGCCGAGTAGGCCTTGGCGTATTTCGGGTAGGGCCGCGACAGGTAGGCGGCCTCGCCGGCGAGGAAGCGCTCGATCAGGAGCTTCAGCCGCCCGGCATGCTCGTCAACGAGGTCGGCGACGCTGCGCTCCTCGCCCCGCGGCGGCTTGACCGGCAGCACGTCGAGGGGCGAGCGCCCGCCCCCGGCCCGGACGTAGACGAGGTCGGGGACCGCGGGCGCCGGGGCGAGATCCCGGAAGGCGCCGTCGCGCAGCATCGCCGCCTCCAGGGTGAGCTGGGGCGAGAACCCGGCGAAGATCTCCCGAGCGCTCGGCGGCGTACCGGTCTTGAAGTCGATGACGGTGCGGCCGCCGTCGCGGCGGGCCTCGATCCGGTCGGCCCGGGCGGTGAGGGTGAAGGTCTCGCCTCCCGCCAGTGCCATCGGCCAGCGCCCGCCGATCTCGGCATGGACCCGGGCGAGGGCTGGCCGACGCTCGGCCTCCCAGACCAGGAAGGCGGCGGCGAGCCGCTCGAAGCGCGGCCACCACTCGGCGTAGAGTTCGGGATAGGCGTCGGCGATCCGCGCGAAGGCGTTGATCGCGAGGTCGTAGAGCGGCTCGTGCGGGTCGGCCGGCAGGGTCTCGGGGTATTTCTGCGCGAAGCCGCCGAGCACGTCGTGGACGATCGTGCCGCGGTCGCTGGCGCTCGGCTGCACCGCCACCGGTTCGAGGGGGTCGAGGCCGAGAACGTGGCGCGCGAAGATGCCGTAGGGGTCGCGCACGAGAGTTTCGATCTCGGTGACGCTGAGCCGGCGCGGAAAAAGCGCGGGGTCGGGCCGCGGCGCCGGCCGGGCGAGGCGCGGCGGCGCCGGGGCGTCGCCGCGGTCGAGGGCGGCGGCGCAGGCGCGCAGGCGGTCGCCGTCCCTCGTCATCCCGGCCCAGACCGCCTCGCCCGCGAAGGCGCGCAGGCGCTGGAGGAAGCGCGACGGCACCATCGGCGAGCCCTCGCGCTTGTGGGCCCGGGTGACGACCGCGTCGTGGCAGCCGAGCGCCTGAACGAAGTCGTGGGCGGTCTGGCCGAGGCGCCGCTCCGGCGGCGGCAGGCCGACGCGGGTGCGCATCGGCCGGTTGAGGAAGGCGTCGGTCTCGGCCTTGGGCGGCCAGACGCCCTCGTCGAGGCCGCCGAGCACCACCCGGTCGACCCGCAGCAGCCGGGCCTCGAGCAGGCCGAGAATGCGCAGGCGCGGATGCGGCGACGGGCCGGTCCGGCCGCTCACCACCCGGTCGCGGGCGAGCGCGGTGAAGAACGGTGGGTAATCCGAGAACCGCCCCGGAACCGGGCCGGGCTCGGCCAGGGCGAGGTCGTCGAACAGCGCGTCGAGGGTCGCGGCGGACGGGTCGTCGACGTCGCCCGGCCCGTCCATCAGCCGGTCGCAGGTCTCGCGGTGATCCTGGGCGAGACCGACGAGGTCGTGCGCCGGGTCGCCGGCCGCTTGCCCGAACCCGTCGAACGCCACGGCGAGGCGCCGGAGCAGGTCGTCGGCGGCGTCCCAGTCCTCCGGGGTCAGCCGCTGCTTCGGCCGCGGCGCCCGGCGCTCGCCGCCGTCGCGGTTGGCGCGCAGGGCCTCGGCGAGACCGTCGAAGCCGCGGGCCGGCGCGGGCCCGCGCAGGACGCCGATCTCCAGCACGGCGGCGGCACGCACCACCTCGGCCCGGCTCAGGCCGAGCGTCACCAGCGGATGCGCGAGCAGCGCCAGCACCCGCGTCGGTTCGGCGTCGAGGGCGGCGACGTCGGCGGCGAGGCGGGCGAGGCGCCCGGCCCGGGACAGGGCGAGGGATTCGCCGCCGGAATCGTCGGCGACGATGCCCCAGCGCTTCAGCTCGGCGGCGACCCGGCGGGCGAGATTGCGGTCGGGCGTCACCAGGGCGGCGGTGGCGCCGGGCCGCTCCAGCGTCTCGCGCAGGGCGATGGCGGCGCACAGCGCCTCCTCGCGCTCGTCGGCCGCCTCGACCACCGCGAGCCCGGCGCAGCCGCCGCGGGACAGGGCCGCGCGGCGGCCCGGATCGAGGTCGGCCCAGGCGTCGGTGGTCTCGGCCGGGCGCAGCACCTCGGACAGCAGGGCGGCGCGCGCCTCCGCCGCCGGCTCCGGCCGGCCCAGCGCCCGCACCGCCTCGCGCCCGAGCGCGAGATGGTCGGCGGCGAGCAACCGGTGCAGGATCGCCTGCGGGTGGGCGTGGGCGACGTGCTCGCCGTCGCCGCCGGGGTCGATCGCCCGCCAGCCGTCCGGATCGAGGCCGAGATCGAGGCCCGGCAACACCACGGCGCCGCGGTCGAGGCTCGCCACGGCGGCGATCAGCGCCGCGGTCGCCGGGATCGAGCCGGTGGAGCCGGCGACGATCACCGGGTCCGCCGGCCGGTCGCGGCGCAGGCGCGCCGCCTCGGCGAGCATCAGCTCGCGCCCCCGGGCGACCGGATCGCTCAGGCCGCGCTCGGCCAGGATCGCCGGCCACGCCTCGGCGGCGATGCGCACGAAGTCGAGGGTGAGCGAGAAGTAGCGCGAGAACTCGGCCTCGACCGCGCCGGCGATGTCGTCCCAGGGCATGCCCTCGACGGCGAGCGAATCCATCAGCCCTTCGAGATCGGCCGCGAGGGCGACGGCGTCGGCCGGCGAGGACGGCACCCGGAACGGCACCTCGTCGCCGAGGGGCAGCAACTGGCGGTCGACGGTCTCGGCCCAGGCCTGGACGAGGCGGGCGAGGATCAGCCGGCGCTCCAGCCCGGCCATCGGCGGGTGCAGCGCCGCCTCGGGGCGCGCGCCCGGCGGGGCGGCGGCGAGGTCGATCTCGGCCTCGTCGGCCTCGCCGAGAGGGACCATGCGCGGCAGCAGGGCCGCCGGGCCGCAACGCTGCCCGAGGGTCGCGGCGAGGGCGCGGGCCGCCCGGCGGGTCGGCAGGTAGACCGTCACGGCGGCGAGCCCGAACGGGTCGCGCCCGACCTCGCCGACGAGGCTGCCGTCGAGGAGCGCGTCCGCGAGGGTGTCGAGGAAGGACAGGCCCGGCGCGATGGTGAAGACGCGGTGTTCGGTCATCGCCGGTCTCCGTCGTCCGGCAGCGCGCGCAGGAGGTAGCGCACGACCTTGCCGCCCGGCGCCACGGACGCCGCTCCGACCTCGCGGAAGCCGAGGCCCGCGTGGAAGGCCGCCGAGACGGGATTGGGCGGATCGCTGTTCACCTCGCAGACGACGCGTCCGTGGCCGGCCGCCCCCGCCGCGGCGAACAGGTCGCGGTACAGAGCGCGGGCGAGGCCGAGGCCGCGGCAGGCCGGCGCCGTGACGACCCGGTCGACGTAGACGAAGCGCGGGTAGCGCTCGCGGAACCACAGGAAGTTCGGCGAGGCGTAGTCCGCGTCCTGGTCGAGGGCGATCAGGAACGCCTCGCCGCCGCCGATCCCGGTCGCCCGGAAGGCGCCGCGGTGGAGCGCTTGAAGGCGGGCCTCGTCGAGGAGCGAGGTCTCGACCGCGTGGGCGTTGTTGAGCGCCAGCACCCGGCCGAGATCGCCGGAGATCAGCGGGACGACGCGCGGCGGCCCGCTCACGGCTGGGTCGCGCTGCTGCGCATCCGCTCCTCGGCCTCGCGGAGGGCCTCGGGCGTGCCGACATGCAGCCATTGCCCGTCGAGGCGCAGGCCGTGCAGGCGGCCGGCCTTGGCGGCGCGGTCGAACAGCAGGTTGAGCGAGAACGGCCCCTCGGGCGTGTCGGCGAACAGCTCGGGCTTCACCACCGCGACGCCGGCATAGACGAAGGCCGCGACCTCGCTCTCGGCCCGGCGGGTGAGCCGGCCGTCGCCGTCCATGTGGAAGTCGCCGCGGCCGTCGTAGCCGAGGCTGGTCGCCGCCGAGGCGCACAGCAGCAGCATGTCCATCCGTGCCGGGTCGAAGCCCGCGACGAGGCGGGGCAGGTTCGGCTGCGGCCCTTCGAGCCAGAACGAATCGGAATTGAGGACCAGGAACGGCGCCTTGCCGAGGAGCGGCAGCGCCTTGCGGGCGCCGCCGCCGGTCTCCAGCAGCCGCTCGCGCTCGTCCGAGATCGTGATGACCGGGGCCCGGCGGCGGCGGACGAGATGCGCCTCCATGAGGTCGGCGAGATAGTGGACGTTGACCACCACGCTGGCGATGCCGGCCTCGGCGAGACGGTCGAGGGCGTGGTCGACCAGCGCCCGTCCCCCCACCTCGACGAGGGGCTTGGGCACCGTGGCGGTGATCGGGCGCATGCGCTTGCCGAGCCCCGCCGCGAGGACGAAGGCACGGGTGATGGCGGCGGGCTCGGGATCGCTCATCGGGGTCCGGGATCAGGTCGGCAGGACGAGTTGCGGAAGGTGGGTCTCGGTCCAGACGCGGACGCGGTGCAAGGCCGGATGCGCGAGGTTGCGGTTGAGGTAGCCGGCGATCCGCGGCAGGTGCGCGAGATAGGCCGGCTTGCCGTCGCGGCGGTCGAGCCGGGCGAAGATGCCGAGGATCTTGGTCGCCCGCTGGGCCCCGAGCACCGCGTAGGCGTGGGCGAAGCCCTGCACGTCGAACTCGGCGTCGCGGACCTTGCGCTCGCGGGCGTAGAGGCCGAGCAGGCGCAGCTCGAACTCCGCGCTCGCGTCGACCCGGGCGTCCTGGAGCAGCGAGGCGACGTCGTAGGCGGCGTGGCCGAGCACCGCGTCCTGGAAGTCGATGAGCCCGACCCGCTCCAGCCCGTCGCGCTCGGGCAGCCAGATCAGGTTCGGCGAGTGGTAGTCGCGCAGGACCCAGGTCGGCCGTTCCGGCTCGATCCCGCGCAGGGCCTCGGCCCAGACGGCGAGGAAGTCGGCGCGGGCGAGTGGGCTCAGCCGCGTTCCGGCGACGACGGGCGCGTACCAGTCGATCAGCAGCTCGGCCTCGAACAGCAGCGCTTCGAGGTCGTAGGGCGGCAGTTCGTGATCCTGGCCCTCGGAGACCGGCAGCACCGCCGGCAGGGGCGTCCCGTGCAGACGCGCCAGGACCTTGACCGCCTCGGCGTAGCGCTCCGGGCGCGGGCCGCCGGCGTCGACCACCGGCTCGGCGCCGAGATCCTCGAGGATCAGCAGGCCGGCATCGAGGTCTTCGCCGAGAATGCGCGGCGCGCTCAGGCCGAGCGCCCGCAGGCCGCGGTCGACCGCCACGAAGGCGTGGACCGATTCGGCGAGCTTCACGATCGCGCTGTAGGGCTTGCCGTCGCGCACGGCCGGACCGTCGGCGCGCGGCGGCGAGATCATCAGCACGGCGCGGCTCCCGTCCGGGTTGACCAGCCGCTCGTAGGCCCGGCTCGACGCGTCGCCCTGCATCAGCTCGCGCCGCGCCTCGCCCCAGCCGCTGCGGTCGAGCAGCACGCGCAGGGCGCGGGCGCGGGTCAGGCGCTCGGCCATCCCGCCGCCGCCGATGATCCGGGCCAGCCGCGCGTCGGGACCGAAATCCGGCTTGAGCGCGAGGTCGACGGCGAGCACCGGCCCGCTGCGCGGCGGCAGCCGGTCGGGCCATTCGACCAGCGCGATCGCGCGCTCGGTCGCCTCGTCGAAGCCGAGCTCGACCAGTTCGTCGGGCCCGCGCAGGCGGTAGAGGTCGGCATGGACCACCGGGACCCCGCCGCTTCCCTCGTAGGGCTGGATCAGCGTGAAGGTCGGGCTCGGGACGTCGAGGTCGGGGGCGTCGGCGAGTTCGCGGATCAGCGCGCGGGCCAGCGTGGTCTTGCCGCCGCCGAGCCCGCCCGACAGGGCGACGAGGTCGCCCGGACGCAGCAGCTCGGCGAGGAAGCGGCCGAGATCCTCGGTCGCGCTCTCGTCCGGCAGGACGATCTCCCAGGGTATCCGCTCGTCCATACCTGCCCCGACCCGGCAACCTCGCGCCCCGGGAGGGCGGCGACCGGCACCGGCTCCAGGGGAACGATCACGACGACACCGCGGCTCCCCGCGGACACGCGCCGGAACCCCGTCCGCACCCGGGACGATCCGGGGCAGGCCCCCGTCATAGCTCAGGAACCTTAACCGAACCACGCCGCCGCGGGACCGCCGGGCGGGCTACTCCGCAGGGCCATCGGGTTTCACCCGATGGCCTTGGGTTCTTTGCTTGGCCTCAGGCGCCGGCAGTCACACGCGACACGTCGTGTCGCCGTGACTTTGGCTTTCGCTCCGCTCTGCGTCCGAGAGGACATTCGTCCTCCCGGACCCGCTGCGCGGGGCGCTCTTCGGGCGCAGAGCGCACCGGGCCCACAGGATCGACAATCGGGTTTCACCCGATGGCCCTGGATTACTCCGCCGCGGCGAGGTGCGGCTCGGGGCCGTCGAGGGGGAAGGTGCAGGTGACCCGGGTGCCCTGGCCCGGGGCGGAGTCGATGTCGATGCGCCCGCCATGCAGCTCGATGAACGAGCGCACGATCGACAGGCCCAGGCCGACGCCGCGGTGGCGGGTGCCGAGCGTGTGGCTCTCGAACCGCTCGAACACCCGCGCCATCACCTCCGGCGGCATGCCGCGGCCGCGGTCGGCGACCTCGAGGACGAGCGCCGTGTCGGTCTTGCGGGCCGAGACCCGCACCTCCTGGCCCGGGGACGAGAACCCGACGGCGTTCGACAGCAGGTTGAACAGGATCTGCCGGATGCGCTTGCCGTCGGCCATGAAGGTGCCGATGTCGGGCGGCACGTCGAAGTCGAGGGTGATCGCCGCCTCGGCGAGCCGGTCCTCGATGCCGCGCACCGCCGCCGAGACGGTGTCGCGCACGTCGACCACGTCTTGGATCAGCTCCATCGAGCCGGCATCGATCGAGGCGAGGTCGAGGATGTCGTTGATGATCGCCAGCAGGGCGGCCGAGGAGCGCATGATGTGCTCGGCGTATTCCCGCTGGCGGGTGTTGAGCGCCCCCACGGTCTCGTCGCCGAGCAGTTCGGTGAAGCCGATGATGTTGGTCAGCGGCGAGCGCAGCTCGTAGGAGACGTGGTGGACGAACTCGTCGCGCAGGCGCGCGGTGCGCTCCAGGACGTCGTTCTTCTCGGTCAGCGCCCGCTCGACGTTGACGCCGGCGGTGACGTCGATGTGGGTGAGCAGCGTCGCGCCCTCGGGCAGCGGCTGGGCGGCGCAGTCGAGCATCGTGCCGTCGCGCAGCGCGAGGCGGCAATCGAGGCCCTGGCGCACGTCCATCAGGCCGGTGACGGCGCCGCGGATCTCGGTCCAGGGCTCCTCGGCCGGGCTGAGGTCGCGGCAGGCGGCGATCACCGCGTCGATGTGCGGCTGGGAGGCCAGCATCGCCTCGTCGAGGCGCCAGACCGCCGCGAAGGCGCGGTTGGCGAACTGGAGCCGGCCGTCGGAGCCGAACACCGCCACCGGCTCCTTGAGGGTGTCGAGGGTCTCGGCCTGGACCCGCATCAGCGCGTTGTAGCGCGATTCGAGCTGGAAGCGCTCCGAGACGTCGTCGAACAGGTAGGTGACGCCGCCCTGCGGGTTGGGGTCGGCGACGACCCGCAGGGTGCGCCCGTCCGGCAGGTGCCACCAGAATTGCTGCGCCTCGGTCGCCCGGTAGGCGGCGAGCACGCCGGCCTTCCACGAGCGGAAATCCGCCTGCTCGGGCAGCTTGCGGCTGCCGCGCAGCGCGTCGAGGATCTCGCCGTCGAGGGGACGGCCGTCGAGGAAGCCGGCATCGAGATCCCACAGCTCGCGATAGGCGGTGTTGTGGAAGATCAGCCGCTGGCGCGCATCGAACATCGCCACCGCGGTCGGAAGCTGGTCGAGGGTGCGGACGTTGGCGTCCATCTGGCGCTGGAGGTCGGCGCGCACGCTCTCCAGCTCGGACACGTCGACCGCGATGCCGACGCTGCCGGTGTCGATCGGAACCTCGGTGACGTCGAGGGTACAGCGCTCGCCGGCGACCACGGCGGAGACGCGCAGGGTGCCGCAGGCGCCGCCGGCCCGGCGGCGGCTGGCCTCCTCGCGGGCCGGGCGGTCGAGGAGTTCGGTGCCCTCGCGCAGCGCCCGGTCGCGGTCGGCGGCCTCGACCGCCCGGACGTAGGCGGCGTTGGCCCAGGCGAGGCGCCCGTCGCGGCGCCGGCGCCAGACCGGCTGCGGGATCGCGTCGAGGAGGGTGGCGAGGGCCGAGAGCGAGTCGCGCATCTCGCCGGTCCGGGTGCGCAGCTCGACGAGTTCCTGGCGCTCGGCGGTCAGCTCGCGCAGGCGCAGGAGCGCCCGCCCGCCCACCGCCTGCCCCTGGGCCTCGATGGTGCGCCCGGCGCTGGAGCGCACCGTCATGCGGAAGCGTTCGCCGCGGCTGCGCAGCGTCTCGACGGCTCCCTCGAGGGCGGCAGCGTCGGCGCCGGCGAGCCAGGCGCCGAAGGCCAGCACCCGCCGGGGCGAGGCCGGACGCCCGGGCTCGCTCGCGAGGGCGACGTCGCCCTCGATCAGAGGCTCGTCGCGCCCGGCCCAGGTGACGACGACCTGCGACTCGGAGCCGAGCAGCAGCTCGGCCCGGTCGTGGGCGCCGCGCAGCTCGGCGAGCTCGGCCGAGAGCATGCGCTCGCGCCGGGCCCACTTGGCGCGCTCGCGCAGGTGCATCAGCGACAGGATGGTCGCGAACACGACGAGGCCGATGACGACCGAGAGCACCACGGCGCTGTGCGCCTTGAACTCGGCCGGGACCGCTGCGGCCGCCTCCTGCGGCAGGGCCGCCGCGGCTGCGGCGAGCGCCCATGCGACCGCGTTCGCGCCGGCCGAAGGCCGGCGGCGCGGACCTGTTCCTGCCCCCATTCGAGTCCGATCCGTCTCCACGCGCCCCGCACCGGGGCGGGCGCTGCCAGGGCAGGGACCCGTACCGGATGCGGGAGCGTCCGCCGGGCCTGACCCGGCGGCGCCCCTCCAGAATCACCCCGACTTTACCGCGCCGGCGCCGGTCAGGAAGAGGAAACAGCAGGCACCGCCGCGCCGGGCGTGCGGTGCCGGAGGCTGGGCACAGAAATGCCACACCTGAGACAGAACAAAGTCGGAACCTTGTTCTGCGTCACAATGCCCGGAACGCAGCGAGCCCGGCCTCGCGGCCGGGCTCGCTGTTTTCTCAGATCCGGCCGGCGCGGAGCCGGCACGACATCAGTAGCGATAGTGATCGGGCTTGAACGGGCCGGCGGCCGATACTCCGATATAGGAGGCTTGGTCGTCGCGCAGCTTGGTCAGCTTGACGCCGATCTTCTCGAGATGCAGCGCCGCGACCTTCTCGTCGAGGGCCTTCGGCAGGGTGAAGACGTTCTTCTCGTACTTGCCCGGGTTGGTCCAGAGTTCGATCTGGGCCAGGGTCTGGTTGGTGAAGGACGCCGACATCACGAAGGACGGGTGCCCCATCGCGTTGCCGAGATTGACCAGCCGGCCCTCCGACAGGAGGATGATGCGGTGGCCGTCGGCGAACTCGATCTCGTCAACCTGCGGCTTGATGTTCTGCCACTTCAGGTTCTTGAGGCCCGCGACCTGGATCTCGTTGTCGAAGTGGCCGATGTTGCAGACGATGGCCCGGTCCTTCATCGCCCGCATGTGATCGAGGGTGATGACGTCCTTGTTGCCGGTCGCGGTGACGAAGATGTCGGCGCGCGGGGCGGCGTCCTCCATGGTCGTGACCTCGTAGCCCTCCATCGCGGCCTGGAGCGCGCAGATCGGGTCGATCTCCGACACCAGGACGCGGCAGCCGGCGTTGCGCAGGGAGGCGGCCGAGCCCTTGCCGACGTCGCCGAAGCCCGCGACCATCGCGACCTTGCCGGCCATCATCACGTCGGTGCCGCGGCGGATGCCGTCGACCAGCGACTCGCGGCAGCCGTAGAGGTTGTCGAACTTCGACTTCGTGACCGCGTCGTTGACGTTGATCGCCGGGAAGAGGAGCTTGCCCTCCTTGGCGAGCAGGTACAGGCGGTGCACGCCGGTGGTGGTCTCCTCGGACACGCCCTTGATCGACTCGGCGAGGCCGGCGAACCAGCCCTTCGGCTTCTCGGCCAGCATCCGCTTGAGCAGCGCGAAGAAGATTTCCTCCTCCTCCGAGCCCGGCTGGTCGAGGAAGGCGGTATCGCCGCGCTCGGCGCGCAGGCCGAGATGCACGAACATCGTGGCGTCGCCGCCGTCGTCGAGGATCATGTTCGGCATGCCGCCGTCGTGCCACTCGAACAGCTTGGCGGTGTAGTCCCAGTAATCCTTCAGGGTCTCGCCCTTGATGGCGAAGACCGGGATGCCGGCGGCCGCGATCGCGGCGGCGGCGTGGTCCTGGGTCGAGTAGATGTTGCACGACACCCAGCGGATGTCGGCCCCGAGCGCCTTCAGCGTCTCGATCAGCACCGCGGTCTGGATCGTCATGTGCAGCGAGCCGGCGATCTTGGCGCCCTTGAGGGGCTGGCTCGCGGCATATTCCTCGCGCACGGCCATGAGGCCGGGCATCTCGGTCTCGGCGATCGCGATCTCCTTGCGGCCGAAATCGGCGAGCGCGATGTCCTTGACGATGTAGTCCTGTGCAGCGGGCATCCGGCGGCTCCTGTTGCTCCGTTCGCGGCGGCGTATAGCAGCCCGCCCGGCGGGAAGCAATCAAGACATAAAGATGTCTTTATACGAGTTCCGGGCGGCGGTCCTGGCAGCCCTGCCGCCTGCCTCGCACGCGCCTTGCAGAGGTCATCCGCGTCAGCCGTCCGCGGTCAGGGGACCGCGGCGGGCGCTGCCTTCAGGGTCGTCATGAGTCACGCCTTTCTCTCGCGCCGGCAGTTCGTCGCCGGCGCCTCGGCCCTCGCGGCCGCCGGTACGGTGCCCGGGTCCGGCCCCGCCCGCGCCCAGGGCGCCGGGCCGATGCTGACCTACGGCATCTCGATGTTCGACCTGCCGCTCACCACCGGCCAGCCCGACCGCGGCGCCGGCGGCTACCAGTTCACCGGCCTGACGCTCTACGACCCGCTGGTCGCCTGGGAACTGGACGTCGCCGACCGCCCGGGCAGGCTGATTCCCGGTCTCGCCACCGCGTGGGAGAGCGACCCGGCCGACCGCCGCAACTGGATCTTCCGCCTGCGCGAGGGGGTCAAGTTCCACGACGGCTCGGCGTTCGACGCCGACGCGGTGATCTGGAACTTCGACAAGGTGCTCAACCAGCAGGCACCGCACTACGACCAGCGGCAGGCGTCGCAGGTGCGCCCGCGCCTGCCCTCGGTCGCCTCCTACCGCAAGCTCGACCCGATGACCGTGCAGGTCACCACCAAGGCGGTCGACGCGCTGTTTCCCTACCAGATGCTGTGGTTCCTGATCGGCTCGCCGGCGCAGTACGAGGCCCTCGGGCGCGACTGGAACAAGGTGGCGTTCCAGCCCTCCGGCACCGGGCCATACCGGATCGGCCAGCTCGTGCCGCGGGTGCGGCTCGAGCTTCTGCCCAACGAGGGCTACTGGGATCCCAAGCGGCGGCCGAAGCTCGCCAAGCTGACGCTCGCCTGCATCCCCGATCCCCTCGCCCGGGCGAACGCGCTGCTGAGCGGCTCCGTCGACCTGATCGAGACGCCGGCGCCCGACTCGGTGCCGCGGCTCAAGTCGGCCGGGATGCGGATGGTCGGAAACGACACGCCGCACGTCTGGAACTACCACCTGTCGATGATCGAGGGCAGCCCGTGGCGCGACCTGCGCCTGCGCAAGGCGGCCAACCTCGCCATCGACCGCGACGCGGTGGTCGAGCTGATGGGCGGGCTCGCCACCCCCGCGGTCGGGCAGGTCCAGCCGTCGAGCCCGTGGTTCGGCAAGCCGGCGTTCCGGATCCGCACCGACGTCGAGGAGGCGCGCCGGCTGGTGCGCGAGGCCGGCTACTCGCCCCAGAACCCGCTGCGCACGACCTTCATCATCCCGACCGGCGGCTCGGGCCAGATGCTGTCGCTGCCGATCAACGAGTTCGTCCAGCAGAGCTGGGCCGAGATCGGCCTCGCGATCGAGTTCCGTCCGGTCGAGCTGGAGGTCGCCTACACCGCGTGGCGCCAGGGCGCGACCGATCCGAGCCTCAAGGGCGTCACCGGCAGCAACATCGCCTACGTCACCTCCGACCCGGTCTACGCGATCCTGCGGTTCTACAGCGGCAAGCAGGTCGCCCCGACCGGGGTGAACTGGAGCCACTATGCCAATCCCGAGGTCGACGCGCTGTGCGACCGCATCGCCGCGAGCTTCGACCCCGCCGAGCAGGACCGCCTGCTCGCGCGGGTGCACGAGATCGTGGTCGACGACGCGGTCCAGGTCTGGGTCGTCCACGACACCAACCCGCACGCCCTGTCGGCGAGGGTGAAGGGCTACACCCAGGCGCAGCACTGGTTCCAGGATCTCACGACCCTGGCGTGAGGGAGGGGCGCCGCCCCCTACTCCGTCCCGCCCCGCCCCTGGCAGGCGCCGCACTCGCCCTCGACCTCGACGATGTGGCTCACCGGCTTGAAGCCGGCCGAGGCGAGGGTGGAGTCGAGGCCGCGCTGGATGTCGCGCGACACCGTCTCGCCGACGGTGCCGCAGGTGCGGCAGATCAGGAAGACGGTGCTCTCGCCGCCGCCATGGCCGTGGCCGCACGGCACGAAGGCGTTGCGGCTGGCGATGCGGTGGACGAGGCCGTTCTCGGTCAGGAAGTCGAGGGCGCGGTAGACCGAGACCGCGGCGACCCGGCGGCCCGGAACGCTCAGCCGCTCGGCGATATCGTAGGCGCCGAGCGCCCGCCCTTCCCCGGCGACCGCCTCGAGGGTGCGCCGGCGCAGGTCGGTGTAGTGCAGGCCGCGCTCGCGGCAGATCCGCTCGGCCCGGGCGAGCAGGTCCTCGCCGCCGCAGGCGTGATCGTGGGCGTCCGCCGGACCGGTTCCATCGGACGGGCTCGGGTGTCCGTGCATCCTCTGCCTCCCCGATCGGAACGCGGTTGACTCTCGTGGTCTGTTACAGTGTAACAGGGCCGTCCCGGAAACGGGATTCCGGCCGTTCTAGCAAATGAGGTCGGGCCGGGCATCCGCCAATGAGCCGCGCCCGCCGAACATCGTAAGGACACCCGATGCCCCTCGACCCCGCGGCTCCCGAGCGCCGGAGCGCGGTTCCGCCGCCGCTCTCGCTGCTGCGCCTCGGCGTCGGCACGCGCCTCGGGCTCGCGGCCCTGCTGGCGGCGGCGGTGTGGGGCGTGATCGGGTGGGCGCTCGCATGAGCCCGGCCCGCGCCGCGGAGGCCCACGGCCTCGCCTTCGACGGGCTGACCCTCGGCTACGCCCGCCATCCCGCCGTGCACCACCTCGACGGCACGGTTCCGGCCGGCGCGCTGCTCGCCGTGGTCGGGCCGAACGGCGCCGGCAAGTCGACCCTGCTCAAGGGCATCATGGGCGAGATCGCGCCCCTCGACGGCCGGGTGCTGCATCCGGGGCTGAGGCACGGCGACATCGCCTATCTGCCGCAGGCGGCCGAGATCGACCGCGCCTTCCCGGTCGCGGTCTACGACCTCGTGGCGATGGGGCTGTGGCGCCGCGTCGGCCTGTGGCGGCGGATCCGCGGCGACGACGGCGCGGTGGCGGCGGCCCTCGACGCGGTCGGCCTCGGCGGCTTCGAGCGCCGGCCGATCGGCACGCTGTCGGGCGGCCAGTTGCAGCGGGTGCTGTTCGCCCGGCTCCTGCTCCAGGACGCGCGGGTGATCCTGCTCGACGAGCCGTTCGCGGCGATCGACGCCCGCACCACCGACGACCTTCTCGCCCTCGTCCGGCGCTGGCACGGCGAGGGCCGCACGGTGGTGGCGGTGCTGCACGACCTCGAACAGGTGCGCCGGCACTTCCCCACCACGCTGCTCCTCGCCCGCGAGGCGGTCGCCTGGGGCGACACGGCCTCGGTGCTGACCGCGCCGAACCTGCGCCGGGCCCGCAACCTGTGCGAGGCCTGGGACGATTCGGCGCCGGTCTGCCGGGCCGAGGCCGGGACGCCGCACGGCCACGCCGCCCCGGCGCACGACCACCACGACCATCACCATCACGGGCACGCCGCGTGATCGACCTGCTGACGGCGCCGTTCGTCGAATTCTCGTTCATGCGCCGGGCGCTCGCCGGCTGCGTCGCCCTGTCGGTGAGCGCGCCGCCGGTCGGCCTGTTCCTCACCCTGCGCCGCATGAGCCTGATGAGCGAGGCGATGAGCCACGCGATCCTGCCCGGCGCGGCGGTCGGGTTCCTGGTCGCCGGCCTGTCGCTGCCGGCGATGACGCTGGGCGGCCTCGCCGCAGGGCTGGCCGTGGCGCTGCTGTCGGGCCTCGTCGCCCGCTCGACGGTGCTGCGCGAGGATGCCAGCCTCGCGGCGTTCTACCTCATCTCGCTCGCCGCCGGCGTGATGCTGATCTCGCTCAAGGGGTCGTCGATCGACCTCCTGCACATCCTGTTCGGCACCGTGCTGGCGCTGGACGACGACGCCCTGTGGCTGCTCGGCGGCATCGCCACCGTGACGCTCGCCGGGCTGGCGGTGGCGTTCCGGCCTCTGGTGCTCGAATGCGTCGACCCGCTCTTTCTGCGCTCGGTCAGCCGGGCGAGCGCCCCGGTCCATCTCGGCTTCCTCGGCCTCGTGGTGCTGAACCTCGTCGGCGGCTTCGCCGCGCTCGGCACCCTACTGGCGGTCGGGCTGATGCTGCTGCCGGCGGTCACCGCCCGGTTCTGGGCCGCCGACCTCGGCGGTCTGATCCCGGCGGCGATCGTCGCCGGCCTCGCCGCCAGTTTCGCCGGGCTCTTGATCTCGTACTACGCCGACCTGCCGACCGGCCCGGCGATCGTGCTCACCGCCGGCGGGCTCTACCTCGCCTCGATGGTGCTCGGCCCCCGCGGCGGCCTGCTGTGGCGGCTGCGGCCGGGACGTCACCTCGAAGCTTGACACTTATTAGAGCCTATTTGACTCTCGATCTAAAGAAAAAGCTCCCCTTTCCCGGACGACTGGAACGCAGTGAAAGGAGATCCGGGATCCAGCACAACAAGTCGCGAAGCGTCCATATGCAGCGACAGTGCCAGCACACGGAGCCGCTTCGCGGCACATCCGACGTCTGGATCCCGGATCTCCTTCCGCTATCGCTTCAGTCGTCCGGGAAAGGGGAGCCTCGCGCGGTCAATACGATTGACCATCGCTCAAACAGGCTCTTACAAAGCCGCGATGCTCGCGGCGAGATCCGGCGCGATCGCCCGCGCCTCGGACAGGAAGGCGGCGACGAGCGGCGTCATCGGGTCGCGTTCGGGCACCACGAGGCCGATCGTGTGGGCGACGTCCGGCTCGGTGATCGGCACCGAGCGCACCCGCTCCGACAGCTTGAACGTCTCGGCCAGCACCGCCGGCATGATGCTCGCCCACTTCGCCGTGCGGACATGGGTGACGAGGACGATCATCGAGTTCGATTCCAGCAGCGGCGCCGGCTCGCCGCCGGCCGCCCGCAACTGCCGGTCGATGATGCGGCGGTTCTGCATGTCGGGGGTGAGCAGGCAGAGCGGGATGCGGCCGACCTCGGCCCAGGTCACGCTCTGGCGCCCGCCGTAGATCCCGTCGGCGGCGGTGAGCAGGCGGTAATGCTCGCGGTAGAGCGGCAGCGTCGTCACGCGCCCGAGCGGCTCGTTGCCGAGATAGGTCAGCCCGGCATCGAGTTCGAGATTGGCGATCTGGCGGCCGATCTCGTGCGAGGTCGAGGATTGCACCGTGAACCGCACCGCCGGGTGGCGGGCCCGGAACGGCGTGGTGAGTGCGGCCACCATCGGGGTCGCGGTCGGCACCGCGGCCATCCGCAGCATCCCCGACAGGCCGCGCTTGAGCGCCGCCACCTCCTGGCGCATGGCGCGGGCGTCGCCGACGATCCGCCGCGCCCAGTCGAGCACCCGCTCGCCCTCCGGCGTGAAGCCCTGGAAGCGCGAGCCGCGCTGCACCAGCAGCACGCCGAGGCGCTCCTCGAGCTGCTTGACCCCCGCCGAGAGCGTCTGCTGCGACACCCCGCAGGCGAGCGCCGCACGGCCGAAATGCTGCTCGCGGGCGAGGGCGAGGATGAATTCGAGGCGCTCGATCATCGCGACATTCGGCCGAAGGGAACGGGCCGGGCGGCCCTGTCCGGGCGCCCGGCGCGGGGCTCGGCGAGTCTAGCCGCTGTCGGGCAAAGCTGCCATGCGCGGGACCGAAAAGCGGAGGAGAATCAAAACGGTTCCGTGACGGTGGCCGGGTGCCCCGGCGCGGCGGGACGGGCGCCGCCGCTTGGAATCGCCGTAAGTCCGGACGAATGTCCGAGAGCTATCAACGCACAAGCTCGACGGATGCGACGCCATCGCCGTTGCGCTGCAAGGCCCGTTGTGGTCTTGAGACGCCGACCGATGAGGTGTCGGACACGGTCGGCGGTCCACGGGACCGGACCGGGCCGAACCGCCCGGTGACACCGGACGGCGCCAGCGACGAGGCGCCGGGTGCGGCCGAAGCACGAGGGAGCTACGAGGGCATATGGGGATGGCGAGGGCGCAGCACGGGCCGTCGGCCCGATCGTTCCGGTGGCCCGCCGCGGGTCTGGCGCTCGCCGCCGTCCTCGGCAGCGCGACCGTTGCCGGCGCGGCCGGCGTCGGCCAGCCGGTGCCGTGGCAGATGGACCTGCAGCAGCCGGTCACCGAGGTGGCGCGGGAGATCTACAACTTCCACCACCTCCTGAACTGGATCATGGGCGCCGTCGTCCTGTTCGTGCTCGGGCTCCTGATCGCGGTCATCGTCAAGTTCAACGAACGCGCCCAGCCGACGCCGTCGCGCACCACCCACAACACGATGCTGGAAGTGGCCTGGACGATCGTCCCGGTGCTGATCCTGGTGGCGATCGCGATCCCGTCGTTCCGGGTGCTGCGGGCGCAGCTCTCCGACCCGAAGGCCGACCTGATGGTCAAGGTCATCGGCCACGCCTGGTACTGGTCCTACGAGTATCCGCAGGATGTCGGCGGCTTCAAGTTCGACGCCAACCTCATCGAGGGCGAGGACCAGGTGAAGTCGGGCCAGCCGAAGCTGCTCGCCACCGACAACGAAATGGTCGTGCCGGTGAACAAGATCGTGAAGATCCAGGTCACCGCCGCCGACGTGATGCATTCCTGGGCGCTGCCGTCGTTCGGCTTCAAGATCGACGCGATCCCCGGCCGCCTCAACCAGTTCTGGTTCAAGGCCGACCGCGAGGGCGTCTATCACGGCCAGTGCTCCGAGTTGTGCGGCCAGCGCCACGCCTACATGCCGATCACCGTGCGGGTGGTGAGCGACGCCGCGTTCCAGGCCTGGACCGCCGAGGCCAAGACCAAGTTCGCCGCGACCGGCGACGGCGCCCGCTTCGCCTCGGCCCGCTGACCGGCCCCACCGACCGTTCCGGGCCCGCGGCGCAGGCCGCCCGGGCCCGTCCCTGAGAGACGACCGCGACATACCTCGAAGAGGTCTCATTCCATGGCAGTCGCCACCACCCACGGGCACGACGAGGCCCACGAGCACGTGCCGCCGTTCTTCCAGCGCTGGTTCAATTCGACGAACCACAAGGACATCGGCACGCTCTACCTGCTGTTCGCGTTCTCGGCCGGCATCGTCGGCGCGTTCCTGTCGTTCGGCATCCGCATGGAGATGGAGGCCCCCGGGCTCCAGTACTTCTCCAACCCGCAGACCTACAACGTGTTCGTGACCGGACACGGCCTCATCATGGTGTTCTTCATGGTGATGCCGGCGCTGATCGGCGGCTTCGGCAACTGGTTCGTGCCGCTGATGATCGGGGCGCCCGACATGGCGTTCCCGCGCATGAACAACATCTCGTTCTGGCTGACGGTCGCGGGCTTCTTCAGCCTCGTCTGCTCGCTCTTCGTCGAGGGCGCCCCGGGCGCGGTCGGCGCCGGCACCGGCTGGACCGTCTACCCGCCGCTCTCCACCGCCGGCCATCCCGGCCCGGCCGTCGACTTCGCGATCTTCGCCCTGCACCTGTCGGGCGCCGGCTCGATCCTCGGCGCCATCAACTTCATCACCACGATCCTGAACATGCGCGCGCCGGGCATGACCCTGCACAAGATGCCGCTGTTCGCGTGGTCGATGCTCGTCACCGCGTTCCTGCTGCTGCTGTCGCTCCCGGTGCTCGCCGGCGCGATCACGATGCTGCTCACCGACCGCAACTTCGGCACGACGTTCTTCGACCCGGCCGGCGGCGGCGACCCGATCCTGTACCAGCACCTGTTCTGGTTCTTCGGCCACCCCGAAGTCTACATCATGATCCTGCCGGCCTTCGGCATCGTCTCGCACATCATCGCCACCTTCTCGAAGAAGCCGGTCTTCGGCTACCTCGCGATGGCCTACGCGATGGTCGCGATCGGCGTCGTCGGCTTCGTGGTGTGGGCCCACCACATGTACACGGTCGGCCTGTCGCTGCAGACCCAGTCCTACTTCGTGTTCGCCACCATGGTGATCGCGGTCCCCACCGGCGTGAAGATCTTCTCCTGGATCGCCACGATGTGGGGCGGCTCGATCCGCTTCACCGCCGCGATGCACTGGGCCGTCGGCTTCGTGTTCCTGTTCACCGTCGGTGGCGTCACCGGCGTGATCCTGGCCAACGCCGCCGTCGACCGCTACCTGCACGACACCTACTACGTCGTCGCGCACTTCCACTACGTGCTGTCGCTCGGCGCGGTGTTCATCATCTTCGCCGGCGTCTACTACTGGTTCCCGAAGATGACCGGCCGGATCATCCCGGAATGGGCCGGCAAGCTGCACTTCTGGCTCGCCTTCATCGGCGCCAACGTGCTGTTCTTCCCGATGCACTTCCTCGGGCTGGCCGGCATGCCGCGCCGCTACGCCGACTACCCGGAGGCGTTCGCCGGCTGGCACTGGGTCGCCACGATGGGCGGGCACATCTTCGCGCTGGGCATGGTGGTGTTCGTCATCGGCATCGTGCTCGCCTTCCGCTCCAAGGAGCGCGCCGCGGACAATCCGTGGGGCGAGGGCGCGACGACGCTGGAATGGACCCTGTCCTCCCCGCCGCCCTTCCACCAGTACGAGACCCTGCCGGTGATCGTCGACGAGCCGTCGCACGCCCACTGACGCAGGATGCGCGGGGCCGCCCTCCGGGGCGGCGCCCCGCCCGCCCCCTCACACGTCCAGACGGACCCGCAACGGACCGCGACGGCCATGACCAGCCTGACGAACACCGCCTCCCCCGCACCGACCTTCGCCCCCGCCGTCTCGCCGGGCGAGGTCGCGGACTTTTTCGCGCTGCTCAAGCCGCGTGTGATGGCGCTGGTGATCTTCACCGCGCTGGTCGGCATGACCGTGTCGCACAGCCACGTGAACCCGGTGATCGCGACGGTGTCGCTGCTGATGATCGCGGTCGGCGCCGGCGCGTCGGGCTGCCTCAACATGTGGTGGGACGCCGACGTCGACGCGGTGATGACCCGCACCCGCACCCGCCCGATCCCCGCCGGCCGGATCCAGCCCGGCGAGGCGCTGGCCTTCGGCCTGACGCTGTCGGTGTTCTCGGTGCTGGTGCTCGGGCTCGCGGCCAACTGGCTCGCCGCCGGGCTGCTCGCCTTCACGATCGTGTTCTACGCCGTGATCTACTCGATGTGGCTGAAGCGCGCGACGGCGCAGAACATCGTGATCGGCGGCGCCGCCGGCGCCCTGCCGCCGATGATCGGGCAGGCCGTCGTCACCGGCTCGGTCGGGATCGAGGGCACGATCCTGTTCCTCATCATCTTCATCTGGACGCCGCCGCATTTCTGGGCGCTCGCCCTGGTCAAGGCCGGCGAGTACGCCCGCGCCGGCATCCCGATGATGCCGAACGTCGCCGGCCCGGATTCGACCCGCCGCCAGATCGTCGCCTACACGGCGCTGCTGGCGCCGCTCGGCCTCGCCCCGGTCGTCCTCGGCTTCGGCGGCATGATCTACGGCGGCGTCGCCCTCGTCGGCGGCCTGGCGATGCTGGCGCTCAGCGTCGAGGTCTACCGCCGCCGCGACGGCGAGACCGCCAACAAGGCCGCGATGAGCCTGTTCGCGTTCTCGATCCTCTACCTGTTCCTGCTCTTCTCCGCCCTCCTGGCGGAGCAGGGTCTCGGGCTGTTCCGGCCCGTTCTCGGCTGATGACCGGATGACGCTGCCCACCCAACTCACGCCCGAGGAAGCCCGCCGCCGCCGCAAGCGCTCCGTCGCCATCGCGCTGGTGCTCGCCGCCCTCGTGTTGATCTTCTACGTGCTCACCATCGCCAAGCTCGGCCCCCAGGTCCTCAACCGACCGCTCTGACGGACGCCATGCCAGCTCAAGCCCCTCGCCCGAACCCGGCCCGGCAGGCGCGCACGACGCTGCTTGCCTGCCTCGGTCTCGTGGCCTTCATGGTCGGGCTCTCCTTCGCCTTCGTCCCGCTCTACAACCTGTTCTGCAAGGCGACCGGCTACGACGGCACGCCGCTCGTCGGCTCCGCCCCGACCGGACCGGCGAGCGACGCGCGCATGACGGTCCATTTCGACACCAACGTCCAGGCCGGCCTGCCCTGGCGCTTCGTCGCCGAGACGCCCCGCGTCGAAGCCCGCCTCGGCGAGACCCAGACGGTGTTCTTCCGCGTCACCAACACCGCCACGGTGCCGACCACCGGCATCGCGGCGTTCAACGTCCAGCCGGCGCTGATGGGCGGCTTCTTCGTCAAGATCCAGTGCTTCTGCTTCAACGAGCAGACGCTGCAGCCCGGCGAGACGATGGACTTTCCCGTGGTGTTCTACATCGAGCCCGCGGCACGGACCGACCCGAACACCGCCGCCTACAGCGAGATGACCCTGTCCTACAGCTACTTCGCCTCGAAGAACGGCCAGCCCACGGCCGCGCTCGCGACGCCGGCGGGGACAACCCGCGCGAATTGAACGCATGCCCGCGTGACAAGCCGTCGAGGCGGGCATTAAAGCGTCACCGTAACGACCGCCCGCCGGGCCGGTCCGGGATCAGACAGGAACCGGCGCGGGGCACGCAGCCGGTCCGGAAGGAAGAGGCAGGAGACCCATCGATGGCCGAGGCGCACGCGAAGCACCACGACTACCACCTCGTCAATCCGAGTCCCTGGCCCCTCCTCGGCTCCTTCAGCGGCTTCATCACGACCACCGGCGCGGTGTTCTGGATGAAGAGCCTGACGCTGGCCGGCCTCGCGATCGGGCCGTACCTGTTCTTCGCCGGAGTCATCGGCATCCTCTACACGATGCTGAGCTGGTGGCGCGACGTCGTCCACGAGGCCGAGACCGGCGACCACACCCGCGTGGTGCAGCTCCACCACCGCTACGGCATGATGATGTTCATCGCCTCCGAGGTGATGTTCTTCGTCGCGTGGTTCTGGGCCTATTTCGAGGCCGCGCTCTACACCGCCGACCCGATCCAGGCGTCGCGGGTCGAGTTCACCGGCGGGATGTGGCCGCCCAAGGGCGTCGAGGCGTTCGACCCCTGGCACCTGCCGCTGCTCAACACCCTGATCCTGCTCACCTCCGGCACCACCGTCACCTGGGCCCACCACGCCCTGCTCAACGGCGACCGCAAGGGGCTGAAGTACGGCCTGTGGCTGACCATCGCGCTCGGCGCGCTGTTCTCCTGCGTCCAGGCCTACGAGTACGGCCACGCCCATTTCGGCTTCTCGGGCAGCATCTACTCGGCGACGTTCTTCATGGCGACCGGCTTCCACGGCGCCCACGTCCTCATCGGCACGATCTTCCTCGCGGTCTGCCTGTACCGGGTCTATATCGGCCAGATGTCGACCCGCCAGCACCTCGGCTTCGAGTTCGCCGCCTGGTACTGGCACTTCGTCGACGTGGTGTGGCTGTTCCTGTTCGCCGCGATCTACGTCTGGGGTGCCGGCCACTCCGCGCACTGAGTCCGACCGGGGAGCCGCGGGCTCCCCCGCGCGGCGAAGCGACACGAGGGCGGCGCGAGCCGCCCTTTTTCATGGTGCGGGGTGGCGGGCGGCCCCATATCGGCGCTGAGCGGAGCTGCGTCGGCAGGCCGACGCTCCGTCCGCTCGGTTCGTTGCCTTGTCGCAGGTTTCGCTGGCGGAAGCGGTAGCCACTTTCACGAAACCTGCTCAGGCGGCCAGTCTCCAGGAGTTCTCCCGTGGCGCATTCCCACTCGACACCGTCGCCGGCGGTCGGCCTGCGCGGGCGCTGCCCGCGCTGCGGCGAGGGACACCTGTTCAAGGGCTTCCTCAGCTTCCGGCCGTCCTGCGAGGTCTGCGGCCTTGACTTCCGCTTCATCGACTCGGCCGACGGCCCGGCCTTCTTCGTGATGTCGATCGTCGGCATCGTCGTGGTGGCGCTGGCGATGTGGGTCGAGTTCACCTACGAGCCGCCGATGTGGCTGCACGCCGCCCTGTGGGCACCCCTCTCGATCGTGCTGAGCCTCATCCTGGTCCGCCCGCTCAAGGGCCTGATGGCCGCCCTGCAATACGCCAACAAGGCCGAGCAGGGGCGCCTGCGGTCGTGACCGCCGACTCCGGTCGTCGCGCCGCCCTGCGCGATCTCCTCGCCCCCTTCCTGGCCACCCTGGTCTGCCTCGCGATCCTCGTGGGTCTCGGCACCTGGCAGTTGCAGCGCATGGCCTGGAAGCAGGGGCTGATCGCCCAGATCGTCGCCCGTTCGCGGGTCGAGCCGCCGCTGCCGCTCCCCTCCCCGGAGGCGTGGGATCCCGCCGCGCAGGAATTCGACCGGGTCCGGGTCACCGGCCGGCTGCTCAACGACCGCGAGACCCTCGTCCACGGCCTCGCCCCCGGCGAGGTGCCGGGCCGCGCGCTCCAGGGCTACTACGTCGTCACGCCGCTCCAGCGCGACGGCGGCGGGATCGTGCTGGTCAACCGCGGCTTCGTGCCGACGGAACTCAAGAACCCCCGCGACCGCGCCGCCGGTCAGGTCGAGGGTCCGGTCACCGTCACCGGCATGCTGCGGGCGAGCGAGGCCCGCGCGATGTTCGTGCCGGCGCCGAACCCGCAGACCGGGGAGTGGTTCAACCGCGACGTCGCCGGCATCGCCGCCGCCAAGGGCTTCGAGCGGGTCGCGCCCTACCTCATCGAGGCCGACGCGACCCCCAATCCGGGGGGCTGGCCGAAGGGCGGCCAGCTCCGGGTCGACCTGCCCAACAACCACCTGCAATACGCCTTCACGTGGTTCGGCCTCGCCCTCTGCCTCGTCGGGGTGTTCGGCGCCTTCGCGTGGCGGCGGCTGTACGACGGCGCCCGCCCGGACCCCGTTCGGAGCGAGACGGCCGGCATCCCCTGAGCTAAACAGGGCCGCCCCCCCACCCCGACCCGGGAGCCCGCGCCGATGGCCAGCGCCGCCGACCACACGAGCTTCCTGCCGCCGGTCCTCACCTTCCTGTCGGCGGCGGTGATCGGCGTGCCGGTGTTCCGCCTGCTCGGGCAGAGCGCGGTGCTCGGCTATCTCGCGGCGGGCGTCGTGATCGGGCCGTTCGGCCTCACCCTGATCCCGGAGGCCGAGACCACCCGCGGCGTCTCGGAACTCGGGGTGGTGCTGCTGCTGTTCATCGTCGGGCTCGAACTCGAGGTCTCGCACCTCATCTCGATGCGCCGGGACATCCTCGGCCTCGGCACGCTCCAGTTCGCCCTGTGCGCGGCGGTGCTCGGCGGGATCGGCCTGCTGTTCGGCCTGTCGGTCCCGGCCGCCGTGGTCGTCGGCCTCGCCCTGGCGCAGTCGGCGACCGCGGTCGCCCTGCAATTGCTGGGCGAGCGCCGGGACCTGTCCTCGCCCTACGGCCAGCGCGCCTTCGCGGTGCTGCTGTTCCAGGACCTCTCGATCGTCGGCATCCTCGCCCTGCTGCCGCTCGCCGCCTCCAACGGACCGGGCGGCGAGGCGCATCTCGGCGACGCGCTGCAATCGGCCGGAGTCGCGGTCGCGGCGGTGCTCGCCGCGGTCGCGGTCGGGCGCTACGGCCTCAATCCGTTCTTCCGCCTGCTCGCCGCCAGCGGCGCCCGCGAGGTGATGACCGCGGCCGCGCTGCTCGTCGTGCTTGGCACCGCGATGCTGATGGAGCAGGTCGGCCTGTCGATGGCGATGGGCGCCTTCCTCGCCGGGCTGCTGCTCGCCGAATCGAACTTCCGCCACCAGCTCGAGGCCGACATCGAGCCGTTCCGCGGCATGCTGCTCGGCCTGTTCTTCATGAGCGTCGGCATGTCGATCGACCTCGGGCTGGTGCGCGAGCACTGGCTCGCCCTGCTCGGGGCGACCGTCGCGACGATCGTGCTCAAGACCGCCCTCGTCGCCGGGCTGTTCCGGCTGTTCGGCTCGCCCTGGCTCGACGCGGTGCGGGGCTCGGCGGTGCTGGCCCCGGCCGGCGAGTTCGCCTTCGTGCTGCTGCCGGTCGGGTCGGCGCTCGGCCTCGTCGACGGCGAGGCCGGCCGCTTCGCCCTGGCGCTGGCAGCCCTGACCATGGTCGTCGGCCCCATCGCCGCCAAGGCGATCGAGGGCGCGCTCGCCCGGCGCGCCGTTCCGGACCAGGAGCCGGACGCCTCCTTCGAGGGGCCGGAGAACGCCGAGGCGCGGGTGCTGGTGGTCGGGTTCGGCCGCTTCGGCCAGATCCTGACCCAGATCCTGCTCGCCCGGGGCCTGAGCGTCACGGTGATCGACAAGGACGTCGAGCAGATCCGCAGCGCGACCCGGTTCGGCTTCCGGGTCTATTACGGCGACGGCACCCGCCTCGACGTGCTGCGGGCGGCCGGCGCCGGGCGGGCCGACATCGTCTGCATCGCCATCGACGATTCCGAGGCGACCCTCAAGGTGGTCGACCTCGTCCATGCCGAGTTCCCGTCGACCCGCACCTACGTGCGTGTCTACGACCGGGTGCAGGCGATCGAGGCGCGCAACCGCGACGTCGACTACCAGATCCGTGAGACGTTCGAATCCGCCCTCGCCTTCGGCCGCGCCGCGCTCGAAGGCCTTGGCGTGCCCGCCGCCGAGGCCGCGGCGCTGGCCGACGACGTGCGCAAGCGCGACGTCGCCCGCCTCGTGCTGCAGCAGGCCTCCGACCCCGCCCTGCGGGCCGATTCGCTCCGCAGCGCCTACACGATCAAGCCCGAGCCGCTCACCGTCCCGAAGGGGTCGTCGCAGGCGCTCAACGCCGAGACCGAGGACATCATCGCCCGCGAGCGCGACCGCCACGCCGAGCCGGAACCGGTGCTCGCCGAGGCCGCGACGGCGCCGCAGGATGCCTGAACCCGCCCGCTTCGTCGAAGGCCCGATCCTGCGCCACGTCGTCGTGATGGCGGCGACCGGTTCGGTCGGCCTGATGGCGGTGTTCCTCGTCGACTTCCTGTCGCTGCTCTACGTGTCGTGGCTCGGCGACCCGCGCCTCACCGCCGCGGTCGGCTTCGCCACCATCGTCCAGGTCTTCGCGGTCTCGATCACCATCGGCACGATGATCGCGGTCGGCGCCCTGGTCTCGCGCGCGCTCGGCCAGGGCGACGTCGCGGGGGCGCGGCGGATCGCGGCCTCGTCGCTGGTGATCTCCGGCCTCGCCGGCGGGCTCTCCGTCGTGGTGCTGCTGGCCGGTCTCGATCCCCTCCTCGCCCTGATCGGGTCCGGCCCCGAGAGCGCGCCCGCCGCCGCGCGCTTCCTGTGGATCGCGCTGCCGGCCAACGTCGCGATGGCGCTCGGTCTCGGCTGCTCGGGGGTGCTGCGGGCAGTGGGCGACGCGCGCCGGGCGATGTCCGTCACCCTGGCGGGGGCGGCGGTGACGGCCGTGCTCGACCCGCTGCTGATCTTCGGCCTCGGGCTCGGCGTCGAGGGGGCGGCGCTCGCCGCGGCGGCCTCGCGCCTCGCCTTCGCGGCGGTCGGCTGGCACGGGGCGGTGAGCGTCCACCGGATGGTGGCGCGGCCGACCTGGGCGGCGTTGCGCGAGGATGCCCGCCCGGTTCTGCGCATCGCCCTGCCGGCGGTGCTGACCAACCTCGCGCCGCCGGTGGCGAACGCCTTCCTGGCCCACGTCGTCGCCCGCTACGGCACGGCGGCGGTGGCCGGCAACGCCGTGATCGACCGGCTGGTCCCGGTGGCGTTCGGCGGGCTGTTCGCCCTGTCGGGGGCGGTCGGGCCGATCCTCGGCCAGAACTGGGGCGCCGGCCGCTTCGACCGGATGCGCCGCACCCTGCGCGACGCCGCCCTCGTCACCGGCCTCTACATGCTGGTGGTGTGGGCCGCGCTCGCCCTCGGCCGGCACGCGATCGCGCGGCTGTTCCACCTGGAGGGGGCCGGGGCCGACCTCCTGGCCTTCTTCTGCCTCGTCGGCGCCGCCGCGTGGTTCTTCAACGGTCTGCTGTTCGTCGCCAACGCGGCGTTCAACAACCTCGACGCGCCGCTGCTCTCGACCGGCTTCAACTGGGGCCGCACGACCCTCGGCACGATGCCGTTCGCCTGGGCCGGGGCGCAACTCGGCGGCCCGGAGGGCGCGGTGGCCGGCGTCGCCTTCGGATCGCTGATCTTCGGCACGGCCGCCTTCGCGGCGGCGCTCCGCCTCATCGCCCGCCTGGAACGGGCCGCGGCCGGCGCACAGACCGGCACGCCGGCGGCCGATCCGGCCGCCGGCTACGCCCCGTCACCGGTCGGCCACGGAGAGGTCCGGCCCGCGCTGACCGGTCAGTAGGCCCAGTCGCGGGAGCGTCCCTCGCCGTGCCCGACCACCCGCAGGCTCCGGCCCGGGTGACGCCGCGACGTCCGCCGGTCGACGAGGTGCTCGGTCGGGTCGTGGCGCCACGGCACGTCGAGGGCGCCCGACACGTCGCTGCGCGACAGGCCGATGTCTTTCAGCATGCGGTCGTCGAACTCGGCGATGCGGTGAATGGCTTGACGGCGGTTCCACAGCACCGCGACCCGGGTCGCCGTGCGCAGTACGGCGCGAGCCGCACCGAACGCGAGGGACAGGACACCGAGGGGAGCGAAACCGAACGTCATCGTCATCTCCGGCGCGAGCCCAGGGCCGGATTCTCCTTACGGCAGAGCTCCGCGCGACCTCCTCCTACGGCATCCCGATCGATCCGTTGAGCGAATGGTTGAGATGTGTCACTTCACCGGAAGTGATGGGACGACCCGGCCATGCATCCCCTCGACCTCGACCAGCTCCGTACCCTGGTGGCGATCGCCGATACCGGCTCGTTCACCCGCGCGGCCGAGGCGGTCAACAAGACCCAGTCGGCGGTGTCGATGCAGATGAAGCGGCTGGAGGAGCGGGTCGGGCGCGAGGTGTTCTGCCGCGCCGGCCGGCTCACCCGGCTGACCGACGACGGCGAGCGCCTGCTCGACTACGCCCGGCGGATCGTGCGGCTGCACGCCGAATGCCTCGCCGCCTTCGACGAGGGCGACCTCGCGGGCCGGGTGCGCCTCGGCCTGCCCGACGACTACGCCGAGCGCTACCTGCCGGAGATCCTCGGCCGCTTCGCCCGCACCCATCCCCGGGCCGAGGTTACGGTGGTGTGCGAGCCGAGCGACGTGCTCGCCGGCCGCATCGCCGCCGGCGACCTCGACCTCGCCATCGTCACCGAGGCCGAGCAGGCCGGCGCGGTCGAGACGGTGCGCGGCGAGGCCCTGCTGTGGGTGGGGTCGAACCGGCACCGGATCCACGCCGAGGCGACGGTGCCCCTCGCCCTCGGGCGACCGAACTGCCGCTGGCGCATGCGCGCCCTCGCGTCGCTGGAGCAGGTCGGACGGCCGAGCCGGATCCTGTTCGTGAGCTGGAGTTCGACCGCGGTCGGCGCGGTGGTGCTGGCGGGCCTCGCGGTCTCGGTCCTGCCCGAGAGCGCCCTGAAGCCCGGCATGCGCCTGCTCGGCCCGGCGGACGGCTTCCCGCCGTTGCCGGGCTGCCGGATCGGGCTGATGCGCCACCGCAGCCGCGACCCCAACCCGACCGCCGACGCCCTGGCGGCGCAGATCCGCCAGTCGCTCGACAATCTCCGGGTCGCGGCGGAGTAGGCCGGTCAGGACCTGAGGGCGCTCACCACCTTGGCCGACAGTTCGGTGTAGAGCCTAGCCGCGGCGTCGCCGTAGGCCGCCATGCCGACCGAGGCCGCCAGGAAGACGAGGGCGACGACGAGGGCGTACTCGACCGCGGTGGCTCCCGCCCGGTCGGCGAGGAATCGGTGCAGCCGGTCCGATGTCGGGCCCGTCCAGGGCATGTCGCGGTCCTCCGGGTGGAGGCCTTTTGTAAGTCGTCAGCTCCTCATCGACCGTTAAGCCGGGGATGGGGATTGATTCGATAGGGGGTGTCCGATCGCCGGACGCGCGCACCCCGACCCCTCCCCCCGCAGAAGGGGGAGGGGCCGCGCGTCTGCCGGCGACGCGCCACCGTCGTTCCGCGGCCGACCCGGCCGCCTACTCCTTCCCGGTCGCCTTGCGCAGCGCGTCGATGCGCTGCGACGCCTCGGCCTTGTCGAGGTCGGGGTCGAAGGCATCCTCGTCCTTGGCCTGCTCGGACAGGGTCTTGAGATAGGACGCCTGGGCGCCGGTCATCGGCTCGCCGCCGGTGGTCCAGTCCTTCGGGTCCTTGATGCGGTTCGACTCGTCGGTCGGATCGACCTTCGGGTTGGTCTCGTCGGGCTTGTGCTGGGCCTTCGCCATGGGATGTTTCCGTTCACGATGTGTTCCGGAACAGGAACGCGGGACCGACCGCCGCTGTTCCCGGGAAACCGAACCCATCCACAGGCGAAGGCCCCGGACGGGGGGCGTCCGAGGCCTCGGCAGGATCACGGTAGCGGGCTCACGCCGCATTCAAGTCGCGGGAGGCGGCGTCACGCCGCCTTGGCGCGCGGCTGCACCTCGGCGGTGTAGTCGTCCATCAGCGTCTTGGTCATCGCGCCCGGCTGGAAGCGGTACTGCGCGATCTCCGAGACCGGCGTGACCTCGGCCGCCGAGCCGGTGATGAAGCACTCCGAGAAGCCCTCCAGCTCCTCGGGACGGATGCGGCGCTCGACCACCTCGTAGCCGCGGCGGCGGGCGAGGTCGATCACGGTCTGGCGGGTGATCCCGTTGAGGAACCGGTCGGCCGCCGGGGTGTGGATCACCCCGTCCTTGATGAAGAACACGTTGGCGCCGGTGCATTCGGCGACGTAGTCCTCCCAGTCGAGCATCAGGGCGTCGGCATAGCCCTTGTTCTCGGCCCGGTGCTTCGAGATCGTGCAGATCATGTACAGGCCCGCCGCCTTCGAGGCCGAGGGCGCGGTGCGCGGGTCGGGCCGGCGGTACTCGGCGAGGTCGAGCCGGATGCCCTTCATCTTGGTCGCCGGGTCGAAGTAGCTCGGCCATTCCCAGGCGGCGATGGCGAGGTGGATGGTGTTGGCCTGGGCCGAGACGCCCATCATCTCCGAGCCGCGCCACGCCACCGGGCGCAGATAGGCGTCCGACAGGCCGCTCTCCTTGAGGACGAGGGCCTTGGCGGCCTCGATCTCGTCGACCGAATACGGGATCTCGAAATCGAGCAGCTCGGCCGAGCGGCGCAGGCGCTCGGAATGCTCGCGGCTCTTGAACAGCGCGCCGCCATAGGCGCGCTCGCCCTCGAACACGCAGGAGCCGTAATGCAGGCCGTGGCTGAGTACGTGAATCTTCGCGTCCGCCCACGGCACCATGCGGCCGTCGAACCAGATGTGGCCATCACGCTGGTCGAAGGGGATGACGGACATGACGATTCTTCCTCGTATGCGGTTCGTTTCCGCCCGGCGGCGTGTCTCGCAACCTTCGTGCTCGAAACGGGCTTGCGACGTTCGTTCGTTTCGCCGGTGGGGTTGACGGGTATCAACGAGGCTGAGATATGTCAACAACACTGACGTAAATCCCCGCGGGGCCCCGGGCCCGGACGGACCAGCCGACGAGGGACGCCCCAGCGTGAACGAGGCCGCCAGGATTCCTCCGGAGATTCCCTCGCCCGACGCCGCCCCGCCGGCTGCCAACGAGGACAGGCCCGAGGCACCGGCCTACGACCTGATGGAGCTCCTGTTCTTCGCCTATCGCGATTTCGTCGCCGATCCCGACCGGATCCTGGCCGAGTACGGCTTCGGCCGCGCCCATCACCGCGTGCTGCACTTCGTCGACCGCAATCCCGGCCTCACCATCGCCGAACTCCTCGATATCCTGCGCATCACCAAGCAGAGCCTCAACCGGGTGCTGAAGGAATTGATCGAGCAGGGCTATATCGCGCAGCGCACCGGCACCAGCGACCGCCGCCACCGGCTGCTCACCTGCACCCCGGGCGGGCGCCGGCTCGCCCGCCGCCTCGCGGCGGTCCAGGGCCGGCGCCTGCGCCGCGCCCTCGACGAGGTCGGACCGGAGCTGCGCGAGCCGGCCGGCCGCTTCCTGCTCGCGCTGATCGAGCCGGGCGAGCGCGAGGCGGTGAGCCGCCTGCTCGCCGCCACGGCCGAGACCGGCCCGGCGGACGAGCCGTGAGCGCCCCCGCCCTGCGGGCCGAGCTGCCCGACCACGCCCCCCACATCCTCGTCGTCGACGACGACCGCCGCCTGCGCGACCTGCTGAGCCGCTTCCTGCTGGAGCAGGGGTTCCGCGTCACCGCCGCGGCGAGCGCCGCCGAGGCCCGTGCCAAGGGCGCGAGCCTCGTCTTCGACGCCCTCGTCCTCGACGTGATGATGCCGGGGGAGACCGGATTCGACTACGCCCGCCAGATCCGCCTGACCTCGCAGGTGCCGATCCTGATGCTGACCGCGCGCTCGAACCCGAACGACCGGGTGACGGGCCTCGAGATCGGTGCCGACGACTACCTGCCCAAGCCCTTCGAGCCGCGGGAGCTGATCCTGCGCCTCAACAACATCCTGCGCCGCAGCACCCGCGGGCCGGCCGGGGCGGCCGCCCCCCTCGACGCGGTGCGCTTCGGGCCGTTCACCTTCCGGATCGAGCGCGGCGAGCTGGCCCGCGACGAGGAAGGCATCCGCATCAACGAGCGCGAGCGCGAGATGCTGACCATCCTGGCGCTGGCCAAGGGCAGCCCGATCGGCCGCGAGGTGCTGGCCTGCGGCAACGCCGCCAACGAGCGCACCCTCGACGTGCAGGTCAACCGCCTGCGCCGCAAGGTCGAGGACGACCCGGCCAATCCACGCTACCTCCAGACGGTGCGCGGCGTCGGCTACCGCCTCGTCCTGGACTAGGATGGCGTCGGTGGCGCCCCCGTCCCCCGCCGCGGCGACGCCGGCGGCGCCCCCGGTGGTCCTGCCGGCCGGCGGCCCGCCCGCCGCCCGGCGCTCGCCGCTGCGGCTGGCGTGGCGGCGGGTCTCGCGGGCGATCGGCGATCGGCTGCCGAAGGGGCTCTACGCCCGCTCGCTCATCATCATCATCGCCCCGATGGTGCTGCTGCAATCGGTGATCGCCTACACCTTCATGGAGCGGCACTGGCAGCTCGTGACCCGGCGCCTGTCGGCGGCGGTCACCGCCGACGTCGCGGCGATGATCGATATCTACGAGAGCTATCCGCAAGACCGCGACAGCGAGACCCTGCAGCGCATCGCCGCCGAACGCCTGAACCTCGACATCGACCTGCTCCACGGGGCCAAGCTGCCGCCGCCGGGGCCGCGGCCGTTCTTCTCGATCCTCGACGAGGCGCTCTCCGACGAGATCCGCCGCCAGATCAAGCGGCCGTTCTGGATCGACACGGTCGGCCGCTCCAACCTCATCGAGATCCGGGTCGAGATTCCCGGCGGGGTGATGCGGGTGATCGCCCGCCGCAGCCAGGCCTACGCCTCGAACTCGCACATCTTCCTGCTGTGGATGGGCGGCTCGTCGCTGGTGCTGCTCGGCGTCGCGATCCTGTTCCTGCGCAACCAGATCCGGCCGATCCTGCGGCTCGCCGACGTCGCCGAGAGCTTCGGCAAGGGCCGCGAGCTGGAATTCCGTCCCCGCGGCGCCCGCGAGGTGCGCAAGGCCGGCCACGCCTTCATCGAGATGAAGCGGCGCATCGAGCGGGCGATGGAGCAGCGCACGACGATGCTCAACGGCGTCAGCCACGACCTGCGCACGATCCTGACCCGGTTCCGGCTCTCCCTCGCGCTCGTCGAGCAGACGCCGGAGGTCGAGGAACTGCAGCGCGACGTCGACGAGATGAGCCGGATGCTGGAGGGCTACCTCGCCTTCGCCCGCGGCGATTCCGGCGAGCAGGCGGCGCCGACCGACCTGCGCACCCTGCTGGAGGATCTGCGCACCGACGTCGAGCGCCTCGGCGGCCATGTCAGCGAGGTGTCGGTCGAAGGCCGCCCGACCGTGACGGTGCGGCCCGACGCCTTCCGGCGCTGCCTGTTCAACCTCGCGGCCAACGCCGCCCGCTACGGCGACACCGTCGCGATCACCGCCCGGCTGGAGGCGCGCTGGCTCGCGGTCTCGATCGACGACGACGGCCCCGGCATCCCGCCCGACCTGCGCGAAGAGGTGTTCAAGCCGTTCGTGCGCCTCGACGACGCCCGCCAGGACGCCGGCGGCTCCGGCCTCGGCCTCGCCATCGCCCTCGACATCGCCCGCGCCCATGGCGGCGACGTGTCGCTGCACGACAGCGTGCTCGGCGGCCTGCGGGCGACGGTGCGGGTTCCGGCCTGAAGGGCGTTCGGTCGCGGGTCCCTGTCCGCGCTCACCCGTCGCCCCAGATCGCGGGCGTGATCCACGACCACCGGGAGCGACGCCGCGCCATGACCGCCGGAGGACCGATCTCCGCCTTCGTCCTCGGCTGGGCCGGGGTGATCCCGTTCGCGGCCCTCTCGCTGGCTGCCGTGCTCGGCGTGCCCGTGCCGGTCCCGGCCGAGGCGGCACTGCTGGCCTACGGCGCCGCGATCCTGTCGTTCATGGGCGGCGCGCAATGGGGCGTGGCGATGCGGGCGCCGGACGGGTTCGACCGCGGCTGGACCGGCTACGCCGTCTCGGTGGTGCCGGCGCTGCTCGCCTGGGCCGGGCTGCTGGTGACCGGCAGGGCCGGGCTCGGGCTGCTGATCGCCGGCTTCGCCGGGCTGCTCGCCTACGACCTGTGGACCATCCGGCAGGGCTACGCCCCGGGGTGGTACGCCACGTTGCGCTGGCAGCTCACCAGTGCGGTGGTGCTGCTGCTCGGGCTGGCCCTGATCGCGGGGTGAGCCGCGGCGAGGCCAGCCCCGGCACGCAAGAGGCGCTGCACCGGCCTGCACACCGTCTTACGATTTTCGATTGATCGCTTCAGGCGATCCCTGCGGGATCGCGGCGCGCTGCGGATTTCGGCTCCGCTCACGCGGCGCGCGGGCTGGTGATGCGATGTCCCGGACGCAATCTTCCGGAATTCGCATCATCGGCGCTCGTTCCGGTCGTCCGTCACGGGCGCCGATCGGCAACGCTCCAACCGGAAAAAGGCCCGGAGCCGACGGCTCCGGGCCTCTCTCGCATCAGGACGGCCGTCCGAGCCCGGCTCAGTAGTTCGAGCCGGCGCGGCGCTTGGCCATGAAGGCGTCGAACTGCTCGCGGTCGCGGGCGCGCTTCAGCTCGTCGACGAAGTCCGTGAAGGCGCGGCTCTCGTCCTCGAGGCGCCGGCGCTCCTGCTCCAGCCGCTCCAGCTCCTGCTGGCGGTACTGCTCGAAGGCCCAGTTGCCGGTGTCGCGGCGGACCGCGCCGGAGAACGAGGCGGTGAAGCCGCCGAGGCCGCCGTTGAGGCCGCGCTGGGCGAAGCTCTTGAGTTCGTTGAGAGCGGGGTAGCCCATGAGTTTCCACACCACGTAGGCGGCCGCGACCGGCCACGCATAGATGAACCCGATGACGATCGCGCCGATCTCGAGGGAGCGGCGCGGGAAGGGCCCGGACGCGCGGCCAGTGCGGCTGCGCGACCAGGGAGCAGAGGAAGAGGTCACGTCGATCTCCCGGCGCATGTGAACGGGATTTACATGCGGGTCGGCCGAAGGGGTTTCAAGGCTGCGCGCGGGAAATCTCTGAACGGCCCGGCTCAGCCGCGATCGGCGACGCCGCCGGTCGCCCCGGCCCCGTGGACCAGGGCCAGCACGCCCGCCCGCAGCAGGTCGTGCTTGGTCGGCAGGCCCGGCCCCACCGGCAGCCGGCCGGCCGCCGCGAGCGTCGCGATGCCGTGTGACAGCGACCAGACCTCGAGGGCGACGAAGCGCGGGTCGACGGTGCCGAACCCCTCCGGGAAGGTGGTGCGCAGGGCCTCGACCAGCAGGCCGAAGGCGTCGCGGTCGGGTGGCGGGCCGGCCGCGGCGGGACGGGCCTCGAAGATCGCCGCGTAATAACCGGGCTCCTCCTCCGCGAAGGTGAGGTAGGCCTCGCCCATCCGGGTGAACCGCTCCAGCGGCGTGCCGGGGCCGCGCAGGGCCCGGCCGAGGCGGGCGGCGAGGTCGGCGAAGCCGCGCTCGGCCACCTCTTCCAGCAGCGCCTCGCGGCCGCGGAAATGCCGGTAGAGCGCCGCCGGCGACACCCCGACGAGGCGCGCGGCATCGACCAGGGTGAAGCCGCCGAGGCCCCGCTCCGCGATGAAGCGGCGCGCCGCCTCGATCAGCGCCTCCTTGAGGTTGCCGTGATGGTAGCCGCGCCGGTCAGACGCCTCGCCGCGCCAGGGTCGCACTCGTGGTCCCCGCCTCCGTGGATCGCCGGACCTATAGAGGATGTCCGGACAAAGGGGATGCCGGATTCGGGGGTCGGGTTCCGGGGATCCGGTCAGGCCGGCCGGCGCCGGGCGAGGCGGAACAGCGGGCTGTGGTCGGGCCGCAGGGTCACGGTCGCCACCGGCAGCACCGGCCGGTCGCCGTCGATGGCGAGGACGTGGTCGCGGGCGAGGCGGGCGAGGACCAGGGTCGCCTCGGCGAGCGCGAGCTGCGCCCCGATGCAGACCTGCGGCCCGGCGCCGAACGGCAGGTAGACGTGGCGGTCCGGCTCGGGCCCGTCGAGGAAGCGGGCGGGCGAGAACAGCTCGGGCCGGTCCCACCAGCGCGGGTTGCGGTGCAGGACCCAGGTCGGGATCATCACGGTCGCGCCGGCCGGGATCGCGGTGCCGCAGATCTCGCCCCCCCGCGCCGCCCGCCGGGCGATGACGTGGGCCGGCGGGTAGAGCCGCAGCGTCTCCTGCACCACGGCCCGGGCGAGGCGCAGGCGCGGCAGCGCCGCCGCGGCGCCGGCCTCGCCGAGGTCGAGCTCCGCCGCCTCGCGGGCCAGGGCGTCCTGGATCCCCGGGCTGCGGGCGAGCAGGGTGCAGGCCCAGAACAGGGTCGAGGCGGTGGTCTCGTGCCCGGCGACGATCATCGTGCCGATCTCGTCGACGAGGAGCGAGTCCGGGCCGTCGCCGTGGGCGGCGCGCAGGAGGTCGAACAGGTCGCGCGGCGCCTCCGTCCCCGCGCCTTCCGCCCGGCGGGCCGCGACGATGCCCCGCACCAGAGCGGTCCAGCGGCGGCGGAACAGCGCCCGGCGCGGGCTCAGGGGGGTCGGCAGGCCGGGCGGGAGCAGGAAGTCGGCGATCGTCGGGCGCCCGAGCCCGCCGAGATAGCCCGACACCATCGCGCGCATCCGCGGGCCGAAGGTGTCGGCCTCGAGGGAGAACATCGCGGTGGCGGCGATGTCGAGGCTCAGCCGCTGCATCTCGGCGTGGAGGTCGACCGGCTGCCCGAGGGTGGCGTCGAGCCGCGCGGCACTGGCCTGCGCCGCGCGGGCGATGTGCCCGGCCATCAGCGGCACGGTCCGGGGCGTGAAGGCCGGGGCGAGGACCCGGCGCTGGCGGCGCCAGGTCTCGCCCTCGGCGAGCACGAGGCCGCGGCCGGCGATCGGCCCGAGCACCCGCCGCCCCGCCGGGAGCCGGGCGAAGGCGTCGGTGCCGGAGACGAGGATCTGGCGCACCGCCTCGGGCGTGCAGGCCAGCACCATCGCGCCGCCGAACGGCAGCCGCAGGGTCACCACCGGCTCGTGCAGGCAGGCCTCCGGCAGCGCCGCCAGCGCGTTGCGCCGGAACGCGGCGAGGAGGCGCAGCCAGCCGATCCGGCCCGCCAGGGGAGGCGCCGGCGGCGCGTAGGCCCCGGCCGGCATCGTCGTCGCGCTCATGCGGTCACAGCCAGGATTGTCCGGCGCCGCCGGGCGGCAGGGCGAGATGCGCCGCGACCGTGGCGCCGAGATCGGCGAAGGTGGCGCGCCGGCCGAGGGCGCCCGGCGCGAGGCCGGGACCGAAGGCGAGGACCGGCACCTGCTCGCGGGTGTGGTCGGTGCCGGCCCAGGTCGGGTCGTTGCCGTGGTCGGCGGTGACGAGCGCGAGGTCGCCCGGCCGCAGGGCGGCGCGGATCTCCGGCACCCGGGCGTCGAACCGCTCCAGGGCGGCGGCGTAGCCCGGCACGTCGCGGCGGTGGCCGTACTCGGTGTCGAAATCGACGAGGTTGACGAAGACGAACCCGCCGGCGGGCAGGTCGGCCAGGGCGGCGAGGGCCGCGTCGAGGCAGGCGTCGTTGCCGTGCGGCTTGATCTCGCGGCCGGTGGCGCGGTGGGCGAAGATGTCGCCGATCTTGCCGACGCTCACCACCGGGCGGTCCGCCGCCGCGAGGCGGTCGAGCAGGGTGTCGCCGGGCGGCGGCGTCGCGAAGTCGCGCCGGTGGGCGGTGCGGACGAAGCCCGCCGCCGCGTCGCCGGCGAACGGCCGGGCGATCACCCGGCCGACCCGGTAGGGATCGCACAGGCGCCGGGCGATGCGGCAGACCGCGTAGAGGTGGTCGAGCCCGAAGGCCTCCTCGTGGGCGGCGATCTGAAACACGCTGTCGGCGGAGGTGTAGACGATCGGCCGGAGGGTCCGGACGTGCTCGGCCCCGAGTGCGTCGACGATGGCGCTGCCGGAGGCGTGGCGGTCGCCCAGCAGGCCGGGCAGCCCGGCCTCGGCGACGAGGGCCGCGGTCAGGGCGGGCGGGAAGGCCGGTTCGGTGGCGGGGAAGTGGCCCCACTCGAAGTCGGCGACGAGACCGGCGATCTCCCAGTGGCCCGAGGGCGTGTCCTTGCCGCGGGCGGTCTCGACGGCGTGGCCCCAGGCGCCCGCGACCGGGCCTACGGGGGCGAGGCCGGGCGGCACCCGGCCGGTCGCGGCGCCGGCGGCGAGGCCGAGCCCGAGGGCGGCGAGGTGGGGCACGCGCAGGGGGCCGGCGCGCAGGCCGGCGCGGTCGCCCTCCCCGCGGGCGCAGGCCTCGGCGATGTGGCCGAGGGTGTCGGCGCCGGCGTCGCCGTAGGCGGCGGCGTCCGGCGCGCCGCCGATGCCGACGGAATCGAGCACGACGACGAGGGCGCGGCCGGGCGCGGTCATTCCCGCACCGCTCCGGCCGGGGCGGTGGCGAGGTCGAAGGCGGCGGCGAACAGGGCGCGGGTGTAGGCGGTCTTCGGGTCGGCGAAGATCGCGTCGGCCTCGCCTTCCTCGACCACTTGGCCGTCCTGCATCACGATCACGCGGTTGGCGAGCGCCCGCACGACCTTGAGGTCGTGGCTGATGAACAGGTAGCCGAGGCCGCGCCGGGCCTGCAAGTCGCGCAGCAGGGCGACGATCTGGGCCTGGACCGACATGTCGAGGGCCGAGGTCGGCTCGTCGAGGACGACGAAGCGCGGGTCGAGCGCCATGGCCCGGGCGATGGCGATGCGCTGGCGCTGGCCGCCGGAGAATTCGTGCGGGTAGCGGTCCATGGCGGCGGGGTCGAGCCCGACATCGGCCAGCGCCCGGGCGACGGTGGCGCGGCGCTCGGCGGTGCTGCCGGCACGGCCCTGGACCAGCAGGCCCTCCTCGACGATCTCGGCGACCGAGAGCCGAGGCGAGAGCGAGCCGTAGGGGTCCTGGAACACCACCTGCATCTCGCGCCGCAGCGGCCGCATGGCGCCGGATCCGAGCCCGTCGATGCGCCGGCCGAGATAGACGACCGGCCCCTCGGAGGCGAGCAGGCGCAGGAGGGCGAGGCCGAGCGTCGTCTTGCCCGAGCCCGATTCGCCGACCACCCCGACGGTCTCGCCGGCCCGCACCCGCACCGAGACGCCGTCCACCGCCTTGACGTGGCCGGTGGTGCGTCGGAACAGGCCGGTGCGGAGCGGGAACCACACCTTCATCGGCCCCGCCTCGACGAGCGTCTCGGCCGAAGCCGGAACCGGGTTGGCGCGGCCCTTCGGCTCGGCGGCGAGCAGGCGGCGGGTGTAGTCGTGCTGCGGGGCGGAAAAAACCTCGGCGACCGGGCCGGTCTCGACGATGCGCCCCTGGAGCATGACGCAGACCCGGTCGGCGACCCGGCGCACCACGCCGAGATCGTGGGTGATGAACAGCATCGCCATGCCGAGGCGGCCCTTGAGGTCGGCGAGCAGGTCGAGGATCTGGGCCTGGACGGTGACGTCGAGGGCGGTGGTCGGCTCGTCGGCGATGAGCAGGTCGGGCTCGCAGGCGAGCGCCATCGCGATCATCACCCGCTGGCGCTGCCCGCCGGACAGTTCGTGCGGATAGGCGCCGAGGCGCGATTCGGCGTTGCGCAGCCCGACGAGGCGCAGGAGGTCGAGGGTGCGGGCGCGGGCCTCGGCGGCCGACGCGCCCCGGTGCAGCCGCAGCACCTCGCCGACCTGATCGCCGACCCGGTGCAGCGGGTTGAGCGAGGTCATCGGCTCTTGGAACACCATCGTGATGGCGTCGCCGCGCACGGCGCGGATCTCGGCGTCGCGCAGGGCAAGGAGGTCGCGGCCCTTGAACAGGACCCGGCCGCCGGGGTGATGGGCGGCCCCGTCGAGGAGGCGCAGCACCGACAGGGCGGTGACCGACTTGCCCGAGCCGGACTCGCCGACCAGCGCCACGGTCTCGCCGGGGGCGATCTCGAACGACACCCGGTCGACGGCGAGCGTCTCACGCCCGCCCTGCCGGAAGGCGACGGAGAGGTCCTGGACGGAGAGGAGGGATGCGGTCATCGGCTCCGCGATCGGATGGGGTCCCCGGCCGGTATGGGACGAAGGGTCCCTCCCGTAACCTGCGGCATCGTGTGCCGCCAAGCTCCCGCGGCGGGCGGGGGCCATTCCCGCGCCCGCCCGGCTCGGTTACGTAGGGCGCCGTGACGCGCCTTCCCTCCCCCCGCCCCGCCCTGTTCGCCGTCCTGCTCGCGGCGGCGCCGGCCGAGGCCGCCACCGGCACCGGCACCGGCGGCAGCGAGAGCGTCGAGCAGGCCCTGTGCCGGCTGATCGACGGCGCGGCGGCGGCGCAGTCGCTGCCGGTGTCGTTCCTGACCCGGCTGATCTGGCGCGAGAGCAGCTTCCGCCCCGGCGTGGTCAGCCGGGCGGGGGCGCAGGGCGTGGCGCAGTTCATGCCCGGCACGGCGGCCGAGCGCGGCCTCGCCGACCCGTTCGACCCGGAGCAGGCGATCCCCGAGGCGGCCCGCCTCCTCGTCGACCTGCGCAAGCGGTTCGGCAATCTCGGCCTCGCGGCGGCGGCCTATAACGGCGGGCCGGGGCGGGTCTCGGCGTGGCTTTCCGGCACCGGCGGCCTGCCGGGGGAGACCCGGGCCTACGTCGTCGCCATCACCGGCCGCCCGGCCGAGGACTGGGCCGCCGAGGCGAAGGCCGACCCCAAGCGCGACCTGACCGAACCGGCCGAGACCCGCTGCCTCCAGGTCACGGCGGCCCTGCGGGTGCGCGGGCGCAACGAGACCTACTTCGCCGACAGCACGCCGTCGCTGGCGCCCTGGGGCATTCAGCTCGCCGGCAACTTCTCCAAGGCGGCGGCGCTGGCCGCCTTCGGCCGCGCCCGCGACCGCTACGTCGGGATCCTCGGCGACGTGCGCCCGATGGTCATCGGCACCCGCTTCCGCAACCGCGGCACCCGCGCCTTCTACCGCATCCGGGTCCCGGCCGAGTCCCGGGCAGGGGCCGAGGCCCTGTGCAACCGCATCCGCGGCACCGGCGGCGCCTGCCTCGTGCTGAAGACCTGAGCCGCGCTCGGAGCTTGCTTGACTCTCGATCCAAAGAACAGGCCCCATTTCCCGGACGACTGAAGCGAAGCGGAAGGAGATCCGGGATCCAGACGTCAGATGTGCCGCGAAGCGGCTCCATATCTCAGCGTTGTCGCTGTGTATGGACGCTTCGCGACTTATTGTGCTGGATCCCGGATCTCCTTTCACTGCGTTCCAGTCGTCCGGGAAAGGGGTTCTTCGCGCGGTAAATACTATGAATATTTACTCAAACAGCCGCCCGCGCCGCCGCCATGCGCTCGCGCGCGAGATCGACCGGGACGGCCGGCGCCGCCTCGCCGATCCCGAGGGCCTCGTCGAGGATCGCCACCGCCCCGGCCCAGGCCGCGGGCGAGAACAGGGCGGCGGCCTCGGCGGCGTCGGCCGCCGTGCGGGCGTCGGCGGCGGAGGCCGCCGCGAAGGTCGCGGCCCGGCCCGCC
>NZ_SACP01000160.1 GCF_004004555.2 Methylobacterium oryzihabitans
GCAGGTGCCGCAGACAGCGATGCCTGGGCCAACCTGTGCGGTGCGCTGCGCCAGTTCGAACAAGGGCTGGAGAATGGCGTGCAGCTGTACTTCCACGATCAGCTGCTGCATGGCTGCCGGGCGTCGAAGCTTCGCAGCGAGGCGTTCGATGCCTTTGCTGCGTTGCCGCGCCATCGCGACGGCGAGCGGGCCGGGGCGATTCCCGCCGAGCTTGGCTACAAGCACCCGCGCCAGCCGGTCAACCTGGCGATAGTGCCGGTGTTCCCCGGGCTGCAGGCCGGGCACTTGCAGGCCTTGATCGACAGTGGTGTGCAGGGTTTGCTGCTGGAGTGCTACGGCAGCGGTACCGGGCCGTCGGATGACCAGGCGCTGCTGAATGTGCTGCGGGCGGCGCGCCAGCGTGGCGTGATGTTGGCAGCGATCAGCCAGTGCCCTGAGGG
>NZ_SACP01000161.1 GCF_004004555.2 Methylobacterium oryzihabitans
CCCGCCAGGTTGCTGCCCGTACCTGCCAGCTGGCTGAAGGGGGCGGCGACACTCGCCGGCAAGGGCGGCCTGGCGCAGCGCCTGTGCGGGTCGCTGGAGGTAGACAGTGGCAAAGCCCGTGAACTGCTGGGCTGGCAGCCCCCGCTGGATGTGGACCAGGCGCTACGGCGCTACGCCCTGAACAAGCAGATCATCGACGTGCCCAACGCGCGTAGTTCGCACACCGTGCCCACCCCACGGGGTGGTGGCGTGGCCATTGTGCTGAGCTTCCTGGCCTGCCTGCCGCTACTGGGCATGGCCGGTGCGGTGCCGCTGGCGCCGCTGGTCGCCATTGGTGGGGCAGGGGCGTTGATCGCGGTAATCGGCTTCATGGACGACCACGGCCACATCGCTGCCCGCTGGCGCCTGCTTGGCCACTTCGCCGCCGCCGCGTGGATGC
>NZ_SACP01000162.1 GCF_004004555.2 Methylobacterium oryzihabitans
GTAACCTTGGCCGTGGCGCCGTCGGCGTAGGACGGTTTGTCCAGCGCCAGCTTGACCTGGTCGGGGCGCACGGCACCGCCTTCGGCGTTGTCCTGGGCGCGGTAACCGGCCCAGAAGCGCTCGCTGGACACCAGGCCGGTCTGCGGGTCTTCCACCTCGACGCGGTACGGGCCCCATTCAACCTGGAAGCTCAGCTTGGCAGTGGAGCCCGCCTTGACGCTGACTGTCTCTTCGTTCTGGGTCAGGAATTTCTCGTTGTAGGCGTAGCTCCAGCCGTCGCTCTGCGAGTAGTTCCAATAGTAGTCACGGCGCTCGCGGATCAACCGCACCTTGAGGTCGTTGGCCGCCAGTTTGTTACCATCGCGGTCGGCTACCAAGAACTCGAATTCCACCGGCCCGTCGCTATCGGTTTCCTCGCCATCGAACAGGCCACGCAG
>NZ_SACP01000163.1 GCF_004004555.2 Methylobacterium oryzihabitans
CGCCGTTGCTGGCCGACGGCCTGCCGCGTGATTATCGCCTGACCCGTGCGGTGGGCATTTTCGGCCAGGTGATGGCCGAGTACATGCTGACCTACATGCTTGGCCATGAGCGCGAGGTGCTGTCGCGCCTGGTCAGCCAGGTCGAGCGGCGCTGGGATGACCGCCCGGGGCGCACGCTGGAAGGGCGCAAGGTGCTGATTGTCGGCACCGGCGACATTGGCCAGCGTGTGGCCGAGTTCCTGCAACCGTTTGGTGTGGTGCTGTACGGTGTGGCCAGCACCGCCCGGGAACAGGCACCGTTCGTCGAGGTGGCGGCCCTGGCCGACTTGCCGCGCATGGTTGGCCAGGTCGACTACGTGATCAACCTGCTGCCGGACACCCCGGCTACCCATGACCTGTATGACGCGGCGCTGTTCAAGTGCTTCCTGCCCACGGC
>NZ_SACP01000164.1 GCF_004004555.2 Methylobacterium oryzihabitans
GGGCCAGAACCCGCCGTCCGCCCAGGGAAAAACGCCATGCAAGCTACCAACCTCGCCCTGCCCCTGACCCAGCCGCAAGCAGCCAACACCACCGTCAGCAAGCGCCTGCCCAGCCCGCACCTGCTCAAGCAGCAGATGCCGCTGTCCAGTGAACTGGCCCAGCAAGTCCAGGCCCACCGCCAAGCCATCCGCAACATCCTCGAAGGCCGCGACGAGCGCCTGCTGGTCATCGTCGGCCCATGCTCGATCCACGACCCACGCTCGGCCCTGGAATACGCCGACCGCCTGGCCGCCCTCAGCAGCGAAGTGGATGACAAGCTGCTGCTGGTGATGCGCGCCTACGTCGAAAAACCGCGTACTACCGTGGGCTGGAAAGGCCTGGCCTACGACCCGCACCTTGATGGCAGCGACGACATGCACTCGGGTATCGCCTTGT
>NZ_SACP01000165.1 GCF_004004555.2 Methylobacterium oryzihabitans
GCGCCGCAGTGCTCAAAGTGCATACCGATGAAGCTGCGGCCCGCGCCGCGCTGGCTGCGCTCGCGCCGGAGGTGCGCATCATGAGCGCCGGGCAGAGCATCGAAATCCTCAAGGGCATGGGCTTGCCGGCGGAAATTTCCAGTCGCTTCGGCCTGGCCGGCATGAAGGGCAGCCACATTATCGGCCACACCCGCATGGCCACCGAAAGCGCCGTGACCATGGAAGGCAGCCACCCGTTTTCCACCGGCGCCGACCTGTGCCTGGTGCACAACGGCTCGCTGTCCAACCACTTTCGCCTGCGCCAGGAGCTCAAGCGCGAAGGCATCAGTTTCGAAACCGACAACGACACTGAAGTGGCCGCCGGCTACCTGACCTGGCGCCTGCAGCAGGGTGACAGCCTGGCCCAGGCCCTGGATGGCGCACTGGAAGACCTG
>NZ_SACP01000166.1 GCF_004004555.2 Methylobacterium oryzihabitans
GCCCTTGGCCAACGCATCGGCCAGGCCGTCAAGCAGCTCACAGACGCCAAAGTAGTTGACCGACACGATGGTGTCGGACACCGCGCTGGAGCCAACCCCGGCGCAGCACACCAGGCCGTCGAGCACCCCGTCGCAGTGCTCGAGCACCGCACTGATGGCGGCCTGGCGCCCGCTTGCGCTGGACAGGTCGGCAATCACCTCGGCATTTGCCCGGTCGATGCCGATGACGCGGTGCCCGGCGGCGCGTAGCGCCTGGCAGACTGCCGCGCCGATACCGGATGCAGAACCGCTGACCGCTGTAACTGGCATAACGTTGCTCCTTGTTGAATGGTGGTGTTGGCTAGTATTGGTGCCGCGCAAACCCCACAACATCGTCCGCACGGACTAAAACGCCCCGGCCTTGCAAGCAGGACCGGGGCGTTCGGGCAAGCCG
>NZ_SACP01000167.1 GCF_004004555.2 Methylobacterium oryzihabitans
GGTTTCTGCGCGGCTCCAGCGGGCGCCGGTGTAAGTCGAACGCGGCAGGTCGACCGGTTTGCCACTGGCGTAGCGTGGGAGGCCGCGCAGCATCGGCCGGGACTGCTGACGGTTGTAGCTGATACCGCCGCCCACCGTGGTCGCGTCGTTCAGGTCGATGTCCAGGGCGCCATACAACGAATGGCTTTTGCTCCAGACATAGTCGATGAAGCTGTCGCTTTGGTCTTCGTCAGCGACAAGCCGCCCGCGCACACGGCCGTCGGTCGTCAGCGGGCCGCCGGCATCCAGCTGCAGGCCATAGTGGTCCCAGGAGCCAGCTTTGCCTGTCAGCGTAACGGTCGGCGCCGTTTGTCCACGCTTGCGCACCAGGTTGATTGCGCCACCTGGGCTGCCGGTGCCTTGCAATAAGCCTGAAGCACCGCGCAGCACTT
>NZ_SACP01000168.1 GCF_004004555.2 Methylobacterium oryzihabitans
CGACGACGACCTGGCGCTGCCGATGTTCCGTCCATCGGCACAGTAGGGGGCACCATGGATTTTGAACTCAGCGAAGAGCAGCGTGCCATTGCCGAAATGGCGGGCAGCCTGATGAGCGACTACTGCACCGACGAGCGCCTGCGTGACTGGGACCTCTGCGGGCAAGCCTATATGCAAGACCTGTGGCACAGCTGCGTACAACCCGGCCTGCATGCCCTGGCTATCCCCGAAGCTGCGGGTGGCAGCGGGCTGGGCATGACCGAGCTGGTGCAGATCCTCGATGCCCAGGGCGGTGCCCTGGCGCAAGTGCCGTTGTGGCGTCACCAATTGGCCGCGACCACCCTCGCCCAGTTCGGCGACAAGGCCCTGGCACCATGGGTGGAACAGGCTGTGGCGGGCTCAGGCTTGCTGACCCTGAGCCTCGATGGCCT
>NZ_SACP01000169.1 GCF_004004555.2 Methylobacterium oryzihabitans
GAATTCAATTTCAACCAGTTCGAGAAAACCTTCGACATCGTCGTGACCCAGGCCGGCTATTACGGTATTCCGCCCAAGCTGGCCAAGGAACGCGCCGAGCAGTACCTGACCCAGCTGGGCTTGTGGGACAAGCGTGATGTGCAGTCTCGTTCGTTGTCTGGCGGCATGAAGCGCCGCTTGATGATTGCCCGCGCGCTGATTCACGAGCCGCGCCTGTTGATCCTCGACGAACCCACCGCAGGTGTGGACATCGAACTGCGCCGCTCCATGTGGAGCTTTCTCACCGAGCTGAACCAGAAGGGCATCACCATCATCCTCACCACCCACTACCTGGAAGAGGCTGAGCAGCTGTGCCGCAACATCGGCATCATCGACCACGGCACCATCGTCGAGAACACCAGCATGCGCCAGTTGCTGGGCAAGCTGCATGT
>NZ_SACP01000016.1 GCF_004004555.2 Methylobacterium oryzihabitans
GGCCCCGGCCGCCGCGACTGCGGCCATTCCCGCCGTGATGACCAGCGCGCCGCTGCCGCCGGCCCGGCCGGCCGAGTTCGCCGCCCGCGCCGTTCCGCTCGACCTCGCCGCCTACCGCCCGCCCGCCGCCCGCCGCTGATCCGAGATCCGGGAGCCCCGCCGATGACGATTCGCCAGTTCCTGCTGTGGACGCGCCACGATTCCGCCGGCCGCCGGGCCGAGGCGGCGGCCGCCCTGGCGCGGGCCTACCTCTATGCCGGCCTCGCCGGGGAGGGCCGCCGCGAGGCCCGCACCGCCCTGATGGCGCTCCTCGACGACCCCTCGCCGGTGGTGCGCCGGGCGCTGGCCGAGGCCTGCGCCAACGCCGCCGAGGCGCCGCGCCCGCTGGTGGTGGCCCTGGCCCAGGACCAGCCGGACATCGCCGCCCTGGTGCTGGCGCGCTCGCCGGTGCTGACCGATCCCGACCTCGTCGACTGCGCGGCGATCGGCGAGGAGGCGGCCCGCCTCGCCATCGCGGACCGGCCCTACCTGTCGCCGATGCTGTGCGGGGCGCTCGCGGAGATCGCCGGGCCGGCGGCGCTCGCGCGCCTCGCCGCCAATCCGGGCGCCGAGATCACCCGCGGCAGCCTGCTGCGCCTCGTCGACCGCCACGGCGACGACGGGTCGCTGCGCGAGGCGCTGCTCGCCCGCGCCGACCTGCCCCTCGACGTGCGGCAGGCGGTGACGGCACGGCTCGCCGCCTCGCTGTCGGATTTCGTCGTCGGCTGCGGCTGGCTCTCGCCGGAGCGCGGCGCCCGGGTCGCCCGGGAGGCGAGCGAGCGCACCACGCTCGGCCTCGCCGAGGGGGCCGAGCGCGGCGACCTGCGCCGGCTGGTCGAGCACCTGCGCCGCAACGGCCAGCTCACCGCCGGCCTGATCCTGCGGGCGCTGCTGACGCGCCGGATCGCCTTCACCGAGGCGGCGTTCTCGGACCTGACCGGGCTGACGCCGGAGCGCACCGCCGGCCTCCTGCACGACCCCCATGGCGGCTTCCCGGCGCTCTACCGCCGGGCCGGGCTGCCCGGAACGCTGCAGCCGGCCTTCGCGGCGGCCCTGTCGGCGTGGCGCGAGGAATCCCGCGGTCTGTCCGCCCTCGGCGGTCCTGCGCTGTCGCGGCGGATGATCGAGCGGGCGCTCACCGCCTGCGAGACGATGCCCTTCGCCGAGAGCCACGCGCTCGTGGCGCTCCTCAACCGCTTCGAGTCCGAGGCGACCCGCGACGAGGCGCGGGGCCTCGCCCGTTCGCTCGCCGGCGAGACCGCGGTGGCCGCGGCTCTGGAGGCGCTTCCCGCCCTCCCGGGTCCGCGGTCCGTGCCGCTGGCGGCGTGAGCCGGGCGGTTCAGTGCCTTTCTAAAGGGAGAATTGCTCCAACCGATTGATCTCACAGTATAAATGTTGTGCGCGGGATCCCCTCTCCCGAGTGGGAGAGGGGTAGGGGTGAGGGTGGAGATGGTTCAGGGTTAAGCGCCGAGCGTCGAGCAGCGCAGCTCAACCGTTCAGGATTATTGCGGAACCCTAGCCACCCTCACGCGGGATCTTCGATCCCCACGGCCCCTCTCCCACTCGGGAGAGGAAAGGTGCGCCACACCGAGAGCCGCCGTCGACCGGGGCAACGGGTGCAGGCGACCGCCACTTCGTTTCATCCGCAAGGGACGGCCAAGCCGGTGAGCAACTGTTACGGTTCTCGGATCGGATCGTCTGAAACCCGCATCATCGGGAGACATGGGACTACGATGACCTCTCCCGGGAGAAGGGAGACGCGTCTTGTCCCGAGCACAGCCCGGCGTGAGCCAGGATCCGGCTGCCATCGGTCCAGTCCCGTGACTGCTGGGCAACGGCCGTTCGGCCCTCCGATCATGGTGACGGATCCCCGCGACAGCGCGGCTGCAATCGACGCGGAGCATCGCGTCGTCCGGAACTGCCCCGACGACTTCTGCGGATCCGCCGCCATCTGTCCCGGACGCGTCGCCAAGGCCGTCGTTCTGCCCGATCGCCTGTGCTAGACGGACCTCCGTCCGGCGGGAATCGAGGCCGGCCTCCGCGGGGAACGGGCGCATGGGGAGCGGGAACGCGATCGCGCGGCGGCGGCTGCTCGCGGCGGGCGGGTCGGCGGCGCTGGCCGCCGGGCTGTCCCTGCGCCCCCGCCCGGCCCGGGCCGAGCCCAGGACCCTGCGGATCATGCAGTGGCGCCACTTCATCCCCGGCTACGACCGCTGGTTCAAGGAGGTCTTCGCCAAGGAGTGGGGCGAGGCCAACGACACCACCGTCATCGTCGACAGCGTCGGCTACGGCGACATCACCCGGCAGGCCCTGGAGGAGATCAGGGCGCAGCGCGGCCACGACCTCGTGCAGTTCGTGACCCCGCATGCGATGTATCTCGACCACCTCGTCGACCACCGCGAGGTGTTCGAGGAGTGCCGGCGGCGCTACGGTGCGCCGCACGACTTCGCGGTGCGGGCCCACTACAACCCGCGGACGCGCTCGCATGTCGGCTTCGCGGCGGTGTTCCAGCCGGCCCTGGTCAACGACCGCAAGGATCTGTGGGACGGGATCCGGGCGGCGCCCGACCGCTGGGACGACGTGCTCACCGGCGGCCGGCGGATCAAGCTCGTGACCGGGCGCCCCCTCGGCCTCAGCCTCGCCGCCGAGCACAACGGCGAACAGACCCTGCGCTCGATCCTGTACTCGTTCGGCGCCCACGAGCAGACCGCCGAGGGCGCCGTCGCGCTCAAGTCCCGGGAAACGCTCGACGCGCTCGCCTACGTCAAGGCGCTCTACGAGCAGGCGATGATCCCGGACGTGCTGACCTGGGACGGGGCCTCCAACAACCGCTTCATGCTCACCGGCGAGGGCTCGTTCACCGTCGACAGCCTGTCGATCCTGCGGGCCGCCGACACGATGGGCCTGCCCTTCGCCGAAGACCTGCGCCTGTCCGCGATGCCGGCCGGCCCGGCGGCGCGCCTCGGCTCGTTCGGCTTCTACACCTACGCGATCTGGACGTTCGCCGAGAACCAGGACGGCGCCCGCCGCTTCCTGGCCGACCTTGCCGGCCGCTCCCGCGAGGCGCTGATCGCCAGCGGCCTCCAGAACATGCCGTGCTATCCCGGCACCGTGCCCGACCTCGCCGCCCTCGCGGCCGGGCAGGGCGCGCGCTACGCGGTCATGCCGCAGGTCCCGGGCTGGACCACGAATGTCGGCCATCCCGGCTACACCAACCCGGCCATCGCCGAGATCTACGCCCGGGGCGTCGTCTCGCGGATGTTCTCCGCCGTCGCGACCGGACGCGAGACGCCGGAGGAGGCGGCGGAGCGGGCGCACGGGGAGGCGGCGGCGATCGTCGAGGGCTGGCGCGAGCGCGGCAAGGTCTGAGGCCGCGGCCGCCGGAGAGAGCCAGGATGCGGATTCGCAACAAGGTGCTGCTGACGATGTCGGTCCCGGTCGGGCTGCTCATCGTCCAGGTGATGACGGTGAACCACTTCGTGCGCGAGTTGCAGGCGGCGGTGAGCTTCATCGGGTCGGCGCACGCGGTGATCGAGGCCGACTTCGTCGCCGAGGAGATGGTCGCCCGGCTGCGAGCCCAGGCGCGCCAGCTCCCCTCGCGGGCGGTCGCCGCCGCCCCGGCCAGCGCCGAGGAACGCGCGGCGCAGCGCGAGACCTGGGACCGGCTCGATGCGTCGGTGGCGCTCATCACCGCCTCCGGCGCCACGAAGGCGGCGGTGCCCCAGGCGATGGCCGGCCTGACCGAGGCTCTCGCAGGCGCGCGCGCGCGCTACGCCGAGGCCGAGCGCCTCGCCGTCGACGGCGCCGCCGACCTCACCACCCTGATCGGGCCGGCCATCGCCGCCGAGCGCGCCCTCGGCGACCTCGGCACGGCGCTCACCCGCACCACCGTCGAGCTGCGCCGCGAATTGCGCAACGCCGTCGAGCGCGAGCGGGCGATCCACGACCGCCCGGTCATCGCCGGGGTGGCGATCGGCGGCGCCGCGGTGCTGCTGCTCCTCGCCTTCACGTGGTTCTTCGTCGACCGCTATCTCGTGCGCCGGCTGATGGCGCTGAGCGGCAGCATGAAGGCCATCGCCGGCGGCAACCTGCGGGTGCCGCTGCCCCCCGCCGCCGGCGCCGACGAGGTCGCCGACATGGCCCGGGCCCTGACGGTGTTCCGCGACACCGCGGTCGAGGTCGCCGACCAGAACCTGCGCGAGCGTCAGGTCGTCCTCGACACCATCGATTACGGCGTGCTGATCCTCGATGCCGGGCTCGGCGTGGTGATGCACAACCGCGCGTTCCGCGACCTGTGGATGGTGCCCGAGGCGATGGTGCGCCCCGGCCTCGCCATGGCCGACCTGCTGGAGATCCTGCGCCGGCGCGGCGTCTACAACGTCCGCGACGGCGAGTGGCGCTCCTATGTCGACGCCCGGATCGCCGCGATCCGGGCCGGGTCGGGCCCGCCGGCCGAGTGGCGCTGGCCCGACGGGCGCGTGCTCCAGTACGAGATCGTCGCCCTGCCCGACGGCGGGCGGATGCTGACCTATTTCGACCTCACCGAGCTGAAGCGGGTCGAGGCCGAGCTGCGGCTGGCCAAGGAGCAGGCCGAGCTGGCGAGCCGGGCGAAGTCCGACTTCCTCGCCAGCATGAGCCACGAGCTGCGCACGCCGCTCAACGCGATCATCGGCATCACCGAGATGCTGGTCGAGGACGCCGAGAGCGACGGCGACACGCATCTGGAGGAGCCGCTGGGGCGCGTGCTCAAGGCCGGCAAGCTGCTGCTCCAGCTCATCAACGAGGTGCTCGACCTCGCCAAGATCGAGGCCGGCAAGCTCGAGCTGCAACCCGAGGAGTTCGACCTGCGCGCCCTCGTCGACGAGGTGGTGGAGACCGCCGAGCCCCTCGCCGACCGGCGCCGCAACCGAATCCGGCTCGACGCCGATCCGGGCCTCGGGCAGGCGCAGACCGACCCGATGCGCCTGCGCCAGATCCTGCTCAACCTGCTGTCGAACGCCTGCAAGTTCACCGAGAACGGCGAGGTGACGGTGACGGCCCGGCGCCACGGCGACCGGCTGGTCCTGGCGGTGGCCGATACCGGGATCGGGATCGAGCCCGACCAGCTGCCGCAGCTGTTTCAGGAATTCCATCAGGCCGGGGCCGCCAAGCACCGCAAGTACGGCGGCACCGGCCTCGGCCTCGCGATCAGCCGCCGGCTGGTGGGCCTGATGGGCGGTGACATCACCGCGGCGAGCGAGATCGGCAAGGGCTCGGTGTTCACCGTGACGCTGCCCGACCGGGCGCCGGTCACCGCCGCGGCGGCGTGAGGGTGGGGCAGCGATGGCACGGATCCTCTACGTCGAGGACAACGACGACAACATCTACATGCTGCAGCGCCGCCTGCAGAAGCACGGCTTCGAGGTCGTGGTCGCCCGCGACGGCGCCGCCGGCGTCGAGCTTGCGCGCCAATGCCGGCCGGACCTGATCCTGATGGATCTCGGCCTGCCGATCCTCGACGGCTGGGAGGCGACGCGGGTGCTGAAGGGCGATCCGGCGACCCAAGCGATCCCGGTCATCGCGCTCTCGGCCCACGCCATGGCGGGCGACCGCACCCAGGCGCTCGAGGCCGGCTGCAACGACTACGACCTCAAGCCGGTGGACATGCCGCGGCTGCTCGGCAAGATCCGGCGCCTGATCGGCGGGGAGGCCGGCCCGTGAGCGACCCGGCGATCCTCGTCGTCGACGACGACGACAACAACCGCTTCACCCTGACCCAGCGCCTCAAGCGCGAGGGCTGGGGCAACGTCGCGCTGGCCTGCGACGGCCGCGAGGCGCTGGCGCGGCTGGCCGAGCGGCCGTTCGACCTCGTGCTCCTCGACGTGATGATGCCGGAACTCGACGGCATCGGCGTGCTCGTGGCGATGAAGGCCGATCCGGTGCTGCGGCACGTCCCGGTCATCATGATCTCGGCGGTCAGCGACATCGAGCGGGTGGTGCGCTGCATCGAGCTCGGGGCCGAGGACTACCTGCCGAAGCCCTTCAACAAGGTGCTGCTGCGCGCCCGGGTCGCCGCCTGCCTCGAGAAGAAGGCGCTGCGCGACGCCGAGCAGGCGCATCTGCGCCAGATCGACGCCCAGCGCGACCGCCTGCGCGAGCTGCTGCACGCCATCCTGCCGGATTCGGCGGTGGACGAGCTGGAGACCACCGGCCGGGTCGAGCCGCGCCGCCATCCCGACGTGATGGTGCTGTTCTGCGACGTCGCCGACTTCACCGCCTATTGCGACGCCCACCCGCCCGAGACGGTGGTCGCCGACCTCCAGCACCTCGTCGAGGCGTTCGAGGTGGCGGCCGAGCGGCACGGCCTGGAGAAGATCAAGACCATCGGCGACGGGCTGATGGCGACCGGCGACCTGCTGCTGCCCAATCCGGACGCGGTGATGGCCGGGCTCGCCTGCGCCTTCGCGCTGATCGAGGCCGCCCGCGCCGGGCCGGCCCGGTGGGAGCTGCGCTGCGGCCTGCATATCGGCCCGGTCGTCGCCGGGGTGGTCGGCCGCAGCAAGCTCAGCTTCGACCTGTGGGGCGACACCGTCAACGTCGCGGCCCGGCTCGCCAAGGCCGGGGCCCCGGGCTGCGTCTGCCTCAGCGCCGACGCGGCCGGGCACCTCGCCGGCCGCTGCGACCTGGAGGCCATGGGCCCGCTGCCGATGCGCGGCAAGGGCGAGGTGCCGGTGTTCCGCTGCCGCGCCGCGCCCGCCCTGGCCGCCGGACCCGCGGCGCCTATCTCGCAGGCATGACCGAGCGGAACGACCGGCGCGCGCCGACATGACCAGCGCAGTGGTGATCGGCGCCTCCGGCGGGATCGGCCGCGCGCTGGCGGCGGCGCTCGTCGCGCGCGGCGATCACGCCCCGGTCTTCGCCCTGTCGCGCTCCGGCGCCCCCGGCCCGGACGGGACCGAGGCCGGGCGGATCGACGTCACCGACGAGGCATCCGTCGCCGATGCCGCCGGGCTCGTGGCGCGGGCCGGCCCGGTCGGCCTCGTGGTGGTGGCGAGCGGGCTGCTCCACCGCGACGGGATCGCGCCGGAGAAGGCCCTGCGGGCGCTCGATCCGGCCGCGATGGCCGAACTGTTCGCGGTCAACGCCATCGGCCCGGCCCTCGTCGCCAAGCATCTCGTGCCGCTGCTGCCGCGCTCCGGCCGGGCGGTGTTCGCCGCGCTCTCGGCCCGGGTCGGCTCGATCGGCGACAACCGCCTCGGCGGCTGGTACTCCTACCGCGCCTCGAAGGCCGCCCTGAACCAGATCCTGCGCACCCTCGCGATCGAGGTCGCCCGGACGCGCCCGGAGGCGATCGTCGCCGGCCTGCATCCGGGCACGGTCGGCACCGGCCTGTCGCGGCCGTTCCGGCCCGACGCCGACGCGCCCGGGATCTTCCGGCCCGAGGAGAGCGCCGACCACCTCCTGCGGGTGCTCGACGGGCTCGCGCCCGGCGACAGCGGCGGGGTGTTCGCCTGGGACGGCCAGCGCATTCCCGCCTGAGATGTGGCACAGCTTGGCGCGGATGGCCGCCCGACAGGGTTTTCCGAACGCTGTGTTCGGAGAACCCTGTCGAAGCCCGCGCGGCGCCTGAGCGAAGCCGGTTTCTGCATCGCGACAGCGACTGCCACGCAGTCGCCGAGCGATCGATCAGAAACCGAAAGAGACGAGGAATATCCGTGAGCATCGGACTGATCGCCCTACTCGACGACGTCGCGGCGCTCGCCAAGGTGGCGGCGGCCTCCCTCGACGACGTCGCCGGGCAGGCGGCGCGGGCCGGCGCCAAGGCGGCCGGGGTCGTCATCGACGACGCCGCGGTGACGCCCCGCTACGTCGTCGGCTTCGCCGCCGAGCGCGAATTGCCGATCATCGGCCGCATCGCGGTCGGGTCGCTGCGCAACAAGCTGCTGTTCCTGCTGCCCGGCGCCCTGGCGCTCGGCGCCTTCGCGCCCTGGGCGATCACCCCGCTGCTGATGCTCGGCGGCGCCTATCTCTGCTACGAGGGCGCCGAGAAGGTCTACGAGGCGCTGTTCCACCACGGGGCGCACGACGACGAGGCGGCCGCGCCGGGCGAAGACGCCCGGGCCCTCGAAGACCGCCGCGTGGCGAGCGCGATCAAGACCGACTTCATCCTCTCGGCCGAGATCATGGCGATCACCCTCGCGTCCCTGCCCGAGGGCAGCGTGTGGACGAAGGCGGTCGTCCTGGCGGTCGTCGCCGTCGGCATCACGGTCGCGGTCTACGGCGTCGTCGCGCTGATCGTGAAGGCCGACGACGCCGGCGTCGCCCTGGCGCAGAACCGCTCCGCCTCGGCCTTCGGGGGCCTCGTGCGCGGGATCGGCCGCGGGCTGGTCAAGGGCATGCCGGGCTTCCTCAAGCTGCTGGCGATCGTCGGCACCGCCGCGATGATCTGGGTCGGCGGCGGCATCCTGGTCCACGGGCTGGAGGAATACGGCCTGCCGCAGCTCGGCCATGCCATCCACGCCGCCGCCGAAAAGGCCGCCCACGCGGTGCCGGCCCTCGGCGGCGCGGTCGAGTGGATCGTCACCGCGATCGGCTCGGGGCTGGTCGGCCTCGTCGTCGGCGGCCTGCTGATCCCGGTCACCAGCCACGTCCTGGCACCGGCCTGGCGCGGCCTGTCGCGGCTCAAGCCGCAGCGCGCCTGAGCGGCGCGGAGCCATCAGCAGTCGGTTACCACTTCGCGATTAGAAGCGACGGCAATCCGTCGCCTCAGGGATCGCCTCCGTGCCCAAGCGCGCGCTCCTCGCTCTCGGCTTCGTCGGCCTCGTCCTGCTGATCTATTACGGCCTCGGCGCCGTCGTGGCCTATACCGACGACGCCTACGTGCAGTCGGACTTCGTCGCGGTCGCGCCCGAGGTCGCGGGTCCGGTGCGGACCGTGTATGTCCGCGACGACCAGCCGGTCAGGGCGGGCGACCCGCTGGCCGAGATCGACCCGCGGCCCTTCGATCTCGCGGTCGCCCTCAAGCAGGCCCGGGTCGCCGAGGCGCAGGCGGTCACGGCGGTCAAGCAGGCCGAGGCCGCGGCGCTGACCGCCGACCTCCGGGCGGCGGAGGCGGCGCGGGCGCTCGCGCAGGTGGACGACGACCGGTTCGCCGCACTCGCCGGCGACGGGACGGTCTCCCGGGCCGACCTCGACCGCGCCACCGAGACCCTCAAGTCGGCCCAGGACGCGGTGGCGGCGGCGAAGGGACGAATCGCCGTCAACCTGCGCGAGGCGGCGACCGCGCAGGCACAGGTGGCCGTCGCCGAGGCCGAACTGGCGGTCGCCCGCTACGACCTCTCGCGGACCGCGCTGGCGGCGCCGGTGCCGGGCTTCGTCACCAACCTGAGCCTGCGGCCCGGCGACTTCGCGCGGGTCGGCACGCCGCTGATCGGCCTCGTCGACGACACCCGCTGGCGGGTGGTCGCCAACTTCACCGAGAGCGTCGCGGCCGGCCTGACCGAGGGCATGCCGGTCCGGGTCTGGCTCGACGCGACGCCGGGGCGGCTCTATCGCGGCCATGTCCGCAGCGTCGGGCGCGGCATCGCCCGCCACCCCGGCGCCGAGCAGTTGCTGCCCTACGTCAAGCCGACCACCGACTGGATCCGGCTCAGCCGCCGGCTGCCGGTGACGATCGGCCTCGACGAGCGGCCGGCGCGCCTGTTCATGGGCGCCGACGCCCGCGTCGTCCTGATGCGCTGAGGCCGCGCCGCGATGAGCCTCGCCGACCGCGTCCTCGGCGACCTGCGGGCCCAGGCCGCCCTCCTCGCCGCTGGCGGGCCGACCTCGGGGCTCGCCTTCCGCACCGCGCTCGCGACGGTGCTCAGCGTGCTGGCCGCCCTCGCGCTCCACCTCGATTCGCCGGACTGGGCCGGCATCACCGCCCTGGCGATCGTCCAGAAGGACGTCGCCGCCACCCTGGCCCGCAGCATCGACCGGGCCGCCGGCACCGTGGTCGGGGCGGTCGTCGGCTTCATCGGGGTCGGCGTCGTCGACGACCACCTGCTGTTCGGCGCCCTGTGCGTCGCCGCCGTCACGCTGGGCATCTACGGCGAGGCCCGGGTGACCCACGGCTACGCCATGCTGCTCGGCGGGCTGACCACGATGCTGGTGCTGTTCGGCTCCCTCGACGCGCCCGAGCAGGCGCTCAGCGTCGCGGTCTACCGCGCCCTGGAGATCCTGTGCGGCATCGCGGTCAGCTTCCTCGTCGACTACGCCCTATGCCCGAGCGGGGTCTTGCGCGCCTCCCTGCCGCCCAAGCCCGGCCTGTTCGCCCGGCCCGTCGACCGCGGGTTGCTGGCGGTGGCGCTCACCGCCGGGATCTCGGGCATCCTCATCGTCCTGATCTGGAAGGGGTTCCAGCTTCCGGGCTTCGGCCAGACCCCGATCTCGGCCTTCCTGATCCTCGCGGCGATGCGCGGCGAGCCGTGGCTCAGCGCGCTCAACCGCATCGGCGGCTGCTTCGTCGGCGGCGCCTACGGCCTGCTCGCCATGGCGGCCTGCGGCGACGCGATGCTGCCCTGGCTCGGCCTGATGCTCGCCGGCCTGTTCGTCACCGCCCACGTCAAGCACGGCGGCAAGGATTCCGCCTATGCCGGGCATCAGGCGGCGATCGCGACCGTGCTGGCGATGGTGCAGGGCTTCGCCCCCTCGGACGACATCCTGCCGGCGATCGACCGGCTCGTCGGCATCGCCGGCGGCATCCTGGTCGTGGCGGTCGGCGAGATCCTGCTGCTGCCCCCGGTGCGCTGGGCGATCGACCGGGTGCTCGGGCCCGCGGCCGACGAGACAACCGCCGGTTGACTCTCCCGTCCCGCGCCCGAGGTCCCGGGCCTCGCCGCCCGCACGGGACGCCCATGCTCCGCACGCTCCTCGCCGCCGCCCTCCTCATCGTCGCTGCCGCCGCCCGGGCCGAGCCCGATCCCGGCCTGGCCTACGGCCCCGAGCTGGATGGTTTCCCGCAGCCGTTCCCGGTCGCGCGCCACGCCGTCACCTCGCAGCGCCAGCCGGTGCAGATGGGCTATCTCGACGTGCCGCCGGAGCGGCCCAACGGCCGCACGGCGGTGCTGCTGCACGGCAAGAACTTCTGCGCCGCCACCTGGGAGGGGACGATCCGGGCGCTGACCGGCGCCGGCTACCGGGTGGTCGCCCCCGACCAGATCGGCTTCTGCACCTCGACCAAGCCCGCCGCCTACCAGTTCAGCTTCCGCCAATTGGCGCAGAACACCCACGACCTGCTGGCGCATCTCGGGATCGAGCGGCCGGTCGTCATCGGGCACTCCACCGGCGGGATGCTGGCCGCCCATTACGCGCTGCTCTACCCGCGCGAGACTGGCCGGCTGGTGATGGTCAACCCGATCGGGCTCGAGGACTGGAGCCGCAAGGGCCTGCCGCCGATCCCGATCGAGCAATGGTACGCCCGCGAACTGAAGACCACCGCCGCCTCGATCCGTGCCTACGAGCAGGCGACCTACTATGCCGGGCAGTGGGAGGAGCGCTACGAGCCCTGGGTGCAGATGCTGGCCGGGCTCTTCCGCGGGCCGGGCCGGGAGGCGGTGGCCTGGAACTCGGCGCTGCTCTACGACATGATCGTGACCCAGCCGGTGGTCGACCGCTTCCCCGACATCGCGGTGCCGACCCTGCTGCTGATCGGCCAGAAGGACGTCACCGCCATCGGCAAGGATCTGGCGCCGCCGGAGGTTCGTGGCCGCCTCGGCCACTACCCCGAACTCGGCCGCGCCGCCGCGGCGGCGATCCCCGGCGCCCGGCTGGTGGAGTTTCCCGACCTCGGCCACGCGCCGCAGATGCAGGACCCGGCGGCGTTCCACCGGGCGCTGCTCGACGGGATCGCGGCGCCGTGAGGCCTCATCCAAACCCCAACGGAGACACACCATGACCACCATCACCAAGGCTGGAACCTATGCCCTCGGCGACCGCCCGGTGACGCGCCTCGGCTACGGCGCGATGCAGCTCGCCGGACCCGGCGTGTTCGGCCCGCCGAAGGACCGGGAGGCCGCGGTGGCGGTGCTGCGCGAGGCGGTCGCCGCCGGCGTCGACCACATCGACACCAGCGACTTCTACGGACCGCACGTCACCAATCAGATCATCCGCGAGGCGCTCCATCCCTACCCGGACGATCTCGTGATCGTCACCAAGATCGGGGCGGTGCGCGGGGCCGATGCCTCGTGGAACCCGGCCTTCTCGGCCGAGGACCTGACCCGCGCGGTCCACGACAACCTGCGCAACCTCGGCGTCGAGGCGCTCGACGTCGTCAACCTGCGCATCATGCTCGACGTGCACGGCCCGGCCGAGGGCTCGATCGCCGAGCCACTCGGTATCCTCGCCGACCTCCAGCGCCAGGGGCTGGTGCGCCGGATCGGGCTGAGCAACGTCACCTCCCGGCAGGTCGCCGAGGGCCGCGGGATCGCCGACATCGTCTGCGTGCAGAACGCCTACAACCTCGCCCGCCGGGCCGACGACGCGCTCATCGACGAACTCGCCGCCGCCGGCACCGCCTACGTGCCGTTCTTCCCGCTCGGCGGCTTCAGCCCGCTGCAATCGACGGTCCTGTCCGGGGTCGCGCAGCGGCTGGGCGCCACGCCGATGCAGGTCGCCCTGGCCTGGCTGCTGCGCCGCTCGCCCAACATCCTGCTGATCCCCGGCACCTCGTCGGTGGCGCATCTGAGCGAGAATCTGGCCGCGGCCGAACTGGTGCTGCCCGACGACGCGATGGCGCAGCTCGACGGGATCGCGGGCGGACAGGGCTGACGGAAACTCAACCCGCCTCCGCGCTCGCCTCCATGCACATCCGGCCGTCCGCGTCGGTGGTCCAGCCCTTGAAGCCGGCGCCGTCGCGGCGGCCCGCGACCGCGAAGGTGCCGCCGGCGATCATCGGCGCGACGCCACGGTAGCGGAACCGCGCCGGGACCCGGCCGAGGCGGGTCGCCGCGAGGTTGAGGAGCAGGCTCGCCTGCATCGGGCCGTGCACCACCAGCCCGGCATAGCCCTCGACCTCGGTGGCGTAGGGCTGGTCGTAGTGGAAGCGGTGGCCGTTGAAGGTCATCGCCGAGTAGCGGAACAGCAGCACCGGCGTCGCCGGCACCGCCCAGCCCGGCGCGTCGGGCTCCGGAGGCGGCGCGCCGGCCGCCCCCGGGGCGTCGCCGGGGCGGCTCGCCTCTCGGTAGACGATGTCCTGGCGCTCACGGATCGCGACGCCGCGCGGCGTTGCGTACTCGTGCCGCACGGTGACGAAGCACAGGGTGCCGGTCCGCCCCTCCTTCACCGCCACGTCGGCGACGGTCTCGTGCCGGGTCACGGGATCGCCGACCCGGAGCGGCGCCAGAAGCTCGATCTCGCCGCCGGCCCACATCCGCCGGGGCAGAGGCACCGGGGGCAGGAACCCGCCCTTGGCGGCGTGGCCGTCCGGCCCGAGGCTGTCGGCCGCGGGCGTCTCGGGGGCGAGGCACCAGTGCAGGGCGAGCGGCGCCTCGCCGTCGGGCACCGGGGCGAGGTGGGGCGCCAGGGTCGCCCGGTACTCGGCGACGAGGCGGGGCGTCACGAGGTCCTCGACCGTCCGGGAGCGGCCGATCCACCCGCGCAGGTGATCGATGTCGACGGCGCTCATGCCGGGCCTCAATACGAGCGCGGCAGGCCGAGGACGTGCTCGGCGAGGTAGGACAGGATCAGGTTGGTCGAGATCGGCGCCACCTGATACAGCCGGGTCTCGCGGAACTTGCGCTCGACGTCGTATTCCTCGGCGAAGCCGAAGCCGCCATGGGTCTGGATGCAGGCATTGGCGGCCTCGAACGAGGCGTCGGCGGCGAGCATCTTGGCCATGTTGGCCTCCGGCCCGGGATTGGCGCCGCCCTCGTAGAGCCGCAGGGCTTCGCGCACCATCAGCTCGGCGGCGCGCATGTTGGCGTAGGCCCTGGCGATCGGGAACTGCACGCCCTGGTTCTGGCCGATCGGGCGCCCGAACACCCGGCGGTCGCGGGCGTAGCCGGTCGCCTTGTCGACGAACCACTTGGCGTCGCCGACGCATTCGGCCGCGATCAGGATCCGCTCGGCGTTCATGCCCGACAGGATGTAGCGGAAGCCGCGGCCCTCCTCGCCGACGAGGTTTTCGGCCGGCACCCGCAGGTCGTCGAAGAACACCTCGGTCGTGGCGTGGTTCATCATCGTGCGGATCGGCCGGATGGTGAGGCCGCGGCCCAGGGCCTCGCGCATGTCCACGAGCAGCACCGACAGCCCGTCGGTGCGCTTCATCCCGTCGGTCAGCGGCGTGGTCCGGGCGAGCAGCAGCATCAGGTCGGAATGCTCGGCCCGCGAGGTCCAGATCTTCTGGCCGTTGACGACGTAGTGGTCGCCGTCGCGGCGCGCCGTTGTCTTGAGCGCCGAGGTGTCGGTGCCGCTGGTCGGCTCGGTGACGCCGAAGGCCTGGAGCCGCAGCCGGCCCTCGGCGATCGCCGGCAGGTATCGGCTCTTCTGCTCGGGCGAGCCGTGCCGCAGCACCGTGCCCATCGTGTACATCTGGGCGTGACAGGCGCCGCCGTTGCAGCCGGCGCGCTGCACCTCCTCCAGCACCGCCGCGGCGGCCGAGAGCGGCAGGCCCGAGCCGCCATACTCCTCCGGGATCAGCACCGAGAGATAGCCGGCCTCGGTCAGCGCGGCGACGAACTCGGTCGGGTAGGCCATCTCGCGGTCGAGGGCGCGCCAGTACTCGCCGGGAAAGCGGGCGCAGAGCTTGGCGACCGCCTCGCGGATCTCCGGATAGCCGTCGTGAGCCGTCTGAGTCATGGCGCGGAAAACCTCCCGAGGGGTGGGCCGGGCGGCCGTGCCGCCGGCTCGTTCTGGCCGCGACCATGCCGGTCGCGACCCGCCCTGTCCAATACCTCCGCGGCGGGGCCGGCATATCGGACAGGTCTCGTTCAGGGCAATCGGGTGAACCCGATTGCCCTGGGTTTGTTGCTTGGCCTCAAGCGCCGGCCGTCACGCGCGACACGACGTGTCGCCGTGACTTTGGCTTTCGCTCCGCTCGGTGTCCGAGAGGACGTTCGTCCTCCCGGACCCGCTGCGCGGGGCGCTCCTCGCGCCCGCCGGTTCGACAATGGGGTTGCACCCGATTGCCCTACGGGTCTCGTGCCCCCATCTGGACGCCCCGTCGCGTCGGTGCTTAACTTCCCGGCGAAGTGCCGGTTCACAAGGCACCGGCCGTCGGAGGAGGCGTCGCATGGTTGCGCAACCCCGGTGCATCGCGCTCGTCGGTCCGTTCCAGAGCGGCAAGACGGCGCTCCTCGACGCCCTCCTTCACCGCACCGGCGCGATCGACCGCCCCGGCCGTCCCGGCACCCGCATCGGCGACGCCTCGGCGGAGGCGAAGGCGCACGCCATGAGCGTGGAGCCGTGCTTCGCCCGGGTCGAGTTCCTCGGCGAGAGCTTCACCGTCGTCGACTGTCCCGGATCGGTCGAGTTCGCCCACGACCTGCGGGCGGTGCTGCCGTTCTGCGACGCCGCGGTGGTGGTGTGCGAGGCCGACGCCCGCAAGCTGCCGGCGCTGCAACTGGTGCTGCGCGAGCTGGAGGCGATCGGCCTGCCGCGGCTGCTGTTCGTCAACAAGGCCGACGCCGCCGCCGGCTCGCTGCGCGACGCCCTGGCGCTGCTCCAGCCGGCTTCCGCGGTGCCGCTGCTGCTGCGCCAGATCCCGCTGATCCGCGACGAGGCGGCGTTCGGCTTCGTCGACCTCGCGCTCGAGCGCGCCTTCGTCTACCGCGAGAACGCGCCGAGCGAGGTCGTGGCGCTGCCCGACGGCGAGCGGCCGCACGAGAAGGCGTCGCGGTTCACGATGCTGGAGCGCCTCGCCGACCACGATGACGCGCTGATGGAGGACCTCATCACCGAGGTCGAGCCGGACCGCGACCGGGTCTTCGCCGACCTCGCGCGAGACCTGCGCGCGGGGCACGCGGTGTCGGTGCTGTTCGGGTCGGCCGAGCACGGCAACGGCGTCACCCGTCTGCTCAAGGCCCTGCGCCACGAGGCGCCCGGCCTCGACGCCACCCGGGCCCGGCTCGGCGTGGCGGCGGAGGGTCCGGCCCTCGCCGGGGTGATGCGCACGCAGCATACCGGATTCGGCGGCAAGCTGTCGGTCGCCCGCGTGCTGCGCGGGACGCTCCACGAGGGCGAGACGGTCACCGGTTCGGGCGGCAAGAGCGGGCGTATCGCCGGTCTCACCGGCTTCGCCGGCGGCGTGCCGGCCCGCGTCCACGAGGCGGCGGCGGGCGACGTCGCCGGGCTCGCCCGGCTCGACGGGATCGCCACCGGCGAGACGCTCGCCACCGGGCCGGCGCTGCCGCCGTCCCTGGTCGCCCTCGACCCGCCGGCCCCGGTCCACGCCGTGGCTGTGCGGGTGCGCGAACGCAAGGACGACGTGCGCCTCACCGCCGCGCTCGCCAAGGTGGTGGAGGAGGATCCGTCGCTGGCGCTGGAAACGGTGCCGGAACTCGGCGAGCTGCGCCTGTCGGGCCAGGGCGAGATGCACCTGCGGGTCGCGGTCGAACGGCTGGCCTCGCGCTTCGGCCTCGGCGTCGCCACCGAGCGGCCGCGGGTCGCCTACCGCGAGACCATCCGGGGCGAGGCCGCGGCGCGCGCCCGCCACAAGAAGCAGACCGGCGGCCACGGCCAGTTCGCCGACGTCGCCCTATCGGTGCGGCCGCTCGCGCGGGGCGGCGGCTTCGTCTTCGAGGACGCGGTGGTCGGCGGCGCCGTGCCACGCCACTACATCGCCTCCGTCGAGGCCGGTGCCCGGGCCTGCACCGCGCGGGGACCCCTCGGCTTCCCGGTGGTCGACCTCGCGGTGACGTTGCGCGACGGGGCGGCGCACGCGATCGACTCGTCGGACGCCGCCTTCCAGACCGCGACCCGCCTCGCCCTGGAGGAGGCGCTGGCCAAGGCCGGGCCGGTGCTGCTGGAGCCGGTGCTGGCGGTGACGATCCGGGCCCCGGCCGGCACCACCGCGCGGGCGACCGGGCTGGTCACCGGCCGGCGCGGCCAGATCCTCGGCTTCGGCGCCTGCCCGGACTGGTCCGACTGGGAGCAGCTCGACGCGCTGATCCCGGAGGCCGAGATGGCCGACCTGATCGTCGAGCTGCGCTCGGCCACGGCGGGCGGCGGGCGCTTCACCGCCCGGTTCGACCACCTCGCGGAGGTCGGCGGCCGCGCGGCCGAGGCGGCGATCGCCGGACAGGCGGTCCGGCGGGCGGGGTGAGGGGGCGTTCAGTCCGTCGCGCGCGTGCCCATACCAATGGCCCGAGATGCTGACGCATCGGGCCATTGATCCATCTCGAACTTTCGACGCCAAGCCAAAGGCCTGGCGAAAATTCGAGAAAGGAACCAAAGGTCGTTTTCAACGACCGTTGGTATCACAAGGCCGACAGGCGCTCGGCGTTCGCCCGGACATGCTCGCGGTAGCGGGCGATCACGGCATCGGGCGAGCCGCCGGCGAGGAGCATGTCGGCGGCCTCGATGGCCGCGTCGACCTTCTCGCTGACCATGCGCTGGGCCTCGGCCCGGCCGGCCTCGCTGCCCGACGCGATCTTGGCGAGCCGCATCCCGATCACGGTCTGGGATTCGAGGGCCAGCATGGTGGCGGAGTACCAGGGACCGAACATGCGCTTCTCCGGAGCGAGGGGAGGCGCCTGGGCGCCCCCGGATTGATGAAGGACCCGCCGACGGAGGGTCAGGCCGCGGCCCGGGTGGGCCCGCGCGGGGCGAGCACCCATCCGGCCGAGCGGCCGATGTCGCTCCAGCACGCGATCGCCGCCTCGACGGAGCGGTTGACCTCCGACAGGTGGCATTCGAGGAGGTCGGACGGCGAGCGGACCTCGAGCAGCGCCCGCCAGTAGGCGAGGGCGGCCAGGGTCTCGCCGCGGACGAACTCCGCAAAACGGGCGTTGACCGCGAACACGCCCTGCATCGCGGCGCGGGGCAGTTCCTGCGCCGGCTCGTCCTGACCGGGGTCCGGACGCTCGACGACCGGCGCCGCGACCACGGGAGCCGGCTTCCGGGCGGGGGGCGATTCCACGACGGGCTCGGTCGGCCCGGCTGCGGCGACGGGTGCCGCCTCGGCCTCGGCCGGGGTCTCCGCGAGCGGTTCCGCCGCGGGCTCGTCCTGCGCGACGGCCGCGGGCTCCTCGGCCGCCGGCGCCTCGGCGGTGGCTTCGGCCGCAGCGTCGCCGACGCCGTCGCCGGCGGCTTCGGCCGCGCGCGCGACCGGCTCGGGCGCCGCCTCCGCGACCGCTTCGACGTCCGTCACGGTCTCCTTGAGCAGCGGCTCGGCCTCTCCGACGATCTGGGTGTCGGGCACCGCGGCGGCGGCCGTCGCGGCGGGCCGTTCGGCGCCGACGACCGGCATGCGCGGGGTCTGCTTCCTGCGCGGCGGGGTGCCGCGGCGGCTGTTGGGTCCGGTGTGACGGTTGGTCATGGCAGTCGCCCTCTCTTGCTGTCGGAACGCCTCCAGGTCGCGAAACCCGTTCGCGTGCCCCGATCGGGGCCCGGTTCATAAGGCGAACGCGGCTGCATGATCGTCGCGATCGACTTCGGAAGTGTTAAATAACCACGCAGGCACCGGCTATCGACAGCCTATTCCGTTAAGAAAACGGCAGGATCGGTGTCGACGACCGGCGCCCGCGGTCCGGTTCAGCCCTTCGGAGCCGGCTTCAGACTGGCGAGTTCCTTCGCCTGAGCCTGGAGAGTCTCGATCTGACTGCGCATGTACTCGCCCTGAAGGCCGATCGCCTCCTTGGCGTCCTTCGCGTGCACCATCTTGTGGGCGAGGTCGAGGGTCGCGGCGATGTGCTGCTCGGCGTAGTCGAAGCCGCGGTTGACCGCGGTGCCGGCGGTCGATTGCGAGGTGTTGGTCGAGGTCTGCACCGCCTCGGCGACCTTGCGGGCGGTGCTGAGAAGGTTGCTGAACGCCGCGCGGGCGGTCTCGATGCCCTTCTCGGCCGATTCGCGGGTGTCGTTGGCGGCCTCTGGGCCCGAATTGGTGCTCATGATCGTTCCCTTGCGCTTCCTCGCGTCGGTGCGGGCCGCGGCAGGCGCTGTTGTGCGCTGCAGCATGGCGATATTGCGACGCAATGCAAGTCTTGACCCGCGGGCGGGAAAACGCAAGGTGGGCGGCTGCGGCCGGTTTCCGCGGCGGCGGCTCCCTCGGTGCCGGGCGCCGACGTGCAATCCGACGTTAACGAAGATTCGTCAGGGTGCGGCTTGTCCCCGTGTTTGTGGGGATGGTTGCGGGCCAGCCGGCCCGACCCTCGCTGTTGACGAGAGACCCCGATGGCGCACCTGCGGTTCAGACCCTCTCCGGCCGGATTGGTGGCCATGGCCCTCGGCGGTGTCGCGGTGTTCGGCTGGGGCGCCTTCGCCGTCACCGCCTCCGGCCAGCACGCGCTCGAGACCCGCATCGCCGAGGTCGAGGGCGAGCGTGACGCCCTGGCGGCGCGGCAGAAGCAGTTCCAGCAGACCGAGGCGGAACTGCGCGAGCGTCAGGCCAGGATCGCGGAGGCCAAGGACGACCTCGCCGGTGTCAATGCCGCCCGCGAGAAGGCCAAGGTGCAGCTCGCCGGCACGCAACGGGACCTCGCGGCGCTGACCAAGCGCCTCGACGCGGCCCGTGAGAAGGCGGCTCAGACGACCGGCAGCATCCCGGCGGCCGATGCGGCGAAGAAGCCGGCCCGCTGAACGCCGTCAGGCGAAGGCGGCCTGGCGGCGGGCGGTGCCGGGGGCTTGGTGGTCGGGATTCTGGAGGAAGGTCTCGGCGGCGCGGCCGGGAGCGGCCTGCTCGACCAGGGCCGACCAGCGCCGGTCGATCTCGTGGGCGTGGGTGAGGTGCCCGGCGGGGTCGTAGCGGCGCCAGCCGCAGCGCGGTTCGTCCCGGTCGGCGCCGATCTCGTCGTAGCTCTCGTAGCGGGCGACGAGGCGGCCGGCGGGATCGTACTCGCTGTGCGACCACGCCATGCCGTAGATGCGGCCGCCGCGGCTGCACGTGCCGTCGAGGCGTAACGTATGGTCGGCGGGGATCCGGAACACGGTTTCGAAGTCAGGGAGCTGGCATCGCATCACGCCGAATCCTTCCTCGTCTCGACCGCCCAAGTTGTGTTGATGGTTCCTTTACGAGTTTATGCACTCGGGGCGCCGCGTCAACTGCCGGCGGCCGGGCGAGGTCGTGGGCCGGCACGCGATCCGGTGCCGGCGGGGATGCGGTCAGCGGAACCCGGCCACCCGGCGGTCGCGCTTGCGCTCGGCGGCCGGCTGGTAGGCGATGCTGGCGTGATGGGGGCAGTAGGGCAGGCCGGTGATCGAGCGGGCGCCGCAGAACCGGAAATCCGGGGTCGCCGGGTCGCCCATCGGCCAGCGGCACATGAATTCCCGCAGCTCCATGATGGTGACCCGCTCGGAGACCGGCAGCGCGACGTCGGCCGGGCCTGACGGCCCGGGCTGCGGCACCAGTGCCAGGGAGACCGGCGCGGGCGCCACCACGGTGGCCGGGCGCGGCGCGGGGGCCGGCGCTTCCTCGGCCCGCGGGCGCCGCGTGGAAGCGGGGGCGGGCGCCGCCGGCTCGGACTCGGCCTTGAGCACCCGGCCGGCGAGGCCGAGGCGATGGATCTTGCCGATCACCGCGTTGCGGGACACCCCGCCGATCTCCGCCGCGATCTGGCTCGCGCTCCGCCCATCGATCCACAGCCGCCGCAGGAGCTCGACCCGCTCCTTCGTCCAGCTCGGGCCCGCATCCACCATCGCCGCCTCCGACTGTCCCCCACCCATCACCCATGTCGAATCGGCAAGCGACCGCGAGCGGCCCGAAGTCCGGCCGCGCGTTGCGATGCTTCCCGATCCTGCCTGGTGATCGCCGCCCACAGGCCCCGCACGAGGCCTCGTTTGCGACGGGGGTGAACCTACAGGACGGCCGGAGGCCCGCGCAAGGGTCCGGAGCCCGGCCGATACGCCTTTTCCGCCCCGCCGCGGTCGCGGCGGGAGCGCTTGCGGGACGGTGCCCGAAACCTTGATCCACTCGCCGACGTAACCCGAAAAAGACTAAGGATCAGTTACTTATTGCGGGCCGGAGCAGGAACCGGCGCGGGCTCTCCGGCGGTGCCCGACGCCGCCCGGTCGACGCTCCGGGACGGCTCGCGCAGCGGCACCCGTCCGGCCATCTCCCGCTGCCGTCAGGGTTATCCGCCCGGGTCGTGGCGCCGCTGCCACTGCGGCGCGAAACCGCTCGGACGCGCCGCGTTGCCGCCGGCCCCGACCGGTCCTATCTTGGCCCTGCGCCGGACCCTCGGCAGCCCGGGAGACCTCATGCGCACCAGCCTCGCGTGCTTCCTCGTCCTGTTCGCGCTCCCGAGCGGCCTCGCGGCGGAACCGGCGGACGTCCGCCTCGCCCCCCATCGCGCGGTCTACGACCTCTCCCTCGTCCGCAGCGGCGGCACCCGCGCGGTCGAGAGCGCGCGGGGCCGGATCGTGTTCGATTTCTCCGGGGATGCGTGCAAGGGCTGGGCGCTGCAATACCGGCAGGTGACGGTGCTGGAGAGTTCGGAGAGCGGCGCGCGCACCTCGGACCTGCGCAACACCACCTTCGAGAGCGGCGACGGCCGCGCGTTCCGGTTCCGGACGCAGTCGGACCTCAACGGCCAGACCGGTGCCCCGGTGGACGGCAACGCCGAGCGCGACGACAAGGGCCTGGAGGTCAGCCTGCGCGGCGCCAAGCGCAACACGTTGGCGGTGCCCGGCGAGGTGCTGTTCCCGGCCGCCCACATGCGGCGGCTGATCGAGGCCGCCCAGGCCGGCCAGAGCACCGTCGCCGTCAAGGTGTTCGACGGCTCGGACGACGGCCGCAAGGTCTACGACACGCTCGCGGTGATCGGCCCGCGCCGCCCGGTCGAGGCGCCGAAGGACGGCAGCGCCCCGCAGGCCGGCGCCCCGGCGGCGGACGCCGTCGAGGCGCCGCTGCGCGAGGGCGCGATGGCGACGATGCCGCGCTGGCCGGTGACGCTGAGCTACTTCTCGACCGGGGAGGGCGAGCGGACGCCGGTCTACGTGCTGTCGTTCGACCTCTACGAGAACGGCATCAGCGGCGCGCTCAGGCTCGATTACGGCGACTTCGCCCTCAAGGGCGCCCTGTCCCGGATCGATCTCGGCCCGGAGACGAAGGGCTGCCGGTCCTGACCGGCGCCGCCGGTCCGAAGGTCAGCCCGCGCTGGATCGCGGCATCGCCGAAGCGCGCGCGCACCGCGTCGATCGCCGCGTCGCGGCTGGCGTCGCGGCGCAGCCCCGGCTCGGCGAGGTCGCCGCGGTCGGCCAGTTCCGCCGGGCCGAGGTCGCCGGCCCCGATGCCGATCAGCCGGTAGGCGGTGCCGTCGCAGGCCTCCGCGAGCAGCGCCTCGGCCGGGCGGAACAGACGCTCGGCGATCTGGGTCGGCGCCAGACCGGACCGGGTCCGGGTGCGCAGCCGGAAGCTCGCATCCTTGAGCTTCAGGGTGACGCTGCCGGCGGAGAACCCGCCCCGCTTGAGCCGGCGGGCCACCTTCTCGCACAGCCGCCACAGGACCGGCCGCAGGACCGCCATCTCGCGCAGGTCGTCGGCGAAGGTGGTCTCGGCCGAGACGCTCTTCGTCTCGCGCTCCGGCCGCACCGGGCGCGGGTCCTCGCCGCGGGCGAGCCCCGCGAGGCGGGCGGCGTCGCGCCCGAGCGCCGCGGCGAGCCGGCCCGGATCGGTACGGGCGAGGTCTTCGATCCGCACCACCCCGAGCCCGGCGAGGCGGGCGGCGGCGGCCCGGCCGATCCCCGGCAGGAGGCCGACCGGCCGCGGCGCCAGGAACCCGACCGCCTCCGCCCGCCCGATCACCGCGAAGCCGCGCGGCTTCTCCAGGTCGGAGGCGATCTTGGCCAGGAACTTGTTGGGCGCCAGCCCGACCGAGACGGTGATGCCGATCTCGTCCTCGACCCGCCGGGCGAACCGGGCCAGGGTCAGGGCGGGCGCCGCCCCGTGCAGGCGCTCGGTCCCGCGCAGATCCAGGAACGCCTCGTCGATCGAGACCGGCTCGACGAGGGGCGTGAGCGCCTGCATCATCGCCCGCACCTGCCGCCCGACCGCGGCGTACTTCTCCATGTCGGGGCGCAGCACGACGGCGTCGGGGCAGGCGTCGAGGGCCTGGAACATCGGCATCGCCGAGCGCACTCCGTAGGTGCGCGCGACGTAGCAGGCGGTCGAGACCACCCCGCGCCGGCCGCCGCCGATGATGACCGGCCGGTCGCGCAGGGCGGGATCGTCGCGCTTCTCGATCGCGGCGTAGAAGGCGTCGCAATCGACGTGCGCGATGGTCAGCCCGTCCCGTTCGGGATGGGCCAGCAGCCGCGGCGAGCCGCAATGGCGGCAGCGCGCCGCCCGATCCCCGCCGCGGCAGCAATCGAGGCACAGGACCGGACCGATCGTCATGCGTCGAAGGAGGTCATGCGTCGAAGGAAGTCATGCGCCGAAGGAATCCGGGTCCGGCGGGCCGAGGCGCCGCCAGGCGGCGGTGATCCGCTCGGGCGGGACGCCCAGCGCCCCGGCGCAGGCGAGCAGGGTCTCCTCGTCCGACACGACGTGGTCGAGGATGCCGGTGAGGAGGTCCGGCGAGCCGGCCGCGGCCCGAAGGGCGGCGGGGTCGAGCCCCGACGCCTCCATGAACCGCAGCAGCCGGGCCGGGTCGGCGACGACGAAGTCCATCACCCCCTCGGCCAAGCTCAGCGCCCCGGCGGGGCCCGTCTCTCCGTCCCGGGCGGAGCGATCCTTCGGAGATGCGTCGAATTTGCGTTTCATCAATATGTGTCGCTTAACAGTGATCCCGGAGACAAGGCGCGGTCGGGTGGTTCGCGGCTCGCCCCGGCGCCGGAGACAGTGAGCCATGAAGAAGACCGTGCTCATCGTCGAGGACAACGAGCTGAACATGAAGCTCTTCAACGACCTGTTGGAGGCGCATGGCTACGCGACCCTCAAGACCGCCAACGGGATCGAGGCGATCGAGCTCGCCCGCCGGCACCGGCCCGACCTCATCCTGATGGACATCCAGCTCCCCGAGGTGTCCGGCCTCGAAGTGACCAAATGGCTCAAGGAGGACGATGAACTCAAGAGCATTCCGGTCATCGCCATCACGGCCTTCGCCATGAAGGGCGACGAGGAGCGCATCCGCGAGGGCGGCTGCGAGGCGTACCTGTCGAAGCCGATTTCGGTGGCGAAGTTCCTCGCGACCGTGCGTACCTATCTCGGCGACGAGCGCCAAGCGTGAGAAAGGCCAAGGCTGATGTCGGCACGCGTTCTCGTCGTCGATGACCTCTTCCCGAACCTCAAGCTGCTCGAGACCAAGCTCACGCTCGAGTACTTCGATGTCGTGACGGCGATGAACGGCCCCGACGCCCTGGCGGTGTGCGAGAAAGGGCTGTGCGACATCGTGCTGCTCGACGTGATGATGCCGGGCATGGACGGGTTCGAGGTCTGCCGCCGGATCAAGGGAACGCCGACCACCGCGCACCTGCCGGTGGTGATGGTGACCGCCCTCGACCAGCCGAGCGACCGCCTGCGCGGGCTCGATGCCGGAGCCGACGACTTCCTGACCAAGCCGATCGACGACGTGGCGCTGCTGGCGCGGGTGCGCAGCCTCGTGCGGCTGAAGGCGATCACCGACGAGCTGCGCGGCCGGGCGATGGCCTCGCGCGATTACGGCTTCGGCGACCCGCTCGCCGCTGCGGCGGCCGAGACCGGCCTCGACGCCAGCATCCTGGTGGTCGAGGACCGGCGTTCCTCCGCCGACCGGCTGGCGACGGCGCTCGGCCAGTACCACCGGGTCACGATCGAGACCGACCCGCACAAGGCGGTCGCCCGGGCGAGCGAGGGCGAGTACGACGCCGCGATCGTCAGCCTCGACCTCGACGGGGTCGACGGCCTGCGCCTGTGCAGCCAGCTCCGCTCCCTCGATCGGACCCGCAACATGCCGGTGGTGATGCTCGCCGACCCGGGCGACCGGGCGCGGATCATGCGCGGGCTCGACCTCGGCGTGCACGACTACCTGATGCGGCCGATCGACCGCAACGAGCTGGTGGCGCGGGTCCGCACCCAGGTCCGGCGCAAGCGCTTCGCCCATTCCCTGCGCGAATCGGTCCAGGCGTCGATGGAGCTCGCGGTCACCGACGGGCTGACCGGGCTGCACAACCGGCGCTACCTCGACAGCCATCTCGCCGGCGTGTTCGCCGAACCGGCCCTGCGCGGCCGGCCGGTGTCGCTGCTCCTCCTCGATATCGACCGGTTCAAATCGATCAACGACCGCTTCGGCCACGATGCCGGCGACGAGGTGCTGCGGGACTTCGCCGACCGGATCCGCGCCCATACCCGCGGCATCGACGTGGTGGCGCGCTTCGGCGGCGAGGAGATCGTCGTGGTGGTGCCCGATACCGGCCTCGACGGCGCCCGGCAGGTCGCCGAGCGCATCCGCGAGCGGGTCGAGACCGTGCCGTTCGCGATCCATCGCGGCACCCGCTCGGTCGATGTCACGGTGTCGATCGGTGTGGCGACGCGCCAGCCGGGCGACACCTCGGCGCTCGACCTCCTGAAGCGGGCCGACACCGCGCTCTACCGGGCCAAGGAGGACGGCCGCAACCGGGTGGTGGCCGCCGCGGCGTGATCCGCCGCGATCACGCCCCCCGCCTGCGGCATGCGGTCACGGCGCCGCGCCGGCCGCGGAGGCCGGTGTCGGCAGGACGTTGATTTCAGTCGTGTCTTCGATACGGCCCCGGTTCAGCTTGGCCTTGTCCTGGCGCATGCGCGCTTGATCTTCGCGAATGCGCGGCCGGGCCGAGTGGTGCATCCTGCTTCGACTGCACTGCGCGCGAACAGGATGGCCGTCATGGAACATCAGCCGCTCCGTCAGCTTCGTGACATCGCCGACATCGAGTTGCGGCCCGCCCTGGTCGAGGGGCGACGGGCGCGGCTCGAACGCTGGGCCGAACTCCTCGAACGCGAGCCCGACCGGGCCTACGCGACCCTGGAGGAGATCGAGTTCGTGCCGCGCGCCATGCGGGCGGCGATCCGGGCCGACAACTCGCCCCTCGCGGTGGCCTTCGCCGACCCGGTGCTGCGGGCGAGCGGGCTCTCGGGCGACAGCTTCGGCGAGGCCCGCGACTTCTTCGAACTCGGCACCGGCGAGGCCCACCGCCTGCTGTGCTCCTGCGTCAACGGCCGCAGCGTGACCGGTCGCGCCACCGCCCGGCGCCTGCACCGCATGGCGGCGCGCAATCCCGGCCTGTGGCTCGCCTATGGCTGCGCCGCCGGCGTGCTCGGCCTGCCGGGCCTGATCTACCTGCTCGGCTGACCCGCCCACGAAAAAGGCCGCCCTCACGGGCGGCCCGATCGACTCAGCGGCGCGCCGCGCTCACTTGATCTTGGATTCCTTGAACTCGACGTGCTTGCGCGCGACCGGATCGTACTTCTTGAACGACAGCTTGTCGGTCTGGGTGCGCGAGTTCTTCTTGGTGACGTAGAAGTAGCCGGTGTCGGCGGTGGAGACGAGCTTGATCTTGACGGTGACGGCCTTGGCCATGACGCGACCTCTGTGTGCGGAGAACTGCGCCCGGAACACCGAAACGCAAAAGGGCCGGGATGTCCCGGCCGAAACGCGCCGCTTCTGTGCCCGATCCGTCCCGGAGCGTCAAGCCCGGGGGAGGGGAGCAGGGGCCGCCGGGATCAGCCGCAGCCCGACGACGGCGACGTAGGCGCCGAACAGGGCGGCGAGCGTCCAGGCGAAGCCGTGCGGCGAGGCGAGGTCCATCCCGCCGCCGACGACGGGCGGTCCGAGCACCAGCCCGACATTGTACAGCACCAGGAAGGCCGCGTTGGCGCCGGCGAGCGCCCCGCCCTCGAAGCGGGCGCCGAGATGGGCGAGCCCGACGGTGTAGAACGTTCCGGCGATGCCGCCCCAGACCAGCAGGATCGCCCACAGCAGCGGCGTGCTGCCGGCGCCGAGCGGCAGCGCCAGGGCGCCGAGCCCGCCGCACAGGCCGGCGGCGAGCAGCAGCCGGCGCCGGTCGACCCGGTCGGAGAGCAGGCCGACCGGGATCTGGAACAGCACGTTGCCGAGCGCCGCGACGCTGACGAGCCCGGCCGCCTCCTCGGGGCCGAGGCCCAGCCGCAGGCCGTAGATCGGCAGGATCGCGAAGCCGCCGGTCTCGACCGCGCCGTAGACCAGCGCCGCCAGCGTCGCCGAGGGCGCGATCCGCAGGTAACCGAGGAAGCCGCGGCCGCCGTGCCGGGGAATGTCCGGCGACAGGCCGCGGGCGAGCAGCAGCGGCACCGCCCCAGCCCCGAACAGCGCCGCCCCGGCGAGGTAGGGCGCCCAGCCTCCCGTGCCGAGCCACGCCAGCAGCCCCGGCCCGAGGGCGAAGCCGAGGGCCAGCACCGTGGCGTAGATGCCCATCACCAGCCCGCGCCGGGCTGGCGGCGCCGCCTGGTTGATCCAGAACTCCGACAGCACGAACAGGACGCCGAGGGCGGCCGAGAACACGAAGCGCAGCGGGAACCACCAGGCGAAGCTGTGCAGCGCCTTGAACCCGACGAGCGCCGCGCCGCCGACCGCGAGGCTGCCGAGGAGCAGCGGCATCACCCCGAGCCGGGCGGCGATGCGAGGCACGAACGGCACCACCACGATGCTGGCAATACCGGCCACCGCGGTGTTGATGCCGATCCAGGTGTTGGACAGGCCCATCCGCTCCATCTCGAGGGAGAGCAGCGGGATCGACAGGCTGAGGCCGGTGCCGACCACCGCCACGCAGGCGATGGCGGCCGCGATGGCGGCGGCACGGGCACGGTCGAAACGGTCGGCGGAGGTCATCGGGGTCCTGGTGGGGCTTCGTCGGGGTGGCGTCGGTCCGGCGGCGGGCGGGACCCGGGTCCGGGTGCGGGCGAATCGCCCTGCGCTATCCCATACGAGGTCCGCATGATCGTTTCGCGATGCGGCCATCGGCTTCGCACATGCGCCGCGTGCCGACCCTTCCGCGTCCGGTGAGGAGCCCGGATCGCCGGTGTCTCAGCCTTTCCGCGAGCGGACGAGCGATCGACGCCGATTTGGCTCGCGTGCAATCCTTTATTCCCCCAGACGTCAACGCCGACACTGTCCGCGGTGGATCGATCATCGATCCCGGCGCAGCGATACTTCCAGATTGGAACGACAATAAACAACCAGGAATTGTGCTTTAATTATTCCAATGTGCGAAGATTCACCTTGATTCATGGTTCCAAGCGACGCCATTCACCTAACCGAAACGTGTCGTTTCCGGCCCGGCACAGGCATGGGTTGTTGCGTCCTCGGTGAGTTCCATCATGTCCCGTCCCGTCTCCCGCCGCCCGGATCGTCGCCGTCGCGAGCGCGACCGGTTCAAACCGGCGATCGTCGCGGGCGTGCTCCTCGGATGCGGCGGGGCGGCACCGGGCTTCGCGCAGGAGGCCGGCGAGATCGCCCTCGACACGATCAGCGTCGCGGGGGAGGGGGGCGGCCGGAACGCCGCCGGCACCGGCCCGGGCGGGCCGCGCGGGCCGGTGCCGGGCTACGTCGCCTCGCGCAGCGTCGTCGCCACCAAGACCGACACGCCGATCTTGGAGACCGCGCAGTCGATCTCGGTCATCGGCCGCAAGCAACTCGAGGATCAGAACGCCCTGACGCTCAACCAGGCCCTGCGCTACACGCCGGGCGTGACCACCGAGCAGCGCGGGGGCGCCGGCGCGACGCGCCTGGAGCAGTTCTACATCCGCGGCTTCACCGCGCCGCTGTTCCTCGACGGCCTGCGCCTGCCCGGCAGCCGCGACGCGGCGCCGTCGATCGACCCCTACCGGGTCGAGCGCATCGACGTGGTCAAGGGGCCGGCCTCGGTGCTCTACGGCCAGTCCGGTCCCGGCGGCATCGTCAACTTCACCTCGAAGATGCCGCAATTCGTCCGCCACGGCGAGATCTTCGTCCAGGGCGGCGGCTTCGACGAGGTGCGCGGCGGCTTCGACGTCGGCGGGCCGATCGCCCCCGAGGGGACGGTGCCGGGGACCGAGCAGTTCGCCTTCCGGGTCACCGGGCTCGGCTGGACCGGCGACGGGCCTGCGGTGACGACGAAGGTCGAGCGCGCCTTCATCCAGCCGAGCCTGACCTGGCGGCCCTCGGCCGACACCAGCCTGACGGTGATCGGCGTCTACCAGCGCGACCCGTTCTCCGGCTTCTACGGCAGCTTCCCGGCCTTCGGCACGGTGTTCCCACGCAATTTCGGCAGCGGCATCGTCGGGCGGCTGCCCGTCAACTTCTACGACGGCGACCGCAACTTCGAGCAATCCGACCGCACTCAGGCCTCGGTCACCTACCTGTTCGACCATCGCTTCAACGACAATTTCCGCTTCCACTCGGGCGGGCGCTACCTGCGCACCGAAGGCGACTACCGCAGCGTCTACACGGCGTTCAATTCCACGACCTCGCTCGCCAACGCGCGCGACCTGACCTCCGGGCCGTTCATCAGCCGCTCGCGGATCGCCAACCAGGTCAGCATCGACGCCTACACGGTCGACAACTACTTCGAGGCGAAGTTCGACACCGGCATCCTCGCCCACACCGCTCTGCTCGGCGTCGACCACCAGACCTTCCAGACCCGCACCCTCGGGAGCCCGTTCCCGACCACCGCCGCGCTGAACGCGCTGGCGCCGAACTACGACCAGAACTTTTCCGTGCCGGCCTTCACCTCGGACGCCAACATCACCGCGGCGCAGACTGGCGTCTACCTCCAGGACCAGATCAAGCTCGACCGCCTCGTCCTGACGCTGGGCGGCCGCTACGACGTCGCCCGGCAGACCGGCCCGACCCGCACCCTCGCCACCGGCGCCGTCGCGGTCCAGGACGTGCCCTCCGACGCGATGACCTACCGGGCGAGCCTGCTCTACCTGTTCGACAGCGGCGTCGCCCCCTACGTGTCCTACAGCGAGGCGTTCGAGCCGCTCGTCGGCGGGCGCATCTTCGACCCAGCCTTCGGCGTCACCGGCCGCATCCCCGACCCGGTCTCCAGCCGCCAGTACGAGGCCGGCGTCAAGTTCCAGCCGCCGGGCACCGACATCCTGCTCACCGCCGCGGCCTTCGACATCAAGCGCTCCAATTCGCTGACCCCCGATCCGGTCAACGGCTCGCTCTTCAGCCTCCAGACCGGGCAGGTCGGCGTGCAGGGCGTCGAGTTCGAGGCGCGGGCCAACCTCGCCGAGGGCCTGAACCTCGTCGGCGGCGTGTCGTTTCTCGACATCCGCAACACCCGCGACACCAACACCACCTTCAATCAACTGACCGGGCAGACCGTGCCGATCGTCGGCCTGCGGCCGGTCCAGGTTCCGGACCGCACCGCCTCGCTGTTCGTCGACTACCGGATCCAGTCCGGTCCGCTGCTCGGCCTCAGCTTCGGCGGCGGCGTGCGCTACCTCGGCGGCTCGTGGGGCGACCCGGCCAACACCTTCCGGGTGCCCGAGACCGTGCAGGTCGACGCCGTGGCGAGCTACGACCTCAGATACGCCGACCCGCGCCTCGACGGGTTCAACCTCCAGGTCAACGCGCAGAACCTTCTCGACGAACGGGTCGTCACCGGCTGCTTCTCCTACGCGAGCTGCTTCTACGGCCTGCCGCGGACGGTCTACGCGACCCTGCGCTACCGCTGGTGAGCCGGTGACGTCCCGGACGACGGAGCTGCGCGGGCGCGCCGCGGTGCTGGGGCGCGTGGTGCTGGCGGCCGGCGGCGGCTACGGCGTCGCCGCGCTCGCGACCACGCTCCTGTCCCTCACCCTGCCGCTGCCGCGCGCCGAGGCGGTGACGACCGCGACGCTCGCGAGCTTCGCCGTCATGGTCGGCGTCGTCGTCTCTGTCTTCGCGGCCCGTTCCCTCGCGCGGGCCGCGCTCGGGACCGGCGGAGCGGCGCTCGTCCTCGGCGCCGCCCTGTGGCTGGTCATGGGGCACAACCCCGCATGAGTGTTCCGGCATGAGAAACGGCTTCCGCCAGTCGATGGCCTGGCTGCACACCTGGTCGGGGCTGATCGTCGGCTGGGTGCTGTTCGCGGTCTTCGTCACCGGCACCGCGAGCTACTACCGCACCGACATCACCCGCTGGATGCAGCCGGAACTGCGCCGCACGGGCCCGGTCGCGCCCGACGCCATGGCCCGGGCCGCCGACCTCGCGGTTGCCCACCTCCAGACCCACGCCGCGGGGGCGCGGACGTGGTTCGTCGGCCTGCCGCAGCCCGACCGGCCGCTGATCGACCTGTTCTGGCGCGGCCGGCCCGGCACGCCGCCGAACCGGGCGATGCTCGACCCGGCGACCGGCGCGCCGGCTACCTTGCGCGACACGAAGGGCGGCGACTTCCTCTACCGCTTCCACTTCGAGCTGCACCTGCCGCCGCTCTGGGGCCGCTGGATCGTCGGGATCTGCGCGATGGTGATGCTGGTGGCGCTGGTGAGCGGGATCGTCACCCATCGCCGCATCCTCGTCGACTTCTTCACCCTGCGCCGGGACAAGGCGGCGCAACGCAACTGGCTCGACGCCCACAACGTCTCCGGCGTGCTGGCGCTGCCGTTCCACCTGATGATCACCTATACCGGCGTGGTCACCCTGGCGCTGATGTACATGCCCTGGGGCGTCACCGCCGCCTACAAGGGCGACATGCCGGCGTACTTCGCCGAGACCGGGCAGGTGACGCAGCCGCGCCCGCCCGCCGGGCGGCCCGGAACCCTGGCGCCGGTCGGGCCGATGGTCCTCGATGCGATGGCGCGGATTCCCGAGCCGCTGGAGCGGCTGACGATCGTCAACCCGCGCGACGCCAATGCCACCGTGGTGGCGGTGTTCGAGGAGCCGCACGGCCTGTCGCACGAGCACCCGCAGGTCGCCTTCGACGGCACCACCGGGGCGGTGGTCGAGATCCGCTCGGGCGGCCTGCGCCCGGCGGCCAAGACCTTCACCACCATGGTCGGCCTGCACGAGGCGCATTTCGCTGGCCCGCTCCTGCGGGTGCTGTTCGCCCTGTGCGGGCTGCTGGGCACCGCGATGGTCGGCACCGGACTCGTGCTGTGGACGGTGGCGCGCCTGCCGAAGGGCGGAGCCGTGCCCGGCTTCGGCTGGCGGCTGGTCCAGGGGCTCAACCTCGGCGCGGTCGCCGGCCTGCCGGCGGCGGTGGCGGCCTACCTCCTCGCCAACCGGCTCCTGCCGGTCGGCCTCGCCGGCCGGGCGGAGGCGGAGGTGGGGGCGTTCTTCGCCACAATCCTCGCCCTGTGGGCCGCCGGAACCGTCGCGGCGTTCCGGACACCGCTGCGGCCCCGCCGGGTCTGGAGCGCCGCGATGGCGCTGGCAGCGCTGCTCTACCTCGCCGCCGCCGCCGCGGACGTTCTGACGACGCGGGCGGTCTGGGACGATCCGGCGTGGTTCCTCGGCTTCGACGCCGTGCTGGTCGCCCTGGCCGCCGCTCTCGGCCTGATCGCCCGCAAGGTCGCGCGCTACGCCGCACCCGGCCGCGCGCGCAGGACCGGACCGGTGCCCGTCGCGGTGCCTGAGCCCGGGTCCGGCGCCGGGGCTGAGCCCGGCGCCATCGCGGTCGCGAGCCGGCTCGGCCGCGCATGAATCCGGCCGTCGTCGTGCTGACTCTCGGCCTCGCCCTGGCCGGGTTCGGCGCCCTGCGCCTCAGCCTTCCCCGTCACCACGAGGCCGCGTTCGCGGCGGCATCGGGACGGCGCCGGGTCGTCGCGCTGCGGACCGGGGGCTGGGTCGCGCTCGCCCTGTCGCTCGTCGCGGCGATCCGGTTCGAGGGCGGCGCGTTCGGGCCGGTGCTGTGGTGCGGCGCCCTCACGGCGGCGGCTCTCGCCGTCGCGGTCGCGGCGTCTTACCGGCCGCGCCTCGGCTGGTGGGCGATCCTGATGCCGCTGCTGGTCGCCGCCGCGGCGTTCGCAGGACTGTCCGTCGCCGGCTCCTGACCCGCAACGGATCGACGAATTCGTTTCAAAAAATTCATAAAATTGATTTTTTCAGATTAGACGCGCTTTGACGCTGGAAAATACAATCGAATTTTATCTCAAACTGTCTTCAAGAGAAGAACATATGATCAGAACCTAGTTGCTAGTTTGATGGAGCGTGATCGCGCCGACAGAATGTTCTGGCGGACGCGAGATCTGGACCATCAATAGCTCCAAAGGATCGTGATCATGGGTGCGGTTATCAAGCTGGCGAGCGGTGCGACCGAGGCGGATATCACCAAGGCGCTCGCCCAACTCAAGGATGGCGGCACGCTTGTTCTGCCGAAGGACGAGGTGATCCAGATCTCGTCGGGCCTGAAGATCGACGTCAGTTCCCGCGACATCACCCTGGACCTGAACGGCAGCACCCTTCAGCAGGCCGGCGACACCAACGTGATCCTGGCCTACGGCCTGCACGTGCCGCAGCAGAGCGTCGCGCTCTCCACGACGACTGCCGGCGACGCGGTGATCAACTACGGCAAGGCGCAGGCCGGCCTGAAGGTCGGCGATTGGGTCAAGGTGTTCTCCGACGACCAACTGCCCAACGGCTACCTCACGGGGGATCAACCGACCCGCCTCGGGCAGGCGCTGCAGGTCAAGGCGATCGACGGCGGCAAGGTCACGCTCGACGGAGCGCTGGTCTACCAGGACAAGTACGTCACCAACGTCCGCGCCTCCGAGTACCTCAGCGGTCAACTCAAGATCCAGAACGGGACGGTCCAGGGCGATCAGAGCCACGCGGATTGGAAGTACGACCTCGTTCAGATCCGCTCGGCCGTCGGTGCGGTCGTCGACCGGTTGACCGTCCAGAACGGCAACTCGATGGGCATCAACGTCGTCGACTCGGTCAACGTCCTGGTGAAGGACGCGGTGGTCCGCAACCTGCTCGATGACACGCCGAAGGGCTATTACGGCTACGGGGTCCACTCGTCGACCTCGACCGGAACGACCGTCGTCGGTCTCTATGCCGACAAGGTCCGGCACGCCACCGACAACAACTCCATGGGCGTCACCGCCGGGCATGGCAATCCGTCCAAGTACGGCGCCGACATCGGCATGACGGTGACCGACTCGATCGCCTACAATATCACCTCCTACGCCTGGGACTGGCACACCGAGGGCCTGAACGGCAGGACCTCGGACGTGATGGCCTTCAACTCCTACGGGTTCGGCGGCGTCCGGGGCATCGGCAACAGCATCAACGACAGCGCCGGCTACGGTCTGATCAAGGGCATCCAGTTCAACGAGTACGGCGACGGCGACGCCCGCAACAATACCTTCGACAATCTCACGCTGCGGTCGGTTCGCGATTACGCCTACTCCACCCTGAGGTCGCCCAAGGACAATCTCATCACCAACAGCACCTTCGAGGTCTTGTTCGGCGCGACCAACTTCAACGGCGGCGGCCGGACCGAGAACGTCAGCGTCCTCACCGGCAGGCTCGCACCTGACGACTTCATGACCGGGACGGCCGCCTCCGACAAACTGCTCGGCGGCGAGGGGGCCGACATCATCCGGGGCATGGCCGGCGACGACTACATCTGGGGCGGAGACGGCATCGACATCCTCACCGGAGGCGCGGGCCGCGACCGCTTCGCCTATCATTCCGTCACGGAGGCCGGTGACACGATCGTCGACTTCAACGCCAAGTCGGACGTGCTCGACGTCTCGGTCATGGCGGCGCAGAACAACTGGAAGGGCGACGCGCTGACCAACGGCTACGTCCGCATCGTCCAGGACGGCACCAGTGCCCTGTTCCAGGCCGACGCCAACGGCGGCGGCGACGGCTTCGTCACCCTGGCGCGCCTGCTCAACGTCAATGCCCGCGACGTCACAGCCGCCAACATCCAGACCCTCGTCAGCGGCAGCGCGACCGCGACCCTGCCCGACGGGGCCATCGACGCCCCGCCGTCCGAGTCGGAGAGCGGGGGCGGGAGCACCGCGACCTGGGAGGCTGGCGGAACGGTCTGGACGACGCTGGACGCCTACACCCTGTCGGAGACCAGCAAGTCGCAGGATCTCGCGCACGCCAGCGACTCGCAGTTCACCGCCACCGGCAACAGCCGCGCCAACGTGATCACCGGCGGGAAGGGCAAAGACAGGCTGACCGGCCTGGGCGGCGACGACAGCCTCGACGGAGGGGCCGGTGCCGACACGATGATCGGCGGCGTGGGCAATGACGGCTACTTCGTCGACGACGTCGGCGACGTGGTGACCGAACTGGCCGGCGAGGGCATCGACTCCATCACGACCAGCCTCTCATCCTACACCCTGGGCGCCAACGTCGAGAACCTCGCCTTCGCCGGATTCGACACCAGCGGCAAGATCGGAGCCTTCGCCGGAACCGGCAACGAGCTCGCCAACCTGCTGATGGGCGGCGACGGCAACGACCGGCTCGACGGCCGGGTCGGTGCGGACACGATGATCGGCGGCCTCGGCAGCGACACCTACGTCGTCGACAACGTCAACGACGTCGTGATCGAGAAGGCGGGGGGCGGGACCGACCGCGTCCTGGCGAACGTCAGCTACACGCTGTCGGACAACGTCGAGACCCTCTCGCTCGGAACCAGCCTGTCGATCAACGCCACCGGCAACGACCAGAGCAACACGCTGATCGGCAACGGCGGCGCCAACATCCTCGACGGCCGCGGCGGCGCCGACACGATGCTGGGAGGCCTGGGGAACGACACCTACGTGGTGGACGACCCGGGCGACGTCGTGACCGAACTGGCCGGCCAGGGCTTCGACTCCGTCCTCACCAGCCTCGCCACCTACACCCTGGCCGACAACGTCGAATCCCTCGCCTACACCGGTCCCGGCAACTTCGTCGGCACCGGCAACGACCTCGCCAACCTCATCACCGGCGGCATCCGCAGCGACCGGCTCGATGGCGGTGCCGGCGCCGACACGATGGTCGGCGGGATCGGCAACGATACCTACCTGGTCGACAACCCCGGCGACGTGGTGGTGGAGAAGAAGGGCGAGGGCATCGACCGGGTGCTGGCGAGCACGAGCTACACGCTCGGCGACAACGTCGAGACGCTGCAGTTCGGCACCAGCGCCTCGCTCGCCGGCACCGGCAACGACATCGCCAACCTCCTGGTCGGCAACCGCGGCGCCAACGTCCTCGACGGCCGGGGAGGGGCCGACACCCTGACCGGCGGGCTCGGCAACGACACCTTCGTGTTCCGGGCCGGCGAGGCCCAGGGCGACGTCGTGACCGACTTCACCGGCGGCGGCCGCTCCGTCGGCGACCAGTTGAAGTTCGTCGGCTACGGCAAGAACGCCTCGCTGACCCAGGTCGGCCGCAGCGACTTCTACACGATCCACGCCGATCCGCTCCTCGGCGGGTTCAGCGAGACGATCCAGATCGCCGGGGTCACCAACCTCGACGTCGTGGCCGGCCCGGGCCACAACGACGTGGTCTTCGCCTGACCGGGGCTGCCGCGCGGCTCCGCTGACCGATGTTCTGCCCGGCCGTCCGACGGCCGGGCAGTTCGCTTCGTGCCGCCGGCGACCTCAGCTCGGCTTGTCTGCCCGGCATGGAGGCGCTACACGGTCCCAAGGTCAGAACAACTCTGCAATGCCTCCGTAACCTTGGCCGCGACCTTGCCGGCCGGCGGGCCGAGAGTCGGTCGGCGGCCGCCGGGTTGCACAATCGGTCATGTCCACCGGATTTAGCAATTATAGTGCATAGAATGTTTCGGGATCGTCAGCATGATGACGAAGCATTCTCCGAGATTCATGCGGTCCCGCTCGGGTGCGTCATGATCACGAAGCGGAAACCTCGCAGGATTAGTTCTGGCGACGATCTTGCGCGCCACCGCGATTTCGCGGCAGGGTCGCGCCGAAGGCAGAGTCGCGGCGACGGCATGACGAGGGGGCGGCATCGTGTGCGGACAGCGGAGCGGTGGAGCCCGGCTCCCGACGGCGGGGCTCCGGAAGCGGCGCCGGCGGGCAGAAGCACCCAGAGAATGCCGCTTTCGTGTGGAACCACGAGGGACGGCGGTCGGGTCCCACCGGGAGCGACCGGCGATGACGTCCTGACGGACCGGACGGGAGAGCGGACGCCGCTTTCCGCACACCTACGACGCAAGCCAAGCCGGCGGACGACCGTCTTCCGGACTTCCTCAAGAACTTCGGTTCGCAGCCAACTCGCCAGCCATGCTCAAGCTCAAATCCGTCGAGGCGGACAAACACAGCGCGATGTCGGTCGCGGACGCGGCCGTCGGCGCCCTCGATTTCTCGCATTACTGGACCGTCATCAAGCGTGACCGTCCGCTCATCGCGATCATCACGGCGCTCTGCGTCGGCGCGATGGTCCTGTACATCCTGCTCGCGCAGCCGATGTACACCGCGACCGGATCGATCCTGATCGACGTGCGCAAGAACCAGCTGCTTCAGAACTCGCAGGTGGTCGCCGACATGCAGCTCGACGCCGCCGGCTCGGCGATCGAGAGCCAGGTCGAGTTGATCAAGTCGGAAAGCGTGGCGCTGGCGGTGATCCGCGAGCTGAAGCTCGTGGACGACCCGATCTTCGCCCCCACCGGCCCGCAGGCCGTCCTCGGCTACATCAAGTCGCTGTTCAAGAACGATCCTTCCACCCCCTACGAGCGCGAGCGCAACACCGTCGAGGCGTTCGACAAGGCGCTGAAGGTCAAGCGCTCGAACCTCACCTACATCATCGACATCGAGTTCACCTCGCCGTCGGCCGAGCGGTCGGCCCAGATCGTGAACGCGATCGCCGACGCCTACATGGTCAACGAGCTCGACGCCCGCTACGAGGCGACCCGGCGTGCCAGCCGGTGGCTGCAGGACCGCATCAAGGAATTGCGCGAGCAGGCCACCCTCGCCGAGCAGAAGGTCCAGAACTTCCGGGCCGAGAACAACATCATCGACACCAACCGCGGCCGCCTGTCCGAGCAGCAGCTCGCCGACGTCAACACCCAGTTGCTGAGCGCGCAGGCCGCGACCGCGGAGGCGAAGGCGAAGCTCGACCAGATCAACCGGATCGCCAACGGCAACGTTCCGGACGCCACGGTCGCCGACGCCCTGAAGAACGAGGTCATCACCCGGCTGCGCGCCCAGTATCTCGACCTGTCGTCGCGCTATGCCGACATGTCGGCGCGGTACGGCGCCAACCATCAGGTCGCGATCAACCTTCGCAACCAGATGAACGAGATCCGGCGCTCGATCACCGACGAGCTGCGGCGCATCGGCGACGCCTACAAGAGCGATTTCGAGGTCGCCCGGGCACGCGAGACCTCGCTCCAGAAGAGCCTCGCCGAACTGATCAGCCAGGCCGGGACCTCCGGACAGGCCCAGGTCACCCTGCGCGACCTCGAGAGCTCGGCCCAGACCGCCCGCAACCTCTACGACAGCTTCCTGCAGCGCTTCCTCGAAGCCTCGCAGCAGCAGACGCTGCCGATCAGCGAGGCCCGTCTCATCACCGCCGCCACCGCGCCGGTCGAGAAGAGCTGGCCCAAGAGCAAGATCCTGCTCCCGGGCTCCCTCGTGCTCGGCCTCATGCTCGGCGTCGCGGCGGCCCTGATCCGCGACCGCCTCGACGACGTCTTCCGCACCGCCAAGGACATCGAGACCTATCTGGGCGTCGAATGCCTCGGCATCCTGCCCGTGGTGCGTCCCGGCAAGGGCGCGCCGGCAGCGGCGAAGGCGGGAGCCGTGGCGCGGCCGATCTCGCGCAAGTCGACGATCACCCGGTACGTGCTCGACGCGCCGTTCTCGCGCTTCACCGAATCGATGCGCAGCGTGAAGGTTGCGATCGACATCAGCGGGCTGACCCGCGAGGCCCGGGTCATCGGCGTCGTCTCGGCGGTGCCGAACGAAGGCAAGACGACCTTCGCGTCCAACCTCGCCACCCTCATGGCACAGAACGGCCAGAAGGTGCTGCTCATCGACGGCGATCTGCGCAACCCGCGCCTGACCCAGGCCCTGGCTCCCGATGCCAAGGCCGGGCTGTTCGAGGTCCTGACGCAGGCCCAGACGCTGGGCGACGTGCTCTATGCTGAGGACGGGAACGGACTGCAGATGCTGCCTGCGGTGCTGAAGGGGCCGACCCCGCACACCGCCGAGCTGATCTCGTCGCGGGCGATGGCCGCGCTGCTCGACTCGGTCGGCAGCCACTACAACTACGTCGTCGTCGATCTGCCGCCGATCATCTCGGTGGTCGACGTTCGGGCCGCCGCCCACCTCATCGACGCCTTCGTGTGCGTCACCGAATGGGGCGAGACCAGCCGCGAGGTCGTGGCCGAGGCGTTCGCCAGCGTCGACGTCCTGCGCGACCGGCTCGTCGGCGTCGTCCTCAACAAGGCCGATCCGAGCGCTCTCAAGCGGATCGAGAGCTACAAGGGCCGGCATTACCAGAGCTACTATCTGGAGCCCGGCGACCCGGCCTGAGCCCGGTCACGCCGTTCCGAGCGACGGGCCGCCGTGGGAGACCACGGCGGCCCGTCGCGCGTCCGCCCCCCCCCCTCCGAACCGGTCAATCCGTTGCCGCGCGAGCCCGTGTCCGGCTGGCCGCCGGTCCGGACGCTACTCGGCCGCCGAGAGTGGCGCCGTCGCGGCCGGCGCAGACAGCAGCGTCCCGTAGAGCGCCAGCAGGTCGGCGCCCTGCTGCGCGGCGGTCCTGATCGGGCGAGTCCGGGGCGGAGGCGAGCGGAAGCGGGCGGGATCGCCGTCGATCCGGCTCAGGACCTCCCGCAGGCCCCTCGGGGTCGTCACGTCGACCACGAAGCCGTCGACGCCGTCCTCGACGTCCTCTCCCATCGCGCCGCGGTCGCTCGCCACCACCCACAGGCCGAGGGCGCCGGCCTCGCGGGCGACGAGCCCGAAGCTCTCCGGCCACAGCGAGGGCACCAGCAGCACGTCGAGCCCGGCATAGAGCCGCGGCACCTCGGCCTGCGGCACCGGGCCGACGATCTCGACCGGGGTCGTGCCCCAGATCTCCTCGCGCCGGTAGCCGCCGTCCCGGGCGAGATCGACGATCCTGAGGCTGAGATGCGAGAACGGCGTGGTGCGCAGCACCGCCTCGACGAGCGAGGCGCCCTTGTGCACTTCGAGCCCGCCGACATGGCCGAGCCGCACCCGCCCGGTGGCGTTGGGCGGACGGGGCACGGGAGCGAGCGCCGGCACCCCGTTCGGGACCGCGCGGGTGCCGGCGATCCCGGCCGCCCGGTAGACCTCCGCGAAGGTCGCCGAGACCGACAGCACCGCCCGGGCGTCGTTCAGCAGCGCGGCCAGCCGGCGGCGGCGGACGATCGCCGCGACCGGGCCCCGCACCGTGTCGGTCCCCACCGCCATCGGATCGGCGTCCGGCCGCACCTCGCGGCCGTCGCGGTCGACGAGGAACTGGTGGTCGGAGATCCACCAGCCGTCGTGAACCGTCACGAGGTAGGGGATCGCCCGCGTCCGGGTCTCCTCGACGCATGACGCGGTCAGGCGCTGGACGGCGTGGACATGCACGAGATCGGGCTCGAAGCGGTCCAGGAACCGGCCGAACAGCTCGCCGACGGCCGGATTGAACGGGCGCCAGTCCATGTTGACCTCGGCCGGCGTCGAGATCCGCAGCACCGGGATCCCCCGGTAGGCGTCGATGCGGCTCTGCCCGGCCGGCTCGACGCCCTCGTCGCTGGCGGCGACCGCGAGGTCGAACCGGCCGGCGGCGTGGTCGAGCAGGTGGTCGACGTTGTCGCGCACGACGCGGGTGGCGCCGCCCACCGTCTGGGGCGGGAAGAAGGCGTTGACCAGGAGCAGGCGCGGGCGGCGCGCCGTCGCCGGCAGGGGCGGTGGCGCGGGTCGCGGCAGGATCCCGGCGAGGACGCCCGCCGCGGCATCGAGGGCGTAGGCCGTGCGCGCCTTGCGCCGGGCGGCGGCGCCGATCCGCTGCCGCAGCTCCGGATCGGTGACCAGCCGTTCCAGCGCCGCGGTGAAGCCGTCCGCGGACTCGGCGACGAGCACATCCTCGCCGTCCACCAGCACGTCGCGGTAGGTCCGGGTGCCGCTGACCACCGAGGGGATGCCGCACGTCGCCGCTTCCAGCCACTTGATCTCGCTCTTGGCGTCCGCCACCGGCCCGGGCAGCAGCACCGCGAGGTTGATGTCGGCCGCCGAGAGGATCTCCCAGTACTCGGCCACGTCGGCGGTGAAGCCGATCTGGTGGATGCGGCCGGCGTGCTCCGCGAAGCGCCGGTCGAGCCTGAGATGCCCGGCGATCACGAGGCGGACCTGCGGGTGCCGCGCGAGCATCGTCAGCAGCGCCGGCCCGGCGAGTTCAGTGAAGTCCTGATTGTGGGCCTTGGTGCCCGATCCGTAGAAGATCGTCACGGGCGCCGCCCGGTCGGCGACCGGACGGGGGGGGCGGCGCAGGAACGGCTCGTTGCGCTGGTCGAGCCCGTTGGCGACGACGTGGCAGCGGCCGCTGCGCACGACCGGACGCATCGCCTCGGCGAGGGCCGGCGTCGAGGCGATGCCCTCGTCGCACAGGCCCATCGCGAAGCGGAACAGCGGCACGCCGTAGGCGAGGCCGGCGTAGTCCGCCCGGGTGATCTGCCCCTCGAAGCTCTCGAACGGGTCGGGATAGACCGCCGCGTCGAAGATCAGGTCGTCGATGTCGTAGAAGGTCGGCAGGCCGAGCGCTCGCGCATAGGCGATGCTGTAGACGACCTCCGGAAAGGCCGGGACGCGGTAGAAGATCGCCGCGGCCGCCTCGTGCAGGGCCTCGCGGAATCTCGGCGCGTCGCTCTGGCCGAAGACCCGGACCGTCCATCCCCCGTGTTCGAGCTGCCGGCGGCGCTGCTCGACCCGGTAATGCACGCATTGCGGGAGATCGAGACTGGCCAGCAGGACGATGGTGCCGGAGCGGGCCGGCGGCAGGGCGGCCGGGAGCGGCTGCGCCAGCGGCAGGTCCTCGGTCAGGCGCGCGAGGGCGCCGTCGAGTATCCGGTCGGCCTCCCGGCGTTCGCCGGTCCGGTAGGCGGCGCGGGCGACCTCGCTGCTGGCCTCGAAGGCGCGCGTCGCCACCGACCACGCGGTCCGGCGCCACGCCGCATGGCGGATCCAGATCGGGCTGGAGGTCCGGATCAGGGCCATCGCCTCGCGGGTCTCGCCGAGACCGGCGAGCAGAGACGCCGCGTGGACGTGGCTCCACACGCTCGCGCCGGGCAGGGCCGCCGCACGGCGGTAATCCTCCGCCGCCGCCGCATTCAGGCCGAGTCCGCGCAGCGCCTCGCCGCGGCCGTGCAGCCGCTCCGCGGTGGGAGCGTCCAGGGCGAGCGCCAGATCGAAGGCGCGGCGGGCATCGGCCGCGCGTCCGGCCCCGACCAGCCGCCATCCGACCGCCGCGTAGAGGGCGGCGGCGTCCGGGCCGGCGATGCAGGAGGTGATGCCCGCCCCGAAACCGGTCTCCACCCAGTGCTGCAGGGCCGCGAGCCGGCCGGGGCCGATCGACACGCCGCCGGCACGCCGCCGGTACGCGGTCTCGTCGAAGCAGGCCGGGAAGCCGGGCTGGCCGAGCAGGTCGCGCACTCCGCAGGCCTCGTTCGGCGGCCGATGCCCGGGCAGGCCGACGTTCAGCCAGTGCCGGTACAGGTCGGCATCTCCGAGGCCGGCGTCCCGAGGATAGGCGGTGCGGTAGAAATCCGGATCGAACGCCGTTCCGGCGCCGATCGGTGCCAGGCGCTCCACGCCCTCCTCGACGAACAGCCGCAGCCCGTCGGCCCGGCTCCGGGGCGGCTCGACGATCCAGTCGGCGTTCATCTGCACGAACTCGACGAGATCGAAGGCTCTCAGCCAGGGGCCGGCGGAGAGGCCGTGCGCCGCCAGCAGCGCCTCGAACCCGGCCCGGACGGCGTCCGGAGCGTTCTCGAAGCCGGCGGGGATCCGCCGGTAGGCCCGGCCCTCGGCCCGCCCGTGCTTCAGGTAATGCGCGACCGCTTCCCAGTCGTCCTCGATCTGGGCGTCGAGATCCCGGTGCAACGTCCGGTAGGTGCCGGCATCGAACCCGTCCGGAAGCGGACCATAATCGTCGATCAGCGACGCGAGATAACTCTCGTGCGTTCCATGGCGTCCTTCTTCTCGGCCATGGCAAATGAAATGCTGCCACAACGCCGCAGCGTCGGGCAGGTGTCGAAGGTCAGGGTATTGCTTGGCGTAGAATGCGGCGTCGAACGATCCGTCGAGGGGCGGGGTCGTCTTGTGCCGCACGAGCCCGAGGTGCGAGAGCAACTTGGGCAGATGCCTCCTCACTCTCGCATTCAGTTTGGGCACACGCCACTCCCTCGCAGAGACGTCCGCTCGGCCGGCCGCACACGGCATGAGTTCGCCGCATCTGTCAACCGGATACCGCAGGTGCGAAGACGGCGGCCCCGGGGCGCGCTAGCTGGCGAAGCGGGCGGTCAGGGAGAGATGCCGCGTGCCGTCCTCGTCCCAGGCGAGCGCCACCCGCTCGACCGCGTCCCGCTCCGCGTCGAGGATGGCCTGGGCGATGCGGGTGGCGAGATTGCGCCCGGCCGCGTCGACGGCGCCCGGATCTCCGCTCGATGCGGCGGCGCTGAGGGCGGCGCCTTCCTCCATCACGATGATCCGCGCGGTGCGGACCGCGTCGGCAACGGCTTCGCGGGGTCGCGGCATGGACCTCTCCTGGGTCGGGGGAACGCGGCAGGTCCCGGCCCGCGTCGCCGCGGCCCGGGGGCTCGGAAACCGCAAGACGGGCGAACGGTTCCGAAACGTCACCGCTCCCCGACCCAGGCGGGTTCAGGCGCCGTCCAGCGCGGCGAGCGTCGCCGCGTCGGTGCCGAGATCGTCCGGCCCGCTCATGCCCAGCACCTCGACGAGGCGGGCGCGGGCGCGGCTGACGCGGCTCTTGATGGTGCCGACCGCGACGCCGCAGATCTCGGCCGCCTCCTCGTAGGTGAAGTTCTGCGCCCCCACGAGCACCAGCGCCTCGCGCTGGTTCGCCGGCAGGCCCGCGAGGGCGGCCTGGAAGATCGTCAGTTCGAGGTGGGCCTCCTGGTCGGGCAGGGTGGTCAGCCGGGCCGCCAGCGCCCCGTCCGCGTCCTCGACCTCGCGCCGGCGCTTGCGCTGCTCGGAGTAGAACAGGTTGCGCAGGATCGTGAACAGCCACGCGGTGAGGTTGGTCCCGCGCTGGAACCGGTCGGCCTTGCTCCAGGCGCGCACGAGGGTGTCCTGCACGAGGTCGTCGCTGCGGTCGGGATCGCGGGTGAGCGAGAAGGCGAAGGCGCGCAGGGCCGGGAGGGCGGCGAGCAGGAGGTCGCGCATCTCGGCATCGGCCGCGCCCACCGAGGGGGCTCCGGTCATCTCGGCATCTCCTGGCTCTCGTCGCGGGGCGGGCGGGCACGGCCCTCGGCGAGGTCGTCGAGCAACTGGGTGAAGCGCTCCGGCACCGGGGCCGCGAGGAGGTTGCCGTAGAGCCGGCGCAGCCCGGCCCCGATGCGGTCGCGGGCGTCGCCGTCGAGCCCGGGCCGTCCGGACGTCGCGTGATCGCCGGGACCCGCGGGCCGGGCTGGTCGTTCGGGGGCTGGATCGGTCATCGGGTCGGGCCCTCGGGAGGCGGCCCGCCGGGCCCGGGGAATCCGCATGGAGCGGCCCGGATGCCCGATGAGACACCTGCGTGTTCGGATGGCGCCCCAATAAAGCCCGGACTTTTAATGGTCCGTGAAACCACCGTTCATGATATTTTAATCCGCACGACGCGGATGAAGCTTGGCTTGATTAGAGCTTGTCGTCAGATCGGCTGCTCCGAGCTTGGCCGGAACTGCGCTGGCCGAGGCGGGCCCCCGGGGGGCTGTGACATAAGTGGCGGTGTGGCGCGGACGCGCTTGCCCCGACCGGCGCGGGGACTAACCTGCGGCACAGTTCAGAGACGGGGAGTTCCCTTGGATTCGCAGCCGCTCCGCGCGCGGGCCGTTCTCGCGGCCCTCTTCACCGCCCTCGTGGCGACGCCGGCCCTCGCCCAGCGGGACGATCCCGGCCTGCAGATGCACTGCGCCGGCGACTACTTCCAGTTCTGCGCCGGGGCTGATCCGGACAGCCCGGAGGTCGAACGCTGCTTCGCCCGCAACCGGACCCGCCTCTCGGCGGCCTGCAAGGCGGCGATCGGCGCCTTCGACCGGGGCGAATCGACCAGCAGCGCCGGCCGCAGCGCGCCGCGCTGAGTCTCCCCGGCGCCGCCGCCCGACGACGAACGAGCCGCCGCGGCCTCCGCGGCGGCGTCCAAGACGAGATCCGGCCCTGCTCCGGCCGGCCGCGGCTCAGCTTCGCTCCACCGCCTGCGCGGCCGCGTCGAGGGCGGCCGCGATGGTCGCGGCCTCCGCGGGTGCCAGCGGCCCCCGCCGCAGGCGCAGGCGCAGGGCGAGCTTCAGGTTCTCCATGCCGCGCACCACCGGGGCCGGCACGCCCTCGCGCCGCCCCCCGGTCCCGACGCGGGCGAGCAGCTCGTCCACCGCGGCCCGGTTGGCGGCGAGGAACGCCTCGCCCTCCGGCATGATGCGGTAGCGTTTGCGACCGGATTCCTCCGTGTCGACCACCGCGTAGCCCATGTCCTCGAGCCAGGACAGCGTCGGGTAGATCACCCCCGGGCTCGGGCTGTAGCTGCCGCCCATCCGCTCCTCGATGGCGCGCATCAGTTCGTAGCCGTGGCGCGGCTGCTCGGCGGTCATCGCCAGGACCAGCAGCCGCAGCTCGCCGTAATCGAACATCCTGCCGCCCCGGCGGGCGCCATGGCGCCCGCCGCGATGATCGTCGTGGGAATGACGGTGGTGATGGGGCCCGCGGCGCGGATGCTCGTCCGAACCCTCGAAGGCGGCGAGGTGACGGTCCGGACCGTCGTCGTGTCTGTGCTTCATGCACCATGACATACATCGCGATATATCGACTTTCAAGATATATCGCGACCGGTCGCGGCACGGTCGCGGGCTCGTCCGTCGCGCCGCCGGTCCGCCCGGCCTCCGGGCCGGGATCTGCGGCTTCCCGGCAACACGACGGCGAAAAGGCGGCGTTGGATCCCCTGGGGAAGCCGGAAGCGCGGCCGCGGCCTTGGCGGGATCGCATTTCGCGGGGAAGGGCAGGCATCCACCGGGACCCGATGATGCCGCGCCAGCTTCTCCGCACCGCCACCGTTCTGGCCTTCGCCGCGAGCCTCGGCGCCTGCGCCTCGTCGCGCTTCGACGACCGGGGCTTCTCCGCCCCGCGTACGCCGCCCCGGGCCCGGCCGCTGCCGGTCGATCCGGAGCCGGATTTCGGCACGCCCGGCCTGTCCTCCGGGCCGGTGACCTCGGCGCCCCTGGCGCCGCCTCCCGGTGCCTCCGCCGCGCCGCCGGACGCGGTCGTCGCCAATCCGGGCGGCCCGGTCATGGCCGAACCGTCGCCGCCGCCGGTGCAGCAGCAGGCCGCGGTCGCGCCGCCCCCGCCGCCGGTGAGTTCGGGCGGCGGGCGCTCGGCGGTGGTCGGCGGCTGGACCGCCAAGGACGCCACCGGGGCGAGCTGCCGGGTGGTGCTCGCCAGCACGCCGGCCCTCGACCTCTACAAGGCGTCGTCGAGCGGCTGCGCCAACAAGGACCTCGCCAAGGTCTCGGCCTGGGACTACCGCGACGGCGAGGTCTACCTCTACCAGCCCGGCGGCACGGTGACGGCGCGCCTGCGCCCGGCCGGCGGCGCCATGGACGGCGCCCTGTCGAAGTCCGGCGCCCCGCTGGCGATGGTGCGCTGACCGCGCGTCCTGGCGCCTTGACGCGCTGCGGCCACCGGCCGACACAGCCCTGCCGCGCCGCGCTCGAGGAGGGATGCCATGTCCACGCTCGCCGAGGAGGTCGCCCGCGAGTTCGGCTCGCCGGCGGTGATGATCGACCTCGACCGGGTCGAGGCCAACATCGCCCGGCTCCAGGCCGCCTGCGACGGCGCCGGCCTGCGCAACCGCCCGCACATCAAGACCCACAAGAGCCCGGTCCTGGCGAAGCTCCAGGTCGCGGCCGGCGCGCGCGGGCTGACCTGCCAGACCCTCGGCGAGGCCGAGGTGATGACCGGGGCCGGCCTGTCCGACCTGCTCATCAGCTACAACCTCGTCGGCGCCCACAAGCTCGCCCGGCTCGCCGCCCTGCTCCGGCGCACCGCGCTCACCGTCAGTGCCGACCATCCGGCGGTGGTGGCGGGTCTCGCCGAGGCCGCGGCGGCGGCCGGGCGCCCCCTCGACGTGGTGGTGGAATGCGACACCGGCCGCGGCCGGGCCGGGGTGACGCGGCCCAGGGAAGCCGTGGCGCTCGCCCGCGCGATCGCGCAGGCGCCGTCGCTGCGCTTCGCCGGCCTGCTGCTCTACCCGCCCGAGGGCGGCGCGGCGGCGACCAGCGCCTTCCTCGACGCCGTGCGGCCGGGGCTGGCGGAGGCGGGCCTGGAGGCCGGCATCGTCTCGACCGGCGGCACGCCGAACCTGCGCGACCTCGGCGCGGTGGCGGGCGCGACCGAGCACCGCTCGGGCACCTCGATCTTCAACGACCGGATGATGATGGCCTGCGGCGCCGCCCGCCTGGAGGATTGCGCCCTCGACGTCGTCGCGACGGTGGTGAGCCGGGCGACCGCCACCCGCGGCGTGCTCGATGCCGGCTCGAAGACCCTCACCGCCGATCCCGGCGGCGGCCTCGACGGCCACGGCCTGATCCGCGAATACCCCCAGGCCCGCATCGGCAAGCTCGCCGAGGAGCATGGCTTCCTCGATCTCTCGGCGTGCCCGGCCGCCCCGGAGGTCGGCACGGTCGTGCGGGTGGTGCCCAACCACGTCTGCGTCGTCGTCAACATGGTCGACCGGCTGGTCGCCACGAAGGGCGGCCGGATCGTCGGCGAGATCCCGGTCGCGGCGCGCGGGCTGACGGGGTAGGGGGCGGTCACCCGGCCGCGACCGTTCCGTCCAACTCCAGCCCCAGCAGCCGCGCCGTCTCGCCCCCTCCGGCGAGCAGGTCGGCGAGGGTGTAGCGGTCGAGCACCGCGAGGAACGCCGCCAGCGCCTCGCCCAGCGCGCCGCGCAGCCGGCAGGACGGGGTGATCGCGCAGGCGCCGCCGGCGAAGCACTCGACCAGCGCGAGGTCGTCCTCGGTCCGGCGCACCACGTCGCCGACGACGATCGCCCCGGGCTCCCGCGCCAGCCGCAGGCCGCCGCCCCGCCCGCGGCTGGTCTTCACCAGACCGAGTTGGCCCAGATGATGCACCACCTTGGTCAGGTGGTTCTCCGAGATGCCGTAGGCCCGGGCGATCTCGGCGATCGAGGCCTGCCGCGGGGCGCACAGCCCGAGGAAGATCAGGGTGCGCAGGGCGTAGTCGGTGTAGCGGGTCAGGCGCATCGCAGGTGTCCGTCAGCCCCAAAGATGGATTCGGTTTGCATCTTTTCATCCCCGGTGGCATAAGGTTCATGTCGAATGCACCTTTGAGGCGCCGATGCCCGCACCGCTCTCCCCCGAAACCCGCGCCCTCGTCAAAGCCACCGTCCCGGCGCTCGAGGCGCACGGCCTCGCGATCACCCGGCGGATGTACGAGCGCCTGTTCGAATCCGCCGCGATGCGCGAGCTGTTCAACCAGTCGCATCACGGCGAGACGGGCTCGCAGCCGAAGGCGCTCGCCGCCGCGGTCCTGGCCTATGCCCGCCACATCGACGACCTCGGGCCACTCGTCGGCGCGGTCGAGCGGATCGCCCACAAGCACGTCGCCCTCGACATCCGGCCCGAGCACTACCCCTTCGTCGCCGACGCGCTCCTCGGGGCGATCGGCGACGTGCTCGGGGAGGCGGCGACGCCGGAGATCCGCGCCGCCTGGGGCGAGTCGTACTGGTTCCTGGCCGAGCTGCTGATCGGCCGCGAGGCGGCGATGTACCGCGACCTCGCCGGCCAGCCGGGCGGGTGGACCGGCTGGCGCGACTTCACGGTCGCGGCGGTGACGCCGGAGAGCGAGACCATCCGCTCGTTCACCCTGATCCCGACCGATGGCGGGCCGGTCGTGCCGCACCGTCCCGGCCAGTATCTCGGCCTGCGCCTGGACCTGCCGGAGCGGGGCGTGCTCAAGCGCAACTACTCGGTCTCCTGCGCGCCGAACGCCCGGAGCTACCGCATCTCGGTCAAGTGCGAGGCCGGCGACGGCGCGGCGCCGGGCGTCGTCTCGAACTGGCTCCATGACGGCGCCGGTCCGGGCACGGTGGTGGCGCTGGCGCCGCCCTCGGGCGAGTTCGTGCTGGAGGAGGGGGCGGGGCCGGTGGTGCTGGTGAGCGGCGGCGTCGGCCTCACCCCGCTCCTTAGCATGCTGGAGGCGAGCGCCGCGGCGGCGCCGGACCGGCCGGTCTGGTGGGTGCACGCCACCCGCGACGGCGCCACCCACGCCTTCGGCGAGCGGGTGCGCGCCCTGGCGGCGGTGGCACCGGGTCTGCGCCGCCACGTCGTCTACGAGGCGCCGCGGCCTCAGGATCGGGCGGGGCACGATTACGACGCCGTCGGCCGGATCGATGCCGAGTGGCTGGCCCGGCACACGCCGCTCGCCGAGGCGACGGTCTACCTGTGCGGTCCCAGGCCGTTCCTGCACGCCCTCGCGGGCGGCCTCCTCGCCCGGGGCGTCCCGGCGGCGCGGCTGCGGCACGAGTTCTTCGGGCCCGCCGACGAGGTGCTGGGCGAGCCGGCCCTGGCGGCCTGATCGCGGGGTTCAGGCACCGCGCCAGCGTCCCGCCGCCCGCGAGATTCGACCGCGCAGCGCCCCGGCATAGGAGCGCAGCCCCTGTCCCGCCCGCGGGCGCGCAAGGCCGTCGCGGGCGTCGAGGTCGTCGAACGCCTCGGCCCGGGCGACCAGCTCCGCCGCCACCGCCCGCGGGTCGGGGATCGTCCAGCGGAACTCGAAGCCCTCGGCCGGCGCGTAGCGGGTGCCGTCGAGGTGGTAGTAGCGGGCGGTGGTTCCGGCGAGGCGGTCGATCAGCGCGAAGTTGCTGTTGACCGCCGGCATCCAGTTGAGGCCCAGCACGCGCCGGCCGGGTGCCGCGAAGATCGTGGTGTGGAACGCCGAGCCGGTCGAGCCGAGGATCAGCCGGCGCCGGCTGAGCAGCCGCACCTGCTCGCCGAAGGCGAGGCGCTCCGGATAGGCGATCTCGACGCCGCGCCGGTCGAGTTCGGCCACGAGGTCGTCCTCGTTGGCGATCCGGGCGATGCCGGTGGCGAGCCGGCTCTTCGACAGGTAGAGCGGGCGCGCGTCGGCATCGGTCTCGGCGGAGTCGTGGAAGCCGGCCCCGATCTCCCGGCACAGGGTCCCGAACACCGCGTGCGCCTCGACCTGGGCCCGGAACGCCGGCTCCGGCACGATCAGCCGGCCGATTCGCACCGGCTCCTCGAAGGCGACGAGATCCTCCGGGGCGAGGCCGAGCCGCCCCAGGATGGCGCGCAGGAAGTCGAGGGCGCCGAAGGCCGGCAGCGGATCGAAGGTGTGGATCAGGAGCCGCGGCCGCGGGCCGTCGTGCCCGGCGAGCGGCCACAGCCGCGACAGCGTGTCGACGATGACGTGCCCGTAATGCGGCACGAGGTGACCGAGATAGAGGTACTCGCCGTCGGGCGCCGCCGGCAGGCCGGCCGGGTCGGGGGAGGGGCCGTCAACGCCGTCGGGACCGAGCCGGCCGTCCGGGCCGAACACGCCCCACGAGCCCTCGAAGCGGTGCGGCAGGTAGACCGCGTCCGCCACCTCCCGCACGACCGGGAGGTCGTCGCGCAGCGCACACTCGCCCCACCAGTCACGGCAGCGTCGTAGCCTCGTCGTCATCCGGTCCCGTTCCGTCCTCGGCGGCATATGGCGCCCCGGCGGGGGCGGGGCAATCGGGGGCGGCGGTACCGGGGCGACCGTCACCGGGGCGACCCGGCCCCGGCGAATCGGCGCGCCGACGCGCCTTTCCGCTTGCCCGCCCCGGGCGCGGCTCCCCATGATGCCGGCCTCCGCTCCACGATTCCGCACCCGGGAGAGGCGCCCCGCCGCCGATGACCGAGCACGCCGCCGTCTCCGCCTCCTACAAGGAGGCGATCCTGTTCCTCGTCACGGCGGGCCTCGTGGTGCCGCTGTTCCACCGGCTGCGCATCAGCCCGGTGCTCGGCTTCATCGGCGCCGGCGCCCTGCTCGGGCCGTCGGGCCTTGGCCGGCTGACCGAGGCGGCGCCGTGGCTGTCCAACGTCACCATCGGCAACCGCACCGAGATCGCACACCTCGCCGAACTCGGCGTGATCTTCCTCATGTTCATGATCGGGGTCGAGCTGTCGTGGGAGCGCCTGCGCATCCTGCGGCGCCTCGTCTTCGGCTTCGGCTCGCTCCAGGTGATCGTGACGAGCGCGGTGCTCGGCGGGGTGCTGATGCTGCTCGGCGTCGCGCCGGCCGCCGCGACCCTGGTCGGGCTGGCCCTCGCCCTGTCCTCGACCGCGGTGGTGCTGCCGGTTCTGGCCGAGCAGAAGCGCCTCAACGCCCCGGCCGGCCGGGCGAGCTTCGCGGTGCTGCTGTTCCAGGACCTCGCCGTCGCGCCGGTTCTGTTCGCCATCGCGGTGCTCGGCCGCAAGGACGGCGGCGCGCTGAGCGGCCTCGCCCTGGCGCTGGGGCAGGCGGCGGTGGCGCTCGCCGTCCTGGTGGTCGCCGGGCGGCTCGCCCTGCGGCCGCTGTTCCAGCTCGTCGCCCGCACCCGCAGCACCGAATTGTTCATGGCCGCCTGCCTCCTCGTCATCGCGGCGACCGCCCTGGTGGCGGCGGCGAGCGGGCTGTCGATGACGATCGGCGCCTTCGTGGCAGGGTTGCTGCTGGCCGAGACCGAGTACCGCCGCGCCATCGAGGCGACGATCGACCCGTTCAAGGGGCTGCTGCTCGGGGTGTTCTTCGTCTCGGTCGGCATGAACCTCGACCCGGCCGAACTGGTGCGGGCGCCGGTGGCCGTGCTCGGGCTGGCGCTCGCGCTCATCGCCGTGAAGGCCGCGATCATCGTGGCGGTGGCGGCGGCGCTCCGCCTGCCGCGGCCGGTGGCGATCGAATCGGCGCTGCTGCTCGGGCCGGGCGGCGAGTTCGCCTTCGTGCTCCTCGGCGGCGCCATCGCGACCGGCCTCGTGCCCGAGAATGTCGGGCAGGCGGCGCTGATCGTCACCACCGTCACGATGGTGCTGATCCCCGGCCTCGCGGCGCTCGCCCGCCGCCTGTCGGCCCGCTCCGACCGGCGCAACCTCGGCCGTGCCCGGGCCGAGCCGCCCCCGCCCGACAGGCAGCCCGGCCGGGTCATCATCGCGGGCTACGGCCGGGTCGGGCGGCTCGTCGGTGAGATGCTGGCGCGCCACAAGGTCCCCTACCTCGCCCTCGACCTCGACGCCGCCCGGGTCGCCGAGCAGCGCCGGCTCGGCAAGCCGGTGTATTTCGGCGATTCGGCCAACACCGAGATGCTGCGCCGCTGCGGCATCGCCACTGCCCGCGCCCTCGTCGTCACCCTCGACCAGCCGAGCGCCGTCGAGGCGGCGGTGCTCACCGCCAAGGCCGAGCGGCCCGACCTCACGGTGGTCGCCCGCGCCCGCGACGCCCGCCACGCCCGCGCCCTCTACGAGATGGGCGTCGACGACGCAGTGCCGGAGACGATCGAGGCCTCGCTCCAGCTCTCCGAGGCGGTGCTGGTCGACGTCGGCGTGCCGATGGGCCACGTCATCGCGTCGATCCACGAGCGCCGCGACGAGTTCCGGGCGCTGCTCAAGCGCAAGGAGGAGGCGCCGGCTCCCGAATTCGCCGCACGGCGCACGGTCGGCAAGGCCGGATGAGCATGGCGCGCCTGCGTTTCGGCCCCCAGCAGGAGGCCGCCCTGAAGGCGGTCTCGGACTGGCTGCGGCAGGGTTCCCCCCAGGTGTTCCGCCTGTTCGGCTTCGCCGGCACCGGCAAGACCACCCTCGCCCGGCGCCTCGCCGAGGACGTCGAGGGCGGGGTGCTGTTCTGCGCCTATACCGGCAAGGCCGCCTCGGTGATGCGGGCCCGCGGCTGCCCCGACGCGACCACGATCCACAGCCTGATCTACCGCACCCGCGAGGATGCCGAGGGCGGGCCGGCCTTCACCCTCAACCGCACCGGCCCGGTGAGCAAGGCGGCGCTCGTCGTCATCGACGAATGCTCGATGGTCGATGCCGACCTCGGCAACGACCTCCTGTCCTTCGGCGTGCCGGTGCTGGTGCTCGGCGATCCGGCGCAACTGCCGCCGGTGCGCGGCGGCGGCTTCTTCACCGAGGCGGAGCCGGACGTGATGCTGACCGAGGTCCACCGGCAGGCCGAGGGCGACCCGATCGTGCAACTCGCCATGCGCGTGCGCGAGGGCGGGCGGCTGGAACCCGGCGAGTACGGCGCCAGCCGGGTGATCCCGCGCCGGAGCATCGACCCGCAGACGGTGCTCGCCGCCGATCAGGTGCTGGTCGGGCTCAACCGGACCCGGCGGCTCTACAACGGCCGCATCCGCGAGCTGATCGGCCATGCCGACCCGATGCCGGCGGTGGGCGAGAAGCTGGTCTGCCTGCGCAACGACCGCACCAAGGGCCTGCTCAACGGCTCGACCTGGACGGTGCAGGCCCTGCGCGCGGCGCCCCGGCCCGACCTCGTGCGCCTCGACGTGGTGCCGGAGGACGACCCGGCCCTGCGCCGCAAGCCGCAGGACATCCGGGTGCTGCGCTCGGTGATCCTCGGCAGCGACGAGGAGGTGCCGGCGATGCTGAGGCGCGAGACCGAGGAGTTCACCTACGGCTACGCGCTCACCGTCCACAAGGCGCAAGGGTCGCAATGGGACAAGGTGGTGCTGTTCGACGAGTCGTTCGCCTTCCGCGAGCACGCCCGCCGCTGGCTCTATACCGGCCTGACCCGGGCCGCGGAGGCGGTGACGGTGGTGGTGTGAGGACGCCTCAATATTCGTCGAGCACGAGGCTGCACACGCACAGCGCGAAGACGAAGATCGAGGACCCGAGGAGCAACACAAGTCCGATCATCCGAAAATCTCCCGAGCGGGATGCCGGCCCGGCGGCCGTCTGCTGTCGAGGCTCGGGATTAGGCGGTGATCGTTGCACCGATGTTTCCTTGCGGCAACGGATCGCGGTACGCACCGGTCTCGCCGGGACTGCGGTTAACCTGTCGTCAACCGGTTCGCGCGAAAGCCGCGCATCGCCCGGCGGGCGGCGAACCCCTTCCCCCCGGGGCCGCGGTATGGGATGAGCCGGGGCATGACGACCGAAGCTCCCGACCTCACGGCGCTCAAGGCCGAGGCGACCGCCTGGTTCTCGACCCTGCGCGACCGGATCTGCGCCGCGCTCGAGACCCTGGAGGACGAGGCGGCCGGGCCGTTCCCGCCCGAGACCGACGCGCCGGGCCGGTTCGCCCGCACGCCCTGGACCCGCACCGACCACAGCGGGGCGCCGGGCGGCGGCGGCACGATGGCGATGCTGCGCGGCCGGGTGTTCGAGAAGGCCGGCGTCCACGTCTCGGCGGTGTACGGCGAGTTCGCCCCCGAGTTCCGCGGCCAGATCCCCGGCGCCGCCGAGGACCCGCGCTTCTACGCCACCGGCATCTCGCTGATCGCCCATCCGTGGAACCCGCACGTTCCGACCGTGCACATGAACACCCGTTTCGTCGTGACTACGAAGGCGTGGTTCGGCGGCGGCGGCGACCTCACCCCGGTCCTCGACCGGCGCCGGACCCAGGACGACCCCGACAGCGTCGCGTTCCACGCCGCCTACCGGGCCGCCTGCGAGCGCCACCCGGCCGCCGACTACGCCCGCTACAAGGCGTGGTGCGACGAGTACTTCCACCTCAAGCACCGCGACGAGCCCCGCGGCATCGGCGGCATCTTCTACGACTACCACTGGACCGGCGACCCGGCCGCCGACCTCGCCTTCACCCGCGACGTCGGCGGGGCCTTCCTCGACGCCTACCCGGCGATCGTCAGGCGCAACGTCGCCACGCCCTGGACCGAGGCCGACCGCCACGAGCAGCAGGTGCGGCGCGGGCGCTACGTCGAGTTCAACCTGCTCTACGACCGCGGCACCATCTTCGGGCTCAAGACCGGCGGCAACGTCGCGTCGATCCTGTCGTCCATGCCCCCGACCGTCCGCTGGCCCTGACGAGTCCGTGCGCGTCGCCTCCGACCTCGCCGCCGTCGTCCTGTGGATGGCCGGCGCCCTGACGGCGTTCTCGGCCACCGCGATCGCGGTGCGCGAGGTCGCCCCGGCTCTGCCGCTGTTCGACATCCTGGCGGCGCGGGCCGGCACCGGCACGGCGGTGATCGGCCTCGTGGCGCTGCTGGGCCGCGGCCCCGGCCTCCGCGCCCGGCGGATGCCGCTGCACCTGCTGCGCAACCTCGCCCACGCGGTCGCCAATTACGGCTGGACCTACGGCGTCACCCTGCTGCCGCTCGGCGTCGTCTTCGCCCTCGAATTCACCACGCCGGCCTGGGTGACGCTGCTCGCGGTGCTGATCCTGCGCGAGCGCCTCACCGGCTCGCGCGCCGCCGCGGTCGCCCTCGGCTTCCTCGGCGTGCTGGTGATCCTGCGCCCGGGCATCGCCGCGCTCCAGCCGGCGAGCCTGATCGTGCTCGTCGCCGCGCTCGGCTTCGCCTTCACGGCGGTCGCGACCAAGCTCCTCACCCGCACCGAGACGACCTTGTCGATCCTGTTCTGGATGAACGCGATCCAGTTGCCGCTCAACCTCGTCGCCGGCCGCCTCCTGCCCGGCAAGGCGGCGGTGCCGTTCGTCGTCCAGCATCACGGGGTCGCGCTCGCGGTGCTGTGCGTCGCCGGCCTCGCCTCGCACTGGTGCCTCACCAACGCCTACAAGCGCGGCGACGCGATCCTGGTCATCCCCCTTGACTTCCTGCGCCTGCCGCTGATCGCGGTGGTCGGCTGGCAGTTCTACGGCGAAGCGCTCGATCCGTGGCTGTTCGCCGGCGCGGCCCTGATCGTCTCCGGCATCGTCTACAACCTGCGCCGCGAGGCCCGCCGCGCGCCGCGGCCGCTGCCCTCCGGGGCTTGACCCGGCGCCGCGCCTCGCGCGTTGATGGCGCATGCTGCTGACCTTCTTCACCGAGCTGCGTGCCGCCCGGGTCCCGGTCTCCCTGCGCGAGTACCTCACCCTGCTCGACGCCCTCGACCGCGACCTCGCCGACAAGCGGGTCGAGGAGTTCTACTACCTGTCGCGGGCCGCGCTGGTGAAGGACGAGCGCAACCTCGACAAGTTCGACCGGGTGTTCGGGCAGGTGTTCAAGGGCGTGACCAGCCTCGGCGAGGCGGTCGAGCCGCAGGCGATCCCCGAGGACTGGCTGCGCAAGCTCGCGGAGCGCTACCTCAGCGAGGAGGAGCGCAACCAGATCGAGGCCCTGGGCTGGGACAAGCTGTTCGAGACTCTCAAGGAGCGCCTCGCCGAGCAGAAGGGCCGCCACCAGGGCGGCTCGAAGTGGATCGGCACCGCCGGCACCTCGCCGTTCGGCGCCTACGGCACCAACCCCGAGGGCATCCGCATCGGCCAGGACCGCAACCGCAACTTCCGGGCGGTGAAGGTCTGGGACAAGCGCGAGTTCAGGGATCTCGACGACCGCGCCGAGCTGACCTCGCGTACCATGCGGGTCGCGTTGCGCCGCCTGCGCCGCTTCGCCCGGACGGGAGCGGCGGAGGAACTCGACCTCGACGGCACGATCCGCTCGACGGCCGATCGCGGCTTCCTCGACGTGCGCCTGCGGCCGGAGCGCCGCAACGCCGTGAAGGTGCTGCTGTTCCTCGACATCGGCGGCTCGATGGACTGGCACGTGGAACTCGCCCAGGAGCTGTTCACCGCCGCCCGCTCGGAGTTCAAGCATTTCGAGCACTTCTACTTCCACAACTGCCTGTATGAAGGCGTGTGGAAGGAGAACCGCCGCCGCCATTCCGAGACGACGCCGGTGCTCGACCTGATCCGCACCTACCCGTCGGACTACCGGGTGGTGTTCGTCGGCGACGCCTCGATGTCGCCCTACGAGATCGCGATGCCGGGCGGCTCGGTCGAGCACTGGAACGAGGAGGCCGGGCAGGTCTGGATGGGCCGAATCCTCGACCATTTCCCGCGGGCGGCGTGGCTCAATCCGGTGCCGCAGCCCCATTGGGGCTACACCCAGTCGATCCAGATGATGCGCCAGCTCATGACCGGCCGGATGTTCCCGCTGACCTTGGAAGGGATCGACGGGGCGATGCGGGCGCTGGTGCGATGACTGGGTTCCCAAGAGCGGCTGCCGCTTTCCGCTTCACTCCCTTTCCCGGACGACTGAAGCGACAGCGGAAGGAGATCCGGGATCCAGCACAAGACGTCGCGAAGCGTCCGAAGCTCTGCAACGTTGCAGGATATGGAGCCGCTTCGCGGCACATCTGACGTCTGGTTCCCGGATCTCCTTCCACTTCGTTCCAGTCGTCCGGGAAAGGGGCCCGCCCGACTGCACGGCACGCCATCGCGGGCGGTGCGGCCTGTGGCCGGCCGGCCACGAGGCCAGCCGCCGACACTCGGAATCCGGTTCAGGCACTGGACCGACCCCCGCGAACGAGAAATCCTGCCCGGAAGCCGGTGGCGTTCGGGACGGCGGCGGGGGAGGGATCGTGGTGAGAGGTGCGCTTCCCCTGGCGTCCGGCCTGTGGCTGCTCGCCTCGGCGCTGCCCTCCGGGGCGCAGGTCGTCCATGACGGCCAGTTCTGGTTCAACGCGACGATCTTCGGCGGGGTCGGCAGCGTCGCGTATTTCGCCGAGGTGCAGCCGCGCGTCGGCGACGGTCTCTCGCGCCTCGACCAGCTCATCCTGCGGCCGGCGATCGGCTGGAAGCTCGATGATCGCCTCTCGCTCTATCAGGGCTACGCCCGCGTCGAATCCACTCCGCTCGGCGGCCGGGCCTTCGGCGAGGACCGCAGCTTCCAGCAGGTCAACTGGGAGATCGGCCGGATCGGCCGGCTGAAGCTCTCGTCGCGCACCCGCTTCGAGCAGCGCTGGCAGACCAACGGCCGCGACGTCGGCTTCCGCCTGCGCGAACAGGTGCGCGCCGCCTACCCGCTGACGGACGCCAAGGGGAGCGTCTCGGCGCTGGGCTGGGTCGAGACCTTCGTCGCCCTCAACGACACCGACTGGGGCGCCCGCGCCGGGTTCGACCGGGTCCGGGCCTTCGTCGGGCTCGAGATCCCGGTCGTGGACAGGTCGACGATCGAACTCGGCTACATGAACCAGACGGTCAACGCCCCGGCCCGCGTCGAGATGGACCACGTCCTGTCGCTGAGCGTCCTCTACCGGCCGTGAGGCTCAGCCCTGGCGCGCCGGGGTGGTGACGGTCAGGCCGTCGATCTCGGGGGTGACGCGGATCTGGCAGCACAGGCGGGAATTCGGCCGCACGTCGGAGGCGAAGTCGAGCATGTCCTGCTCCATCGGCTCGGCCGGGCCGACCCTGTCCTGCCATTCCTCGGCGACGTAGACGTGGCAGGTGGCGCAGGCGCAGGCGCCGCCGCACTCGGCGTCGATGCCCGGGACGTTGTTACGCAGGGCGGTCTCCATCACGGTCGAGCCGACCTCGCCCTTCACGGTCCGGGGCGTGCCTTTGGCATCGACGTAGGTGATCTGGACCATCGCTCGCTCCGAGCCTTCCGGCGGGCCGCGTCCGGGTGGTGTCGCGGCGGGGTCTGATTGGAGGGTGCGCCCCCGGAATGCAAGCGCTCCCTCGGCATGCCGTGGTCGTCCCGGACGGCACCATGGACCGGCGCCGTCCTCGAAACGGACGCCGGCACAAAGGTCTAGGATGCCGTCGAGTTCCCCTGGGCCGGCCGAAAGTGGAGGCCGGGCCGGGGACGCGACCTATTTGCCGCAGCGCGAGATGACCGGGAGCATCACAGGATGAACCGGCTGAGATCGGCGTTCTGCGCCAGGCTCTCGACCCGCTCGCGGACATAGGCGGCGTCGATCGTCATCGACTCGCCCGAGCGGTCCGGCGCGGTGAACGAGATCTCGTCGAGCACCCGCTCCAACACCGTCTGGAGCCGGCGCGCGCCGATGTTCTCGACCGAGGAATTGACCTCGACGGCGACGCGGGCGAGCGCGTCGATGGCGTCGTCGGTGAAGCCCACGGTCACGCCCTCGGTCGCCATCAGGGCTACCGCCTGCTTGATGAGGCTCGCCTCGGTCTCCGTGAGGATGCGGCGGAAGTCGTCCACGGTGAGGGGGCTCAGCTCGACCCGGATCGGCAGCCGGCCCTGGAGTTCCGGCAGCAGGTCGGACGGCTTCGAGACGTGGAAGGCGCCGCTGGCGATGAACAGGACGTGGTCGGTCTTCACCGGCCCGTGCTTGGTCGCGACGGTGGTGCCCTCGATCAGCGGCAGCAGGTCGCGCTGCACGCCCTCGCGCGACACGTCGGCGCCGGAGCGGCCCTCGCGGGCGCAGATCTTGTCGACCTCGTCGAGGAACACGATGCCGTTGTCCTCGACCTCGCGTATCGCCTCCTGGACGATGGCGTCCTGGTCGAGGAGCTTGTCGGATTCCTCGGCGATGAGCGGCGCGTAGGCATCGCGCACGCTCATCCGGCGCGGCTTGGCGCGGCCGCCGCCGAGCGCCTTGCCGAGCATGTCGCCGAGATTGACCGCGCCCATCGCGGCGCCGGGCATGCCCGGGATCTCGAACATCGGCATGCCGGCCGGGCCGCCGCCGGCGAGTTCGAGCTCCACCTCCTTGTCGTCGAGTTCGCTGTTGCGCAGCCGGCGCCGGAAGGCGTCGCGGGTCGACTGGCTCGCGGTTGGGCCGACGAGGGCGTCGAGGATGCGCGATTCGGCGGCGGCCTCGGCCTTGGCCTTCACGCTGCGGCGCTTCTCGTCGCGCTTGAGCCCGATCCCGACCTCGACGAGATCGCGCACGATCTGCTCGACGTCGCGGCCGACATAGCCGACCTCGGTGAACTTGGTCGCCTCGACCTTCAGGAACGGCGCTCCGGCGAGCTTGGCCAGCCGACGCGAGATCTCGGTCTTGCCGCAGCCGGTCGGGCCGATCATCAGGATGTTCTTGGGCGCGACCTCCTCGCGCAGAGGGCCCTGGAGTTGCTGGCGCCGCCAGCGGTTGCGCAGGGCGATCGCGACGGCGCGCTTCGCGTCGCCCTGGCCGACGATGTAGCGGTCGAGCTCGGAGACGATTTCGCGGGGGGAGAACGTGGTCATCGGGGTCCCGTGGGATGGGGCGGCCGGGGGGCGGCGAGACGAAGGGAGAAGCCGGACAGCGGGCTCACGGCGTGTCCAGGCTCTCGATGACGAGGCTGCCGTTGGTGTAGACGCAGATCTCGGCGGCGATCCGCATGGCGCGGCGCACGATCGCCTCGGCGTCGAGATCCTGCTCCTCCAGGGCGCGGGCGGCGGCCAGCGCGTAGTTGCCGCCCGAGCCGATCGCCATCACGCCGCCCTCCGGCTCCAGCACGTCGCCGGCGCCCGACAGCAGCAGGCTCACGTCGCGGTCGGCGACCAGCATCATCGCCTCGAGCCGGCGCAGGTAGCGGTCGGTGCGCCAGTCCTTGGTCAGCTCGACGCAGGCGCGGGTGAGCTGGCCGGGATACTGCTCCAGCTTGCCCTCCAGGCGCTCGAACAGCGTGAAGGCGTCGGCGGTGGCGCCGGCGAAGCCGCCGATCACCGCGCCCTTGGCGAGGCGGCGCACCTTGCGGGCGTTGCCCTTCACGATGGTCTGGCCGAGGCTGACCTGACCGTCGCCGCCGATGACCACGCGCCCGCCCTTGCGGACCATCAGGATCGTCGTCGCGTGCATGCGGGGGGCGCCTGCGTCGTCGTGGGACAAGGGGAAGGACTCCGGAACTTGGGTGTTCATCGCCCCCACAGGTGGGGGCGCTGGGCGCGTTCGTCCACCTCGCCGGGGTCCCGCTGCGGCTCATGAGCCCGATCGGCGCGCCGCCCCTGTTCGCCGGACCGGCGGGCCATAGGTTGGATTCAATCCAGGGTGGTCGCTCCGATCGGGTCCGGCACTGCGCCGCGGCCGGTCCGTCACGGCCATCCGTCCGTTCTGGAGGACGCGATGCCAGATCCCGCTTCCCTCGACCTCAACCGGAGGGACCTGATGGTCGGAGCCACCGCCGCCGCGGCCGCGGCCGCGCTGCCCACCGCCGCCGGGGCGGCCTCGGCCGCTCCCGCCGCACCCGTGACGGCCAAGGTCGCCTTCACGGTGAACGGCGAGCGCCGCGAACTCGACCTCGACCTGCGCACCAGCCTGCTCGACGCGGCGCGCGAGCACCTGCACCTCACCGGCTCGAAGAAGGGCTGCGACCACGGCCAGTGCGGCGCCTGCACGATGATCGTCGACGGGCGGCGCATCAACGCCTGCCTCACCCTCGCGGTGATGCACCAGGGCGCCGAGATCACCACCATCGAGGGGCTCGGCCAGCCCGACAACCTGCACCCGATGCAGGCCGCCTTCGTCAAGCACGACGGCTACCAGTGCGGCTACTGCACCCCGGGCCAGATCTGCTCGGGCGTCGCGGTGCTCGACGAGATCAAGGCCGGCATCCCGAGCCACGTCACCGCCGACCTCAACGCCCCGATGCAGGTCACCGAGGCCGAGATCCGCGAGCGGATGAGCGGCAACATCTGCCGCTGCGGCGCCTATTCCAACATCGTCGAGGCGATGACCGAAGTCGCAGGGAGACGGGCATGAAGTCGTTCACCTACGAGCGCCCCGCCACCCCGGCCGAGGCCGCGGCGGCCGTCGCGCGCAACCCGGAGGCGAAGTTCATCGCCGGCGGGACCAACCTGCTCGACCTGATGAAGCTGCAGATCGAAACCCCGACCCACCTCGTCGACGTCAACGGGTTGACGCTCGACGCGATCGAGCCGACGCCGGAGGGCGGGCTTCGTATCGGCGCGCTGGTGCGCAACACCGATCTCGCGGCGGATGCCCGGGTGCGGCGGGACTACGCGGTGCTGAGCCGGGCGCTGCTCGCCGGCGCCTCGGGCCAGTTGCGCAACAAGGCTACCACCGCCGGCAACCTGCTGCAGCGCACCCGCTGCCCGTACTTCTACGACACGGCGCAGGCGTGCAACAAGCGCCAGCCCGGCTCGGGCTGCTCGGCGCTCGACGGGATCAGCCGGGGGCTCGCGGTGATCGGGGCGAGCGAGCACTGCATCGCGACCCATCCGGGCGACATGGCGGTGGCGATGCGCGTCCTCGACGCCACCGTGGAGACGGTCGACGGCGGCGGCGCCACGCGATCGATCCCGATCGCCGAGTTCCACCGGCTGCCGGGCGACAAGCCGGAAACCGACACCACGCTGAGGGCCGGCGAGCTCATCACGGCGGTGACGCTGCCGAAGCCCCCGGGCGGGCGGCACGTCTACCGCAAGGTGCGCGACCGGGCGTCCTACGCCTACGCGCTGGTCTCGGTGGCGGCCGTCGTGCAGCCGGACGGGACGGGGCGGGTGGCGTTCGGCGGGGTCGCGCACCGGCCGTGGCGGGTCGAGGAGGCCGAGGCCGAGCTGCCGAAGGGCGCCAAGGCGGTGACGGCGCGCGCCTTCGCGGGCGCCAGGCCGACCCACGACAACGGGTTCAAGCTGACCCTCGCCGAGCGGACGCTCGGCGCGGCGCTGCACGAGGCGCAGGCTCCCGGACGAGAAGGGGTGAGGCCATGAAGTTCGACACGCCCGCGGGGCAGAACCCGATCGACCAGCTCAAGGTGGTGGGCAAGGCCACCGACCGCATCGACGGCAAGTACAAGACCACCGGCACCGCGCCCTACGCCTACGAGCGCCACGACGTCGCGCCGAACCAGGCCTACGGCTACGTGCTCGGCGCCACCATCGCCAAGGGCCGGGTGCGCGGCATCGACACAGCGGCGGCCCGGCGCGCGCCCGGCGTGGTGGCGATCGTCACGACGCTCGACACGCCGCGGCTGGAACGCGGCCGGATGAACGCCGCCTACCTGTTCGGCGGCGACGCCATCCAGCACTACCATCAGGCGGTCGCCGTGGTGGTGGCCGAGACCTTCGAGCAGGCGCGGGCGGCGGCGTTCCTGGTGAGGGTCGACTACGCGCCCGAGCCCGGGCGGTTCGACCTCGCGGCCGAGGCGCCCGCCGCGCCGCCGGTCGGCGGCAACAGCGGCGAGGGCAGCGGCGCCGCGGGTGCCGAGCGCGTCGGGGACTTCGAGGGGGCGTTCGCGCAGGCGCCGGTCCAGCTCGACGCGACCTACGCCACCGCCGACGAGAGCCACGCGATGATGGAGCCGCACGCCACCATCGCGGCGTGGACCGGCGACAGGCTCACGCTGTGGACCTCCAACCAGATGATCGCCTGGAGCAAGGGCAGCGTCGCCAAGATCCTCGGCCTCAAGCCGGAGAACGTCCGGGTCGACTCGCCCTATGTCGGCGGCGGCTTCGGCGGCAAGCTGTTCGTGCGCGCCGACGCGGTGCTGGCGGCCTTGGGTGCCAGGGCGGCCGGCCGCCCGGTGAAGGTGGCGCTGACCCGGCCGCTGATCGCCAACAACACCACCCACCGGCCGGCGACGATCCAGCGCATCCGGCTCGGCGCGACGAAGGACGGAACCCTCACGGCGATCGGGCACGAGAGCACGTCCGGCAACCTCGCCGACGGCAAGCCCGAGACTGCGGTCGACCAGACCAAGCTGCTCTATGCCGGCGCCAACCGGCTGACCGCGATGAAGCTCGCCCGCCTCGACCTGCCGGAGGGCAACGCGATGCGAGCGCCCGGCGAGGCGCCGGGCCTGCTGGCGCTCGAGGTCGCCATGGACGAGATGGCGGAAAAACTCGGCATCGATCCGGTCGAGTTCCGCATCCGCAACGACACCCAGACCGACCCGATGAAGCCGGGGCGCCGGTTCTCGCACCGCAACCTCGTCGGCTGCCTGCGGACCGGAGCGGAAAAATTCGGCTGGGCGAAGCGCAACCCGACGCCCGGCCAGGTCCGCGACGGTCGCTTCCTCGTCGGCATCGGCATGGCGGCGGGCTTCCGCAACAACCTGCTGGTCAAGTCCGGGGCGCGGGTGCGGCTCGATCGCGACGGCAGGGTGACGGTCGAGACCGACATGACCGACATCGGCACCGGCAGCTACACCATCATCGCCCAGACCGCGGCCGAGATGATGGGCGTGCCGCTCGACCGCGTCGTGGTCCGTCTCGGCGATTCCGACTTTCCGGCCTCGGCCGGGTCGGGCGGCCAGTTCGGCGCGAACAATGCGACCTCCGGCGTCTACGCCGCCTGCGTGCAGTTGCGCGAGGCGGTGGCGCAGCGGCTCGGCATCAACTCGGCCGACGCGGTGTTCGCCAACGGGCAGGTGCGGTCGGGCAACCGCGCCGTCCCGCTCGGCGAGGCAGCGCAAGCGGGCGAGCTGAGCGCCGTGGACGCGATCGAGTACGGCGACCTCGCCAAGACCTACCAGCAATCGACCTTCGCCGGCCACTTCGTCGAGGTCGGGGTCGATGCCGACACCGCCGAGGTGCGGGTGCGGCGGATGCTGGCGGTCTGTGCCGCCGGGCGGATCCTCAACCCGAAATCCGCCCGCAGCCAGGTCATCGGCGGGATGACCATGGGGGTCGGCGCGGCGCTGATGGAGGAACTCGCCGTCGACACCCGGCGCGGCTTCTTCGTCAATCACGACCTCGCCGGCTACGAGGTCCCGGTCCACGCCGACATCCCGCGCCAGGAGGTGATCTTCCTCGACGAGGCCGATCCGATCTCCTCGCCGATGAAGGCCAAGGGCGTCGGCGAGCTCGGCATCTGCGGCGTCGGCGCGGCGGTGGCGAACGCGGTCTACAACGCCACCGGCGTGCGGGTGCGGGATTTCCCGATCACCCTCGACAAGCTGATCGAACGCATGCCCGACGCGGCGTGAGGAACGCGCGCGGCGGTCCCCCGCCGCGCGTAGAGCACTTCGCGATCGCAACGCGATCGCGAAGTGCTCTAGGTCTTTGAATTTGCCGCATTTTCTGCGACGAACCGGTATCCACTTCGTCGGAAAATGCTTTAACGGACGGTCCCGAGATACCGCTGGAACTCCCGCACGTTGCCGGCGGTGCAGATCTGGCGCGACAGGTAGTCCTGGACCGAACCCGACAGCCACCAGCTCATCGACAGTTCCTTGATCCCGGGCGCCCTGCGGGGCTCGGGGGCGGGCGCCGCGAGGGCGCAGCCGGCGGCGCCCGGCGTCGGCAACTGATCGTCGACCGACAGCGAGAAGGCGCGCTCGCCCGTCGCCAGCGTCGCCTCGGCGGCGTGCCCGTCGCGGGTGGCGTAGAGCGTGCGCAGCGGGGCGGCGGGCACCGCGTACCAGTCGACCGCCATCAGGCTGCGCTCCGGCACCGGCTGGCCGGCGCCGGAGACGCGCACCGATTCCGAGGTCGGGTTGTTGGTGACGTGCAGGATCACCGGCTTCAGGTCCGGCCGGACGGCCTCGATCGCCCGGGCGAGTTCGGCGGCCGTGGTCAGGCCGTCGTTCTCGAAGTAGCCGCCGTCGACCAGCATGTCGTAGGGGCCGGCCTTGTCGGGATCGGGGATGCCGGGCCGGTAGACGAGGGCCGGCGGCGACAGCACCGGGAACCGGGCGCTCGCCGTGGCGGCGGTGGAGAGGCGGAAGGCCCGTTCGGGCCTCCTGGCCGCCGTCGGCGGCGCCCCGCCGTCGCAGCCATGCGGCGTCCCGAGCGTCTCGTGGACGTCGATGGCGGCGGGAAAGATCCGCTCCTCCCGCGCGCCCTCGCACCAGAACGGCAGCAGGTCCGACAGGATCGCCCGCCGTCCGTCCAGGGTCGACGTGGTGTTCAGCAGCAGCAGCGGGGACCAGCGCGCCTCCTTGCCGGGGAAGCGCCCGAGGGGCCGCGCGAGGCCGCCCTCCGCCGCGCCGTCCCGGGCCGGCACGACGCGCCGGTACTGGTCCTCGAACGCCTGTTCGAGCAGGACCGCCCGGTCGCCGGCGCCGAGGGCCTGGAGCGCGAAGCCGAACAGGTCGCGGAACACCAGCCCGATCACCGGGCGCGACAGGAAATCGCCGGAGGCGAGGCCCTGGAGGCAGGTCTTCCAGGTCATCGGGCCGCGCTCGGTGCCGTGGCCGAACAGCGTCGACGGCGCCTCCCGGCACGGCGGCGCGCCGTCGGGGCCGGCATCGTCGAGGGCCGCCCGGATCATCGCGGCGCCGACCGCGCCGCCGGAGACGCCCGAGATGGCGAACAGGCGGGTGCGGAGCGCCGGCTGGCTGGCGTCGAGCATGTCGCCGACGACGCTCGCGGTGAAGAACGCCGCGCGGCTCGCGCCGCCGGCGCTCGCCAGGATGACCGGGTCGGCGCGGCACTCGCCGCCGCCGGGGCAGTTGGCCCGCGTCCAGGCGTCGAGGGCCCCGCGCAGGTCGGCGCGCTGGACGCTGGCGGCCCCGTCGACTGGGCGCAGGGCATGGAATTGCGGCGTCAGGCCGCTCAGGACCGCGCAGGCGAGCAGCAGCAGACCGAGGAGCGGCAGCCTCAGGTAGTGCGACCACGTCGACAGGTAGGCGAGCACCGAGAGCGGCAGGGCGAGGATCACCGGGACCAGCAGCGCGCGCGGGAAGGCGGCGGCGACGTGGTCGGGCCGCGCCACGGACCACAGCCAGACCGCCGCCAGGGCGGTGAGGCAGGCGAAGGCGAAGACGTCTCCGCGCGGATAAGTCCCGAGGGCGAGCAGGCGGCGGGTCTCGGTCTGGCGCTCCTCCAGGAACCACAGCGGGGTGGCGTCGCTGAGCAGGCTGCTGCGGGAGCCGAAGCGGAAGTCGTCCCAGTAGTCGAGCCAGGACTCGTACCGGGTCTCGGCGTCGAGGAAGCGCAGGCGCAGGAAAACGTAGGCGCAGTAGACCAGCGTCGCGCCCGCGAGCAGCCACAGCAGCCAGCCCGGATCGGGCTGCCCGAGAATGTCCTGGGCGGGGCCGAGATCGCCCCGCGCGCCGGTGATGCCGACCCAGACGGTGCCGAGGCAGCCCAGACCGAGCAGCCGCGGGACCCAGGCCGAGGCCAGCCGGTAGCGGTCCTGCAACCTCTCCCGCACCCGGTCCGGCAGCGGCAGGCGCTGGCCGGGCGCCGCCCAGGCCTGCTGCGCCAGCACCTTGCGCGCCGCGAAGTGGACGATGCCGGCCCAGAGCAGCACGAGGCCGAAGAAGGCGACCCAGTAGGCCGGCTGCCTGCCGAACTCCATGAACAGGTCCCGCGCCGGGGCGGCCTTCCGGAACAGCACGAAGGCGAGGGCGACGCTCGCCGCGCTGACCCGGCACACCCACAGCACCCGCGCCCAGCGCAGGACCACGTCCCACGCCCGCGCCACGGAGGGCCGGGCCGGATCCGGGTCCGGTTCGGGATGCGGCAGATCCGATCCGAAATACGGGAAGCGCGGATGGTGCGGGGTCATGGCGTCACCCTTCTGGGGCGGGGGCCTCGCCGTCCCGCCTCCCATGCCCGAGGCGGCACCATCCTGCATCCTCTGTTCGGATGAGGCGCCGGGATCCGGGCTTGCCTACCATTCGCGCCGAGCGGCGGCGGGGGCGCCGGCGGCGACGGGGGGCGTGCCGTGACCGGGTGCAAGGCTCCAATCGAGACTTCACGCAGAACGCCATGGTTCGCGGCCGTCGCCGCCGGGGCGATGCTCGTGGCGGGACCGGCCGCCACCGCGGCACCCGAGGAAGGTCCGGTCCACTTCGCCGACCAGTCGTGGAGCGAGACCGACCGGGCGTGGTTCTACGGCGCCAGCCAGGGCTCGCAGATCATGCCCTATGCCTGGTTCCTGTCGCTGGAGGCGCCCGAGGGCGGCGGGCTGTTCGTCGCCGACCGGCTGGAGCGGTTCGGCTACCTGCCCAATCCCTATGACGGCCGCACCGGCCCCGCCACCGGCCTGCCGGTCGGCTTCGTCAAGGACGTCGACGATCGCGGCGAGTGGGTCGGCATGACCTGCGCCGCCTGCCACGTGAACCGGGTGTCGCTGCGCGGCCGCACGATCCAGATCGACGGCGGGCCGACCAACGCCGACATGTTCGCGTTCATCGCCGAGCTCGGCCGCGCGCTGACCCTCACCGCGTCCGACGACGCCCGGTTCGACCGCTTCGCCCGCCGGGTGATCCCGGCGGAGCTGTCGGGGCAGGGCGGGGCCGACCGCCGCCGCCTGCGCGCGAGCCTGACGCGGTTCGCCGGCGACTTCGCCCGCTACGTCGAGCAGAGCCGGGCCAGGGTGGCGTGGGGGCCGGGGCGCCTCGACGCCTTCGGGATGATCTTCAACCGCGCCACCGGGATGGACCTGCGCGACCCGCGCAACATCGCCGAGCCGAACGCCCCGGTCAGCTACCCGTTCCTGTGGGACACCTCCTGGCACGACTGGGTGCAGTGGAACGGCTCGGCGCCGAACAACCTCGTTGTCGAGCGGCTCGGCCGTAACGTCGGCGAGGTGCTGGGCGTCTTCGCCCATGCCGACATCCGCGAGCCGACGCTGCCGCCGCTGTGGTTCCAGACCTCGGCCGACCGGCTCAACCTCATGCGGATCGAGGGCCGCCTGCGCGATCTCACGGCCCCGGGCTGGCCGAATGCCGTCGCGCCGCCGACCGAGTCCCAGCGCCAGGACGCCGCCGCCGGCAAGGTCCTGTACGACCGGCTCTGCCTGTCGTGCCACGCCATCGCGCCGACCGGGCCGGACCGCCGCCAGAGCGTGACGCTGACGCCGCTCGACCGGATCGGGACCGACCCGGCGATGGCGCGCAACGCCGAGTCGCGGCAGGCGTTCAGCGGCATCCTGGAGGGCGTGCGGATGCCGTTCCTGGTCACGACCCCGCCGCTGCCGGAACGGCTGCGCAGCCTCGACCTCGTCGCGGCGATCGTCGCCGGAGCGATCCTGGAGCCGGTCGACCTGCTGCAGAACCCGAGCCGCCTCGGCGCGGATCAGGCCGACATCGTCGCCCGCCTGCTCAAGCGCGGCGCCTCCGAGAGGGAAGCGCGCAACGAACTCCTCAACACCATGTCCGGAGCCGGCGGCAAGGATCTCGTCGCCCGCTTCCTCGGCGACCGGCGCGACCGCGATCTCCTCGTCTACAAGGCCCGCCCCCTGAACGGAGCCTGGGCGACCGGCCCGTTCCTCCACAACGGTTCGGTACCGAACCTCTACGAATTGCTGCTGCCGTCGGACCAGCGCTCGAAGACCTTCCGGGTCGGAAGCCGCGAGATCGACGAGACGAAGATCGGCTTCCGCTCGGACATCGGCCCGTTCCTGTTCGATACGTCGCTGCCCGGAAACTCTAATGCAGGACATGAAGGTCCAGACTATGGAACGAGCAATCTTACGGAAGCGGAGCGCCGCCAGTTGATCGAGTATCTGCGCACGTTGTAGGAGATATTTTTCGGGGATCGAGACAGTGCTGACGCCAAGGTGCGCTTGAACACGGCGTGAATATTTTGCTATCCTAAAATATCGATTGACGGCGGGACATGAAGGTCCCCCGGCAGGCCTTTGCGCTCGCGTCGATCGGGCGGGGCAACGGAGCACCGCGATGCAGGATCTCGAGACGTATTCGCGGCTGGTCGGCTCGATCTACGACCGCGTCGGGCAGCCCGAACAGTGGACGTCGCTGCTGGAGGACGTCACCGGCTTCGTCGGCGGCCGGGTCGGGCAGCTCGCGATCTTCAGCCTCGACGGCAAGCGCAAGCCGACCTGGGCGGTGTCCGGGTTCGACCGCACCGCCTACCGGACCTTCCTGTACCGGCACGCGACCGAGGATCCGCGGCTGCCCTACATCCTGTCCAACCAGGGACGGGTGATCCGGGCCGAGGAGGGCGTCGACGAGCGCCACTTCCGCGAGACCGCCCTGTTCAAGGAGGTCGTGCGCCCGTTCGGCATCGAGCACAGCCTCGTCAGCTTCTTCGCCAAGGAGGCCGACGTGATGGCGACGCTGGCGGCGATGCGCGACGAGGCCGCCGGTCCCTTCGGCGCCGAGGAGGCCGGGCGGCTCGCCCTCCTCGTTCCGCACCTGCGGCGCGCCTTCGAGTTCTACGCGCTGCTGCGCCACACCGGCGATCGCGCCGCCGACCTCGCCTCCGCCCTCGACCTCCTCGACGCGGCCGTGATCCTCACGGATTCGCGCCTGCGGGTCACCCATGCCAACCGCTCGGCCGAGGCGCTGGCCCGGTCCGGATCCGGCTTGTCGCTCGACAACGGCAGCCTCGCCTTCCGCAGCCACCACTGCTCGCGCCGGCTCGCCAAGGCGGCCGAGGAGGCGCTGGCCGCGGCGAACGGCGAGGTCCGGATCGACCAGGCCGATCACATCGCGGTGGCGTCCGGCGACGAGGGCTTTCCCTACCGCGTCTCGCTCCACCCGCTGTCGCGCCGCACCGAGACCGGCGACGACCCGAGGTCGCAACTCGCGGTGGTGATCCGCACCGGCGCGCCGCGGTCGCAGGAGGGCGCCGCCTCCCGGCTCCAGACGCTGTTCGGCCTCACCGCGGCCGAGGCGTTCCTCGCCGGCGCCATCGCGTCGGGCCGGTCGCTGCACGCCCATGCCCGCGACCGCGGCGTGGCGATCTCGACCGTGCGCACGCAGTTGCGGTCGCTGTTCGCCAAGACCGAGACCCGGCGGCAGGGCGAACTGGTGGCGCGGTTGCGCGAGGGGCTCGACGTGTCGCTGTCGTGAGGGCGCGGGCTGGTCGGACCCTCCCCCCTCTGCGGGGGAGGGTCGGGTGTGGCGATTCAACTCCAACCGAGGCCGGTGATGAACGCGATGAGCCCGAACCCGCAGGCCGCCGGCGCGCCCTGCCTCGACACCCTGGAGGCCCTGCCGCCGGCCGAACGCTGGCCGCTGGCACGGGACTGGATCGCGCGCGCGCCGCGGCCGTTCTTCGCCCAGCTCCGCCTCCGGCGTCCGGTCCTCGATTGCGGCGCGGTGATCCTCGTCGCCGAGCGCGGCGAGGTCGAGCAGATCCTGTCGCTGCCGCGCCTGTTCACCGTCGGGCTCTACGGCCCGAAGATGGGCGAGTTCATGCTGGCCATGGACGAGACGGAGGTGAACTACCGCGACAAGGCGGTGATGCGCTCGGTGCTGACCTGGCGCGACCTGCCGGTGGTGCGGGCGATGGCCGGGGAGGTCGCCGACGCGGTGCTGGATGGCGCCGGCGGCGCGGTCGACGTCGTCGGGGCGCTGTCGCGCCTCGTGCCGCTGCGGGTCGTGCAGCGGCATTTCGGCTTCGACGCGCCGGATGCCGACCTGCTGCGCTGGTCCTTCGCCAACCAGTGCGACCAGTTCAACAACCTGCCGTTCGACGAGCGGCCCGACGCCGACGCGGTCCACGCCGCCGCCGAGCAGGCCCGGGTCGAGATGCGGGCCGCCTTCGGCCGGCTGATCCCGGCCCGCCTCCAGGCGATCGCGGCCGGCACCGCCGCCGACGACACCCTGACCCGGGTGCTGCGCCTGCACCTGCCGGAGGCGGCCGGGTTCGGCATGGACCGGGTGGTCATCAACGTCGGCGGCCTGCTGATCGGCGCCATCGAGACGACCTCGGAGGCGATCGCCAACGCCCTGTGCGAACTGCTCGGGCGCCCCGACATCCTGTCGGCGGCGTGCGCCGCCGCGAAGGCCGGCCCCGCGGCCTTCGACGGCTACGTCTGGGAGGCGCTGCGCTTCGCGCCGATCGTCGCCTTCATGTTCCGGCAGGCCAGCGCCGACACCGTCCTCGCCCGCGGGACGCCGCACGAGACGCCGGTGGCGACGGGCCGGGTGGTGCTGCCGCTGAGTCTCTCGGCGATGTTCGACGAGACGCGGGTGCCCGACCCCGAGCGGTTCGACCCGACGCGGCCGGCCCACACCTACCTGCATTTCGGCCAGGGCCACCACGAATGCCTCGGCCGCTACGTGGCGGCCGAGATGATCCCCGAGGTCGTGCGCCGGGTGCTGCTGCGCGCCGACGTGTGCGCGGCGGGGCCGATCGACGACGGCGGGACGCCGTTCCCGGCCTCGTTCCCGATCACGTATCGCCCGTGACGGAACCGCCCGCTACAGGTATCCGGTCCCGGCCTCCGCGGCGAACCGGTCGGGCGGGCCCTCCCAGACGATGCGGGCATGCTCCAGGACGTAGACCCGGTCGGCGTGCGGCAGCGCGAAGGTGACGTTCTGCTCGCCGAGCAGGACGGTGATCGGCGTGGTCTGGCGCAGGCGCTCCAGCGCCTTCGAGAGCTGTTCGAGGATCACCGGCGCGAGGCCCAGCGTCGGCTCGTCGAGGATCAGCAGGCGCGGCTTCATCATCAGGGCGCGGGCGATGGTGAGCATCTGCTGCTCGCCGCCCGACAGGGTGCGGGCGATCTGGCCGCCCCGGCTCTTGAGGATCGGGAACAGCTCGTAGAGCCAGTCGCGCTGGCGGTCGCTCTCGGCCACCGGCAGGTGCTGGCCGCCGAGGTCGAGGTTCTCGCGCACGGTCATGTCGCCGAACAGCTCGCGGGTCTCCGGCACCTGGACGATGCCGCCGCGGGCGATGGCCGCCGGGCTGCGCCGGCGCAGGGTCTCGCCGGAGAAGCCGATCTCGCCGGAATACGGCACCAGTCCCGAGACGGCGTTGAACAACGTCGTCTTGCCGGCGCCGTTGAGGCCGACGACCGAGACGAACTCGCCCTCGTGGACGTGGAGCCCGACGCCTCGCAGGGCCTGGGCCTTGCCGTAGAACACGTCGAGGTTCTCGACCTTCAACAGCGGCGAGCCGGAGAAGGTCGATTGCGACCGGGCGGCGGTCTCGATGCTGCCGCCGAGATAGACCCGGCGCACGGTCTCGTTGCGCATCACCTCGGCGGCCGAGCCCTCGGCGACCGGCTCGCCGAGATACATCGCCAGGACCCGATCGACGAGGGCGGCGACGCTCTTCACGTTGTGGTCGACGAGGAGCACCGCCTTGCCCTCGTCGCGAAAGCCCCGGATCAGGGCCGAGAAGTCGGCGACCTCGCCGCTGGTCAGGCCGGCGAAGGGCTCGTCGACCAGCACCACCTTCGGGTCGCGGGCGATGGCCTTGGCCAGCTCCATCCGGCGCAGGTCGGCGAACGGGAGGGTGCCGGGGAGCCGGTCGAGGACAGCGCCGAGCCCGACCCGCTCGGCGATCGCCCGGGCCTGCCGCTCGACGCCCGGATCGGCGATCAGGCGCAGGAGGTTGTCGGGCAGGAGCGCGAGCTTGATGTTCTCCAGCACGGTCTGGCGGTGCAGCGGCCTGGAATGCTGGAACACCAGCCCGATCCCGGCGCGGGCCACCCGGTGCGAGGGCCGGCCGGCGATCTCCTCGCCGTCGAGGAGGATGCTGCCGGCATTGGGCCGTTCCAGCCCCATGATGAGCTTCATCACCGTCGACTTGCCGGAGCCGTTCGGCCCGATCAGGCCGAGGATCTCGCCCGGGCGCAGCGCGAAGCCGATGTTGTTGACCGCGACGAGGCCGCCGTAGCGCTTGACGAGGCCGGAGACCGAGAGGCGCGGCGCGGCCCCGGCGGTCTGGGGCGCAGGGGCCTGGGGGGCGGTCGGCGTCTTGAGGACGGCCAGGGTCATGCGCGGACCTCGGAATGGGGACGGGGAGGCCGCGTCACGCGCGCTGGCCCTGGCGGGTGAGGAGGCCGAGAAGGCCGGCCGGCACGAACAGGATGACGGCGAGCGCCATCGCCGAGACGACGAAGGTCGAGAGGGCGCCGAGCGGCCGCAGCACCTCGCCGGCGGCGATGAGGAACACCGCGCCGAGCACCGCGCCGACGATGGTGCGCCGGCCGCCGAGCACCGCCGCGATGATGACCTGGACGCCGACCGAGACGTCGACCAGCGTGCCGACCGAGGCGGTGCCCATGTAGAAGACGAACAGCGCCCCGGCGAGGCCGGAGAAGAACGCACTGACGCAGAACGCCGCGAGCTTGTGCTTGGCGACGTTGAAGCCGAGCGCCCCGGCCTCGACCGGATCCTGGCCGCTGGCCTGGAGGATCAGCCCGACCGGCGAGCGCGCGATGGCGAAGAGCACCAGCCCGCTCACCGTCATGAAGCCGAGCGCGATCCAGTAGTTCGTCGCCGCATCGATCGAGATCACGTCCGGCACGGTCAGGCCGATCTCGCCGCCGGTGGTCTCGGCGAAGACCACGATGAGGTTCTGCAGGATCAGCACCGCCACGACGGTGGTCAGGCCGAAATACGGCCCGCGCACCCGCAGGGCCGGCAGCGCCAGCACCACCCCGCCGACCACCGCCGCCACCGCGCCGGCGGCGAGGCAGACGGGGATCGACACGCCGTTGCCGTTGAGGATGCCGGCGGTGTAGGCGCCGAGCCCGATCAGGAAGGTCGGGCCGAAATTGACTTCGCCGGCGAAGCCGAACAGCAGGTCCCAGGCCATCGAGAACACGCCGAAATAATAGGCCACCGTGAGCAGGCCGAGGATGTAGCCCGACACGCCGAGCGGCAGGAACGCCGCCACGACGAGGAACACGATCGTGAGCCAGAACAGCGGGCTGGTGACGAGCTTCAGGGTCATCCGGAGGCGCCTCGGGCGAAGGGGGTTTCGGTGGACGTCAGCGCCGGCCCAGCAGCCCCTGCGGGCGCACGTACATGACGGCGACGAGGAGCAGCAGCGCGGGGATCGTCCGGTAGGCCGGCGAGACGAGGTAGGCGGTCATCGTCTCGAGGTAGCCGACGACGTAGGCGGCGATCAGCGAGCCCGAGACGCTGCCGAGGCCGCCCAGCACCACGATCGAGAACGCGCTCGCGGTGAGCGGGCCGACGCTGTAGGACGACACGCCGAGGAACTGGCCGAGCAGCACGCCGGCGATGCCCGCGAGCACGCCGTAGATGAGCCAGATCACGACGTAGATCTGCGACAGCTCGAAGCCGAGCAGCGTCACGCCGCGGGGGTTCATCGAGGCGGCGAGCACCACCTTGCCGGTGCGGGTGCGGTTCACCAGCAGCCACAGCAGGCCGATCACCGCCCAGCACACCCCGGCGGTGACGATCTGGTTCCACGGCGTGCGGATGCCGGCGATGAGCACGATGCCCTCGACCAGCGGCATCACCGTCTTGGCGTTGCTGGTGAACAGGTAGGCGATGAATTCCTGGATCATGATTCCCCACAGCAGCGTGCCGGTGAGGATGAAGATCTCCTTCTCGACGGTCGGGATCGCGGTCGAGCGGTCGATCGGCTTGACCACCAGGGCGTAGGTGGCGAGCGTCAGCACCGTGCAGGCCAGGATGCCGGCGGCCGCGCCTCCGAACGGCCCGAGGCCGAACTCGCTCGACGCCGCCCAGGCGACGACCGCGGCGGTGACCATCAGGGCGCCGTGCGAGAGGTTGAGCACGCCCGACACCCCGAAAATCAGGGTGAAGCCGGTGGCGCCGAGCGCGTACAGCGCCGAGATCGCGAAACCGTCGATGAGGATCTGGATGGCAGTCATGCGGGGTCCTGGCCTCCCGGTCGGGGGCATGCATGGTCGGCGGCGCGCGAAACGCTCCCCCCGTGCGCAGGGCCTTCCGGGGAAGCGTCTGGTGATGAGAGCCGCGCTGGCTTTCTCCTCTCCCCGCCCGCGCAGGGCTGTCCGGGGAAATTTCCTTGTAAAATCAGGCGCGGGATCCCCTCTCCCGAGTGGGAGAGGGGTAGGGGTGAGGGTGGCTCGGCTTCCGAGTAAAGCTTCAAGTGTCGAGCAGCGCAGCTCAACGGTTGGGTGCTTTATTCGGCACCGTCTCCACCCTCACCCCCGGCCCCTCTCCCACTCGGGAGAGGGGAGGCGCGCCCCAATTTTCCCCAGACAGCTCTGCCGCCCGCAGGAAGTGGGGACACACGCGCCTTTCCCTTTCTCCCAGGCAGCCCGTCCTGGGCTCGGGAAGGGCAGGATCGCGCCGGCTCAGTTCGCCGCGGTGCCGGCCTTGATGAAGCTCGGGAAGGTCATCTTGCCGTTGGCGACGGCCTCGGGCCAGATCGCGAGCTGCTTGCCGCCCTGCCACTGCATCATCATGCCGGAGACGAGGCCCGGCCCGTACTTGATCGAGTGGGTGAACGGCTCGTCCTTCCCGTAGAACTGGATCCGCCCGAGGGTGCCCTCCCAGTCGGTCGCCTCCAGCGCCTCGACGAGCTTGTCGGGGTCGGTCGAGCCGGCGCGCCTGATCGCATCGACGATGAAGTAGACCTCGTCGTAGGCGGTGTAGCCGGCATAGCTCGGATAGTTGCCGAACTTGGCCTTGAACGCCTCGGCGAAGGGCGCGGTCTTCGGCGTCACGTTGGTGCCCGGCGCGGCGAACATCTCGAACAGCACGCCCTCGACCGCGCCGTTGGTCTCCTTCCAGAACGTCGCGTTGGTCGCCTGCGAGGCGATGCCGATCATCGGAATCGGCAGTTGCTGGCTGCGCCACTGCACGGTCGGCTGCACGCCGACATGCGAGATGCCGGTGACGATCACGTCGGGCTTGGCGCCCTCGATGCGGCTGAAGATCGGGCTGAAATCGGTGGTGCTCGGCGAGAACCGGATGTGGTCGAGCACCTTGAGCCCGGCCTTGGGCAGGCACTCCTTGTAGCCCTCGTCGAGCGGCTTGGTCCACGCCGCGTCCTCGCTCATGATGACGGCGGACTTCATCTGCCGGCCCTCGGCGAGGATCGCCTTGGCGGCGTCGCACACCGCCTGCGCCTGCGCCGCCGAGGTGAGGTAGCCGTGGAAGGAATACTTGTTGCGGGCGTAGTCCTTGTGGACGTTGAGCGGGATCTCGTTCGAGGCCGCGCCGGGCGTGATGAACGGCATCTTCAACCGCGACGACCACGGCTGGAGCGCCAGCACCACCTCGCTGATGTAGCTCGCGATGACGGCGTGAGCCTTGTCCTCGCTCGCGGCGCGCTGGAAGGCGCGCACCGAGTCGGCCGCCGAGCTCTTGTTGTCGTAGGCGACGATCTCGACCTTGCGGCCGTCGAGCCCGCCCTTGGCGTTGATCTCGTCGGCGGCGAGCTGGGCCGCCTGCGGGATCGAGGCTCCGGCCAGCGCCTGCGCCTCGGCGATCACCGCGATCTTGATCGGGTCCTTGGTCTGGGCCTGGGCGGTGCCTGCCGCCATCAGCATCGTCGAGCCAAGAAGAGCCTTGAAGACGCGCCGCGTCATTCCCGGTGCAGACCTGCCCATGGCGTTCCCTCTGACTGACCGCCTTGTTTATCGGCGTGGCGGTTCGGGCGGGAGTTTAGCGGCTGTTTCGGCGCATACAAGCGTCGAGCCATGCGAATACGTTGGAGGCGGAATTTTCATCCTGTCCGGCGCAGGCGGGGCGGTGGAGTCCCGGATCGCGCGGAATTCGTCTAGGATGGCGCCCGAGATCGTCGCCCGAGGGCCGCCCGCCATGACCGCACCCCGCTTCGTCGCCGCCTGCGTCCAGATGCGCTCGGGCCGCGACCCGGCGCGCAACCGCGACGACGCGGTGGCGGGCATCCGCGAGGCGGCGGAGCGCGGCGCGGCCTACGTGCAGACGCCGGAGATGACCTCGCTGCTCGAGCGCGACCGCGAGGAACTGTTCCGGAAGATCCGGAGCGAGGCCGACGAAGCGACTCTCGGGGCCCTGCGCGACGTCGCCCGCGAACGCCGGATCTGGGTCCATGTCGGCTCCCTGGCGATCCGCAACGGCGACAAGGTCGCCAATCGCGGCTTCCTGATCGACCCGGACGGGGCGGTCGCGGCGTCCTACGACAAGCTCCACCTCTACGACGTCGACCTGCCGAACGGCGAGAGCTACCGCGAATCCGCGACCTATACCGGCGGGGCCTGCGCGGTGGTGGCGGACCTGCCCTGGGCGAAGATCGGGCTGGCGATCTGCTACGACGTGCGCTTCCCGGCCCTTTACCGGGCGCTGGCCGAGGCCGGTGCCGGGATCCTCACTGCGCCGGCCGCCTTCACCCGCCAGACCGGCGAGGCGCACTGGCACATCCTCCAGCGCGCCCGCGCCATCGAGACCGGCTCGTTCATGATCTCGGCGGCGCAGGGCGGCCGGCACGAGGACGGGCGCGAGACCTACGGCCACTCGCTGATCGTCGATCCGTGGGGCCGGGTGCTCGCCGATGCCGGCGGCGCCGAGCCCGGCGTGATCCTGGCTGAGATCGACCTCGGGCTGGTGGCCGACGCCCGCTCCCGGGTGCCGGCCCTGCGCCATGCCCGCCCGTTCACGATCGAGGCGGCGCGGCGCGCCGGCTGACCGGAGTGTCACGGCGGTGCAACATCGCGCCGCAAGGCGCCGCCGGCCCCTCGCGCCGGGGCCGCCGCAACCCGATATCCCGGTCATGATCCGTTACGCCCTGGCCTGCGACGCCGGCCACGATTTCGAGAGCTGGTTTCCGTCGAGCGCGTCCTACGACGAGCAGAAGGCGCGCGGCCTCGTGACCTGCCCGGTCTGCGACAGCGCCGCGGTGACGAAGCAGCTGATGGCGCCGGCGCTCGGGCGCGGAGCGCGCGAGAAGTCCCTGCCGGTGCCGGTCGAGGCTCCCGCGACGCCCGTTGCCACGCCGCCGCCGGCCGCGCCGGTGCAACTGATGTCCGAGCCCGAGCGGCAGGTGCGGGCGATGCTGAAGGCGCTGCACGAGCACGTCGCCCGCACCGCCGACCATGTCGGTCCGCGCTTCGCCGAGGAGGCCCGCCGGATCCATTACGGCGAGAGCGAGGAGCGGGCGATCTACGGCGAGGCGAGCCCGAAGGAGGCGCGCGCCCTGCTGGAGGAGGGCATCGCGATCCAGCCCCTGCCGGTGCTGCCCGACGACCGGAACTGAGGGTCGGTTCCCCCAGGCTCCCCTTTCCCGGACGACTGGAGCGAAGCGGAAGGAGATCCGGGAACCAGCAAGACGAGTCGCGAAGCGTCGATCTTTAGTGACCGTGCCGACATACCGAGCCGCTACGCGGCGCTCCTCGTGCTGGATCCCGGGTCGCATTCCGCTGACGCTGCATGCGCCCGGGAAAGGGCGCGGCGGTAGCGCCCGCGATCCGCAAAACGTCGTCGGTCGCCTGCCGGTCAGACCTGACGACGCCACGCCCGCCACGCCGCCGCCCCCGCGACCACCGCCAGCCCGAGCGAGATCACCGCGCTCCATCCGGCCAGCGAGACCCCGAGGAAGCGCCATGCGGCGCTGGTGCAATCGACGATGCGGACCGAATCGAGCGACTGCCGGAAAGCGTCGAGACCGGTCGGGGCCGCGGCTCCGCCGCCGCAGCCGGTCGGGCCGGGCCAGAAGCCCCATTCCGCGCCGGCATGGTAGGCGCCGAGCCCGGCGCTGGCCAGGAACAGCAGCGCCAGCCCGGCGAGCAGCCAGCGGGCGAAGCGCGCCGGCAGCAGGGCGGCGGCCGCGGCGAGGGGCAGGGCGAGGTAGTAGGGCTGGCGCTCGGTGAGGCAGAGCGCGCAGGGCACGTAGCCGAACCCGTGCTCGAAGATCAGCGCGCCGCCGACCGTCGCCGCCGCCCCGGCGAGAACCAGCAGGGCGGCCGGCCGCGGGCCGGGGACGAGGCGGGCGAGCGCGGTCATGCTCACAGCATGTAGCGGAACGCGACGAAGCCGAGAACCAGCACCACCGCGAACAGCCCGGCCACGACGTTGAGGTGCCGGTCGAGGATGGTGCGGATGCTCACGCCGTAGCGGCCGACCAGGAAGGCGAGCAGGTAGAACCGCGCCCCGCGGGTGATCAGCGACAGCACGACGAACCAGAACAGGTCGTAGCCGGCGAACCCCGACGTGATGGTGACGAGCTTGTAGGGGATCGGCGTGAAGCCCTTCAGCAGGATCACCCAGTGGCCGTAATGGGCGTAGGCCTCGCGGAAGGTCTCGGCGCCCTTGTCGAGGCCGTAGAGGCGAAACAGCCAGCTTCCGACCGAATCGTACAGCAGCGCCCCGATGGCGTAGCCGACGAGGCCGCCGACCACCGAGGTCAGCGTCGCGATGAGGGCGTAGCGATAGGCCCGGTCGGGCCGGCTCACCATCATCGGCACCATCATCACGTCGGGCGGTACCGGGAAGAACGAACTCTCGGCGAAGGACACCGCCCCGAGCGCGTAGGGGGCGGAGGGACGCGCGGCGAGCGCGAGGATCCACTCGTAGAGGCGGCGGAGCATCGAGAGCCCTGGCTTGTCTTCGGAACCGCGCCCTTTGAGCACAGGATTGCGGCCTTGGCGAGATCCTTGGTGCACTGCAGCGAAGGAACTCCGCGTCAGTCCGCCCGCGATCATTCCTCCAGGAAGGAGAAGCCCATGGTCCGGGCATGATAGTGCAGCCCGCCATCCTGCACGATCAGGAACCGGGCCCGGCCGCCGCCGTGGTTGTGGTGCGAGTGCGGGGCGCCCGGCGGCGTCACCAGGGTCGCCCACGGCGTCCAGTCGCAGCGGGCGCCGTCGACGGTCGAGAAGCAGGCCTCCCCCGTCACCGCGAGGGTGATCGCCGCCGAGTTGTGGCGGTGCGCCCGCTGGTGGGTGCCGGCCGGCAGGGTGTTCAGCGACAGTGTCAGGGTCGGCAGGATGTTGCGGCCCGCCTCCAGCCCGTCCGAGGAGAAGATCAGGGCGAGGCCGGAGGTCGCGGCGTTCGACGTGGCGGCGAAGATCAGCGCGAGCTGGCGCTCGATCTCGGCCGCCGGGTAATGGACCGGCGCCACCGGTTCGGCCGGGGGCCGCGAGGCGTCGTGGGCGAGCTGCGGCTCGTTGCCGACCAGCCACAGCACCGCCCGGCTCCCGGCCGCGTGCTCCACCGGGCCGCTAGGCAGCAGCATCACGTCGCCGGGGCCCCACGACAGCGTCTCGCCGCCGCAGCGGGTCGTGCCGGTGCCCGCGATGACGAAGGCGATCGTGCCGGTCGCCGGAAAATCGGTGGCGAGGGTCTCGCCGGCCGCGATCGTGGCGTAGCGCGCCAGCATCAGCGGCGTGGTGGCGGGGAACGGGCAGGCCATGGCCAGCGACTGGTCGCAGGCGACGAGGCCGGTCGGCGTCTCGGGCGTCAGCGCCCGGGCGGCCTCGTCGGAGAAGACCCGGCCCGGCACCGGCGGCAGCTTGATGTTGAAGGCGTTGCCCGAGTTGAAGAACCGGGCCCGCGCCTGCGCGGGACCGGCCGGGTCGCGCGGGTGCTGGACCGGGAGGTCGGCCATATCGACCGGCACGCGATCCGCGTGATCGGGCTCGGCCCGTTCCGTGAAGGTCTCGGTCATCGAACGGCTCCGTCGGTGAGGGGCAGGGATTCGGCGTAGGCGAGGTCGGCGAGGACGCGGGCCAGAACCGTCGCGCCGGCGGCGACGTGGTCCGGCTCGGCCCATTCCGCCGGGGCGTGGCTGATCCCGCCGCGGCAGGGGATGAAGATCATCGCGCTCGGGCACAGGCCGGCGAGATGGCGGGCATCGTGCCCCGCGGCCGAGAGGACCGGCATCGCCGGAAGGCCGCATTCCGCCGCGGCCCGGGCGATCCGGGCCTGGAGCACCGGGTCGAACCGGTTCGACGGCGCGTCGACCAGCGGCGTCACGGCGACCGCGCACGGGCCCGCCCGCTCCCGGCACAGGGGAGCGATCCGGATGCCGGCGGCGTCGAGCACCGCGTTGTCGGGATGGCGCAGGTCGATGCTGAACCGGACCTCTCCGGCGATCACCGAGGGGGCGTTCGGCGTCACCTGCACCCGGCCGATGGTGAATCGGATCGCCGGGTCGATCGCGCCGATCTCGGCATCGAGCGCGGCGGCGCAGCGGGCGAAGGCCGTCACCGCGTCGCGGCGCTCCGCCATGGCCAGCGTGCCGGCATGGCCCTCGGCGCCAGAGATCCACACCGAGAAGGTCTTCTTGCCCTGGATTCCGGTGACGATCCCGACCGAGCAGCCGGCCGCCTCCAGCACCGGCCCCTGCTCGATGTGCAGTTCGAGATAGGCCGCGACCGGCCCGCCCAGCGCCCGGCGCGGCAGGTCGGGAACCGCGGCGTGGAGCCGATCGAGGGCGTCGCCGACGCTCGTCCCGTCCGCGTCGCGCACCGCACGGATCGCGTCGAGGCCGCGGACGCCGCAGAACGCCTCCGACCCCATCATGCCGGGAGCGAAGCGGCTGCCCTCCTCGTTCATCCACGCCACCGCGACGCAGTCGCGGGCCGGGACCCGCCCGCTCGCCGCGAGGTCGGTCAGCGCGTCGAGGGCCGCCAACACACCGGCCGCGCCGTCGAAGCGCCCGCCGTTCGGCTGGGTGTCGAGGTGGCTGCCGGCGAGCACCGGCGCGGCGGCGCGGTCGCGGCCGGGCAGGACCAGGAACAGGTTGCCGGCGGGGTCGGTCGCCGGCTCGAGCCCGGCTTCGCGGGCCCAGCCGACGACGAGGCGCCACGCGGCGATCTCGCCCTCGCTCAGCGCCTGCCGGTCGACCCCGCCGCCCGGGATCGCGCCGATCTCGGCGAGCGCCATCAGCCGCCGCCACAGCCGGCTCTCGGTCACCCCCGTCATGAGGTGCGCATGATCTGGCCCGGCAGCGCCCGCGGATCGCGGGGCAGCCAGCGCCCGGCCTCGACCTGCGCGATGAACTCGGCCAGCAGGGCGTTGAAGGCGGCGGGCTCCTCGAGATTCAGGGTGTGGCCGGTCTTCGGGAAGACCGAGAGGCCGCAGGCGGGGATCGTCTTCTTGAGGAAGATGCCGGGCTGGAGGCAGTGGTCGTCCTCGTCGCCGACCACCACCAGGGTCGGCACCGCCATCCGCTTCAATTCGTTCTCCAGGTCGTAGAAGGACGGCCGCCGGGCCTGGACGCCGCGCATCGTCATCGCGGCGCCGCGGTCGGAATGGGTGGCGAGGCGGTCGGCGAACTCGCGCCAGCCGCGCGGGTCCTTGTTCTGGAACTGCACCCGGCTGGCGCCGAGCGCGTAGATCTTCGCGAAGTCCTGCGCGCCCTGGCGCTCGAACCGGTCGGCGACCTCGCGCGAGACGCCACGGAAATACTCTTCGTGTTCCTTCTCGCAGCCGTAGCCGGCCCCGGCGATCGTGAGCGAGAGGGCGCGCTCGGGGGTGCGCAGCCCGACATGCAGGGTGCAGAACCCGCCCATCGACAGGCCGACGATATGGGCCTTGTCGATGCCGAGCCCATCGAGCACCGCGACCGCGTCGTCGGCGGCGAGGGCCTGCGAGTAGGCGTCGAGCCCGTCCGGCACGTCGGACGGCGGGTAGCCGCGCGCCGCATAGGTGATGCAGCGGTGGCGGCGGCTGAAGAACCGCAATTGCGGCTCCCACGACGCATGGTTGCCGCCGAATTCGTGGATGAACAGGATCGGGGTGCCTTCCCCCGCCTCCTCAACGTGCAGGGACACGCCGTCCCGGGTGATGATGTTCATCGATAGGATTCCCTTGGCTGCCACCTTTCCCGGACGACTGGAACGAAGTGGAAGGAGATCCGGGATCCAGCACGATGAAGTCGCGAAGCGTCCTTGTGCAGCAGCAGCGCCGACAGGTTGAGCCGCTTCGCGGCAGCTTCTTCCATCTGGATCCCGGGTCGCATTCCGCTTGCGCTGCATGCGCCCGGGAAAGGGCGAGGGTGGTCAGAATTGCGGCGGCAGGTCGTTCAGGGTGCGGGCCTCGGCGGCCAGGGCCGGCAGCAGCTCGCAGAACTTCTCCACCCACGGCGTCGGGACCGAGGTCGAGACCTTGACGAAGCGGTCGCCGAACCGGGCGGTGTGGTAGGTGCCCTGGCGGATCATGATGCCGTGGCGGCGGTAGCACTCGACCAGCGCCTCGGGCCGGATCCCGGCCCCGACCGTCTCCAGCACCAGGAAGTTGCCGTGCGAGGGGAAGACCGGCAGGGCCAGCCCCTCGACCCGGCCTGCCGCCTCGCGGATCATCGCCTTGTTGGCCCGGTCGATGCGGCGGACCTCGGCCATCCATTCCGGCTTGACCGCGAGCCCGGCGCCGGCGGCCGCCTGGGCGACGACGCTGGCGCCGAGCACGCTCGTGGTGCGGGCCGAGAACTCCTCGAACAGGGCAGGGGAGGCGACCAGTGCGCCGATCCGCAGCCCGGCGAGGCCGAGCCACTTCGAGAAGCTCAGCGACACCACCGCGCCCTCGGGGGCGGCGTGCAGCGCCGGGTGGTGGCCGTCGGCGAAGTCCCGGTAGGTGCAGTCGTGGACGAGCAGCGCGCCGCATTCCCGCGCGATGGCCGCGAAGCTCTCGATCTCCTCGCGGGTGTAGCGGATGCCGAGCGGGTTGTTGGGATCGACGAGGTAGATGATCGCCGTGCGCTCGTCGACGTTCGCCCGCAGCGCCTCGGCGGTGAGCCGGTAGCCGCAGGCCGGATCGTAGATCGGGATCTCGATCACCGTGGCGCCGGCCTGCTCGGCGAACAGGCACGGCCACTTCCAGGTCGGGTCGGTGGTGACGAAGGTGGTGCCGAGCCGGCAGCGGGCGCGGCAGACCATCGCGAGCGCGTTGACGCCGCCCTCGGTCACCAGCGCCTCGGCGCCGGGCGTGCCGAGATCGGCGACGATCGCGGCCCGCAGGGACTCGAAGCCGAGGGGCGGCGCGTAGGCGTTGTAGGCGCCGTCCTCGATCGCCTGCAGCATCGCGGCGCGGACCGCCGGATGCGCCTCGATGTGGTTGGTGTTCTGCCCGAGCCAGATCAGGCCCGGCGTCGCCGACAGTTCGTCGAAGTAGCGGTTGCGGACCAGAGCCGCCGAGGTCGCGGCCATCTCAGATCACCGAGCCGCGCGCGGCGATGCCGCCGTCGATGGTGACGACGGTGCCGGTGATGTAGCCCGCCCGCGGCGAGGCCAGGAAGGCGCAGAGGTCCGCGACCTCCTCCGAGGTGGCGGGACGCTTGCCCGGGTACTTGTCGAACAGCTCCTGCCAGCGCGCCTCGTCGCCGAGCATGTCGATCGCCTTGCGCTTCATGATCTTGAGCATGCGGTCGGTGGCGACCGGGCCGGGATTGACCGCGACCACCCGCACGCCGTGGTCGAGGCTGCGGCCGCCCAGCGCCTTGGTGAACGACATCAGGGCGGCGTTGCCGGTCGAGCCGGCGATGTAGCTCGCGTCCCAGTTCTCGCCCGAGTTGCCGATGACGTTGACGATGACGCCGCCGCGGGCCTTCAGGCGCGGATAGTACAGCCGCGACAGGGTGATGTAGCCGAACACCTTGAGGTCGAAGCCCCGGCGCCAGTCGGCCTCGCCCAGCACTTCGATCGAGCCGGCCGGGATGTCGCCGGCATTGTTGACCAGGATGTCGACGTTGCCCGCCGCCTCGGCCAGTTGCTCCATCGCGGCGGGGCTCGACAGGTCGAGGGCGTGGATTGTGACGCGCACGCCGTACTCGGCCTCCAGGCTGCGCTTGGCCTCCTCCATCGCGGCGCCGTTGCGGGCGGCCAGGTGCAGGTGGCAGCCTTCGGCGGCGAACACCCGGGCGACGGCGAGGCCGATGCCCTTCGAGGCGCCGGTAACGAGGGCGGTCTTGTCGGTGAGGTCGAGCTGCACGGAGTTCTCCCGGCGTGCGGTTGGTATGCATGGCGCAGCAAGTTGCATACCAAGCCGGAGCTTCTTCACTCGAAGGCGGCGAGGAAGTCGAGCAGGTTGTCGCCCAGCAGCGCGACGTGGTCGCGCATCGCGCGGTGCGCCGCCTCCGGGTCGTGGGCGAGGATCGCCCGCATGATCGCCTCGTGCTCGCGGATCGTGTCGGCCATCCGGTTCGGCATCCGGGTCACCCGGCGGCGGTAGGCGGCGACCTGGTTGCGCAGGCGCCGGGTCTGGTCGGCCAGGAAGGCGTTGCGCGACGCCTCGTAGATCGCCTCGTGGAACTCCTGGTTGACGTCGTAGAAGGCGTCGGCGTCGCGCCCCTCCACCAGGGCGACAAGCCGTTGACGGATCGGCTCGATCGTCGCCGCCCAGGTCGGCGGCACCCGCCGGGCCGCGAGCCGCGCGCACAGCCCCTCCAGCTCGGCCATGACCTGGAACATCTCGATCAGCGCGTGCGGGCCGATGCTGCGCACCACCGCGCCCTGGCGCCCGCGCAGCTCCACCAGATGGCTCGCCGCGAGCAGCCGGAACGCCTCCCGGACCGGCGTGCGCGACACGCCGTAGCGCAGGGCGATCTCCTGCTCGTCGAGGCGGCAGCCGGGTTCGAGGTGGCCGGCCGCGATGGCGGCCTCCAGCCGCTGGCGCAGGCTCTCCGCCAGGGTGAGGCCGGGGACGGATGGCGGCCCGGGACGCTCGTCGTCGAGCCTGATGACGCCATTTTGTGCGCGTGGTGCCATCTTATGCATCTCTGTGCGGGATCAATGTATACATAAGCGTCGATCCAGTCCCCGTGCGCCAGCAGGACGGCGCCGGCCTCGCCTGCGGATCCTCCTAGCCAGAACCGTACCGAAGCCCGGCCGGCTCCTCTGGCATAGCCGTTGCAGAGATCCGGGCATCGCGGCCGGCGCTCGGGCATGCCCGAGGCGGCCTTCATTATACAAGAACCCGAAAGGCATCTCACTTGCGGGCCATGCTGCGACCCAAGGACGACGCGCCGCTCCCCGGGCCGGCCCCGGCGGCCGAGCCGCTGATCGCGCTGACCGGCGTCGACAAGACCTTCGGGCCGGTCAAGGCGCTGTCGGGCTTCACCGCGACGGTCGGGCGGGGCGAGTTCGTCACCGTCGTCGGCCCGAGCGGCTGCGGCAAGAGCACCCTGTTCAACATCGTGGCCGGGCTGGAGGAGCCCGATGCCGGCGGGGCGCTGCGCTTTGAGGGCCGGAGCTGCCACGCCGCCGAACTGCTCGGCCGGGTCTCGTTCATGCCCCAGCGCGACCTGCTGCTGCCCTGGCGCAACGTGGTCGACAACGCGATCCTGGCGCTCGAGATCGAGGGCCGGCCGCGCAGGGAGGCGCGGGCCGAGGCCCTGCGGATGCTGCCCGAGTTCGGCCTCGCCGGATTCGAGGCGCAGTACCCGCACCAGCTCTCCGGCGGCATGCGCCAGCGCGTGGCGCTGATGCGCACCTTCATGTTCGAGCGCGACCTGATGCTGCTCGACGAGCCGTTCGGGGCGCTGGACGCGCTGACCCGCACGATGATGCAGCGCTGGCTGCTCGACGTGTGGCAGCGCCACCGGCGCACGATCCTGTTCATCACCCACGACGTCGACGAGGCGATCTTCCTCGGCGACCGGGTCCTGGTGATGACCGCCCGCCCCGGCGCCGTGAAGCTGGAGCAGCGCATCGACCTGCCGCGGCCGCGCCGGCCCGACCTCGTCACCGCCCCCGAGTTCATCCGGCTCAAGCGCACCCTGCTCGAGGCAATCGAGGAGGAGAGCATGAAGTCGTTCCAGACCAGCCAGGAGACCGCCCGATGAGCGCCCTGACGCCGGCGGCCCGCCGCTTCGACCCCGCCGAGTGGGAGGCGCGCGTCGCGCTCGCCGCCTGCTACCGCATGGTGGCGCAGCTCGGCCTCGACGACCTGATCTACAACCACATCTCGGCCCGCATCCCCGGTCGCGAGAACGAGTTCCTCATCAACCCCTACGGGCTGCTGTTCGACGAGATCACCGCGTCGAGCCTCGTGAGGATCGACGTCGACGGGCGCATCCTCGACGACACGCCCCATACGGTGAACCTCGCCGCCTTCGTGATCCACGCGGCGATCCACAAGACGGGCAACGAGGCGGCCTGCGTGCTGCACACCCACTCGGATGCCAGCGTCGCGGTGTCGGGCCAGGAGAAGGGGCTGCTGCCGCTGAGCCAGTTCGCGATGCGGTTCTACGACCGGCAGGCCTTCCACGATTACGAGGGCGTGGCGATCGACCTCGACGAGCAGCAGCGCCTCGTGCGCGACCTCGGGCCCCACAAGGTCATGCTGATGCGCAACCACGGCATCCTCACGGTCGGCCGCACGCCCGGCGAGGCGTTCATGCTGCTGTACTACTTCGAGCGCGCCGCGCGCATCCAGCTCGACATGCAGGCCGCCGCCGCCGCCGGCGCCGCCCTGGTGATCCCGCCGCACGAGGTCTGCGAGCGCGCCGCGCGCCAGTTCTGGGAGCAGCACGGCGACATCCTGATCCCCGGCGAGCGCGAGTGGCCGGCGCTGATGCGCCGGCTCGACCGCACCGACCCCTCCTACCGCCACTGACCCAGGAGACCTCCGATGCTGAAGCGCCGTCACCTCCTCGCCGCCTTCGCCGCCGCGCTCCTTGCCGGCCCCGCTGCCGCCGCCGAGCCGGTCAAGGCGAGCCTGCGCCTCAAGTGGCTGCCGCAGGCGCAGTTCGCCGGGTTCTACGTCGCGGCCCAGAAGGGCTACTACAAGGCGGAAGGGCTCGACCTGACCATCAACCCGGGCGGGCCGAACCTGCTGACGGAGAACCTCGTCGCCACCGGCGCCGACACGTTCGGCCTCTCGGGCGGCTCCGACAGCGTGTTCGCCGCCCGCGACAAGGGGCTGCCGGTGGTCTGCATCGGCGTCTCGCATCAGGTCACGCCGTTCGTTTTCGTCACCCGCAAGGACGGGCCGGTGAAGACGCTCCAGGACTTCAAGGGCCGCACCGTCACCACCTGGTTCACCGGCGCCAACCACGTCCTCAACGCGATCCTGGCCAAGGAGGGGATCAAGCCCGACGAGGTGAAGATCCAGCCGCAGCAGGTCAGCGTCACCCCGTTCGTCGACGGCGCCACCGACGTCGCCACCGCGACCTACTACAACGAACTCTACGCCATCCAGAGCCGCGTGGGTAAGGACAACCTGCGCACCTTCGTCGCCGAGGATTACGGCGTCACCTTCCCGCGGGACACGCTGATCGTCTCCGAGACGACGCTGCGGGACAAGCCCGACCTCGTGAAGGGCTTCCTGCGCGCCTCGATCCGCGGCTGGCGCGACGCCTTCGCCGACCCGAAGGGCGCCGTCGACACCGTGATGGCGATCGCCCCGACCCTCGACCGCGCGCACCAGGACTTCATGCTGACCGAGGTCAAGCGCCTGATGACCGCGGGCGCCGCCAAGGAGCGCGGCCTGTTCGCCATCGATCCCGACGCGCTCGCCAAGGCCCAGGACCTGCTGCTCCAGGCCAAGGTCGTCGCCAAGCCGGTCGACCTGAAGGCGGCGTTCGATTCCCGCGCCCTCGACGCCCTGTCCGCCGCGGACCGCCAGCTGTGAGCGCCGCCCTCGCGGCGGCCGCGCCGCCCGCCGGCCGGCGCGGCCATCCCCTCGTCCGCCGGATCGGCGGGCGGGTCCTGGCGCTGCTCGCGGTCGCGCTGGCCTGGGAGGGGCTGGTGCTGCTGTTCGGCATCCGGCCGTTCTACCTGCCGCGGCTGTCCAGCGTGCTCGGCGCGATCCTGGCGACGCCGGGCGCCTACGCCGCCGGCTTCCTGCGCACGCTCGCCGAGACCCTGATCGGCTTCGTCGCCGGCGGCGCCTTCGGAGTGGCGATCGCGGTGGCGTTCCTGCGCCTGCGCGCCCTGCGCGAACTGGTCTTCCCGCTCTTCGTGGTGTCGCAGACGATTCCGGTCATCGCCTTCGGGGCGCTGGTGGTGCTGTGGTTCGGCAACACGCTGCTGGCGAAGGCCGTCATCGCCTTCTACCTCACGTTCTTCCCTGTCACCGTGAACGCGCTGATCGGCCTCGAATCGGTCGATCCGCGCCAGATCGCCCTGATGCGCAGCTTCGGCGCCGCGCCGCGCCAGATCCTGCTGCAGCTGCAACTGCCGAGCGCCCTGCCGCAGATCTTCGTGGCGCTCCGGCTCGCCGCCTCGCTCAGCCTCGTCGGCGCCATCGTCGGCGAGTGGTTCGGCGACACGACCGGGCTCGGCGTGCTGCTGCTCCAGGCGATGTACAACGAGAACGTCGTGGCGATCTGGGCCGCGCTCCTGGTCTCGGCGCTGCTCGGCACCGGCTTCTACGCCGCGGTCGCCGCGCTGGAGCGCCGCCTCGTGTTCTGGGGAGCCGAGCAATGACGGCCCAAAGATCCCTCGCCGTGCAGCGCGGCGTCCTCGGCGCGCTGCTGCTGATCGGGCTGTGGGAGGGGGTCGCCCGCGGCTTCGCACTGCCGGCCTACGTCCTGCCGGCGATGAGCGACGTGCTCGTCGGCGTGTGGGCCAAGCGCACGATGCTCGCCGAGGCCGCCGCCTACACCCTCGCCGAGGCGCTGCTCGGCTACGCGCTCGGCGCCCTGATCGGCATCGGCCTCGCGGTCGCCCTGTCGTTGATCCCGGCTGTGCGCGGCTTCGTCGTCACCGCGGTGACGGCGGTCAACTCGGTGCCGGTGGTGGCCTACTCGCCGCTGATCCTGCTGTGGTTCGGCATCGGCGTCGCCTCCAAGGTGGTGATGGTGGCGCTCGCCGTCAGCTTCACGCTCTTCCTCTCGACGCTCGCCGGCCTCGACCGGGTCGACCGCCGCAGCGTCGACCTGATGCGCAGCTTCGGCGCCGGGCGCCTCGCCCTGCTGTGGCGCCTGCGCCTGCCGACCGCCCTGCCGCTGATCCTCGCCGGGCTGCGGGTCTCCACGGTGCGCAGCATCATCGTGGCGATCGTCACCGAGATGCTCGGCGCCTATGGCGGCCTCGGATGGGTGATCTATCAGGCCGTGCTCCAGATCGACTTCGTGCAGGTCTGGGCGGCGATCGTCGTCGCCTCCGCCGCGAGCCTGCTGTTCTTCGGCCTCGTCGGCTTCGCCGAGCGCCGGCTGCTGTTCTGGAGAGCGACATGACCGACCCGACGCCGCGCCGGATGCATCTCGGCCTCTTTCTGCTCGGCACCGGCAGCCACGTCGCCGGCTGGCGCATGCCGGGCGCGGTCGACAGCTTCCAGGACCTGTCCGCGATCCAGGAGATCGCCCGCACCGCCGAGCGCGGCTGCTTCGACCTCATCTTCATCGGCGACAACCTCTACGCCGACCCGGCCGCGCACCCGTCCTACACCCTGCGCCTCGAACCCCTGACCCTGCTGGCGGCGCTCGCCACGACGACCCGCCATATCGGCCTCGGCGCCACGGTCTCGACCACCTACGCCGACCCGTTCACGGTCGCGCGCGCCTTCGCGTCCCTCGACCACATCAGCGGCGGCCGCGCCGCCTGGAACGCGGTCACCACCGCCAACCCGGCCACCGCCGCCAATTTCGGCACGACCCACCCCGACCACGCCCGGCGCTACGAGCGGGCGGGCGAGTTCCTCGACGTGGTGCGCGGCCTGTGGGACGGCTGGGCCGACGACGCGGTGGTCGCCGATCGGGCGAGCGGCCTCTACATCGATCCGGCCGGCTTGCGCGCCCTCGACCACCACGGCCCGTTCTTCACGGTCAAGGGCCCGCTCAACATCGGCCGCGCGCCGCAGGGACGCCCGATCGTGCTCCAGGCCGGCGGCTCGGAGGCCGGCCTCGACCTCGCCGCGCGCACCGCCGACGTGGTGTTCTCCGTGGTCCAGGACCTCGACGAGGCCCGCGCCGCCTATGCCGCGCTCAAGGGCCGGCTGCCGGCCCACGGCCGGCGCCCGCAGGACGTCACCGTGCTGCCCGGCGTGATGCCGGTGGTCGGTCGCACCGAGCGCGAGGCGTTCGACACGCTGGCGCAGCTCCAGGGCTTCGTCGGCGAGCGCAACGCGCTGGCCCTGCTCTCCGACCGCCTCGGCCAGGACATGTCGGCCTACGACCTCGACGGCCCGGTCCCCGAGATCGCCCTGCCGGACAGCTACCACAGCTTCGCCCGGGTGATGCTGGCCAAGGCCCGGCGCGAGGGCATGACCCTGCGCGACCTCTACAACCTCACGGCGGCGGCCCGCGGCCACTGGGTGCTGTGCGGCTCGGCCGAGACGGTGGCCGACACGCTTCAGCACTGGTTCGAGACCGGCGCCGCCGACGGCTTCAACATCATGCCGCCCTACTTCCACGACGGCTTCACCGCCTTCGTCGACCTCGTGGTGCCGCTGCTGCAGGAGCGGGGCCTGTTCCGCCGCGAGTATCCCGGCGCCACCCTGCGCGACACCCTCGGCCTCGCCCGGCCGGAACGGGCCTGAGCGCCGCGATCCCCGCTTGCGCCCCGCCCGCGGCCCCGCTACACGACGCCACTCGCCGATGCCCGACAGGGCCGGCGGGCCGGAGAGGTGGCCGAGTGGTTGAAGGCGCACGCCTGGAACGCGTGTATACGGGCAACCGTATCGAGGGTTCGAATCCCTCTCTCTCCGCCACGTTCCCCAGACCCCGAATCGTCACGCCAGACCGCCGGGACCCTGCGGCAACGCGAGAAGCTTCCGGCCGACCCTGATCGTTCGTCCTTCGCAAATGCCGGCGCAGGGCGCGTAGCCGCGCGGGGCCAGCATCACGATCGTCGAACCGTGCTGGAACCAGCCCATCTCGTCGCCCTTGGCGAGCGGCGCGTCGCAGGGGATCGTGCGCGGACCGCCCGCGCGCAGGTCGAGACCGGGGTCGAGGAAGCGCAGGCGCACGCTCGCGACGAGGATCGCCGCGACGGCGACCAGCGTCACCGCCTCGCCGGTCGCGTCGAGCCGCAGGCGGATCGCCGCGCGCTCGTTGCGGCAGAAGAGGTTCTCGATCCGCTTGAGCGCGATCGGATTCACGTTCCAGGTGTCGCCGGACATGTAGGTGACCGCTTCCACCCGCCCGTCATGGGGCGCGTGGAAGCGGTGGTACATACTGGCCGTCAGCCGAAGCGTGACGAACAGGCCGTCCCGGTACGGCTCGGCCGCCTCCGCGCTGCCGAGCAGGTCCTCCAGGCGATAGGGGAACCCCTTCACCTGGAACAGGCGGGTGCCCTCGATCGGACCGAAGGCGCCGACGATGGCGTCGCAGGGGCTGACGATCGCGCCCGGTTCGGGGTCGATCGGCCGCGCGCCCGGCTTCAGCTCGCGGATGAAGCAATCGTGCAGGCTGTCGAACCGCGTCTTGCGCGCGTCGGACAGGTCGAGATCGGAGAACAGGCGCCACGCCCACATCGAGACGTCGCGCACTTGCGGCTGCCGGATTTGGCTCAGCCAGCCGACGAAGCGGGTCGCCAGGCGGCGCGGGATCCGGTTGGTCAGGAGGAAGTTCAGATCCTCGTGGCGGGCGATGCCGAGAAGGGCGGTGCGAAGCGTCATCATCCCGTGACATGTCCTTGGTTCACGCTGGCCGCATGGATGCTCTCGGAACCATCTCGGTCGCGGCCGCCGCAGCGGCTCTGGCGTTTCTCGGTGCGAAGCTGCCCCGGCGCCTCGCCCTGTCGCGGGCCAAGCACCCCTCGCTGACCGGCCACGTCCGGATGGCGAAGCGGATCGCCGCCCAACTGCCGTTCTACGAGTACGGCGAGGCGGAGTTCGCGAGCGTCGACGGGGCCTCGGACGAGGTCGCCGCGCGCCGCCGCGCCGGCTTCGCGCGCCTGTCGGCGCTCTACCGCGAGCGTTACGCGAGGACGCGCGCGATGACGGAGGAGGCCAGGACCGGCATCTCCGACCTGCAATTCACCGGGCGCTACCGCGTGCCGTTCCAGTTCAGCCGGATCGTCCGCGAGAACCTGTCGGCCGGGAGCTTCCTGCAGGCGGCGTCGGGCGTCGAGGTCGAGGATCTCGACGGCAACCGCCTCTACGATCTCACCGGCTCCTACGGCGTGAACCTGCTCGGCACCGACGCCTACAGGGACTGCATCCGGGAGGGCGCCGGCGCGGTCGAGGCGCTCGGGCCGGTGCTCGGCGCGCTGCATCCGGTCGTCTCCGACAACGTCCGCCGGCTGCGGGCGGTCTCGGGCATGGACGAGGTCTCGTTCCACATGTCCGGGACCGAGGCCGTGATGCAGGCGGTGCGGCTGGCGCAGTACCGGACCGGCCGGCGGCGCATCGTGCGGTTCTGCGGCGCCTATCACGGCTGGTGGGGCGACGTGCAGCCCGGCATCGGCAACCCCCGCCCGGCCGACGACACGCTGACGCTCGCCGACCTGTCCGAGCGGACCCTCCGGGTGCTCGCCGCGCGCCGCGACGTCGCCTGCGTGCTCGTCAATCCGATCCAGGCGATGCATCCCAATCGCGGCGCGCCCTCCGACGGGTCGCTCGTCGACTCCGGCCGGAGCGCCGCCTTCGACCGCGAGGCCTACGCCCGCTGGCTCGGGCGCCTGCGCGAGATCTGCACCGCGCGCGGCATCGTGCTGATCCTCGACGAGGTCTTCGTCGGCTTTCGCCTCGCGCCGGGCGGCGCCCAGGCGTATTTCGGGGTGCGCGCCGACCTCGTCACGTACGGCAAGACGCTCGGCGGCGGCCTGCCGATCGGCGTCCTGTGCGGGCGCCACGCCCTCATGCGGCGCTTCCGCGAGGATCGGCCCGGCGACATCTGCTTTGCCCGCGGCACCTTCAACGCGCATCCCTACGTGATGGGCGCGATGAACGCCTTCCTGCGGCGGCTGGAAACGCCGGAGATCCGCGACCTCTACAGGGAAATCGACGGGCGCTGGAACGCCCGCGCGGCCGCGCTGAACCGGCGGCTCGAAGCCGAGGGCCTGCCGGTGCGGGTCGTCGCGATGTCGTCGATCTGGACGGTGCTCTATACGAAGCCCGCCCGTTACAACTGGCTGCTGCAATACTATCTGCGCCTCGAAGGATTGGCCCTGTCCTGGGTCGGCACGGGGCGCCTGATCTTCAGTCTGAACTACACCGACGCCGAGATGGCGGCGGTGACCGAGCGCTTCGTCGCGGGCGCGCGGGCGATGGAGGCGGACGGCTGGTGGGCCGGGCCGGCCACCACCGACAAGGCGATCCGCCGCGGCGTGCTGCGGGAGATGCTCGCCGTGCGCTGGGATGACCTGCGTGGGCGATCCCGCCCCGCCCGGGACGGGGCGGGACGCGAGGCGATGCCGGCGGAGTAGGGATTCCGGCCGTCGAACCCTACCGCGCGGCGGTGCGGGCGGCCTCCTCGGCGACCTCGTCGGCGAGGCCGCGGTCGATCAGCTCGCCCTGCATCAAATAGAGCGGCGCGCGGCAGTACAGCTTGATGTCGTGGAACGGGTCGGTGATGATCTTGGCCGCCCAGACCAGCCCGGTCTCGACGTCGCGGATGACGAAGAGCTGAAGCACCCGGAACACGAGGCCGCCAATCCCGATCGCGAACCACAGCATGCCGACGTGCCGCACGAGTTCGCCCGCGTCCCGGTGCGGCTCGATCAGGCCGAACAGCGACGGGCTCAGGTAGAAGACGATCGGCGACAGCGCCCAGGTCGCCATCAGCACGACCTTGCGCTGCAGGTTGTAGCCGACCTTGATCTCTTCCTTGTGGTCGTGGGTGGCGTGGTTGACGTGGTCATAGCCCTTGGGCTCGAAGAAGAAGTGTCCGGCCTGGCGGCTCGTCATCGCGACGAGCCACGCGATCAGCGCGGCGACCGCCGGATCGTGGAAGCAGATCACGTAGGCGAGCACGAAGCTCAGCGCGCTCAGGAGATGGAGCGACTGGTTGATTCGGCTGTGATGGTAATAGCGGTGGTCGTCCCACCGCTGCACGCGCAACGCTTCGAGAAAGCCGCCCATGATCGTGTCCTCCGGAAGGGGGTCGAGGTGAGAAGGCCGTCCGTCAGGCCGCGTCGGATTTCCGCAGCCGGATCAGCGAGAAATGGCCGAGCGGCGGCAGCGGGCGGCGCTCGATGACGCTCACGCCGGCGGTCCGGTCCACCCAGTCCTGGTAGCGCTGCCAGGAGAACTCGGTGCGCCAGCCCAGCCGGTTGACGAGCGGGGAGAGCAGCGACTCGATCGTGCCGCGCAGGCCGGCATCGGCGCCGATGCGCGTCGTGATGACGATCTCTCCGCCGGGTCGCGCCACGCGCAGGAACTCGTCGAGGGCGGCCTCGGGGTTCGGCACCGCGGTGACGACGTACTGCGCCACCACCACGTCGAAGGAGGCGTCGGCGAAGGCGAGATGCTCGGCATCCATCACGTCGAGCTGCTCGACGTTGCGCAGCGCCAGCCGGGCGACCCGCTCGCGCGCCTTCGCCAGCATCGGGGCCGACAGATCGACTCCGACGAGGCGGCTGCGAGCGGAATAGTGCGGCAGCGAGAGGCCCGTGCCGACGCCGACTTCGAGGATGCGCCCGCCGATCCGCTCCGCCGCCGCGATCGCCGCCGAGCGGCCGCGCGCGAAGACCTTGCCGAAGACGAGGTCGTAGATCGGCGCCCAGCGATCGTAGGCCCTGGCGACCCCTTCCGTGTGCATGTCCCCGGCGGTGGGGAGCGCGCCGTTTCCTGCCATGACCGAAGCTCCTGGAGAGAAATGACTCAGGCCGTCGCCCGGATGCCGGACCCGATCGCCCCGCGGGCGAGCGCCCAGGCGCGGCGGCCCGTCCGGGAGATGCGGAGGGCGCCGAGACGGGCGGCCCGGAGGCCCTCGTCGAGCACGCCGATGGCGGGGTCGCCGATCCCGTCGCGCGGCCCGGTGACCGGGACGGCCGCGACCGGCACCCCGCAGGCCGGGACATCGAGCTGGACGACGCCGCAGGTGTCGGTGCGGTTCGGGATCCTCTCGGGCGACAGGGCGACGATCTCCGGCCCGACCCGGGGGGCGGTTCGTGCCCGCGGGGTCGGGGTCCGGACGACACCGTCGACCTGCAGCGCCCCGGCATCCGTCGCGATCAACACCCGCATGTCGCTGGACGTCCCCATGGCCGGCCCTCGACGCGAATCCGCGGATCATCCGCAGCGCGAGGGTCGTTGCACCGCTCCCGGAGCATTCTTTCAGCGGTACATTTGGATTTTTACGGCTGGATGACACCGGACGAGGTCGAAAACCCGTCGCGATCGCGTGAATTCATGAGGCGTCGAAATATTGCGCGCCGGGAGCGACGGTGATGGAGACGGAGCCGCTTCGCGGCCCATCTGACGGCTGGATCCCGGATCTCCTTCCGCTATCGCTTCAGTCGTGTAGGCCCATTCGGACCCGGAAAGGGATGCTGCGCGCGGTCAATACGATTGACCATCGCTCAAACAGGCTCTCACACAGGCTCTCAGACCCTCTGCGCCCGCGGATGCGCGGCGTCGAAGGCGTGGAGGAGGCGGGCCGCATCCACCTTGGTGTAGACCTGGGTGGTCGCGAGCGAGGCGTGGCCGAGCAGCTCCTGGATCGCCCGCAGCTCGCCCTGGCGGGCGAGGAGATGGGTGGCGAAGGAGTGGCGCAGGGCGTGCGGCGTCGCGGTCTCGGGCAGGCCGAGCGCGCCGCGCATCGCCGCGACCGCGAACTGGATGACCCGCGGCGAGAGCGGCCCGCCGCGGGCGCCGACGAAGAGCGGGCCGTCCTCGACGAGGCGGTAGGGACACAGGCGCAGATACTCCTCCACCGCGGCCCGCACCGGCGCGATCACCGGGACGCCGCGGGTCTTCCGCCCCTTGCCGAGCACCGTCAGGCTGTCGGTGTCGCCGGTCGGGGCGTCGCGGCGGCGGATCGCCAGGGCCTCGCCGATGCGCAGGCCGCAGCCGTAGAGCAGGGCCAGCACCGCCGCATCGCGGGCGAGGACCCAGTCCGGGCGCTCCTCGCCGGCGCGCAGGTCCGGGCTCGTCATCGCGATCGCGGCCCGGACCGGCAGCGGACGGGGGAGGCGGCGCTCGACCTTCGGCGAGCGCACCGCCGACAGCGCCGCGACGGTGCCGTGGCCCTCGCGGTCGAGGTGGCGGGCGAAGGAGCGCAGGGCCGCGAGCGCCCGCATCAGGCTGCGCCCGCTCAGGCCCTCGGCCCGGCGCGCCGCCATGTAGCCGCGCAGGTCGCGCGGCTTGAGCCCGACCAGGGTCGGGATGTCGGCGGCGGTGCCGGAACGGCCGAGATGGGCGAGGAACTGGCGCAGGTCGCGGCCGTAGGCCTCGACGGTGGCCGGGCTCAGCCGCCGCTCGCCGGCGAGCCCGCCGAGCCAGGACGCGGCCTCGGCCCGCACGTCCGGCGCGCCGGGAAGGAGGTCGGGGCAAACATCGTGGGTCATCGGCCGCTCCGTTGCCGGGAGGCTGGCCCGGGATGGTTGACAGGCGGTTGACGGCCCGGCGCTGGCACGAACCGCCGCCCCGGTGTAGCGAGCCACGGGCCGGCCGGGGCCGGCCGCGGCGGAGGGACGGATGCGATGCGCTTTCTGGTGACGGGGGCGGCCGGGTTCATCGGCTCCCACCTGTCCGGCCGCCTGCTCTCGGACGGGCACGAGGTCGTCGGGCTGGACGGGATGACCGACTACTACGACGTCGGGCTCAAGCGCGAGCGGCTCGCCGCCCTGGAGGCCCGCCCCGGCTTCACCGGCCGCGTCGCGATGCTGGAGGAGCCCGGCGCCGTGATGGCGCTGATGGCCGAGGCCCGGCCCGAGATCGTGATCCACCTCGCCGCCCAGGCCGGCGTGCGCTACAGCCTCGACCATCCGGCCTCCTACGTGTCGTCGAACCTCGTCGGCACGTTCCAGGTGTTGGAGGCCTGCCGCGCCCACCCGGTGCGCCACCTCCTGTTCGCCTCGACCTCCTCGGCCTATGGCGGCAACGGCTCGGTGCCGTTCCACGAGACCGACCGGGCGGTGTCGCCGCTCAACATCTATGCCGCCTCGAAGATCGCCGGCGAGGCGATGGCGCATTCCTACGCCCATCTGTGGGGCATCCCGACCACGGCGTTCCGGTTCTTCACCGTCTACGGCCCGGGGGGCCGGCCCGACATGGCGCCGTCGCTGTTCACGAAAAAAATCCTCGCCGGCGAGCCGATCGAGGTGTTCGGGCACGGCGAGGCGGTGCGCGACTTCACCTACATCGACGACCTCGTCGAGTGCATCGTGCGGCTGTGCGCGGTGCCCCCCGGCGGGCCGGGCACCGCGCCGGTCTCGGAGGCCGACACCCTGAGCCCGGTCGCGCCCTACCGCCTCGTCAACATCGGCGGCGGCCACCCGGTCAGCGTCACGGCGATGATCGACGCCATCGAGGCGGCGCTGGGCCTGACGGCCGAGCGGATCCTCAAGCCCCTGCCGCCCGGCGACGTGCCGCGCACCGAGGCGAGCATCGGCCTGCTGCGCGACCTCGTCGGCTTCGTGCCGGCGACGCCGATCGGCCCGGGCATCGCCGCCTTCGTGGCGTGGTACCGCGAGCGGGCGGCCCGGCTCGCCGCCTGAGCGGATTGCCGCGTCTTGTCAGCGGCATGGCGGCCGTGCTGAATGCCGCCATGCCCCAGTCCGTCGATGCGAGTGCCGAAGCCGAGGCCGGCAAGTCCGCGGGCGACAAGTCCGCGGCCGACAAGCCCGAGACCGTCCGGCCGACCCGGCGCTACGCCCAGAAGCGCGACGCGATCCTGCATGCCGCGGCCGCCCTGTTCAACGAGGCCGGGGTCAAGGGCACGACGCTCGCCGACGTCGCCCGCAGCGTCGGGCTGATGACCAACAGCGTGACCTACTACTACCGGCGCAAGGAGGACCTCGCGGCGGCGTGCTTCCTGCACACGATCGCGATGCTCGACGGCCTCGCCTCCCGCGCCGAGGCCGAGCCCGATCCGGCCGCCCGCCTGCGGCGTTTCCTCGCCCTCTACCTCGCCGGCCGCGCCGCCGTGGCGAAGGGCGAGGAGCCCGACACCGCGATGCTCAACGACGTGCGGGCGCTGCCGGAGCCGCAGGCCGAGGCGGTGTTCGCCGCCTATGCCGGCTTCTTCCGCCGGGTCCGCGGGCTGTTCGACGGCACGCCGCTGGAGCGCGCCGAGCGCAACGCCCGCACCCACCTGCTGCTCTCGGTGATCCATCCGGCCCGGCAGTGGATCGACCGCTACGAGCCGCGGGACTACGCCTGGGTCGCGGCGCGCACCGGCGACCTGCTGGTCGGCGGCATGGCCGGGCCCGGTTCCGCCTGGGCGCCCGGCATCCTCGCAGAGCCGCCCGGCCCGGCCGAGAGCGAGGTCTCGCCGGAGGCGTTCCTGCGGGCGGCCACCATCCTCATCAACCAGCAGGGCTATCGCGGCGCCTCGGTCGACAAGATCTCGGGCCTGCTCAAGGTGACCAAGGGGTCGTTCTACCATCACAACGACAACAAGGACGATCTCGTCGCCAACTGCTTCAGCCGCAGCTTCGCGCAGATCCGGGCGGTGCAGGACGCCGCCATCGCGGCCGGGGGCAGCGGCTGGGACCGGGTCTGCACCGCCTCGGCGACGCTGGTGCGCCGCCAACTCGGCCCCGGCGGTCCGCTGCTGCGGATGACCGCGTTCAGCGCCCTGCCGGAAGGGCTGCGCGAGGCCAACCGGCGCACGATGAACCGCCTCGCCGAGCGCTTCGCCCTGTGCCTCGCCGACGGCATCGCCGACGGCTCGGTGCGGCCGCTCGATGCCGGCATCGCCGCGCAGCTCGTCAGCAGCATGGTCAACGCCGCCGCCGAGCTGCCGTCCTGGGTGCCGGGCGTGACCCCGGAGGTCGCCGCCGACCTCTACGCGCGGCCCCTGTTCCTCGGCCTGCTGGCCCCGCCGGCCGGCGCCGGCTGAACCGGGATCGAAAGCCCGGTACGGGTCCCGCACGGCCGGCCGCTGCCACGTTTTCGAAAACGCGGTCTTCGCGACACGGGCTTGCCTCGCCGGCCATCCCGGCTAGGCTCGGCGCGAAAGGCCCGGGCGCCAGACCCCGGCCCAGGGAGGTCAGCCGATGGATTTCACCCTCTCCGCCCGTCAGGTCGCGTGGCGCGACCGCGTCGCCGCGTTCATGGTCGAGCACGTCCGGCCGGCGGTGCCGGTCTACAAGGCCGAGATGCAGGCCTTCGGCAGCGACCGCTGGCAGCCGGTCCCGGTCATCGAGCGGTTGAAGCCGCTCGCCCGCGCCCAGGGGCTGTGGAACCTGTTCCTGCCGCCCTCGCCGGAGCACGACGACGGCGAGTACCGCGGCGCCGGCCTCAGCAACCTCGACTACGCCCTCTGCGCCGAGGAGATGGGCCGGATCTCGTGGGCGTCCGAGGTGTTCAACTGCTCGGCCCCCGACACCGGCAACATGGAGGTGCTGCACCGCTACGGCTCGCCGGCCCAGAAGGCGCGGTGGCTGAAGCCGCTGATGGACGGCGAGATCCGCTCGGCCTTCCTGATGACCGAGCCCGACGTCGCGTCCTCGGACGCCACCAACATCGAGACCCGGATCCGCCGCGACGGCGACCACTACGTCGTCAGCGGCCGCAAGTGGTGGTCGTCGGGTGTCGGCGATCCGCGCTGCGCCGTCGCGATCGTGATGGGCAAGACCGACCCCGACGCCCCCCGCCACGCCCAGCAGTCGCAGATCCTCGTGCCCCTCGACGCCCCCGGGGTCGAGGTGGTGCGGATGCTGCCGGTCTTCGGCTACGACGACGCCCCGCACGGCCACGCCGAGGTGGTGCTGCACGACGTGCGGGTGCCGGCGGAGAACCTCCTCCTCGGCGAGGGCCGCGGCTTCGAGATCGCTCAAGGTAGGCTCGGGCCGGGGCGGATCCACCACTGCATGCGCACCATCGGCGTCGCCGAGGAGGCGCTCGCCCAGATGGCGCAGCGCCTCCTGTCGCGGGTCGCCTTCGGCAAGCGCATCGCCGACCACTCGGTGTGGGAGCAGCGCATCGGCGAGGCCCGGACCGAGATCGAGATGACCCGGCTCCTGTGCCTGAAGGCCGCCGACATGATGGACAAGGTCGGCAACAAGGGCGCGAAGCTCGAGATCGCGATGATCAAGGTCGCGGCGCCGCGCATGGCCCTGAAGGTGATCGACGACGCGATCCAGGCTTTCGGCGGCGCCGGCGTGACGAGCGATTCCGGCCTCGCCTTCGCGTATGCCCGCACCCGCATCCTGCGCCTCGCCGATGGGCCCGACGAGGTCCACAACCGCGCCATCGCCCGGCTGGAGCTCGGCCAGTACGGCAACGGCGAGCGGCGCAAGGGCTGAGAAGCCTTCGTGGCGCGGAGATCGGGGATTCGGCAGCAAGGGCCGGGATGCGAACGACCCGGCGCCGAGGCAGGGTGGCGGCGTGACGGGCAGCCGATGAGGAGACCACCCGATGCCCTCTCCCCCAACCTCCGAGCCGCTCCCGGACGAGGCGGCGCGCTGGGCCGCCCTGCGCGCCCGCGACAAGCAGGCCGATGGGTCGTTCGTCTACGCGGTGCGCACGACCGGCGTGTATTGCCGGCCGAGCTGTCCCTCGCGCCCGGCGCGGCCGGAGAACGTGTCGTTCCATGATTCCTGCGCGGCGGCGGAGGCGGCCGGGTTCCGGCCGTGCCGGCGCTGCCGCCCCGACGCGGCAGGGCAGGGCGAGCGCGACGCCGCCGCGGTCGCCCGCGCCTGCGCGTTGATCGATGCGACCGAGACCGCGCCCGATCTCGACGCGCTGGCCGCCGCCGCGGGCCTCAGCCGCTTCCACTTCCACCGGGTGTTCCGGCGCGTCACCGGCGTCACCCCGCGCGCCTACGCCGCCGCCCGCCGCGCCGGCCGCGTCGCCGAGGGCCTGCGGGAGGCCTCGAGCGTCACGGCCGCCCTGTACGAGGCCGGCTACAACTCGCCGAGTCGGTTCTACGCCGCGGCCCCGGCGCGGCTCGGGATGAGCCCGGCCGCCTACCGCGACGGCGGCGCCCGGGCGGCGATCCGCTTCGCGCTCGGGCCGTGCAGCCTCGGCACGGTGCTGGTCGCGGCGACGGAGCGGGGGGTCTGCGCGATCCTGCTCGGCGACGATCCCGACGTACTCCTGCGCGACCTCCAGGACCGGTTCCCGAAGGCGGACCTGCACGGGGGCGACGCGGCCTTCGAGGCTCTCGTCGCCCGGGTGGTGGGGCTGGTCGAGCACCCCGCCAGCCCCGTCGACCTGCCGCTCGACATCGGCGGCACCGCGTTCCAGCAGCGGGTCTGGGAGGCCCTGCGGCGCATTCCCGCCGGCACGACCGCGACCTACGCCGAGGTGGCGCGGGCGATCGGGATGCCGGCGGCGGTGCGGGCGGTGGCCCGGGCCTGCGGCGCCAACGCGCTCGCGGTGGCGATCCCCTGCCACCGGGTCGTCCGCTCCGACGGCGCGCTGTCCGGCTATCGCTGGGGCATCGCGCGCAAGCGCGATCTGCTCGACCGCGAGACCTCGTGACGACGTGCGCCGGCCCCGCAGGAGCCGGCTCGCCGTGGTCGGTGGTGTCGTCCGCTTCGGCCTACCAGCCGTAATACGGGCGGCGGTAGCCGACCGGGCCGTAGCCGTAGGGCCCGTATTCCTCGACCCGCACCACGCGACGCGGGCGGTAGACCGGAACCTCGTCGATCTCCTCGACCCGGACCACGCGGGGCCGGCGATAGACGACCGGCGGCGGGGCGTAGCCGTAGGCGGGCGCGTAACCGTAGGCGGGGGCCGCCTGGGCGTTCGACACCGCGGCGCCGAGCAGCGCACCGGCCGCGAGTCCCCCGATCACCCCGGCGGCGACGGCGCCGCCGCCGCCGGCCTGGGCCTGGGTGGCGACGCTGCCGACCCCGATCAGGGCGGCGGCCGAGAGAACCGCGATCTTCTTCATGGCTGACACCTGGCTGCGAGGTTCGGAAGTGCCGGCTTGCATCCCGTGGACGTTGCATCCCGTGGACCGGCCGTGATGACACCTTGGCCGACGGCGCCTGCATCGAAGCTGAAGCGGTCCGACAGCCTCCGTTCAGCTTCGCGGGAGAGGCCGGTCCGCGACCCTGACCGGGGAGCGGCCGCCGGTCTCGACCCGGCCGGGAGCCACCCGGGGGAAGGCCCCAGCCGCCAGAGCAGAACGCCCGCTTCGACATCATGACGATCGGCTTGTTTTACGCGGCGGCATGTACTCCGATAGTCGCCGATCCCGTTCTGTGGTATTCCAGTCTGCGCCGCCTGCCCTAACGACGGTGGTTCAGCATTCTTTATCGAATTCAGCCTAAGATTGATGCCCAGACCGCAGAAGCGGTGAACGAGGGGGCCTGGATGCTGGAAGCAGACAAGATCGACGCGCGCCTGGAATTTCTCGAGATCGATCCGGACGTGAGCGCGGAACTGAAGAATGTGTGGGCGTTGATCGAGCCGGCGTTGCCGGCGGTGCTGGCCCGGTTCTACGACAAGATGCAGGGCATTCCCCACCTCGCGGCGATCCTCGGTTCGCACAAGCCGCGCCTCGTCTCGGCCCAGTCCAAGCACTGGGCGCAACTGTTCTCCGGCCGGTTCGACGAGGATTACGTCGCCAGCATCCGCCGGATCGGTCTCGTCCATCACAGGATCGGGCTGGAACCGCGCTGGTACATCGGCGGCTACAGCTTCATCCTGAACGAGCTGACGCGGCTGGTCTGCCGGCAGAAGCGGTTCGGCGATCCGTCCCGGCGTCTCGCCGCCCTGAACAAGGCGGTGATGATCGACATGGATTTCGCGATCTCGGTCTATCAGGACGTGCTGCTCGAGGAGCGGCAGAAGCGCGGCAGCGTCCTGGCGGCGGCGATCACGACCTTCTCGGAGGCGGTCCAGTCCAGCCTGACCGTCTCGGGCGAGGCGAGCGAGCGCCTCGCCGGCAGCGCCCGGACCCTGTCGGAGGCGACGGACCACGCCATGCGGCTGGCCGGTGACGCGGCGGCTGCGGCCGAGCATACCTCGACCGCGATGCAGACCAGCGCCGCGGCGACGGAGGAACTGGCCGTCTCGGTGCGAGAGATCGGGCAGCAGGCCCACCGGTCTGCCGCCGTCGCCCGCAGCGCGGTCGAGACCGCCGAGCGCACCCGGCATTCCGTCGGCAGCCTGATCGAGCACACCACCGAGATCAGCCAGGTCGTCGAACTCATCAACCAGATCGCCGGCCAGACCAACCTGCTGGCGCTCAACGCCACCATCGAAGCGGCCCGCGCCGGCGAGGCCGGACGCGGCTTCGCGGTGGTGGCCGCCGAGGTCAAGACGCTGGCCGGGCGCACCGCCAAGGCGACGACCGAGATCGCCTCGCGCATCGACGCGATCCAGCACGCGACCCGGCAGAGCGCCGACGACATCCGGGCGATCGGCGGGGTGATCGACGAGGTCAACGTCATCGCGGCCGCGATCGCCTCGGCCGTCGAGGAGCAGGGCGCGGTGACCGGCGAGATCTCCGGCACCGTTCAGCAGAGCGCCGGCCATGCCGGCTCTGTCTCGCAATCGGTCGCGAGCCTCGCCGAGGCCTCGGCCTCCGCGGCCGAGGTCGCCGGTCAGGTCGCGGAGGCCCGCCGCATCCTCGACGAGCAGCTCGACCGCCTGCGCCAGGACATCGCGACCTTCCTCGGCCACGCCCAGGCCGCATGAAGGCGGACGCGGCGGCTCATACGGTTTCTGAATGATCGCTCGGCGATCCCTGCGGTATCGCTTCGCGATGCAGAACCCGGCTTCGCTCAGGGGCGCGGAGCCTCCGGCTCCGCCGCGCGGGCTTCTGATACGGCTTTTGAACGATCAGTTCAAAAACCGTATCAGAGCAGGGTCGCCGCCGACCGCAGCAGCCACAGCGCGACCCAGCCGACGAAGACGAACCACGCCAGGGTCAGGGGAATGCCGACCACGAGGGTCGTGACCAGCGCGATGCTGCGCAGCCTGTCCATGATCGGGACCGGCTGCACGGTTCGCACGGCGTCGCGGGTGGGCTGAGTCTCGATCTGGAGCATCTTCCAATCTCGTTCGTCCTGCGTGCCGGTGCTCCAGCAAATGGGCCACCATGGGGCACGAATCCGGTCTCCGCCAAAGGTCGCAGGCCGGCCGGGATAGCCGTCGCACGACCGGTTCACGATGCCATGCGTCGGCATGACGGCGCATGAACGATCCGTTCATGAAGCGTCGTGGCGTCCGCGCGGCCCCGGGAGCGATCGGGTGTGGACCGTTTCGCCCCGAGACGTTCTCGTGCGCCGATCGGGGTGTTAAGGATGCGTGAAATGACACCTCCGTGACTCGCGCGACGCCGGTCGTCGGCGGTCCGGGCCAGTCGGGAGCACGCGATGCGGGACCTGTGGCGCCGCCGGGCAGGGTCGCTGCTGATGGCCGGCTTTCTCGCTGCCGTGGTGGCGGCGCCGGCAGACGCACAGCAGCCCTGGGTCGATCCGCCGGGCAAGGAGGTCGCACCTGCCGAGTCGGTCCAGCCGCGCCGCAGCCCGTCGTCCTCGGTGCGGTCGGACAGGCCGGCCCGGACGCGGGCGGTCGCCGCGGCCCCGGCGGTCCAGCCGATCCGTCGCGCGGTGGTGCAGGCGCCGCACGCCGCCCGGCGTGTCCGGGTCGTCACGGCGCGCCCGATGGTATCGCGCTCGGTCGCGCCCGGCCGGCGCGGATGGCACGAGGTGCCCCCGGGCGGCGAGGTCGTCCTGCTCGCCCGTCCGCCGCTGTCGGGCCATCTCGTCACCCGCCGTGTGGTCTGGCAGGACGAGACCGGGATCAGGTCCCGGACCTATCGCGTCCTCGTCGACGACGCGCTCTGGTAGTCAAAGCCCGGGCGGCAGGTTGTCGGGCTGGCTGAAGCGGAAGCTCACGTCCGGACGCGCCGCCGAATCGTCGCCCGCCCCCATCACCGCGACCCGCAGCAGCGCACTGCCGGCGAGCACCGCGAGGCCGGCGGCGACCGACAGCGCCCGGCCGTCCTCCGGCCGTCCGGCCCGGTCGCGCCAGTGCCGGGCGGCATAGAGCCCGAGCGGCAGCACGACGCCGAGCCCGACCGCCCCGAACCGCTCCACCCGGCCGGCCCGGCCCCGGGTCGCCGGAGCGACACCCGTGCGGCGATACGCGAGGGCGGCGGCGGCATCGCCGGCGAGTTCGACCGCGAGGGCGGCGGCCGTGAGGGTCTCCAGGCGCCGGCGGGTCGGCGCATCGGTTTCGGCGAGGGCGAGCGCCGCCGCGCCGGCGGCCATCGAGGACGCCCCGAACCGCACCGCCAGCGCCCGCGGCGCCGCCGCCCAGAGCGGCGTCGAGGTCGCGGCGAGCAGCGAGGCGGTGTAGGTCGAGAGCCCGGCGCCGAGGACCGCCGCCGGCCATCCGGCGAGCCGGGCGACCACGCCCGCCGCCCGCGGCGCCACCCCGCGATCGCCGGCGAATTGTGCCGCCGCGGTGAGGATCGCGCAGCCCGAGAACCCCATCAGGATCCAGGTGCCGATCGACATCGGCGAGGTCGCCTTGGCGACCCGCAGCATGGTGTAGAACCGGCTCGGCGTGTGCAGGTCGTAGATCAGCAGGGCCGAGCCGAGGGTCGGGGCGAGCAGGGCGGTGTAGCGCGCCCGCCGCACCAGCGGCCCGGCCTCCTCGCCCCGCGTCGCCTGCGCGATGGCGGCGAGGATCGCCGACGAGCCCGACAGGCCGGCGAGGAAGATGTAGCCGCCGACGACCGCGTTCTCGAACGGAGCCGGCTTGAGCTGGGCCCGCCCGTAATAGGTCGGCCCGTCCCAGGCCGGGCCGGGGGAGGGGGCGACGGCGCCCGAGGCCCGGTCGGGGCGCGGCAGGCCGGGTTCGGGGCCCTCGGTCAGGACGGGATATTGCGTGGTCACGATCGCCTCCGGTCGGAGGCGCCGAGCAGGAACGCCGCCGCCACCGCGAGCCCGGCCACCGCCGCGAGGCCGGAGGCGAGGCTCGGCGCGACGCGGTTGGCCGGCCGGGTCGGGGCCGCCGGCAGGTTGTAGACCTCCGGCCGCGCGGTGAGCAGGAAGAACGCGTTGAGATGGCCGAGATCGCCGGTCGCCCCGGGCGCGCCCGGCGTGCCGTAGAGGTAGGCGCCGGGCACCCCGCGCTCGTGCAGGACCGCGACCCGCTCCTCGGCCCGGGCCTGGAGCACGGACAACTCGCCGAACTGGATCGAATCGGTCGGGCACGCCTTGGCGCAGGCCGGCTCCAGGCCGCCCTTGAGGCGGTCGTAGCACAGCGTGCACTTGTGCGCCTTGCCGTCGACCGGGCTGACGTCGACGACGCCGAACGGGCAGGCCGGCACGCAGTAGCCGCAGCCGTTGCAGATGTCCTGCTGCACCACCACGGTGTCGAACTCGGTCTTGAACAGCGCGCCGGTCGGGCAGGCTTCGAGGCAGGGCGCGTTGTGGCAGTGCTTGCACACGTCGCTCATCATCAGCCAGCCGCTCTGGAACGGCGCCTCGACGGTGTCGCGCACGCCGCCGCAGCCGCTCGTCTCGACGAAGGCGACGTGGCGCCAGGTGTTGGCCGAGAGGGCGCCGGTATTGTCGTAGCTGTGGCCGGTGAGGCCGAGATTGTCGGCCGGCAGGTTGTTCCACTCCTTGCAGGCGACCTCGCACGCCTTGCAGCCGATGCAGACGGTGGTGTCGGTGAAGAAGCCGTAGGAGCGGCCGGGCTCGATCCGTACGCCCGCCGTGAGTTCGCTCTCGTGCGGGATCACGCCGGGCAGGTCCGATTGCGGGAAGTCGGCGGCGCGGGGATGCATCGTCACCGGCCGGACTCCCCGCACACCGAGATCTTTTCCGCCACGAAGCCGATCAGGTTGCGGGTGCGCGCGTACTCGACCCGCACCCGCGCCTGCCGCCGCTGCAACGGCGCGAGCTGGTCGGCCTCTCCAGCGGCGTTGCGCCCGAGGATGAACAGATGCGCGCTGCCGTCGTCGCCGACGAGCTGAAACCGGCTCTCCTGCACGATGGTGACGACGCCTTCCCTGACCGGCATGCGGGACCCCCGGCGTTCGCCCGAGACGCCGGCCGATCCGGGCTGCTGGCAGAACGTGCGGATTGGAAACGGTCCAGGGAGGCGGCGGTTCGTTCTGTCCGGAACTTCCCCGCCGACGATCCCGTTGCCCGGCCGCGAGGACCCGGCACGGGCCCCGGGCGTGGAGTCGGCGACGATGGCGAAACGGATCCGCAAGGGCATCGGCGCGCGCGTCGCCGGGTTCCTCCACGACTGGTCGATCCCGCGCCAGATCGCCGGCGAGAGCGTGATGAGCACGGCCGCCCGCAGCCGGACCTCGGAGACGCTGCGGCCGCGGCTGGAGGAGGCCGACCGGGTCGGGACCGGGATCTGCCCGTTCTGCGCCGTCGGCTGCGGCCAGCTCATCTACGCCAAGCAGGGCCGGCCGATCCACGTCGAGGGCGACCCGCGCTCGCCGGTCAACCAGGGCACCCTGTGCCCGAAGGGCGCCGGCACCCTCGGCATGCTGCTGTCGCCCGAGCGGGTCAGCACCGTGCTCTATCGCGCACCGCGCGCGACCGAGTGGGAGGTCAAGCCCCTCGACTGGGCGATGGAGCGGATCGCGCAGCGCACCAAGCGGGCCCGCGACGAGACCTTCGCCGAGACCCTGCCGGACGGGCGCCGGGTCAACCACACCCTCGGCCTCGGCTCGCTCGGCGGCGCGACGATGGACAACGAGGAGAACTACCTCATCAAGAAGCTGTTCGGCGGCGGCCTCGGCATGCTGAACATCGAGAACCAGGCCCGGATCTGACACTCGTCCTCGGTGCCCAGTCTGGGCACCTCCTTCGGACGCGGTGCGGCCACGATGGCGCTGTGGGACCTCGCCAACAGCGACTGCATCCTGGTGATGGGCTCCAACATGGCGGAGAACCATCCGGTCGGCTTCCGCTTCGTGGTCGAGGCGCAGCGCCGCGGCGCGACGGTGATCCACGTCGATCCGCGCTTCACCCGCACCAGCGCGCTCGCCGACCTCTACGCGCCGATCCGCGCCGGCTCGGACATCGCGTTCCTCGGCGGCATCATCCGGCACATCCTCGAGAACGATCTCTGGTTCCGCGACTTCGCGCTCGCCTACACCAACATCGCCCACATCATCGCCGACGGCTATGCCGGCCCCGACGAGGCCGACGGGCTGTTCTCGGGCTTCGACCGCGAGTCCGGCAGCTACAGCCACGACACCTGGCAATATGCCGGCAAGACCGTCCCGTCGCCGGTCTCCGAGCACCGGGTGAAGATGCAGGAATCGTCGAAGGACGGCGATTTCGAGAGCATGAGCGAGGGACCGCCGCCGACCGACCCGACCCTGCAGCACCCGAACTGCGTCTACCAGATCCTGCGGCGGCACTACGCCCGCTACACGCCCGAGATGGTCGAGCGCGTCACCGGCTGCCCGCGCGAGACCTTCCTGAAGGTCGCCGACGCGCTCGCGCGCAATTCCGGCCGCGAGCGCACCGGGGCGATCTGCTACGCGGTCGGCTGGACGCACCATTCGGTCGGGGTGCAGATCATCCGCGCCGCCTCGATTGTCCAGGGCCTGCTCGGCAATGTCGGCCGGCCCGGCGGCGGCATCATGGCGTTGCGCGGCCATGTCAGCATCCAGGGATCGACCGACATCCCGACCCTCTACAACATGCTGCCGACCTACCTGCCGCAGCCGAACGTCTTCCACGACCATGCCACCCTCGCCGACTACCTGAACGTCGAGACCCCGGCGACCGGCTGGTGGGCGAACATGCCGAAATACGTCGTGAGCCTGCTGAAGGCCTGGTACGGCGAGGCCGCGACCGCGGCGAACGACTGGTGCTACCCGTTCCTCCCGAAGCTCACCGGCGACCTGTCGCAGGAGCCGATGACGCTGGCGATGGCGAGCGGCGTGATGCGGGGCCAGTTCGTCCTCGGGCAGAACCCGCTGGTCGGCGCGGTCAACGCCGACTTCGTCGAGCGCGGGCTCGGCAAGCTCGAATGGCTGGTGGTGCGCGACTTCGCCATGACCGAGACGGCGAACTTCTGGCAGAAGGGCCGCCTGATCGCGCGCGGCGAATTGCGGCCGGAGGAGATCGAGACCGAGGTGTTCTTCCTGCCGGCGGCGATGCCCGGCGAGAAGGACGGTTCGGTGACCAACACCAGCCGGCTCGTGCAGTGGCACGACAAGGTCTGCGAGGCGCCCGGCGACAGCCGCTCCGACCTGTGGTTCATCTACCACCTCGGCAAGCGCCTCAAGCAGCTCTACGCCGACAGCGCCGAGACCCGCGACGGACCGATCCAGGCCCTGACCTGGGACTACCCGGAGCACGGCGCGCAGCGCGAGCCGGAGGCCGAGGCGGTCCTGCGCGAGATCAACGGCTACCGGGTCGCCACCGGCGAGCAGGTGCCGAGCTACAAGGAGCTGAAGGACGACGGCTCCACCGCCTGCGGTGGCTGGATGTATTGCGGCATCTATCCGAAGGCCGGCCACAACGTCGCGCGCTCGCGGGTGCCGGACGGTCCGGACGGGCCGGGCTCGCATCTCGGCTGGGCGTTCGCGTGGCCGTCGAACCGGCGCACGCTCTACAACCGCGCCTCCGCCGACCCGGAGGGCCGGCCGTGGTCGCAGGCCAAGCGGATGATCTGGTGGGACGAGGCGTCGGAACGCTGGACCGGCCTCGACGTGCCGGACTTCGTCGAGACCAAGCGGCCCGACTACCGCCCCGACTGGTCGCAGCGCCCGCACGGCATGGACGCCCTCGGCGGCGACGACCCGTTCATCATGGAGGCGGACGGCAAGAGCCAGCTCTTCGTGCCGTCGGGCCTGAAGGACGGACCGCTGCCGACGCATTACGAACCGATCGAGAGCCCGGTCGACAACCCGCTCTACCGGCGCCAGATCAACCCGACGGCGCAGATCTGGGAGCAGGACGGCAACCGCCTGAACCCGCACGGCGACCCGCGCTTCCCCTACGTGTTCACCACCTACCGGCTGACCGAGTTGCATTGCGGCGGCGTGCCGACCCGGGTGATGCCGCACACCGCCGAGTTGCAGCCGGAGGCGTTCGTGGAGGTGTCGCCGGAACTGGCCGAGGAACTCGGCATCCGCCATCTCGGCTGGACGGTGCTGTCGTCGCTGCGCGGCGAGATCGAGGTGAAGGCGATGGTCACCGAGCGATTGCGGCCGCTGCGCATCGACGGCCGGATCGTGCATCAGGTCGGGATGCCGTGGGTGTTCGGCCGGGAGGGCTACGCGCGGGGCGCGGTCGCCAACGTCCTGCTGGCGATCACCGGGGACGCCAATACCAGCATCCACACCACCAAGGCGGTGACCTGCGGCCTGCGCCCGGGGCGGATCGCGACGGGAGCGCGCCGGTGACGGCCGGCGGCGACCATCCCGGGCGCGAGGCCCTCACCGCCCTCGACGCGGCGCTGGCGCAGCGCCCGCACAAGGACCACTCGTCGCTGTCGCAGGCGACGACCTGCCTGTGCGCGTTCCGCGACAATCTCATCGCGGCGGGCCGGGACGGCCGCCCGAGCCCTGACATGATGCGGCTCAACGCGATCATCAGCGTCGTATTGGCGGGTCATTTCCCGCTCGGGGCGGTCCCGTGGGACGAACTGGTGCTCGCCCGGGGATGGCTCGCCGATCTCGTAGCGGATGCCGACGGCTGACGCCGCCGGCGCGGACTCAGCGGATCCGCCCGGGCCGGGTCGGCTCGAACACGATCTTGCGGTGGAAGGCGCACCAGCTCTTGCCGTCCGGAACCGGAGCGCCGCAGCAGACGGCGCGGTCGTTCGGCTCGCCGATGATGAACTTGCAGACGAAGGCCCCCGACTGCGCGAAGGGCACGCGAAGCTCCGGCGAGGGCTCCTCGACGGAATCGGCGGAGACGAGATGCGACATGCGCACGAGCTGGTTCATCAGGGGCTGACTCGTTGACCCGCGCGGAGGGCAGGCCGGTTCGGGGTTCCGACAAGGCCGCCGTCCTTGGAACCCAAGCCCGCGACGGCGGGTCCGCATGGGTCGCAGGGACGGCGTATCCGCTGCTATGTGGGGAGAGTAGGCCAAAACACAAGGGCCCGGAGCTTGATAGCCCCGTCCTTCACCCTGCACAATAGCCTGCTTCACCTTGAAGCGAGGTAAACGATCGTCGATCCGGGAGGGGTGGACCATCGTTCCCTTCGGGGGACGCCGCCTCCGTCGTCCGCTGCCCGGGATCGTCGAACGGGCCGCCGGCGGAGACGACCCGATTGTGCGTGATTCGCGCGCGGCTGCAAAGTCGATGACGCAGGGTTGTCCGGATTGCTTCGCAATGCGGGAACCGGTTTCGCTCAAGTGCCGCGCGAGCTGGTGATACGATTTTCGGAACTGATCGTCCGACTATCGTATCAGTCCGTGGTCGGATCGTAGGGCGGGCGCGGAATCGCCCGGTGGGCCGCCCGCAGGGCCGCCGACCAGCGCTCGCGCAGGTCGTGGAAATACGGTTCGCCGGCCTCGATCCGGTGCAGCACCTCGGTGCGGCAGGTGTTGCGCCGGATCACCGTGAGATCGATCGGCAGCCCGACGCCGAGGTTCGACCGCATGGTCGAATCCATCGAGATCAGCCCGACCTTCAGGGCGTCGTAGACGTCGGTCTTGAACGTCACGGCGCGGTCGAGGATCGGCTTGCCGTACTTGTGCTCGCCGATCTGCAGGAACGGCGCGTCCTGGCTGCAGGCGATGAAGTTGCCGGCCGAGTAGATCATGTAGAGCCGCATCGGCCCGTCGCCGATCTGGCCGCCGAACAGGAACGACACCTCGAAGCGCAGTTGCGCCGCCTCGAAGCCCTCGCGCTCGATCGCCCGCACGGTGCGGATCGCCCGGCCGATCAGTTGCGCGGCGCGGAACATCGTCGGCGCGTCGTAGATCGTCTCGGGCTTGCCAGTCTCCGGGTTCTCCACGCCCTCGGCGAGGAGGCTCAGCACCGACTGGGTCACCGAGAGGTTGCCGGCCGAGGCGAGCGCCAGCACGCGCTCGCCGGGCTTGGTGAACATATGCAACTTGCGATAGGTCGAGATGTCGTCGAGACCCGCATTGGTGCGGGTGTCGGCGATCATGACGAGGCCTTCCTCGACCAGGATCCCGACGCAATAGGTCATCGCTCGCCCCCTCGACTCCCGGCCGTGCCTGCCCCCGGGACAGGCGGCACCCTTGCGCAGACGCCGCCGGGGGTCCAGCCGAAACAGCGGGCACAGACGAGGGTGCCGGGGAAGCGTGGCGGGTAATCCACGCTTGCGCGGCGAATCAGGACTGGGATTGCGCCTGGGCCTGCCCGCGGGCGTCGTCCACCCGCACCCGCACGGTGAGCGTCTCGGTGCCGCCGCCGGTGCGGCTGCCGCGCACCGGGCCGGCATCGAGGTAGTCGAGGCCGACCGCGACCCGCAGATGCGCGCTGGTGGTCGAGATGCCGAAGCTCGGGTCGAACCCGACCCAGCCGAGATCCGGGACCAGCGCCTCGGCCCAGGCGTGGCCGGCGGCCTGATCGACGCCGTCGGGGCGGTAATGGTAGCCCGAGACGTAGCGGGCCGGGATCTCGAGGTGGCGAGCGGCGGCGACGAAGATATGGGCGAGGTCCTGCCCGACGCCCTCGCGCAGGGCGAAGGCTTCCGCCGCGGTGCTGCCGGAATCGGTCGGGCCGGGGGCGAAGCGGACTTCCTGGTGGACCGCGCCGACGAGGCGGTGCAGCAGGGCGAGCCGGTCGCCGCCGGCCACCGCCACGCCGTCGGCGAAGCCTCCGATCGCCGGGTCGGCGGAGGCGAAGCGCGATTCGCGCAGGTAGAACGGATCGGGCAGCCGCTCGACCGTGCCGCGGACGATTCCCGCGGTGTCGGCGGTCTCGACCTCGCCGGTGACGCGCACCGTCAGGGCATCCGAGGGTCCGTCGGCGCTGAAGACGTGGACGACGTTGCCGTAGCCGTCCTCTCGGCGGCTGAGCCGGCCGTCCACCGACGGCTCGATGCGCCAGGACCGGACGTGCTGCCCGTCATGGTCGCGCGGGGTGAGCCGCAGGATCTGGATCAGACCGCGGGCGAGGGATTCGTACTGGTAGACGGTCTCGTGGACGACGCGGATGCGCATGGTCGGACAACGCCCGGGGCCGTTCTGGAGAAGCGGCACAGTATGACGGAGACGGGGCGGTTCCGGGAAGGGCCGATGGGCCGCTCCCGGAGGAAAAGTCTGGATGGAGGTCATCGCCGGAAGATGGGGGCTGCCGATGCCCTGCCAATCCGGGGTGCGACCCCGCTACCCAGGAGGAACCCGCGCGGTCAGCAGAGATACTGCTCGATGATCGCGGCCCCGAGGCGGTTATTCTCGGCGATGAAGCCCTGGATGAACTCGTGCAGGCCGGTGGAGAAGATCTCCTCGATCGACTGCCCGTCGAGCTGGGCCAGCAGGTTGCTCGCCACCCGCTGGCTCGGGCCGCGCCGGCCGTAGGCGTCGGCGATGAGGTCGAGGTGGCGCACCAGCATCTCGTAGCAGTTGGCGAGCGAGCGCGGCATCTCGCGGTTCAGGATCAGCAGGTCGGCCACCAGCCAGGGCTTGACGCTCTCCCGGTAGACCCAGTGATAGGCGGTCAGCGCCGAGACCTCGCGCAGGATCGTGGTCCACTGGAAGTAGTCGAGGCTGCCGCCGACCCGCTCGGTCTCGGGCAGCAGGACGTGGTACTTCACGTCGAGGATGCGGGCGGTGTTGTCGGCGCGCTCGATCGCGACGCCGAGGCGGGTGAACCAGTAGGCGTCGTTGCGCAGCATCGTCCGGTAGGCCGAGCCGTCGAAGGCGAGCGACACCCCCTTCACCCAGTCGAGGAAGCGGGCGAATTCCTCGCGGCTGAGGTCGCGCCCCTCGTAGGAGCGCAGGTGCAGCCACGCCTCGTTGATCGCTTCCCACATCTCGACCGTGAGCGCGGTGCGGACGCTGCGCGCGTTCTCGCGGGCGGTCTGGATGCACGAGCGGATCGAGGACGGATTGTGCGGGCTGAACGCGAGGAAGTCGCGGACGGTGTGTTCGTTGACGCTGTCGTAGTGCTGGCGGAAGACCTCGCCGTCGGCGGCCGAGGCGAGGGCGGAGGCCCACTCGCTGGCCTCGCCGCCGGCGTAGTTCGCCGGGAGGGCCGAGAGCCGCAGGGCGGCGTCGAGAAGCCGGGCGACGAAGTCGGCGCGCTCGGTATAGCGCGAGAGCCAGTACAGGTTGTCGGCGGTGCGGGAGAGCATGGGAACTCGCGGCAGGTCGTCTCGGGGGCGGCCGGGGCTGTTGCATGGCTCCGGCGGGCGGGGCGTCGGCGTCAGCCGTCGAGCACCCAGGTGTCCTTGGTGCCGCCGCCCTGGCTGGAATTGACCACCAGGGAGCCTTCCTTCAGCGCCACCCGGGTCAGGCCGCCGGGGATGATGCGGATGTCGTCGGCGCCGGCGAGCACGAACGGGCGCAGGTCGACGTGGCGCGGCGCGACGCCCGAGGCGACGAAGGTCGGGCAGGTCGAGAGCGACAGGGTCGGCTGGGCGATGAAGCCGTCCGGCGCGTGGCGCAGCTTGCGGGCGAAATCCTCGATCTCGCGCTTGGTCGCGTGCGGGCCGACCAGCATGCCGTAGCCGCCCGAGCCGTTGACCTCCTTGACCACGAGGTCGCCGAGATTGGCCAGAACGTAGGCAAGCGCATCCTTCTCGCGGCAGCGCCAGGTCGGCACGTTGTGCAGGATCGGGTCCTCGCCGGTGAAGAACTTCACGATCTCCGGCATGTAGCTGTAGACCGCCTTGTCGTCGGCGATGCCGGTGCCGACCGCGTTGGCCAGGGTGACGCTGCCGCTCTGATAGGCGCTGATGAGGCCCGGCACGCCGAGCACCGAATCGGGCCGGAACACCAGCGGGTCGAGGAAGTCGTCGTCGATGCGCCGGTAGATCACGTCGACCCGCCGCGGCCCTTCCGTCGTCCGCATGTAGACGACGTCGTCCTTGGTGAAGAGGTCGGACGCCTCGACGAGCTCGACCCCGAGCTTGTCGGCGAGGAACGAGTGCTCGTAGAACGCGGAGTTGAAGCGGCCGGGGGTGAGCAGCACCACGGTCGGGTCCTGCGCCGCGGTCTTGGGCGCGAGGCTGCGCAGGGTGGCCAGCAGCGCGTCCGGGTAGGCCTCGACCGGCGAGACCCGGTGGCGCGAGAACAGCTCGGGGAACAGCCGCAGCATCACCTCTCGGTTCTCCAGCATGTAGGAGACGCCCGACGGGGTGCGGGCGTTGTCCTCCAGCACGAAGAACTCGTCCTCGCCGGTGCGGACGATGTCGATGCCGGCGATGTGGACGTACTTGTCGTGCGGGACCTGGAAGTCCCGCATCTCCAGCCGGTAATGCGGGTTGCGGTAGACGAGGTCGCCCGGGATGACTCCGGCCTTGATGCATTCCTGCGGTCCGTAGATGTCGGCCAGGAAGGCGTTGAGCGCGGTCACCCGCTGCTTGAGCCCGCGCTCCAGGAAGCCCCATTCCGGCTTGGTCAGCACCCGCGGGATGATGTCGAACGGGATCAGCCGCTCGGTCGACTCGCTGTCGCCGTAGACCGCGAAGGTGATTCCGATCCGCCGGAAGAAGAGTTCCGCCTGGCTGCGCCGGGTGTCGAAATGTTCCGGCGGCGTGGTGTCGAGCCAGTTCTTCAGTGCGGCGTAAGCCTCGCGCACCGCGGCCGCCTCGGTTCCGCTCCCCTTGAGTCCGTCCATCTCGTCGAACGCGCTGAGCGGCATGTGCGTCCCTCTCTATTTGCGCCGAAGCTAGACGCAAGACGGGGGCCAAGGCAAAGGAAATGCGGCGCCCGGCGGCGGCGTTCCACGGTCCATGCGTCAGATCAGCTTCAGGCCGCGCAGGCTGGCATGGCCGTCGCGCCCGACGATGATGTGGTCGTGCACGACGATGCCGAGGGGCGCGGCCGCGGCGACGATCTCGCGGGTGAGCTTGATGTCGGCCTGGGACGGCGCCGGGTCGCCGGACGGATGGTTGTGGACGAGGATCAGGGCGGTCGCCGAGAGTTCGAGCGCCCGCCGCAGCACCTCGCGGGTGTAAACCGGGGTGTGGTCGACGGTGCCGCGGCCCTGGACCTCGTCGGCGATGAGGCGGTTGCGCTTGTCGAGGAACAGCAGCCGGAACTCCTCGCGCGGGGCGAAGGCCATGGCGGCGCGGCAATACTCGATCACCGCGGACCAGGACGACAGCAGGGTCCGCTCGGCGACCGCGCCGCGGGCGAGGCGCTGGCCGGCGGCCTCGACGATCTTGAGGTCGGCCACCACCGCCGGGCCGATCCCCTCGACCTCGGCCAACCGCTCGGGCGCGGCGCCGAGCACCTCGGCGAAGCTGCCGAAGCGGCGCAGCAGCGCCTTGGCGAGGGGCTTCACGTCCCGCCGCGGGATCGAGCGGAACAGGATCAGTTCGAGGAACTCGTAGTCCGGCAGCGCCTCGCCGCGGGCGAAGCGGGCCCGCAGGCGGTCGCGGTGGCCGTGGTAGTGCGGCGCCTCGATCTCTCCGGCGAGGTCCGCCGCCTCGGCGAGGCCGCGCGGCGACCGGGGCGGAGCGCCGGCCATCGCGGTCAGGCGACGGAGAGCGGCTTGTGCAGGCCCTTGGGCGAGAGCGTGAAGATCTCGACCCCGGTCTCGGTGACCCCGATCGTGTGCTCGAACTGCGCCGAGAGCGAGCGGTCGCGGGTGACGGCGGTCCAGCCGTCGGCGAGCACCTTCACGTGCGGGCGGCCGAGGTTGATCATCGGCTCGACGGTGAAGAGCTGGCCGGGGCGCAGCGGCACGTCGTAGCTCGGCTCGACGTAGTGCAGGACGGTCGGAGCGTCGTGGTAGGTCCGGCCGAGGCCGTGGCCGCAGAAGTCGCGCACCACCGAGCAGCGCTCGGCCTCGGCGAAGGTCTGGATCGCCGCGCCGATGTCGTTGGTGCTGCCGCCGGGCCGGATCGCCGCGATGCCGCGCATCAGCGCCTCGTAGGTGATGTCGCACAGGCGCGCCGCCTTGCGCGACACCTCGCCGACATAGGCCATGCGGCTCGAATCGCCGTGCCAGCCGTCGACGATGAGGCAGATGTCGAGGTTGACGATGTCGCCCTCGCGCAGGGGCTTGTCGTTGGGGATGCCGTGGCACACGACATGGTTGATCGAGGTGCAGATCGACTTCGGGTAGCCGCGGTAGTGCAGCGAGGCCGGGTAGGCGCCGTGATCCATCGCGAAGGCGTAGGCGAGGCGGTCGAGCGCCTCGGTCGTCACGCCCGGGACGGTCGCCTCCATCAGCAGGTCGAGGGCCTCGGCCGTGAGGCGGCCGGCCCTCCGCATGGCCTCGAACGCCTCCGGTCCGTGGATCGGCGGTTCCTGCCGGCGGTCCTGGCCCGCCTTCTGCTCGTCACGACTCATTCACACCGGGTCCGCAAAGCCCGCCACGCCGCCGGGGATCCTCTGATGCACCGGATGTAGGCCGTTACCGGGATGAAGCCAAGGACGGATGGCAGGGATCCCAGGGCAATCGGATGAACCCGATTGCCCCGGCATGGCTCCCGCGCCCGCGCCTCCTCTAGGCTTCCGCCGGGCGAGCGGTTAGAGGAAGCCGCACGGCCCGAAAGCAGGATCACGCGATGGCAGACAAGGCGGTACCGCACTTCCACAACCAGGACGGGCTCCGGGTCATCCATGTCGGCTCGAAGGAGTTCATGTGCATCGGGGCGCTGCCCCCGTTCGATCACCCGCACGTGTTCCTCGACATGGGCGCCGACGACGAGATCATCTGCCAGTACTGCTCGACGCTCTACCGCTACCGCGGCGACCTGAAGGCCGGGACCGCGGATCCCGCCTCGTGCGTCTGGGACGACCGCGCCCGCCTCGCCGCCGAGTGAGCGCGCCCCCGGCCGGGCGGCGGGTGCCGGACCGGCCCGGCCTGCGGATCGTCGTCGTCGGCGCCGGCATCGGCGGGCTCACCGCCGCCCTGACCCTCGCCGCCGGCGGCCACGACGTCACCCTCGTCGAGCGCGCCACCGGCTTCAGCGCGCTCGGCGCCGGGCTCCAGCTCTCGCCGAACGCCAGCCGGATTCTGATCGATCTCGGCCTCGGCGCCTCCCTGCGCCGGGCGGCCGGCGAGCCAGAGCGGGTGCGCATCCGCAGCCTCGGCGGCCGCGAGATCGGCGGCGTCGCCCTCGGCGCGACCATGCGCGAGCGGTTCGGCGCGCCGTACTGGGTCATCCACCGCGCCGACCTGCAGACCGTCCTGCTCGACGCCGTGCGCGGCCGACCCGGCATCCGGCTGCTGGTGGGGCGCAACGCCACCGCGCTCGCCCAGACGGCGGAGGAGGCCAGCGTCACGGTCGAGACCGCGGGAGGGCGGGCCGAGGTGCTGACCGCCGACCTCGTCGTCTGCGCCGACGGGGTGCGCTCGGCCCTGCGCCCGCGCCTGGACCGGCGGCCGCTCAAGCCCCTCGGCGCCGCCGCGTGGCGGGCGACCCTGCCCCGCGCGCAGGCGCCGGACGGCTTCTCGGCCAACGAGACCGGGCTGTGGCTCGGCCGCGACCGGCACGTCGTGCACTACCCGATCCGCGGCGGCGAGCGGATCAACCTCGTGGCGGTGATGCCCCAGGCTCCCGGCGAGACCGACTGGTCGGCGCCCGGCGACCCGGAGCGGATCCGGGCGGCCTTCGCCGATGCGGCGGCACCGCTCCGCGCCCTGCTCGCCGCGCCGGAGGACTGGCTCGCCTGGACGCTCGCCGACCGCGCCGCCGCCCGCCCGATGGCGCGCGGCCGGATCGCGCTCCTCGGCGACGCCGCCCATCCGGTGCTGCCGTTCCTGGCGCAAGGGGCGGCCCTGGCGATCGAGGACGCCGCCGACCTCGCCGCCCGCCTCGCCGCCGATCCGATTCCGAAAGCGCTGGCGCGCTACGCCGCCGCCCGGGCCGCCCGGGCCGGCCGGGTCCAGTCGCACGCCCGCCGCAACGGCCGCCTCTACCATTCCGGCCCGCTGGTCGCCGCCGCCCGCGACGCGGTGATGGCCCGCCTCGGCCCCGAGGGCATGACCGCGCGCTACACCTGGCTCTACGGCTGGCGCCCCGAATCCCATTCTTGATTTCGCCGGTCCGTGCGGGCACACCCGGGACCGCACTCGACGCCGAGACGGGGCCGCTTGCCGAAATCGGTAGACGGAAGGCACTTAAAATGCCTCGGGCTTCGCCCGTGTGGGTTCGAGTCCCACAGCGGCCACCATCCCCGGACGTCGCGTGGCGAAACCGACTGACGGCGTGCCGGGGCTTTGCTAGACAGCGCCGGCTTTCCCCTCGTCAGGATTCCGTCATGTCGCACGCAGAACTCGCCCGGACCCTCGAAGCCGCCTGGGAGGAGCGCGCGACCATCGACGCCTCGACGCAGGGCGCGGTCCGCGAAGCGGTGGACACCGCGCTGGGCCTGCTCGATTCCGGCGAGGCCCGCGTCGCCGAGAAGGCCGGGTCCGAGTGGCAGGTCAACCAGTGGCTCAAGAAGGCGGTGCTGCTGTCGTTCCGCCTCAACGACATGGCGGCGATCCCCGGCGGGCCCGGCGGCGCGGCGTGGTGGGACAAGGTGCCGTCGAAGTTCGAGGGCTGGGACGCCGCGCGCTTCCGCGCCGCCGGCTTCCGCGCCGTGCCCGGCGCCATCGTGCGCCGCGGCGCCTACATCGCCCCCGGCGCGGTGCTGATGCCGTCCTTCGTCAATCTCGGCGCCTCGGTCGGCGAGGGCACGATGGTCGACACCTGGGCGACGATCGGGTCCTGCGCCCAGGTCGGCCGCCACTGCCACATCTCGGGCGGGGCCGGCATCGCCGGCGTGCTGGAGCCGCTCCAGGCCAACCCGGTCATCATCGAGGACAACTGCTTCGTCGGCGCCCGCGCCGAGGTCGCCGAGGGCGTGATCGTCGGCGAGGGCAGCGTGCTGTCGATGGGCGTCTACATCGGCGCCTCGACCAAGATCATCGACCGCGCCACCGGCGAGGTGAGCTACGGCCGGGTGCCGCCCTACTCGGTGGTGGTCTCGGGCACGCAACCCGGCAAGCCGCTGCCGGACGGCACCCCCGGCCCGTCGCTGTACTGCGCCGTGATCGTCAAGCGGGTCGATGCCGGCACCCGCGCCAAGACCGCCATCAACGACCTGCTGCGCGACTGAAGCCGGGGTTGGCGGGCGCCTTCCGGCGCCCGTCAGGTCGCCTCGTTGCCGGTCTCCAGCAGGGTGAACGGCTCGCGCTCGTTGACCCGCTGGCCGCGGGTGACCGCGTTGACGGTGAGGTGCTGAGGATTGCCGAGCACGTCCTCGTACCGGATGCGGCCGCGCAGATACAGGGCGAGCTCGCCGCCGACGATCCGCTCGGCGATGTTCGGGTGCGCGCTGAGGTCGAGGGCGTAGACGAGGCTGCGGCCCTGGCCGGCCGCGAGGGTGCCGGGGAAGATCTCGGCCGGCTCGGCGCGGCCGTCGTCGCTCGAGACATCCGGGAAGGTCCGCACCAGGATCTGCAGGTCGGGCACGAGGGCGCGGGCCGGCGTCGCGCCGTAGTTGCGGATCTCGACCTGCACGGCGATGCGCTTGCCGGGGGCGAATTGCTGGAAGGTGATGCCGGCGATGCCGAGATAGGCGCGGACGCGCTGGGCCTCGGCCTGCTTCGCGGACGCGGTCTCGGCGATCAGCGCCGACAGGAGCCGGTTGTTGGCCTCGACATGCCGGGCGACCAGCCGCCCGACCCGGCGGCCCGACGCGGCCGTCAGGAGGCTCACCAGCACGAAGGCCGCGAGGACCGCCAGCAGCACGACCTCCTGCGACCCGAGGGAGAACCGGCCGGGATCGAGGCTGCTGAGGGTCGACAACGACCGGTCCCTCAGTTCGAGGCCGAAGAGCTGCGCCTGCGACCACGCTTCGGCGAAGCCGGGATTGGTCGTGAGGTAGTAGAGCGAGATCGCGATGTAGCCGAGCGCCACCAGAACCAGGACGGATTTCAGGGCTCGCATGATCGGGCTTCCATCCGGGATCGAGGGGTGGACCGGCGATGCCGGTTCCGGCCGGCTTCGCTCCGTCCCCGGTTCGGATGGACGCGACGGCCGGCCGCGAGGGCGGCGGTTTCCGCCCGGCGGTGGTCGGGTCAATTCCTCCGGCGGTCCTGTCTTCCCCCGTCCGGGCCCGGCGTTCAACCGGATGGTCTTCGGGTTCTCGCCGCGATCCACTGTTTCGTCGCAGACGAGCCCGTGTCGAACTACCGAGAAACGCGGTTCACGCCGGGACGTTGTCGATCAGCCGCGTCGCGCCGAGATAGGCGGCGGCGAGCACCCGGGCCGGGCCGTCGACCCGGTCCAGCGGCGCGAGGGTCTCGGCGTCGTTCACCGACAGGTACTGGATCGGGCCGAACCCCGCCTGCTCCAGCCGCTCGCGCCCGGCGGCGAGGGCGGGGGCAGCCTCGGCGCCGCCCCGCACCGCGGCGGCGACCTCCCGGAGCACGGCGTGCATCACCGCAGCCTGCCGGCGCTCGGCATCGGACAGGTAGCGGTTGCGCGACGACATCGCGAGGCCGTCGGATTCGCGCACGGTCGGAACGCCCTCGATGGCGACCGGGATGTCGAGGTCGCGCACCATCCGGCGGATGACCTGGAGCTGCTGGAAATCCTTCTCGCCGAACAGGGCGAGGTCCGGCAGGGCCTGGAGCAGCAGCTTCGACACCACCGTCGCGACGCCGTCGAAGTGCCCCGGACGGATCGGCCCGCACAGCACCTCGGTGAGGCCCGCGACGTGGACCGTGGTGGCGAAGCCCGGGGCGTACATCGCGGCCACGTCGGGCAGGTAGGCGGCGTCGGCCCCGGCCTGGGCCAGGAGCGCGAGGTCGCGCTCGGCGTCGCGGGGATAGCGCGAAAAATCCTCGGCGGGGCCGAACTGGGTCGGGTTGACGAAGATGCTCACCACCACCCGGCGGCAGGCGGCGAGGCCGCGCTCGACCAGGGCGAGATGCCCGGCATGGAGTGCCCCCATGGTCGGCACGAGGGCGACCGTGTCGCCGGCGGCGCGCCACTCCCGCACCTGCGCCCGCAGGGCGGGCACGTCGGGCAGGCGGGTCACGGAGGGGGCGGGCATGGCGGGCTCCCGTTTGGTCGAGGGCCGGGCCCGGCGCGCGGGCGCAGTCGGGCCGGCGGGGCTGAAGGGGTTCAGGCGGCCGTGGCGCGGAAGCGGGCGTAGCCGGCGGCCCGCAGGGCGCAGGCCGGGCAGGCGCCGCAGCCATGGCCCCAGGGATGGGGCGCGCCGCGCTCGCCGAGGTAGCAGGTGTGGCTGTCCTCGACGATGAGGTCGACCAGCGCCTCGCCGCCGAGGGAACGGGCGAGCCGCCACGTCTCGGCCTTGTCGATCCACATCAGCGGCGTGTGCAGAACGAAGCGCCGCTCCATGCCGAGGTTGAGCGCGACCTGGAGCGCCTTGATGGTGTCGTCGCGGCAGTCCGGATAGCCGGAGAAGTCGGTCTCGCACATCCCGCCGACGATGTGGCGAAGGCCGCGCCGGTAGGCGAGGGAGGCCGCGAAGGTCAGGAAGACGAGGTTGCGCCCGGGCACGAAGGTGTTGGGCAGGCCGCCCGACTCGAACGAGATCTCGGTGTCGCGGGTCAGCGCGGTGTCGGAGACCTGCCCGAGCGCGTCGAGCGACAGGGTGTGGTCGTCGCCGAGCCGCTCGGCCCAGGCGGGGTTCAGCCCGGCGAGGCCCGTCCGCAGCCGGTCGCGGCAGTCGAGTTCGACGCGGTGGCGCTGGCCGTAATCGAAGCCGAGCGTCTCGACGCGGGCGAAGCGGTCGAGCGCCCAGGCGAGGCAGGTGGTCGAATCCTGTCCGCCCGAGAACAGCACCAGCGCCCCGTCGTTGCCGTGCATCACCGCGTCCATTCCGATTCGATCCCCGGCCCCCGGATCCCCGCTCGCCGCCCGCGACGGTGGGAGTGCCGGCTTGCCCCAGAGAGAACCGGCAGGCAAGCGCCCGGGCCCTGGGTTTGTTGCTTGGCCTCAAGCGCCGGCAGTCACATCCGTGACTTTGGCTTTCGCTCCGCTCTGCGTCCGAGAGGACATTCGTCCTCCCGGACCCGCTGCGCGGGGCGCTCTTCGCGCCCGCCGGACCGACAATCGGGTTTCACCCGATTGCCCTGCCCTGGTCAGTCGCCGAGATATTCCGCCCACGACATCGGCGTCTCGAACACCTTCACCGACGACAGGGCCGGCAGCGCCGGGCGGATCGCGTTCCAGATCCAGATCGCGATGTGCTCGGCGGTGGGGTTCTCGAGGCCCGGCACTTCGTTGAGGCAGTAATGGTCGAGCCGCGCCAGCACCGGCGCGAAGGCGCTCTCGACATCGAAGAAGTCCACCACCCAGCCGGTCGCCGGATCGACCGGGCCGTCGAGCTGCAACTCGACCCGGTAGGAATGCCCGTGCATGCGGTGGCAGCGATGGGTCGCGGGCACGTTCGGCAGCCGGTGGGCGGCCTCGAAGGTGAAGGCTTGGGTGATCTTCATAGCAAACGATTTCTGAGCGCAGGCCCGCGACCTACCACCGATCGCCGGGCGGGCGAAGCGGCGGTCATGGTATGCCGATGAGCTTGTGGGTCTGGAGGCTGAGCCGCCAGCGGGCGTCGCGCAGGCAATAGGCCACGGCGGCATCGGTGTTCGCGCGGCGGTCGGGCCCGTCCATCGGCTGGAGCCAGAAATGGCGGAAGGCGAGGCCGGCGAAGTCGGCCGGATCGAGGCCGGCCTGGGGAAAGACCAGCTTCAGCTCGTCGCCGGCATCGAGCGCCAGCGGCGCCCCGGCCTTCGGGCTCACGCAGATCCAGTCGAGGCCCTCGGGCGCCGCCTGGGTGCCGTTGGTCTCGACCGCGCAGGTGAAGCCCCGCGCCCGCACCGCGGCCAGCGCCGGCGCGTCGAGCTGGAGCAGCGGCTCGCCGCCGGTGAACACGACGTAGCGGCCCTCGCGCCCGCCGGTCCAGGCGGCTTCGACCGCCGCGGCCAGCGCCTCGGCATCGGCGAAGCGTCCGCCGCCCTCGCCGTCGAGGCCGACGAAGTCGGTGTCGCAGAAGCGGCAGACGGCTTCCGCCCGGTCGGCCTCGCGCCCGCTCCACAGGTTGCAGCCGGCGAACCGGCAGAACACGGCCGAGCGCCCGGCATGGGCGCCCTCGCCCTGGAGGGTGTGGAAGATTTCCTTGACGGCGTAACTCATGACGGTGCGACGGATCGGAACGGGGCGTCATCCGCGTGCCAGAACCGGCAGGCGTCCCGCAACCCCCTCCGGCGCCGGGCCGCACTGCGTGCCGGTGCGGCCTGTGGAGCGGGTGTGGATGCGCGGCGCCCCACTGCCGCCACGGATCGTGCGTTACAAGGGAGGATGCGCGGCGCGCTGTCCAAAGCGTGACCGTTGCCCTACAATCACGGTCGCCGCGCCCGACGGCCCGCGGATGCGGCGGGACGGGGCCGGCCCGACGGGAACACTGATCGATGCTGACACACGCCCCGCTCGCGCGGCTGTTCGGAGGACTCCTCGGGCTCGGCGGTCTCCTCGCGGCCGGCGCGGCCGCCGCCGTGACCCAGCCGATGCTCGTGGTCGACGTCGATTCCGGCAAGGTCCTGTACGGGCAGGCCGCCACCGACCCGTGGTTCCCCGCCTCGATCACGAAGCTGATGACGGCCTACGTCGCCCTCGACCTCGTGCGCCAGGGCCGGGCGTCGATGGACCAGCTCCTCACCATCTCGCCCGAGGCGGCGGCCGAGCCGCCCTCGAAGATGGGCTTCAGGCCCGGCACCCAGATCACCCTCGACAACGCCCTCAAGATCATCATGGTCAAGTCGGCCAACGACGTCGCCTGGGCGATCGGCGAGAATCTCGGCGGCTCGGTCGACGGCTTCGCCGGCCTGATGAACGAGACCGCGCAGCGCCTCGGCATGCGCGACAGCCGCTGGACCAACCCCAACGGCCTGCCCGACCCGCGGCAATGGACCTCGGCCCGCGACATGGCGATCCTCGGCCGGGCGATACTGCGCGACTTTCCCGGCAACCGCGACCTGTTCTCGATCTCGGCGATCCAGTTCGGCCGCTCCGTGATGCCCAACCACAACGGGCTGCTCGGCCGCTACGCCGGCGTCGACGGGATGAAGACCGGCTTCATCTGCTCGGGCGGCTTCAACGTGGTGGCGAGCGCAACCCGCAACGGCCGGCGCATCATCACGGTGGTGATGGGCCAGCCGAGCGCCCGCGAGCGCGACCTGAAGGCCGCCGACCTGTTCGATTACGGCTTCGGCCAGAGCGCCGGCTGGGGCGGCCAGACGCTGGCCGACCTGCCGGCCTCGCCGGTGGCGGCGCCGCCGGATCTGCGGCCCTACATCTGCGACAAGCGCCGGCCGATGCCGACCGATTCCGACTCGGCGGCCGCGACGGCGAGCGCCGAGGCCGCCCAGGGCAACGCCGACAACACCAGCGCGCAACTCATGGCCGCGAGCGCGCCGCCGTCGGCGGCGCTCGCCTTCGCCACGATGAACAGCGCCGCCCTGCGCAACCGTGCCCTGCCGCCGCGGGCGCCGCTGCAGCCGGTGCTGGTGTGGATCGGCCGCGACCCGGCGGAGAGCGCGATCGCCGCCAACGACGACGGTGCCGAGGCGAAGCCGGTGGCGGCAAAGCCCGTGCGCGCCGCGAGGACGAAGGTCGCGACCAGGCCGGCCGCGCCGGCGAAGCCCGCACCGAGCCGCAGCATCGCGGCGACCGGCGCCACCGTGCCGCAGCCGAAGCTCCTCGCCCGCCAGACCGGCAAGCCGCCGGCCGCCGCGACCGCCTACACGGCGTCCCACACGCCGGTGATCGCCGGTGCCGGGACCAAGACCAAGGCGCAGACCAAGCCGACCGAGACCAAGGCGAGCGACGCCAAGGCCACGCCGAAGCCGAAGGTCGCCGCCGCCAAGCCGGCGGCGAAGAAGACGAAGGACGATTGAGGGCGGCTGAGAGCATCGTGTCGCCATCGTGGCGACTCCGCTCGCGGTTTCTGATTCTCAGACATCGGGCGCGCCGTCTCGATCCTCCCCCCTCTGCGGGGGAGGGTGCCCCGCTGCGAGTGCGAAGCAATCGTGCGCGGGGCGGGAGAGGGGAGCCACGTTTCCGGAGAGGTTGCGACCAGTCTGACGGGCGCTTCATCCGGCCCCGTCGCGCTCCCCTCTCCCGGCTCGCTGCGCTCGCCACCCTCCCCCGCAGAGGGGGGAGGGTCAGGCGGTCGCGCCGTTGATCGCCGCGACCGGCGCAGGATCCGCACCATGACCTCCCAAACTCGCCCCGACCCGATTCCGCTCACCGTCCTTACCGGCTTCCTCGGCGCCGGCAAGACGACGCTGCTCAACCGGCTGCTGCGCGATCCGGCCCTCGCCGACACGGTGGTGATCGTCAACGAGTTCGGCGAGATCGGGCTCGACCACCTGCTGATCGAGACGGTGGACGAGGGGATGATCCTGCTCGGCGCCGGCTGCCTGTGCTGCACCGTGCGCGGCGACCTGATCGCCACCCTGGAGGACCTGCTGCGCCGGCGCGACAACGGCCGCATCCCGCCGTTCCGCCGGGTGGTGATCGAGACCACCGGCCTCGCCGACCCGGCGCCGATCCTGCACGCGCTGATCTACCACCCCTATCTGGTGATGCGCTACGCGCTCCAGAGCGTCGTCACGGTGGTGGATGCGGTCAATGGCGCCAGCACCCTCGACGCGCATCCCGAGGCCCTGCGGCAGGCGGCAGTCGCCGACCGCCTCGTGCTCACCAAGGCCGACCTGCCGGGCGCCGAGCCTGAAGCCCTGACCGCCCGCCTGTCGGCGCTGAACCCGGCCGCCGCCGTGCTGCCCGCCGACGCGCCGGCCGAGGCGGTGCTCGGCGGACTGTTCGGGTTCGACGGCAAGGCGGCCGACCTGCGCGACTGGCTCGGGGCCGAAGCGGTGGCACGGGCCGAGGCCCACGACCACGGCCATCATCACGGCCATTTCCACCACGGGCACCACCATCACGACGTCAACCGGCACGACGCGGCGATCCGGGCGTTCAGCCTGACCAGCGAGGCGCCGGTGCCGCGGGGCGCCTTCGAGATGTTCCTCGACCTGCTGCGCTCGGCCCACGGCCCGAAGCTCCTGCGCCTCAAGGGGCTGGTCGCCCTGGCGGACGATCCCGGCCGGCCGCTGGTGGTCCACGGGGTGCAACACGTCGTCCACGCCCCGGTCACCCTCGACGCGTGGCCGAGCGACGACCACCGGTCCCGGCTGGTGCTGATCGTGCGCGACCTCGACGCGGCGTTCGTGCGCCGGCTGTGGAACGCCTTCCTGGGCCTGCCCGGCATCGACCAGCCCGACGCGGCGGCGCTGGCCGGCAACCCGCTGGCGATCCCCGGCGGCTGACCGGCCGGCACGGGTCTTGTCCCGCCCGACCGACGCGGCCGGACCCTGTCCCGCCGCGGCACAGGGCCGGAGCAAGACGGGAGCCGCGATTGACCACGACCTTCTCGGTGATCCAGGGCGGGGCGGGCGCCGCCGCGCGCGGGGGCTGGCGGGCGGAACTGCGCCGGCCGCGAGACCTCGACGACGCGACCGTCGCGGCCTGGCGAGACCTGGTTCCCCGCTCCGTCGAGCCGAGCGCCTTCGCGGAACCGGATTTCGTGCTTACGATGGCGCAGCACCTCGGCGACGGGGCCGAGATCGCGATGCTGCTGGTGTGGCGCCCCGGCCGCGACGGCCCGGTCCTCGCCGGCGTGCTGCCGCTCCACCTCGCCGGCGCGTTGGGGCGGGTCGCCCGGCTGTGGCCGGTGCCGCTCGCCGATGGGGCGGCCCCGGTGCTCGACGCGGCCCACGCCGCCGCGGCCCTGCGCACGGCGCTCGATCATCTCGACGCCTCGCCGCTGCGCGTCGCCGGCCTCGCCGTTCCCGATCTCGAAACCGGCGGCGCCCTCGCGGCGGCTTTGGGCGAGGCGGCGGCGCAGGGCGGGCGACGCCTGTCGCTGCGACGACAGCACGCCGCAACGGTCGCCGCCGAGCCGAATCTTGCCCTGCCGCGCGGCCGGACCTCGCTCGAACGGGTCCGCGACCCGCATCGCATCCGCGACGCGGTCGAGCATTTCCTGGTCCTGGAGGCCCGCCGGCCGGCGGATTGCCTGCTCGACGCGCCGGACGCGATGACGGCGTTCCGGGTCGTCACCCGGCTGTTCGCGGCCCGGCGGCAATGCTGCGTCGATCTCGTGCGGCGCGACGGCGTGGTCGTGGCCGCCGCGGTGCATCTCGGCAGCGAGGGGCACGATCGGGTCTGGCGGCAGGCCGGCCTCGCCCTGGCGACGGCGGCCCCGGCGCGGCGGGAGACCGTCGAGGCGACGGTCGCGGTCGGGCGCGGATGGCGCCCGGCGGGCCCGGAGGCAGCGCGGCGCGAGCGTGCCTGACCCTACTCGTCCTCGCCGAAGCGGTTGGCGACCAGGGCGTCGATCGCGTCGAGGCAGGTGTCCTGGTCGGGGCCGAGCGCCGTGACCAGGATGCTGGTGCCCTTGGCGGCGCCGAGGGTGAGCAGGCCCATGATCGAGCGGCCGCCGACGGTCTCGCCGCTGCGGGTGACGGTGACTTCGGACTGGTAGCGCTCGACCATCTGGACGAACTTGGCGGAAGCGCGGGCGTGCAGGCCGCGGCGGTTGACGATCGGCAGGCGGCGGGCGATCGCGCCCTCGGGGATCTGGACCTCGCCGTCGTCGGTGTCGATGTCGTCCATCGGGAATCTGGCCTGCCCAAGGGACGGGCACGCGCGGTCGCGTCCGGTTCCCAGTCTGCGGAGGGGGAGGGGCCGGGTGCGGAGAACCGCGCCGGCGCGACGGATATAGAGGGCGGCTATTTCCCGGCCAGGACCCGGGAGGCGACGTTGATGTACTTGCGGCCTGCTTCCTGGGCGTGCAGCACGGCCTCGCCCAGGGTCTCCTCGTCACGGACGCTGGCGAGCTTGATCAGCATCGGCAGGTTGATGCCCGCCACGACCTCGACCGAGCCGCCGTTCATACACGAGAGCGCGAGGTTCGACGGGGTGCCGCCGAACATGTCGGTCAGCACCACGACCCCGTCACCGCTGTTGACCCGGCAGACCGCCGACATGATGTCCTTGCGCCGGACCTCCATGTCGTCCTCGGGGCCGATCGTGATCGTCTCCAGCTGATCCTGCGGGCCCACGACGTGCTCGAGCGCGGCCTTGAACTCCGTCGCGAGCAAACCGTGGGTGACGAGCACCATTCCTATCATCGACACGAGTTCCGACGCCCCTGAAACGAGCCGAGCCGCCATTTTGTGCACTGCGGGGGCCAGCGCAAGGGCAATGCGCTGATATCCGCATCATCCCACCGTCATCATGGCACGGAGGCGACGCCAGCGCCACACAACTGTTTCGGTCCGGGCCGGGTCGCGGGGCAGAATCATCCTCGGGAGAAGGACGCCGTGGAGACGAACGCTCTCCTCCTCCGGTCCGGCGAGACGCGCGGCGGTCTCGGCGAGGTCGACCACCAGCCCGACGATCGCCGAAGGCAGCGCCGCCTCAACGGGTTGCGGGCCGTGGCCGCGGATCTCCACCAGCCCGGCGAGGGCCGGATGCGGGCGGGCGACGACTCGGCCGTGCCGCAGGGTCAGGATCACCCGGTCGTCGCCGACCAGTGCCGCGAGAACGCGCAACATAGCGCCGCGGGCGAGAAGGTCGCGGGCCAGGGTCGTTTTGCCGCTGCCGGACGGACCCCGAATCAGGATCCCGACCTCGCCCAGCACGAGGCAGGTCGCGTGGACCGTCACCGGAACCGAGACCGGCACGGCGCCGGTCCTCAGCTCTTCAGGGCGGGGAAGCGCACGAGGAAGCGGGCGCCGAGCACCGTCGGCTCGTCGTCCTCGTCCGGCGCCCCGGCGCGGTTCTCGGCCCGGATCGTGCCGCGATGGGCCTGGACGATCTGGCGCGAGATCGACAGGCCGAGGCCGGAATTCTGGCCGAAGCCCTGCTCGGGCCGGTCGGTGTAGAAGCGCTCGAAGATCCGCTCGAGGGCGTGGGGCGGGATGCCGGGGCCGTCGTCCTCTACCGCGAGTTCGATCGCGGTGCGGCGCCGGCGCAGGGCCACCCGCACGCTGGCGCCCTTGGGCGAGAACGAGCGGGCGTTGTCGAGCAGGTTGTTGACCACCTGGCCGAGGCGGCTGTCGTGACCGAGGATCGCGAACGGATCCTCCAGCCCCGCCGCCGGCACCTCCACGGTCAGGTCGATGCGCGCGTCCCGCGGCCGGCGGCGTTCGTTGGCGACCGAGACGACGGTGGTGATGAGCTTCCTCAGGTCGACCCGGTCGGCCTCGGCCCGGGCCAGTTCGGCGTCGAGGCGGGAGGCGTCGGCGATGTCGCTGATGAGCCGGTCGAGGCGCTTCACGTCGTGCTGGATGATCTCCAGCAGGCGCCCGCGCGACTCCTCGGAGCGGGCGAGCGGCAGCGTCTCGACGGCGCTGCGCAGGGAGGTGAGAGGGTTCTTCAGCTCGTGCGAGACGTCGGCCGCGAAGCTCTCGATCGCGTCGAGACGGCGGTAGAGCGCCTGGGTCATGTCGCGCAGCGCCCCCGACAGGTGGCCGATCTCGTCGGTGCGCCGGGTGAAGTCGGGGATCTCCTGGCGCGACTTGATGCCGAGCCGCACCCGCTCGGCCGCCTCGGCGAGGCGCCCGACCGGGCCGACGATCTGCCCGGCGACGAACAGCGACAGCGCCCCCATCACCAGGGCGGCGATGAGGAAGACCTGGACGAGGGAGAACCGCTCGGAGGCGATGATCTTGTCGATGTCGCCTTCCTGGGTCGACAGCACCAGGGCGCCGCGGACCGAGCGGCCTCGCAGGATCGGCACCGCCACCGACACGATCGTCTCGCCGGGCGAGTTGCGCCGCACCAGCGTGCCGCGGGAGCCCTGGAGGGCGCGCTGCACCTCGGGCAGGCTGCGCCCGTCGGTCGGCGCCGGCTCCTCCGGCCGCGGGGCGCTCAAGCCCGGGACGTGGGCGCGCACCGCGTTCCACGCCTGCTCGATGAAGCTCGGCTTCTCCTTGCGCACCGGGGTCGCGTCGCCGCGGGCGAGATCGCCGCGGGCGTAGAGGCTGCGCGAATCGATCAGCAGGCCGCCGTCGCGGTCGTAGACCCGGGCGCGGGTGCCGGTCGGCGTGATGAGCCGGCGCAGGAGCGGGGTGACGCGCTCGGGATTGAGGGAGAATTCGAGGCTCGGCGCCGGCTCCTCGCCTCCCTCGCCGGCCTGGAGCTGCAGCAGGCGGTCGGGGTCGATGGTGATCGCGTCGGTGTCGACGGTGGCCGAGGCGGCGATCGCCCCCGCGATGATGTCGCCCTGGGTCAGCAGGCTCTGCACCCGGGCCTCGATCAGCCCCTGGCGGAACTGGTTGAGGTACAGGAACCCGACCAGCAGCGCGATCAGCCCGGCGAGGTTGAGGACGACGATGCGCCGGGTCAGGCTCGACGAGGCGCTCTGGGCGATCCAGCGGCCGATGCGCCGCAGGCCGAACGGCTCGCGCGGGGCGGCGTCGGCTTCGGAATCGCCCTCGCCGCCGGCTCCGGGCGCGGCCGCGGCGAGGAGGCGCCGGACGGCGCCGCGGGGTGGGACGGTCACGGGTCGCTCAGGCTTCCTTGAAGCGGTAGCCGACGCCGTAGAGCGTCTCGATCATGTCGAAGCTCTGGTCGGTGACCTTGAACTTCTTGCGCAGCCGCTTGATGTGGCTGTCGATGGTGCGGTCGTCGACGTAGACCTGATCGTCGTAGGCGGCGTCCATCAGGGCGTTGCGGCTCTTCACGACGCCGGGGCGCTGGGCGAGCGCCTGGAGGATCAGGAACTCGGTCACCGTGAGCGTGACCGGCTCGCCCTTCCAGGTGCAGGTGTGGCGTTCCGGGTCCATCATGAGCTGGCCGCGCTCCAGCGAGCGCGCCGCGGCGGCGTCGGCCTCGCGGGCGGCGGCGGCCTGGCCCGGCTCCTTGGGGGCGAAGCGGCGCAGTACCGCCTTGACCCGCTCGACCAGGAGGCGCTGCGAGAACGGCTTCCGGATGAAGTCGTCGGCGCCCATCTTGAGGCCGAACAGCTCGTCGATTTCCTCGTCCTTCGAGGTCAGGAAGATCACCGGGAGGTCGGATTTCTGGCGCAGGCGGCGCAGCAGCTCCATCCCGTCCATGCGCGGCATCTTGATGTCGAAGATCGCAAGGTCGGGCGGCGAGTGCTTCAGGCCGTCGAGGGCCGAGGCGCCGTCGGTGTAGGTCTGGATCCGGTAGCCCTCGGTCTCCAGTGCGATCGACACCGAGGTGAGGATGTTGCGGTCATCATCGACGAGGGCGATGGTCGGCATGGTCGTTCCCTGGAGGGCGAGGACGGCGTTCCCGGCAGGATCGCGAGGTCCCCCTGAACGCGGTCCGACGAAGCGGCCGGGCGGACCCGGCCACGGATTGGCGGCGATGCCTTCGCGAAACCGCTGGACAGTCGCCGCCAGGTCACGATTCGGTCACCCTTAAGGCCATCGCACCGAAAAAGCGAGCGGGGTTGCGCGGCGGCCACACCGGCCTTGGATCCCGGGCGCCGGACGGCCGTCGATGCCGCATCAACTTTCGCGCCCGGACATGGAACAGATCGGGCGCAGGGACAGGGGAGGGCACGATCATGGCGAACGGGACGGAACGGCCGGTGGCGCCGTTCGCGGCGGCGGACGCGCCCTTCGACGCGGTCGGCCTCGCCCGCACCCTGCTGCGCGCGACCCGGACCGGGGCGCTCGCCACGCTCGACCGCGGCGACGGCGCGCCCTTCGCCTCCCTCGTCACCGTGGCGACCGATCTCGACGGGGCGCCGCTGCTGCTGCTGTCGCGGCTCTCGGCCCACACCCTCAACCTCGAGGCCGACCCGCGCTGCTCGCTGCTGCTCAGCCCCGGCGGCAAGGGCGACCCGCTCGCCCATCCGCGCCTGACCGTCGCCGGCCGGGCCGGGCGCTCGGACGCGCCGGGCGCGCGCGCCCGCTTCCTCGCCCGCCACCCGAAGGCGGCGCTCTACGCCGACTTCCCGGATTTCGGGTTCTTCCGGCTGGAGCCCGCGGCGGGCCATCTCAACGGCGGATTCGCCCGCGCCGCGACCCTGACCGGGGCCGAACTGCTGGCCGACCTCGCCGGCCTCGACGGGCTCGCCGAGCGCGAGGCCGGCGCGGTCGCGCACATGAACGAGGACCATCGCGACGCGATCGCGCTCTACGCCACCGCGCTCGCCGGCGAGGCTCCAGGCCCGTGGCGGATGACCGGGCTCGACCCCCACGGCATCGACCTGATCGCCGGCGACCGTACCGCCCGGGTGACCTTCCCGGAGCCGCTGCGCAGCGCCGGCGACCTGCGGACGGCCCTCGTCGCCCTGGCCGGACAGGCCCGCGAGGCGGCCGAACGGGGGTCTGACACAAACGATGCCCTGTCACCGCCTGCGTAAACGAAGCCGATTGAACCGCGAAGGTCGCCCCTCTACTAAAGTGGGATCGGGGCTCACGCTGGCGTGAGGCCGGTGGTGGGGCGGAGCGCGGTGCCAACGCGACCGTCCGCCGGTGCAACGGATCGATCGGCCGCCGCGCCGGCATGGGGGTTCGGGCGATGGTCCGGCCCGCCGCCGCGTGCGTGCCAGGAGGGTGACTCGTGGACGATATCGGCGTTTTCAACGGGGCGTTCGGCGCCGACACTTTCGGCTTCCGCAACCTCAAGCGCGTCAACTGGAACCTCGAGGCGCCGAGCCTCTACGAGCACGCGCTCCAGCGCGGCGAGGCCCAGCTCGCCGCCGGCGGCGCCCTGGTGGCCGAGACCGGCATCCATACCGGCCGCTCGCCCAAGGACAAGTTCGTCGTCCGTAGCCCTGAGACCGAGAACGAGGTCTGGTGGGACAACAACGGCGCGATCTCCCAGGAGCAGTTCGACACCCTGTACGAGGACTTCCTCGCCCATGCCGAGGGCAAGGAACTGTTCGCCCAGGACCTCTACGGCGGCGCCGACTCGGCGCACCGCGTCCGCGCCCGGGTCTACACCGAGTACGCCTGGCACTCGCTGTTCATCCGCAACCTGCTGATCCGGCCCGACCGCGACGCGCTCGCCTCCTACGTGCCGGAACTGACCATCGTCGACCTGCCGAGCTTCAAGGCCGACCCGGCCCGCCACGGCGTGCGCTCCGAGACCGTCATCGCCTGCGACTTCACCCGCAAGATCGTGCTGATCGGCGGCACGTCCTATGCCGGCGAGATGAAGAAGTCGGTCTTCACATACCTCAATTATGTGCTCCCCCGAGCCGGCGTGATGCCGATGCACTGCTCGGCCAATGTCGGCGCCGAGGGTGACTCGGCCCTGTTCTTCGGCCTGTCGGGCACCGGCAAGACCACGCTGTCGAACGACCCGGCCCGGGTGCTGCTCGGCGACGACGAGCACGGCTGGAGCCCCGAGGGCATCTTCAACTTCGAGGGCGGCTGCTACGCCAAGACTATCCGCCTCTCGCGCGAGGCCGAGCCCGAGATCTTCGCCACGACCGAGCGCTTCGGCACCGTGATGGAGAACGTCGCCATCGACCCGGTGACCCGCAAGCCGGACTTCGACGACGCCTCGCGCACCGAGAACACCCGCTGCGCCTACCCGCTGCCCTACATCCCGAATTCGAGCCCGACCGGTCGCGCCGGGCACCCGAAGAACATCGTGATGCTGACCTGCGACGCCTTCGGGGTGCTGCCCCCGATCGCCAAGCTGACCGGCGCCGAGGCGATGTACCACTTCCTGTCGGGCTACACCGCCAAGGTGGCCGGCACCGAGAAGGGCCTGACCGGGCCGGAGGCGACGTTCTCGACCTGCTTCGGCGCGCCGTTCATGCCGCGGCACCCCTCGACTTACGGCAACCTGCTGCGCGACCTGATCTCGCGCCACCACGTCGATTGCTGGCTCGTCAACACCGGCTGGACCGGCGGCGGCGTCGGCACCGGCCGCCGCATGCCGATCCGGGTCACCCGCCGGCTGCTGACCGCGGCGCTCGACGGCTCTCTCGCCAAGGCCGATTTCCGCCGCGACCCGTATTTCGGTTTCTCGGTGCCGACCTCGGTGCCGGGCGTCGAGCCGCACATCCTGTACCCGGTCAAGACCTGGCAGGACAAGGCGGCCTTCGCCGAGACCGCCAAGCGGCTGGTCGGGATGTTCCAGACCAACTTCAAGCGCTTCGAGGCCCATGTCGACGCGGATGTCCGCGCCGCCGAGCCCACCGCCTCGATCGCGGCGTGAGCCGCCGCCCGGCGGCGCCGTCAAGGCGCCGCCGGCCTGTTCAGGAGGGCCGGCACGGGTTAGGACCGGCCGCATGATCTGTCTCGTCATCGGTGCCGGAATCGTCGGCCTCGCGGTTGGCCGGGCGCTCGCCCTGCGCGGCCACGAGGTGATCGTCGCGGAGGCCGCGGACGGCATCGGCACCGGCGTCTCGTCGCGCAATTCCGAAGTCATCCACGGCGGGATGTACTATCCCGCCGGCTCCCTGCGGGCGCGCCACTGCGTCGAGGGCCGGCGGCAGCTCTACGCCTACTGCGCCAGCCACGGCGTGCCGCACGCCCGCATCGGCAAGCTCATCGTGGCGACGACCGAACTGGAGCGCGAGGCGATCGAGGCGATCCACCGCCGCGGCGTCGCCAACGGGGTCGAGGGCCTGGAGCTGCTCGACGGCGGGCAGGCGCGGGCGCTGGAGCCGAACCTCGCCTGCGCCGCCGCCCTGCTGTCGCCCGAGACCGGCATCGTCGACAGCCACGCGCTGATGCTGGCGCTCCAGGGCGACATCGAGGATCGCGGCGGGGCGCTCGCCTTCGGCACGCCGGTCGAGGCCCTGCGCCGCGACGGCACCGGCTGGATCGCCCGCTTCGGCGGCGCGGCGGCGGACGAGGTCGCGGTCGACGCGGTGGTCAACGCGGCGAGCTTCGGCGCCCAGGCGCTCGCCCGGGCGACCGAGGGCTACCCGGAGGCGCGGGTGCCGCGCCTCGTGCTCGCCAAGGGCAATTATTTCGGCTGCACCGGCCGCCCGGCCTTCCGGCACCTGATCTACCCGGCGCCGGTGGAGGGCGGGCTCGGCATCCACCTCACCCTCGACCTTGCCGGGCGGATGCGCTTCGGCCCCGACGTCGAGTGGACCGAGATCGCCGATTACGAGGTCGACCCGGCCCGCGGCGCCCTGTTCACCGCCGCCATCCGCCGCTACTGGCCCGGCCTGCCGGAGGACGCGCTGTTCCCCGACTACGCCGGCATCCGGCCCAAGCTGTCCGGTCCCGGCGAGCCCGCCGCGGACTTCATGATCGACGGTCCGGCCGAGCACGGCCTGTCCGGCCTCGTCCACCTGTTCGGCATCGAGAGCCCGGGGCTGACGTCGAGCCTGTCGCTCGCCGGGGACGTGGCCGACCGGCTGGGTGCGTGAGAGCAGGGCCATCGCTTCAGCGATGGCCCTGCGGTCGCCCGCAGGGCGACGCTCCATGGCGGGCGCGAGGAGCGCCCCGCGGAGCGAGTTCGAGGGGACGAATGTCCCCTCGAACGCGTAAGCGGAGCGAGAGCCAAGTGAGCGGACGCGAACGCCGGCGCTTGAGGCCAAGCAACAAGCCAGGGCCATCGCTCTGAAGCGATGGGCTTGGCGTGAGAGCGCACCGGCTTGGCGCCGCACCGGCCCGCTGCTATCTCGGCGGGAAGTTCCCGAGACCCCGTGCGCCGTGCCCGACGTCGCGCCAGCGCGCCGGAGATTGCTGTTCCATGACCGCGTCCGCCATCGACAACATCCGCAACTTCTCGATCGTCGCGCATATCGACCACGGCAAGTCCACGCTCGCCGACCGGCTGATCCAGACCACCGGCACGGTCGCCCTGCGCGACATGAGCGAGCAGATGCTCGACTCGATGGACATCGAGCGCGAGCGCGGCATCACCATCAAGGCGCAGACCGTGCGCCTGGAATACAAGGCGGAGGACGGCAAGACCTACGTCCTCAACCTCATGGACACGCCCGGCCACGTCGACTTCGCCTACGAGGTGTCGCGCTCGCTGGCCGCCTGCGAAGGCTCGCTGCTCGTCGTCGATGCCAGCCAGGGCGTCGAGGCGCAGACCCTCGCCAACGTCTATCAGGCGCTCGACGCCAACCACGAGATCGTGCCGGTCCTCAACAAGATCGACCTGCCGGCGGCCGAGCCCGACCGGGTCAAGGACCAGATCGAGGAGGTGATCGGCATCGACGCCAAGGACGCGGTGCCGATCTCGGCCAAGACCGGCCTCAACATCGAGGCGGTGCTGGAGGCGATCGTCACCCGGCTGCCGCCGCCGAAGGGCGACCGCGCCGCGCCGCTCAAGGCGCTGCTGGTCGATTCCTGGTACGACGTCTATCTCGGCGTCGTCGTGCTGGTGCGCATCGTCGACGGCGTGCTCAAGAAGGGCATGACGATCCGCATGATGGGGGCGGACGCCGCCTACGGGGTCGACCGCATCGGCGTGTTCCGCCCCAAGATGCAGGACGTGACCGAACTCGGCCCCGGCGAGGTCGGCTTTCTCACCGGCTCGATCAAGGAGGTCGCCGACACCCGCGTCGGCGACACCATCACGGAGGACAAGCGCCAGACCTCCGGTCCGCTGCCGGGCTTCAAGCCGGTGCAGCCGGTGGTGTTCTGCGGCCTGTTCCCAGTCGACGCCGCCGAGTTCGAGAACCTGCGCGCCGCCATGGGCAAGCTGCGGCTTAACGACGCCTCGTTCTCCTACGAGATGGAGACCTCGGCGGCGCTCGGCTTCGGTTTCCGCTGCGGCTTCCTCGGCCTCCTCCACCTCGAGATCATCCAGGAGCGGCTGGAGCGCGAGTTCAACCTCGACCTGATCTCGACCGCGCCGAGCGTGGTCTACCACCTCAACATGTCGGACGGCTCGACCAAGGAGCTGCACAACCCCGCCGACATGCCCGACGTGATGAAGATCGCGTCGATCGAGGAGCCGTGGATCCGCGCCACGATCCTGACGCCCGACGAATATCTCGGCGGCGTGCTCAAGCTGTGCCAGGACCGCCGCGGCACCCAGGTCGACCTCAACTACGTCGGCAAGCGCGCCATGGTGGTGTACGACCTGCCGCTGAACGAGGTGGTGTTCGACTTCTACGACCGGCTGAAGTCGATCTCGAAGGGCTACGCCTCGTTCGACTACCACATCTCGGATTACCGCGAGGGCGACCTCGTGAAGATGTCGATCCTCGTCAACGCCGAGCCGGTCGACGCGCTGTCGATGCTGGTCCACCGCACCCGTGCCGACCATCGCGGCCGGGCGATGTGCGAGAAGCTGAAGGACCTGATCCCCCGCCACATGTTCCAGATCCCGGTCCAGGCGGCGATCGGCGGCAAGATCATCGCCCGCGAGACCATCCGGGCCCTGTCGAAGGACGTCACCGCCAAGTGCTACGGCGGCGACATCTCCCGCAAGCGCAAGCTCCTCGACAAGCAGAAGGAGGGCAAGAAGCGCATGCGCCAGTTCGGCAAGGTCGAGATCCCGCAGGAGGCGTTCATCGCCGCCCTGAAGATGGACAGCTAAATAGAAACTCGCTGCAAACGACTACTTTTGCAGTCAAAATTTTGAGCGCGGGATCCCCTCTCCCGAGTGGGAGAGGGGTAGGGGTGAGGGTGGAGACGGTGCCGGATCAGGCCACAACGGTCGAGGTGTGCAACTCGACGGTTCAGAATCATTGCGGAACCGGAGCCACCCTCACCCCTGTCCCCTCTCCCACTCGGGAGAGGGGGACCCGCGTTAGGACGAAGACCGCCTTCCACGGCTGCAACGGGAGCAGAAAACCGCCGCCCCGTTTCGTTCGCAAGGGACGGCGAAGCCGGTGTGCAACTGATACGGTTCTTGAACGATTCGTTCAGAAATCCGTATCACGAGCCCGCGCGGCGCATGAGCGAAGCCGGTTTCTGCATCGCGAAGCGATCCACCAGAGGCCGTGAGAGAGCGGCCGGGTCAGCCGGTCGCCGCCGACTTGACGAGGCGATCGACCAGCCCGTCGATCGCGACCTCCGCCGACACGATCTCCGGCATCGCGATCGGGCAGGTCTTGGGCTGGGCGAACTCGATCTGTCCCTCCTCGGGCCGCAGTTCGGGCGCGGTGGCGTCGCCGAGCGCGAGCCACCACAGCCCGTCGAGCTTCAGGCGGTCGAGCGCCTCGGCGTCGACCTGCCCGAGTTGCCCGCGAAACCCCGCGGCCTCCTCGCGCCACTGACGGCCGTGGCCCTCCTCCGAGGTCAGGGCGGCCTTCAGCAGGCTCGCCAGGAAGGCCCGGACCAGATCGGCCGGCTTCGCCGCATCCTCGGACGCCATCGGATTCTCTCTCCTTGCTTCGGATCGTGCCCCGCAAGCCGGATGCCAGAATCGTCGCGCGCCGATGCCGCAGGGGAGGGGGACGACGAGACCGGAGCGGCGTTAGGCCGGCGCTTGCCATAGATCGAGAACCCTGCGGATCCTCACAGGCCCGATCTGCGTTTCGTGCAGGGACCGTCTGCGTCATTCACGGGTCTGGCGCATCGTCGGCGTCGCTGGAGATCATCCATGTCGTGCCGCCATCACTCCGCTTCCGCCGCCCCGCTGCGGATCGATGCCGTTCCGTCGCACGACCGCAAGTGGCGCCGCTGGCCGAGCGGTCTGCCGCGGGCGGTCAACGACAACCACCGCCCGCTGACCGTCGGCACGGCGGGCGCGGTCTTGCGCAGCGTGACCCGCTCGGTGCTGGGCTTGAGCCTGCTCGCCCTCGGGCTGGTCCGCTGAGAGGCGGACTCAGCGCGCGTCGGCCAGGATCAGGTCGGCGGCCTTCTCGGCGATCATGAACACCGCCGCCTGAGTATTGCCCGAGACGATGTCCGGCATCACCGAGGCGTCGGCGACGCGCAGGCCGCGCAGGCCGCGCACCCGCAGGGACGGGTCGGTGACGGCGCCCGGATCGGTGCCCATCCGGGTGGTGCCGCAAATGTGGTAGATCGTCTGGCCGTCGCGGCGGGCGAAGTCGAGCCAGTCGGCATCGGTCCGGCAATCGGGACCCGGCGCCAGTTCGTGCGACCGGAAGCGGTCCATCGGCGCGCCCTCGACGATGCGCCGGGCGATCTTCATGCCCTCGACCATCGCCCGCCGGTCCTCCTCGGTGGCGAGGAAGTTCGGCCGGATCACCGGCTGGGCGAACGGGTCGGGCGAGGCGGCGTGGATGCTGCCGCGGGATTCCGGCCGCAACTGCGTCACGCCGACCGTCATCCCGGGTTCGCGGTCGAGCCGGCGCTCGGCGGCGTTGGCGTAGCTGGCGTGCATGAAGAAGTACTGCACGTCCGGCCCGGCGAGCCCCGGGCGGGTGCGCACGAAGCCGTGCGCGAGGCCGGTGCCGAGGGTCAGGATGCCTCGGCGCGTCGCCGCGTACTGCGCCACCGCGAGGGCGAGACGGTGGCCGCGGGTCGCCTCGTTGAGGGTCACCGGCAGCTTCACCCGCCAGTTCATCCGGGTGCAGTAATGGTCGATGTAATTGGCGCCGACCCCCGGCGAGGCGTGCAGGACCGGGACGCCGATCCGCGCCAGCACGTCAGGATCGCCGATGCCGGAGAGTTCGAGCAGTTGCGGCGTCTGGGCGGCGCCGGCGGCCAGGATCACCTCGGCGCGGGCGGAAAAGACCCGTTCCTCCCCGCCGATCCGCACCGCGACGCCGGTGGCGCGGCCGTCCTCGACGATCAGGCGCAGGACGTGGGCGTCGGTGCGCACCGACAGGTTCGTCCGGCGCCGGGCCGGGGCGAGGTAGGCGTCGGCGGCGCTGACCCGGCGCCCGCCGCGCTGGTTGACCTGATACCAGCCGAAGCCGTCCTGGCTCGCGGCGTTGTAGTCGGGGTTCTCTGGGAAGCCGGCCGCGACGCCGGCGGCGATGAACGCCTCGGCGATCGCCGGCCGCTCGGCCACGGTGACCAGGGGCAGCGGCCCGCCTCGGGCGCGCAGGGGATCGGGCGGTCCGGCGAAGTCTTCGAGCTTGCGGAAGTACGGCAGGACGTCGTCGAAGCCCCAGCCGGTGCATCCGCGCTGCGCCCAGGCATCGTAGTCCTGCGGCTGGCCGCGGACGTAGATCATGCCGTTGATGAGCGTCGAGCCGCCCAGCCCCTTGCCGCGCGGCACCGCGATCACCCGCCCGCCGGTCGCCTCCTCGGGCTCGGTCTGGAAGCGCCAGTTGTAGGCCGGGTTGGTGAGCAGCTTGCTGAACCCGGCGGGAATCGTCACCCAGGGGTGGCGGGCCTGCCGGCCGGCCTCCAGCAGCAGCACGGAGCGGGTGCCCGAGGCGGTGAGGCGGTTGGCCAGCACGCAGCCCGCGGTGCCGCCGCCGACGATGATGAAGTCGAAGGTCTCGGGGGAGGGGGTCGGCATCGCCTCAGAGGGCTCCCATGTGGCGGGCCATCAGGACGATCTGGCTCTCCAGCATCGGCCGGCCGCGCTGGATGCGGCAGCCGGCGGCCTCGGCGGCGACGAGGAGCGGCGTCATGTCGGGGTCCATGATCGCCTCGGCGACGAAGGGGCGCGCGGCCAGCAGCGCCGGATCGAACGGCAGCGGATCCTCCGGCCTCATGCCGAGCGAGGTGCCGTTGACCAGAATGTCGTGGCCGGCCGCCGGATCGGTGCCGAGGGACAGGCCGGGATGGGCGGCGCGCAGGCGGTCGAGCAGCGCCTGCGTACGCGCGGCGGTGCGGTTGACGATTGTGAGGTGCGACACCCCGGCGCCCGCGAGCGCGAAAGCGATCGCGCTCGCCGCGCCGCCGGCCCCGGCGAGGGCGACGCGCCTGCCGCGCGGCTCCTCGCCCGATGCCCGCAGCGCCTCGACGAGGCCGATCCCGTCGAGGATGGTGCCGACCATCCGGCCGTCGGGGTCGCGGCGCACGCAGTTCACCGCCCCGACCCCGTGGGCGTCGGGCGTCGCCTCGTCGCACAGACCGAGCATCGGGATCTTGTGCGGCACGGTGGCGATGAAGCCGCCGAAATTCTCGATCCGCCGCAGACCCTCGACCGCCGCCGCGAGCCCGTCCGGGGCGACGTGGAACGGCACCAGCACGCCGTCGACCCCGGCCTCGGCGAACAGGGCGTTCATCACCTGGGGCGTCTTCACGTGATAGATCGGGTCGGCGAGGATGCCGTACAGGCGAGTGGTGCCGGTGATCGCGCGCATGCGGGCCGTTTCTCGTAGGATTTGGCGCGAGTCCCCCTCTCCCGGGTGGGAGAGGGGACAGGGGTGAAGGTGGCTCGGCGACAGAAGAGATCGCTGACGGTTGAGCTGCGCAGCTCGACGCTCAGTGCATTATCCTGAGCCCAAGCCACCCTCACCCCTACCCCTCTCCCACCCGGGAGAGGGGATCCCGCGCTACCATCTTCGACCGAGCCTCTCGGCTCCCGAAAGCGTGCAAGTCACGTCATGTACAAACCGCCGGCCACGTCCACCGTCTGGCCGGTGACGAAGCTCGCCTCGGCGGAGGTGAGGTAGAGGGCGAGGTCGGCGACCTCCTCGGGGGCGCCGAGGCGGCCCATCGGGGTGAGGCGGGCCTGCTCCGCGTTGACCGCCTCGCCGACCGCCCGCACCATCGGGGTCTCGATCCGCCCCGGCGCGATGGCGTTGACCCGGATGCCGGACGGCCCGAGTTCCGCCGCGAGGTGCTTGGTGAACCCGATCAGGGCCGCCTTCGACGCCGCGTAGTGGCAGCCGACGATCGGCGAGTAGGTCTTGCCGGCGACCGAGGACAGGTTGATGATCCAGCCGCTTCCGGCCTCGCGCATCGCCGGGGCGAGCGCCCGCACGGTGTTGAAGGCGCCCGAAAGGTTGACGGCGACGACGCGGTTCCACTCGGCCGGATCCATCTCCCAGACCTTGTGGGCGGCGCCGTCGTGCTTGGGCGAGATGCCGGCATTGTTGACCACCGTGTCGAACGGGCCGCCGGCGACCAGAGCCGCCTCGGCGAGGCGGGTCTCGACCTCGGCGTAGTCGGCGACGTCGAGGAGGAGGGCCAGCGCCCGGCCCCCGGCCGCCTCGATCGCCGCCACCACCGCCTCGACGTCGTCGCGGTTGACGTCGGCGACGCCGACGACGGCGCCGCGGGCCCCGAACCCCTCGGCGATGGCCCGGCCGATGCCGCGGCCGGCGCCGGTCACCAGCACGCGCCGCCCGGCGTGGCTCGGCCGGCGGGCGATGGTCTCGGGATTCGTCTCTCGTGTCGCCATGTCAGATCCCCAGATAGGCCCGCCGGACGTGGTCGTTGGCGAGCAGCGCCTTGGCGGCGTCGCGCAGCACGATCTCGCCGTTCTCCAGCACGTAGCCGCGGTCGGCGACCTGGAGGGTGTGGAAGACGTTCTGCTCGACGATCAGCACCGTGACGCCGGTGCGCACGATGCGGTCGACCACCGCGAAGACCTGCGAGACGACGATCGGCGCGAGGCCGAGCGACGGCTCGTCGAACATCAGCAGCTTGGGCCGGGCCATCATGCCGCGCGCGATGGCGACCATCTGCTGCTCGCCGCCCGACAGCGAGCCGGCATTCTGGTCGAGCCGCTCGCGCACCCGGGGAAACAGGTCGAGCACCTCGTCCAGGGTCTCGCCCTGCCGGGCGCGGGCGGCGCGGCGATAGGCCCCCATCAAGAGGTTCTCGCGCACCGTCATCTCGGGGAAGAGCTGGCGCCCCTCCGGGATCAGGGTGACGCCGCGGTCGACCATCTCGTGGCCCGACAGCCGCGTGACGTCCTCGCCCTCGAAGGTGATGCGGCCGGAGGTCGGGGTCAGCAGGCCCGCGATGGTGCGCAGGGTCGTGGTCTTGCCGGCGCCGTTGGCGCCGACGATCGTCACCACCTCGCCGGCCGCCACCTCCATCGAAACGTCGTGCAGGATCGTGGTGGCGCCGTAGCCGGCGTGGATGCCCTCAAGCGTGAGCATGGGCGAACTCCTTGCCGAGATAGGCCTCGATGACGGTCGGGTCGCGCACCACGTCCTGCGGCCGGCCCTGCGCGATGATCCGCCCGGAATTGAGCACGATCACCCGGTCCGACAGGCTCATCACCGCCTGCATGACGTGCTCGATCGCGATGATGCTGACGCCGCTGTCGCGGATCGACAGCATGAGGTCGATCGCCCGGCGCACGTCGGTCTGGTTGATCCCGGCCATCACCTCGTCGAGGAGCAGCACCCGCGGCCGCATCGCCATGACGCGGGCGACCTCCAGCCGCTTGAACCCGCCGATGGTCAGGCCGCGCGCCTCGGCGTCGAGCCAGGGGCCGAGCCCCATGCGGATGCCGGTCTCGCGCGCCACCTCCCGGGCCTCGCGCGGGTCGGCGTGGCGGTGGAACGCGCCGACCATGATGTTCTCCTCGACTGTCATCGCCGCGAAGGGCTGGACGATCTGGAACGTGCGGCCGACGCCGAGCCCGGCGAAGTCCGCCGGGCTGACCGGCTGGCGCCAGGTGCCGTCCGGGCCGCGCACGCTCACCGTGCCGGAATCGGGCTTGAGGAAGCCCGAGACCATGTTGAACACCGTGGTCTTGCCGGCGCCGTTGGGGCCGATCAGGCCGAGGATCTCCCCCTCGCGCAGGGTGAAGCCGACGTCGTTGGTGACGTGCAGGCCGCCGAAATGCTTCTGCAGCCCCTCGACCCGCATGATCTCGTCGCCGATCGGCGGCCGTGCGGCGGCGGCGGGCGCCGCCGGCACCGCGGCGGCCTGGACGCCGCGGCCGGCCTTCGGGCGCACGAAGCGCGAGACCAGCCCCATCAGGCCGTTGGGCATGAACAGCACGACGAGCATCAGCACGAGGCCGTAGACGAGGCCGTGCAGGCCGAGCGCCTTGGCGCCGAGCCAGCCCCGGGCGAGTTCGGTCACCGGCACCAGCAGCACGGCGCCGAGCAGCGGGCCGAACACCGTGCCGATGCCGCCGATGAGCGCGAACATCGCGATCTGGATCGACAGGGTCAGCGAGAACATCGCCGCCGGCTCGATGAAGGTGAGGTACATGGCGTGGAAGGTGCCGACCATCGCGGTCAGCGCCCCCGACAGGGCGACGGCGATCAGCCGGACCCGCACGGTGTCGACGCCGGCCGCCTGCGCGGCGGAGGCGCGCTCGCGGGTCGCCACGAGGTAGTAGCCGAGCCGGCGCCAGCGTACCGCCCAGGCGACGAGGAGCGTGCACAGCAGCATCCCGAACGCGATCGCCAGCGGCGGCAGCTTCTCGCGAAAGACCATCCACTCGACGCCGATCTTGAGCGGGATCATCAGCCCGGTGGCGCCGCCGGTGAGATCGCGGAAGTGCAACGCGAGGACGCGAAAGACTTCGAGGAACGCGATGGTGGCGAGCGAGAAGAACGGGCCGCGCAGGCGGAAGCACGGGTAGCTGATCGCCACCGCGACGACGACCGCGACCCCGGCGCCGACGAACATCCCGAGCCACGGCGTGATCCCGAGCGAGGCCAGGATGACGCCGGCATAGGCGCCGATGCCGTAGAAGATGCCGTGGCCGAGCGAGAGCTGGCCGGTGAAGCCGCCGACGATGTTCCAGGCGGTCGACAGCGCCGCGAAGACGCAAATCGTGACGAAGACGTGGTAGACGAAGGCATTGTCGAGCAGCACCGGCACCGCCAGCAGGGCGGCGAGCAGCAGCGCCAGGGCGATCGTCTCGCGCCGGGGCCTGGCGGGCGCCGCGGCGGGCATGAGGGTCGTCGTCTTGATGGCGGTCGTCATGACGGTCCTCACGGCGAGACGTGGGCGAGCTGGAGCCGCGCCCCGAACAGGCCCGAGGGCCGCAGGATCAGGATCAGCAGGAAGACGCCGAACACCGCGACCTCGCGCATGTCGGAGCCGATGTAGAAGCCCGCGACGCTGTCGATGAGGCCGATGAGCAGGGCGCCCGCGAAGGCGCCGCCGATCGAGCCGAGGCCGCCGAGCACCACCACCACGAAGGCGGTGAGGACGAAGTAGGTGCCGCTGTTGGGCGAGGTCGGGTAGAGCGGCGCGATCAGCACCGAGGCGACGCCGACGCAGGCGGCGCCGATGCCGAAGGTCAGGGCGTAGATCTGCCGGACGTTGATGCCCATCAGCTCGGCCGCGGCGCGGTTCTGCGCCACCGCCCGGATCGCCCGTCCGGTCTGGGTCCGGCTCAGGAACAGGTGCAGCCCGACCACCAGCACCACCGCGGCGGCGAGGATCACCACTTGCCCGAGCAGCACCCGCACCGGCCCGATCTCGATCGGCATCCGCAGCCCGTTCGGCGGCGTGTTGGCGATGTCGGCGCCGAACACGAGCAGCGCGAGGTTGATGAGCGCCGTCGACAGGCCGACGGTGGCGAAGATCTGGATGTGGTCGTCGCCGCTCGCCATCAGCGGCTGGATCAGCAGGCGCTGGGTCAGGGCGCCCAGGATGAACAGCACCGGCACGACGACGATCACCGCGACGAACGGGTGCAGGCCGAGCGCCTTGGTGACGAGATAGGTCCCGTACATCCCGATCATCAGGAACTCGCCATGGGCGAAGTTCACGACCTTGACGATGCCGAAGATCAGCGTGAGGCCGACGCTGACGATGGCGAAGAGACCGCCGAGCATCAGCCCGTTGGCCAGCACCTGAAGAAGGATGTCCATGCGCGCCTCGTGGCTAGGGGACTGGGGGAGCCGGTGGTGCTTTCGAGTTCAGGCCATTTGAGGCGCGATGTCTCCATCGACGAACATTGCCATTACAGTCGCGGGATCCCCTCTCCCGAGTGGGAGAGGGGTAGGGGTGAGGGTGGAGACGGTGCCGGATCAGGCTCAGACGGTTGAGCTGCGCAGCTCGACGTTGAGCGTTTTATCCTGAACCCGAGCCACCCTCACCCCTGGCCCCTCTCCCACTCGGGAGAGGGGAATTGCGCTTCATCCTGAGTCCTTTGCGCCGGCTACTTCCCGATCTGCATCGGGGCAACCGCCGCGGCGTCCGGATAGACCGTGACGAGCTTGCCGTTCTGCCACTGCATGCCCATCATCGCGGCGCGCTCGTTCTGATTGTTGGTGCCGAACTTGAAGCCGTAGCCGACCGCGGTCGTGCCGGGTGTCACGTCGATCGCCTTCATCGCCTTGGTGATCGTGTCGGGCGCGAAGCCTTGCGCCTTGTTCAGCTCCTGCAGAATGATCTTCGCCCCGACGTAGTTGTTGAGCGAGTGACCGGAGCGCGGCCCGCTGTTGTACTTCTTCTTGTAGGTCTCGACAAAGCCGTCGATGCCGGGCGTGTACTGGGTGTTGACGAGGAACTGGGTGAAGTCGGTGTCGAGCACGCCCTCGATGACCTTGTGGCCGACGGCGTCGGCAGTGGGCTGCATCGAGTATCCGCCGCCGCCGCCGATGATCGCGCCCGGCTTGAACCCGGCCTCGTTGGCCTGCTGGAGGAACAGCACCGAGTCGTTCTGGTACGAGGTCTGGAGCACGATATCGACGCCGCGCCGCTTCAGGTCGAGCACGAGGGACGACATGTCCACCGTCGCGGCCGGGTAGCCCTGCATGCTGACGACGTTGAGCTTCGCCGCTGCGCCGAACTTCTTCTGGTGGTTGGCGACCGAGGTGCCGTAGCTCGAATCCTCGTAGATGATGCCGAGCTTGAGGTCCTCCGGCTTCTTGCCGAGGCCGGCCGCGACCTTGTTGACGATCATCTCGACCGCCAGCTTGGCCATGTCCTCGGCGGTCGGGTTGGTGCGGTACAGGAACTTGAGCCCGCGGCCGGTCACCTCGTCGGCGACGGCGCCGAGCTCGAAATACGGGATGCCGGACAGTTCGGCGACCTGGCTCGCCGCGATCGAGCGGGCCGAGGAATAGGTGCCGAAGATCGCCGACACCTTCTCCAGGGCGATGAGGCGGCGGGCCTCGCCGATCGCCTGGTTGTTGTCGACCGCATCGCCGCGCACCAGCACGACCTTCTCGCCCTGGACCCCGCCGGCGGCGTTGATTTCCTCGACCGCGATCTCGAGGCCGCGGGCGCTCTCCTCGCCGAGCAGCGCGAGCTGGCCGCTGAACGGGTAGAGCGCGCCGAACTTCACCTCCGCCTGCGCCGCGGTGGCGGCGAGACCGAGCAGGACGGCGAGCACGGACGTGACGGCGACGGCTGGCTTCATGGCTTCCTCCCTCGTTGGTTGCACGGGCTGTGACCGCCCGGTTCGGTTGTTCGATCGTCGGGCGGACACCGCCCGAACCCTCCCCCCTCTGCGGGGGAGGGTGCCCCGCGGATGCGGGGCGGGAGAGGGGACGCCGCTTCCGGAGAGGTCGCGCCCGAGATGACTGGCGCCACCTCCTGAGCCGTCGCGTTCCCCTCTCCCGGCTCACTCCGTTCGCCACCCTCCCCCGCAGAGGGTGGAGGGTCGGGCGCCGCGCCGGTCAGTAATCCAGCGCGTCCTTGCCCTGGAAACTGGTGATCGGCGGGTAGGCGCGCTGGTCGGTGACGACGTCGAGCACCGTCACGCCGTCCGCCGCCAGCGCCGCGCGCAGGGCCGGGCCGAGGTCGTCCGGGCGTTCGATGCGCTGGCCGGCGCAGCCGCACGCGCGGGCGATCGCCGCGTGATCGACGGCCTCGAAGTCGCAGACGTCGGTGAAGTTGCCGAACAGCGACAGCTCGGCGTGCTTCTGGTAGCCGAGGATCTGGTTGTTGAGCACTACCAGCACCACCGGCAGCTTCATCCGCCGGGCGGTCTCCAGTTCGGCCCAGACGTGGCCGAAGCCGCCGTCGCCGGTGACGCAGATCACCGAGGCGTCGGGCCGGGCCACCTTGGCACCGAGCGCGAAGGGCAGGCCCCAGCCGAGACCGGCGATGCCGCGGGGCGTCAGGAAGCGCTGACCGGCCCGGCGGGCGGTGAGGAAGTTGGCGATCCAGATCGAGGCGTAGCTCGCATCCGCCACCGCGATCGACTCGGGGGTCAAAACGGCGTCGATCTCGGCCATGATCCGCTCGGGCCGCAGCGGCGCCGCGTCCATGTCGACGAGGCTCGTCATGTCCTCCTGGTGGCGAGTGCGCGCCGCGGCGATGCCGGATTCCAGGGCCGGGCGGCCGCCCTGCGAACCCGGCAGGCCGGTGCGGCGCAGTTCCTCGGTCAGCGCCGCGAGCGTCAGCTTGGCGTCGCCGGCGAGGCGCAGCGCCTCGTAGTTGCGGCCGATCTCGCCGCCGTCGACGTCGAGATGGATGTAGCGGGCTTCGCGCGGGTAGAGCGACCAGCTGTCGGTGCCGTTCTGGTTGGTGCGGTTGCCGACCAGCAGCACGACGTCGGCGCCGGTGACGACCTCGCGCAGGTGGGACGAGCGGCCGCGCGGCGCCATGAAGTAGCCGACGACCCCGAGCGACAGCGGGTGGGTCTCGTCGACCGTGCCCTTGCCCATCACGGTGGTGCCGACCGGCAGGCCGAGCGCCTGGAGCGCGGCGAGTTCGGCGCAGGCACCGGAGGAGTGGACGCCGCCGCCGGCGATCACCACCGGGCGCTTGGCGCCGGCGAGCAGGGCGGCGGCCTCGGCCACCCGGGCGGGGTCGGCGACCGTGCGGTCGAGCGGGTAGGTGCCGAGATGGGCGGCGCGGCGGGGCGCCACGGCGTCGATCTCGGTGCGCTCGTCGAGGATGTCGAGGGGCACGAGCAGCACCGCCGGGCCGGGCCGGCCGGTGCTCGCCGCCGCGAAGGCCATGTCGACGTAGTCGTCGATGCGGCTCGGGTCGCCGATCCGGCGCACCCACTTGGCAACGCCGGAGAACAGGGCGGCGTGGTCGAGTTCCTGGAAGGCGTTCTTGTCGGTGAAGCGGCGGTTGACGTCCTGCACGATGGCGACGACCGGGATCGACGCCTTCAGCGCCTCGGCGAGGCCGGGCACCAGCAGGGTCGCGGCCGGGCCGTTCTGGGCCGCCACCACCCCGACCTTGCCGGAGACGCGGGCGAAGGCGTCGGCCATCGCGGCCCCGGCATTCTCGGTGCGGTAGCCGATCTGGCGGATGCCGTAGGACGGGGCGGCGAGGAACAGGGCCGAGGGGATGCTCTGCCCGAACACCTCCCGCACGCCGTGGCGCTGGAGCGCCGCCGCGAGGGCGTCGGCGCCGGTCATGTTGCCGCCCGCGGCCGGGGCGGGTTTACGCACCGCGATGGTCATGCTCGTGTCTCCCGTCGATGGGTGTCGCCGTCCCCAGGCTCCGGCAGCAGCATCACCTTGACGGCGGCCCGGCTGCGGGCGAGGTCGAACGCCTCGACCGCCGCAGCGAGGGGGCGCCGGTGGGTGATGAGTTCCGCCAGGGTGCCGGCATGGGCGGCCAGCAGCCGGATCGCCTCGTCGAGGGCGCGCGGCGTGGTGTCGTGGGCGGCGCGCAACTGCTTCTTGCCGCGCACGAAGCCGGTGAGGTCGAGGGTCAGGGGCGCGGAGTGGATGCCGGCTGCGACCATCACGCCGCCGGCCCGCAGCACCGCGAGCCCGTCGCTGACCGAGCGGGCGACGCCCGTCGCCTCGATCACCCGGTCGGCCGCATCGCCGAACACCCGCCGCACCGCCGCGTCCAGGCTCTCGTCGCGCAGGTCGACGCAGTCCGTCAGGCCGAGGCGGCGCGCCGTCGCGAGGCGCTGGGCGTCGTCGAGACCGGCGAGCAGCACCCGGGCGCCGCGCCCCTGCGCGACCCAGGCGATGCCGAGGCCGATCGGGCCGGGGCCGAGGACGACGACCCGGTCACCAGGCGAGACCTCGGCCACGTCGACGGCGTTGACGGCGATCGACAGCGGCTCGGTCAGCGCCGCGACGTCGAGGGGCAGCCCGGTCGGAAGCCGGCGCAGGTTGCGGGCCGGCACCGTCACCTCGGCGGCGAAGCCGCCGTCGCGGTGGAGGCCGACGATCGCGCGGTCGCGGCATTCCTGTGGCCGGCCGGCCTCGCAGGCCGGGCAGGCGCCGCAGGCCACGGTCGGCCAGCAGGTCACGGCGTCGCCGGGCGTCAACCCGGTGACGCCGTCCCCGACCGCCCGCACCGTGCCGGCGAATTCGTGGCCCATGGTCACCGGCATCGCGGCGGCCATGAACTCGTAGCCTGGGGTCCACTCGTAGGCGTGGATGTCGCTGCCGCAGATGCCGGCCGCCGCCACCGCGACGGTGGCGTGGCCCGCCGGCGGCGGGGACGGGGCCGCGACTTCGACGAGGTCGAGGCCGAACGCGGCGGCGGTCTTTCGCAGCGCGAGCATGATCCTCCCGGGGGCTGTCGGCGGTGGCGAACCGCTTCGTGCCTTGCGTTGAGGCACAGCCTGTAATTTGTTATAACACTCTTCGACCGAGACGGGGCCGCATGTCAAGCCATTCCGCGCCGCCCAAGGCGCGCGACACCGAACCGACCGACTGGGTGCGCCCGCTGGTGCGCGAGAATCTCGGCGAACGCGCTTATGCCGACCTGCGGGCGGCGCTGATGCGCGGCCAGCTCCGTCCGCGGGAGCGCCTGCGGCTGCGGCCGATGTCGGTGCGGTTCGGGATCAGCGCGACGCCGATGCGCGAGGCGCTGCTGCGGCTGGTCTCCGAGAAGGCGCTGGCGATCGACGCCCGCGGCAGCGTCGTGGTGCCGACGCTGACCCTCGCCGAACTGCTGGAGATCCGGGCGATCCGCATCGACCTGGAGGGCCGCGCGGCGGCGACGGCGGCGGTGGTGGCCTCCGCCGCCGAGATCGACGGGCTCGCGGCGATCCACGAGGCGATCTCCGAGTGCCACCGCACCCGCGACTTCGAGCGGGCGGTGAACCTCAACACCGAGTTCCACCTCGGCCTGTGCCGCCTCGCCCGGCTGCCGGTGCTGTGCGACATCGTCGAGACGCTGTGGGTGCGCTGCGGCCCGATCCTGTCGCACCTCTACGACGGCGGCCTGCCGGACTGGGAGCCGCACCCGCACCGGCGGATGCTCGGCGCCCTGCGCCGCCGCGACCCCGACGAGGCCCGCGACGCCGCGCGCGAGGACATCGAGCGCGGCGGCCAGGGCCTGCTGGTCTACGTCCAGGCGACCGCAAGCCCGTGAGGCGACCGGGATCGACTCCGCCCGAGCGGCGCAGAGCAAAGCCCTGCGCACACCTGAGCGAAGTCGGTCTCCGCATCGCGAACGCCACGATCCCGCAGGGATCGCCGAGCGACCGGTCGGAAACCGCATGCCACGCTCCGGGCGCATGGGCCGGGCCGCCGGCGAAGCTTGCCCCTCGGGTGGGTCGCGATTAAGCATCGGCCGCTGCCATGACGTCGCGCCCGCGGCGACCATGACGCATGACCCAGGTTCCGGCCGGACGCGCCCCCCGCGACGCCGGAAGCCTCGCCACCGGCCCCCACACGAAGAGACAGGGGACCGCCCCAGCCATCCCGAACCGCCGGAGCCGACCCATGGGCTTTCTCGCCGACGCCCTTTCTCGCGTGAAGCCGTCCGCGACGATCATGATGACCCAGAAGGCGCGGGACCTGAAAGCCCAGGGCCGCGACGTCATCAGCCTCTCGGTCGGCGAGCCGGACTTCGACACCCCCGCCCACATCAAGCAGGCGGCGGTGGAGGCGATCCAGCGCGGCGAGACCAAGTATCCGCCGGTCTCCGGCATCGTGCCGCTGCGCGAGGCGATCGCGAAGAAGTTCAAGCGCGAGAACGGCCTCGACTACAAGCCGTCGCAGACCATCGTCGGCACCGGCGGCAAGCAGGTGATCTACAACGCGCTCCTCGCAACCCTGAACCCGGGCGACGAGGTGGTGATCCCGCGCCCCTACTGGGTGTCCTACCCGGAGATGGTCGGGCTGTGCGGCGGCACCGCCGTCTTCGCCGACACCACGATGGAGCAGAACTTCAAGCTCCAGGCCGAGGAACTCGAGCGCGCCATCACCCCGAAGACGAAGTGGGTGATCCTGAACTCGCCCTCGAACCCGACCGGCGGTGCCTACAGCCGCGCCGAGATGAAGACGCTCACCGACGTGCTGGTGCGCCACCCGCACGTCTGGGTGCTCACCGACGACATGTACGAGCACCTCGTCTACGGCGATTTCGAGTTCGTGACCCCCGCCCAGGTCGAACCGGCGCTTTACGACCGGACCCTGACGATGAACGGCGTCTCGAAGTCCTACGCCATGACCGGCTGGCGCATCGGCTACGCCGCCGGTCCCGAGCCTCTCATCAAGGCGATGGACTTCGTCCAGGGCCAGCAGACCTCGGGCGCCGCGACGATCTCGCAATGGGCCGCCGTCGCCGCCCTCGACGGGCCGCAGGACCACCTCGCCGAGTTCCGCTCGGCGTTCCAGGTCCGGCGCGACCTCGTGGTCTCGATGCTCAACCAGACCAAGGGGCTCAAGTGCCCGACGCCCGAGGGCGCGTTCTACGTCTACCCGTCCTGCGCCGATCTGATCGGTCGCCGGACGCCGGAGGGCAAGGTGATCGAGACCGACGAGGACTTCGTCCTCGGCCTGCTCGAAGCCGAGGGCGTGGCGGCGGTGCACGGCTCGGCCTTCGGGCTCGGCCCCAACCTGCGCATCTCCTACGCCACCTCGAACAAGGCGCTCGAGGAGGCGTGCACCCGCATCCAGCGGTTCTGCGGCTCGCTTCGCTGACGTCGATGGCTGCGTCCGGATCGGTCCGGACGCAGTCCCGCGGCGGCGTCGCACGGCTTCCGGACGACGGATTCCGGACATCGCATCATCCTGACGACGCCCGAGATGCCGACGCATCGCCTCGATCTCGGGCAGGCCGGAGATCGACGGGGCGGTTGACGCATCTCGCATTGTCGATGCCAAGCCAACACGTTCGGGACCGAGACGTTCGGGGCGTTGGGCTCGGCAAAAGTTCGAGAGCGGAACCGAAGGTCGGACTCAACGACACCCGGTATGCGGCGCGGAGTTCCGCGGTGCGATCAGGCTGCCGCGGCGGCCCGGGGCGAGGGGGACGCCTCCGGCAGCCCCCCGGGTCGGATTACGCCGCCTCGCGCGACAGCTTGATCGTCTCGCGCTGGATCAGGTCGCGGTAGAACCCGTCGAGATGGGTCAGCCGCTCCGGCGAGCCGTCCTGGAGCACCGAACCGCCGTCCAGGACGACGATCCGGTCGAAGTCCTTGAGGGTCGAGAGACGGTGGGCGATGGCGATGACCGTGCGGCCCTTCATCAGGTTGCCCAGCGCCTCGCGGATCGCTTCCTCCGATTCGGTGTCGAGGGCCGAGGTCGCCTCGTCGAGGAGCAGGATCGGCGAGTCCTTCAGGATGGCGCGGGCCACCGCGATGCGCTGGCGCTGGCCGCCCGAGAGCTTCACGCCGCGGTCGCCCACGATGGTGTCGAAGCCGCCCGGCAGGTCGTTGATGAAGTCGGTGCAGCGCGCCGCGTCGGCGGCGGCCCACACCTCCTCGTCGGTGGCGTCGGGCCGGCCGTAGCGGATGTTCTCGCGCAGGGAGCGGTGGAACAGCGAGATGTCCTGCGGCACCACGGTGATCGCGTCGCGCAGCGATTCCTGGGTGACGCGGCCGATGTTCTGGCCGTCGATGAGGATCTGGCCGCTCTGCGGGTCGTAGTAGCGCTGGAGCAGGGTGAACAGGGTCGACTTGCCGCCGCCCGAGCGGCCGACGAGGCCGACGCGCTGCCCGGCCGGAATCTCGAGGTTGAAGTCCCTGAACACCTCGCGGCCGTCCGGGTAGTTGAACGCCACGTGCTCGAAGGTGATCTGGGCGCCCTCGCCGACCAGCGGCTTGGCCTCCGGATGGTCGCGCAGGTCGTGGGGCTGGAGCAGGGTGCGCAGGGCTTCCGACAGGCGGGCGGTGTGCTGGGTCACGTCGACGAGCGCGACGGCGAGGTCGCGGGTCGCCGCCAGGATCGTGATGCCGAGGGTGCAGACCAGCACGACCTGACCGGCGGTCGCGGCGCCGACCTCCCACATCCGGATCGCCCAGTAGAGCAGCCCGAGCACCGCCGCGACCGTGATGACGGCGTGCATCACCCGCAGCTTCTCGAGGTAGAGCAGCGAGCGGCGGCGCGCGCCCATCTCGGTGCCGATGGTGACGTCGAAGCGGGCGTATTCGCGCTTGAAGGCGCCGAAGGCCCGCACCAGCGGCATGTTGCTGACGAGGTCGACCATCTCGCCGTCGACGCCCGCGGCCTTCTCGGCGAAGTCGTGGTGCAGCGGCTTGCCGGCGGCGGCGATGCGGAACATCAGCACGACCACGCCGCCGCAGATCACGATGAGGCCGAGAGCCATCGGCACGCTGACGGTCGACACGTACAGGATCGAGCCGAACGCCGCCGCACAGGGCGGCATCACGTTCCACACGAACATGTTCTCGGCGGTGAAGATCGCGTTCGAGGTCGCGGTGATGCGGCTCGCCAGTGTCCCGGGCTGCCGGTCGGCGAAGTAGGACGGCGAATGGCCGGTGAGATGGCGGAACAGGTCGCGGCGGATGTCGCCGGTCACCGCCACGAAGGTGAAGGCGCCGATGAGGCTCGCCACCCGCCACAGCATGTTGTCGGCGGCGATGAACACGATCAGGACCGTCAGCGCCGGCCAGATCAGGCCGCTCTCGGGCCCCTTGCCGAGGGCGTCGACCACGCCCTTGATCCCGTACTGCGTGCTGACCGAGCAGGCGACGGCCCCCAGCACGGCGACCAGGATCGCCGCGTGAGGCACCACGCGGCGTCGGAGATAGCGAGACACGAAGGCCCAAGGCCTGTCGGCGTACGCGCAGAGGTCATCCATCGTGACGATCGATCCCGGTTCTGACACGCCCGTGGCGGATGATCGGACGGTGGATGAGAACCCACCTGATCCGCAACGCACAAGCGTCACCTTATGTTGCAGGCGAAAAATGATGCAGGCGTGCCTCGTCCGCGCTCCCTTAATCCCGCTCACCTGAACGAGAGTTGACCGTCGCTGCCGCGCACCCTCGGATGCTGCGATGCAGCGCGACCGTGCCGCCCGTCAACGGTCGCGCCGCGTCTCCGGCATCACCAGGGCGGCGATGCCGAGGGCCGCGAGGGCGACCGCCGAGAGGCACAGGAATGCAGAATGGGTGCCGAAATGGTCGGCGACGAAGCCCGACAGGGTGGTGCTCATGGCGGCACCGAGCCCCATCATCGTGCCGACCGCGCCGAGGGCGAGGTTGAAGCGCCCGGTGCCGCGGGTGGTGTCGGCGACGACGAGCGGGACCATCACGCCGAGCACCGCGGCCGAGATCCCGTCGAAGATCTGGATCAGCACCAGCAGCTCGGGCACGTCGGTATAGGCGAAGAACAGGCCGCGGATCGGCAGGGCGGCGAAGCCGAGGATCAGCAGCGGCCGGCGGCCGTAGGCCTGCGCCGCCCGACCGACCGCCGGCGCGATCAGCGCCATCACGATCTGGGGCGCCATGATGCAGGCGGCGATCAGCACCGTGGCGGTGTGGCTGGTGCGCACGGTGAGCACGCTGCCGACGAGGGGCAGCATCGCCGCGTTGGCGACGAAGAACAGGGTGATGCAGGCCCCGAACCACAGCAGCGCCCGGTTGGTGAGGAGCAGCTTCAGGCTCGCCCAGCCGCCGCCCTCCGAGGCGGGACCCTGCGGACGCACCACGTCGATCTCCGAGGCGCGGACGAACCACAAGGCCGCCAGCGTCGGGATCGCCAGGGCGGCGGTGACGTAGAACACCGCCTCGTTGGAGAGGTAGTAGCCGCAGGCCCCCATCATCGCCGCGGCGAGCGCGTTGCCGATCGAGGAGAAGCGGGCGTTGCGGCCGAGCCGCTCGCCGAGGCCGCGATGCCCGACGAGGCCGAGGCTGATCGCGGCGATCGACGGGGTGAGGGTGCAGCTCGCCAGCGAATGCGCGATCATCGCCAGCGCGACGATGAGGAAGGTCGGGAACAGGGCGAGCCCCGCCGCGCTCGCGCCGATGATCGCCACCGACAGGGCGGCGACGAACCGCTTCGAGCGGACCCAGTCGACGAAGGCGCCGCCCGGCACCTGCCCGAACAGGCTGAACAGGCTGCCGATGGTCAGGACGAGGCCGATGTCGGACTGGGTCCAGGACTGGGCGGTGAAGTAGACCGCGATGAACGGCCCGAAGCCGGTCTGCAGGTTGGCGACGAAGAACGTGAACGCGTCGAGGCCGCGGCTGCTCTGGAGCGAGGGCGCCGGCTTCTCGCGCCGTCGCGCCGCCCCGGCCCGGTCGCGCGAGTCCCCGTCCCGGACCTCCTGGCCGCGGGAGTCGTGACCGCGGGGCTCGGGGCGCGGGTCGGGTCGCATCTCGTGGCGCGGAACCTCGCGGTCGAGGGGGAGGGGGCGGCGCCGGGCCGGTCTGGCTCGCGTCATTTGTCCTGGGGCGTCGCTTGTCCCGGGGGATTTCCTGGGGGAGTGCGCGCCGTCGCCTGATCGGCGTCGGGAGCCGGACCGGCCGGCCCCAGCACCACGATCGGGTCGCCGGGCTTATATTCGGGGGAAACCCGCACTTGGTTGCGGTTCAGCCGCAGCACGCCGCGGCCGGGCTTGTTGTCGGCCGAGAATTGCAGCGCCCGCCAGTCGACCGCGATCTTGCGCGAGCCGACGCCGAGGAAGCCGCCGAAATCGATGATCGCGGCGCGCGGGCGGCCCTCCTTGTCGACGATGATGTCGATGATGCGGCCCATGTCCTCGCCCGCGGCGCTGCGCACCGGCTTGCCGAGGACGCCGTCGTAATCCTGGGTGTCGAGCACGGTGGCGGGCGTGCCCTGCGGCACGGCCGGAGGCGGCGCCGGCGGGGCCACGGCGGCCGGCGCGGTGGCGGGGGGCGTCGCAGGAACGGGCGCCGGGGTCGGAGCGGCCGGCGGCGCGGCGGCGCGAGGGAGCGCCGGCTGGGCCGGCTCCTCGGCGGGCTTGGCGGGCGCCG